>CAVURC010000020.1:0-388816 GCA_963743825.1 Ilumatobacteraceae bacterium | reverse complement strand
TGGCCGGCGTCGGGCACACGTTCGAGGGTCATTATCAGGCCGAGGCGACGAAATCGGGGAACCGACCGAGGTTGGCGTAGAGGTTCTCGAAGTGGTGTCCGTCGTTGCCGTCTGCTCTGGTCCGTGATGCGGCGAGTTCGTCGCGCCACCGCTCGTAGCTGTCGTTGATCACCGCAATGAAGAGATCTTCCTTGTTCTCGAAGTGCCAGTAGATAGAGACTCTTCGGAAGGCCGGAGCGCTTCGACACCTCGCTGATACTGGTGCCCTGGTATCCGCACTCGCTGGCGATCTCGGCGGCCGCGTCGAGGATCTGGCGCCGTGACGCTCGGCCGTTCGCTCTCGTGGTTCTCGCCGACATGTCCTTGACAGTACCCCAATCCATCGTTAATGTACCAAGCATTCCAACAGGAACGTGCGGTCCAATAATTTTCGTTCCGTGATGAGACGGGGGTCTCCATGTCGATTAGATCGCGCACGCTGCCGGGCACTCGACGACAGCGTTCGGTGAACGTGTCGCCGAAGTACTGCCACTGATCACGGGCAACGTGTTGCAGGCAGAGCAGGGACACGAATATCGCCGCGCTGCGAGATGCGGGGTTCTTCCTGGCGTTCCAGCCGAAGCGTTTCGGTGGTGTGGAGGTGGGGGCCGACGTGTACGGCCCTGCGGTCGTCGACATCGCGGGTGCATGTGCGTCGACGGCGTGGGCGTCGGGGCTGCTGGCCCAGCACTCGCACATGATCGCGTTGATGTCCGACGAGTTGCAGCACGAGATCTGGGACGACGACCCGACTGCGTTGGTGTCGTCGTCGGTGGCGCCGCTCGGCAAGGCGACGCCGGTCGATGGCGGCGTTCGTCTCTCGGGACGCTTCACGTGGTCGAGTGGTTGCGACCATGCGACGTGGGCCATCCTCGGGTTCCTCCGCCCCGACCCGATCCTGGGCGGCAACGTCGCGACGCACTTCGCCATCGTTCCCCGACGGGACTACGTGATCCACGACGACTGGTACGTCGCAGGTCTCAACGGCACCGGATCGAAGACGCTGCTCGTCGACGACGTTTTTGTCCCTGAGCACCGAATCGAGTCGCAGGTCGGTTTGATGTGTGGACTCTCGAAGGGATTCGGCAGCAACGACGGCGAGATCTTCCATACACACTTTGCGCACTGGTTCGCGATGGGTTTCTCCGCCAGTGTCGGTGGGCATCGCCCGCCGATTCCTCGAGGTCTACGCCGAGAAGGTGTCCACCCCCGCGTACGTGCGTACACCGGTGCGAACGTCGGGACGACGGCACCTGCGTACATGCGCCTCGCCGAGTCGCACCACCAGGTCCGCGCCCGCCTATGCCACGCTGCTCGCGGACTGGTCGGCGTTCACACAGAAGGCACGGTCACGAGTGCTCCCATCCCCGGAAGAAGACGTGTACTGGCGTTCGAACCAGGCGTATGCAACGAAGTTGGCGATCGAAGCCGTCGATCGGCTGTTCACAGCATCTGGCGGCAGCGCCTGGTTCCAGCACAACGAGATGCAGCGCCTGTGGCGCGACTCGAAGATGACCGGCGCCCACACCTACTCCGGACTACGACATCGCCGCTCAGACGCTCGGCCGTTCCCTGCTCGGGCTGCCCCGCGTGACCGCCGGCTTCTGATCGACCCAGGCACACCAGCATGAGCAACTCCACCAACCTGAGCACCACCAACGTGAGCACCGTCGACGGCGTCGAGGTCCACACCGACCACTGGATCAACGGTCGCTGGGTCGCCTCCGAGGACCGCTTCGAGGACCGCTCACCGATCGACGGCAGCCACCTCGCCGACGTAGCCGCCGGCGGACCAGCCGACGTCGACGCGGCCGTGGACGCGCACGCGCAGCGTTCCCGGCGTGGGCGGCGCTCGGACCCGCTGGTCGGGCACCGATCCTGGGCCGGTCCGCTCAACTGATCAACGATCACGTCGAGGCAGATCTCGACGGTCGAATCGGTCGACAACGGTTCGCTGCTGTCGGGTCTGAACGCACGCCGTCATTCCTCGTGCCGCGCCAACATCTCGTTCTTCGCCGAGAACCGCTCACGCTCGGCGAGACCATCGAGTCCCCCCGAGGTCAGCAACCGAGTGCGGTTCGACCCGAGTGGCGTCGCTGCGCTCATCACCCCATGGAACGCACCGTTCATGCTGACCACATGGAAAGTCGGACCAGCCTTGGCGGCCGGCAACACCATCGTGGTCAAACCGCCCGAGTGGGCGCCGCTGACCGCTGGCTCCTTGCCCAACTCAGCGCCGAAGCGGGTCTTCCCGACGGTGTGCTCAACATCGTGCAGGGCATCGGCGAGCACTGCCGGCGCGGCGCTCGTCGCACATGCCGACATCGACCGGATCAGTTTCACCGGCTCGACGCCGACCGCGCGTTCAATTGGGCGGCGCCGGCTGCCGAGACACTCACACCGGTCAGCTTCGAACTCGGTGGCAAGTCGCCGTTCGTCGTGCTCGCCGACGCCGACCTCGACGCCGCCGCGCAAACGATCGTCGCCCAGTACACTGAACGCCGGCCAGGTGTGTCTGTCCGGGACTCGGATCATTGTCGACGCCTCGGTTGCCGACGAGTTGCTCGAGAAGGTCCGAACCAACGCCGCGGCGTTGGTCGTTGGCGACCCGCGTCTGCCCGAGACACGCATCGGCCCGCTGATCCATCCCACGCACGCGGCCCGCGTGGACGGGTTCGTCGAACGGGCAGTCAAGGATGGCGCCCGGGTGTTGTGGGGCGGAGGCCGCCACGACGCCGGCGAGCTTCTACTTCCAGCCGACCATGTTCGACCAGGTCGCCCACGATTCCGAACTGTTCCGCAGCGAGGTGTTCGGCCCCGTGCTCAGCTGGCACACCGTTGCCGACGACGGACGAGGCGATCGCGGTCGCCAACGACCAGGAGTACGGCCTCGCCGCGACGTTGTTCGGTTGCGACGAGACCCGCACGACCTACGTCGCCGATCGGCTGGTCGCCGGCACGGTGTGGGTCAACTGCTACTACGTGCGCGAACTCGCCGCACCGTTCGGCGGTGCCCGCAACTCCGGCATCGGCCGCGAGGGCGGAACGTGGAGCTTCGACTTCTTCTGCGACGTCAAGAACATCGCAACCCGTCACGACTCACTCACCACCTCAGCACACACAGGAGCATGAACATGGGAACGATCAACGCCGCAGCACTCGTCGCCCACCAGCCGGGGATCATGATCCCCGAGCCAGGTCGGATCGCGATGAACGACGGCTACGACACCACGCTGGTCGCCGGCTTCGCCGACATCCGGGCCCGGCTCGACGCCGCCGACGTCGACACGCTGGTCATCATCGACACGCACTGGTTCACGACGGCGTTCCATGTGGTGGCCGGCGCCGACCGCTACTCCGGCGTCTATACGTCGGACGAACTGCCGATGATGATCACCGACCTGCCCTATGACTTCCCGGGCGCCCCGGCACTTGCGGCGCTGGTCGCCGAGGCCGGCAGGCGCGGCTGCTGCCGGTGTTCAACACCACCAGCGACCACATCGCGATCCAGTACCCGACGATCAACCTCGTCCATCACCTCCAGTGGGATCGACCGGTGCTGCGGATCGGCATCTGCCAGCATGCCGAAGCGCACAACTTCCTCGACTTCGGAGCGGCGCTCGGTGACGCCATCGCCCGCAGCGACGCGCGCGTCGGGATCCTCGCGTCGGGCGGGATGAGTCATCGGTTTCCCACGCTCGACACGTCCAGCAATCACGTCAAGACCGCCGCCGAGCACGTGATCTCGGCTGAGGCCCGCGCATTCGACGAGGCCGTCCTCGCCAGATGGGCACGCGGTGAACACGCCGGCGTCATCGATTCCTATCCCGACTACAAGCCGTTCAAGCCCGAAGGCCTGCTCGGTCACTACCTGATCATGGCCGGCGCCCTCGGCGGACGCGACTGGAACGCCCCTGGCGCTCAGCTCTCGGAGTACGAGAACGCATTCGGCACCGGTCAGGTGCACGTGTGGTTCGACCTCACCAACGACAGGCAGCCGGCATGAGCGTCACCGCCCGACCCAACGTGCTCGAGGGCGAACGAGAGGAGTGGCGGCGAATCCTGCACGACGGGATCCCGCACTGGGTCGAACCCGACGGCGACGAACTGGTGCTCGGCGACGGCCGACGCGTCGCCGAATCCGAAGCGACCTACCTGCCGCCATGCGACCCGACGAAGATCCTGTGCGTTCACCTCAACTACCCGTCCCGGGCGATCGAGTTCGGCGTGGCGATGGGCGCAACACCGACCTACTTCCAGAAGCCGACCACCGCAATGAACTCGCACCGCGGCATGCTGCTGCGCCCCGCCGACTGCCAGTACCTGAACTACGAAGGTGAGATCGCGGCAATCATCGGCAAACCGATGCGCAACATCGCACCAGAGGACACCTGGTCCTACCTCGCCGGCTTCGCGCCCGCCAACGATGTCGGCTGCCACGACTACCGCGACACCGACGCCGGCGGAATGCTCCGAGTCAAGGGAATGGACGGCTTCTGCCCGGTCGGGCCTGGAATCGTCCGCGGTGTCGACATCCGCCAGTCGACGGTGCGGACCTACCTCAACGGCAACGTCGTCCAGGAAGACCCAGTCGACGCAATGACCTACGGCATCGACTACATGCTCGCCGACCTGTGCCGTCACATCACCCTGCTCCCCGGCGACATCGTGCTCACCGGGACACCCGCCAACTCGCGCCCGATGGCACTCGGCGACGTCGTCGAGGTCGAGGTCACCGACGTCGGACGGCTCACCAACACCGTCGCCGAAATCCCCGCACCCAAGCACGCTGTCGGCCACCAACCGACCAACTCACGCCAGGTTCGCGGCGTCGCACTCGGCCCCGCCTCGCTGAGCGCCGAGGAACAGGCGTGACGACCGAGCGACCGTCGCTCCGTCAACGCTGGGCCGACGGAGACGTCACGTACGGGGCATGGTGCATGATGCCAGGAGCCCTCGGCGTCGAGGTCATCGGCAAGGCCGGCTTCGACTGGGTGCTCATCGACATGCAACACGGCAGCATGGGCTACGAAGGCGCACTCGACATGATCCGCGCCGCCGACATCCACGGGCTGGCCAGCGTCGTGCGCGTCCCCTGGAACGAACCCGGGATCATCGGACGAATGCTCGACGCCGGTGCCGAGGCCATCCTCATCCCGATGATCGAAACCGCCGACGACGCACGCGCCGCGGTCGACGCCTGCCGCTACCCGCCCGCAGGCCGACGAAGCCTCGGCCCCATCCGAGTCGGCACGCGCGACGGAGCCGGGTACATGCGATCCGCCAACGAGCGCGTCACCGTCATCCCGATGATCGAAACAGCACAAGCCCTCGCCGACGTCGAAGCCATCGCCGCCGTCCCCGGCGTCGACGCCTTGTTCGTCGGGCCCTTCGATCTCTCGATCGCGCTCGGGCTTCCGCCCGGCGACAACGACGGCAATGAGATCTTCGACGATGCACTCACCCGCACCATCGCCGCCGCATCGGCGGCGGGCATCGCACTCGCCGTGCTGTCCAACCAACTGGTCGCTCCGCGCCGGGTCGCTCAAGGCTTCCAGATGGTGTCAGTCACGATGGACACCGTTGCGCTCGCGACCGCCAGCACCGCCGCGCTCCACACCGTCCGCGCCGCGGTCGAGGCAACACCGTCATGAGCTTGGACCAGGCCGCCCGAAACGAGATCGCAGAGGCCTTGCGCGAAGCGCACCGCACCGGGACTCCGATCCCACGACTCACCGCCACCTATCCCGACATGGACGTCGAAGACGCCTACCGAGTGCAAGAGATTTTCATCGCCCGGCGCCTCGCGGAAGGCGCACGCATCAAGGGCTACAAGGTCGGGCTCACCTCCAAGGCGATGCAGGAGATGGCCGGAGCCAGCGAGCCCGACTTCAGCGCCATGACCGACGACATGTTCCTGCCCGAATCCACCCCGATCGGCAGCGCCAGTCTCATCCGACCGTTGGTCGAGATGGAGATCGCGTTCGTGATCGGCTCTCAGCTCGAGGGCCCCGGCGTCCTGCCGGCCGATGTCGTGCGAGCCACCGAGTACGTGCTCCCCGCGATCGAGATCGTCGACTTCCGAGTCGAGGTCGGACCCGGGTTCGGCATCGTCGACACCATCGCTGACCTCGCCGCCTGCGGAGCCGCAGTACTCGGCGCGAACCCGCGCCGCCTCGACCAGATCGACATCCGCCGCGTACGCGGCACACTGTCGCGCAACGGCGCCATCGAGCAGGAAGGCGAGGCGTCCGCAGTCCTCGGAAACCCGGTCACCGCTGTTGCCTGGCTTGCCAACAAGCTCGCCGAGTTCGACATCTCCTTCTCACCCGGCGATGTCATCCTCACCGGATCCTTCGTCAAGGCGATCCCGGTCGCGGCCGGCGACGAGATCGTCTGCGAGTTCGACCACGGCCTCGGACGCGTCGACGTGTCGTTCACCTGACACGAGTTGCGTCGGAACGCGTTCCACCCGCGCCTCTGCGAGGTGCAGGTCAGCTCGCAGCGAGCAGCGTTCTCACGAGCCTTCCCTCGTCGTCATCGTGGAGGTTGTGGCGGGCGAGGAGTGTTGCGTTCACGAGGGCGATGATGCGACCGCGATCGTCGCTGTGGCCGTCGGGTTCGAGCCAAGCCTGTACGTCAGTCCAACGCCACAGCGGCGATCTGGTCGAGGTGCCGTAGGCGGGAGCGGGGAAGCGGGAGCTGTCGGCGTCACGCTTGATCCAGTGGTTCACGGCTTGGCGACTGCGCCCGGTGCGTTCGGCGATGTCGGCTTGTGAAACGAGTTCTTCGCCCTCGACGCGTACGACGTGGATGTCAGCGACGGACTCGGCCTGGGTGACTGCTGAGGTGATGGCGTCGAGCAGCGTGGGCGCTTCGCGGTCGACGTCGAGGGCGGGGTGTCCGTCGAATGCCGTGATCGCGGCGTCGTCGAGACCGGCTTCGAAGAGCAGGTCGCTGGTCGCCTCGTCGATCGGGCCGTCGAGGATCAGCATGAAGTTGTGAGTGTCCATGTGGTGTCGATTCATGTGTTGCGACGGATGTGCCGTCGGATCTGCTTGGCGTGGTTGTCGGTGTTCTTCGGTGTGGACCACACCCGGAACGGGTGAGGTTGATCACCGCTGATGACGTGGGTGGAATGACCGTGGCCCGAAGCGTCGCTCACGGTCAATCCCGCGTCTTCAGCCTCTCGGAGTGCCTTCTCGATCTCCTTCTTCGGGTGAGGTCTCCGCTGCACGATCAGACCCTACGGACATGCGTAGACAATGTCAACTACGCGGGTTCAGGACGTCGTCGAGAATATGGGCGCCGCCGATGGTGGGTTTGATGCGGTGGCGGTAGTGCTGCTGCAGCATGCGGAGGTCTTTGTGGCCGAGTTGGTCGGCGACGTGTTCGATGGGCAATCCGGCGTCAGCCATGAGGCTGGCGGCGGTGTGACGCAACAGGTTGGGGGTCCATCGCCCCTCGATGCCGGCGGTGGCGATGAGGCGGTCGAACTCGTTGCGCACTGCCTTCGGATCCGCTGGTCGTCCGGTGGGGGAGGTGAACACCAAGTTGTCGGGGTTGGACCACGCCGGGCCGAGTGTTGCGGCGTGCTCGTCTTGTCGATGCTGGTGACGTTCAAGAGACTCGAGGACGACGTCGGGGGCTTCGAGGGTGCGGATGCTGCCGGGGGTCTTGGTGTTGCCGATGGTGACGGAGCCGTCGGTGTTGGTGGTGCGGGCGCGCCAGATGTGGATGGTGCCGTTGGCGAAGTCGATGTCGTTCCAGGACAGTCCGGCGGCTTCACCGGGGCGCAAGCCGAGGTAGAGCATGAGCGTCCACATCGCTTCGAGCTCTGTGCCGGCGGCAGCGGCGAGAAGTTGCCGGGCTTGTTCGACGCTGAGCGATTTGCCGGTGCGTTGGGTGATGGCGCCGGTGGGGAGCTCGGCGAGGGCGGCGACGTTGCGGGTGACGAGGTCGCGTCGCTGCGCCCACGTGAGTGCCTGGGACAGCGTCGAGCGCAACTTGATCAACGAGTTCCGTGAAAGCGCACTCGTCGCAGCCCGTCCCCGTCCTTTGCGGGGTGTGGGTTGTTCGTCGGCGGGGATCGTGCGGCGGGTGAGAGCGGCTTCCACGTCGTCGACGGTGAGTGCTTGGAGTTTGATGGTGCCGAGTTCGTGGGTGAGGATGCGGATGGCCCAGTCGTGGCTGGCGATGCGGGCGGGGGAGAGGTCCCGGTTGGGGAGTGCTTTGGTGCGCCAGAGTTCGAGGAGTTCGGCGACGGTGCGGTCGCGGGTGATGACGGGGAGTCCGTCGTCGGCGGCGCGGCGGAGTTGGTCGAGTTTGTAGCGGGCTTCGGTCTTGGTGCGTGCTGAGACGGTGCGGGGTTTGCCGTTGACACTGATTCGTCCCATCCAGCGGTCGCGGTCGGCGCGGTAGAACAGGGCTCCGTCGCCGCGACTTCGTCGGCTCTTCTTGGCGGCCATCAGTTCCCTCCCAGTTTCTGGCGACACCTTGGTTGACACCCTACAACCCAAGGTCTCAGCGAACCAGAGCGAACATCGACGAACAGAAAGCCCATATAGACACGGTGTTTGGTGAACGCCGGCGAACGTCAGCGAACATCTCACAGGTATATGGCATGGAAGAGGTCAGGAGTTCGATTCTCCTTAGCTCCACGGAAAACCCCAGGTCAGAGGCATCGCGGTCGGTGACGCTGTTGAGTCGGCCAGTTGAGCTGACACCTTGTGGAATCCGTTTCCGGTACGAACGGTGCTATTTCGGCCTCCTGGAGCTCTTCACTGGTGGTTCGGGCGCCCGTTCACCTGTCTGACCTCTTCCACGCCAGCCGAGAGGTCAAGCCGCCGTCGACGGGTGCGGCGCAATGCCGGACGTCGGCCTGAGGGTCAGTGGAACGACACTCCGTAGCTGACGCCAGCCGCGAGGATCGCCGCGACGAGGAAGTCGATGGTGGCACAGAATGGGGGCCACCATCGAGTGCCGCTGACGAATTGGGTTCGGTGCTGCCAGAGGTCTTTGACTCCATGAGCGGCATAGCCGGCCACCAGCAGCCAGGCTGATCCGGTGACGCCGGCGGCGGCGAGGATTAGGAACGCTGCGGCGACCGAGCTCTCGACTGCGATCACTCGTGGGCTGCCGTCCGCAACGGCGAAGCCGATGTAGACGGCGGCGATGAACGCGATGTAGAGCGCGTGGAGGGTCGCGGGCTCGAGCCATCGAAGTGCGACCGGGGAGGCGGCTTGAATGGCACCGACCAGCAAGCCCCACATGATCGGTCGGAGAGTCGGCATCTGAGGACGGATGTGCGTGTGGTTCACCGAGGAACTCGAATCAGTCGGTCGTGGACGTCTGTGCGTGTCTCAGCCGTCGCCGCGGAGCAGACGTTGGCCGTACTCGTCGGCGGTGATCACGTCATCTTCGGCCTCGGCGAGTCCCTGGAATCGTCTTGGCAGGAATGGCTGCAGCGCATCGATCTTCTTCCATCCAGGCAAGGGAGAATCGCCGTTCGAATCGGGCACGTATCTCGACGCTGCCTGCCGGGCGTGTGTGGAGTGATGTAGCGGGGACAGTTGACGAAGATGTCGGTCACCTCGGCCCGGACGATGAGGTCGGCACCCGGATAGTCGCCCATCATCGGGTCGTCACGGCTCACGACGGCGTGGGCGTGGGCTCGGATTCGGTGTGGGCGTTCGAAGTCCATGAACAGCAGCCCGATGCGCCCGTCGCCGGCGATGTTGCCCATGGAGAGGAACATGCCGTTGCCGTCGTAGCTGGGGAACACGATGGTCGTCTGGTCGATCACGCGAACGAAGCCTGCGGCGCCGCCTTTGTGGGAGACGGTCGGGTGGCCGTCTGCGTTGACAGTGCTGAGGAAGAAGAATGTTCGTGATTCGATGAAGGCCTTGGTGTCGTCGTCGATGTCGGGCCGGACGATTGCGGCTGCGAGCACGTCGGCGATTTCACGGCTGTCGAACTGGTCTTGGAGGCGGCGGTGTTGTTCGCCGTAGAAGGTGGTCATGGTGTCTCTCTCGGTTGTGGTGGATGGTTCGTGGGGTGGATCGACTGCGTGACGATGGTCTTGTGGATGGCAATGGCGGCTGCGGAGCCGTCTGCGGCGGCGAGGATGACTTGGTGGGGCATGGGCGGTGGGCGACGCACGTCTCCGGCGGCCCACACGAGTGGGTGGCTGGTGGCGCCGGTGTCGCTGGTGACGATGTAGCCGTCCGGGTCGATGTCGCAGCCGAGCATTCGTGCGATCGAGCTGCGCGGTACGACGGGGGCCTTCACGAACGCAGCCGTCGCCGCGATCGACCTGCCCGTCGCGAAGCATCACGTGGCTGGAGTGAGCTCCCGTCGCCTTCGAGCGACTCGACGTCGTCCGCCGTGACGACGGTGACGTGCGGTGTCCACGACCGGACGAGAGCTGCGAGGTGGTCGGCGCCAGGGGCGGCATCGATGACGACGACGGGTTGGTCGCGGTGTTCCCACCCGTCGCAGAACGGGCAGTTGAACACCGACTTGCCCCACCGATCGCGGAGACCGGCGATCGGTGGGAGGTCGTCATGCACGCCCGTTGCCAGCACGACGGCGTCGCCGCGCAGGCTGGTGCCGTCGGCGAGCGTCATCGACACGTACCGATCGTTGCTCGCCGCCGTGCTGACCGTGCCGTGGACGACGCTCACACCGTACGACTGCAACTCGGTGAGAGCATCGGTGCGGAAACGATCAGGGGCCGACCCGTCTCGGGTGGGGAAGCCGTGGAACACCTCGACGGTTGCATTGCGGGGGGTCTGGTCCTCGACCACGGTGACCCGATGCCGGGCTCTGGCCAGCACGAGGGCTGCCGTCAGGCCGGCGGCCCCGCCACCGATGACGAGTACGTCGCTGATGACATCTCGGGTGGTGTTCATGACGCCGACATGTCCGCCGGTGCGGAGACCTCGGTGACCGTCGACGTGGAGGTGGTGGCCGGCGTGGTGATGGCCATGGGGGTCGGCGTGCACGTCGGGACCTGTCCGATGGGGCAACTGTGTGAAGGCGACGACTGCGGCGCAGAAGGCGAGGCCGGCGGCGATCCACAGTGAGCTGTGCATCGAGTCGACGAATGCGGTGCGGGCGACGGCGGCGATCTGGTCGGCCTGATCGCCGAGGTGCCGGCTGGTGTCGAGTGCGGCGCCGACGTTGTCGACGAGCATGCGGCGATCCGTGTCGACCAAATTCGGGAACTGGTCGAGTTCGCTGCGCATCGACGTCGCATACGCGGTGGCTGCGACGCTGCCGATGACCGCGACGCCGAGTGCGCCACCGAACTCACGGACGGTGTCGTTGACGGCCGAGCCGACACCGGCGCGGGCCGTGGGAAGGGTCGCCATGATCATTTCGGTTGCGGGCGGCATGGCGATGCCGGCGCCGAGGCCGAAGAGCAGCAGCCCGATACCGGTGGGCAGATATGAGCCGCCGTCGACGAAGACCGCTTGCACGGCGACGCCGGCCGTGGCGATCAGGGTGCCGGCGGTGACGGCGATGCGTCCACCGTGCATCTCGGCGAGGTGAGCGCCGGCTCCGGTGCCGAGCAGCATCCCGATCGCGGCGGGCACGAGCGCGAAGCCCGCTGCCAGCGGTGTGTAGTCGAGGATGAACTGGAGGTACTGGGCTTGCAGGAACACCGTGCCGGCCATCGCGAAGAACAGCAGGGCAAGTGCGATGCTGCCGGCGGAGAAGCTGCGGTTGCGGAACAGTGACATGTCGAGCATCGGGTCGTCACGTCGCAGCTCCCAGGCGACGAACAGCACAGCGATCAGCGTGCCGATCGCGAAGTTGACGAGTGAGGTCGTCGAGGTCCAGCCTCGCTCGGGTGCCTGGATGATGGCGTAGACCAGCGTGCTGAGCGCGGCGATCGAGAGGGCTGCGCCGATCGGATCGAGGCGCGTGGCATTGGGGTCGCGGGAGTCGGGAACGACGTGGACCGCGCCGATGAATGCGGCGACGAGCAGCGGCACGTTGATCCAGAACACAGAGGACCACGAGAAGCTCCGCATCAACGCACCGCCCACGATGGGTCCGAGGGCGATGCCGGCGCCGGCCGCAGCCGTCCAGGCTGCGATCGCCTTGGCCCGTTCGCGGGGATCGCCGAACACGTTGACGAGGATCGACAGCGTCGTCGGCATGAGTCAGTGCCCCGCCGAGGCCCATGATGCCGCGGCCGGCGATGAGCAGCCGTCGTCGATCCGGCACTGGCGGCGACGACGGAGCCGGCGAGGAACGTGGCCAGTCCGGCGAGGAGCGCATGTCGGCGACCGAAGCGGTCACCGAGGCTGCCTGCCGTGAGGAGCAGCCCGGCGAACACGATGGTGTACGAGGCGACGATCCACTGCAGTTGGGCGGAGCTCGCCCCGAGGTCGCCGACCAGGCGTGGCATGGCGACGTTGATGATGGTGTGGTCGATGGAGGTGACGAGCAGGGCGAGGACGAGCACGCCGAGGATGCGCCACCGGTGGGGGTGGCTGGCGTGAGTGTCGCCGAGGGACTGGGTGGTGGGACGACCGTGCATGATGACTCCTTGGTTTGGTGTGAATGGATTGGTTTGGTTTGTCGGGTTTGTCGTGCGCTACGGGAGCAGGCGGGTGATCTCGTCGATGACGACGCCGGGTTGGTCGATCTGGACGTTGTGACCGGTGTCGTCGACCGACACCAGGCGGGCGTTGGACGACAGCGCCATCCAGGTCTGCTGTCCCTGGTTCCACGCATCGTTGAGGCGTTCGACCTCTGACGCAGCCAGGTCGGCAGGGACCTCGCGGAAGGTGGCGGTGATGACGGCCATGGGAAGCGAGCCAAGTGAGCTGATCTGGGCCGCTTCGGTGAAGGCGGCGACGACATCGAGCTGCTCGCTGTTCCCGGTGGGCGCGAACGAGCTGGTGCAGAGTCCTCGCAGCATCGCGGCGCCCTCGGAGCCGTCCTCGACGACGGCGCACAGCGCGGCCGGCCAGGTGGTGGGCGAGGCGTCGACGAGGACGAGCCCGGCGACCTCGTCGGCGAAGAGTGATGCGAAGGTGATCGCTTCCGCCCCGCCGAAGGAGTGGCCGACGGCGACGTATGGTCCGGGTTCGCCGATGGTGTCGAGCAGTGTGTGCAGCTCGTGTGCCTGTGTGGTGAACGTAGCGTTCGAGGTGGCGGGGTCGCTTGTTCCGGTGCCGGGTCGGTCGTAGGAGCAGACTCGGGCATGGTTGGCGATGGCGGGCTCGATCGAGGCCCAGCTGGCGGTGTCGCCACCGAAGCCGGGGATCAGCAGCACCGTGGTGTCGCCATGACCGACACAGCGGATGTGAAGCCGCGCACCTCCAGTGTCGACCAGCTCGTCGATCGTTGCCGTCGGGCGTGCGATCGGAGGCACCGTCGTGGTCGGCGGCGCAACCGATGTGGTGGTCGAGGTCGTCGGCCGACGCGTGGTGGTCGTTGTCGTGGGCGAGCCGGACTCGCTTCTCGGGTCAGTGCCACATGCGGTCGCAGCGAGGAGCGCGGTGGTGAGCAGGACGAGTCCGAATCGGAGGCCCGTTCTCGGTTGGCCCGAACTCGGCCGGGCAGTGCGGTGTCGGAGCGTGTCGATGGGGTTCATGGGGAGACACGATCGACCTAAGGGGTGACGGCTCGCATCGGCCATGCCCCCTCAGATTCGGCGGAGGGACCCGGCACGGGCTCCTCGAGAAGCAGGCAATACTTGCGGCATCGTCCACGACCGCCTTCCCGCATCGGACTTCGTCGGCCGTCGTGCCGAGCTGGCCACGTTCGATCGCGCGGTCGCGGATGCGCGCAACGGCCTGCCGTCGGTTGTGCTGGTCAGTGGGGACGCTGGCATCGGCAAGACCACGATCGTCAGCGAGATCGCCGCCCGCGCCGGCGTCGACCTGTACCTGGGGCGGTCCACGCACATCGGTGGTGACACCATTCCGCTGGCGCCACTGGCCGATCTGTTGCGCCAGGTGCGGCGGACGAACCCGCTGCTGTTGAGCGAGACGCCTGAGCTTGCGACGTTGCAGCACTGGTTGACACCCGCGATGGCCACGCCCGAGTCGCGCGGCTCATCGCATGGCGGGTTGTTCGTCGCCGTCCTCGAGCTGATCACGCGGCTGGACGCCGATGCGCAGTGATCGTCGGGTTCGAAGACCTGCACTGGGCCGATGCGGTGACGTGGGATCTGTTCGAGTACCTGGCTCGCAACCTGATCGACGAGCAGGTGGTCCTGGTGGGGACCTACCGTGCGAACGAGGTCGCCAACCACCCGAGCCAACGGGGTCGGCTGGCCGAGCTGACCCGGCTCCCGGCCGCTCATCGAATCCAGCTGGATGGGCTGGACCCGGACGAGGTCGCTCAGCGCGTGGCGTCGCTGCTCGGTGGGGCCGCGCCGAGCGCGCTGGTCGACCAGGTGGTCGCCCGCGGTCGTGGCAATCCCTTCTTCACCAGCGAGCTCGTCGCCGCGCACCTGTCGGGCGAGGCCATTCCCCATCGTGCTCTCCGATCTGATCTCCACCGAGATCGCCGATCTCGACGACCACGCACGACTGGTGTTGGGCGCGGTCGCGACGATCGGCCGCGACACGAGCCATCCGCTGCTCGCCGCGGTCGTCGACCTCACCGAGCACGAACTCGAAGCCGCCGTACGAACAGTGATCGACTCGCGAATGCTGGTCGTCGAACAACGACGCCTACCGCTTCCGTCACCCGCTGCTCGGCGAAGTCGTGTACGCCGACCTGCTGCCTCCGCAACGAGCCCGCCTGCATCGCAGCGTCGCGACCGCGTTGCAGCAGCAGACGGCCGATGCGTTGCGACGAGCGGACCGTGCCGGTGAGCTGGCGTTCCACCTCGACCGTGCAGGCGACACCTCTGCGGCGTTCTCGGCGTTGCTCTCGGCCGCCGATGCGGCAGAGACGATCGCTCCGGCTGCAGCGTTCGCGCACCTCGAGCGTGCCTTCGAGCTGTGGGATTCGGCCGGCGAAGCCTCCGCCGAGGTCGATCGTGGTCATCGATTGTGGCAGGCCGCCGACATCGCCACTTCGACAGTGGGTAACGAGCGAGCCGTGCAACTGGCGCGAGCGGCCTTCGAGTACGGGGCGCCTCCGCTCGGAGCGGCGTGGGGCCATGAACGGCTCGGGCGCTACTTGTGGGCCACTGGCCGCTCGGAGGAGAGCAGCGCCGAGTTCGCGCAGGCGGTCGCGTTGCTGAGCGAGGGCGTCGCCGCCGCCCCGGTCTACGCAGGTCTGGGACAGGCCGAGCTGATGGCTGGCCACTACGCGACATCCGAAGGCTGGTGCGCGAAGGCCCTGGACCTCGTCCCCACACCCGAGCGACCACCCCGTGGCGTGGGGGATGGCGCAGCGTGTGCTGGGCATCGTGCGCAGCAACCAGGGCAACCCAGCCGAAGCGGTCGAGATGTGTCGGGCGTCGGTTGCTGCCGCGATCAGCGCACAAGGTCGGGCGCTCGCCACGGTCTATCTGTGTGTCGCGCTCGGCGATGCCGGCGACCACCAGGCAGCCCTCGACACCGCGCTCGACGCCGTCGCCGAGGGTCAGGTCACTGGGCTTGATCGAGGCTTCGGCTGCTATCTCGATTCGCTCGCGGCGGAGGCCCTGATCCGGCTGGGGCGGTGGAGCGAAGTCTCCGGCGTACTCGCCCGCCAACCGATTGACGACACCCTGCCGGTCGGGCTTCTGCGCCTTGCGCGAGTGAAGGCGATGCTGGCGGCCCGTCGGGGTGAGGCCACTGACGCACTGGACCACCTCGCGGCCGCGCAGGTGCTCCCGATCGATGGTTGGCACCAGACCGTTCGCGAGGCGACGACGGCCGATGTCCATTGCGCGCTGGGCAACTGGGACGAGGCGGTGCAGGCGGCCGAGTTGGGCTGGGATGCGGTCGGCAAGACGTCCGTGCTTTGGGCGGCGAGATTCGCGATGTTCGGCGTCGTGGCCGAGGTGGAACGAACTCTCGACCGACAGGCGCGTCGAGAGCCCGTCGACGTCGATGCGAGGATCGCCCGCCTGCAACAGCGACTCGACGCAGTTCGCACGTTCTCTGACGGCGTGCCTGGAGGCCCCCAGCGCGACACAGCCGCGCACCTCGCGCACGCAACGGCCGCTCTGACACGGCTCAAGGTCTCTGATGCGGGTGCCTGGGGTGAGGCCGTCGCGCGCTGGAGAGATCTCGGTGATCGTTGGGCGACAGCCATGGCGCTCGTGCGCGAGGCCGAGGCGTCGGCGTTCTTCGGTGCCGCGGACCGCGCCGCATCATCGCTGCGCGAAGCGCACGAGATCGCGTCCGAGCTGAATGCGCTTCCACTGCTGGCAGAGATCGACGCAGTCTCGAGCCGCACGCGAGTCAGCATTGAAGCCCCCAAGCGTGTGGTCCTCGAGGAAAGTTCGGTGGAACGCCTGGGGTTGACCCCACGCGAAGCGGAGGTGCTGGCCCTGGTCGCCGCCGGACGAACCAACCGTCAGATCGGCGACGAACTGTACGTTTCGGACAAGACGGCCAGCGTGCACGTGTCCAACATCCTGCGCAAGCTCGGCGTCAACAGCCGGGTCGATGCGGCAGCAGTGGCGCAGCGCCTGGGCATTGCCTGACGCGAATGTTGTGATCTGAGGGGGAGCGCCCGATGCGCTCGCCGCTGCCTTAGGCAGACCATGAGGTCATGCCTTCGCCGACCGACCGGTCGAACCCATCTCCGCTCGACGTCGACCTCGAGGTGTGCGGAACCGTCCCGCCCGGGCTGTCGGGCCGACTGGTAGCACTCGACCCGGACGGCGTCATCCACTCCGTCCTCATCGGTGATGGCCGCGCGTCGTACAGCGGCCGCCGGCTGCGGGCCGAGACGGTGGTTCACGACCTTGTTTACTTCGGCGGCTCGACGCTGGTGTTCGGTGACGACGCGTTCGCGTATGAGCTCGGACCCGCCGGCGACACGCTGCGCCGTGTCGACCTCGCAGGACATCGCCGCTCACTTGCGGTGCCGCCGAAGCAGGATGCGGCGACCGGCGAGCTGCATCTCATCGCCGACGACAACAACGGATTGCAGGCGTACGTCGTCGTCTCCGCGGGTGCGCTCGTGCGCCGGAGCCGACCTGTCCTCGACACCCCCGCGCGAGTCCACGACCTCGTGATCAGCCGCGACCACGTCATCCTCGTTGCAGACGGCTTCGTCGGCGTCGCGTCACGCAACGGCGAGCTGCGCTCGACCTGGATCCCGACCGGTATGGAAGCCGCCCAGCCTGTGCATGCGCACGACGCGGGTGACAGCGTCATCGTGCTCGCGCTCACTCCGCTGCTCGAACGATGGACGCTGCACCTCGAAGCCCGAACCATCCGGCGCGAGGTGCTCGATCCGACGCCCCGACGGCTTTGCGCATTGCAGCACCGACGGCGCCGACGGGGCGCCGCTCTGTGTATGGACGACGGGCAACGGAACCATCGGTTACCACGATCTGCTCGACACCCGTCACCATCACCACCGCCTCGACTCAGGCGTGCCGGGCGACTTCGTGTTCGTCACCGACGCAACCCCACAGCGCGACGCCGCCGATAGCGGGTGGCTCGTCGGATTCGTCCACCAGCCCTCCGGCGACGGGACCGAGCTGTTCGTGATCGACGCAGCCGACATCGCCGTACCGGCCATCGTCACCGTCCCCATCCCTCGGCTCGTCCCTCCGCAGCTCCGCTGTACCTGGGTCCCTGCGACCCGGCACTGACACACGTCGCAACCAACGAAGGAGAAACCACCATGAACACCATCCACCACACCCAACCGGCAATCGAGCCGGTTCCTGCGATCGTCAACGACGACCAGCCGGCCGTCATTGACGGCCGAACCGGTCGGGGGCCCATCTGGCGAGTCGTCGGAGGTTCGATCGCCGCCGGCTTCCTCGGAGCCGTTGTGCTGACGCTCGGTGTCTTCGGCGGCGCCGCCGAGCACGTCATCTCAGCCTCGGCCCTGCTCGCATTCGCCGGCGGTTGGGCGCTGCTCGCCGTTCTGTCGAGTCGATTCACCAGCCAGCCTCAACGCTGGGCTCGCGTGCCGGCGGTCATCATGGCCGTCGCCGCGCTGGTCCTTCTGGTCGCACGGCCCGACGATCGTGCCCTCGACAACGCAGGGTGGGTGTGGCCCCCGGCAGCGCTCGCGCTCGCCGTGTGGATGGGCATCCAGATTCACCGCCACCTCAGCGGGCGCGTTCGGTGGCTGATCTATCCGGTCGTGGCCTCGCTCGGCATCGGCGCCGTCGGCGGCATGTACGAGACCATCGTCCGTGCGCAGGATCAGAACGCCTACCCCGCACCCGGCACGCTGTACGACGTCGGCGGTCACCGCCTGCACCTGGACTGCACCGGAACCGGCAGCCCCACCGTCGTACTCGAGCAGGGACTCGGCGCAACCTCGGCCGGCTGGACCCGCATCACGAACGAACTGGATCACACCACCCGCGTCTGCGCCTATGACCGAGCCGGCCAGGGTTGGAGCGACGACGTCGCAACGCGCCAAGACGGGCTGGCCATCGCAGCCGACCTCCACACACTGCTCACACGTGCGAACGAACCGGGCCCCTACGTGATCGTCGGCCACTCCGCCGGCGGACCGTACGCGATGACCTTCGCCGCCACATACCCCACAGAGATGGCTGGCATGGTGCTGCTCGACTCGATGAGCCCGGACGAGTTCACCGACCTGCCGGGCTTCGCCACCGAGCAGTCGATGATGAGTCGAGGTCTCGGCGTGCTCCCCAGCCTCACGAGGTTGGGTGCTGGTCGGATCTTGCCCGCATCGGCGTGGTCGAGCCTCCCTGAGCCGGCCGCCTCGCAGGTACAGGCCTTTGCCGCCAGCGCCCGCGGCATGCGCAACATGCGCGACGAACAGTCGATGTATCCCGCCGTGTTCGAACAGGCCAAGGCATTGACAACGCTCGACAACACGCCGCTCGTCGTCGTCACCGCAACCGAGTCGACAGAGAAGAACGACGAATGGATCGACCTGCAAGGCCGTCTTGCTGCGCTGTCGACCAACAACGACCACCGAGTCGTCGACGCCACCCACGCCGGACTCGTCGACGACAGCGGCTCCTACCACGCCTCCGTGCAGGCCATCGCCGACGTCGTCCAATCAGTCCGGACCGAGCAGCCCGTCACTTCGCGGTGACGAACACCGACCCATCCAATCACCACCAACCCAACGAGAGGAACCCATGAACACAACCACCAACACCAACACGCCACACGGCAGCTCGAACGCCTCGACCGTGACGATGCGAGCCATCGTGCAAGACCGCTACGGCTCCAGCGACACCTGGCAACTGACCGACATCAGCCGCCCTGAAATCAAGGACCACGAAGTGCTCGTCCGTGTGCACGCTGCGGGCCTCGACCGGGGAACCTGGCACGCAATGACCGGCCGTCCCTACCTGATGCGCATCATGGGCTTCGGTCTGCGCTCACCCAAGAACCGAGTGCCCGGACGTGCCGTCGCCGGGACCGTCGCGGCTGTCGGAGCGGGAGTGACCCGGTTCACGGTCGGCGACGCGGTCTTCGGTGTCAGCCGAGGAGCGTTCGCCGAGTACGCCGCCGCACGTGAGGACAAACTCGCACACAAGCCGTCGACCCTCACCTTCGAGCGGGCTGCGGCGGTTCCCATCTCAGCGACCACGGCCCTCCAGGGCCTACGGCTCGGCCGGATCGAAGCCGGACAAGAAGTCCTGATCATTGGGGCATCCGGTGGTGTCGGCAGCTACGCGGTGCAGATCGCCAAGGCGTACGGTGCCAACGTCACGGGCGTGTGCAGTGCAGCGAAGACGGACTACGTGCGCTCGCTCGGCGCCGACCGGACGATCGACTACGCAGTTGAGGAGTTCGCTGACGGATCCCGCCGCTACGACCTGATCCTCGACGTCGCAGGCAACACCGCACTCCGACGCCTCCGGCGCTCCCTCGAATCGAAGGGCAGCCTCGTCATCGTCGGCGGCGAGAGCAAGGGCAACGTGACCGGAGGCTTCGGGAGGAGCCTGCGAGCACCGCTGATGTCGCTGTTCGTGCGTCCTCGACTGACCATGCTCGCGTCGAAGGAACACCATGCCGACCTGGCGCCATTGACCGAACTCATCGAGGCCGGAAAGGTCACGCCGAGCATCGAGGCGACCTACTCGCTCGACCGAGCGCCCGACGCGATGCGCCAACTCGAGGCCGGCACAGTCCGGGGCAAGGTTTCCATCGCGATCTGACGGGTCACCCGGAGAGCCAGACACGCGCCGAGTCGGGTGATCAGGGGTCGGATGTCTGTCCGCGGAGGTGGTGGAGTTCGGGGAGGGCGTCGTGGGCTTTGGGTCGGTTGGCGTGGGTCTTGCTGTCGATGATGTCGTCGAGTGATGCGAGGTGGATGACGATGCCGTCGACGCTGACGTCGGTGCTGCGTTGTCGGAGTTCGTCGAAGGTTCGTCTGGCTCCGCTGACGGGGAGTTCTCGTAGGACGTCGAGGGGCCGGCGTCGGTGGTCCAGGTGGTGCTGCCGAACGCCTGCAATGTGGCGGCATCGATCGTGACGGGAAGTTGGCGGGGGCTTCTTCGTCGGTGAGGCCTGCGACTCGCAGTCGGGCGCCGAGTTCGCGTAGTGCGGCTGCGAGGCGGTCATCGATGGCTTCGGTGGCGGCGGGGACGAAGTCGATGTCGTAGGTCTGGCGTCGTGCTCCGTGGAGCTGGGAGGCGAACCCGTCGGACTCGCGCCACAAAGCGGCCCTTCCCGGGCGCTCGGAAATCCCGCAGGGTGGATCGTTCCAATCCGAGTGGCCAGCGTGGTCACGTAACGAGCGGACTCCCTTGTGTGTCGAGGCGATGCATCGCGTCGGTGATCGACCGTGGCGTGAGTAGTGGCGCAGCGATGTCGTCGGTGGCTCCGTCGTGTACGGGGCTGCACTGTTCGTTGCCTGGCAGGGTCTGTTCGCGAACGGTGGGTCGAGCGGAACTTACTGGGTTCTACGTGCGGCCGCCTGCGAGGATGACCGATCGTGGGGGACGAGTTTGCGACGCCTGATCGGGCGACCTTCTTCGAGGTGAACCGGACGCGACTGCGGGCGTGGTGCTGGGGCGATCCGGCGGCCCCGCCGGTCGTGTTGGTTCACGGCGCCTTCGACCATGGCCGCACGTGGGACGGCTTCGCTCCACGACTGGTGGAGCTCGGGTTCCACGTGGTGGCGATCGATGTGCGCGGCCACGGCGACTCGGGGCGGCTGTCGTCCGGGATGGCGTGGAACGCGTGCACGATCGACTTGTGCGAGCTCGCCCGGGTGTTGGCGCCGGCGTCCGGCACGCCGATCGGCATGATCGGGCACTCGATGGGCGGTGGTCAGATCCTCACCGCTGCGGCCACGATGCCCGAACGCTTCGCCTGGCTGGTCAACCTCGACGGGCTGGGACCGCCGGCCGAGGGCTTTGTTCACGATGGCATCGTCGAGGTGGCCACTCGGAGCCTCGACGAGATCGACAAGTTCCGCAGCAGCCCGCCGCGGCCGTGGGTGTCGCGCGACCAGCTCGTCGAGCGGCGCGGGGCGATCAACATCCGTCTGCCCCGCTCGTTCCTCGAGCACCTGGTCGAGTTCGGCACCCGCGAGGTGGAGGGCGGGTTCGTGTGGAAGTGGGACCCTGCGTTCCGCACCGGGGTCCCCGACGGGTTCTCGCTCGAGCTGATCCTCGCCCAGTACCGCCACATCACTGCGCCCACGCTCGTGCTGGTCAGCTCCGAGGAGGATGCCTGGACCGAGGTGCACGACGAGGAGGCCGAGCGGCGGGTGGCGATGCTCGCGGACGGGCGGCTGGAATCGGTGCCCGGTGCCGGCCACTACGTGCACGTCGAACAACCCGACTTCGTACTCGATCGCATCATCCGGTTCCTCGACGAGATCGGTGCCCGTCCATGACCGACCTCTTGGTCCTCCACGACCTCGGTGCGCCGGGTGGCGGCGAGTGGGCTGCCGCGTTCGCCGGCTGGCCCGGCCGCGTCCTGGCACCCGACCTGCCCGGACACAACGGGACGCCGCCTCCGGTCGGCGGGCAACACGACGACCGGCGACGCGGTGTACGTGGCGCTCGATCTACTTGCGCGCCGAAGCTCCCGACGAACTCGTCGTCGTGGGCGTCGGCCACAACGGCGCAGCGGCCCAGGTCCTCGCGCTCGGTGGTCGGGCGGCGGGACTGGTGCTGGTCGACGGGTTGGGTGGTCCGTGGCTCGGGCCCGTCGAGATCGACGCGCGACAGCGCGAGATGCGCCGACGGATCCTGACGACGCCTGCTGCGATGTCCGAGCCCGCACCCGGCGATGCCGACCCCCGGGCGACGATGGTCGTCGGCGCAGCCGACCGGGGATTCGCCGTCCGCCAGGCCGAGGCGATGCCCGTGCCCGTCCTGGTGATCGAGACGCCATCGTCGCCGACGCCCGACACCGACGACCTCGTCGGCCACTTCGCCCAGGCGACGCTGACCCACATCGACGCACGCGACCCGGGTCGCGTCTGCCGCGCATCGTGCAGTCGTGGTGGGCGAACCGGTAACCAGGCAACGACGAGCCCGCTGCCTGATCAACAGTCGGTTGTTCCGCGGAGGCGGTGGAGTTCGGGGAGGGCGTCGCGATCCTTGGGACGCTCGGCGTGGGTCTTGCTGTAAATGATGTCGTCGAGTGAGGCGAAGTGGATCACGACGCCGTCGACGTTGACATCGGTGCAGCGTTCTCTGAGGTCGTCGAAGGATCCTCAGTCCCGCTGAGGTACACGAGCAGCTTGTCCTGGGTGTCCAAGGGTTGCCAGGCAGACGTCATCGGTACGTCGTCATCGGTCGGTGGGCGCATGTCGTCAACGAGCGAGTCGATGTCGACGTGACGGACTGTCGGAATGCGGTTCCTCTCAGAGGGTTACCCCGTAGGATTCGTCGAAGAAGCCGGCGGTGATGTACGAGGGCTTCACGTATGCGAATCCCAGGTCGCCCCACGTCGTTCCCCAACTGTTGCGGACGATGAATCGGCCGTCGGCCCGGTAGCCGACCACGCAGATCGCGTGACCGCCGCGCACCGTGCCGGGTTTGAAGGTGTCGACCCTTCCCTTCTTGGCTGTTGCTCCGTCCCACCCCTCGTCGACGTTCAACGCGGCGAGAATCGGCCCGTTCGTGGCGAGCCAGGACTTCCAGTCACGCAGGTTCAGCCGTAGGTTGAAGTACGCCGAGATGCGCCGTTGAGCGCAGCTCGCATAGAACGCGTTCTCGTTGCCCGTGTACATCTTCGTCTGGATGTGGAAAGGGAGGTCGGTCATGAGCGCCACGCCGTGCTTTCGGGCGACGTCGAGCGCCGCTTTGAGTGTGGTGCCGGCACCCTCCATGAAGCTCTCGGGTCGGGCCGTGGACGTGTCGGTCTCTTTCGATGCCATCCACAGGTGTCGCGGTGACAACATCGCGCTCTGTGCGATGCGGCCGGCCATGGACCATGTGGTGTCTCACCACTCCGTCAGCGGTCGCCCAACCGACGCAGGAGCCCGTGTCCTCCTGGTTGTTGATCGACCACCAGGTTGCTCGCAGATCGACCGAGGTCGGCAGCGCAGCTGGTGCTCCGACCACTCCCGCCTCCAGTGAATCGGAGAACCGCCAGTCGTTCTCGGTCTGGCGAGACGGGACCAGGTTGCAGACGAAGTCCTCGACGTCGGTCTGTCCCTCCAGCGCCGGTGAGGTCGGCTTCGTGCGTGCGGGGGCCTTCTTGGCAATGGTCTTCTTGGGTGCGGACTTCTTGGCGGGAGCCATATGACCTCTCCTTTGCTTGTCTCGACCAACCGGTGTTGGTCAGGTGATCCTGTGGGCGACGCTCTCGTTCAGGACTTCATCGAGTCCCTGTTGCAGGTGGTCGCTGCGAGTTCGTTCAACACTCTGATTGCGCGATCTGGAGCACTCCGCAGCAGGAGCCGACAACATTGTCGGCGCCGGGGAAGTGTTCGGGTTCCCACATGGTCATGCTCGTTGCGTGGTCGGATCGGACGGTTCGAAGAGCCCCGCAAACCACCCCTCTGCGTAACCATACGCCCGCGTTGAGTGGCAATCCAGGGAAATGTGACGCCGGCTGGGGCCACCAGATCAAGAAGCAGTTCGCACAGAGCCATCTCGCATCCTCTTGTTCACCACTCCGCGTCACACGTACGACTGATGTCTGTACGAAGTCGGACTACGCAGAGATCGATGCCACGGGAGGGCGACCGCCCGAGCGTTGCATGGGCGCAAGTCGGCGTGGACATGAGAGACGTTGTCGACGAGGTCGGTCTCGTCGCCTCGTGTCACGTCGTGAACGGCGTGGGTGCCGTGAAACTGGGCCGACCACTAACCCGATGGAAGACCATGCCTCAGTTCCTTGATTCGGTCGAGCCCCAGCTCCTCGTCGCCGGGCAGGTCGCTGAATATCGCGATGAGGTCATCGAGGTGGGCGCGTACCGAGTCCCGTTCCCTGATCGTCGATCGGTTTTCGAAGGCTGTGACGTACTGCTGGATGGCTAGCCCGATGTCCGTGCGACTCGCCGTGTCGCCTTTCAGGAGGGCCATCGTGAGGAGCGTGTCACCGAGTTGGGATCGGTCCCAGAAATCAGTCGGGGAGTGGTCCGTCGGAGTCGCCAGGTCCAGTAGTCGCTTCCCGAGTTCGAGATGCTCGTTACGTTCCAGGTGTCCGTGCGGTGCGGCGTATTCGAGCTGCAACCATACGTTGGCGCTGTGGATGTCGGGCATGCCGTCGGGGCCAGCGAGCGCGACGTCGCTGGCTTCCTTGTACTTCGCTTTCGCCAAGTCGAGCGCCTCTTTCGTGGTCCTTGGCAGCGGCGAGTCGAGCGGTATCACCGCTTCGGGGTGCCGACTCAACACGACTGCGAGCTTCTTGTAGACGGAGCCAAGCAGTGACAGCCGCGCGGACGTAGCGCCGACTGCCGAGATGATTGCCTCGAGCTTCGTGATTCCCATCTCGAACGGGGCAACGTCGGCATGATCAGCCGTGCTGGCAGCGTCGCGAACCAGCATGTTGGTGTACTGCTCGATCGCTCGAAGCTCGCCACGGCCGTCGGGTGAGAGAAAGCATCGTTCGTACCATTCGGCGGCCTTCTTGAACTGACCGACAGACTTGTATGCGTCGCCGATCGCCAGAGTGACGTGCGCACTGTCGATTCGATCGCCCGCCTCCTCGACCAAGTTCTCCAACTCCTCGGTGAGTCTGCGAACGTAGTCGTCGTCGGCCTGCCCGGCGCTGCCGGTCAGGATCTGCAGGTCCTGGATCAGCTGGTTGTCGCTGACGATCGGTTCACGGCCGTGTCGCGGGCGAGAACCGGTCACGAGCTGGAAGTCGGGGTCGCCGTAGCACTGATAGGCGCCCCAGGTGTTTGATGACTTCCCGGTGACGTCGAACGCTGCCGTTCGTGCCTTTCGTACCGCATCGCCGAAGGGCTCGGCATCGAGCAGGCACCGGTACAACCGGTCAGCGAACGCCGCCGCTGCCTGGTCGTCGACCTCCCATCCAGCGACAACAACGGCCTTGACGCCATTCTGCATCAGCTGCGTCGCGACGGTTGCAGCCAACTTGTGCGGCTGCCGAAGTTGCTCAGGGTCGAGCCACGATTCGAGCTTGTCCTCGTCATCTCCGGCTTCGAGCCGTCCGAGGTGACAGCAGTTCAGGAAGATGAGATCAGGCTGCACGGACATCGAGCGGAAGTCGATCGCGGTGAGTCGGTGATGTGGTCCCACGCCGGTCACGACACCGCTGCGGTTCGGCTCGTCGGGATCGAAGATGCCGTGTGCTGCCACATGTACGACCCGGTAGGGGGCAGCGTGAAGGAGGTTGTCGATCTCGGCCCACTGAGTTCCTGCCTCGTCGTCGGCCTGGGAGATGTGCTCGTTGACGTCCCAGTCGAAGCTCTTCAACAACTCTGCGACCTCGCCCGCCTCGCGGCGCGCTCCCGCCAACCTGCCGAAGCTGGTTGGCGGGTCACCGATCACGAGTGCTTGGAGGCCGGTGGGCCGTACGGAGCCCTGCCGAGTGACCTGCTCGCTCTGCAATTGGCGGAGGAATCCTGCCCGCAGCGCGAGCGCACTTCGAGCCGGCCCGCCGGAATCGTTAGCGGCGAGGAGTTCCCACGGCAGCTGTCCGAGCTGTTCATCAACGAGTAGGTGGATGTTCTCGGACCGCCCGAGTTCGAGCTTGACGCGGTGCGGCAGGAGGAGCTCGTACAGCGTATGTCCGATGCTGTCGGTACTGGAGTTGTTGATCGCCGCGCTGACATAGTCGCTGATCTTGTCGAGGTCGACTTGGTGGGTGAGCTTGTCGGCTTGCGCCTGCCGAGCGAGAACAGACACGCTGATTTCGCTGACCGGCGACACCTTCGACGGGTCGGGAGGTTGAAGCGACGCTTGCATCCGAATCCATGGCCGACCGGAGGCGTTGTGAGTTGGGGCGCCAGGGCGTCCGCCATCGCGTGTCTCGACGACCGCGGTGATGTCGAGGTCCATGGTGACAAGCAGATTTTGGTCGATCTCCTCGCGTATCGTGCAGAGCACCTTGGCGGCGTCATCGGCTTGCTGTTGGTACAATTCGACGAACTCGAGATCGAATTGGTTCGGCCTGTCATCGCCGAGCCGGCCGAGCGCCCCCATGACCCCTTCGATGATCGCGATCATCGACGTCTCGATCTCCAACCCGAAACGGCCGGGTGTTCCGATGAGCACCGAGGCCAACCCGAACGGCTCGGTACGGTCTATGCCTGCTTCGATCCGCATGCGGGCGAGGCGCAGCACGCCGTCGCAGATTCCTTCCGTCAGTACCGACTCGGTCAGCAGGCCGAACTCTCCCAGGCCGACGACGACTGCGCCACCTGGGCACTGCCCTTCGCGGGAGCGGACGACGAGAGTGCGTCCGGGGTCATCGGCGGTCAGCCCGAGGCGATAGCGGGCGTTGAGCACCCCGCCCAGCTTCCAGTCGAGGAATCCCTCCGCACCTTCGGCCGGCATCCGTGCATAGTGTCCAACCGCGACGGGGTGGCTGGTCTGCTCCAGGCTCGCGTGAACGACAGTGACGTTGACTCGCGACCGACTCGGCTCGTCGGGCTCTCCGCCGAGAATCATGGACAATGCGTCGTCCATCACGCGTCGGTCGTCGCTGGTCGGTGGGCGAAGGGCGCCGCCACGCGTGCAGGTGACCGGCGTAAGCGGCTGACGGTCGATGTCGCCAATGGCGAGCATTCTTGGTAGCTGACCGCCGGCACCGCGGCGGGCGGGCGCCTTTGCGAGGAATCGATCGGTGGTCGACGTCGTACCGTCCCTGATCAGATCGTCGATCTTGTCGAGCACCGAGGGGTTCGAGATCAACCCCCCGTGTGTCGCATCGACGAAGTACATCGGCATATCGTCGAGTTCACCGAGTCGATGGGCGACGCGGCCGTCGCCCATTGCGAACTGTCCGATGCGCATCTCCTCGCCGTCCTCGATCGTGACGCGATAGGGCGTGTCCTTCCCATGTCCCGCGACGTAGCAGAAGCGCGAGGCGTCGACGCCGTTCGCGGCGAGCATCACATGCGTGTCGCGCGCCAGCGCAAGCAGTTCGGGTTGAACGTGCGCGGCGTCACCCCAGGATGCCCTGTCGTACAGATCGTTCCAGTTGTCGTCCTCGACACCTTCCGCGAACGGCAGCATCTGATAGATGCCGGGAAACCCGGCGACGATTGCGCCGACCTCGTCGTTGGTGTGCTTGCGGTCGATCGCTGCGAGACCTCGCACCGCGAGTTCGCGCCCGAGCAGCGTCAATGGGATCGAGTACGACCCTCGATTCGGGGTGCCCAGCATCACGAGCCGTCCGCTCGACGCGCCGTCGATCTCCGCGAGTTCGACCCAACGTTGCCGGTGCTTGGCGACGAACGCCCGCACGACAAGACCTCCCATCGAGTGCGCGACGAAGTTGACCCCCCGCTTGGGGTGTTCGGCACGAAGTCGCTCAACGAGCTCGTCGAGGGAGTCCGCCGATCTGCGAACGTCGGCGCGCCAGTCGAATGGGAACAGATGGACGTCCCAGTTCCGAGCGAGTCTCGTGATCAAGGGGAGGTAGGTGTGATTGAGACCGACGGCGCTGACCTGACAGTTGTCGTCGTAGGCGAGGTCGCCGAGACCACCGCGGGCCAGTCGAAGCGCATCGACCCAGATCGTGCGACCATCTACTGCGAGATGGGAGCCCATGATGCCGGGCAGGAGAATCACTGCATCGCGTTGTCCTGTTGGTGGTGACGCCATTCCGGCCACCCCTCCGGACATGGCGCCGAGCTTCTTGCGGATCGAGTCCGGCAGGGATTGGACACTCTCGATGATCGACTCGACTGACATGGATTCGGCAACGTTTGCGGTCTCCGCCTCGGGGTCTGTCTCCGACTCGGGGACTTCCGGTGTCGTCCGTGCGTCTTCGTCTGCGGACAGCCACGTCAGCAGCTGGCGTGTCGCTCGGGGATCGGTCCAGAACGAGCTGTGATCGACGCCTCTGGACGCGTCGAGCACGAGGCGCTGACCTGGTCTCACCTGGAAGCTGCCGGACCGGACGTAGGCGCTCGAGGTGGGCACGATGCGGTCGTTGCGGAGTTGCCCGAAGTACATGTCGAGTGTGTCGTCGTACTTCGTCTGCAGGAAGCCCGCGGTGGCCGCGGGTTCGTACTCTGCAGCAATCGAACGAAGCACGATGTGTTCAGGCGTCGGATGGCTGTTGAGTTCTGTGAGGTAGTCGCCTCCGGGCTGCATCGCGACCAGCCCCTCGAGGCCGGGGAGCGCGCCGTGCATCGCTACGTCGGCAAGCATCTCCAACACGAGGCCGAAGCCGTCCGTTCCGGGAACGTTCCCCACGAGGTTGGTGACACCGTCGAGCAGACCGGATGGCCGATCGGGGTCCGCGAGGGGCGTGCCGGCGTTCGGGGACGCGACGAACACAATCGAGCGGACGGCGATCTTGGAGCCCTCGCTCAACCTCGTCAGCTCACGGGCGACCAGGCCCCCACGTGAGTGGGCGAGGATGTCCAGGCTCATTTCGTGGCCGTCGAGGCGATCAAGGAGGTCCTCCGCATTCTTTCGCGGCGTCGCGGCCAACGTGGGGTGATCGAACGCGATCATGCGGTCGTCGTAGGCCGCACCGAGCCGACGGACGGTCGCCTCCGAGAACCCGAACGATCCGTGGATCGATCCCATGAAGCCATGGATGACGAGCAGGCTGCGACCGTCACGGCTGAAACGGGTCAGGTCCGGCGCCTCGACGGTGTGCGCCGCGTAGTTGCCGGCGGTCCATGTGCGCAGCCCGGGCGGGTTGCGGCGTTGCTCGTACGCGCCGACTGCGGCGTGCGTCGCCGCGCCGGCGGCCTTCTCCAGCCCCTTGAGCGCGATCACCCTCAGCTTGCGTCGCAGGAGACTTGTGACGCGTCCGCGACTTCCCGGCGCGCCCAACGTTGCCGCGACCACGACGTTGTCGGCGTCGCGTTCGGGGAGATACCAGCCGTACTGACCGTTCTCTTCGACGAGGACTATGCGCTGCTCCTCGTCGTCACGTCGTCCCAGCTCGACGATCAGTTCGCCCGACTCGACGACACCGCGGCCGCCTCGGCCCGTCTGCTCCAACTCGTGGATCGTTGCTTCGGCGACCAGCTCGAAGCAGACGGATCCTTCCTCGGTGGACTCGTGAGTCGCCAGTGCCGTCGACATGTCGACGAGGCTCGTGGCGTCGCGCGTGGAGGGGCCACCGCCCCACTCGAGTCGTGCCCCCAGGTTTTCACCGCGGATCTTGACGCCGTTCGACCCCCGTTCTTGCCTTCGCTTCCCAGCGGCGCTGTGGCCTGGCGGGCCACTCATGGTCGGCCGCGGCGCAGTCGCGTGATCGTCGGTCGGGGACTTGTCACCGAAGTGCAGCTCGACTGGCAGTTGATCGGGCTTCGGCGCCTGGAGGCCGATCGAGTTGGCCCTCGCGACGATGATCTCGGTGTTGTCGGTGAACCGGATCGGCACGTCGGGGTAATGGGCACGGATCTTCTGCAGGGCGTCGACATCCGGGTGCTTGAACTTGGATCCGTCGGTGCAGATGAGGATCATGGCGGGGTCGATCAGGTTGAGCAGTCCATCGGTGATGTTCTGCCGACTGCCATGGTGCGAGAGCTTGAACAGATCGACGGCGAGCTTGGCTTCCCCCCGCTGAACAAGTGCCTGCTTGATTGTCGACTCAAGGTCACTCGCGTATGCGTCGCCGGTGAACAGGAGTTTGACGTCGTCGATTTCGAGGAGGAAGGCGATGCTCGATCCGTTCGCGACACTGCTGTCCTTGCCGAACGCCCCGGTGGCGCGAGTATCCGTCCCGTCGACGTCCGTGGCATCGTCGAAGGTGTCGAAAAGATCCGTGATCGAGTCGCCACGCGTCGGCTTCGGCCACTTCTTCAGCAGTTGCTCCAACCGGTCGCGCGAAGGTGAGAGCAGTGTGCAGCGTGCCGGCCCGGGCATCTTGTCCAGCTGGACGGTACCGGACTCCGGAACGTGGATCGCCTTGCCTCCGACGACCGGGTTGCGTTTGTTCGGTGGGATCAGTTCGTCGAGGGCGTCTCCTTGGCGGTGGCCACGATTGGCGGCGTCGGCATCCATCAGGTCCTCGAGCTGGTCGCGTCCGTTGAACCAGATACTCTCGGTGGTCAGCTGTTTCTGGGCGAGTGCTTCGATGACCCCCTCGATGTGATCGAGATCGATGTGGGTCACGACCACGACGTCGAACTCGGTCGGTTGATCGGGTGATTCGCTCAGATATCTACCGAGCCCCTCGTCGTAGCTGCCCTTGAGTCCGCCATCGATCAGGATCCGATAGGGCCTGGTGCCCGCGGAGCCGTATTCGATGACGAGGCAGTCGCCGCACTTGGCCGGCAGTGCTCGGACGGTGACTGGGGTCATTGTCCGCTACTCGCCGTGTGGCCGCGTGCGAGTCGACTGAATCGGGCTCGCTCGATCGTCCTCGCCATGTCACCGTGCCCGAAGATCACGTGGAGGTTCGCAGTCGCCAGCATGTAGCCATGTTCCAGTAGGGAAGCGCAGACGTCAGTCCCGAGTGGCTTCAATGTGGTTGGCACCGCCGATGACGCGGCGGCGATGTTGTCCCACTCGGCAACTGACACTCCGTATCGATCGAGGAAGGCGCGTGCTTCGTCAGCCCAACGGTTCTCGTCGCCGGCGGTCCACCCGGGCTTCAGCGTAAACTTGTCGACGAGCCGGAATGGGCTGTCCTTGATCTGGACGAACACGCCGTCGAGTTGATCCGCATCCGTCGAACTGGCGAAGAGTTCGCCGAGCGCTTGACGGCGATGCGATGTCGACACGTCATACTGGACGTCCTTGGAACGCATCAGTGCGTCCAGTTCGAAGCGGACGCCGCCGCCGGGCATCGGCCTGAGGCTGTTCCAGTCCGACGATGCATTCACGACGACGAGCTGTCGCGCGGCTGCCGACTGGACGCCGGAGAGATCCGGCCACCTCCCCACACGATCCGAGAATCCGTACTCCCATCCGTCGGCCATGTTGTCGTAGACGCCCCCATCGACGACGACGATCCGGTCGACCGCCACCTCACCGTGTGGTGGGTGATCGTTCGCGCTGAGCGCACCCGGCTCCAGGTTGAGTTGTTCGAGCTCGACGACGCGTGCACGGAACGCACCAGGGACGCATGCTGACGCTTGGACCGCTGTCGACAGGGGTATCGACGACGGTCGCGTCGTGCCACCGAACTCCCACCCGTAGACCATGCGGTTGCTGAAGTAGAATGTGGTGCCGCCCTGAACGTCGGTGGTGCAGATCACATGGTGGACGCTCAGATCACGTGCCTGCTGGGCGGAGAGGCTCGTATGTGCATGGCCGAGCAGTTCCTTGTCGATCGCACGCTCGGTCGCCGAAGATCGCTGCGAGAACAACCACAGGCTCAGCCATCCGAACACGAAGAACAGCGCGATCGCGACCGCCACGACGATGGGCCACTGGGCGATGCCTGCGATGGCCGCCGTGCCGAACGCGACCACGGTCAAGACGATGCTTGCGATGAACGAACGCAGGTACCACTTCGTTGCGGGAGCGCCGCCCTGCAGGATGCCGCGCTCCGCAATTGACTGCACCGTCCGGGCGATGTGTGCCTCGATCTCAGCGACAGGCGCGGTTCCGAAATCCGGTCCGACCATCACGGCGCCATTCGCGATCGATCCTCCGGACACCGAACTGATCGAGATCGTTCGACCACACAAGCCCGCGTCCGCCATCGCGAGGAGTGCGCCGAGACCAAAGACGGTCGCGCGGTGTCCACCTCCCGACAACGCCACGCCGATATCGCGCTCGGTCGAAGCTTCGGCGGTCGCTGCGTGGTCGCCGGCGAACGCCGGATCAGGCGTTGCACTCATTTGTCCTCCCCTTCCTCTGGATGCATCCCGTCACTCGGCTGGGAGACCCTCGTAGATGACGAGCATGTCGAGGTCGTCAAGGTCGACCGCATCGTCCGGTTCCACTCCACCGCCGCCACGGCTCTGTGCCGCGACGCGTTGCTTCGCTCCGATGAGCGCTGTCCATGTCTTCGGACCGACCTCGCCGTCGCTCCCCAGCCCCGCCAGGGTCTGGAACTGGCGGATCACACTTTGCGTCGCTGGCCCGTAATCGCCGTCGCGGTTGTTGGCGGTGTCGAGCATCAGCCCGCGAACGATGAGCGTGGTCTGGAGTACGACGACATGGGCCCCCTTGTCGCCCGGCTTCACGACCGTGAGAAGTGCTCCCCATGTCTGTGGTCCGACCATGCCGTCGACTGTGAGGCCACGGCTGCGCTGGAACTCTTCGACGAGTCGTGTCGGCTCGGGCCCGTAGATACCGTTCCGGCTGACCGATGAGTCCGGCAGGAGCCCATTGGCGATCAGCGCTTCGATGAGGACCGCAACGGCCGGCCCCGTGTCGCCGGGACGTACAGACAGGGCGGGCGTGAGGGGCGACGATGACGTGATCGCCATCGGCGAGTCGGTCGCTTCCGTCGCGGTCGTGAGGCTGGCCCACGGCGGGAGCCCCCATGTTGGCTGCGTCTCGTACGACGATCGACCCCGCGGTAGCTCCGTCGGTTGTACGTGCCACGGTTCATCATTGACGTTCTCGAACGTCTGCAGGTTGAAGCTTGCGACGTGTTCGCGCAACCAGCCCATGTCGCCCGTCATGTCGGCAGCGAGGCCGATCTCGTGCATGGACTTGCCCGGCGGGGCCGCCGCAGCCATACCGGCGAGCCGACTCCACCGCCTGCCGTCGTAGGTGTGCGTCCCGTTGGGGTCCGGAACATGCCGGCTGAGGAACATCTGAAGCTGCTGCTTCGGGTCACGGAGACCTTGGCCCAGCCCGACTCTGCCGTCCGAGGCCTCGATCAGCTCACGCACGCGTTCTCGCATCTGCGGGTGCATCCCCTGGAACGTCCTCGACGAGATGATCGTGTCGATCGCCACGCGCTTGTTCCCGTACGTCGGATAGTCAGTCATGTCGGTGGCCGACACTGACGACGTTCCGCTGGGCGGCGAGCGTGTCGCCGCCTCGATCGAACAGCGACCTCCGATGCAGGAGTGCGCATGCTGAACCCCTTCCCCGAGGGCCGGCCGAGAACAGTCTGGCAGAAAGACCCCGCTGGCTACTCAGAGTAGCCGATTCGGCGCAGTCCGTGAAGAGGACAGCCGTCACACTCGGCGTCGATGCGACCGCCCCGGGCATTCGAGTTCGCCACCCGAGACACTTGACGTAGGGGTCCGAGGATGCCTAGGTAGACGAGTGAGCGGCAATGGTTGAGGTCGATGCCGCAGAACTGGGGTTCAGCCATGCTTGCGAACAGCATCCTCGACGTCGTCATCGGGTTGACGTTCGTCTTCTTCGTGTGCAGCTTGGCTGTGTCGGGCATCAACGAGTTCGTCCGAAAGATCCTCAACACTCGGGCCAAGGCGCTGTGGGCCTCGATCAGTCGCATGCTGGATGAGTCCGAGGTGGCACCTCGGTCGGAAAGGATCACGGTGCGATTGGCCGCAGCGCCGTCCCGGGTGCAGTCTGGGCTCGACACCGGCAGACCGCAGAGCGTCGGTGATGGCACCTTGGCGGCGCGCCTGTTCGACCATCCGGCGATTGGTCGGCTCGACCCCGCTCGGTTGAACAAGCCGAGCAGGGTGAGCTTCATCCCGTCGACTGACTTCGCCCGAGCCCTCGTCGACATCCTGACTCCGAACGACGGCGAGGGGAACAAGCAATGGGACAAGCTCGGCATTGAGATCGGTAATCTGCCGCGGCCACTGCGCTCGCAGTTCCAGTTGCTCTATGAAGAATCACAGGGCAACGTTCTTCAGTTTCGCCAGGCGATCGGAGAATGGTTCAACGATGGCATGGAGCGCGTTTCCGCGTGGTACAAGCAGCGGACCCGTGTCGCAATGGTCGGGTACGGACTACTCGTAGCGGTGCTGTTCAACGTAAGTGCCGTGAACGTCACGGTCGATCTGTATGAGAACGATGTCGTACGCGAGACCGTTGTCCAGCTCGCCGCGACGCAGACCGCCCAGGAGAACATCCAGGACTGCACGAACCCGACGTGCGTCGAAGACGCGGTTGGCCAGGTGGTTGACACCGGGCTCCCCGTCCTCTGGCGCACGTGTGTGGACCAGAACGACAGCACGGTGTTGTGTGGTTTCGAGGACGGACGCGCGATTGCCGGAACGATCATCGGATGGCTCATCACTGCTGCAGCCCTGTCGGTCGGTGCCGCGTTCTGGTTCGCTCTCCTCCAGCGTGCGTTCCGACTTCGCTCGAACGTCGTACGCACGAACGGCTGACGCACTCGGTCTCGATCGTCCCTTCTCAGCTGAGCCACGTGTTCGACGGCCGGGAAGCGATGGGTCATACGGGGTGACACGCGAGGAGTTCGAGCAGACACACAAGCCGGTTGGCGCCAAACCGGTGGGTGATGACAGCGCCGGTCTTGTGTCGATGACACATGAAACGTGGCGACGAGTTCGAAGAGCGCTACGTCAACGACGGATCAGAGCGAGCACCGGCATGACCGGCGTGCGGAGCGCCATCGGGTAGAAGCAGAATCGTCACCTCCACCGGCTTGTCGTCGCTCACGCGCCGTGCGACTTCGTAGATCATCGGACGGTACGTGCGACGCCGATCGAAGTCCGGCTGCCAGACCTCCATCACCTCCATGGACGGTGACCAGAGGTGGCGGGTCAGACTCTGCACGAAACTCTGGTTCAGATCGCGGAGCCAGTTCGAATCGCGGCCGTCGACCTCGTCGACGAGGTCTCCCCAGGTCCATGCCGACTTACCATCGTGGGCCCTGAACAGCGACAGCGTGTAGCTGGTGGTGTCATCGATCCCTTCGACCACGTGAGCGTTCAACGGGAGTCCTCCCGTGGCGTCGGTCTCTGCGCATTGTGTGAGATCGAGCACGACGCGGTGACACGGCCGGTACCGCACGATGTCAGGGCCCTGACCGGATGCCGACTGGTTCAGGACGCGGGCGAACCCTTCTGCGATCCGTTCCGCTGCAGCGTTGACGACGTCGTCGGACACATTCGGCACGAGCGCACCGCGCTGCCACGTGTCTGACATGTTCCAGGTCTGCGTGCAGATGGGGCGAATGAGCTGCGCGGCGACGTATTCAGGCAACGCGCGTACGCACTGCACTTGATTGAGCGGTGCGGGTGGCAGCCCGTTCGGGTCGAACAGACAGGCCACCGACACCACGTCGTCCGCCTCGAAGCGGACGAACAGTCCGACTTCGTACAGACACCAGTCCCACGTGTGACGCGGAGTGGTGAACAAGAGGATGAGAAGATGGCTCTGTGCGAGCTGCTTTTTGATCTGGCGGTCCCAGTCAGCGCCAGCGATCAGCGCCTCGCCGGACACCCAGCACTCGATGACGTCGGGGGCGAGTTTGCGCAGCTCCCCGGCGACTAGGTTCGCAAGGTCCTTGTCATCGGACTTGTGGCTCACGAACACGTTGAACTTGTCCTGCTGCAGTCTCGGCATCGGACCTCCGATCGGACATTCAATCTCTTCGTCCTTCGGCGACGAAGAGTGGTAATTCTCCCACACATTGCGTTCGTCCGTGTCAGAATCGTGACATGTCGTTGTGGTCGACCACCCGGTCTGTCGCAGATGCGCTCCGTCTCTGGAAGCGGCACGTCATCCCGGTCGGCTGGGAATTGGGCACGACGATCTTCCGTGAGAGCAAGCGGTCAGCTCAGATCGCGAACATCGGTCGTGCGACTCGTCCGCTTGGCGCCGACTGCAGTGGCGCCTGGGCCACCCGATCGATCCCGCGTCGAGATGATCGGTGAACTCGTCGAGGAGATGAGCGCGGTCGTCGCCGACGCCCGTGAGCACGACGACGCCAACGGCTACTTCGCAGCGATGTACCTCGGGGTCACCAGAAACGTCGAGCGCGGACTGGCCGAGGGAACGTTCGCGACGCCAGACCGTTTGAGCGAGCTGACGATCGCGTTTGCCCGCCGGTACCTCGATGCAATGCGGCTCCACCGTTGCGGTGGGCTGCCAACGGAATCGTGGCAGGTGGCGTTCCGCGCCACGCAGACGTGGCGACCGACGGTTCTGCAACACCTACTGCTTGGCATGAACGCACACATCAATCTGGACCTCGGAATCGCCTGCGCCGCCGTCGCTCCAGGAACCGAGATTGTCGAGCTGGAGCCAGACTTCACACAGATCAACAACGTGCTGGCCGGACTCGTGCAGGTGGTCCAGGATGGGTTGAACCACGTGTCGCCGCTTTACCGGTTCTTCGATGACGTTGGCGGCGACGCGGACCGTGCGGTCGTCAACTTCAGCATCGCCCGTGCCCGCGAGGAAGCATGGCGGTTCGCCACCGAACTGGCCCTGATGAGCAAGTCGACCGCAGCGCAACGGATCGTTGATCAGGATCGGGCAGTGAGCCGACTCGGAACACGGGTCCTCCGACCGGGGTGGGTTGCGTCCACCGGACTACTGGGGGTTCGGCTGACCGAGAAACGGCACCCATCGGACGTCATCGAGATCCTCTCCGACGCAGCGTCGTGACTCAATGCGGCTTCATCATGCTGAACCTCACCTTCAGTATTGTGAGCACGGAGGTCGAGTTCACGGGATCTGTTGCGCTGGTCGGACAAACGGCTACCGGTACAGTCGCACGTAATGGTGCGCTCACGTGGAGGAACGCCGGCTGCGCGATCAGGGGCCGAAGGTGTGGCACGACGACACCGATGCCACTCGCCCTCGGCTGGTGAGCGCACCGAGCGCGATTCCGCCGGTTTCGACGTAGTACTCAAGCCCGAGGACGTGCACGTGCGAAAGGTGCACGGTCGCGCTGAGCTAGCATCGATACGCGGGCGGACACCTGAGTACGGCGAACAGGATGAACGCATGGGGCCAGCGGAGCGCACAGCGGACGCGCTGAGGCGGAACGAACGGCGCCGTCAGCGTGCCCGTGCAGGGTGCCCGGTGGTTCTCATTGCCGTGCTGCTCTCACTCGTTGCATGTGACGCCGCTGATGATTCCAGCGGCGCCCCCGACACCGAACCGTTGACCACCACAGTGCCGCCAGTCACCGTGCCCTTTACGGAAAGCGACCTCGACAAGGCGTTACAGCAGTGTTCTGAGCGCGCCGACCACGCGACGTTCACCTTCCAACCGAGCAAGCAGATGACAGAGGGCCAGCCCGAGACGGTCGAAGCGGTTGCCAGCGCCAGCGGTGTTCAGCCCCCTGTCTCGCTCGCGGGCGGTGAACCCATCGTGACGTTGTCCGTCAGTCTCGCTTGTGTAGTCGAGGCGAGTCTCGTCGGACCAGACTTCGAGATCCAGCCCGAAGGTTGGCAGGCGCGTTCATTCCTGGAGACCGACAAGATCACGTGGGCGTGGCAGGTGAAGCCCGAGATCAACGGCTCTGCACTTCCCCTGTCATTGCGTCTGCGGGCCTTCGTCGACGCACCCGGTGGAGGCGAACGGATCCCGATCGGGCCCGACGACACCACCGTAAGCATCTCGGTCGATGCCGAGCCCAAGTCGCTCGGAGACCGATGGGGCGAGTTCTGGTCGGATCCTTTCTGGGGTGCCGTGAGTGGCCTGGTCATCGTCGTGGGAGGCTTCACGGGTGCGTTCCGGTTCCTCAAGAAACGGTGGCCATGGGACCGCCAGCCGCCGTCCACGCCAACGACGTGAGCTCGGCCGCACGGCTTCGTGCTCTCCGAACGGCGCCGACGGCAGCTCGCTCGGCTACGAACCTCGCGTCCATGTGAGCGGGGTGGCGCTCTCCGCCTTTGCCATCACGCCGCTACCCACTCTGCGGTGGGTCTCGCCCAGCAGCTGTTGGCTGACGCCGAGCTTGCGAATGACGAACCTCAACAGGGGGAGCGTTGGAGCGGATGGAGCGTTCCGCGCCGTGGTAGCGAGGAGTCGCTCCTCGGACCACAGGCCGGCAGGCTGGCCGAGGTACTGATTGGCGACATCGACGAAGGCCTGCGAGCCGTCCTCGGCATCTGATCCACGTTGCTCGTGGGCGAATCTGGACACCGCAGGACCTTCATTCCCCATTAGCGTCGTCGCCGTCCGATCCGCAGCGAAGGAGCACCATGGCAGGCGGGCTTGCCGCACTACTCGACGACGTCGCTGCGCTCGCCAAGTTGGCGGCGGCGTCGGTTGACGACGTCGGCGCTGCCGCCGGCCGCGCGAGCGCGAAGGCCGCAGGTGTGGTGGTGGACGACACGGCCGTCACGCCGGCCTATGTGCAGGGTCTCGCCGCGAACCGCGAGCTGCCCATCATCGGAAAGATCGCGAAGGGATCGCTACGTAACAAGCTGCTGTTGATCTTGCCCGCCGCGCTGATTCTGAGCGCCGTTGCCCCGTTGTTGGTCGAGATCATCTTGTTGATCGGCGGTACGTATCTCTGCTTCGAAGGCGCCGAGAAGATCTACCACCGTCTGACCCACCGGCACGGCGGTGACGACCAACTGCCCGCCGCCGTCCAGGGTCCCGAAGCCGAGGCGAAGGTGGTTGCCGGGGCGGTGCGCACCGACTTCATCCTGTCGGCAGAGATCATGGTGATCGCCCTCAAAGAGGTTCTCGACGAGGGGTTGGTGCAGCGGGCGGTCATTCTCGCGGTGGTTGCCCTGTTGATCACCGGGATCGTCTATGGCGTTGTTGCGCTGATCGTCAAGATGGATGATCTCGGTTTGGCCCTCAGCCAGCGACCCTCGGACGCGTCCCAGCGCGTCGGGCGCCTCATGGTGTCTGCGATGCCCAAGCTGTTGGGCGCGCTCTCGGTCATCGGCATGGCGGCGATGCTCTGGGTGGGTGGGCACATCTTGCTCGTCGGCGCTGCGGAACTCGGTTGGCATGCCCCGTACGACCTTGTGCACGATCTCGAGACGTCGGTGGCCGACCTCGACGCGGTCGGTGATGTTCTCGCATGGACGATCAACACGCTGATCTCCGCCCTCGTCGGTCTCGTCGTCGGCCTGATCGTCGTTGCCATTGTTTCTCTCGTGCATCGTCGAAGGGCGTGAAGGGGTCGCTCCATCCGTCTCGAGGAACGCGTCGGCGAACTGCGGGTTTCAGCGTGGGGCCGGTTGGGTAGATCCGACCTCGTGTCGTCTCCTCCGACCACTCCATCTGCAGACGCCTCAGCGGACCGGCTCGACGATCAGGACGACAGGGAAGAACTGCGAACTCGATATTTCGCGTTGCTCCAGGAGAACAGGGTCCTCCTGCCCGGTGTGCAGATCCTGGTTGCGTTCCTGGTCACCGTGCCGTTCAACCGTCGTTTCGTCGAATGGGACCGGCGGGCGAGGTCATGTGGGCCATATCGCTCACGACAGGCTGTCTTGCGATCGTGTGCCTGATGACGCCGATTGCCTTTCACCGTGTCGGTGACCGCCGCCGGCGCAGTTCGCGGCTCGTCTGGGCGATCCGGACGCAGCGCGGGGGGATCCTGATGTTCGGCGCATCGTTGCTGGGCAGTGTGGTGTTCGTGCTCCGATTCGTCGCGGGTGCCGGTACCGCAGCAGGGGTTGCGGCGGTTGTCGTACTTTCCATGACGTGGCTCTGGCTCGTCGTGCCCGTGCGTGACGCAGGTGGAACCGACATGCAGGGCACGTCTGACGATTGAGGGCGCGCCGTTCGGGCCCTCTCTGCGGCTTGATCTACGAGGTGGCCCGGGCAGGCGGGCACTCGTGCAACGGTCGCCACTCCCGGTCACTATGTTCAACAGCGATGCCGTGCCTCCTCGCAGTCGGTGCCCCATGAGCGATCTGCCGCTCATCGCTCGAGGACGAGCAGCCGACGTGTTCGACGCCGGCGGCGGCCGCGTGCTTCGCCGCTACCGCATCACCCAGTCGCGCTCGGTGGAGATGGAGGCCGATGCCATGCGGTACCTACGTGCCCAGGGTGCACCGGTACCGGAAGTGTTCTCCGCCGACGGCATCGACATCGTGATGGAACGGCTCGACGGGCCGACGATGCTCGACGTGGTGAAGTCGAAACCATGGCGTGCTGCCACCATCGGGCGCGAGTTGAAGGCGTTGCACACACGTCTGCACCGAATCCCCGCCGCCGGCATCGAGCTGCGACGGTTCAGCGACGGCGACGCGATCCTGCACCTCGACCTGCACCCCGACAACGTGATCCTCGCCGCCACCGGACCGATGGTCATCGACTGGAGCAACGTCGCAATCGGCGACCCGCTGGCGGACAAGATGACCACGTGGATGGTGATGGCCACCAGCTCACCCGACGGCGTACCGCTCGTACTCAAGCCGGTGCTGCGAAGGATTCGCCGCGCCCTCACCAACGGCTACATCGAGGGCACGCCCCTCGACGACGACGCTCGCAGGTGGATCGCCCGTGTCTGCGAGCAGCGACTCCAGGACCCGAACACGCTCGACGTCGAGAAGGACCGAGTACGCGCATTCGCGAGCGCGCATGGCCGCGCCGACTGAGCTGCTCAGATCCTGGCCAGTGCCTACTAGCGTCGAGGTCGTGTCGCCGCCGTCGCCAGCCCCGGACCATGACGTGCCGGCCGGCCGCGAACCGACCATCACGCAGGCGGCGGCCCGGTGGGCCGAGCGGCTCGAGCGGTGGGCGATTCCCGAGGAGATCCTCGCCCAAGCGCCCGTGTCGCCCTGGCAGCACGACACGGAAATGTTCGTGGTCGACGACACCCTCGATCGGAACGCTCGCGCCGCCGAGATCGCGCGTGCGGTGCTCCCTGCCAGTAGCGGCTCGGTGCTCGACGTCGGCTGCGGCGGCGGGCGCGCCGCGATGTCGCTCGTTCCGCCCGCCGAACGGGTGATCGGCGTCGACCAGAGCCCGGCGATGCTCGCCGAGTTCACACGTGCCGCCGCAGTGGTGGGGGTGCAGTCGATGACCGTCGAGGGTCGTTGGCCCGACGTCGCGATCGTCACCCCCGTCGCCGACGTCGTCGTGTGCCATCACGTCGCCTACAACGTCGCCGACATCGAGCCGTTCCTACTCGCACTGACCGCACACGCACGACTCGCCGTCGTGCTCGTGCTGCCACCGCGCCATCCGCTGTCGGCCTGGAACGACGCATGGCGCCACTTCTGGGGGCTCGAACGCCCGACCGAGCCGACCGCGGACGACCTCGCCGAGGTGCTCGCCGGACTCGGCCTCGACGCCGAACGGTGGGACGTGCCGCGCCCATCACTCGCCGCGGCTACCGCCGACACCGCCTCGCGCGTCCGCTCGGCTCGCCGCCGGCTGTGTCTGACCGAGGATCGCGACGACGAGCTCGCCGCATACCTCGACGAGCACGAGCCCCAGTGGTCCGACACCAACGTGGTGTTTCGTTGGCCCGGCTCGGCTGGCGACGACAATCCGACGGGGCGCCTCCCACATCCGTGAACCGGAGAAGGCGACCATGCAGACAACGCGCGCTGCGGATCGACCCTGGGTGCTCAGTGTGAGAACGACACCGGGAGAGCGGGAACGTGAGCACACGCTGGATCGTCACCGTAGGGGTCGCCGCTCACGGCGTACGCACGCGAGCGCGACCCACCGCAGACGTAGCGGTACTCGCAATACCCGCATCGACCGGTGTACGACTCGACGTCGCGGAGCCGCTGGAGCATCGGTGAGGTGCGGTAGATGGTCGACAGCGGGAGCTCGCGGACGTCGCCGACGTCGAGCGGAAGGAAACCGCTCGGGTGAACACGACCCGTGTGATCGACGAACGCGACGCCGCGTCCGGCGTTGACGTCGAGCGGCGGGCGACGGCGGTGTTGCGCGGGGCGCTCACCGACGAGTGCAGCTGTCCGCTCCACCAGACGCCTGCGGAGCCCGCCGGGCGGGAATGCCTCGTCGAGGGGTATTCCCTCGCGCGCCGCGGCAGCGCGTTGCACCGCCACTCGCCGGAATTGCGGCGCTTCGGTCGTCTTGACCGGCAGCATGTCGCCGATTCCGTGCAACCAGTGGAGCACGTCGTCGGTGTCGTCGGCGTCGAGTGGGCGCATCTGCAGCGCCGCGACCGGTCGGGACGAGCACGAACACGCTCCACAGCGACACGTCCTGATCGACGAGCCAGGCGAGCAGGTCGGGCAGCTCGTCGACATTTCCGGCGTGCACCGTGGTGTTGATCTGCAGGCGGAAGCCGGCGTCGCGCACCAGCGCCGCCGCGAGGAGGGTGTCGCGATAGGTCCCCTCGATTCCCCGCAGCGCGTCGTGGGTCTCCGGTCGGGCGCCGTCGAGTGAGAGCGACACGGCCGATGCGCCCGCCGACCGGAGCTCGGCCAAGCGGGCAGGCGTGAGCCGTGGAGTGACCGACGGTGACAGCGACACGTGGAGCCCACGCTGCGTTGCGTATCGGACCAGCTCGGCGAGATCGTCACGTTCGAACGGGTCGCCGCCGGTGAGTACCAGGATCGGTCGTGGTGCGTCATAGGCGGCGAGGTCGTCGATCAGCCGCTGGGCCTCGACCGTCGACAGCTCGCGAGGGTCGCGGTGGGGCAGTGCGTCGGCGCGGCAGTGCGCGCACGCCAGGCCGCAGGCGCGAGTCACTTCCCAGAACACGATGAAGGGCCGGTCGTCGGTGCCGTGCCGGAGCGAACGGACCGCCTCGTGTTGCATACCGGCAGCCTCGCCCGGCGGGGGCCGGATCACCAGGGACGATGGTCCCGATGTCCCCGCCACGGATCATGAGTACCGTTGGGATCAACAAGGAGGTCGCCATGAGTACGACAGCCAACGACGCAGTCCGCGCCGCGGTGCGTGAGACCTACAGCCAGATCGCCGGGAGTGACAGTGGCGGGTGTTGCTCGCCGTCGGCATCATCGTGCTGCGACACGTCGTCGCCCACCCAGTTGGATTCGACGGTGCTCGGCTACTCCGACGATGACCTCGCTGTGGTCCCCGACGGCGCAGACCTCGGCCTCGGATGCGGGAATCCTGGCGCGATCGCAGCGATGAAGTCGGGAGAGACGGTGCTCGACCTCGGCAGCGGTGCCGGCTTCGATGCATTCCTCGCCGCCCGTGCCGTGGGCTCGAACGGTCGAGTGATCGGGGTCGACATGACGCCGGCGATGGTGTCCAAGGCACGAGCCAACGCGGAGACGGGCGGATACGACAACGTCGAGTTCCGACTCGGCGAGATCGAACACCTGCCCGTCGCCGACAGCACTGTCGATGTGATCATCTCGAATTGCGTGATCAATCTCTCGCCGGACAAGGCCGCAGTGTTCGCCGACGCCTACCGAGTGCTCCGTCCCGGTGGACGTCTGGCGATCTCCGATGTCGTGGCATCGGCCGAACTGCCCGACGAGATTCGCAATGACCTCACCTTGTACAGCGGCTGCATGGCGGGGGCATCGCTCATCTCCGAACTCCGCACGATGCTGCTCGACGCCGGATTCGAGAACGTCGTCATCGTGCCGAAGGACGAGAGCAAGTCCTTCATCGAGCAGTGGGCACCCGGTCGCAGCATCACCGACTACGTGGTGTCGGCAACGATCGAGGCCGTCAGGCCGCCCGCTCGAACTGGCTGCTGCTGAGTTCCCGGATGATGCCGAGGTGGCCGATCTCGGACCAGCGTGCCCGCGAGATGTACGCCGGTGGCCGTGCGAACGCGGATGCTCGGTGGTTCGCCCGCTTCTGGGGTCGATTGTTCGCCGCCGGCTTGTTCCCGCGCCGTTGGGTGACGTTGGAAGTGCCCGGCCGCATCTCCGGCAAGGTCACCTCATTGCCACTCGGCATGGCAGATCTCGATGGTCGCTGGTACCTCGTGTCAATGCTTGGCGAATGCAATTGGGTCGCCAACGTCCGAGCCAACAACGGTGACGCCGTGCTGCGCCGGCGACGGCGTCGACAGGTCCATCTCACCGAGGTTCCGGTCGAGCGACGAGCCCCGATTCTGGCCCGCTACGTCAAGATCGCCCCAGGTAGTCGACCACATGTTCCCGTCGCGGTGGGGGCCCCGTTGGACGACTTCGTCGCCATCGCCGAGGGGTACCCGGTGTTCGAAGTGCGCGACGTGCAGCGCGTCAGGTGATGTGGTCGGTCGCTGCGTCGCGTGGTTCGAAGACGATCACGGGCGTGTCGGTCGAGCGCGAGCCGGCATAGGCGTCGAGCCCGTCGTCGACCTCGGCCCACAGCCGCCACAGCCGCTCGCGCTCGTCGCCCTCGGCGCTGCGAGCGCGAACCGGGCGCTCCGGCTGACCCTTGAGGCGGATGACGGTGTCGGGGTGGGCCTCGAGGTTGAGCCACCACGCCGGATGGCCCTCGTCCCAGCCGTTCATCGCCAGCACGACGGGGATCGTGTCGTCGTCGATGTAGCCGACGATGACGCTGCGTGTTCGGCCCGATTTCCGGCCGATCGTCGTGAGGTGCATCGCACCCCAGCCGCGCTTGCTCTTCGGGGTCCACAGGACGCGTCCGCCGACGAGTCGGTAGAGGAACCGGTGGCCCCGCCAGAAGAGGTGCTTGAACCACGCTGGCGGCAACTTCGCTGGCTGGGTCGTCTGGGTGCCCATGCCACTCTCCCTTCATCGTCGATGCTTCGCCTCCAGCGTGGACCCCGGGTCAGGAAGTCGGTAGAGCCCAACGGCCAGTGCTCAGGTGCGGTGGGCTCGAGCTGTTCGGCTCAGTCGTCGATTGCCTCGATGCCGAGCTGGGCGAGGCGTTCGACATGATCCCTCATCGCTTGCAGGACGTCGGCGGGATGTCCTTCCCAGTCCGTCAGTTCGCCCGTGACGCGCAGCGGGTCACGAGAGCGGTAGGACTTCGTCGGGTTGCCAGGGAACTTCTTGTCCGTCAAGTTCGGGTCGTCCTCGATGGGCCCGGTCGGTTCCACGATGTAGATCCGGCCGGGGCCGTCACCGACGGACAGTTCGGCTCCCCAGACAGCGGCATCGACAGTGGCCGTCAGATAGACGTGATTGGCCCTCCTCCGGCCGCCAAAGTTCGAGACGTAGCCGGGCTCGACGAGATCTCCGGGCCCCAGATCGGCTCGGGTGCCGTGGTAGTACCGATCCTGGCTGCTGTCGTCCAAGCTCCCATGTTGCCACGCGGGAATTTCAGCACGCACGAACTCCTGTGGTTCATCGCGAGGATGGATCAGCATCGCCTCGCGAGGGTGCGGCGGTGAGGAGTTGTTTGATCTGGTCGGCCGGCGGGACGCGGCCGGAGAGCACGACTTCGTCGTCGATGACGAGGGCCGGTGTGGACATGACACCCCACGACGCGATCTCGCCCGCGGACGCCAGATTCGAGAACGCCGTCATCGTGCCGAAGGGCGAAGAGCGAAGAGCCTCGGGTCCGGGCCCATTGTCGACTGGATGACTGCGTGGTTCGTCGATGTGTTGAGGTCACGTCGGACGCCCTTGGTTCGGTCGTCGAGGACGAGGTTCACGTCGGTGACGACTCGCCTCAGATCGTGCCCGCACGACCCCAAGATTCACCACTCGGGCATGCTCGGCAGGCGACGCGGGTCGGGTGGCGGGCCAATCGCGATGTCGGACCGGGCGACGTCAGCCGGACTGAGTCGCGGCGATCGGCGCAGCCACCGCCATCGCTACGACCGCGACACACACGGCGTACATCGCCACGCGGAGGTGGCCGTACTTGCGATGTGCGATACGTGAGAGCACCAGCAGTTGCTGGGCGTGGCGTTCGACGGACGACTTCGCGTCTTCCGCAACCACGGCGAGCAGTGAGTCGGAAGTCTCGAACAATGCTTGTTCCTCGAAGTATCGAGCGTGGCCTGGCGTCGGATTGGCAACACGCGGCACCACAGCAAACCCGAGTAGCCACATCGAACCTCCCAGCGCTGCGAGTGCTGTCACGGACAGCAACACGACGGCCGGACCACTCTGTCGCAGCAACGTGGAATCGTCGACGAGTTGTCCGGCAAGAAGTGCCGCAGCGAACGCCACACCGGCGAAGAGGATGCTCGCCTTCGAGTCGCACATCCGGATCTCCTCGCGGCACTCGTCGAGCAACCTGAGTACGTATGGCTCGACTACGGATTCCTCGGTCCCGTCCGACATTGCTCACTCCCGTCCAGCGTCCCGCGCCGCCATCGTGCTGGTGAGACAGTAACAGACCTCCGTCACCGGCTCCGATGTGGCTTGACCGGGATTCGTGTACGGGTCACGATGTGAGGGTCGTCGGGCGGCGGCGCGGTCGATGGTGGGCCGTTCGCTCACGACTGCTGACCCATGACCGCTCAACAACTGCTCCAGGCGGATTTCCGGCACTTGCTGCATCCGTACGTCTCCGATCATGCGCTTTCGACGCTCGCATCGCACCCCGACGGGGGTTGGAGCGAGGTCACCGGCACACTCGCGTTCTTCGACGTGTCGGGATTCACGAGTCTGACGGAGCGACTGGCCCGGTTGGGTCGCAGTGGAGCGGAACACATCAACGATGTGCTCAACACGATCTTCGAGGGGTTGATCGACGAGGTGTTCGGTGTCGGCGGTGACGTCCTCGAGTTCGGCGGCGACGCCATGGTGGTCCTCTACGACGGAGTGGATCACGAACGACGGGCCGCCACCGCAGCGGCCCGCATGTTCGACTTCATGGAACGAGACGGTTTGATCCAGACGCCACTGGGTGGTGTTCGGTTGCGGATGTCGTGCGGGATGGCGTCGGGCACGCAGGCATACCACTTGATCGGGGCCTTGCGTCGAGCACTGATGGTTACCGGGCCGGTGAGCACCGAGATGGCGAGGCTCGAGGCGCTCGCCAACGCGGGCGAAGCGCTCATCAACGACGAGCTCGCCGCAGCCCTTCCGGCGTCGTGGGTCACGACATCGAAGGGCGGCGCTGCCAAGCTGCGAACGGGACGGGTGGCAACCGGCGATCCAACGGTTCCACCCTCGAGATGTCCTGCCGACGACGGCGACATCAGGCGGTTGTTGCCGACGCAGTTCCACTCGCTGGTCGACGCCCAACACCGAGCAGGGGAGCTCAAACAAGTAGCGATGGCGTTCATCCGCCTCAACGGAACCGACGACATGCTCGTCTCCGACGGAGTCGAACGCCTGCACCAGCGGATCCGCGAGATCACCGAGATCGTCGACAGGGCAGCTGCCGAGTTCGACGTGTGCTGGCTCGAAACGCAGGCCGAGGCGAACTCGGTTCGGTGGACGCTCATCTCCGGTGCGCCAACAGCGACCGAGCGAGACGGCGAGCGGCTGCTTCGTGTGTTGCGGCGGATCACCGAGCAGACGCCGCTCCCACTGCGGATCGGAGCAAATCTGGGCGTCGTCTTCGTCGGCGACACGGGCCATCCCCGACGATGCACCTACATCGTCATGGGTGATGCAACGAACCTGGCCGCGCGCCTGATGTCACGAGCGCAACCCGGTGAGATCATGGCCGGCGAACGGCTCCACGGCGCGTGCCCCGGTCGATTCGAATCGACGCCACTCGAGCCGTTCCTCGTGAAGGGCAAGAAGGCGCCTGTTCAAGCATTCTTGATCGGACGGGTGGTGGAGGGCGATGCCGGAGGGCCTCCCCCCGGCTCTGATCCAATCCTGGTGGGCCGCGACGACGAGCTGGCCGAGCTGCGACGCCTGGTGGCTGACGGTGGAATCGTGGACCTCGTCGGGCCGGTCGGCTCCGGGAAGTCGCGGCTGTGGCATGAAGCTCGAGACACCGACACCTCGCATCGATGGCTCGTGATGCGTGCGCCGAGCCCCACGAAGTGGAATCGCCGTATCTTCCATTTCGACGCCTCATCCGGACCGCCGCAGGAATCGGCGGGCGTGAGGACGAATCCAGCGCGGGAACCGCGCTCACGACGTTCGTGAAGCGTTCCGCGAAGGGGTTGCTGCCGTGGCTCCCGCTGATCGCCGACGTGATCGGCGCAAGCGTTCCCTCAACCGCTGAGGTCGAGGCGCTCGACAACAAGTTCCGCACCGACCGGCTCAACGCCGTGACGGCTGAGTTCGTCGTGACGGTTGCGGGCCGCGGTGGTGTGATCGTGATCGAGGACGTGCACTGGATCGACGATGCATCGCGCCTGGTGCTCGAGTCGCTGTGCGCGATACCCGAACGCGAGGTCGCGGTCGTCTTCACCCGGCGACCAGACGGGAGCGTGCCGTCACCGACGACGACCATCGAGTTGCGCCCGATCGACGACGAGGACGCGAACCAACTGCTCATCAATGAACTCCCTGCGTTGGCGGCGAGCGATGCGACGCTCGCGAGACTGCGTGAGTCCGCGGCGGGCAACCCGCTGTATCTGGTGGAGCTTGCGCGCACCGTCGCGGATTCGGCAGCGTCGTCGTCGACGTCGTCGTCTACTTGGACCACGTCGTATCCCTCGACGATCGAACGCCTCCTCGCAGCCCGTATCGATCAGCTCCCGATCGCCGGCCGCGAGCTCATCCGGGATGCCTCGGTGCTGGGTTCGTCGATGGACCGGGAGCTCGCTGAGCCGTGTGCTCGAACGGGTCTGATCTCGCTGTGGCCCGAACTTGGGAAGCGGAGCTTGGCGACCTGGTGATCGTCGACGGTGACACCGTGCGCTTTCGCAACGATCTCGTTCGCCTCGCCGCGTATGAAGGGTTGTCGGTGCGTCGCCGACGTGCAGTACATCGGCGAGCTCTGGACATCATCGAGGAATGGGGCGACTCGGTGCCGATCGCCGACCCGGTGAGTGCACTCGCGTTCCACGCTGCCGGGTCGGGGCTCCCCGAGCGGATCGTTCGTTGGGGCAGCGACGCGGCCGAAGCCGCAATCGAACGAGGAGCGATGGAGATCGGCGAGTCGCTGCTCGCGGATGTCGTCGCTGCTCAGCGACGCCTCGACGTGTCGGCGTCGGTCCGCGGCGCCACGTTCCGCCGCTTGGCATTCGCCGCCGAACGAGCGGGCCATCCGGAGGCTGCACTCGAAGCGCTCGTCGACGCGAACACGGCTCAGCGACGCGGGGGGGCGCGCGCTGATCGCCGTCGATCGCGCCCGCTTGCTCGAGAAGCTCGGCAGGTACCGGGCCGGTCTGACGTTGACTGCCCGAGCGATCAAGGCCTGTCCGGATCCGGTGGCCGGCGCCTACCTTCGACTCGCTCGGGCGAGCATCTACAACTACCGCGGGCAGTGGCGTGATTGCCTCCAAGTCTGCGAGGAGCTGTTGAGCGACCCCGACCAAGCAGATGATCGGGCGGTAGCGGCGCAGGCGCACCTGCTCGCCGAGTGGTGTTGCGCCTCGCTGGTGCTTCCCGAACGAGCCGCCCACGAGCAGATGGCGCTCACGCTGCTCACTGAGCTCGACGATTCGATCGGTTTGGCGAATCTGTTCCTGAACCGTGGCACCACCTCCTGGCAGGAGTCCCGAATCGCCGATGCAATCAAGGATTTCGGGAGGAGTTCCGACCTCTATCAGCGGGCCGGCGATGTCGTCGGCGCTGCACTTGCCGACAACAACGTCGCCGAAATGTTGACGGTCCAGGGCCGATTGGACGAGGCGGAGGCGTTGCTGGAGAGGGCGAACCGGGTGCTGCAGGCGGCGAGTTATCCCCTCGGGACAGTCATGACCATCAGTGGTCTGTCACGGATCGCGGCATGGAGAGGAAGGAGTGCCGACGCTCTGCGTCTGCAGTCGGATGCGCTCGTGCAGTTCAGAGAACTCGGAGCTGAGGATCTTGTCGTCGACTCGCTCGTCCGGCTCGTCGAAATCCACGTGCTGGCAGGTGAGGCGGCAACTGCTGCAGCGCTCGACGCGGCCACCGCTGCTCACGAGGCTCTCGACCGCATCGGCGACGTCCCGGTGCTACCCGGAACGCTGGCCCGGCTGGAGGCTCGTGTGAGACGGCTCTCGGGTGATACCGTGGCGCTCGCGCCGTACTTCGAGCAGGCCCTCGAACTCACGACTCGTGACGGTCTCGATTATGAGGTTGCCCTGGCATCGATGGCCATCGGGCGAATGGACGGTGATGAGGAACGCATCGCCACGTCGCTCGCACAACTGGTATGCGTTGGGGGTGGTGACACCCCCACCAGGTTCGTGACGGCGGCTTGTTCGTAACGCGGTCAGTTCGTGACGCTGAAGTCGGAGTTGTACACGACCCTGGCACCTCCGGTGAGGAGGACGATTGCGGTCAGCCGGTGCCGACCGTTGCGCAAGGTGCGCGTGTCGAACGAGTTCGCTTTCCCGTCGGGGCGTGTTCCTCGTGCGTCGTACGGCGCCGACCCATCGATTCCGACGACCTTGCCGTCGATCAGGAACACCTCACGGTTCGTAGACCCGCGATCGGGTCGCTCGCCGCGCCGACGAACACGTATCGCCGTCCCGACAGCGTTGCGTCGGTGAGTGGCACCGGCGCAGATCGTGTGGACGACGACGACACCAGCAGGCTGTGCGATGTGGTGTTTGCGATCGTGAACGTTGCGTTCAGTGTCGTCTGTGAACCGTTGCCGAAGTGCACGACTGCGGTGAGGCGATGCTTGCCGAGCGCGAGAAGGTTCGATTCGAATGGGTACGCCGTTGGCAGGCATGCGTGGCAGGAGCGGGAGAGCGACGTGCCTGCGAAGTCGAATGGTGCGCTGGATTCGACGGAGAACGGAGCTTCGTCGAGAAGGAAACTCACCCGGACGATCTTCTGCATCCCGTTCGGTTCGACGAAGATGTAGGCGCTCGCGCCGCCTGTCAACACGGCGCCGTCGAGCGCACGACGTTGTTGCGACCTCGCAGCGTCGTGGGCCACCAACAGTCGCGCTCCGGTCGGAGCGGCGGTCACCGTGATCGCCGCCGTGACCGCCGGCGACTGACTGATGCCGTCGCTGACGGCGAAGGAGAACGAGTCGACGCCGACATAGCCCGCAGCGCTGGTGTAGGTGACGACGGGTCCGGTGCCGCTCAGTGAGCCGTGAGAGGGTGCCGACACGATGACGTAGGACAGTGTGTCGCCGTCCGGGTCAGAGCCCGACAGCGTCAGGGCAGTCGCCACGCCGGAAACTGCCGACAGGTGTCGTGGCGTTGGCGGTCGGTGGGCGGTTGGAGGCTTGGGTGGTGATGTTGGTGGTGGTGGTTGCGGTGGCGTCGTTGTCGTCGGTGGCGGTGATGGTGACGGTGTGGGTGGCGGCGGTGGTGTAGGTGTGGGTGGCGGTGCAGGTGCTCGTGCCGGGTGTGATGGTGTCGGGTGTGATGGTGCCGGTGGTGGTGGTGCTGTCGCCCCAGTCGATGGTGCAGGTGTGGGTGTCGTTGGTGCCTGGGTCGGTGATGGAGGCGGTGATGTCGACGGGTGTTGCGTTGGGGAGGGGTCCGGTGGGGGCGCTGGTGATGGTGACGTTGGGGTTGGCGTTGGTGACGGTGAGTTCGGTTGGTGCTGCTGCGGTCGCGTTGCCGTCGGATGCGGTGGCGGTGAGGGTGTAGGTGCCGTTGTCGGTGCAGGTGATGGTGGTGCTGGCGAGGTCGGCGATCGCGCAGGTGGCGCCGCTGTCGACGTCGGGGCCGGGGGCGACGTTCCATGTGACGGTCACGGTGTCGCCGTCGAGGTCGGCGACGGTGGCAGTGATCGGCACGTGTGGTGCCTTCGGTGGTGGCGAGCGATGCGGGTGTGGTGATGGTGGGGGCGTCGTTGACGGGCGCCACGGTGACGGAGATCGTGGCGGGTTCGGAGGTGTCGGTGCCGTCGTTGGCGGTGAAGGTGAACGAGTCGTTGCCGTTGAAGTTGGTGTCGGGTGTGTAGGTCAGGTTCGGGGTTGTGCCCGAGAGTGTTCCGTGTGTGGGTTGCGATGCGACGCTGAACGACAGCACGTCGGTTGCGTCGGCGTCGCTGCCCGCGAGCGTGATCGCGAGCGCGGTGTCTTCGGGTGTATCCACACTCTGCGCCACCGCAACCGGCACCGCATTGCCGACAGTGGGCGGGTTGGGTGGTGATGTTGGTGGTGGTGGTTGCGGTGGCGTCGTTGTCGTCGGTGGCGGTGATGGTGACGGTGTGGGTGGCGGCGGTGGTGTAGGTGTGGGTGGCGGTGCAGGTGCTCGTGCCGGGTGTGATGGTGTCGGGCGTGATGGTGCCGGGTGGTGGTGGTGCTGTCGCCCCAGTCGATGGTGCAGGTGTGGGTGTCGTTGGTGCCTGGGTCGGTGATGGAGGCGGTGATGTCGACGGGTGTTGCGTTGGGGAGGGGTCCGGTGGGGGCGCTGGTGATGGTGACGTTGGGGTTGGCGTTGGTGACGGTGAGTTCGGTTGGTGCTGCTGCGGTCGCTGTTGCCGTCGGATGCGGTGGCGGTGAGGGTGTAGGTGCCGTTGTCGGTGCAGGTGATGGTGGTGCTGGCGAGGTTGGCGATCGCGCAGGTGGCGCCGCTGTCGACGTCGGGGCCGGGGGCGACGTTCCATGTGACGGTCACGGTGTCGCCGTCGAGGTCGGCGAGGGTGGCAGTGATCGGCAGTGTGGTGCCTTCGGTGGTGGCGAGCGATGCGGGTGTGGTGATGGTGGGGGCGTCGTTGACGGGCGCCACGGTGACGGAGATCGTGGCGGGTTCGGAGGTGTCGGTGCCGTCGTTGGCGGTGAAGGTGAACGAGTCGTTGCCGTTGAAGTTGGTGTCGGGTGTGTAGGTCAGGTTCGGGGTTGTGCCCGAGAGTGTTCCGTGTGTGGGTTGCGATGCGACGGTGAACGACACCACGTCGGTTGCGTCGGCGTCGCTGCCCGCGAGCGTGATTGCGAGCGCGGTGTCTTCGGGTGTATCCACACTCTGCGCCACCGCAACCGGCACCGCATTCTGTGCGGCGGTGACGGTCAGCACGGTGGTGCCGATGTCGCTCCAGTTGCCGGCTGCGTCGACGGCGCGTGCCGAGACGGTGTACGAGCCGGGAGCGAGGGTCGCCGGAATCAATGCGCTCAGCGACGACGACGAGATGTTGAGTGGCATTGCGCTACCCCGCCCGGGGTCGGCGCCGATCCACCATTCGCCGCCGATCAGACCCGACAGTCCCGTCGGACGACAACGCCGTCAGCGTCGTTGCCTGGTCGACCGTGGGCGTCGCCGGGTCGAGCGTCAGGAGGGGAACGCTCGGTGCAGTCCGATCCACCTTGATCGTGCGGTTCAGGGTGGTAGTCAGCCCGACGAGATCGGTCGCCGTGCCGGTGATGGGCACAGCAGTGCCCTCCTGCGTGCCGGTCGAGGTCGGCGCTGGACAGCCGGCGACGCCCGAAGCCGAGTCGGTGCAGGTGAACGTCGCCGTGACCGTGGCGTTGTGCCATCCGGCGCTGTTGGCTGCCGGCGACAAGCTCACGTCGACGCCGGGCGGTGCGGTGTCGACGCGGACGGTGACGAACGCACTGCTCCCGTCGGAGCCGATTGCCTCGATGACGTGGGCACCGTCGGCGAGGCCCGTCGGCGTGAACGGTCCGAGATAGGTCACCTTCGGCCCGCCGTCGATCGACACGTCGAACGTGGCCGAGGCGTTGCCCACCACCGTGATCTGCGGCGCGGCACCGAACCAGCCCGAAGTCGGAACCACCGGTGAAAGCGCCACGGTTGGTGGAGGTGGTGGTGGCGGAGTCGGTGTGAACCCTGGGCCCTTGTTCGAGGCCCACGACACGTTGCCGGCACCGTCGACCACTTGGACGACGACGCGGATCTGTTCGTTGGCGATCGCGGTGGGCACGCTGAGCGTCCCCGTGAAGACACCTGATCCAACTCCGAGATCGACGGACGTCCAGTCGCCACCCGCCTGGTAGAGGGCGACCGTTCGGTGGATGCCCGACGCGTCGGATGCGTCGACGGTGACGAGGGCAGTGGTGTCGCCGGAGGCACGTGACAGCACCACCTCGCCGACCTTCGGCGGCGTCCAGTCGGTCGACGGCGAGTAGTAGACGTCGCCCGACATCTGGTCGAAGAGGACCTGGGTGCCCCGACCCGGTGTGTCGTTCGTGCCCGACAGGAACTGGCCCGGGATCAGCACGAGCTGTTGGCGCTGTTGGATGCCGTCGGGCCCGACGGGGCCCCGCTCGTCGCTGGCCGTCGTCACGCCGGCGAGTCGGGTCGGGAACGCCGCGACGGCGTTCACGGGTTCGGGTTCGCCGGCGGCGTTGTCGAGCGTTGGACGGCTGAACGCGGCGTCGAAGTCGGCCACGACATCACCGGTGACCAGTCCGCTCACCACGGCACCGTGCGCCGGGAGCAGCGTGTTGTCCGTTGCGATGGCGGTCACGTCGGTCTCGGCGTGTGGTTGGACCGGCCGGCCGGCGGTGATCTGTGGCAACTGACGGCCAGTACCTGCATCAGCCTCGAACCAGCGGCCTGCGTCGGCCGATCGTGGGGTGAACGTGAAATCCTCGGTGTAGGAGATCGACGACAGACCGAGCGTTCCGGGAATCGGCGTTGCCGTCGCGTTCGGCGGCGTCGGCCTGACGGGCGCTCAGTTCCGACGGCGAACATCGGCAGGCCGTACATGATCGTGCTCGACAGCGCTTTCTCGTCGTACACGCCGTACAGGCCCTGGCTCGCGAAGTACCGCTGTTTGGCATTACGGAGTGCGTCGCCCAACGAGACCGAACCGTCGAGTTCGGCGGCGAACAGCGTCATCAGCCGCTCCTGCAGGCCGACACTGATCTGGTCGCCGTAGCCGTAGCCGGTAGCTGCCAGGTACACGGCGCCGCGTGCGGTCAACGCCGCGGCGAGGTCGTCGGCGAGGGCTCCGCCGCCGACGACGGCATCGGAGACGGCGAGGCCCGAGTGGCATCCCATCGAGAACACGAGTCGCGCTCCGTCGGGGAGTGCGGTGGCGAGTTCGTCGGCGCGGACGCCATCGCCGGCCGGAGTTTCGAGCGCGGTGTGGTCGAAGTGGCCGAAGATCGCATCGATGCTCGGTGCGGGTGGTCGGGTCAGGTCGGCGAGGAGCTCGGAGCCGGTCCACGTCGACTCGTTGGTCGGCCCGGTCACCGTTGCCGGCCCCCCGTTCGCTGCGGCCAACGACGTCGACAATGCCTGACGCACCGAGCTCGCGCCGTCGGTCATGAAGTCGTAGCCGGCGGCGTAGGCGCGGCCGGCGTCGAGACGCCCCGAAGCGTCTGCGAACGCGTCGAGCTGGGCGATGATCTGGGTCGGCGATTCGACGAGGCGGCCAAGCGCCAGCTCGGGCACGTAGAGCCGGCGTGTCGCCCACTCGATCGGATCGAGGTCGCCGTAGGGGTCGTCGCTCAGGAAGTGACTGGTACTGAGCGCCCCGTAGTACGACCCGTTGACGTCGAAGGTGTCGGCGTAGCCAGTCTCGTTGCCGAGGCGTGTGGTGTCGTCGAGGCGGGCCATCGGGATGATGTCATCGCCGCCGACGACCACGACGTTCTGCAGCGCCGGGTGGGCGGCGACTCCGGGCAGTGCACCGTTGCGGATCCCGACGACGAGCTGCGTGATCTCGTTGACGACCTTGTTCGCCCGATCGGTGACACAGGGGTTCGCGTTCCATGCGGCATAGGCCGATGCAACACCCGGGTCGCCCTCGACCGGGATGACGACGCCCTTCACATCGGGGCGTGCCGCAAATGTCGACAGTGCAGCGACGACGTCGTCGGCCGCCACGGTGCCGAACGTGTCGCCGAGACGCTCACGGTTGACCAAGATGATCGTCGCAAGGTCGGCTGGGAGGGCGGTGAGGTTGGGAAGTGTTCCGGCCACGCCGCCGGTTCGGGCGTACGCCGTGCAGGTCGGGGTTCGCGGTGGGTCGACCTCTCGGACGCGCAGCACGTACGGTTCGTTCGAGGTCGCCGAGTTGTACGAGCTCACCTGGAGCAGGTCGGGCTCGATGGCGTCGACCGCCTCGACATCGGTGTTCCGGGCGGCCGACCTGCCGACCACCGTGAGGCCGTCGATGAGCGGGATGCCCGCATCGGTGTCGGGCTCGGGCGAGTAGCCGGTGCCCGAGATGTCGAAGTCTTCCGCGACGAGTGGCGGGGCAGACGGGGTGGCCGTTCGGGTGGCGACCGGCGACGGCGAGTTGGTCGGGTTGTCGGTCGACGGGCCGTAGACGACCAGGTCGCCGTCTCCCGCAAGGTGGCTGAGGCGTACGCCAACCTGGGCGAGCGGAGTCGGCTCGAAGCCGTAGAGGTCGAGGTCGTCGGCGCGGTCGACGTAGCCGAGATACAACACGTTGCTCTCGACGGGAAGCGCCGATCCCGCTTCGGCAGATGCGTCGGCTGTGTCGACGACACCGACGACACCGGCCGTGGTCGCTGCCCCGTTGGTGATCTCGACCTTGGCGACCGCTCGGGCTTGGCCGAGCTTCAGGCCCGGCGTGGTGCGAAACGACAGGGTGTAGTCGGTGTCGACTGCAACATCGGCGATCGTCCACACGAGGATCTGCCCGTCGGGCCCATCGGTAGCAGCGGGTCCGGTGAACGCGCCGGCGGCGGGTGTGAACGTGTTCAGAGCGACCGGTGCCGGGCGTGCCGGTGTGGGAGCGAACGTGCGAAATCCGGGAGGGAGCGTGACAGTCACGGTGGTGGCGAAGGGGCCGGGACCGGCGCGTGAGCTGTCGACGTTCAACCGCAGGTTCCAGTCCAGCGTGGCGCCGGTCTGTGCGAAGTCCTGCAGGCCCGCGGTCGTGAGGTCGACGTCTTCCCACGGGAAGTCGCTCTGGTCGAGCGAGCCGACGATGACGTCGTTGACGTCGACCGACGCGGGCAGCGCCGACGTGATCTGGGCCACAGAGATCGGTGGGTTGCCGGCGACGGTGTGGTCGAAGAAGGCCCGACCGACGTCCTGCAACTTCGCACCGGCGACGAGCGCGCCGGCCGCCTTTGCCTGACCGAGCGTCGCCCCAGCCCGAGCAGACGAAGCTGATGCAGTCGACGACGAGATCGCGTCGACCGTAGGCGCCGTCGTCGGGGTTCGTGTCGTTGACCGGGATGTCGGAGATCAACACCGATCCGACGGCGGCCGAGGCATCGATCGCTGCGCCGACGCTGACCAGTCCGAGGTTGGTGGCGAAGAGGTTGAGCTCGTTCAGCCGGGCATCGCTGACCGGCGCATCGACGAAGGCGTCGAAGTTGTCCTGCAGCGCGACACGCCGAAGGTCGGGCTGCTCGGCGAGCACGGCGGCGGCGTCGGTGTCGGCGTCGAGTTCGAGCAGAGTCGTCGTCGGGCCGACACCCAGCGACGCGCACGTTGACGCTCCCTTCGTGCGCCGGCAAGCTTGTCGCACCACGACTGCGCGCCGTAACGGATGTCGGCGATCGGCGTCGCTCCGAGCAGGAACGCGGCCGGCGAGCCGTTCGCGAGCGTCGTGCCGTCGAAGAACGACACGTCCTCGAGCGTCAGGTCGCGCAGCGCCGGGGGCAGGCGGTGCCAGGGTGTCGTAGAGCGCGAGGAACTCGCCGAACGTGATGCTCTGGGTCGGGTGTGCCTGCGAGCGGGGTGCCCTCCAGCAGCGCCGGCCAGCCGCCTGGGTAGTCGACCGGGATCTCCGACAGCGGCGTGCTCGCGGCGCTGGGGGAGCGGCGTGCGAGCGGTGCGAAGTCGGAGAGCGGGAGACCGTCGCGCCAAGGGTGAACGCCGAGCGAGCGGTGAACGTCGAGCCAGGGCGAACGTCGGGCGAGGGCGAGTTCGAGACGTCGACGTCGAGCTGTCGCATGCGCTCGTACGGGATGTCGGCGAGGTTGATCGACGTCGCCCCAGGGCCAGTGGTGGGTGTCGCCGGCTGCGAGGCTCGCGGCGATCGGTGACGGGTCGATCGTCACCGCCACGCTCGCCTGGTCGCTCCCGCCGAACCCGTCGACGATCGTGTAGGTGAACGTGTCGCTGCCGAAGTACCCGGGCTCCGGCGTGTAGGTGCACTCCGATGCGGAGCACGCGCACTGTGCCGTGGGCGCCGTTCGTGTACCCCGTCACGGTCAGGATGTCGCCGTCGGCGTCGGTGTCACCGACCAGCACCGCGACCGACACCGGGGTCTCCTGCGTGGTTGTGGCCACGTCGTCGTCGGCCACCGGCACGATGTTCGCCCGCAGGATGGTGAGGGTGATCGTCGCCTGCGCGGTGAGCGTGCCGTCGCTGACTTCGTAGACGAAGGCATCGGTCGGCCGATTCGTTGGTGCCGTGTACGTCAACTGCGGCGCTGCGCCCGTGAGCGACCCGGTCAGCTGGCCGATCGGGCGCGGTGACGAGCCTCCACGTGAGCGGCTGACCGTTCGGGTCGACTGCCGACAGCGTGATCGGCAGCGTGGCGCCGGCCTGCACCTGGTAGTTGCGCCGACTGCGCCACGGGTGGCTGGTCGCCGATCGCGCCGACGAGCACCGTGACCAGTCCGGTGGTGGTGATTCCGTGGTTGTCGCGCAGGGTGTAGGTGATGGTTTCGATGCCGGCGAATCCGGCGTTGGGGGTGTAGTAGACGGTGGCTGGACCGAAGTTGATGACGGTGCCGTTGGCGGGGGTGGACGACTTCGACCACGCTGATGGTGTCGCCGTCGGGGTCGAAGTCGTTGCCGCGCACGTTGACCGCGCACCTGCGTTCCAGTGTTGGTCTGTGCGGCGTCGGCCACCGCAACGGGTGGTTGGTTGGTGTCGTCGGCGGCGAGGATGCGGATGGTGATGGTGCCTTGGTCGACGTGGCCGTCGGGGTCGGTGATCGAGGTAGTCGAGTTGGGAGTCGATGCCGACGAGGTTGGCGTCGAGGTTGGGGGTGTAGGTGTAGCCGTTGGTGAGGGTGCCGGTGAGGGTGCCGTTGTTGGATGGTTCGGACACGGCGACGACCGTGAGGGTCTGGTTGTCGGGGTCGGTGTCGTTGGCGAGGAGTTGGGCGGTGCTGAACCCGACGCGTGGAACCTTGGTAGACGTAGAAGTAGTCGGTCTGCGCGTCGGTGACGGCGCGGTCGGTGCTGGCGCCGGTGTCGACCCACACCGTCACCGTGCCGGTGGTGGTGATTCCGTGGGTGTCGCGGAGGGTGTAGGTGATGGTTTCGATGCCGGCGAATCCGGCGTTGGGGGTGTAGTAGAAGTCGCTGGACGCTGAAGTGATGACGGTGCCGTTGGCGGGGGTGGACGACTTCGACCACGCTGAAGGTGTCGCCGTCGGGGTCGAAGTCGTTGCCGCGCGACGTTGACCGCACCTGCGCCCCCGGGTTCGTGCGCGCCACATCCGCACGAGCCACGGGTGGTTGGTTGGTGTCGCCGGCGGCGAGGATGCGGATGGTGATGGTGCCTTGGTCGACGTGGCCGTCGGGGTCGGTGATGAGGTAGTCGAGTTGGGCGTCGATGCCGACGAGGTTGGCGTCGAGGTTGGGGGTGTAGGTGTAGCCGTTGGTGAGGGTGCCGGTGAGGGTGCCGTTGTTGGATGGTTCGGACACGGCGACGACCGTGAGGGTCTGGTTGTCGGGGTCGGTGTCGTTGGCGAGGAGTTGGGCGGTGCTGAACCCGACGCTGGAGCCTTGGTAGACGTAGAAGTAGTCGGTCGACGGCGTCGGTGACGGCGCGGTCGATGCCGGCGCCGGTGTCGACCCACACCGTCACCGTGCCGGTGGTGGTGATGCCGTGGGTGTCGCGGAGGGTGTAGGTGATGGTTTCGACGCCGGCGAATCCGGCGTTGGGGGTGTAGTAGACGGCGGTGGACCGAAGTTGAGTGACGGTGCCGTGGGCGGGGGTGGACGACTTCGACCACGCTGAAGGTGTCGCCGTCGGGGTCGAAGTCGTTGCCGCGCGACGTTGACCGCGCACCTGCGTCCCCGGGTTCGTGCGCGCCACATCCGTCACGAGCCACGGGGGGTTGGTTGGTGTCGCCGGCGGCGAGGATGCGGATGGTGATGGTGCCTTGGTCGACGTGGCCGTCGGGGTCGGTGATGAGGTAGTCGAGTTGGCAGTCGATGCCGACGAGGTCGACGGCGAGGTTGGGGGTGTAGGTGTAGCCGTTGGTGAGGGTGCCGGTGAGGGTGCCGTTGTTGGATGGTTCGGACACGGCGACGACGGTGAGGGTCTGGTTGTCGGGGTCGGTGTCGTTGTGCGAGGAGTTGGCGCGGTGCTGAACCCGACGCTGGAACCTTGGTAGACGTAGAAGTAGTCGGTCTGCGCGGTCCGGGACTGCGCGGTCGATGCTGGCGCTGGTGTCGACCCACACCGTCACCGTGCCGGTGGTGGTGATTCCGTGGGTGTCGCGCAGGGTGTAGGTGATGGTTTCGATGCCGGCGAATCCGGCTTTGGGGGTGTAGTAGACGGTGGTGGACACGAAGTGAGACGGTGCCGTTGGCGGGGGTGGACGACTTCGACCACGCTGAAGGTGTCGCCGTCGGGGTCGAAGTCGTTGCCGGCACGTTGACCGTGCACCTGCGTCCCCGGGTTCGTGCGCGCCACATCCGTCACGAGCCACGGGTGGTTGGTTGGTGTCGTCGGCGGCGAGGATGCGGATGGTGATGGTGCCTTGGTCGACGTGGCCGTCGGGGTCGGTGATCGAGGTAGTCGAGTTGGGAGTCGATGCCGACGAGGTTGGCGTCGATGCTGGGGGTGTAGGTGTAGCCGTTGATGAGGGTCGCCGGTGAGGGTGCCGTTGTTGGATGGTTCGGACACGGCTGACGACGGTGAGGGTCTGGTTGTCAGGGTCGTTGTCGTTGTGCGAGGAGTTGGGCGGTGCTGAACCCGACGCTGGAGCCTTGGTAGACGTAGAAGTAGTCGGTCAACGCGTCGGGACGGCCGGTCGTGCTGGCGCTGGTGTCGACCCACACCGTCGCCGTGCCGGTGGCCGTCAGCCCGGTGCTGTCCTCGATCGTGTAGGTGATCGATTCCTCGCCGGCGAATCCGGCGTTGGGGGTGTAGTAGACAGCGGCTGGACACGAAGTGAGGACGGTGCCGTTGGCGGGGGTCGGACGACTTCGACCACGCTGAAGCTGTCGCCGTCGGGGTCGAAGTCGTTGCCGAGCACGTTCACCGCGACCTGCGTCCCCGCGTTCGTGCGAGCCACATCCGTCACGAGCCACGGGAGCGGACGCGGCGTGGGCAGCAGGACTCGTGATCGCGATCGACGAGAACATGGTCGCCAGGGCGATGACCACTGCGATGACTGGGGCGACGCCGGACGTGCGGGCGCGTGTCGTCCTCCGCCCGAGTCCCGTTGCGTTCGACTCCATTCCCGTCTCCCATCCGCCCGATGTGGGATGGTCACTCTCGCGTGTCGAAACCCGGAAAGCGAGAGGTCGATCGGATATCTTCTCGAGATCGACCGCGGCCAGAGATCGGGCCCCCACGAGCAGCGCGATTCTCGCCTCGGTCCAGACGAGTTTCGGGTGGTTTGGGAGGCCGCTCGAGCCACGAACTCAAAGGCTCCACCAGAGGTTCAGGGCACGGTTCTCGAAGCTTGCGGCAGCTTCACCACGTAGCATCCGTTCCCGGTCGCATCCGCGTAAGCAGTACTGTTCGGTCAGCCGATGAGCAAGCGAGCCGGCCGCGGCCGGAACCTGAGCGCCGCTTCGGAGTCGAACGTGCGCCACCTCGACATCGTCACCCACATGCCTCCGACCTGGCTGCGGTATCGACACACCGGCATCCACATGTACATCGATCGCAACGGCGAGATCCGTCCGCCGACCGCGAAGTGGCGCGCCGACGATCGATGGGCCGGATTCGTCGATGGTGTCAGAGTTCGACGCTTCGACCACTTCGGCGATCACGCAATCACGAACTACGTCAGCCACCTGACGCGCGTGCTGTCGAGCGTCGCGGCTGAGCGCATCGTTCGGTCGCGACGCTGACGGCACGTCTGCGTGGGAACTCATCGAGAGCGGCGGCGAGGAGTTGTCTGATCTGGTCGACCGGGGGAACTCGGCCGGAGAGCACGACTTCGTCGTCGATGACGAGGGCCGGCGTGGACATGACACCCCACGACACGATCTCGCCCGGGTCGGTGACCTTCTCGATCTCGACATCGACGCCGAGTTCGTCGAGCGCGGCCCGGGTGAGGTTCTCGAGGTTCTTGCAGTTGACGCATCCGGTGCCGAGAATCTTGATGTCCATGGGGGTGCTCCTGGGAGTGGGTGAATCGACGTGATCAAAGGATGAGGTTGAACAGCAAGCCGATCGACAGGATCCCGGTGGCGACGACGGCGACGTAGGTGGCGATCAGCTTGGGCTTCAGCACCCGGCGCAGCAGGATCATCTCCGGGAGCGACAATGCGACGACGCTCATCATGAATGCGAGCACGGTGCCCATCGGCAGGCCCTTGTCGTGCAGGACTTCGACGAGTGGCAGCACACCCGCCGCATTGGAGTAGAGGGGAACCCCGATCAGTACGGCGATCGGGACCCCGAGCACGCCGGTGGCGTGTTCGGCGAACCAGTCGGCGGGCGCCCAGCCATGGATCACGGCGCCGACACCGATGCCGACGAGCAGGTAGGGCCACACCTTGCGCAGGATCGAGGCCACTTCCTCGCGGCCCATCTGGATGCGGTCGTCCCACGACAGTCCGAGCGACGGATCGATCTGCTTGCCGCGCAATTTGGTCTCGAACACGAATGGCTCGACCCACCGTTCGAGATTCAGACGGCCGAGCACCATGCCGGCCGTGACTGCGATGAACAACCCGGCGGTGATGTAGAGGGCAGTGACCTCCCAGCCGAACAAGCCGAACAGCAGCACGATGGCCACTTCGTTCACCATCGGGGAGGCGATCAGGAAGCTCAGCGTCACCCCGAGCGGTACGCCGGCGGCGACGAACCCGATGAAGACCGGGACGGCCGAACAGGAGCAGAACGGGGTGACCACGCCAAGACCGGCCGCAGCGAGGTTGCCGGCACCCTCGCGGCGTCGACCGAGCACGGCGCGAGTGCGCTCGACCGACATGAAGCTGCGCAGGATCGTGACCACGAAGATGACACCGGTCAAGAGGAGCGCGATCTTGGTGACGTCGTAGAAGAAGAAGTGCACCGACTCGCCGAGCCGGCTGGCGGGGTCGAGGCCGACGATGTCGTAGATCACCCAGTCCCAGAACGCCAGGTTGTAGTGGTACAGCGCCCACCACACGACAGCACCTACGGCGACAGGTCCCCAGCGACGCATCGTCGAGCGACCAGGCTCGATGAGCGCGGTGGTCTGCGTCCCGCTCATCCCTACATCCTCGCTCCAGGTGTCATCGTCAATCGACGATAACCGATGTTGCGATGAGTCGGAAGGGAACAAGGTCCCCATCGGTCGGGTCGAGATCGGTGACCTGCGTCGCCAGGCGCGTCAGGACCTCACGCGCAGCACGATGGCGTCACCCTGGCCGCCGCCACCGCACAGGGCGGCGGCGCCGATGCCGCCACCGCGCCGGGCGAGCTCGAGTGCGAGGTGCAGCGTGATGCGGTTACCTGACATGCCGAGGGGATGGCCGACGGCGATCGCGCCGCCGTTGACGTTGACGATGTCCATCGAGATGCCGAGGTCGTCGGCAGATGCCACGCCGACCGCAGCGAAGGCCTCGTTGATCTCGAACAGATCGAGATCGGCGACGCTGAGCCCGGCACGGTCGAGAGCTGCCTTGATCGCACGCGAGGGTTGCTGCAGGAGCGAGGCGTCAGGTCCGGCGACCTGGCCGTAGGCGATGATCTCGGCGAGCGGGGTCACGCCGAGCCGCTCGGCGACCTCCGCGGTGGTGATGACCATCGCGGACGCGCCGTCGCTGATCTGGCTGGCATTGCCGGCGGTGATGTGGCCGTTGGTGTCGAACGCGGGACGAAGTCCGGCGAGCGACTCGATGGTGGTCTCCCCGCGGACACCTTCGTCGTGACCGACGATGAGTGCGTCGCCTCGGCGCTGCGGGATCGTGACCGTCACGATCTCGTCGGCGAACACGCCGTTCTGTTGCGCCGCATCGGCCCGGCGATGTGACTCGGCGGCCATTGCATCCATGTGTTCGCGAACCAAACCGTGGGCCTGGGCGTACTTCTCGGTGCCCTCACCCATCGCACACTGGTCGAACGCACAGTAGAGACCGTCGTACATCATCGAATCGACGAGCACGCCGTCTCCGATGCGATACCCGGAGCGGGCTCCGGCCAGCAGGTGCGGGGCGTTGGTCATCGATTCCATGCCACCGGCCACGACGATCTCGGCGTCACCGGATCGGATGCGGCGGTCGGCCTGGTAGATCGCCTCCATGCCCGACAGGCACACCTTGTTCACCGTCGTCGCGGGCACCGACATGGGGATCCCCCCGTTGACGGCGGCCTGGCGGGCCGTGATCTGACCCGCGCCGGCCTGGAGTACGTGGCCCATGTAGACATACTCGATCTGCTCACCGGACAGGCCTGCCTTGTCGAGTGCGGCGCCGATCGCGACGCCGCCCAGCTGGGCGGCAGAGAACGAGGCGAGTGACCCCGACAACTTGCCGATCGGGGTGCGGGCCCCGGAGAGGATGACGATGGGGGATGAGGTCATGGGCGCTCCTGGTGGTGCTGGTGGTGGAACTGGATGTCGACGAACGATGTCATGTCCGCTCGGTGACGTCATCTTGGTGCCGAGGATCGCTGTGCGGCCAGAGGCAAATGTCCCTCGGGGTCACGTCAGCCGCGCGCCGTCACACCAAACGAGACAACCAGTCGATGATGTCGGCAGTGACCTCGTCGCGATTGGTCTCGTTGAGGATCTCGTGTCGGGCACCCGGATACACCGTCACCGTCACATCGGTGACACCGGCGTCGCGGTAGCGCTGCCCGAGCATCTCGACGAGCTGGCCACCACCGGCGAGCGGGTCGTCGCTGCCCGACGCGATGAGGATCGGCAGATCATTGCGGATGCCGGAGAGCAGTGCGGGATCGGCGAGGCGGCCTGCTGGCGCGAACAGCGCCGGAATCGTCGCGTCGGGCAGGTCGAATCCACACCACGGATCGGCGACGTATGCGTCCACCTCGGCCTCGTCGCGGGAGAGCCACTCGTAGCCGGTGCGATGGGCGAAGCCGGCGTTGAAGGCCTCGAGCCCGACGGGACCCTCGGACTGGGCGAGGCCGGCGGCGAGTACGTCCAACGCGGTCGAACCTGACAGCACGACGCCGACGTACTGGTCGGAGTGATCGAGGATGACCGACTGCGATGCGAACGATCCCATCGAGTGCCCGAACAGGAACAGCGGCAGGTCCCGATGATCGGACGCGATCGCAGCTCGGTAGTCGACGACGTCGGCGATCAGTCCGTCGAAACCGGGCGCGCCGAAGTCGCCGAGATGATCTCGGCCGGTGCGGCCGTGGCCGCGATGATCGGTGGCGAATGCGAGGAACCCGGCAGTGTTGAGCGCGGTGGCGAACCGGTCGTACCGGGCGCCGTGCTCGGCGAGGCCGTGGGCGATCTGGACGACGCCGCGCGGATCACCGTCGAGGTCGGTCCAGGCGTAGGTCGCGATGTCGATGCCGTCGGCGGATGAGACGAACGAGGACTGCTGTGCGGTCACGGTTCGATCATCACACAACCGGCTCGGGTCCGCCAGACGGCGCGCAGTCCCGGCCTCGCGTCGTGTGCGATGAGATTCGTGTGCACCCCCTGCCCGCGGATCTCATCGCAGTGTCGTTGCGCCGGCGGGAATCTCGATGCCACGGTGCAGCGACGCACCGTGATGCGTCTCTGAACCCCGTCAGTTCCGGTTGGCGAAGTACTTCTTGTACTGCTCGGCCGACGCGAGCAACTCGGGATCCGCAGCGAACTTCGGCTGGAACTGCTCCCACGCTGCCTCACGCTTGTACGGGATGTACTCGCGGGGAAGTAGCCGTCGTGTGGCCGGTATCCCTTGAGCACGCGACGCGCAACAGTCGAGATGTGGATCTCGTCGGCACCGTCGGCGAGGCCCATCGTCGGCGCCGATGCATACATGTCCTGCAGCGGGGTGAGATCGGTGGTCCCGAGCGAGCCGTGAATGTGCAGGGCGTTGAACGAGATCTCGCGCAGCACACGCGCCATCGTGAACTTCACCGCAGCAATGTCGGTTCGCGCCTCCTGGGTGGAGGTGTTGTCGATCTTCCAGGCCGTCTCGAGTACGAAGAGCCGCAACATGCGCAGCTGCGCGTAGCTCTCGGCGATCTTCTGCTGCACCATCTGATGCTCGCCGATGATCTTGCCGTGTGACTCGCGCGAGAGCGCCCGCTCGCACATCATGTCGAACGCCAGGTTGCACTGAGCAATGGTGCGCATTGCGTGGTGGATGCGTCCCCCACCGAGCCGGCGCTGCGCGAGCACCTTGGCGCCGTCCTCGGGCCCGAGCAGGTGGTCGAGCGGCACCCGCACGTCGTTGTACTTGATGTGGTTGTGATTTCGCGGCTGCGGCATGATCTCGACGCCCGGCGTGGTGCGCGGCACCACGAACATCCCGTTCGTGCACATCACGAACAGGATGTCGGCGACACGGCCGGCGCTCGTGAACCACTTCTCGCCGTTGATGACCCACTCCTCGCCGTCGCGAACCGCTGTGGTCTTGAAGAGGTTGGGGTCGGAGCCTCCCTGAGGCTCGGTCATCGAGTACGCCGAGAACATCTCCTGCTTCAGCAGCGGCTCCAACCACCGCTGCTTCTGCTCGTCGGTGCCGTAGGCGGCCAGCATCTCCATGTTCCCGGTGTCCGGTGCCGCAGCGCCGAAGAGTTGGGGAGCCGCCGGGTACCGCCCGAGGATCTCGTTGAGCAGACCCAGCTTGAGCTGGCCGAATCCGGGGCCACCGAGGTCCTCGTCGAGGAAGATGGCCCACAGGCCCTGATCCTTCACCTGCTGCTGGAGGCCGCGGACCAGCTCTTTGACCTTCGGGTCAGGTGACCGCACCGCATACGGGAACACGTAGTGCAGTGGCTCGACCTCTTCCTTGCAGAAGTTCTCGACCCAGTCGAGCTTCTCCTGGAATTCCGGGTCGGTTGAGAAGTCCCACGCCATCAGCGTCTCCTGTTCGTAGCGTTGTGTACTGACGCATGTTGGCCGGTGGATGGCCGACACCCGTCATCGAAGCACCCGAACGCTCGAGAACCGGTCACTCCGGATCGTCGGTGGGCACGGCTCGGTGTTGGTCGATGATGTCGGCGATGGATCCCTCCGTCGGATGGTCGATCCCGGTCGGCAGCTCGAGCTCGTCGTCGTCGACGAATCGTTCCGCGTCGGTGTCGACGGGGGGCGTGGGGAGAAAGTCGTCGTTGCTGGCCATGTCCTCACCATGGCGTCCCGAGGCCCAGTGCGCAAGGGCCGGACGACTCCAACGTCGGAGTCCGGTCAGACCGGTGGGATGTACGCGCCCTCGATGCGGACGGTCAGGTTGAAGCCCGAGCCCCCGATGGGTGTCGTCACGGCCCCGATGCCGAGCCAGTCGAGCAGCATGTCGTGGTTCTCGAGACGGAGGCGTGCACAACCCTTGCTCTGCGGGTTCGTCGGCACGTTGTTCGCGCCGTGGATGGCGAGTCCGCCGTCGAAGTACAGCGGCTTGTACATGTTGCCGTTGATCGGGTTGTCCTCGGGAACGGGAAACTCGGTGCTGTCGTGCCAGCCCTCGTTTTCGAACGCCGGATCGTAGCGATACACCTTCGACCGATCCTGCAGGCGCGTCTCGAATCCGGGCGATCCGGTCGAGGTCGGGAAGATGAACTGCAGCTGTTGGTTGCCGGCACCGACGAACATGATCTGACACGTCTGATCGACCAACGCCCAGCGCTCCTCCTCGACCGGGGCCGAGAACGGAATGTTGAGCTTCGGCGCGGCCATCAGGATCTGTTCCTCCTCGCTGCCGGCCGCCATGTCGAGGGTGCTCGGGGGCAGGCCCAGCCCGAGCCGGGCGGCACACAAGCGCTGCCTCGTCACCGAGCCCGACACGCCGTCGATCGGGAGGTCGGCGATGCCGTAGCCGGCGAACAGTTCGTTGAGCTTGGCCTGCTGGATCTCGACGTTCGCCATCGTCGCCTCGGCGACCAACGCCTGGTTGGGTTCGCGAGCGTTGCCCGTGCGGTCGTCGAGCCCGTTGTCGACACACACGTCGAGCAGCTGGTCGGGCTGGAGCGTGTCGTCGACGAGGTCGTTCTCGGCTTGGATCGTGTCGACTCGCACGGTGTCGTCGTCGAACCGATCGGCGATCAGGCTGAGCGATTCACCGGGTGCCACCTGCACCACGCAGAGCGGGTCGTAGACGTCGAGGCCCGGCTCCGTCGTCGGTGCGGCAGGCGGCACCGTCGTCTCGACGACCTCGGTCGGCGGAGTGGTCGAATCGGTAACGCCGTCGAGTTCGCCACCGGCGGTCTGGGCGGACTCGCTACAGGCTGCGAGCACCACCAGTGCGGCCGCGAGCAGCAGTGGTCTGGCCCGTGCGGTCATCGGTTCGACGTTACCGACACGCGCCCGTCAAGCGGCGGCACCCGTCAGATGATGCGGACGGGAACCGACCTCGGGCCCCGAACCTGTCCACCTGCCCAGGTGACGAGTGCGGGATCGACGAGTTCGTACTCGGGGATCTGCTCCAACCATGCCTCGACAGCGACGCGCAGTTCCATGCGTGCGAGGTTCGATCCGGCGCAGCGATGGATGCCGGCGCCGAACGCGAGGTGGCGGTTCTGTTGGCGGTCGAGGATGACCTTGTCGGCGTCGGGGAAGACCTCGGGGTCACGGTTGGCGCCCGGGAAGTTCATCAAGACGCGCTCTCCGGCCTTGATCGGGCAACCGTTGTACTCGGTGTCCTCGACGAGCCGGCGCGCCATCGTCACCGGTGCGTAGGCCCGAAGGAACTCCTCGATCGCGGTCGGCATGAGGTCGGGCTCGGCGATCAGGCGGCGTCGGTCGTCGGGATGCGTGGCGAGGTGCCACATGGTGGAGCCGATCGACGACCACGTCGTGTCGATGCCGGCAATGAGCAGCAGCGCGCACATCCCCATCACCACATCCTTGGTGATCGGTTCGCCGTCGTGCTCGGAGTTGAGCAGCTCGCTGATGAAGTCGTCGGTCGGCTCCGCCTCGCGCTCGGCGATGGCCTGCTGCAGGTACTGGATGATGCCGACGATGCCGCGGCGGCGGCGTTCGGGGTCGTGGGCGAACTCGAGCACGTCACGCACCCACTCGGTGAAGGTGCCGGCCATCGACTCGGGCACCCCGAGGATGTGGCCGATGACCCGCACGGGAATCTGCTGGGCGTACTCCGAGGCGGCGTCGCCCTCGCCGCGGGCAACCACGTCGTCGACGAGACGACGGCACAACTCCCTGGTGAACACTTCGTACTCGTCGACGCGAGCGGGGCTCATCGTCGGCAGGACGAGCCGTCGAGTCCAGGTGTGCAATGGCGGATCGGCGCTGATCGGAGGAACGCCCGAGGTGAGCACGGGAGCGGTCGGCACTGGAGCCGAGCCGTCGGAAGCGATGTCGACCATCGGCACGACGCTGATGCCGTTGCCCGACGGGAACTTCTCGATGTCGTGGGCGATCGCATAGACGTCGGCGTAGCGCGTGGGCAGCCACGACCCGCCCCAACGGTCGGTGTGCGCCATGGGGCACGCCTCGCGCAGCTCGTCCCAGATGCCGTAGGGGTCGGCCACGTACTGCGGATCGAAGATGTCGTAGTCGGCCGCCCAGTCGGTGACGGGCGCAGTCACCGGCGCGCCGGTCGATGTGTCGTTGCTCACAGGTGAACCTCCAACTCGGACCTCTCGGTCGTGCGAATTGGAACAGTGTTGCAGACGATGGCCGACGTGTGCGAAGAGGTGGTCGGCTCTGACGTCAGAAGACGACGGGTACCTGGCGCGGCCCACGGACCTGGCCACCGGCCCAGGTGACCTCGGCATTGTCGGCCAGACGGAACTCGGGGATCCGTTCGAGCCACGTCTCGACGGCGACGCGCATCTCCATCCGGGCGAGGTTCGAGCCGGCGCAGCGATGGATGCCCGCGCCGAACGCGACGTGGCGGTTCTGGGCCCGGTCGAGGATCACCTCGTGCGGGTTCTCGAACACCTCCGGGTCGCGGTTGGCGCCGGGGAAGTTCATCAGCACCTTGTCGCCGGCCTTGATCGGGCAGCCCACCACCTCGACGTCGTCGGTGGCGATGCGGGCCATCGTGACAGGGGAGTACGCCCGCAGGAGTTCCTCGATCGCCAGCGGCATGATTTCTGGTTCGGCGACGAGCCGCTGCGCGTCGTGCGGGTGCGTCGCCAAGTGCAGCATCGCTGAGCCGATGCCCGACCAGGTCGTGTCGACACCGGCGATCAGCGTCAGCGCCGCCATGCCCATGATGGTGAGGTCGTCGACGGGCTTCCCCTCGACCTCGGTGTGGAGCAGCGCGCTCATCAAGTCGTCACCCGGGTTGGTGCGGCGGTACTCCAGTTGCTCGATCAGGTAGAGCGTGAGGGCGTCGCGGCCACGCGTCGCGCGGGCCTCCTCGTGGGCGAACTCGAGGAAGTCCTGCACCCAGCCGGTGAACGTGTCGGCCATGTCCTCGGGCACACCGAGCACGAGCGAGATCACGCGCACCGGAATCTGGCGGGCGTAGTCGCCGGCGGCGTCGGCCGAGCCGTCGGCGATGAACCCGTCGATCAGCCGGTTGCACAGCTCGCGGGTGTACGGCTCGTACTGCGCGACGCGGTCGTGCGAGAACCACGGCAGCATGAGCCGGCGAGTCCAGGTGTGAACCGGCTGATCCTGGTCGATCGGCGGGAGTGGGATCTCGACGGGAGGTGGTGGACGCTCCTCGTCGGTGAACGTCAGCACCCCGACGTCGGTCGAGTTGAAGCCGTGATGGTCCTGGGCGAAGCGTTGGACGTCGGAGTACTTCGTCGGAAGCCACGACCCGCCCCATCGGTCGCTGTGAGCGATCGGGCACTGCTCGCGGAGGTCGTCCCACACGGGATACGGATCGGCCACGTAGTCGGGGTCGAGGATGTCGTAGTCGGTGGTCCAGTCGGTCACAGGCTTCGATTCCATGGAGCGTCTCCTTCGGCTCGGCAGTGCTGATCTGCAACCTACTACTCGTCGTCGACGCGATCCCATGCCGTGAGCCGCCGCAGCATGCTGCGCTTCTTGCGCTGGTGATCGCCCATCCGCGACAGGATCGAATCGAGCGCCTCGATGGCCTCGACGATGTGTGGGCCCTTGTTGAGCATCACGCACTCGGCGCGCACCGACATCGCGGCGTCGGTCACCTCGGCTCGTGACGGTCGACCGGTGAGCGCCATCGTCTCGAGCACCTGGGTCGCCCAGATCACCGGCACGTGAGCGGCCTCGCACGCCCACATGATTTCCTCCTGCACTTCGGCCAAGCGTTCGAAGCCGACCTCCACGGCCAGGTCGCCGCGGGCGATCATCACCCCGACGCGCTCGGAGGCCATCGCCGCCAGAAGCAGTGCCGGCAGGTTCTCGAACGCCCGGAGCGTTCTCGATCTTCAGCACGATGCCGAGATGGGCGGCGTCGAGCCGCACGGAGTTCGTTCTGGAGACGGCACACATCGGCCACCTCGCGGACGAACGACAGGTTCACGATGTCGGCATGTGCTGCCACGAACGGGAGGTCCTCGAGGTCCTTGTCGGTGAGCGCGTCGATCGCCAGATCGGTGTCGGGCACGTTGATGCCCTTGCCGCTCCTCAGGTTGGCCCCACCGGGGCGGACATCGTCGACGACCACCACGAGATGGTCGTGTTCGACATGGTCGATGTATCCGCCGATCTTGCCGTCGTCGAACCAGATCGGTTCCCCCACCCGTGCTGCGTCGAAGAGTTCGGGGAGTGTGCAGCCCATGACGGCCGTGGCATCGACGGTCTGGTTCTCGGGAGGGGCCGACGGTCCCCGGCTGAGCACGATGCGGTCACCCTGGTCGATCCGGGTGACCGGCTGGGTCGGCTCGATTTCCACGATCCGGGCGACGTCGCCAGTGTGGTCGTTCGGACACGACAGTTCGGTGCCGTTGGTGAAATACGTGGTCTTCGAGCAGGAGAGTTCGCAGCCGGCGTCGGACGACTCGAGCACCGTCCAGCGCCGACGTGAACCGCGGGCGTCGACGAGTTCGACCAAGTCGCCCGGCGACCGACGCGTCAGCCACGCCGCGTCGTCGACCTGCATCGTCGGAGTGCCCGCTGTCGAGGCAGCGTTCGGAACAGGTCAGGCGGATCGATGCCGGGGTCACGACCCGGCCGAATGCGTCGCGCTCGGGCTTCGCGCGGATCACCGCCGGTCCTGCGGTCAACGACTTGGTGCGCAGCTTGGGGCCGCCGAGATCCATCGCGATCAGGACTGCGTCGTCGTCGCTGCGATCGCGGACGTGGCCGATCATCTTCGACCATGCGATCGGCGTCGTCATGGGCGCAATTGATCCGAGCAATGTCCATCCCGTGCTCGACCATGGAGTCGATCAGATCGGGTCGTTCGGCGGCGTCGGACGGAAGTGTCACCATGATGCGAGCGATGCGACCCGGCGCCTGCGGGCCGAGCAGGTCGGATGCATTCGCGGCGAGTATGAAGTCGCCTTCGGTGATACCCACCGTGTCGTCGTGGTCGATCACGTAGACTGCGTCCGCCGAGTCGATCGAGCGCTGCGAGTACTGCGTCGACGGTGGCCATGACATGAGGTTCGGAGCGGCCGAGTGACGACAGCCCGAGTGCGCTCAATCGGTTCTGCAGCGTCCGGATGTCGTGGTGGCGCAGTTCGACGTAGTGCACGAGGTTGATCGCCGAGCGTCGGTGACGTTCGTGGGTCTGGTCGATCTGCTCGCGCTGGGCTGCTTCGGCACGAACCATGTCGGCACGGAGTTGTCGGACCTCGTCGGCGAGGGCATCGATCTCGTCGATCTGCTGATCGAATGTCACGACATCACGGTACGTCGCGAAGTTGAACCGGAGGTGAACGCCAACTGAACTCCGGGCGCGAAAACGGGCCCGTGAGGTGCAATCCCGTTGGCGGGGAAAGGCTCGGATCAGTCAACGGAACCGGCGGACCGGTCTCGTTCCTGGATCCCTGTGTGGCACCTCATCGGGCCCGACTTCATCGTCGCGCTCCGCCGATCGAAAAGCAATGGGACATTCGTCCTGCGGCCCGGTCTTTCCGGACCCGACCCCGACAGACCGGCTCGTCAGACGACGATGTTGACCATGCGGCCGGGGACGACGATGACCTTCTTCGGGCTCGCTCCATCGAGTGCGGAGACGACCTTCGCATCGGCGAGCGCGACTGCCTCGACCGTGGCTGCGTCAGCGTCGGTGGCAACTTCGATGTGGCCGCGAACCTTGCCGTTGACCTGCACCGGGTACTCCACCACGTCGTCGACCAGGAGCGCCGGGTCGGCCTCGGGGAACGCCACGTAGGTGATCGTGTCGGTGTGACCCAGCTGGCGCCACAGCTCCTCGGCGATGTGCGGCACGAGGGGTGCGGCCATCAGCACCATCGGCTCGGCCACGTCGCGAGGCGTGGCGTCGAGCTTGGTGACGGCATTGTTCAGTTCGATCAGCTTGGCGATCGCCGTGTTGAACCGCAGCGCATCCATCTCGGTACGCACGACGTCGATCGTGCGGTGCAGCAGCTTGCGTGTCGCGTCGTCGGCGGGGGTGTCGACGACGATGCACTCGCCGGTGGTCTCGTCGACGACGTTGCGCCACAGGCGCTGCAGGAAGCGGTACATGCCGACGACGTCGCGGGTCTCCCATGGGCGTGAGGCATCGAGCGGCCCGGTCGCCATCTCGTAGAGGCGCAGCGTGTCGGCGCCGTACTGCTCGTACATGTCGTCGGGCGAGACGGCGTTCTTCAGGCTCTTGCCCATCTTGCCCCACTCACGCGTGACCGGTTTGCCCTCGTAGGTGAAGCCGGTCTTGTCGTCGCCCTCGATCTTGGTGGCGTCGACGTACATCTCCCGCTCGTCCTTGTAGGCGGCTGCCTGGACGTACCCCTGGTTGAACAGGCGGGCGTACGGCTCCTTCGAGCTCACGTGACCGAGGTCGAAGAGCACCTTGTGCCAGAAGCGCGAGTACAGCAGATGCAGCACGGCGTGCTCGACGCCGCCGACATACAGATCGACGCCACCCGGATGATCGGGCCGGATGTCGGTGCGCGGGCCCATCCAGTACTCCTCGACCTCGCGATCGACGAAGCGCAGTTCGTTCGTGGGATCGAGGTAGCGCATCTCGTACCAGCACGATCCGGCCCACTGCGGCATGACGTTGGTGTCGCGGCGGTACCGCTGCGGGCCGTTGCCGCGTCTCGGGATGAAGGTCGAGTTCCACCTCGACCCAGTCGCCGAGGCGGTCGAGCGGGCTCTCCGGATTGGAGAACTCGTCGTCGGCGTCGAACGTGCGCGGGGAGAACGACTCGGTCTCCGGCAGCAGGACCGGGAGCAGCTCGTCGGGCAGCGTATGAGGACGCCCGTCGCTGTCGTACACGACCGGGAACGGCTCGCCCCAGTACCGCTGGCGGCTGAACAGCCAGTCGCGCAGCTTGTAGTTGACCGTGGCAGTGCCTGCCTGATGGGCTTCGAGCCATGCATTCATCAGCTCGATGCCGTCGACCTTCGTGGCGATGCCGTTGAGGTCGAGGTCGTCGTTGGCCGACTGGACGTAGGGCGCATCGCCGATGAAGGCGACCGGCCACTGCGCGGTGTCGAGTGTCGGCTCGATGTCGTGGCCGGCGAACCACGAGTCCGACGGCTGCTGGATCGCGAGGATCGGCAGGCCGAACTTGCGGGCGAACTCGAAGTCGCGTTGGTCGCCGCACGGCACTGCCATGATCGCTCCGGTGCCGTACCCCATGAGCACGTAGTCGGCGATCCACACGGGGATCTGCTCGCCGTTCACCGGGTTGACGGCGTGCGAGCCGGTGAACACGCCGGTCTTCTCGCGGGTCTCGTCCTGACGTTCGATGTCCTTCTTCTTGCCGGCCTGCATCCGGTAGTCGGCGACGGCATCGGCCTGCTCGGGAGTCGTCAGTTCGTCGACGAACGGATGCTCGGGCGACAGGACCATGAACGATGCACCGAACAACGTGTCGGGCCTGGTGGTGAACACCGTGATCTCGCCGGCGGTGCCGTCGATCATCGTCACCGGGAAGTGCACCTCGGCGCCGTGGCTGCGTCCGATCCAGTTGCGCTGCATCGACTTGATCGCATCGGTCCAGTCGAGCAGCTCGAGGTCGTCGATCAACCGGTCGGCGTAGGTGGTGATGCGCATCATCCACTGGCGCATGCTGCGCTTGAACACGGGGAAGTTGCCGCGATCGCTGCGACCGTCGGCGGTGACCTCTTCGTTGGCGACGACGGTGCCGAGCCCGGGGCACCAGTTGACGGGCGCCTCGCTGACGTAGGCGAGGCGGTGGTTGTCGATGATGTCGGCGCGTTCGCCGGCGGACAGATCACTCCAGGACCGGCCATCCGGTGTCGGTCGCTGACCGGACTCGAACTCGGCGATCAGTTCGCCGATCGGGCGTGCCTTGTCGGCGGCGTCGTCGTACCAGGCGTTGAACACCTGGGTGAAGATCCACTGGGTCCACCGGTAGAACTCGGGGTCGGTGGTCGAGACGCTGCGGCGCGGGTCGTGGGCCAGGCCGAGGCGGCGGAGCTGGCGGCGGTAGGTGGCCACGTTCTCGGCGGTCGTGATCGCAGGGTGCTGGCCGGTCTCGACGGCGAACTGTTCGGCCGGGAGCCCGAACGCGTCGAAGCCCATCGCATGCAACACGTTGTGCCCGGTCATCCGCTTGAAGCGGGCGAACACGTCGGTGCCGATGAAGCCGAGCGGGTGCCCGACGTGCAAGCCGGTCCCGGACGGGTACGGGAACATGTCGAGCACGAACAGCTTCTCGCCGCGAGCCGCGGCGAGGTCGGGGTCGGCGAGTGGCCCGGCGGTGTTCGGGGCCTCGAAGGTGTGGTGCTCGTCCCACCAGTCCTGCCACCGCAGCTCGATGTCCTGCGCGAGCTCCGCCGAGTAGCGGTGAGGGGGTGCATCGGTGCTGGTCGTGGGGGTGGTCGTCGTGTCACTCATACCGACGGACCAGCCTAGGCAACCGGCCGAGCGTGCACTCCCGCCGTTTGCGACGACGTCGTTGCCGACGTGAACCTGATCTCAGAGGTGACCGTGGGCGAGGGTGCCGGCGACGAACGTCGCGACGAGATCGGCGTCGGGGCGCAGAAGCGTCAGGTCGGCACGGGCGCCGACACGGAGTCGGCCGCGGTCGGTGAGTCCGAGCAGGTCAGCGGGCGTCGACGTGACCGTGGCCAGCGCGTGCGCGAGGTCGCAACCGGCGAACGCCATCAGGTTGCGTACCGCTTGATCGAGCGCCAGGGCGCTGCCGGCGAGCACGCCGTCGACAGTTCGGACCCCGGTCTCGTCGTGGATGATCTCGAACCCGGCAAGATGCATTCGGCCGTATGGCATCCCCAATGCAGGTGACGCATCCGACACGAGCGACATGCGCATCGGGCCGAGTGCATGCCACGCCATGCGGACGGCGATCGGGTCGACGTGGATGCCGTCGCAGATGAGGCCCGCAACGAGCGTGTCGTGGGCGAGCACGGCACCGATCGGACCCGGCGACCTGTGGTTGAACGGTGCCATCGCGTTGAAGAGATGGGTGGAGTACGAGAGCCCGGCATCGCATGCGGCAGCGAGGTCGTCAGGTGTCATCGCCGTGTGTCCGCCCGACACGACCACGCCGGCCGTCGCAAGGCGTCGGGTCACATCGAGCGCGCCCGGCAGCTCAGGGGCGAGTGTCACGAGCGAGACGACACCGGACGCGATCCACTCGTCGATCTCGTCGGCTTCGAGTGCAGCGACGTGCGCGGGAACGTGAGCGCCGAGGTGATGTCGCGAGATCATCGGGCCCTCGAAGTGCAGCCCGATCGCATCGGCACCCACGATCGGGTCGCGACGGCTCACTGCTGCGCATCGCCTCGATCGCTGCACGGCGCCTCGGTCGCCGGGCTGGTGACCACCGTCGGCAGGAACGACGTGACGCCGAAGCGGGGGAGCGCCTCGGCAACCGTGTCGATCGATGTCGGCTCGGTCGTGAGGTCGACGCCGACGGCACCGTTGCACTGCAGATCGATGAAGCCCGGCGAGATGACGAGGCCGCTGCAGTCGACGATCTCCGCGGCCGAGTCGACGTCGTCCCCGATCGCCACGATGACGGGGCCATCGAGGGTCACGTTCCGCCGGGTGAGCCGACCGTCGATCAGCAGGTCGGCACCGGTGAGAAGTACGCGCGCCATCGGCACGAGCTTGGCAGACGCGACAGTCCGAGCGGGTGCGTACACGATGTGTCTGACACATCGTGTACGCCGGGCTCGCGGACTAGCGTCGGGGGGATGAGCGACGACAAACCGCTGTCGACCATCGAGCGACTGGAGCTCGCTGCCGACTCGGGAACCGGGGTGACGTTCGTCGGGGCCTCGATGGCCGCTGCGGACGGCCCGGTGCGCATCAGCTGGCGCGAGATCCACGACGACGCCCGCGCCGTCGCCGCTGCGCTGCAGGCACAGGGCCTCGTTCCGGGCGACCACGTGGCCATCCTCGGGCCCACGAGCCGTCAGTTGATCACCATCATTCGCGGGTGCTGGATGGCGGGGCTCGCGTCGATGGTCCTGCCGCTCCCGATGCGGATGGGGTCGCTCGACGTCTTCATCGAGAGCACCCGAGGTCGTATCCGTCACGGCGACGCCAAGCTCGTGTTGATCGACGATCTCCTCGCCGACTTCTACGTCGCCGAGGTGGGCGATCCGCCGATCCTCCCGATGAAGAGCGTCATGCCCGGTGCGCCCAACGTTCCGACGGGCGACTCGTTGGAGATACCCTCCCACGACCCCGAGCGCCTCGTGATCCTGCAGTACACGAGCGGTTCGACGAGCGAACCGAAGGGCGTGATGATCCCCGACCGGGTGCTCAGTGCCAACATCGATGCACTGTCCGAAGCGGTCGAACTGGGCGATGACGAGTTGTTGGTGTCGTGGTTGCCGCTCTACCACGACATGGGGCTCGTCGGGTTCATGGCCATGCCGATGACGAAGGGGGTCGACCTGGTGCAGGCGGCACCGCAGGACTTCCTCGCGCATCCCGGCAACTGGATGCAGTGGCTCTCGGACTACCGCGCAACGGCCACGGCCGGTCCGAACTTCGCCTGGGTGCTCGCCACCCGAGCGCTCAAGCGGATGAAGGATCTCGACCTGTCGAGGCTCACCGTCGCGCTGTCCGGCGCAGAGCCCGTCGACCCGAAGGCAGTCGACGCGTTCGTCGTCGAGGCGGCCCGATTCGGGTTCACACCGGGTGGCATGTTCCCGGCGTTCGGCATGGCCGAGGTGGCGATCGCGGGCACGTTCCCGCCGCGTCGTCGAGGGCTCGTCACCGACACCGTCGACCGGATCGTGCTCGAGACGCAACGTGTGGCGAAACCGGTCGAGGTCACCGATCCCGACGAACTCGGCCTCTCCGCTCGGCAACTTCCGCTGCTCGGCACGCCGGTGCCGGGGTTGGAGATGAAGGTCGTCCACCCGGAGTCGTACGAGGAACTGCCCGAACGGCACGTCGGCGAACTGCTGTTGCGTGGCACCTCGGTCACGCCGGGCTACTACAAGCGCCCCGATGCAACCGCCGCCCTCTTCCACGACGGCTGGCTGTGCACCGGCGACCTCGCATACGTCCTCGACGGTGAGCTCGTGCTCTGCGGGCGCATCAAGGACGTGATCATCGTCGGTGGCCGCAACGTCTTCCCCGAGGACATCGAGCGTGCTGTGGGTCCGCTCGACGGGGTGCGTGCCGGCAACGTGATCGCCTTCGGCATGGAGGGCTACAAGGGCAAGGAGAGCGTGGTGGTGGTTGCCGAAGTTCGCGTGAGCGACACCTCCGGAGGTCTCGACGAAATCCGTGAGCGGATCCACCATCGCACGCTCGAGGTGTGCGGTCTGCCACCCCGCGACGTGATGCTCGTGACGCCCGGGACGCTGCCGAAGACGTCGAGCGGCAAGCTGCAGCGCGCCAAGTGCCGCGACGAGTACCTCAACGAGGAACTCGCCCTCGTCGAGTGACTGTTACATCCGGGGTCAGACCCCAGATGTAACACCAGCTGTACGCTCGGTCAGGAGATGAGGGGGGCGAGGGTCTGGCCGAGGAGGGCCACCCGGCCTTCGACGTGACCGTTGGCCGGCATGTTGACGGTGAAGCCGTCGATGCCGGGGACGAGCATCTCGGCGAACTGCTCGCCGACCGTGTCGGGATCGCCCCAGATGAAGTTGCCGAGCCACACCCCTTGCTCGTCGGCGGACATCGAGTCGAGGTCGAGACCCCGCCGCCCGAAGTAGGCGACCAGGTCGGCCCTCGCCTCGTCAGCTGTCGGCGCGATGCAGGCCGTCTTCTGCCACGACACGGTGAGCTCCGAACGATTCCGGCCCAGCGCGGCGCAGTGCGCATCGAGCGCGTCGAGCTTGCGCTGGACGTCGGCGGGCGGGCAGATGATGTTCGATTCGTCGGCGTACTGAGCGACCATCCGCAGCGTCTTTCGCTCGCCGCCTCCTCCGATCATCACCGGGATGCGGGCGACCGCCGGTGGCTCGTTGATCGCCTCCTTCGCCGTGTATCGGCCGCCATCGAGCGACGGTCGCTCACCCCGCAGCATCGGGATGATGATCTGGAGGGCCTCCTCGAGCTTCTCGAAGCGGTCGGTGAAGGTGCCGAACTCGATGCCGAACGAGTCGTGTTCGAGTTCGTACCAGCCCGCGCCGATTCCGAGCTGCGCTCGTCCGTTCGACACGATGTCGAGCGTCGTCACGGTCTTCGCCAAGACCGCCGGATTGCGATACGTGTTGCCGGTCACGAGGGCGCTCAGCCGTACGTTCGAGGTCTCGCGGGCGAGCGCCGACAGGAGTGCGTAGCACTCGAGCATGTACTCGTCGGGATCGCCCAGCATCGGCAACTGGTAGAAGTGATCCATCACCAGCACGGTGTCGAATCCCGACGTGTCGGCCTCCCTGGCCTGTGCGGCGACGACGTCGAACAGTTCGGCCGGGCCGACGCCGGGGTACGTGAAGTTGGGGATCTGGTAGCCGAGTCGGGTCATGGACGGATGAGATCACCCGGGCATCCCGGTGTCAAGCCCAGCGGCGATGGCCCGGCTGATGAGGCGAGCGTCTCCCGGCATCTCATAAACTCGCGGCCACCATGAGCCACGGCTGGGAGACCCGACAGCGCCGGACGCGCTCGGAGATACTGGCGGCCGTGGGCGACATCATCGCCGCCGACGGAGTCGACGGGCTGACCATGCGCAAGCTGGCCGAACGGGCGAACGTCGCGGTTGCGACCCTCTACAACCAGTTCACCGATCGCAGCGGTGTGCTCGTCGCCTTCGTCAGCAACGGCCTCGACGAACTCGAACTTGCGCTCGACGAACAGCCGGCCTCACCGCCGATCGACGGCACACGTGTCTTGCTCCGGGCACTCGACGACACGATCGGATCAGCCGACCACGTGTGGCGTCCGGTGCTGGCCACGCTCGGAACGAGCCCTGGCTCGCAACGTATGGGCGCCGTCGGCGACCGGATCATCGGGTCGATCGAGGTCGATCTCGCCAAGGCTCGGGCCGCCGGGATGTTCTACGTCGAGTGCGACACCGACCGGCTCGCTCGTCACGTGTTCGTTCAATGGATGCGTGGCCTGGAGCGATGGGCCCACGGCACGATCGACTGGGCCGCGTACCAGTCGAACGCTGCGCTCGGACTCGAGCTGGCGCTCGCGGCGGTGTTGGTCGAGCCGCATCGCACCGATGCGCTGCGTCGAGCCGGCGTCGTTCTCTGATCGTGAGTTCTCCGATGCTCGTGGTCGCGTCCGACCGTCATCGCGGGCACGCGCCGCTCGCCGAGATCGAGTCGTCGGGGCTGCAGCCGCCGTTCGAGCACCCCGGCCGCGCCGATGCCATCCACGACACGTTGGCCTCCGACCAGCGGTTCTCGCTGGTCGAGCCGACGACGTGGGACACCACACCGATCGAAGCGGTCCACGATCCGGGTCTCGTGCGATTCCTCGAACGCGCGTGGGGCGACTACCAGGTCCGCCATCCCGGCACACACGACGTCGTCCCCGACGTCTTCGCCATGCCGGGCCTGGTCGCCGGTATCGGTGAGTTCCCTGAGCGGTCGGTCGTCGACCACGAACTCGGCCGATGGTGCTTCGAGACCACGACGCCGATCACCCAGGGCACGTACGACGCAGCGCGTTCCGCTGTTGACATTGCGCTCACCTCGGCCGATGCGGTCCTGGCCGGTCAGGCGGCGGTCTACGGCCTGTGTCGACCACCCGGCCATCACGCGCCGACCGGCCTGTACGGCGGCTACTGCTTCTTCAACAACGCGGCGGTTGCGGCCCACCACGTCGCGTCGACCACCGGCACGAAGGTCACCGTGCTCGACGTCGACTACCACCATGGCAACGGGACCCAGCAGATCTTCTACGGCCGCGACGACGTCCAGTACGTCTCGCTGCACGGCGATCCTGCTCGGGCCTATCCGTATGTCACCGGGTTCGCCGACGAATGCGGTGCGGGACGCGGGGCCGGAGCCAACCTGAACCTCCCGCTCGCTGCGGGCACCGACGACGATGCATACGTGCACGCTCTGGAAGGTGCACTCGACGCGATCTCCGCGTTCGGAGCGGGCCTCGTGATCGTGTCGCTCGGCGTCGACACGTTCCACAACGACCCGATCTCCGACTTCGCGATCACGGGCGAGGGATTCGGCCGACAGGGTCGCGCAGTCGCTCAACTCGGCCTGCCGACTGTCGTGCTCCAAGAGGGTGGCTACGACGTGGACGCCATCGGTGACAACGTCCGCCGGTTCCTCCTCGGTGTTGCCGGTGGCGTCTGACACCACGGCGACGGTTGTCAGTCGGCGACCAACCAGTCGACGCCGTCGGGTGTGTCGCGCACTTCGATGCCGGCTTTGACGAGTTCGTCGCGGATGGCATCGGAGACGGCGAATGCCTTCTCGGATCGAGCAACGACACGTGCCGCGAGAGCGGCCTCGACGACGGGACCGATCACCTCGCGCACGTCGCGAACGCCATCGGTCGCGGCGGCGCCCAGGCGGACGATCATCGATCGAAGTGCCGCTCGGGCCCGGTCGACGTCGTCGGACTGCAGCGTGTCGCGCGACCAGTCGACGATGGCTGATTCGAGTTCGAGGATCGCGGCCACCGCGGTGTCGGCGTCGCGCTCATCGAGGGCGGCGGAGAATGCCGACTCGTGGACGGAGGTCGCGGCGGCGAGGGAGTCGATGGTGGTTTCGGCTGGCTTGTGTTGCTCCTCTCTGTTTGCCGCTTCACTTTGGCCAGGGGTCAGACCGAGGTCTGACCCCGGTGTGCCGGCGTCGGAGAGATGGCTCAGACCGAGGTCTGACCCCGGTGTGCCGGCGTCGGAGAGGTGGGCGGCGCTGGCGTGGGCGGACGACACGGGGCCGGCGCGGAGGGTGTCGACTTCGACGGTGGTGCCCGACTCGATGCGAACCGACTCGCCGTTGCGGCGCAGTGTGACGGCCCCCTTGCCGACGATCTCGGCGGTGTCGGTGTCGAGATCGATGATCACGCCCGTGTGCTCGTCGATGCCGAGGACGAATGCCCCGTCGGGGAGTTCTGGCTCCAACAGTGCCAGGCGGCGTTCGCCGAGGTAGCAGAAGCGCGTGTCGTGATTACCGCCCTCCTGGTTGTCGTAGTGGGGGATCACCGCGACGTTCAGCCCGATCTCGCTCAGCACGTCGAGCCCCGGAACCCAGTACGGGTCGAGGCCGACCTTGTAGATCTCGTACACCGGCACGGTCGCCACGCCGAGCGTCAGCACGGCCGCCGACGAGAACACCACGGCGCCACCCGATCGAAGCTTCTCGGCGAGTGCGTCGGGGACCGGGGTGTTGCGCCACTGTTCGAGCGCGAAGGTCGGGCTTCCCGGGCCGGCGAACACCCAGTCGGCGTTGCGGACGCGCGACACGCCTCGTTCGATTGCGACGACGTCGCCGGTGTCGGTACGACCGAGGCCGGCGACGACGACCTCACGACCGACAGCGTCGCGGAAGTACTCCGTGGCCTTGGCCGCGAGAATTGGTGCGTTCTCCTGGAACCCGAACGGCGTGTCGAGGAGCACTGCATCCACCGGAGCGCCGCGACCAGCATCGAGTCGCTCGAAGATCGCACGGTGCGGGCCCCTCATCGTGGGGGCCGTCTCGCCCGATCCCATGATCGCCAGTATCCGAGGGGTGGTCACGGGGTTACCTCCGGGTGGGGGAAGAAATCGACCTCGGTCACCGCCCGGTGAAGGAGGTCACCGACCTCGGTCGGTCGTTGCGCGTGCACATCGTGATGAGCCGGGCTGAACCACACGGCGCGCCCCCGGGGGAGCAACGCAACAGCAGCATCGACCGCCTCGTGCTTGGAGTGCGTCCATGCGACGTCGCCGGTGTCGGCGGCGATCAGCAACGTCGGCACGTCGACGAACGGATAGCGGGTCGACGGCTGGTGTTCCCACAGGCCACGCAGCACGAGGAGATGTCGGTCGAACGTGAGCCATGGTGCGATCGTGCCGTCGTCGCGGACCTCGAAGTTGGCGAGCGTTCCCTGGCGGCCCTCCTCGGGCCAGTCGGCCGCCGACGTCTGCAACCACCCCGTGATCTGATCGAGCGGTGTGCCGGCGAGGCGTGGCGGAGCGAGCGCCGACGCGGCATCGTCCCACTCGGGGAATCGCGTGCCGAGATCGATGAAGCCCCCGTCGACGCACACGATCGTGCTCACTGCGTCGGGATGGCGGTACGCCAGCTCGAGCACGACGTTGCCGCCCCACGACTGTCCGGCAACAGCGGGGCGCTCGAAGCCCAGCGCCCGGATGAGCGCCAGCAGATCGTCGGCCACGGTGACCATGTCGAATCCGGTCTCGGGCTTCGACGAACCACCGTGTCCGCGCTGGTCGATCGCCACCACGGTGTGGCCGAGTTCGGCCAGGTGCCGAGCGACTCCGTCCCACAGGCGGGCGTTCGACGCCAGCCCGTGCACGAGGAGCCACGGCACCAGTTCGGGATCGGCTCCACCGGGTGGGTCCCAGTGGACGCCGTGCAACTCCACGCCGGATGGCAATGCGTGCATCTCGTGGCGCGGTTCGATCATCGGCTCGCCTGCTCGATTCGTTCGATGAGGGACAGGAGGTCGGCAGTGGCAGACATGGGTCGAGGCCACGGTGCGTTGCCGCGGACGGCATCGGCGAACGCGTCGACCATACCCAGATACGGATCGCTCGGTGTGACCGACACGTTGCGGAGACGGCCGTCGGTCGGCGCGAGCAGGATGGTGTCGGCACGCACCCCGCCGGTGTGCGCGTCGGCCGCGAGGACGAGGGAGGCATCCCGGCCGATGATCTCGAGGCGCTGCTCGTCGGCATCGACGAACGAGCATCGGATGCGCGCCTGGCGACCGTCGACCCATTCGAGTGTGGCTTCGGTTCGGGCGTCGACGCCGGTCGTGTGCCACAGCGCGGTTGCGTCGATGAGGTCGGGATGTGCTCCCCAGAGTTCGACGATCGGGCCGAGGCAGTAGATGCCGACGTCGAGCAACGCACCCCCACCCTGATCGGGCGACCACCGGTAGTTGTCGTTGCCGTCGGGTCCGATCGTGAACGTGAACGAGGCATCGATGTCGAGGAGCTCGCCGAGCTCACCGCTGGCCGCCATCGACAACGCCCGGCGCCAGCGTGCATCGAACGGGGTCATCCAGGCCTCGGCGACGAGGACACCTGCCCGGTCGGCGGCCTCGGACATCTGCCGCGATGCGTCGGCGGTCGGTGCGACCGGCTTCTCGCACAGGACGTGCTTGCCGGCGGCGATCGCCCGCTCGACCCACTCGAGGTGCATGCCGTTCGGGAGCGGGATGTAGACGACCTCGACGTCGGGGTGGTCGATGACGTCGTCGTACAGCCCGGCGCCGAGGTGTGCCCACGGCTCGGGGATCGGCCCGCCGAGCGACGACACGGCCACCAGCCGGGCCCGATCGGACGCATCGATCGCCGGCATCACCGCCTTGGTCGCCACCATCGAGCGAGCGCCGATGACCCCGAATCCAACTGCCGACGTGTCGCTCACGTTCACCCGAGTTCGATCAGCTCGCCGCCGTTGGCGCCCGACCGATGACCGGCTTCGAGCACGGCGACGACGTCACGTGACTGCTCGGGCCGCACCGCGAGCGGCTCACCCAGGAGCAAGTGGTCCGCCAGGTTGCGATGGAACCCCCAGCCCGGATGCGGGGCCGGGCCGACAACCGACTCGCGCAGTCCCATCGACCCCTCGTAGGTGGCAACGGTCAGGTCGACCGGCGCCTCGGCGTGGTGGGAGACCTGCTCCACGTGTCCCCGTCCGGGCTCGATGGAGTCGGCACGCAGCGGCCGATAGTGACCCTCGATCGTGCCTCGGGTGCCCTCGATGTGGAACTTCGGGCGGCGGATCGCGCACACGTCGCTCTGACGGAACGTTGCCTCGCGCCCGTCGGGCCACTGCATCCACAGCGAGAGTTGGTCGGCGTTCGTGGTGTCGTGCCACACCCGGGTGTGAGCGCTGCACAGCACCCGGCTCGGCGCCGAACCGTAGAGCTGGACGATCCAGTCGACGTGGTGCGAACCCCAGTCGTAGATTGCGCCGCCGGAGATCGACTCCTCCGAGTGCCAGGCGCGGCACGGATGCTCGAATCCACCGACGAACGTCTCGATGTTGAAGATCTCGCCGATGTCGCCCCGGCCCGTGATGTTGCGGACGGCGAGCCAGTCGCGATCCCATCGACGGCTCTGGTGCACGGTGACGGTCCGGTCGAGGTCGATCGCCGTCGCGATGATCTCGTCGGCGTCGGCGCGACGCAGGCACATCGGCTTCTCGATCACGACGTGCTTGCCGGCTCGCAGCAGTTGCAGTGCGAGTTCGGCGTGCAGCGCCGGGGGAGTGGCGATGATCGCGATGTCGACGGCAGGGTCGGCTGCCAGGGACTCGGCGGAATCGTGTGACGCGAGCTCCGCAAAGTCGGCGCGAGCGGCAACGAGTCGTTCCGGCGCCGAGTCGGCGGCTGCCACCAGTGCGAGACCCTCGGTCTCGGTCGCGGCGAGGCCGTGCAGATACCCCATGCCTCCGAACGGCCCGTAGCCGACGACGCCGACGCCGAAGTCGGTGGTGCGGCTGGGCGCGACAGGGTGCAGGAGGCGCGCAACGTACGGGCCGAGCGTGGGATGCGTGGTCAGCGCGCGGAGGTCGGCGAACCCACTGATGACGATGCGCCCCGCGCCGAGCGGGCGCACCGCGATCGTCGGGTGATGGACGAAGCGGACGCTCGTGGTGGCGGCGGCCACAACGTCGTCGGAGACCGGCCGGAGCGGTCGAAGGGCCGACGTCACGGCGACTTCGCCCTCGAGCCGTGCACCTGCGGCGTGGTCGGCCAGGGTGACGAACCACTCGGTGCGTGGCAGGTCGGTGGCCACTTCGACACCGGTGAGTGCAAGTGCGTGAGGGTCGTCGGGCTCGACGGCGATGAGCGCGGAGCCCCCGGAACGCACGTACCGCTCGAGGTCGTCGGCCCGTTGGGCGTCGAGCCGGCCTGTCACCAGTCTCGAGTCGTTCCAGCAGTCGGAAGGCATCCGTGCGACCATACTCAAGGGTGCGCGCCGATGCTCGCTGGGCTCGAATGAACGATCCCGTCATCAGATCCGAGCACGACGTCGTGTTGCGACCAGGTCGCAACTAGCGTTGCTCGCATGGTCCTGCGCTCCAGCAATGACTCGATCGATTCGTCGTTCGATCGACAGCTGCTGCCATGACGGTCACGATCGTCACACTGGCTGCCTGCGGGAGCGATGAGCCATCCGGTGCAACGTCGTCCGGCGGTGGCACGAGCAGCCAACTCCAAGTGGTGACCACCGTGGCGCCGATCACCTCGATTGCGGCCAACATCATCGGCGAGTGCGCCGAGATCGTCGGCATCGTGCCCGAAGGAACGAACTCGCACACGTTCGAGCCGCCACCGTCGGCCGCCGAAGTGATGACCACCGCCGACATCGTGTTCATCAACGGTCTCCAGTTGGAGGAGCCGACCAAGGAACTCGCTGCGACCAATGTGGCCGACGGCGTGGAGATCGTCGAACTCGGCGACGAGACGATTTCGCCCGAGCAGTACAAGTACGACTTCTCGTTTCCCGAGGACGGCGGCAAGCCCAACCCCCACCTGTGGACCGATCCGACCCTCGTGAAGGTCTACGCCGACATCATCCGCGACAACATGGTCGAACTCGACCCGAGTTGCGCCGACCGGTACAACGCGAACTTCGACGAGTTCGAGATGCTCGTCGACGACTTCGATGCGGCTGTCAACGAGGCGTTCGACACGATTCCCGAAGAGCAACGCAAGCTCGTCACCTACCACGACGCCTACGCCTACTTCGCCGACACGTACGGCTGGAACGTCATCGGTGCGATCCAGCCGTCGGACTTCGGCGATCCGACCCCCTCCGAGATCGTCGACCTGATCGACCAGATCGAGGCCGAGAACGTCACCGCCGTCTTCGGCTCGGAAGTGTTCCCGTCGCCCGTGCTCGAGCAGATCGCCAACGAGACCGGCGCCACGTACGTCGACGACCTGCGCGACGACGACCTTCCCGGAGCGCCCGGCGAAGAGGAACACTCGTGGCTCGGCCTGATGAAGTTCAACTTCGTCACCATGACCGAGGCCCTCGGCGGTGACGCGAGCGCCCTGAAGACCTTCGCGATCCGCAACGTGGTCACCGACAACGCCGAGTATCCGCAATGACCGTCTCATGAGCGCAACGACGCCTGTCGCTGGTGGCCTGATCGTCGTCGATCGGCTCACCGTGAACTACAACGGCGGCGCGCCCGTACTGATCGACGTCGACCTCACGGTGGAGGCCGGCGACCTCATCGGCATCGTCGGACCGTCGGGCTCCGGCAAGTCCACACTCCTCAAGGCGATGCTCGGCACGGTTTCCCCGGTGTCGGGCAGCGTCCGGCGCATGCAGGGTCTCGCCGTCGGCCTCGTGCCGCAGGTCGAGACCATCGATTGGAACTTCCCGGTGACGGTGGCCGAGTGCGTCGGCATGGCCCGCGCCCGGGGAGTGCGCATGCCGTGGATCACCAAGCGCGAACGAGCCGAGATCGGGTCGGTGCTGGATCGGCTCGGCATGGCGGAGTTGGGTCGCCGGCACATCCGCGAACTCTCCGGTGGCCAGCAGCAACGCGTCTTCCTCGCTCGTGCACTGTTCACCAATGCGCAGGTCATCTTCCTCGACGAACCCACGTCCGGGCTCGACGTGCGGACCCGACACGACGTCTTGCACCTGCTCGACGACCTCAATGCCGATGGGCTCACGATCGTGTTGACCACGCATGATCTCAACGGGATCGCCGCGCACCTCCCGACGGTCGTGTGTCTGAATCGCTCGGTGATCGGCGCAGGCAGGCCCGACGAGGTGCTCGTGCCCGACGTGCTGGAACGCACCTACGGCTCACCGATGGAGGTTCTCGAGCACGGTGGGATGCGGGTGGTCGTCGACGCGCCACTCGGTGACAATGTCCTGCCGTTGCGTCGGTCCGGCGGGGCGTCGGCATGAGTTGGGCGGAGCTGATCCGGCCGTACGAGTTCGAGTTCTTCCGCAACGGGTTGTACGTGGCCACGATTGCCGGGGCACTGTGCGGCGTCGTCGGCTGCTACGTCGTGTTGCGCAACATGAGCTACATCGGCCACGGGCTGTCGCACTCGATCTTCGGTGGCTACGCCGTCGCCGGGTTGGCCGGGGTGAACCTCTTCCTCGGCGCCGGCATCTGGGGTGTGATCACCGCGCTCGCCATCGGTGGGATCGTTCGTCGACGGCCGATCGGCTCCGATGCGGCAATCGGTGTGGTCACCACGGCGTCGTTCGCACTCGGGTTGGCGCTCGTGCAGATCTACGGATCGCCCGGGCGCAACGCCGACGCGCTCCTGTTCGGCAACGTGTTGGGCGTCACCAATGCCGACGTGTTCCTGATCATCGGCGTGGCACTTGCGACGGCAGCGATCGTGTTCTTCTTCTATCGGCCGTTGCTGTTCACCACGTTCGACTCGCAGGTCGCCGCCGCGACCGGTGTACGCACGGCGTGGATCGACGCGCTGCTGATGATCGTGCTGTCGGCGACGGTGCTGGCCACGATGAACGTGATGGGTGTGACGCTCATCGCCGCAACGCTCGTCGTGCCCGCAGTCGTGGCCCGCATGCTCACCGACAGCTTCGCCAAGATGCTGGCGCTGTCGGCGTTGATCGGTGCGTTGAGCGGCTTCGTCGGGATGAACGCGAGCTACCACCTCGATGTGGCCTCGGGCCCGACGATCGTGCTCACCTCGGCGTGCTTCTTCATCGTGGCGTACGTCTTCGGCGGTCGGTTCCGCCGCCGCGCCGGCACCATGGCCCACGCCCACTGACGACGTACACGATGTGTCTGACACATCGTGTACGTCGTAACGGTCAGGCGGCTTGGAGGGCGGCCATCACTGCTGCCCATCGATCCGGGTCGCTGGCGTACGGGGCGTAGAAGCTGATGCGCTGGATCACGTCGCCGTAGCGATTCGACAGTTCGGGGGCGATGCTCTCCGGCTCGCCGACGACGGCGAAGGTGTTGAGGATCTCGTCGTCGATGAGGGTGCCCATCTTGGCCCACTCGCCCTGCTTCGAGAGTGCGTTCAGCTCGTCCTGGAGCCCGCCCCAGCCGTGGATCTCGAGCACGTTGCGGTAGGCCGGCGTCGAACCGTAGAACGCGATCTGCTGGCGGGTCCCGGTGGCCGCCGCTTCCATCTCCTCGTCGTTGTTGCCGGTGACCACGAACGACGGCCCCATGATCTCGAATCCCTCCATGGTCTTGCCCGCCTTCGCCCGGCCGCGTTCGAGGGCGGGGATCGTGACCTCGCGGAGGTACTTCTCCGTCGTGAAGCCGTGACAGAGGAACCCGTCGCAGACCTCGCCGGCGACTTCGGTCATCAGCTCGCCGACGCCCGCGAGGAACACCTTGGGCGGGCCGAACCCGTCGAGTTCGCTCGCGTTCGGCGTGAAGAACGGGGTCATCAGCGTGTGGGTGTAGAACTCGCCGCGGAAGTCGAGCTTCTCGCCGGTCAACCACGTGTTCCAGATGGCACGCATCGCCAGCACCATCTCGCGCATCCGCGGCGCCGGGTGGCTCCACTCCATCGAGAACCGCTTCGTGATGTGTGGCTTGATCTGGCTGCCGAGGCCGAGGATGAAGCGCCCTTTCGAGTACGCCTGGAGGTCCCAGGCGGTGTTGGCGAGTGTCATCGGGTTGCGGGCGAACGCCACGGCGATCGACGTGCCGAGCTCCAGTGTCTCGGTGTGTTCGGCCGCCAACAACAGCGGGAGGAACGGGTCGTGCGACGTCTCTGCCGTCCATGCTCCGGCGTATCCGGCGGCCTCCACCTCCTTCGCGTTCTGCGCGACGTTGCGGAGGTCCGTGCCGATGTTGCCGTCGATCTTCATGACCCGGACGCTAGACCACCGGCGGACCGACCGGATGACCGGGTCAGTCCTGGTCGCGGAGGAACTGCTGGATCTCGTCGGCGAGTTCGTCACCCGAGCGCATCTCGAACGCCGGACCCGGGGTCACCTCGCCGTCGGTCGATGCGTCGTACATCTCCTCGAGTTGTCGCAGCATCGTCGCGTGGTCGGCGTTGTCGGCGATCGATGCATCGATCCGTCGTCGCTGTGGGCCGACTGCGGCGCGCAGGTCGGCGGCGGCCACCTCGATGCCCGTGACCTCGGTCAGGCCGTCGAGCAGCGCCACCGACGCTGCCGGGTAGGGCAGCGCAGCCACGTAGTGCGGAACCTGCACCCAGATTCCGAGCGCCGGGATCTTGCAGGCGTGCATCGCGTGCTCCAGCGCCGCTGCCATGCCTGCAGGAACATCGACGGAGCTGCGCGCGAACGTCACGTTCGCGAGGACCTCGGTCGACGGCGACGAGCACGACAGGCGCGGCGTGCGCGTGTGCGGCGCAGCGAACGGGTAGGCGCCGAAGGCAACCATCTTCGTGACACCGAGTTCGACCGCGATGTCGGAGATCGCCCGGGCGAAGCGGTGCCAGGCCATGTCGGGTTCCGGGCCGGTCAGCACGAGGACGTCACGTCCCGACGTCGAACGCCCGGAGCGCAGCTCGATCGTCGACCAGACGAGGTCGGAGTTGATGCCGTCACGAAGCTCCATGATCGGTCGGCGGGCCCGGTAGTCGATGAACGTGTCGTCGTCGAACCGCACGAGTGGGCTCGTCTCGCACTCCTTCGACAGCGCATCGGCCGCCGACGCCGCAGCGTTGGCGGAATCGATCCACCCGGTCAGCATCACGACGAGGATGGGCTCGTGGAGCATCGGTTCGTCGACGAGCCACTCGTACGCTCCGTCGCCGTCGGTGCGCCCCTCGCTCATGGCAATGCATCCAGGTAGCGCTCGGCAGTGGCGGCGGCCTGTTCCACCTGCAGCTTGAACGGCGCGAGTTCCTCGGGGGGACGATCGCCGAGCGCACCTCCGAGGTATCGCGAGTAGACGCCCTCGATGATGCAGGCCAGCTTCCAGAACGCGAAGGCGACGTAGAAGTCGAGCTGCGAGATGTCGCGCCCGGAGACCTCGGCGTAGCGCTCGGCCAGCTGATGGCGATCCCAGAACCCGGGAGCCGATGTCGATGTGCCGCTCCATGCGCCCTCGGCGTCGTTCGGGCCGTTCCAGTACACCTGCAACAGGCCCACGTCGGCCAGCGGATCTCCGAGTGTGCAGATCTCCCAGTCGAGTACGGCAACGACCTCGCCGTCGTCGCCGACCATGCAGTTGTCGAGGCGGTAGTCGCCGTGGACGATGGTGGCTGGGCCCTGCTCGGGAATTCGGGCCAGGAGGCCCTCGTAGACGCGATCGACGGCAGCGAGTTCACGGGTCTTGCCCTGGTTCCACTGCCCGTACCAGCGCTTCAGTTGCCGCTCGATGTAGCCGTCGTGGCGACCGAGGTCGGCCAACCCGGCGGCGTCGAGGTCGACGGCGTGGATGGCCGCCATCGTGTCGACGAGTGACCGGCTGGCATTGCTCCGGGTGGCCTCGTCGGGGAGTGCCGCCTCCGACGTGACGCGGTCGCGGAGTACGTGGCCGTCGACGAATCCCATGACGTAGAACGGCGCGCCGTTGACGTCGAGATCGTCGCAGAATCCCAACACCGGGGGTACCGGCACCGCGGAGGTCTGGAGGCCCGACAGGATCCGATGCTCGCGACCCATGTCGTGGGCGCTCGCCAGAACGTGGCCGAGCGGCGGACGACGCAACACGATACGGGTGCCATCCGACCCGGTGACTCGGAAGGTGAGGTTCGAGTGACCGCCTGCGATCACGTCGAACGTGAACGGTCCGACGGCACCATCGACGTTCGACTCCAGCCAGTCGGTGACAGCCACCACATCGATTCCCGGTATGGCGTTCATGGCATCTCGCTCCCCAGTCATGTGGTGCCGAGGGTACTCATCCGCCACCGGTAGCGTTGAGTCCATGGCAGCCATCGATGTCACCGACGAAACCTTCCAGACGCTCGTGATCGACAAGTCAGCGGAGGTCCCCGTCGTGGTCGACCTCTGGGCGCCGTGGTGTGGTCCGTGCAAGACCCTCGGGCCGATCATCGAGAAGGTCATCGACGAGACCGGCGGCAAGGTCGTGCTGGTCAAGGTGAACGTCGACGAGAATCCCGGTCTGAGCCAAGCGTTCAAGGTGCAGTCGATCCCGGCGGTGTATGCCGTCAAGGATGGCGCAGTGGTCGACGGCTTCATGGGTTCGTACCCGGAGCACGCCGTCAAGGAGTTCGTCGACGCCCTGCTTCCGACCGAGGAAGAGGTCGCCGTCGCCGAGCTGCTCGAGGCGGGTGACGAGGGCAGCTTGCGGATTGCGCTGTCGATGGAGCCGGCGAACGAGGACATCATCGTGGCGCTCGCCGAGCTGCTCATCGCCGAGGGCAACAGCGACGAAGCGCTTGCGCTGCTGGCGCGGATACCCGAGTCGGAGCGCACCCGTCACGTTGCGGCGCTCGCCCGTGTCGGCATCGCACCACAGGACGATTACGACGACCAGCTCACCGCGCTGCTCGACCAGGTGAAGGCCGACGACGACGCGCGCCAGAAGTACGTCGACCTGCTCGAGCTCATGGGTCCGACCGACCCGCGCACGGCCGAGTACCGCCGCCAGCTCACCTCACGCCTGTACTGACCTCACGCCTGTACTGACCATCGGGGTGTTCCCAGCCGATCTTCGGCGTTCGAAGAACGCGGCGAGCCGTTGCTGGAAGGACACGACCACGTCGGCATAGGCCGTTCGAAGTTCGACGCTCGACCGACTCGGATCGAGTGATTCGGGGAGTTGCGGTTCGGTTCGCAGGAAGCGTTGACACGCAGCCAACTGCACGAACGCGTCGGCGAGCGTCGAGTCGCCCGGATCGTCGACCAAGGTCGCCGAGGTGGAGCGCAGCGCCGAAACGAGTGAGCGCGCCGTCGCGTCGATCGCGTCGAGGTCCCAGAGTCGCCGTGCCAGGGCGACATCGTCGCCGGACACCAGCGGCCCGCGCGTCGTCAATGCGTCGGCCAGATCGGTGGGGACGTCGATGTTGGCGGGACGCAACCAGGTGTCAGGACGCAGTTCCCCCAACCGGGCACCCGTGGCACGCGATCGGAACGCACGCCGATCGGCGACCGAACGGCGGTCGACGAGCACCGCGACGAACCACCAGCGTGCCGTCCCAGGTGGTGGGACGCGCTTCGCGTCCGGCGTCCTGTTGCGACTGGCGTTCGAGGAGTCGACCGCTCAATCGGTAGACGCCCTCGTCGTTCAGGAGTTCGCCGTGAGTCACCATCCGCGACAGCGCCGTGCGCGTCGTGCCGGCCGTGATCCCGAACAGCGACGTGAAGTCGAGCAATCGGCCCACGGGCATCGACGGTGGATGGGTCCCGAGCAGTACGGAGAGCACGATCGAGCGCGGGCTGAGTGGATCGAGTTCGACACTACGATTCGTACGCTCGTTGATCATGACGATCGTGGAATGTAACATGAACTCATGACCCAGATGGCGAGCCCGCCGGCGCAGCGCACGATGGTTCCGCCCGCCGAGGCGCTGCCCGACGTCCTGCCCACCGACCGTCTCAACGAACGTGGCAAGCCGCGCCCGCCGCTGCGCAACGAGTTGCGCCGCATCTCCAACTCCCGCAACGTCGTTGCCGTCGTCAGCACGCTGCTGCAGTCGTTCGGCGTGGTGATCGCTGCTGCGTGGATCAACACCTGGTGGTCGTACCTGTTGGCGTTCGTGCTCATGGTTCGTGGGCACGTGTGTCTGAACATCCTCGCCCACGAAGCGGCGCACAGGTTGCTCTTCACCCGGCGGGGCCTCAACGATGGCGTCGGTCGCTGGCTCCTGGCGTATCCGACGTACCAGGCGATGCTGGCCTACCGGCGAGCACACTTCGCTCATCACCGCGACGAGATGGGCCCCGACGAGCCCGACCTCGGGCTCTATTCCGGATATCCGGTGTCGCGTGCCTCGTGGCATCGCAAGCTCCGTCGCGATGCGACCGGCAACAGCGCGTCGAAGAACTTCCGGTCGCTCTACCAAGCCCTTCGACGGGGCCAGACCGAGGCGCGCGAGATCATGCTCGTGCACGCAGTGATGCTCGGTACGTCGCTCGTGTTCATGCGTCCATTCGCCTACGTGGTGTGGATCGTGTCGTGGTCGACGTTGTGGAAGGTGTCGAACCGGCTCCGCGCCATCGCCGAGCACGGTGGCATGGTCCGATCGAAGGACCGTCGTCTGACCACGCACGTCATCCGCCAGAGTCGCCTCGCCCGCTACTGGATGGTGCCGTACAACACCGGTTGGCACCTCGCCCACCACGTCGACATGGGTGTGCCCTGGTACAACCTGCCCGAGCTGCACCAGGAACTCGTCGCCTCGGGATGGGTCACCGACGCCCTCGAGTACCCGAGCTATCGAGCCTTCTGGCGCGCCGCCTCCTCCGGTTAAGACGCTGCGTCTGGACCTGGATCCACCGATCTGATGAGCGGGGCGGCCGTCGTGTATCCACCAGGAAGGCCTCCGCAGCCGCGAGCCCGAGAGTCGGCTGATCGTTGGGTGTGGTTCACCGGTGAGGAGTTCGCGAGAGCTCAAGGTGTTGGGGACATGGGATCTTTCGAGATGCTTCGAATGTCGTGGTGGATCGACAACTCGGTCGTCGTCGAATTGTGACCGCGAGCGTTGCTGGAGAACTGGCTGGCCGCGTTAGTGGACTCGTGCGCCCTGCACAGCCATCGTCCAACAGTTCTCGACGAACTCCTCGACGTCCTGGATGAGCAACTCGACGACCTCGGGCGGATTCTCGAACAGAGCGACCATTCTGTGCGGTCCTTGCGACCGGTTCTTGATGGGCAGCGATTGTGGACTGGGATCATGGCTCGATGTTGCCGATTTCGGCACAGGTGGACCCCTTGCATGACTCGAGGGATCGGAGCGATTGGGAAAGTTGGAGAATCGTGGCGCCGTAGGAAGGGTCAGCGGCGACGTTCACCAATTCGTCGGGGTCGGCAATGAGGTTGTACAACTCACGATCACCGCTGGTGTACTCGGCATACAACCAGTCACTGGTCCGCACTGCCACGTATTGAGGGCGACGTTCGGCGATCGGACCTCGTGCCTCAATGAACAGCGCCCGATTCCAGGTGGTGTTCTCGTCGCGCAAGAGTGGTACCAACGATTTCCCATCCGGTTCGCGTAGTAGATCTGTCCCGGTGAGATCGGCGATGGTTGGCGCCAGGTCGACGTTACTGACCAGGCTGTCCGCCTTGCCGACACGTACATCGGGACCTGCAATGATCAGAGGAACGCGAATCGATGGTTCGTACACCAAGTACTTGCCCGATTCGAATCGGTGCTGGCCGTGCATCTGCCCATTGTCGGACGTGAACATCAGATACGTGTTGTCCAAGCGACCCTGCGCTTCCAACTCGTCCACGATCGCCAGAATGCTTTCATCAACCGAGATCAGCGATTCGACCTCACGTCGGTATGCGGCTAGAACAGCTTCGTCCTGCGCAATGCCCAGTAGCGGTCGCTGAAGCGGAGCCGGCTTGTCCGTGACGTCCTCCTCGTTGTACGAGGGGAACACCGGAAGTGAGACATCGTCGGCGAGCCCGACATGACGGGTAGCGGGTATTGCGGCTTTCGGGCCCTCGTCGAGTTCGACGCGGAGTGCGTTCAGTCCATCTGCCTCGAATTCGACCCGCCCGACGCCACCAGCGGGATGAGGAGCCACGTACGAAACCCACATGAACAGCGGGCCGCCTGTCTCAGCCTGCTTCTGCAAGTTGTCCAGTGCTATGTCGGTCATCACGTCGGTGACATAATCCTCGTCGCGCATGGTGTAGTCGGTGATCTGTCCGTCATGAAAGATCGAGTATCCGAGGTACATGGTGGCAGTGGGGTCGACGAGGCCGTAGAAGTTACTCCAGCCCGGTGGTGTCACGCGATAGTCGGGCGTGATTCCATAGCCGTTCAGGTACTTCCCGACGAAGTACGTATCGTACCCATTTGACTGAAGCGACATCGCCAAGGTGGTGTCCTGATCAGCGAAGTTCTCGTAGCCGCCAGACGGGGGTCGGTTCCAAAGCACGCGGTGATTGGTCGCATGCTGCCCGGTCAGGAAGGTGGCGCGAGATGGACAACAGGTCGGGTAATTCACGAAGGAGTTGCTGAAGGTCACGCCGCGACCGGCCAACAAGGCGCTTGCTTCGGGAAGCGCAGACATCTGCTCGATCGATTGATCATCGGTCATGAACACGATGACGTTGGGCGCGTCCGGACGTGGCGACGACGGTGGAAACGTCGAATCGGGAACCGATGTCGGAATGATGGCTGGTTCCGGACCCACCGACGTCGCGACACCCGAGGAGGGCCCGGCCTGGCCGGTGCGGTTCGCCTCGCTCGTGGTACAAGCGACCGTAAGCAAGCTGATCGAGAGGCCAATGACAAACGGCCAGACGCACGATGAGGGATGACTGATCATGCCGCTTGCTTGTCAGGCGATGATGGAGTCCAGGGATCCTCATCGGGGAGGAAGAGGAAGTTGTTGACGTATTCACGAGCCGGGAGATGCTCGACCCATGCAAGTTGATCGCCTTGAAGGCTGAAAGTCTCCAGGGGCTCTGGAACTCCGATCCTCAACGCGTACCCCCGGTAGCCGTGCGCTCGAATCTGATCAAAGATGTCGAAGATCGGGCAGTTGAGATGGCGCTGCTCGATCTCGATCACGATGCGCGGTCGTTCTCGATCGATCGTGGCGGTGGCCCCGCGGAGGACGGCCGCTTCATGGCCTTCGACATCGATTTTGAGCAGCGCGACATCACACAGGTGGCTTGCGTCCAACGGCGCGGTGCGAACCGAGATCACCGTCATGGAGCCCTCAGAGTGCTCGACTGATCCAAGACTGTTGAGCGCGGGCGCCCCTTCGTCGGTCCAGAGTTCAGTCACGCCGCTCACATCTGACAACGCCAACTGATGCACGACCACGTTGGGCTCACATACTTTCCGGAGAAATCTGCACAGATCCGGTTGAGGTTCGAACGCGTGCACAACAGATGCCCGTCGCGCCAGGGCTTTCGTCCAGGGGCCATACCAGACCCCGATGTCGATCGCGACGCCACCAGCCGGCATCATTTGATCCACGAGACGGATCTCGGGTTCGCGTCGCCGGGGATACCACCAGCCAATGGCCTGGTAGATGGCCCGATCCGGTAGCAATTTCCACACGCGGGAGAGACACCAAAGGGCCATTCTCTTCATCGCGCTCACCATAGGACCCCCGTCGTCCGACCGTCACAGCGACCGCCAAGCTTACAGTAGCTTGTGATCCAATCGACTCGAAGGAATCCGACCATGAACGTGTATGAGGTAATTCACGAGCAAGTGAACGAGTGTCGACGATGCTTGAAAACTGGTCAGTTTCGACGGTGAAAAGTGAACACTCGACGATTGGAGTGTGATCACTTTGGAAGATTGGGCGTTGATTCGCAGGCTGGACCGGGAGGGGGTGCCGAAGGCTCAGATCGCGAAGCGGTTGGGGATCTCGCGCACGACGGTGCTGAAGGCGGTGATGTCGGAAGCGCCACCCAGGTATGAGCGCACGCCGCAGCCGACGTCGTTCGCGTCGTTCGAGCAGCGGGTGCGGGCGTTGTTGGAGACTGAGCCGGACATGCCGGCGACGGTGATCGCCGAGCGGGTTGGCTGGTCGGGGTCGATCACCTGGTTCCGGGAGAACGTCAAGGTGCTGCGGCCGCAGTATCGGCCGCCGGATCCTGCGGACCGGTTGACGTGGGAGCCGGGTGACGCCGCGCAGTGTGATCTGTGGTTCCCGCCCAAGCGGATCCCGCTCGAGGACGGGACGACGTCGTTGTTGCCGACGTTGGTGATCACCGCCGCGCACTCGAGGTTCATGACGGGGCGAATGATCCCGACCCGCAAGACCGAGGACCTGTTGCTGGGATCGTGGGAGCTGATCCAACAGTTGGGGCGGGTGCCGCGCCGGTTGATCTGGGACAACGAACCGGGCATCGGTCGCGGGCTGCGCCGCGCTGAGGGGGTGGCGTCGTTCATGGGAGGGGGTGTCAGATGGATTGTGTAAGCGGGTCGGGTCCTTACCCGATTGGAGAACACACTGATGTCTATGACCAAGGCCGATCCGGAGCGCGAGGAGCGTCGCCGGCAGCAGAAAGAGATCGCCGACTCGTTGAAGGAGTCGGGCGCGCTCGATGAGATCTTCGCCCGTATCGATGCCGGCGAATCGTTGACTGGGCATGCCGGTCTGTTGAAAGGGATGCTGAAGGCATCGCTGGAGCGGGGGCTGGAGGCCGAGCTGTCCGACCATGTCGGCTATGACCGCGGTGATCCGGCGGCGGCGGAGTTCTCGAACTCGCGGAACGGGACGTTCGCCAAGACGGTGGCGACCGAGATCGGTGACGTCGAGTTGGCGGTCCCGCGTGATCGTGACGGCACCTTCACGCCGATGCTGGTCCCGAAAGGGGCCCGTCGTCTCGACGGGCTCGATGCGATGATCGTGTCGCTGTATGCGGGCGGGATGACGATCCGCGACATCGGCCATCACCTGGCGTCCACGATCGGCACCGACCTGTCACCCGAGACGATCTCCAAGGTCACCGACGCCGTGTGCGACGAAGTCCTCGCATGGCAGCAACGCCCGCTCGAGGCGTTGTATCCGGTGGTCTACCTCGACGCCATCATCGTCAAGGTCCGCGACGGCGGCCACGTCGGCAACAAGGCCGCCCACATCGCCGTGGGTGTCGACATGGACGGCATCAAGCACGTGCTGGGAATCTGGGTGCAGACCACCGAGGGCGCCAAGTTCTGGGCGTCGGTGTGTGCCGAGCTCGCCAACCGTGGGGTGCGTGACGTGCTCATCGTGTGCTGTGACGGCCTCACCGGGTTCCCCGAGGCAATCGCTGCGACCTGGCCCCAAGCCACGGTTCAGACCTGCGTCGTGCACCTCATCCGAGCGGCGATGCGATTCGTGAACTACAAGGACCGCAAAGCTGTCGCTGCGGCGTTGAAGCCGATCTATCAGGCCGCCAACGCCGACGGCGCACTTGTCGAGCTCGAAGCGTTCGAGGCGACCCCGCTCGGCAAGAGCTATCCGTCCACGATCAGAGCGTTCCGTGACGCCTGGGAGCGGTTCACGCCGTTCCTGGCGTTCCCGCCGGCACTGCGACGGGTGATCTACACGACGAACTCGATCGAGTCGTTGAACTATCAGCTGCGCAAAGTCACCAAGAACCGCGGTCACTTCCCCAACGACCTCGCCGTGGTCAAGCTGCTCTGGCTGGCGATCTGCAACATCGAAGACAAACGAGCCCGTGAACGAGCCAAGGAACGCGGGCTACCGGCCACCAAGCGAAGGGCCCCCGGCCGACTCGTCGAAGGCCAGATCACCACGAACTGGAAACAGGCCCTCGAACAACTCACCCTCGTCTACCCCGACCGCATCAACCACTACCTGTGAACACCCGACCCGCCCCGCTTACACAAACAACTTGACAGGCCCTCATGGGAACCTTGGCGACCAAGTTGGTGCTGCTCAAGCCCAGGGATCCGGAGTCCAAAGGCATCGTGGAGCGACGCAACGGGTTCTTCGAAACGTCGTTCATGCCAGGGCGAACGTTCGCTTCCCCGCAGGACTTCAACGCCCAGTTCGCAGACTGGTTGGAACGGGCGAACGCCCGGGTGGTGCGCACGGTCAAGTCCCGTCCGATCGATCTGATCGACGCCGACCGGCAGCGATGCGGCGTTGCCGCCGATCCCGTTGCATCTCGGTTGGCGCAACCAGGTCCGGCTCGGGCGGGACTACTACGTGCGCTGCGACAGCAACGACTACTCGGTCGACCCGACCGCTATCGGCCGCCTCGTCGACGTCGCCGCCGATCTGAACCGGGTGCGTGTGCGCATGGAAGGACGTCTGGTCGCCGATCATGTTCGGGTGTGGGCCCGAGGCATGACCGTCACCGACCCAGCCCACGTCGAGACCGCCCGCGAGCTTCGAGCAGCGTTCCAACGCCCCCGCATCATCGAGGTCGTCGACGACCTCACACGGGATCTGTCCGACTATGACCGGGCGTTCGGGCTCAGCGTCGATCGGCAGGTCATCTGATGGCCGCCAAGACATCCGCATCCGAGTCGGTCAAGCAGATCCACTACCTGGCCGCCGCGCTCAAAGCGCCCCGCATCACCGAAGCCGCCGCTCGTCTCGCGGAGCAGGCCCGCGATGCCGGCTGGACACATGAGGACTACCTCGCCGCGGTGCTCGAACGAGAAGTGAGTGCCCGCAACGCTGTCCGGCGCCGAGCTACGCATCCGTGCCGCCGGGTTCTCCGCCCGCAAGACCCTCGACGACTTCGACTGGGACGCCCAACCCGCAGTGAGATCCCAAGTCGGGGCTCTGGCATCGGGCGGGTTCTTGACCGAAGCCCGCAACGTCGTGCTCCTCGGTCCTCCCGGCACCGGCAAAACCCACCTCGCCACCGGGCTCGGGATCACCGCCGCACGACACGGACACCGGGTCCTGTTCGCCACCGCCACCGACTGGGTCACCCGACTCACCGACGCTCACCGCGCCGGACGGTTACCCGCCGAGCTCACCAAGCTGCGCCGCTACGGGCTGATCATCGTCGACGAAGTCGGCTACCTGCCCTTCGAACAAGACGCCGCGAACCTGTTCTTCCAACTGGTGTCATCGCGCTACGAACACGCCTCGCTCATCTTGACCTCGAACCTGCCGTTCTCCGGCTGGGGCGGCGTGTTCGGCGACCAAGCCGTCGCTGCCGCGATGATTGACCGCATCGTCCACCACGCCGACGTCCTCACCCTCAAAGGCGCCAGCTACCGACTCCGCGGACGAGGCATCGACAGCCTCCCAAGCATCCGCACCACCACCGACCAACCCGACCCCTAAGCTGCCCGAACACCGTTCACTTTTCAAGCGTCGAAACCGACCAGAATTCGAACGTCGCTGACAACGAGATGCAGGGTGGTTGAGGCCAGCACAGGCTCGTCGCCTTTGCCAACTTGCGCTCGATGTAGCCCGGACCGGAACCATCGTGGAAATCGGCAGCTTCCAAGGTAAGTCGACAGTTGTGCTTGCGTCGGCGGTGGATCAATCCGTCTCGGTCTATGCGATCACCCCCACGCGGTAATGAACGCTCTCCCGGGAGTGGGACAGCTGTACGGCCGAGGGTGAAGCCGACCGTTCGAAGTTCTTCGAGAATCCTCGAAGTGTGGGGTCCGCGATCGCGTCATCTCCGTACGCGAGTTCAGTCAGAATGCCCTTCAACTCGTTACGACCCCCGATCGACTTGCTGTACGTCGACGGAGCTCACGGTTATGCGCCGGCTCTCTCGGACATCACGGGCTGGGGCGTCCGGGTCGAGCCGGGTGGCACCATGGCCATACACGACGTGTACACGTCGTTGTTCGTGACCCTTGCGGTCGTGCGATCGCTCTGGTTTTCGGCCGAATGGATCTACGTCGGCCGGGTTCGGTCGCTTGCCGTCTATCAACACCGGGATGTACACGGCGTTGAGCGGCTCGGTAACATTGCTCGCCAAGTCGTCAACGTTCCATGGTTCGTGAAGAACCTCGCTGTCCGTGGTCTTGGAGCAATTGGTCTGACCAGACTGGCAGCGATCGGCCACGCGGCGGGCGGGGGGTCTACTGACCTGGCACAGGATCGTCCGAACCTGAAGGCGTTGCCGTGCTGGGGGAGTCTTCGCGAACGGCACGACCGAGCCGAAGCCGCTGAAGCGATTCAATGATCTCGATCTTGTACATCGCAATCACCACGACAGCTGCCCCACAGTTGCCGAGCAGCCATCCCCACGCGGCCCCGATGGCCCCGTGTCCGTCGGTGAACACGAGCGTCGGAACCAGCACGAACGCTGTGAACGTCAGGGCAATCACGATTGTCGCCCGTTGATTGGATTCCAGTCGAGCCATATTGAGCCCGACGACCGTCACGGTGTATGGCACCGTGCCGGCGATGAGTATCACGAGCAGCGATGGGACGTCGGAATATGCGTTCCCGTAGATCGCGCGGATCACCGAACCCAACACCGACACGGCGACGAGCGAGAACACGCTGATCGCGAGGCCGACTACGAGCGTTGCGGTGGCTTGCCCGGCGGCGTTCGTTCCCTGACTGCCCTCCACGAGCAAGACCTGTCCGGTCATCTGCACCGAGATGACGACGACCGACATGATTCCCCATGCGAGGTAGAAACTTGCGTTCGCCTCAGCGCTCAACGACGACAAGACAATGAGTGGTACGACGAAGAAGGGGCCCTGCATCGCGAGTTGCCCGAAGTAGTTGACGATCGCGTATCGCACGATGTCCGGTGTCTGCTCCGGTGCCGGGCGCACACGGATGCGTTCCTTCGTTCTGACGAGCAGTGCCCCGAGCCAGATCAACCCGGTGAATCCGTACGCGCCGGCGACGACGAGAAACAAGAACAGTGCTGGGTCAGTCTCCGGTACCAGAACGAGGAACGGGATACGAACCACGAAGATCGCAACCGTTCGCCAGAAGAACCAAGGCCAGATCCGAAGGGTCATGCAACGAACGTCGACCAATACCGACAGCGACATGCCCGCAACACTCAGTGCGAGGATGGCCCATCCAGTCAACGATCCGATCGCGTCGACAATTGTCCCAGGGGCGAACAAGGCGAAGATCGCTACGCCGACCACCGAGCTGAGCAACGTCAGCACCAGCGACCAGGTGAAGAGTACCGAGGATGTCAATGTCGTATCCCTTGCGAATCTCGACAAGGCAATCGGGAGGCCGAGCGAAGTTGCATAGTTGAGGAACGTCACCACGCTGAAGAGCGCCGCGGCCACTCCCACCGACTCTTGTGGCACGACTCGCGTTGCCGCAATCCAGAACACGAACGACCCAAGCGACACGACGGCGGTGCCACCGAGCATCCAGAGCGAACCCTTCACGATCTCGTCGTTGCGTTCGGTCCCCCAAGAGAGAGCTCGACTGGGAATCGTCCTGATCACGGTCGTCAGTTCGGAGTGCAGTATTCGCGGGGAATCAAATGCAACGAGCAGCACGATGGAGCCGAGGAGCATCGGGATCGAGGCCCACGACCATGTGTGGTCGCCCACGAGGGCCAGCGTTCCGATGGCGGCAACCGTGCCGACGATCGCTGCGACTCCGACGGATGCCCGAGTGCCAGGGGTCGACGACTGAACCAGGCTTGATTTGTCATTGTCGACATCCCCGGCGGCGGTCCGAGTTCCCGTCCAGCCAACCACGACGGCAATCATCCACGCGACTGACACAAGCCTCGCCGTTACGTTCGCCGAGGGTCGAGTGTCGACGAATTGCCCGAATGTCCCCAAGTCGAGCGTTTGCTCCGTCACAGCGAACAAAGCCGTCGCCACGAGGAGTGAGACCGCGGTGACCGCTGCCAGGCGTCGGCTCGATGCGCTGACGAATCCGAGGGCCGCTCCGGCGGCTGCGGTGGCGAGGCCGAGCACCGCAATGCCGAGTGCTGCTCCGACGATGGTGAGTAGAAGTCGATCTCGTCTCACGAACGTCGTCTCCGTGCTACGAGATACAGGCAGATTGCCACTCCGGCTGCGCTCATGGCCAGCGCCAATTCGTAAGTACGTTGCGGAACGAACGTCAGCACCACGCGAGCATGATCGAGTGGCGGCACCTGCCAGGCCGAAAGCGTGTCGCGCGGCGCAGCTCGACCGATCTCAACCCCGTCAACACTCGCTGCCCAGCCGACGTGGTATGACCCAGGGCCGAGCAGATACGCGCCGTCGCCGGTCGTCACGTCGAGCACGACTCTCGTTGCGGTCTGCTCGATCACCCTCACACTCGCGGTCTCGTCGCGTGCGAACTCGTTTCGGTCGCTTGTGCTTGCCATCAGCAGCTCCGACATCGCGCCCGACCACGTTGGTTCGGATGTGAACTGGTGCTCGCCCCGGCCGAGACTCAACGGTGAGCATGACTCGAACACCACGACCTCCTGATTGAGTAGCGCCTCTCGCGAACCGACGAGCCGGGCACCTTGCGACGTGCCGTCGATCTCGAATGCGTCCAAACACTTGCCGGCGCTCTGTGTCTCCGTATCGGTCGGGGGTACACCGTCGAAGGTGACTTCGCTGAGGGCAACCGGGAGCGAAACAAGGGCGTCGCCGGAGGGGTTGATCCGACCGAACGCCAGCTCGATGGTGTCGTAGGTGTCTTGCGGAAGCGCTACGACGATGGATTCCGTGCACTGCAGTCCGCCGCCAGTGGGCGTCGAGCAGATGGCATCGCCAGCCCGGACCTCGCGGCTGACCGCTTCGTTCGCCCCGGTTGCGGTGACGTACACGTTCTCCACCGTCGAGAAGGCGGTTGGGCCGCTGGGGTCATCTCGTGACGTTGTGAAGATGAATTCGACCATTTCGAGCCGTCGATCGGGCGGACGCACGTTCAGCGTTGCCCCCGTCCTGGGCGGAGCGAGCCACGAGGTGGCCAGCTCGCCGTCGACGGCGTTGATCCCCCATCCGTTCTCGACTCCGGCCGCTCGCTCGGATCCATAGGCACCCACGTCGGCTCCGAGGAGGTGATCGACCGTCACATCCGGAGTCGCGGGCGAGAGCAGGACCGTCCCGTTCACGTCCACCTCATCGTTTCTTGGTGACCAGAAGGTCCGGCGAATTTCGGACTCCTCGTCGACAGCACCCGTTCCGATGTTGCGTCGAAATGAATACGACACGTCAGCGTTCGCCAGTGCGGCCTCGACGTCGGGACTCCGCGATGCGGCCCGCTCGAGGTCGCGAGGCGTGGAAAGGAACTCCCGGAGATCAAGCGGCCCGTCGGCATCGAGCACCCGAACTTCGGAGATGCCCGCAATGGAGTTGCCGACACTGTTCGAACCTTCGAGATGAAGCCGAATCTTCGTGACGTCCGTTCGCTCGATTGCGACAGGAAGCCAGTCATCATCGCCGACATCGGCGAGTGATGCACTTCGTTCCACCGACGGACCATTCGAGCCGATCAGTTCGACGCGAATCCGTTCGATCGATGGACGCCCTGCTGGGATGAACGGCATGACGGAGATGCCCGTGATCGACGCGGCATCCTTCAGTTCGACCTCGAGGTAGGCGTCATTGGCCGCCCGAGGGCTCACCGTCCATGCCGTGTGGGGCACCTCGTCGAACGCGTTCGATGGCCTCTGGCTCGGGTCGAAGGGAGTCACGCCATTTCCAGTCGTCGATGCTTCGATCGAGATCGCGTCGGCGTACACCGCGACCGTTTGTGAACCGGGATCACCGAATGGATTCCTCGGTTGTCGGGGTGTCTCCTCGACCAACGCCAGTGTGTGTGAGAGCGCCATCCTTCCGGTTCGGACCTGGACATATCGACGCCGAGCCCCGTCACTGACGACGGCGGGCGAGGACGCCGCGAGAGCTCGCACCAAGTCTTCGTTTGTTGCAGTCCCCGTGTACAAGACCGGGCCACCGTCGAGAAGGCCCTGCTGTGCGAGCTGTGGCCATGAATCACCTCCACCGGCGACAATCACCGGCGGGTCCGAAGAGACCCTGACCGGGTCCTCGGCCCCGACCAACTCGTAGACCTCGACTGGTGGTAGCTGCGCTTCGCCATTGAACACAGCGAGACTGTCGTCGCTCGCGGAGGTGTTCGTCCCTGGCGCGCCGAAGGAGTTAGCCAGGACCAGGTCAGGATCACTGCGCAAGGAGTCGAAGTGCGCCGGCCGAGGAGCCTCGACGCTCTCCCACTCGACGTCGTTCTGGAAGATGACCCACTTGACTCCGAGCCGCCGGAGAATTGGTCCGAGCGTTCCCTCCCGATAGCCCGGCGACGCCAGGTACTCGTCCATACTGAGAACGGCGTCTGTCGTGAGGGGTGTTCCGGGTGGCGGAATCGACTGATGACTCACCAATGGCTTGTCGAGGAGCCCGTGGAACAAGTTGTCGTTGACGTAACCCCACCGGTATCTCGTTCGGACGACACCGGGCAGGACCAGGACGCGACCATCCTCCGGTTGGGCATTGATCCAATCCAGTGCCTGCTCCCAGTAGTCGGGAAGCTCCTCGTATCCGTCGACCGGGTTGTAGAGGCGACCGGTCCAGAACGGAAAGGCCGCGATGAACATCATCGCGACGAGTACCCAGGCACCACCAGCGCTCGCGATTTGGCGGGGCCGCCCAACCGCGGGGCGCTGCCGTAGCAGCGCCGCGATTCCAACGGCACCCAGCATTGCTACGCCGATGAGGAACGCTGCGCCTGCCTTGTAGGTCGTCCGCAGTCCGCGTACGAGCACGGCGTTCTCGAAACCCCAATCCAAGACGCGTCCCAACGGCGACGGCGAGTCGACGGGCCAGAGCCCCACCATGAGCGGTACGGCAATCGCGATCAAGGCCCCGAACAACAGCCGTGGCCGCCACCGTGACACTGCAAGGGTCAGACCCGCTGCAATCGGTGCACCGAACGAGGCGAACACCACCACCGAGTTCTGAAAGTATGCCGCCGACTGGCCCTGGCGCTGTCCTCGAGCGTCGCGGAAGTAGGTCACCCACAGGCCGAGACCGCGCCAACTCTCCACCCAAGACGAACGGGACGAGATGACGACGGGGCGTTCGGTGGTTGCGAGGTTGAGCGCGATGTCACCTCGCTGGAACCACAGGACAACGAGGGCGCCGCTCGAGGCGAGCAGTGTCAGGACGCCGACACGAACGAGCCACGCGAGTGTGCTCCGGAACCGAATCGAGCGTTCGACGTACTGCAGATATGCAGCGGCAACCAGAATGGGAAGCAACGAGTACAGCAGACGCGGCGGGATTCAGTGCGCCGATTGCAAAGATGCAGAGCGCCGACCACGCGGCCGTGCGCCACCCGCCGTCGGGGTCGGTTGTACTGCGCAGGAAGAAATCCAAGAACCATGGGCTGAGGGCGTAGCTGAGGAACAAGCCCGACGGGAGGAGGAACTGGGACGTGAACGGGTTGAACGCGTACATCAGGCCGGCCAGCAAATGGATCCACCCGATGCGAGGCTTCGCCACCGCCATCAGCGATGCGACGCCAGTGGCCGCGATGAGCAGCAACGCGGCATGAACGAGGCGTTCGATCAACCAAGGCTGGGCGCCCAGCAGCTGCAGCATCGCTTCACACGCGGACACCACAGGCGAATAGAACGTGACGGTGTTGCCGAGCCCGCGGGAACCATCCCAGATGAATCCGTGTCCCAGGAAGAAGCCGATGGGGTCCGTGCTGAACTCGAGGCGCGCATCCGCGATCCACACACCTGGCGAATTCGTGAGGGTGGCAGCGAGCGCAAGAATCGCGAAGCTGACGACCAGGTGCCAGAAACGACGAGGACCCCGAAGGATGGTCGAACGAACTCGGTGTCCGCTCGACTCTGGGGAAACCGGCTGCGGCGCGTCCCGGCTCGTCACCGGGTCATCCAGCGTCGAGATCACTTCCGATGTCGATCCTCGACGATGTCGAAGAAGGTCTGCTCGTACCTGTCAATCATCGATGAACATGTGTAGCGCGACGCTTGGATCAGCGCCCGTTGGCTCAGCCGCGCTACGAGTTCAGGTCGTGCGGCGAGTAGTTCAAGTGCCCACCTGAGATCGTCGGCGTCGTTCGGCGCGGTCAGGATTCCGCACTCGGCGACGAGGTCGCGGACGCCGGGCAGGTCAGACGCAACTGGGACACAGCCCGATGCCATTCCTTCGAGCAGCGTGATACCGAATGCCTCGAGACGATTCACTGACGGAAGTAGCACGACGTCATGAAACGCATACGCACGGACGAGTTCTTCCTCGGCCACATAGCCGCGGAAGTCGATGTTCGTCGCACCGCTTTCTTGGAGCTGGCGCCTGAGAGCAAGTTCCCCGGGGCCTTTGCCGATGATGGTGAGCTGCACGTCACGCATATTGGCAGCGGCCTCGAGTGCGATGTGGGCACCCTTGTAGTCGCGCAGTTGACCGACATAGAGCACACGCAACGTCCCGTCCCGCCTTGCCCGTTGACGCGACTCGAAGCGATCGAGATCGACGCCCCACGGGATCACCGATAGTCTCGCGGCTCGCTGTCGGTGCCACAGCAGGTCGGCGTACGAACCACTCGTAACGATGACATGATCGGCGAGGCGGGCAAGAGCGCGGGTCATGAGGTCGTAGGAACTCAACAGAGGCCGCATCCAAGGATATGAGAGCTCGATCGTGAAATGGTGCGTGTAGACGAGTCCTGGACGCCGGTGTCGAGGTATCGCACCGATCGCGAGGAATGCGTCGGAGATCGTCGGTGCGGGTCCGTGCACGTTGATGACGTCGTACTGGTCGAGACTCCGACTGACCCGGGGCAACCGTGACGCCAGCGCTGACAATCGAAAGTCTCCCCGAGCCAGGTACGGAGCGTCAGCTGCAGCGGACAGCACGTCCGTCTCGTGCCCACGTTCGGTCAAACCATCCACGATTTGGGAAACCGACCGAGCCACACCGGTAGCGCTCGGTGGCGTCTCGGAAGCAATGATGAGGACACGCATTCCCGATCAGTCCGCGGATTCCGGCGCCAGGAGAATCGGGTTCACGAGGGCGACCCGGCGTCGCGGAGTTCGGTCCCGACGCTGGCGGAGACGCGTGTCCATCCACAGCCGGCACACCTGATGCAGAAACGGCCCGCCGTCACGAAGCATCGCCTTGGACGTTCCACCCTCGCGTATCTCGAAACGGTAGGGAAGTTCGCAGTGGGTCGTCCAGTGTCCGCGTACGAGCACCTCGGCGAGGGACTTGAACCCCAGCGGGCGGAGAACCACTCCATCGATGACCTCGCGACGCACGGCGAACAAACCTCCGCCTGGATCGTTCACGCACCGGGTCTCGGCGAACACCGCCTTGAGGATGAAGCCTGAACCCCGTGAAGCATGTCGCCGCCAGCGCCTGGTGAGGCCAGGAGAGGAGCCGCCCGGCAAGAACCGGCTTGGGATGCAGATGTCTGCGCGTCCTAGAAAAAGCGGTGCCAACATCCATGGGAGGAGTTCGGGGGGATGCTGCAGGTCGGCGTCCATCACGACGAGGGCATCCGCCGAGGAGCTGTGGAGCCCGAGCATGACCGCGCCGGAAATCGAGCCAGTACGTTCATCGGGGCACCGGTGGATCAGTTTGATCCGTCCGACGGGTCGGGTGAGTGCCAGTTCGCGAATCAGGTCGGGCGTCCCGTCGTCCGAGTCGTCGACGAACAGGATGTGCCAAGCGACGTGCAGTGGCTCGAGGGCCTGCTCGATTCGACAGATGAGTTCCGACACGTTGCTTTGTTCGTGCCGCGTCGGAACGACCAGGCATACGCTCTGCAAGGGCTCCACCCAGACCTCCTCCGTGTCAGATCTACTTGGAACAGGAATGCAACCTACATGACGGTCATGAGGTGAACGGATTCTCGCCGATGAACGCACTTTGGTGGGTCGTCGGTGTCGCTCTGGGCGTCGCGCTCGTTGGTCCTGCCTGGTCCGGCGACGCTCTCCTCAACCTGGACCTCGTTGTGTTCGACCGGATCCTGGTGAGTCCGGGTTTCTGGGGCCTGGGGCCGGAAATCCCCCGCCAGAGCCCGATCATGGTCGCGCTGGCTGTTTCCTCGCGCGTCGTCGACGGCACCGCACTCGTCGTCTTGCTGATGGTTACCAGCGTCGCGGGCGCATTCGTTGGCATGGTCCGACTCTGCCGACCAGCGCCGTGGCATGCACGGGTAGCAGCCGGCATGCTCTATTCGCTCAGCCCATGGCTTGCGACGCGCATGGCCGTCGGACACCTCGGACTCGTGTTCGCCGCTGCGGTCCTCCCGTGGGTGATTCCCACTCTCCTGTGCCCGGGCAAGGACTTGCGACGCACCTTCCTCGCAGCGGCAGTTCTCGGGCTCGGCGGCTATTTCGGCGGATCCTTGGCACTCCTTGCGCTCACCGTCGGTGTCGTCACGGCTCGTGGACGAGACGCATGGCGAATCGCCGTTATTTGGATCGTCAGCCAGTTGCCCTGGCTCGTGCCGGGCGCGATCGCCAGTTTTAGCCTGCCCCGGTTCGCCGATGGCAAGTTCTTCGACACGGCCCTGTCGGGCGTCGGCGATGGTGCCCGACTGGTGTTCGGCTACGGGTTCTGGCAGCGCGGGAATCAACTCGGGCTGCAGTCAGCTCTGATCCCGATGGCAGCGTTCGTCATTCTGGGCTTGGCGGTCAGCGGCACCCGAGCGCTTCCCTCGAACTGGGGTTGGCGGGCCGGTGTGCTCGCTGCCACTGCCGTCGCGATCGTCTCGGTCGGGTCGGTTCCTGTACTCGGCGAGTTCTTCGACGCGGCGACTTCGTCACTTCCGGGGGCTGTGATGCGCGAGCCGCAGCGTGCGCTCGTTCTTGCCCTGGTCTGGCTGGCGCCTGCGACGTGTTTCGGTATCGCGCGTCTCGAGGAGAGGCGTCGAGCGGCGGGTCTGGCCGCGTCGGCATGCTGTGCCGTGATCGCCGTGCTCGTGATCAGTCCAGCGCTCTGGGGACTTGGTGGTCGAGTTGACCCGGTTGGTGTCCCCGAATCGTGGAATGACGCACGCAGTGTCATCGAATCCCGTCCTGGAACGACGTTGGCCTTACCCTGGAATCAATACGTCGACCTGCAGATCGCTGATGGGCGCCGGACCTACCTCCCGGTCTCTGCCTTGATCGATGGTGATGTGATCAATTCGTCCGACCCGGAGTTCGGTCCACCGATCCAAGAGGCCGCCGACCCACGAGACGACACGGTCACGGCCGCGCTCGACGCGTTCGATGTGGGGAAGCCACTAAGCGTCAGTCTGGCAACGATCGGTGTGAGGTGGATCGTTGTCGTTCGTGGAGTCGATGACACCCGCTTCGACGAACTGAGGTCGGACGAGGGTCTTCGTACCTGGGTCAGCGACGACTCGATCAGTCTTTACGAACTGCGGACGTGGAGCGGAACTGCGCGCACCGCAGCCGGTCACCCTGCCGATGTGGGGGTGGTGATTCCGCCGCTCGCACACGTTGGCGAGGTTGGCGGCGGCGTCTGGTACGCACCGGGCGCACCGGGTTGGATGAGAAACCTCAATTCTGCGTCGATGTCGAGCACCGGCCTCATCGAGGTCCCGGAGGGGTCGGGTCCGATCTGGTATTGGCCCTCGATCGTCGTCATCGCTGGATACTTGGCGACGTTCTTCGGCGTCATCTGGGCGCTCGAACCCCTCGTATCGAATTGGTGGCGAGACTCCCGGGAAGGGCCCGCCTCGGAGGATGGAATCGCATGAGGATGCGGATCGGCTAGCATGGCAATTGGCCGGCGCTCGGGCGGCACTGAGAAGCGAGGTGTTGATGCTACGGAAGATGTTTGCGGTGGCGCTGTTGGCCTTGGGTGCGATGGCAGTCGCTCCTCTTGCGGCGTCAGCCGCCACGGGGTACCAGTTGGACGGAGCGGCAGATACGACGCCAACTCCCGGCCAGACCATGACGGTCATCTTCAATGGCTTCAAACCGGGTACGCCGGTCATTATCACGCTGTTTTCCGACCCCGTTGTCCTCGGTACGTTCGTATCGGCGCCCGGTGAATTTGGCCAGGGTGTCGTCGAAGCCAGCGTCACGATCCCATCGACCACGTCCGTCGGCAAACACAACATCGTGGCCACAGGAGTCGATGCCAGCGGGAAACCCACGTCCGAGACAATCCCGATTACGGTGTCCGGGACATCCAACGGTCTACCGACGACCGGTACCAATATATTGCTCATCGTCTCGATAGGCGGCCTGGCGATGCTGCTCGGATCAGCACTGCTCGGATCGACTCGTCGACATCGCTCCGTTGCCTGATCGTTACCTCGGATCCACCGGTCGCGGAGTCGCCCACTTGTTGAGCGCACGGCGAGCTGTGTGACGGACTCCGGCATGGACCGCGTCCGGATCCTCTACATCGGCGGGTCGACTCGAACAGGAAGTACCGTGCTCGACTCCTTGCTGGGTGCGTTTCCGGGCGTGTTCTCGGGTGGCGAGCTGACGTTCCTCTGGCGCTATGGCGTGCGGGAGGGCGGTCGCTGCAGTTGTGGTGTCGCGGTGGTGAGCTGTCCTGTCTGGTCCGAAGTCCTCCGACGAACGTTCGCAGCGGACACTGTCGACGTTGATCGAATGGTCGAGCTGAGAAGTCGATTCTGGTCGGCCCATCTTCCGCTCATGGTGGTGCCAGCGTTGCGTAGAAGAGGGCTGGCCCGACTCGAGGACTATCCGACAGTCATCGCACGCTTGTACGAGTCGATCGCCGAATCGACGGGCACGCGTCTGATTGTCGACTCTTCCAAGGAACCTCACTACTCCTACATTCTGCCGCGAAGCGACTGACCTCGACGTCTATTTCCTGCATCTCGTTCGCGATCCGCGGGCAGTGGCAAGTTCCTGGTTGCGTGCCCGTCCCGAACTCGGCTTCGGCGAAGACTCCGACCTCGCTCGCCGGGGACCGCAACGGCTGTCCGGTTATCACCATGCGGAGCGTCGATCGGCAATCCAGACGGCTGCGTACTACAACGTGTCGAACCTCGCCAGTGAGATGCTCTGGGCGTCCAACGAACGTTACGCTTTCATGCGGTACGAGGATTTCGTCGCACGGCCCGCCGAAGCAGTCGAGTCGATTGGCGACTTTGTTGGTGTCGAGTTCGACGTGGGATCGGTGCTCGATACGAACAACTCGTTCGGACGGGCCAATCTCCACAGCGCGTGGGGTAACCCGAACCGATTCGGACAGGGCAGGACAGTGCTCGAATCCGACGATGCGTGGAAGAAGAGATTGAGTAAGCCGAATCGGGCGGCAATCACGTTGCTCACGGGTCCACTCATGGCACGTTACGGGTACCGGCTCGAGGCCTCGCCGAGGCCCAGCTCGCCTCGCGGTAGACCTGCCGCCTGCCGTTTACCCGGCGGCGCATGACCCCGCAGCGTGCACTTCAGCCCCGCACGGATGCGGTCGCGCTCCTCGGCGGATTCTTCAGAGTCCGGAGTGATCCTGAACCCTTCCTTGCCGGATTGGCGCACCGGGCGATTGACAGGCTGCCGGTCCCGCTCGAGGATCGCCTGATTCTTGATCTCGGGTGCGGAGTGGGCCACCTCGCCATCGAGCTGCGCCGAAGGGGATACAAGGTCGTCTCGGCGGACCTCCGATTTGCTGATCTTGTTCAGGGGCGTCCACCGGGCGCGTTTTGCGGTGATGCAACGGAACTGTCGGTGCGGTCCGCATCGATTGACGGTGTCATCTGCTCGAATATCCTCGAGCACACGCCGACTCCCGACCTCGTGTTCGATGAGATCGCGCGGATCCTTCGTCCTGGCGGGTGGGCGTGGGTCAGTTGGACTCCATGGTGGACGCCCTTCGGAGGGCACGCAATCGCGCCATTCCACTATCTCGGCGCCGACCGCGGGAAGCGAGTCTACAAGAGGCTCATTGGCGAGCCACGCGGCGCAGAACCTGCCGTACGACGGCGTCTGGCCGACCACGGTCGCTACGATGATCGAGCTTGTCGAGACACACCACCAACTCGAGCTGGTAGACGTGTCACCTCGCTATTATCCGTCGCAGCGATGGATGATGCGGTTGCGGCACCTTCGGGAGTTCGCTGTGTGGAACTGTGTTCTCCTCATTCGGAGGACGGAAGCTTCGTCGCCGACCTGGGCATGACCGAGAAACGGGTATGTGATGACCACCGATCACCCTGGCGAAAACGACTTCGACAACCAGCCGATCGAGGGGTGGTTTCCGGAGCCCGAGAGAACGGCCACCCCAGACGCCGACGGTCCACAACTTGAGCCGCCATCCAAGGATGTCGGTTCGAAACGTCGTCGATTCAGACGCAAGATGATCGCATCGGTGGTTCTCGTGGCTGCCCTCGTTGTGGCCGGTGTGGCAGCTTGGCTTGTGCTTGGTGCGGAGAGGAATGGTGCCGACGATGTTGACGACGACCTCGGGGTCGCCGACACTTCCCCAGACGCCGCCTCGAGTGTCCCGAACGCCCTCTCATCGACGGATTCGCCCGTATTTCCGACGCTCGGATCGTTCGACTCTTTCTCCCGTTCGGATTCCGATGAACTGGGAATCACCCAATCGGGCCGGGAATGGGTCGAGGTGGCCGGTGCGTGGAACATCGAGTCGCAAAGCGCACTTGTTAGCCAACCCAATTCGGACGGGCCAAGTATCGCGGTTGCGGATTCCAGAGCAATTCACAGCGTCGTACAAGTGACCATGCCATCCGTCGAGCGAGCCGCAGGGCTGGTGTTCCGATATGCGAACCAGTACAACTACTGGTCCATGACGGCGGCGCCTGCGAGCGGAACGTGGGTAATCTCACAGGTTTCGCAAGGAGAATCAGTCGTCGTCCGAAACCTCGGGCTCGCGCGAGTTGAGGACAATACAACCATCGCGGTTCGCTCGGATGAGAATTCCATGGACTTCTTCATCAACGGCACGGAGGTCGCGTCAATCGCTGCCTCAGCTTCCCCGGATGGAACCTATGCTGGACTCATCGGCAGTGGACCCGGAACTATTGATGCTCGTTGGGTCAACTTCGTCGCCATCGCAATGGCGGAACCTCCACCGGATTCCTGACACCCAGATCCTGTTCGGTGACACGCCCCCGACCATCCCGGCCCGATCTGTCTCGTGATGCTCCCCGACCATCATGGAGCAGTTGCGGCTCTGTTGACGCCGCCCGGTTGCAGTCACGGCCATTTCGGGTGCCACCTCGACTGCGCCTCCGGTGCTTGAGGTCGCGACGATCCCTGGCATATGTCGTGCGTCTGGGTTACGGATCGTTTAGTTACGGATGCATCGAGCAGCACCGTGGCCGGCGCCCGCAATGAGCTCGGGTCGGTAGCGGACTCCGAACCGCAGGGTCTGAACGCGGATCCACAGATCTGACGTGGTATCGGTCTGTCAAGGGCCCCAGCGTCTCCGGTTGAGGTGCCGCCTCGAGCCGATAGGTTCGCGGTACCACCCCGCGTCTCATTGGTGAGCGACAGCGATAGGTTCCCACCACCGACTTCCTCCTGATGACGCTGCGCACTGCGCACCTTCCGGTCGAGGAGGTCGATCGTGGAACCCCTGTCGAGACCCGCGTCGCCGAGTTCGTACGCTGAGCGGGCCCGGGCGTGGATCGAATGGTTCGGTGTCGGCCGTCTGCTCGTGGCGTCGCTCGCCACGGTGGTCGTGTGCGTGGGCGCACTCTGGTTGGTCAGCAGTCCGCCACCGCCGACGGAAGCGTCGCTGCCCATGGCAACGAGCACCACGGTTGCCGAACCACTGCCTGCGCCGTCGGATCCCACCACGACGGCGCCGTCGACGGTGCTGATCCACGTCGCCGGCGCCGTGATCAATCCTGGCGTCTACGAACTGAGGCCGGGCGCCCGGGTCCGTGACGCGATCGTCGCGGCGGGCGGCCCGACCGAGTCGGCCGACTGGAACGCCGTGAACCTGGCTGCGGTGGTCGCCGACGCCACCCGCATCTACGTTCCCGTCGTCGGTGAGGACGTGCCGGCCGGACGTGGTTGTCGGCGCGGGTCCGGGGCTCGACGTCGGTCGCCGGTGGGCCCGGTCGACGTCAACCGCGCAACTCCTGACGAACTCGACGCACTTCCTGGTGTGGGCCCGGCGACGGCGACCGCCATCGTGGCCGAACGGGAACGCAATGGGCCGTTCGTCGACGTCGACGACCTCGATCGCGTGCCCGGCATCGGGCCGGCCAAGATCGACGCGCTGCGCGATCTGGTGACGACGTGAATGGGATCAGAACAACGAGTCGGAGATCACGAGCGCGGCGATGCCGAGTGCCACGCAGCAGCCGACCCAGATCCCGCCACACATCCACGCGAAATGGTGCCAGTAGTCGCTCCACGTCGCCATCGGATTGCGAGTGGCTCGCCGCGAGGCCAGGAATCCCACGAGGAGCCAGAGCAGGCCTGACGCGGCGATGGCCAACTTGTAGAGGTCCTGTTCACCGAACGGTGCGCCGACGAGCAGCAGGCACGGGGCCGCACACACGCCACCGATCAGACCGACGGCACCGCTCCACGCCGCATCCGACCACCGGAGTGCTGCGTAGGCGATCGCCCCGACGATGCTGGGAACGACGAGGCCGACCAGTGGACCCCATGTGCGAATCCGCGAGCGGTACCAGCGGGGCCCTTCGGTGAGCGGCGCGGGCGTCAACGAGTGGTACGAGGGTGGCCGGGCACCGGGCGGAACGGGGGTGAACGAGGTCACGAGTGCTCCAGGCTACGACGATTCTGCCGGCGCAACGATGCACCCCGCGGACGGTGATCGCCCGGCGTCGGTGTCGGCGTCGGCGACACCGCGATCATCGGTCTTGCGCTCGTGACGGCGGTCGCGGTGTGGACACGGTCGCCACTGGCGGCTGTCGGCGGTGTCGCGCTGGTCGGCGCATCGTTCGAGGCGACGCGTCCGGCCCGATGGCGTTGGTTCGCGGTGGCGATCGTCGTGGCGATCGGTGCCGGGGTGCATTCACAGCAGAGTTGGGCGGAACTGGCGCCCGACCAGTTGGGCCCGTTCACGGGGTGGGGGCAGTTGATCGGCGATCCCCAGCCCTCTCCGTCGAGCACCCGCGTGATCATCGAGCTCGAGGGTGAACGTTTCGAGATGTGGTCGCGCGGTCGCGCTCAGCAGCAACGAGTGATGCAGTGGCGGGGCGGGCAGTGGATCCAGGTACACGGCGAGCGCGTCCACCTCGACGCGCAGCGGGCGCATCGCGTCGCCTGGCAGCACGTCGTGGGTCGGTTCGATCTCGACTGGGCGAGCGATGTGGCGCCAGGTGGACCGGTGGCCAGAGCCTCCAATCGTGTCCGTGCGGCGATCGAGCGCGCCGCCGAGTTCATCCCCGAACCGCACGGTGCTCTCTATCGCGGGCTGGTGATCGGCGACGACCGCGAGCAGCCACCCGACATGACCGCACGATTCCGGGCGAGCGGGTTGTCGCATTTGACGGCTGTTTCCGGACAAAATGTCGCGTTCGTCCTGGCTGCCTGTGGGCCGCTGCTGGTGCGGCTGAGGCCGTCGCTGCGATGGGCGACGACGGTGTTGGTGATTGCATGGTTCGTGGTGATCACCCGCTTCGAGCCGTCGATCCTGCGGGCGGGGGTGATGGCGGGCTTGTCGGCGACGGCGTTCATGACGGGGCGGGAGCGATCTCCGGTGCGGATCCTGGCGCTCGCCGTCACCGGGCTGCTCCTCGTCGACCCGTTGCTGTTGTGGTCGGTCGGGTTCTGGTTGTCGGTCGGTGCCACCGCCGGCGTGTGCACGGTGGGCCCGTGGCTCGCCGAGCGCTTCGGGCCGCTCGGTCCGATCGCCCTCCCGCTCGGGATCACCCTCGGCGCCCAGGTGGGTGTGGTCGTGCCGAGCCTGCTGGTGTTCGGCCGTCTCCCGTTGCTGAGCGTGATTGCCAACCTCCTGGCGGTTCCGGTGGCCGGCATCGTGATGCTGTACGGGCTCCCGGCCGGGCTCCTCGTCGGCGTGGCGCCGATTGCTCGGCCCGGTGGTGATGTTCCCCGCGCGCGTCGGAACCAAGTGGGTCGACACGGTCGCGATGCTCGGCGCCCGCCTCGAACCGGATCCACCGTGGTCGTGGATCGGTTGGGTGGCGGTCGTGCTCGCTGTGTTCGTGGCGGTGCTCCGGGCCAGGTTCCATGGTCGGTGACCGGACGCGATAAGAATCGAGGTCTCCATGGCGACCCATCTCCTCAGCGGCAACGACGAGTCGATTCTGCGATCGGCGGTGCACGAACTCGTCGACGAGCTGGTCGGCGCGGGCGATCGGGCGATGATGGTCGACGAGTTCGACGGCGACGAGTACGAGCTGCGCCTCGTGGTCGACGCCGCGCAGACGCCGTCGTTCCTCACCGACAAGCGAGTGGTCGTTGCTCGTGACGTCGGCCGCTTCTCCTCCGACCTCGCCCCGCTGCTCGCATACCTTGCCGATCCGCTCGAGTCATCCGACCTCGTCCTCGTGGTCAACGGCGGTGCCGTGCCGAAGAAGCTCGGCGATGCAGTGAAGGCCGTCGGCACGGTGGTGAACACATCGCCTCCCTCGCGTCCCAAGGATCGTCAGGAGTGGATCTCCGAGCACATCGCATCCGCCGGCTTGCGGATCAAGCCCGACGCTGCGGCCCAGCTCGGCCAGTGGCTCGGCGAGGACGCCGGACGACTCGACGGGATCCTGGCGACGCTCACCAGCACGTACGGATCCGATCACGTCCTCACGTTCGCCGACGTCGAGCCCTTCCTGGGTGAGGCCGGTGGCGTGCCGCCGTGGGACTTCACGGACGCCATCGACACCGGCAACACCACCAAGGCGCTCACGCTGCTCGGCCGCATGATGCACGCCGGTGGCCGTCATCCGTTGGTCGTGATGTCGATCCTCCACAAGCACTACGTCGAGCTCGCGAAGCTCGACGGCGCCGATGCACGATCGGAGGCCGATGCTGCGTCAGCGACCGGCTTGAAGGGGTATCCCGCGCAGAAGGCGCTGCAGACCTACAACCGACTCGGCTCCGCCTCGACCAAACGGGCGATCGAACTCCTCGCCCAGGCCGATCTCGACCTGCGCGGCGCCAAGGACCTGGAACCCGAGCTGGTGATGGAGGTCCTCGTCGCCCGCCTCTCCAAACTCCGCCGCTGAACACCCCAGAAAACCGGTCCCGAAAACCGAAAAATGCGCTGATTCGGTCGCTCAGCGACCAAATCAGCGCACATTTCGGAACGAGACGACGTCAGCCGGCGGCGTTGACCTTCTTCATGAGGCGGCTCTTCTTGCGGGCCGCTGCGTTCTTGTGGATGATGCCCTTCGAGGCGGCGCTGTCGATGCGCTTCACGGCGAGGCGGACCGCGTCGGCGTTGTCGTCGGTGCCGATGGTGTCGTTGGCACGCTTGGTGCGCGTCTTCACCTCGGCCTTGACAGACTTGTTGCGCTCGTGGCGCTTCTCGTTGGTGAGAATCCGCTTCTTCTGGCTCTTGATGTTGGCCATGGCCTCGTGCTTTCCGTCGATCGTGATGTTCGGGGGCCCGGTGCCCCACTGAACAGCCCTGCGACTCTATCGGCGGCCTTCCATGAGCGGCAACGTGTCGACACGAGCGCCAACGTCGCAGGTAGCGTTGGCTCGGTCATGGATCTCGGCCTCATCCGCAATTTCTCGATCATTGCGCACATCGACCACGGCAAGTCCACGCTGTCGGATCGCATCTTGGAGATCACCGGGGCCGTCGACGCTCGCGACATGCGCTCGCAGTATCTCGACTCGATGGACCTCGAACGCGAGCGTGGGATCACGATCAAGGCGCAGAACGTCCGCGTCGACTGGAAGGGCCACGTCTTCCACCTGATCGACACGCCGGGCCACGTCGACTTCGGCTACGAGGTCAGCCGCAGCCTCGCCGCCTGCGAGGGCGTCGTCCTGGTGGTCGACGCCGCGCAGGGCATCGAGGCCCAGACGCTGGCCAACTGCTATCTGGCGATGGAGAACGATCTCGAGATCGTCGCGGCGCTCAACAAGATCGATCTGCCCGCCGCCGACCCCGATCGCTATGCGGCCGAGATCGAGAAGATCCTCGGCATTCCCGCCGACGAGATCATCCGCATGTCGGCCAAGACCGGCGAAGGCGTGCCCGACCTCCTCGATGCGGTCATCGAGCGCATCCCTGCGCCGGTGGGCGACCCCGACGCTCCGCTGCAGGGCCTGATCTTCGACTCGCAGTTCGACCAGTACCGCGGCGTCGTGTCGAGCATCCGCATCATGCAGGGCAAGATGACGTCGGGTTCGAAACTCACCTTCATCCAGGCCGGAGCGAACCACGACGCGATCGAGATCGGCACCCGCCGTCCAGTGCCCACTCCGGTGGCCGAGCTCGGCCCGGGCGAGGTCGGCTACCTCATTGCGGGCATCAAGGACGTGGGCGACGCCCGTTCGGGTGAAACGGTCACCACGTCGTCCGGCGGATCGACCGAGGCGCTGCCCGGCTATCGCGACCCCAAGCCGATGGTGTTCTCCGGGCTGTTCCCGATCGACGGCGACGACTTCGAGAACCTGCGCGAGTCGCTCGAGAAGCTGAAGCTCAACGATGCGTCGATCACCTATGCGCCGGAGTCGTCCGGTGCGCTCGGGTTCGGATTCCGGTGCGGCTTTCTCGGTCTGCTCCACATGGAAATCGTCAAGGAGCGCCTCGAGCGTGAGTTCGGATTGGCGCTCATCGCCACGGCGCCGAGCGTCGAGTACCGCCTGACCCGCACCGACGGCACCATCGAGCTGGTCGACAATCCTGCCGACATGCCCGAGGCGCAACGTATCGCCGCCATCGAGGAGCCCTTCTTCAAGGTGTCGATCATCACACCCGCCGAGTACACCGGCGCGCTGATGGATCTGTGCCAGACCCGGCGTGGCGAGATGAAGAAGATGGACTATCTGTCGCCCGAACGGGTGGAGCTCGTCTACGAGGTGCCGCTCGCAGAGGTGGTGATCGACTTCTTCGACCAGATGAAGTCGCGAACGAAGGGGTATGCCAGCCTCGACTACGAACTGTCGGGCTACCGGCCGTCGAACCTCGTGAAGGTCGACCTGCTCCTCAACGGGCTGCCGGCCGATGCGTTCAGCACGATCGTGCACCGAGACTCGGCCTATCACTACGGTGCGCGCATGTGTGAGAAGCTCAAGGAGCTGATCCCTCGCCAGATGTTCGACGTGCCGATCCAGGCCGCCATCGGGGGCAAGGTCATCGCCCGTGAAACCGTGAAGGCGAAGCGCAAGGACGTGCTCGCCAAGTGTTACGGGGGCGACATCACCCGCAAACGCAAGCTCCTCGAGAAGCAGAAGGAGGGCAAGAAGAAGATGAAGTCGATCGGTCGAGTCGAAGTCCCCGGCGACGTCTTCATCAACGCCCTCAAGCTGGACGACTGAGCGGCGAGCGGTGTCGTCGACGTTCCGCTCGCTGAAGTACTACAACGCCAAACTGTTCTTCGCCGGACTGGCGATCTCGAACGTCGGCACCTGGTTGCAGATGACCGCGATGTCGCTGCTGGTCTATCGATTGACCGGCGAGGCGACCTCGGTCGGCATCAGCGTGGCCTTCCAGTTCCTCCCGATGTTGTTGCTCGGTGCCTGGGCGGGTGTCATCGCCGACACCTACGACAAGCGCACGATGGCGATCATCACCCAGAGCGGGCTCGCCGCGCAGGCCATCCTGCTCGGCGTGCTCGACCTGGCGGGCCTGGTCACCATCCCGGTCGTGTACGCGCTGTCGCTGCTCCTGGGGGTGGTCGCGGCGTTCGACAATCCGGCGCGTCGCGGCCTCGTGACCGAACTGGTGCCGACGCCCGACATCCCGAACGCAACGTCGCTGAACACGGCGGTGATGACCGGCTCGCGAATCTTCGGTCCGGCGATGGCCGCGGCGCTCGTCGCCACGATCGGTACCGCCTGGTGCTTCATCGTCAACGGGCTCAGCTTCTTCGCGATCATCTTCTCGTTGGTGGCGATTCGTCGTGAGGAGATGTTCACCATGCCACGGCGCCCGAAGGGCGGCAAGCCGATCCGTGAGTCGCTGCGCTTCGTCGCCGGACGACGTGACCTCGCCATCATCTACTCGTTGCTCGTCATCATCTCGATGGTGGCGTTCAATCAGGCCGTCGTCCTGCCCAAGCTCGCCGACCAACGCTGGGGGAGCGAAGCAGCGTTCGGCCTCGTGCTCGCCGTGATGTCGATCGGGTCGCTCACCGGCTCGTTGCTGACCGCCCGTCAACACGTGGTGACCATGCGTTGGTTCTTCGGTGGGATCGTCGTGATGGCACTGTCGGGGTTCGGTCTGGCCTGGGCGCCCGGCCTTCCGCTCGCGTTTGCCTGGGCCATCCCGTTCGGGATCGGCAGCGCAACGTTCATCGCCAGCGCCAACGCAATCACCCAACAGGAATGCCCGCCCGACATGCGCAGTCGGCTGCTCGCGCTCCAGGCCGTCGCGTTCCTCGGATCGACGCCGATCGGTGGTCCGCTCACCGGTCTGATCGCCGACAACGTCAGCGCCGAGTGGGCGCTGGCCTACAGCAGTGTGATCAGCCTCGTCTGCGTCGGCGTCGCCCGCATGTACTGGCATGCCGGGACCCGAGCGACACGCGAACTCACCCCAACCAGCTGAGTCGATTGAGGCGACCCCCACCGCGCGGCATGCTGGAGCGATGGATCGACGCGCTCGGATCCTGGTGACCGCAGGGGTCGTCGGCGCGCTCGTTGCTCCGGTGTTCCTCGACCGTGACAGCTTCCCGTTGTCGACCTACCCGATGTACTCGCGAACGCGCGGTGATGCCGTCACGTTCGCGACGGCCCAAGCGGTCGATGCCGAGGGGTCGGCCTCGGAACTGAGTCTCCGAGTGATCGGCGACAGCGACGATCCGCTGGTTGTCGCCGGCGAACTCCGCACTGCACTCCGCGAGGGCCGTGCCGATGCCCGCTGCATCGAGATCGCCGACCGAGCGCAGGCGTGGGCGGGGCTCCCGAACGATGCCGTGGCGATCGAGGTCGTCACCGAACGTCACGACGTCGTTGCGCGGGTGTCGGGCGCGGCGAGCCTGCTCGACCGCACCGTGTACGCCCGCTGTGAGATCGAGCCGACGTGACCGCGATTCCGGTGGTCGATCGGGAGGCGGACCCCGTCGGAGCTGTGGCGGATCGTCGACGCCGAGGCGCCGCCCGAACGTCTCGCGATGCTGCGGATCCTGACCGGAGCGTTTGCGGTCGCGTACCTGTCGATCAGGTTGCCGGTGTACCTGCAACTCGCCGATCGGGAATCCGGGTTCGACGGCGTCGGCGTGGCCTCGGTGCTGGCCGGCCCGGTGCCCGACTGGGTGCTCTTCGTGTCGATCGGCGTCACGTTCGTTTCCGGGCTCGCCTACACGGTCGGATGGCAGTACCGCCGGCTGGCACCGGTGTTCGCGGTGGGCTGGCTGGCACTGGGGAGCTACCGGGGGTCGTGGGGTCAGCTCCTGCACTTCGAGAACCTGTTCGTCATGCATCTGTTGATCGTGGGGCTCGCCCCGGCTGCGGATCGGTGGTCGCTCGACGCGCGGGCCGGGCGCCGAGGCGAATGTCGGGAGCCGACGAGCTACGGGTGGCCGATCGCGCTCGCCGCGATGATCGTCGTGATCACGTACCTGATCACAGGTATCGCGAAGCTGCGCTACGGCGGGCTCGATTGGATCTTCGGTGACACGTTGCGCAATCACGTCGCATACGCGGCCGCTCGCCTCGATGTGCTCGGTGCCGACCCCTCACCGCTCGCTGCCATGGCTGTCGACCTGTCGTGGGTGTGGCCGTTCGCCGCGGCGGCGACGATCGTCATCGAACTGTCGGCGCCGATCGCATTGTTCGGCGGGAAGGCTCCGAACCGCATGGGTGGTCGCCGCCTGGCTACTGCACGCGGGTGTCCTGGCGTTCATGCTGATCGGGTTCCCGTATCCGCTGTTCCTCGTCGCCTTCGCCCCGTTCTTCCGCATCGAGCGGCTCTGGACCGATCGACCCGCGTGGGTGCTTCGGGCGAGGCCTCACGTGCGGGCCTGAACCAGGGTCTCCGCGAGCGATCGGCCCCACGCCTCGGCCCGATCGGCTTCGTCCGGCTCCAGGTGATTCGACTTGTCGACGAAGAAGCTCTCGGGCTCGACCAGGAGGTCGAACCCGTGGCGACGCAGGCGCTTGGCGATGCCCTTCGACGCCTGGCCGGTCACCAGTGTGGTGGCGTGCACCCGCGTGTCGAATGCCGCCGCTCGACCGTGCTGCCCCTCGCGAAGTTCGTCGAACCAGTCGCGCAGTCCCGGTCCTTCGGCGTCGGGATCGAGGTGGAGGTCGCTGTCCTTGGCGGCCATGTCCACGGCTCCGTCGCGGCTGCGTTGACTTGTCATTCCGTGGACGTGCGTCGGGCCGCCCACCACGACGAGGTCGGCCGACTCCACGAGTTCGACCGTGGCGTCGTGGACTCCGACGACGGTGGCCTCGAGCTGCGTTCGCAGACCGGTTGCGATGTGGTCGGCGATCACGTGGGTGTTGCCGAACATCGACTCGTACACGACCAGGGCGCGCATGGTGGTTCTCTCCTTCTCGAAGGTTCGTCACACCATGATGCGCGCCGGACGGGCAGCGATGCACGGGGAATTCGTCCCGAGTCAGCAGCCGATGGCGGCAATACTCGGTTGATGCCATTCACCGCCGAGGAACTCGATGCCCACCTCGATCATGTCGCGGCGGCGCCGTCCGACATCGGGATCGTCGAACTGATCGTCGCCCGGCCGGCGGTGGGGGAACGGCGGATACTCGAGGTCGGGGAGTTGCGCCCGGGCGTGGGGCTCGTCGGCGACAACTACCTCGAGCGTGGCAGCAGTCGGAGACCGGGCGGCCCCGCCGATCCGCTCGCCGAGCTGAACATCATGAGTGCCCGAGCGCTCGAGGCCGTCGCCGGGGTCGACCGCGAGCGCTGGCCGCTCGCCGGCGACCAGTTCATCGTCGACTTCGACCTCTCGGTCGACACTGCGCCGGCCGGGACGCGCCTGCGCATCGGTACGGCGGTCATCGAGGTGACCGAGAAGCCCCACAACGGCTGCGCCAAGTTCGCGGAGCGCTTCGGTGTCGATGCGGCCCGCTGGGTGAACTCCCGCAAGGACCTGCGTCTTCGCGGCATCTGCGCCGTGGTCGTCGAGCCGGGCACGGTCGCCGTCGGCGACGAGGTCTCCGCGGATCTGATGGTCGGCGCCGACCTCGATGTGGCGGCGTCGATGGATTGGGGGTACAACCGGGGTCGTGAAGCGCTCGATCATGTGGTTCCGGCGGGATCTGCGCCTTGCGGATCATCCGGCACTGATCGCGGCGGGCGCCGACGGCGCCGAGGTGGTCCCGGTGTTCGTCGTCGACCCGACGTTCGCCGCGTCGGGCGCCCCACGTCTCGCGTACCTGCACGACTGCCTGTCGTCGCTCGACGCCGAGATCCGTCGCCGTTCGGGGACCGGACTCGTGATCCGCCACGGCGATCCGGCCGACGTCGTGCCGGGCCTCGCTGCCGAGCTCGATGCCGGGACAGTGTTCGTCAGTCGTGACTACGCCCCGTACGGACGAGATCGTGACGCAGCGGTCGCCGCGGCGTTGCGCTCGGCCGGACGCACACTCCTCGGGGTCGGGTCGCCGTACGCGGTGGCGCCGGGGAAGGTCCGCAAGGGTGACGGCGATCCGTACGCCGTGTTCACCCCGTTCTCGAAGGTCTGGCGCCAGGTCGGTTGGGAACTCGCCGGTCGACGTCCCCGGCGACGAGTTCCGGTGGCTCGGCGCTCGGCGCGTCAGGCATCGTCGGCGAGCCGGTGCCGACTCGTCAGGATCCGGCATGTGAACTTCCGGTGGCGGGGGAGGAGTCGGCTCACGACCTCTGGTCGCAGTTTCTCACCGGTGGCCTGGATGGCTATCCCGACCAGCGCGACCTGCCGGGGGTGGAGGGCACGAGCCGACTCTCGCCGGCGCTCAAGTGGGGAACGATCCATCCCCGCCAGCTGCTCGCCGAACTCGACGCATCGGGCGCCGGGCCCAAGGCCCACACGGTGTTCTCGAGCGAACTGGCCTGGCGCGAGTTCTATGCCGACGTGCTCTTCCAGCAGCCGCGAACCGCCTGGGAGAACCTGAACCGCAAGATGGACGCCATCCCCGTCGACACCGACAGTGCCGCTCGCGATCGATTCCATCGCTGGACAACCGGGACGACCGGCTTCGGCATCGTCGACGCAGGCATGCGACAACTGGCATCGACGGGTTGGATGCACAACCGGGTGCGGATGATCGTGGCCAGCTTCCTCGTGAAGGACCTCCACCTGCCATGGCAATGGGGCGCCCGGTGGTTCATGCAGCACCTCGTCGATGGTGACCTGGCCTCGAACAACCACGGTTGGCAATGGGCGGCCGGCACCGGCACCGATGCGGCGCCGTACTTCCGGGTGTTCAACCCCACCCTCCAGCAGGAGCGCTACGACCCCGACGGCGACTACGTGGAGCGCTGGGTGACCGACGCCGGCCGAACCGATGCTCGATCATCGGGCAGAACGCGACGAAGCCCTCCGCCGCCTCGCCTCGATCCGCTGACGTACACGATGTGTCTGACACATCGTGTACGCCGGCCGGCCCTGATGGTTGGCAGTCGATAGTCTGGAGTGCCAGATGTTGGACGACCGCAAGACAGCGATCCTGAGTGCCGTGGTGCAGGAGTACATCGCCACGGCGCAGCCCGTGGGCTCGAGCCACATCGCGGAAGCACCCAGCATCAAGGTCTCGTCGGCAACCGTGCGAAACGAGATGGCCCATCTCGAACACGAGGGGTACCTGGTCCAGCCGCACACATCGGCGGGACGCATCCCCACCGACAAGGGCTACCGCTACTTCGTCGATCACCTGACGGCGCCCGGCCACCTCGACACCGCCACCACCCGGCAGGTCGGCGACTTCTTCTCCGCTGCGCACGGGCGTCTCGAGGAGATGCTGCATCAGACCTCGAATCTCCTCGCCTCGCTCACCAAGAACGCCGGCGTCGTGGTCGGTCCACGTGCCGAGGCCGTGCCCGTGCGGCGAGTGCAGATCGTGTCGCTGTCGACGACGACCGCCACCGCCGTGGTCGTGTTCGCGAACGGCACCGTCGAGAACGCGTCGATCGAGCTGTCCGAGGGCGACGACGACCTCAAGCTGTCCGCTGCCGGCGCCCACCTGTCGGCGGTGCTCGATGGTCGTGTACTCGGCTCGGTCGTCGAGATCGCCCCCACCGGCGACACCGCGGTCGATCGGCTGTGCGACGATGCGCTCGCCGCGCTGCGATCCGCCGTGAGTCCCGATCACGTCTTCACGGGTGGCGCTGCCGCGGTCGCCAACGCGTTCGACGCCGTCGAAGTCGTCCGATCGGTGCTCGCCACACTCGAGCAGCAGTTCGTGGTGGTCACGCTCGTCAGTGACATCGTCAACCGTGGCATGTCGGTGGCCATCGGCGTCGAACACGGCGTCGAGCAGCTGTCGGCCTGCTCGGTCGTGGTCGCCCCCGTCGTGGTCGACGGGGAGCATCTCGGCTCGGTGGGTGTGCTCGGCCCCACCCGGATGAACTACCCGCAGGCGCTCGCGACCGTCGAAGCGGTGAGCGAACAGCTCGGCCACCGCATCGAAGAGGGCTGAGTAGCGGTGTCGAAGTCCCGGCATGATGGGGCCCTGCATGGCTGACTACTACCAACTTCTCGGTGTGCAACGCACCGCAACGGCCGACGAGATCAAGAAGGCATATCGTCAGCGCGCTCGTGAGTTCCACCCCGACGCGAACCCCGACAACGACGAGGCTGCCGAGCAGTTCAAGAAGATCGCCCAGGCATACCAGGTGCTCTCCGACGACAACCAGCGCGCCCGCTACGACCGCTACGGCGAGGCGGGTGTCGGCGGCAACGGCGGCGGGGGGCCGACTGCGGACGACCTGTTCGGCGGTGGTCTCGGTGACATCTTCGAGACGTTCTTCGGCGGCGGGGCAAGCCCGTTCGGCGGCGGTCGTCAGCGCGGTCCGGCCGGGCCGCCGCGAGGACAGGACATCGAACTCGTGGCCGACATCACCTTCGAGCAGTCGGTGTTCGGTGATCAGGTCGACGTGTCGCTGAAGCTGCCGGTCACGTGCGAGGAGTGCAGTGGCTCGGGTGCCGCCGAGGGCACCAGCCCGGTCACCTGCTCCGACTGCGGTGGGAGTGGTCAGATCCAGCGGGTGCGTCAGAGTCTGCTCGGACAGATGGTGACGGCCAGCCCGTGTACCCGGTGCGGCGGCCTCGGCCAGGTCATCACGTCACCGTGCGCCTCGTGCCGTGGAGAGGGTCGGGTCACCGTCGACAAGACGTACCAGGTCGACGTTCCGGCCGGTGTCGACTCCGGCTCGACGCTGCGCTTGACCGGTCGGGGAGCGGTGGGGCCCCGCGGCGGGCGATCGGGCGACCTCTACGTTCACCTGAGGGTTGCACCGCACGACCTGTTCGTGAGAGACGATCACGATCTCGTCACCGAGGTGCCGATCTCGATCGCCCAGGCCTCACTCGGCACCTCCATCGAACTCGAGACGCTCGATGGCACCGAGCATCTGGTCATCCCGCCCGGCACACAGCCCGGTCGCGAGTTCGTCCTGCGTCAGCGTGGCGTCCCGCACCTGCGTGGACGCGGTCGTGGCGACCTGCGCGCCCGTGTGCGTGTGGAGATTCCCCAGAAGCTCTCCGACAAGGAGGTCGAACTGCTCACGGCGTACGCCGAAGGACGCGGTGAGGTGGTCGGGCACGAGAAAGAGGGCCTGTTCAGCCGCATCAAGTCGGCGTTCCACTGACGGTTGCGCCGGATGGACCTGTCATCGCTGCGAGCGACCAGCGCTCATGTGCTGGTCGATCCCGAGCAGTTGGGTGCGCTGTCGATCGATGACGACACGGTGCATCACCTGCGTCGCGTGCTGCGTCTGCGTGACGGCGAGACGGTCAGCGTCACCGACGGAGGCGGTCGTTGGCTGCTCGCCTCGGTTCGCGTGGATGGCTCGTCGCTGACGCTGCACGCTGCGGGCGAGATCGTCACCGAGCCACCTCGTACCGACCCGTTCACGCTGGCGGTGGCCATGCCGAAGGGTGACCGGCTCGACTGGCTCGTGCAGAAGGTGACCGAACTCGGCGTCGATCACCTCGTGCTCGTGCATGCCGAACGCTCGGTTGTGCGGTGGAAACCCGATCGAGTGCACTCGCAGCTCGTACGCCTTCGGCGTATCGCCGACGAGGCGTGTCGGCAGAGCCGCCGTGTGTGGCGAGTCGGGATCGATGCGCCGGTCGAGGCAACGACGGTGCTCGCGGGCTTCGTGGTCGCAGAGCCGGGTGGCCGTCGACTCGAGTCGTCGGATCGGTCGGTGGCGATCGGGCCCGAGGGTGGGTGGTCGCCGGGCGAGCTCGACGCCGCACGCGATCGGGTGTCGCTCGGCTCGAACATTCTCCGCACCGAGACAGCCGCGGTGGCTGCGACGGCACTCTGCGTGACATTCGAACGCTGACAGTCTATGATGGCCGAGTTACCCCTGGGTAACGTGCCGGGCGGTCGGCAGGCGGGCGCCACCGAACGCATGAGTCAGACGAACAAGGCGGGATACCCATATGACAGTCATCGACGACGAAGCACCATCGGTCTACAGCCAGCAGGTCGGTGAGCGCTTGCGTGTCATCCGCAAGCAGAAGCGAATGTCGTTGCAGGAAGTCGAGGCCCGATCGAACCAGGAGTTCAAGGCGTCGGTCCTCGGGGCGTACGAGCGTGGCGAGCGGGCACTGTCGGTGCCCCGCCTCGACCGGCTCTCGCAGTTCTATTCCGTTCCGGTCGAGCAACTGCTGCCGCGGGAGGTCACGGGCAGCGAAGCCGCAGCGGCGCTGCAGTCGCCGGTCAACAAGAAGCTGGCGATCGACGTCGCCAAGCTCCTCCAGCTCAAGGGTTCGCCCTTCGAGATGCTGGCTCGGTACCTGCGGCTCATCCAGGTGCAGCGCCAAGACTTCAACGGCCGGGTGATCACCGTGCGTGGCGACGACACTCGCTCGATCGCGGCGATGCTCGACGTGCCGGTCGATCAGGTCGCCGAACGCCTCGCCGCGCTCGACCTGCTCTTCGTTCCCGCCGGCTGAGCCGGGCGCCGGCCGCGCCGAGTCCGTCGGGGCGGTTGACTGGGGCGATGGCTCAGCGCTTCGGGGTGTACGTGCACATCCCGTTCTGCGCGTCGAAGTGCGAGTACTGCGCCTTCGCCACGTGGACCGACCGAGAGCACCTGGTTGATGCATACCTCGCTGCGCTGCGCACGGAGATTTCGCGGGCGGTCGATGCCGGGCTGGCGGTGGCCGACACCGTGTTCGTCGGGGGTGGAACGCCGACGCTCGTTCCGGCGTCGGGCCTCGCCGACGTGGTCTCGTCGATCCCCGTGAGCGCAGACGCGGAGATCACGGTCGAGTGCAATCCCGACGACGTCACCGTCGAGCTGCTGCAGACCTATCGCAGTGCCGGTGTCAACCGGGTCAGTCTCGGCGTGCAGTCGATGTCGGCACACGTACTCGCTTCGCTCGGCCGCACCCACGATCAGGCGAACGTCGAGCGGGCGGTTCGGGCGATCGAGCAATCCGGCATGCCGTCGTTCAACCTCGATCTCATCTACGGAGCCGCCGGTGAGTCCGTCGACGACTGGCGCTCGACTGTCGCTGCGGCGTTGGCGTTCGACCCACCGCACATCTCTGCCTATGGGCTGACGGTGGAGGCCGGCACGCCGCTGGCGTCGCAGCCCGACCGACATCCGGACGACGATGACCAGGCCGACAAGTATGAACTCGTCGACGACCTGTTGACCGCAGCCGGCTTGTTCAACTACGAGGTGTCGAACTGGGCGAAGCCCGGCCACGAGTCACGTCACAACGTCCTCTACTGGGACCAGGCCGACTATCGCGGCTTCGGCTGTGCGGCGCACTCACACGAATCGGGTCGCCGGTGGTGGAACGTACGCACCCCGGATCGGTACATCGAGGTGATCGACCGTGGTGAGACGGCCGAGGCGGCGTCGGAGACGCTCGATGCCGAGACGCGCCGCTTCGAGGGCCTGCAGCTTGCGCTTCGCACCCGTGACGGCGTGCTGCGCGATTCGTTCTCGTCGGACACGCTCGAGTTGCTCGATGCCATGGTGGTCGACCATCCGACCGACCCGGCCCGGGTGGTCCTCACCCGCCGCGGACGGCTGATGGCCAACGAGGTGTCACTGCGACTGCGGTGACGCGTCGGTCGAGATCGTGTCGAACAGGTCGGGGAAGACCTTGGCGACCTTCGCCGTGAGGTAGTCGCCGTAGGAGCCCTCCCACGCGAGCACGTCCATACCGTCCCACCGGTCGGCCCCACCGCCGGCGACATCGGCGGCGATCGGCAGGGTCGGCACGGTGGCATCCCATGAGGGATCGAAGAAGTAGGGGAACGACAGGCGGGACTCGCCGGAGGTGTTGCGCACGCGGTGCGGCGTCGAACGGTAACGACCGGCCGTGAGCCGTTCGAGCATGTCACCGAGGTTGCAGATCAAGACTCCCGGCTCCGGGTGGACGTCGATCCATGATCCGTCGAGATCCTCTCACCTGGAGGCCGCCGTGGCGGTCCTGTGCGAGCAGTGTGAGCAGCCCGTAGTCGGTGTGCTCGCCAACGCCCCACTGGTCGGCGGTCCGGTCGCCGGGCGGGTAGTGGAAGATCCGCAACAGCACCGTCGGATCGGCGGTCAGGTGCTCGGCGAACCAGGTGGCCGGGAGCCCGAGGCCGAGCGCGATGCCGCTCATGACGGCGTCGGCGACGGGTCGCATCGCGGCGAGCCACTCGAGCACGAGGGGGCCGAGTTCGGGCGGGTCGGTCGGGAACTGGTTCGCACCGTGGAGTGGTGTCGCCGACTGCACCCGGTGATGTCCGGGCGGATGTTCGAGACCGAAGTAGATGCCCTCCTTGCGGTCGGGGACACCCGAGGTGAGTTCGCCTCCCACCGGGAACCAGCCGCGCCATGCTGCACCGGCGTTGGCCATGGCGATCTCGGCCTTGCGCGCCTCCGGTTGTCGGAAGAACGCGTGCGATGCCGCTTCGAGCCGATCCTGCAGATCCGGACCCACGCCATGCCCGGTGATGGCGAAGAATCCGACGTGTCGGCAGGCCCGATCGATGGCTGCCGCGGTGTCGGCGATCGCTCCCGGCCGTGCTTCGTCGTCGAGGAGCGGTGTGATGTCGACGACCGGAATGTGTGGTGCGGGGCTCACGAGTTGGTAGCGTACGGCTCCGCTACGGGCGCGTAGCTCAGTTGGTTAGAGCGCTACCATGACACGGTAGAGGTCCCGGGTTCGAGCCCCGTCGTGCCCACCGAAACACCTGGTTGCCAGGGTTTCAGATGCGTTCGCTCACGTAGCTCGGCGCGAGAAGAGGTCGGTCTGCTTCTCGGGCTCGAAGCCGACGCTGCGGTAGAGCTCCGTCGCCGCCGGATTGCCTGGCTGGTAGCAGATCTTGATGCGCTCGGCACCAGCTCGGGCGAGCAGGTCGATGCCGGTGGTGAGCAGGTAGCGGCCAAGTCCACGTCGCTGGTGATCGTCCTCCGTGCGCATGGGTTCCACGAGGCCCGTCGCAGTTTCCGAGTCGAACCAGAACAACCCGTACGCCGCGCAACTGTCGCGACCGTCGAGTACGACCAGGTCGAGTTCAGGGCGGTACAGCGGCGTCTGACGAAGGCGCGTCTCGACGTCACGCCCGCTTCGTTCGGTCATGTGATGCGGACGCGACATCGTGTCGAGGCGACTGCACGGCCGATAGTCCTCGGGCAACGGGCTGATCTCCGATCGAGCCGCTGCAGCGAGCCACGCTACGACCACCCCGTCGTCTGTGATCTCGAAGCCATGGCCGAACAACTCCTCACGCAGCGTGACGTCGGCCCGGTCGACCTCGACGCCGATGTCGTTGAGCCCGGACTCACGTGCGTGAGCGAGCCCGCGCTGCACGACATGTGCAACCCAGTCGGAAGTTGCGTCGGGCATGACGATCGGGTCGAGACCGATTCGGTCGCCCCAGTCGGTTGCGATCACTGCAGCCGCCGGGCGACCGAGGTCATCGAACCAGAAGAGTTGAGGGACACTGTCGGTCGAGCGCGATGTGCGCCACCACCAGTTCAGGTCGGCGGCTTCGAACAACCCTGCGGACGGGTGAGCGCTGCGGATTCGTCGGAGCAGCACCGTCGAAGCGTCCAAGTAGTCACGGCCGACCAGACGCTGTTCCCTCACGTGTCAAACCTACGCGGCGCCCTGACATGGAACCGATGTTCTCACGGAGTGGCTGCGGCCTCGACGGCGTCATCGATGGTCACGACGAATTCGTCCAGGCTCGTGGTCCCCGCTGTCCAGCTGGTGATCTCCCGCCACAGCAGGCCCGAGCCGATCTCGGGCGCCATGACGTCGGAGGCATCGAGGCGCAGCTCACGTCCGTCGAGCAACAGGTTGGCGAACAGCTGATCCGTCTCGGTGTAGTACGTCCCGACGTCGACCGACGTGCGCCCACTGAGGTAACCACCACGTCGAGCCCACTCGCGTGCGCCGTCCGGCGTCACGAGATACTCCATCAGACGGTGGACATCGTCGTCGTCACTGAACTGGACCAGCGCGTCGACGCCCACGAGCATCGGCGCAACGACGCCCGGTTCGATCCCTGGCAGCACGAAGAAGTCGACCTCGTCGCCGACCTCGACCCCGTCGGGGAACCATGATTCGGCGAAACTCGCCTGCTTGTACATCGCGCACTCGGCCGGCGTCCGGAACAGCGGTTCGCCGGCGCGAGTGACGTCGACCTGCAGGATGCTGCGCAGACCACCCGCGGTCCGTCCGCTCGCCACCACGACGTCGTCGAACGAGGTCAGCGCAGCACGGATCGCCGGGTCGTCCCAGGCCAGTTCGTCGGCGGTCCACTGATCGTAGGATTCGGTGCCGGCCTGCCGGATCACCAGGTCCTCGACCCAGTCGGTTGCCGCCCAGCCCGTTGCGGTACCGGACGCCATCGAGAAGCACCACGGCGCGATCGGGGTTGCCGACCCGGTCTCGGCGCCCTGGATCTCCTCGACGAGCCCGATCAGCTCGTCGAGGGTGGTCGGCACGGCCCAGCCGTACTCGTCGAACACGTCGGGCCGGTACCACACGAGCGACTTGGCCGACACCCGGTACGGCGCGGCGTACCCCTCGCTCCCCATCGTGAGGTTTGCGGCGCGCTCGCCGTAGTGCTCGGCGATCGCGGCCACGGTGCCGTCTGCGAGCGGCACGGCAAGGTCGCGACCGATGATCTCGGCGATCACGCCTGGCTGCGGCACCACCGCGATGTCGGGCGCATCGAGTCCGCTCTCGATCCGCTGGCGCAAATCACTCACGAAGTCGGCGCTCCCGGTGTAGGTGACGTCGACCCCGGTGGCGTCCTCGAAACCGCGCAGGGACGCAGCAAAGTTGTCGGCCTCGACGCCCCGGTAGGGGCCGAACACGTCGATCGCGTCGCCGCCGCCGTCGCCGGGCGCCGACGCCAGCGGGTTGCTGCATGCGGCCAACACCGACGCAAACGCCAACGAAGCGATCAACCGCTTCATCGGGCACTCACGGTGAAGAGCTCGTCGCGCTGGTAGAGCAGGCGAAGATCGACGGGGCCGTCGAAGCGCTGACGGATCTCCTCCGCCAGCACCCACGCCGGGCGCGGGTCGCCACTGCCGGAGACGAGCAGATCGACGGTTGCCCGGCCATCGGTGGCGTCCGAAACGAGGTCGACGATGCGCACCTGGTCATCCCACGCCTCGACGGAGCCGACCACAGCGCGTCGAAGCCGCGTGTCCTCCAGCGTGGTCAGCGTGTGCACCGTCAGCGGGATCGCGATTACCGCGACCACCACGAGGGTGACAGCCATCCGTGTCCGCAGCGCGCGTCGACCGGAGTACTGGCTCGGGCGAAAGCCCGTGAGGACCAGCGCGATGCTCGCCGCGAACACGATCGCGGCGAGGTTGGTGAGGAAGAGCAGGAACGCGTTCCAGGCCTCCGTCGGGAAGCCGTACTGGAACGTGATGCCCACCGTGGCGAGTGGTGGCACCAATGCGACCGCGATCCCCACGCCGGGGAGCGCACCGATGGTCGACTTGCGCGGGAGGATGTACCCCGCCGCCGCACCAGCAGCGACCGCGATCCCGAGGTCGAGCAGCCCCGGAAACGTTCGGGCCTGCACCTCGTTGGGGAGTTCGTTGACATCGGTGGCTGTGCCCCCGGCGATCAGCGACACGAACCAGCCGACGGCCACGGCGAGGACGATGCCCCAGGCAATCACTGCGAAGGACCGCCACAAGCGCGGATTTCGGGCTGTCACGATGGCGCCGGCGACCGCCGTGATCGGCGTCATCAACGGCGCCACCAACATCGCGCCGATCACCACGGCGGCCGAGTCGGCGAGCAGGCCGAACGCGGCGATCGATGCCGACAGCAGGATCAGGAAGCTGAAGCGAACGACGTACTCGAAGAACTCAGGGCCGCCCTCGGGAATCAGCTCGTCGATCGCAGCGTGTTCCTCCTCTGACGGTTCACGCCGCCACGTGTCGCGTAGCCATTGCGTTGCCGACCCGGCGGCCGTCAGCTGCGTGCCCGACTCCGTGGGTGCTCCGGTGTCGTCCTCGACGGTCACGGCAGCGAAGCTACTCCGGAGGGTGCCCGAGAGCGTCGACCACCTGCTGGGCTCGGGCACGACTGCCGATCGTGTCGACGTGTACCGGGTCGAAGAACCACTCCCGGTGTGATTCGGCCAGCGAATACCAGTCGATGACCGTCAGGTTCGCGTCGACTGCCGCTCGTGTCTCGAGCGCCGCATTGAACGTCGATGTCGCTCCCACGAAGTCGAACGAGAACTCGGGGTCACGGTGATAGTCGAGGTTCACCCACCAGATGCTCGAGTCCGGAGTGACGCTTGCGAGCATCGACTCGATCAGCGACGCCGCAATGGCCGTGACTCCGCCACCGTAGATGAGGTCGTTGGATCCGAGAGCGATCACCCAGCAATCCGCGTCCCCCCAGGTGGACCGAACCTGCCTGGCGGCCATCACGCCGCTGTACGGAACGCGCACCGATTCAGGAATTCGTCGGCTGGGCTGTGCGTCGATCACAAACGAGTACCCGGCTTGTCCGAGTGCGCTGCTGAGATACCAGCGAGCATTGTCCATGAGCGAGTCGCCGATCACCGCCACGCGGTGACACGCGGGCCGACTCGGCAACGGCCTGATGCGAACCTGCTCGCCGCGGACGGCCGGAGCCGACGCCTGAGGCAGCATCGAGAGTTCGAGTGCAGCCGTGGCGCGCGCCGAGTCACTCGTTCGTGCGGGGACAGTCGCTGCCACGAGTCCGAGCACGAGTCCTGCCGACATCAGCAGCCGGGCCATACCGGGTGATCGTCGCCGCACGTCGGCGACCCTATTCCGTTGGCGCATGCACGGAGACAGATCGGCGCCATGGCGGCGAATAGGGTGACGCCTGTCGTGCGCACCCTGCTGAACTCCGACCGAGCGCTGCGCCCCGGGCGCCGTTCGCTCGTCGCTCTCGGTGTCCTCGTCCTGCTGCCCATGTTCGTGTTCGGACTTGCCGTCGCCGACCCCGAGGGCGACGTCGAGGGGGTCGTGCTGAGCAAGGACATCATGCTGTCATCGGCTGGTCCACTCGGTGCCGTGACGGTCGTCGGTGACTCGGTCCTGCTCGGGGCCGGACTCTGGAGCCCGACACTTCCGGATCAGTTGCAGGCCATCGGGTGGGGCCCGATCCGGTTCCGCGCCGGGGTGGGCGACAAGGCCGGACCGACCGGAAGCACCTCCACCGCTGGATGGTGGATCGAAGCATGGAGACGTGAGGGCTGGGACGCTGCGAACGTCATCGTGAACCTCGGCGCGAACGACTCGGCTCTCTGCCGCACCGACGTCGCCTGCTCGCGCAGGCGCATCCTCGATGTCGTCGAGGTGATCGGCCCCGACCACCGGATCTGGTGGCCGATGATCACGCGCAATCCCGGCAGCGAAGCGGACGCCGCGGCGTGGAACGCCGCACTCACCCAGATCGCTGCCGAGCGGGAGGACTTCTTCACATGGGACTGGCCCCTCGAGATGGCCTCCGGTGGCTATGTGAGCACCGACAACACACACCTCGACGTCGACGGATATCGGAAGCGTTCGCTGCGAATGGCTGCCGCGTTCACCGATGACCTCGCACGCGCGCAGCGGGTGGGTGGCGATGCTGCGCTCCCCGCGCCGACGGCGTCGCCGAGCCAGTTCCTGCCACTCGAGCCGGTCCGAGTGATCGACACACGTCACGACGCACCAGGCCGGCGACCTGATGGCGCCGAGTTCTCGGTGGACTTCGGCGGTCGGCTCCCGTCCGGAGCGACGGCGGTCGCGATCAATGTGACAGCGGCGGCACCTGGAGCTGATGGCTACCTCTCGGCGGGCCCGTGCGGGGCGGCGAACAACGGATCGACCGTCAACTTCACTCGCGGAATGTCTCGCGGCGCCATGACAGTGACCCCACTCGGGCCCGACGGCACGGTCTGCATCTTCAACCGAGGTGACACCGACGTCATCGTCGACCTCCAGGGAGCCTTCGTCGGCGGCAGGGGCGAGTGGGCTCACTCCGCTCGACGTGAACCGGCGCCTCGCCGACACCCGAGCCACCGGTCGGTCCGCCGTGCTCGTCGTCGACACCCCACCGGGCGCGAACGCTGTTGCGGTGAACCTGACCGTCGTGAACGCCGCTGAGCCAGGTTGGCTCCGGGCCGCCCCGTGCGATGCGGTCACCGGCGTGTCGAACGTGAACTACGGACCGATCGAGGCGGTCGCAGGATCGGCGTTCGTGGCGACGTCGGCGCAGGACACGATCTGCGTCGAGACGAGCACGTCTGCCGACGTCATCGTCGATCTGACCGGCACCTTCGGCGCCGGTGGGTTGTCGTTCGTTCCCGTTCCACCGACCCGGATGCTCGACACCCGGAATGCGATCGGTGGCTGGTCACCGATCCACGGCGCCGGTCAACCCTCGACGTACGTGTCGCGCCGGACAACGCGAAGGCGGTCACCGGCACGCTCACGATGGTCGCTCCCGTGGCGTCCGGCTACCTCGTCGGGCACGCATGCGGTCCGACGCCGCCGACGTCATCGGTCAATGCCGGTGCCGGCCAGGTGCTCGCCAACTCGCTCACGACGGGCGTGTCCGACTCAGGGAGGCTGTGCGTGTACTCGCAACCCGCGACCCAATCGCTGTTCGACGTGACGGGATGGTGGGTCCCGTGACGTCGAATTCGGCCATCTCGAAGCGCGGCGCACGAGCGTCCCGGCGTCTCGTCCTCGGATTGGCGGGTGCACTCGTCGCCGCCACGTCGGTGTTCGCTCCGCCGGTCGTGGAGGTCGCCCTCGCCGCGCCACCGGAACATCGCGTCACGCTCTTCAGCGACTCGGTCGGCCTGGGTGCTGCCGCGGCGCTGCCGAGGGCATTCCCGGCCGACTGGCAGGTGAACACCATCGGCACGCCCGCCCTGATGGTCGAACAACTACGTGACCAACACGTGATCCCGACGTTGAGCTCCAACCGATCGATCATCGGCGATCACGTGGTGATCGGCAGCGGATACAACTACCCGCACTGGGACCCTGCGCGCTTCGACCGGTCGATCGATTCGATGATCGCCACGCTGACGACGCCGGTGTCGAGCACATCTACTGGGTGACGCTTCGCGAGGTGAAACCGCAGTACGTGTCGGCCTCGGCGTGGCGCGAGGGCCTGAAGTACTCCGTGGTACTTCCCGACGGTGAACGAACACCTCGAACGTGCCGTGCAGCGCCATCCCAACCTCACCCTGGTCGACTGGGCAGCCGCGGCCGACCAGCCCGGGCTCACCTACGACGCAATCCACCTGAACCCGACCGGCGCTGCGCTCTACAGCGCCCTCATCGCCGACGCAGTCCGCAACAGCGAGACACGGCTCGACAACGCAACCGTGACCCGGGTCCATGTCGCCGATGCATCCACGAGCGCCGTCGCCGTGAATCTCACGGCGACCGGAACCAGAGCCCCAGGCTGGTTCACCGCCTTTCCCTGCGAGACTGGCCGCCCCGACGTGAGCAACCTGAACCACGGACGCGATCACACCGTTGCCGCCGGGGCGATCGTCCCGGTCGGGCCGAGCGGCGACATCTGCGTGTACAACGAGACCTCCACCCAGCTCATCGTCGACCTGTTCGGTCGATTCGACGACACGGTGGACCTCGTCGGAGCGGCCCCGACGAGGCTCCACGACAGCCGAATCGTCGGAGCGCGCCAACCGGCGCTGGTCGAACTCGAACTCCACATCGCCGATCCGGGTGTCGGTGCGGTCGCGCTGAACGTCACCGCCCTCGATGCCGATGGGCCTGGCTTCGTGACCGTTCAGCCGTGCGGGCTGTCCACGCTCGAGACCTCGAATGTCAACGTTGTGGCCGGATCCGTCACCCCGAACCTGGTGATGGCGGAGCCGAATGCAGATGGCAACGTGTGCATCATCTGCCTCGACCACCACTCACCTCATCGTCGACCGATTCGCGTCGTTCGCCACCGATGCACCGATCGATCTCGTGCGACCCGATCGCGTGACCGACACGAGAATCGATGGTTCGACGCGCACACCAGGCCGGGTGGTTCGCTTCTCGGTCGGCGACACCGAACTCGACACCACCGCTCCGCCTGGAGGAGTGTTCATGAACCTGACGATCGTCGAACCCTCGAGTGCCGGCTTCGGGACGGTGTACCCCTGTGCCGGTGGCCGTCCGGACACGTCGAACATCAACTTCGGGCGAGGCCAGACGATCGCCAATTTCGCAGTGGTGCAGCCTGACGTCAACGGCGAGATCTGTGTCTACTCCTCCGAATCTGCCGACATCCTGATCGACGTGATGGGATCGGCCGGCGCCGGTTTCGAGGGCATCAGGCCGGCTCGGAAAGTCGACACCCGATCACGGGATCGGAATGGCCTCATGAGCAGCAACACCTCACCCGAAGCCGTGGGGATGAGTTCGAGTCGGCTCGACCGTCTCCGACCGATCATGCAGTCCTATGTCGAGGATCGTGGCGTCGTGGGTATCAGCACCATGATCAGCCGACGCGGGCAGGTCGTTCACGCCGAGCAGTTCGGCCATCGCGACCGGGAAGCCGACCTGCCGATGACCGCCGACACGATCTTTCGGATCTACTCGATGACCAAGCCGATCGTGTCGACCGCGCTGATGCTGCTGCACGAGGAGGGCCGCTTCCAGCTCGAACACCCGGTCGCCACGTACCTGCCCGCCTTCGGAGCCGTCAAGGTGCTCGCCGCCGACGGAACGCTCGTCGACCCGATCAGGCCGATCGACATCCGCGACCTGCTGACGCACACCAGTGGGCTCACCTACGACTTCATGATCGACACCCCAGTCGCACAGATGTACCGCGACCACAACATCTGCCACGACGCCACCCGCACGCTGGAAGCGATGATCGACGAGCTGGCGACCCTGCCGCTCGCATCGCAGCCGGGTGGTCGATGGCACTACAGCGTCGGCATCGACGTCGCTGCCCGTCTGATCGAGGTGATCTCAGGTCAGCCACTCGGCGACTTCCTCCGCGACCGGCTGTTCGATCCGCTGGGCATGGTCGACACGGGTTTCGGTGTGCCCGACTCCGAACTCGGTCGACTGGCCGCGATGTACGGCCTCCCCGATCTCGTGGGTGAGAACTACTCGGCGGTCCAGCTGGTCGAAGCTGCCCTGAGCGGCTTCAACGAACGGATCGACGTGTCGGGGACGTATCCGACCGGCACCCCGGAGGTCTTCAATCGCGGTGGGCTCGGGCTGTTCTCGACCATCGGCGACTACATGCGGTTCGCCCAGATGTTGGCGAACGAGGGGGTACTCGACGGTGAACGCATCATCGGCCGCAAGACGCTCGAGCTGATGCACAGCAACCATCTTCCGGATGGCCTGATGCCGTGGGAGCTGCTCGGTCAGTTCAGCCCGGGGATGGGGTTCGGTCTCGGTTCACGGGTCGTGCTCGACCCGGCGCAGACGGGCGGAACCGGATCGGTCGGCGAGTACGGATGGGCCGGCGCCGCCAAGACCTACTACTGGGTCGACCCCGCCGAGGAGCTGGTCGGGATCTTCATGAGCCAGTACATGACCGGGGTCCTGTCACCCGATCGTGACATGCGATCACTGACCTACCAGGCGATCATCGATTGACCTGCGATGCACGTGTGATCGCATGACCATCGACGAGGTGCTCGCAGCAACGCCGCTCCTCGGTGTTGCGGATCCGCGAACGATCTCGGACCTGGCGCGTTCGTCGCGGAGGCGGACGGTGCAGCGCAACGAGGTGTTGTTCGCCGTCGCCGAGCGAGCCACCTCGATCTACGTCGTCGTGTCCGGTACGTTCCGTGTCTTCACCTCGTCGATGCAGGGAACCGAGCCCACACTGGCCCTCATCCACGAAGGTGAGATGGTGGGCGAACTCGGGGTTCTCGATGACGTGCCCCGATCGGCGTCGATCGCGGCGCTGCGCCGGTCGGAGATCGTGGAGGTGCCGGCGGAATCGTTCCGCGCCGCGTATCACTCCGACCCGGCCATTGCCCGACAGATGGTGACGATGCTCGCCGCGCGGCTCAGAACGGTGACCGACGGTCTCGCCGATCTCGCATATCTCGATCTGGGTGGTCGGCTGGCCAAGTACCTCCTCAACGAATCGCAGCGACAGGGCCGCCCGACCATCACGCTCACACTCACGCAATCGGAGTTGGGGCAGATGCTCGGCGGGGCTCGACAGACCGTGAACCAGGTGATGCACACCTTGGAGGAGGCGGGGTTGATCGTGCTCGAGGGCCGGAGGGTGCAGATCGTCGACGAGCGGGGGCTCCGCCTGCGGTCGGTGTCGTCCGGCGGTCGGTTCGAATGAATTCTCGGGAGTGTCAGACGGCTGACATTCTGCGATCCGGCGTTCGTGCATACTTCGATACATCAGCACGGGGGCTGTGGAGCCCACACCGACACAGGAGGCAAGACATGAGCACCAAGGACAACGAAGTCAACCGCAACATCGACACCGACACCGCCGAGGGCCACAGGGCACGGCTTCAGCTCGACGAGGCCGACGACGCCGGCAAGCGTGCGACGGTCCGTCCGAGCGACGGGCTCGACGACGAGGCCGAAGGCCACCGCATCCGGCAGTGACGCCTGGTCGACGAAGGGGCACCGACGGTGGGGTCGGTGCCCCTTCTTCGCGTCTCAGGTCCCACGTCTCAGGACGGTGACGGCGCGTTCACGGCCAGCTGCGCCAGCACGGTCTTGGCCTGCCAGGGCTTGATGCCGGGATGGGTCGCCAGGATGCGCGCGAGGTGCCCGGCCACCACCGGGGCGGCGAACGAATTCCCCGTGGTGCGGATGGTCGCACCGTTCAACCATGCGACGTCGACGTCGATGCCCGCGGCCCCCCATTCGGCCGGCCCCTCCGGATTGCACCAGATCCCCTCACGGTCCGTCCCCGGAGCGCACGCGACCGAGAACACGCCCGAGAATTCGCTCGGGATCGTCCGCTTGCGTTCGTTGTTCATCGCTGCGACGAGCAACACACCCCGGTACGTCGCCTGGTCGACGAGGTCCCAGAACGTCTCGCCCCAGCGTTCGCTCGCCGTCGACATGCTGAGGTTGATGATGTCGACGCCCTCCTCGATGCACCACTCGACCCCGAAGGCGAACGCTGCGGCACTTCCCTTCAGGTCGTCACGGAGTACCCGAACCGACACGAGTTCGACCTGGGGCGCCACCTGGCGAATGATCGCCGCACACGCGGTCCCGTGGCCGTACAGATCGTCGTGCGTCCCGGGCGTGAAGCACACGCCGGTTTCGGTCGAATCGTCGCGATCGATCGCGACATACTGCGCGACTCCGCCGACCATCGGATGTTCGCCATCGATCCCGCTGTCGACGACGGCGACGCGCACGCCCCTGCCGGTGCCGTCACCGTACGCCCACGACCTCGTGAGCGTGTGCGGGAAGCTGATCGACGGCGCAGTACCCGGCCCGGCCTCGCGGTGGAAGGGTTCCGACCAGGCCGGGAGAATCGAACCGTTGCTCGCGGTCACCAACGGCGCCTCGGCGTGGCCAGTGAGATGCTCTCGCGCAGGATGCGTTCGATGGCCTGCTGCGACGAGGCCGGCAGCACACGGAGCTGGGCGAGCAGCGAAGCGAGCGTGGCGATCTCGGCATCCTCCTCGGGGAGTTCGTCGGCAAGGCGGCGCAGCGCATTGACCAGCGTGGTCTCGTTCGCGTCGACCGCGTCGGCGACCGCGCGGACGAGGAGCGGGCCGAGCCTCGTGACTGCGCCGGACATCGCGAGAATCGGCGCAGCCACACGCGCCGAGGCGGAGGTCACCGCGAGTGGGTCGCCGATGCCGACGGTTCGATCGAGAACCGAGATCACGCCGAGTACCCGGTCCTGCGGGTCGACGACCGGTACCGCCAGCAGGGAGTTCGGCACGTACCCGATGCGTTCGGCTACATCGCGGGCGAATCGCGGGTCGGAGTGCACCTCGTCGATCACGAGTGATTGGCCCGTGTGCGCCACGTAGCCGGCGATTCCCCGGTCGGAGGGCAGACGCAGACCGATCACGTTCTGCGCGCCGGTTCCTTCTGCTGCCTCGTACGACAACTCGCCGTCGTCGAGTCGTGCGATCGACACGCTCGCCGCGCCGACCGCGAGTCGTGTCAACGAGCAGAGGTCGATCAGGTGGTTGCGTTGATCGACGGGCATCAACATCGGACCGAACGAGTCGGCCACCGCTGCGAGTTGGCGCGTGAGATTTCCAGGACTGGCCACGATGACATTCTGGTCTGCAGGCAGCGTCTACGTTGGCGATGCACTTTCAGAGGATTCGGGGCGGTGGGGTCGAGAACATGACGGTCGTTGCAGAGCAGTTCGCCGAGTCGCGGGTGGCGATGGCCGGCGTGTTCCGCAGCCCGGCGCTGCGGCGCATCAACCTCGCCCTGGTGGGTTCGGTGATCGGCGACTGGGCCTTCAGCGTGGCGTTTGCGGTCTACGTCTACCAGAACGGTGGTGCCACCGCGCTCGGCGTGATCAGCGTGGTGCGGTACCTCACGATGGCGGTGCTCGCCTCGATCCTGTCCGTCCTGGCCGACAAGGTCGATCGACGCGGGCTGATGATCGCTGCGGACGGCATTCGAGCCGTGCTGGTGTTGGCGTGTGCGGCGATCGTCCTCGCCGATGGCCCGGCCATCCCGGTGTACGTGCTGTCGGTGCTGGTCGGCGTCGTCGGCCTGACGTTTCGGCCGGCGCAGGCAGCACTGCTGCCGAGTCTTGCGAGGAATCCGTCGGAGCTGACCGCGGCAAACGTCGCGTCGAGCACGATCAACAGCCTCGGGTTCTTCGTCGGCCCCATGGTCGCCGGATTGTTGCTGGCGGTGGCCGACGTCGGTGCGGTGTTCGCCTTCGACGCGCTGACGTTCGTCTGGTCGGCGGTGATGGTGTTCGGCGTACGGCCGACCACCGTGGTGATCGAGACGACGAACGACGTCGAGACGTTCACCCAGCTGCCGGTCGACACTCCCACCGAGGTCGACACTCCCGACGACGACGAACCGGCCGAGCGCGACGGCGGCATGTTCTCAGGTGTCGCCGATGGCTACCGCGTCATCTTCGGTGACCGGGATCTCCGCCTGATCGTCGCACTGTACGTCGCGCAGACGATCGTCGCCGGCTGCTCTGCGGTGTACGAAGTGACCATCGCGCTCGACCTGCTCGAGATGGAGGAGAGCGGTGTGGGTGTCCTCAATGCTGCGCTGGGCGTCGGTGGCCTGATCGGCAGTGTGGTCGCGCTGGTGCTCGCCCAACGCGGCAAGTTGTCGCGTGACTTCGGGATCGGCGTGGCGCTGTGGGCTGCGCCCCTCCTCCTCGTGGCCGTGTTCGCATCGATTCCGGCTGCCCTGGTCGCGATGATTCTCATCGGCATCGGCAACTCCATGGTCGACGTCAATGCCGAGACGATCGTGCAGCGGCTCGTTCCGGACGAGGTGCTCGGCCGTGTGTTCGGTGCGCTCGACAGTGCTGCGATCGCCGGCATGGCGCTCGGCGCCGCGATCATGTCGATGATGATCGCAACGATCGGTCTCACCGGCGGTCTGGTGATCATCGGTGTCGGGGTGACGGTGCTGGTGATCCTGACGATTCCCGGGCTCATCCGTGTCGACAAGACAGCGCTCGCTCCTGACGGCCTCGATCTGCTCCGCGGGGTGCCCATGCTTGCGGTGCTGCCGGAGCACGTGATCGAGCGCCTCGCACGGACGTGCGAACTCGTGACGGTGCGTGCTGGTGCGCAGGTCTTCGCCGAGGGCGATCACGGCGACCGGTTCTACGTGATCGAATCAGGTGTTGCCCTCGTCTCGAAGTCCGGACAACCCGTCGCGGAACTCGACGAGGGCCAGTCGTTCGGCGAGATCGCGCTCCTTCGCGACGTGCCGCGCACCGCAACGGTCGCGGCGGTCACCGATCTGACCGTGAGGGCGATCGAGCGCCGTCACTTCCTCGCCGCCGTCACCGGTCATGCCGACGCATCGCACCAGGCCGAACTCGTGGTCGGCCGGTTCACGGACATGTCATGACCGGTAGTCGGTGATCTGGACGTCGTCGAGGCCGGCATCGGCGTAGTTGTCGGCGCCTCGGGCGTTGATGAAGTCACGGAAGACGAACGGACGGTAGACCGGCGTGCCGGTGACCAGTTCGTCGACGGGCTCGACGACTGCGTCGATGCGCGGATTGAGGAAGTAGGGGATGCTCAGGCGGTCGGCTGCGTCCATCGGCAGGACCCGATGAACAGCGGCGCGGTATCGATCGTTCGACCAGACCTGCATGCAGTCGGCAAGGTTGACGACCACGGTTCCGGGGCGTGGCTCGACGTCGATCCACCCGTCATCGGTCGACAGGGCCTGCAGACCGCCTGTTGCGTCTTGGATCAGCAGGGTCAGCAGGCCGGAATCGGTGTGTTCGCCGAGTGCGACATCGTCAGCGAGCGCGTTGAGGTTGCCGCGCTGGTTCTCGGGCACCGGGTCGTCGATCGTGTAGTGGTTGAGTCGCATGTGGCTGGAGGTCCGGTCGCCACGATGGCTGTCGACGGCCGTGGTCGACAATCCGAGCGCCGAGAAGACCAGCTCCGTCGTGCGTGCAGCAAGATCGCTGAAGGCGTCGTAATGGGCGCCCATGGCATCCCGGAAGCCATCGACCGCGGGCCACCGGTTGTGATGGGCTGCTCGCCCCAGCGTGGGATCGACGAAGTCGAACACCTCCTTGTGGTCTCGTCGCCGCTTCGTGAGTTCGCGGTCGTTGTACCCGAGCGCCACACGGGCATCGCGTCGAACGTCGTCCTTGACTGACGGGTCGGCATCGAAGAATCGCCTCGCTGCGCTGAACGTGTCGTCGATCACGTGGTCGAGTCCGTGGCCCTGGAGGAGGAAGAAGCCGTGGTGTCGACACGCCCGATCGAGTTCGTCGAGCGACGTTGCGCCAGGGTGTGCGATGTCGACGACGGGGACGAGATCCATCGCGCCACGGTACGTCCACGATGTCGGGCCGCTGAACTCGGCCCGGTCGTTGCAATGCCCGCTCGTGTCGCAACGCCGCCTACGGTCGCGGCATGCGAATCTGGCGACTGCGCGAACTCGGAGAACCGGCTGAGCAACTCGAGCTCGTGGAGCAAGACGCTCCGACGGCACGGGAGGGCGAGGTGCTCGTCGACGTCGAGGCGGTCGGGCTGGCATTCCCCGACGTGCTGCAGTGTCGGGGGATCTACCAGGTGAAGACCGGCCCCGGCTTCACGCCGGGCGGCGAATTGGCCGGCACCATCAGCGCACTCGGCGACGGAGTCACCGACCTGGCCGTCGGCCAGCGGGTCGTCTTCCTCGGTGGTGGCGGGCTCGCCGAACAGGTCACGCATCCGGCACGAGGGGTGTTCCCGGTGCCAGACGGCGTGTCGGCAGCTCAGGCGGCGGCCATCCCGATCAACTACTGCACCACGCTCTATGCGCTGCACGACCGCGGCAAGCTCCAGGCCGGCGAATCGGTGCTGATCACCGGCGCCGCCGGCGGAACGGGCACGGCCGCGATCCAGCTGGCCAACGCGGCCGGCGCGCGAACGATTGCCGTCGCCGGCGGCGAGGAGAAGGTGGCACTTGCCCGTGACGTCGGCGCCGACGTGGTGATCGACCACCAGGCCACCCCCGATTGGGTCGACCTCGTCAGAGAGGCGAGCGGCGGTGGCGTCGACGTGGCCTACGACCCGGTCGGCGGTGACACGTTCCACCAGGTTCGACGCTGTATGGGCTGGGACGGGCGGTTGCTCGTGATCGGCTTCGTCGCAGGCATTCCCGAAGTCGCCACCAACCATGTGCTGCTCAAGAGCTATTCGATTGTCGGCGTGCACTGGGGCGCTTCGCTCGGGCGGCGACCCGAGTCGCTCGGTGAGCAGATGACCACCTTGCTCGAGCTGGCGACGACCGGCGCGGTCGATCCGCCGCTGTATCCGCCGTATGCGTTCGACGATGCGGCGACAGCCCTGCAGGATCTGGCGAACCGGGCCACCTACGGCAAGGTCGTCGTCACACTGTGACCTCGGCGTCACGACGAGATTGACCGAAGGATCGATCATGGTCGAGCGTCTCGTCATCGATCGGCGGCCCGCCTCGGCAGTGCGTCAGCCTGATCGTCTCGTCGTCTTCTTCCACGGGTTCATGACCACACCGACCGCGTACCGAACGGTGCTCGGTGCGCTCGCCGATGAACGCACGGTCGTGGTCGCCCCGCGCATGTATCGGCCGGGCCCCGCCGCACTTGCGGGCCACCCGACTGCGACGCAGGAGGCGGCCGTCGGCGCGTCGATCGTCGACGAACTCCGCCGGTCGTACAGCCCGGCAGAGCTGTGGCTCGCCGGACACTCCCGCGGTGGGCAGGTCGCCTGGATCGTGGCCGGTGACACGGCGCCCGACGGCCTGATCGTGGTCGATCCGGTCGACGGTGGCGGCCCGAAGTCGGCCCGCCTGAATGCCACCGCCACTCGAGCTCGGTTCGGCAGTCGAACCCTGGTGATCGGCGCAGGCGGTGGCGGGAGATGTGCCCCCGAGCCGGTCAATCACAACGTCTTCGCGGCTGCAGCGCCGCTCGGGGCGACGCATGTCGTTGTTCGAGAGATGGGCCACGCCGACCTGCTCGACGACCGGCCACGCCGACTCGCCCGCCTGCTGTGCCCCGGGCACGACCACCCCGATCTGGCTCGCCTGACCGTGGTCGAGCTGATGCGAGCATTCCTCGACGGAGCACTTCCACCGAGCGCGACGACGCCGGTCGCGTTCGACGTTCGCTGACGTCGTACGCAACGCGTCTCAGTTCGTTGTGAGCAGGTCGACGACGACACCGGCATGGTCGCTTGCCCACACCGGTTCGCCGTCGACGTCCACCGGTTCGGTGCCGACGAGCCGTGCCGCTCGACGGGTTCCCGACGGGCTTGGGGCGCGGCCACGAGACCAGGACGTAGTCGAGGCGACGGTTCGGCCACGCGCTGTCGGTGACGTGGGGATTCTCGCGGCGCCAGGTCCATCCCGGCCCTTCGCCCACCTGTTCCCAGGCGTCCGACATCACGATTCCTCCGATGCCGTCTCGCCGACCGGTCAGCAATCGAACCTCGTCGCTGTCGGCGACGGCGTTCAGGTCGGCGCCGATCACGACCGGTAGATCGGTCGTGGGATCGCCTCGCCACTGCTCCGCCAACTCGAGGAGGCGTCGCGCCTGGCGTTGACGTGTGACGGACTCGTCGAAGCGATGATCGAGGTGGGCCGACGCGACTGGCCATCGCCCCCACGGCGACCCGACGGCACCGGCGATCACACGGCGATGACCCGGCATTCCGTCATGGCCTGGAAGGGCCTCGTCGGCGATCAGATCGATGGGCCATCGCGACAGCACCGCGTTGGCGAAGCCGACTCCGCCGCGTCCGACGGGAATGGTCCGCACGGAGTGCAAGCCGAGTTCCCGCGCGATGATCGCCGCAGCGTCGTCGTCGGCGTCGACCCACACCTCCTGCAGGCACACGACGTCGGCACCGGATGAGCCGATGGTGTCGACGATCGCCTGTTGGCGCTGCTCCCATGATCCGAAGCGCCACCAGAGGTTCCACGTCAGCACACGCACTGCGCCATCGTGGCCGACAACGCTCGGTGCGGTCGTGTCGGTCAGCCGAAGATCGACGGACGCCGGTCGGCCCAAGGACTGGCGATCTCGAGTTGCGATGCGAGTCTCAGCAGCAGTGCCTCGTCATCGATCGGTCCGACGAACTGCACGCCGATCGGCAGGCCATTGTCGCTCCAGTGGAGCGGGAGGGACATCGCCGGCTGGCCGCTCACGTTGAACTGTGCCGTGAACTGCAGAATGTTCGTGAGTCGCTCGGTGCCGAGTTCGGGATCGCTCAACCATCCAATGGGGGGCGGTGGCACGGCGATCACGGGGGTCACGAGGACGTCGAAGTCATCCCACCATGCTTGGAGGCGCCGAGACCATGCGTGGACCCAGTTGATCGAGCGGACGTAGTCGGCCGCCGGGATCGCCCGACCGATCGAGCCCATGAGCCAGTTGCTCGGTTCGACGTCGTGCTCGATGATCGGGCGTCCGATCGCCTCGCCCATCGTTGCGAAGTCGACGGCCGTCGCCACGGCGACGATGGTCACGAAGTGATGCGAGAACTCCGCATCGAAGAAGGCGTCGGGCTGGGCAACTTCGACCTCGTGCCCGAGTGACTCCAACAGTGCGCCGGCACGCTCGACGGCAACGACACACTCCGGGTCAGTGGTGACGCCGCCGTGGTCCGGAGCGAGTCCGACTCGGAGCCGACCCGGATCCAGGCCGACCTCGTCAGCGAACGGACGTGTCGGCGGTGCCGCCGTGTACGGATCGCCGGTGTGACGGCCGCTCATCACGTCGAGCATCGCAGCGGTGTCACGGACCGAACGCGACACGACGCCATCGGTCGTGGCGCCCGCCCACCCTTCACCCAACGCCGGACCATGGGTGATTCGGCCCCTGCTCGGCTTGAGCCCGACCACGCCGCATTCGCTCGCCGGTACTCGGATCGATCCGCCGCCGTCACTCGCATGCGCCATCGGAACCATGCCGGCCGACACGGCGGCTGCCGATCCACCGGAGGAGCCGCCGGTGGAGTGATCGGTGTTCCACGGGTTGCGCGTTGCGCCGAACGCCAGCGGCTCGGTGGTGACCGTGCCACCCAACTCCGGCGTGTTCGTCCGGCCGAGCGTGATCAGGCCCGCAGCACGGATCGACTCATAGAGGTACGAGTTCGCGGTCGATCGCACGCCGGCGTCCTTGAGCGCCTGGTTGCCCATCGTGTGCGGCTCTCCGGCAATCTCGCAGCCGAGGTCCTTGACCAGGAAGGGGACACCTCGGAACGGACCATCGGGGATCGGCCCGACCGCTTCGGCGCGAGCTGCCTCGAAGCGCTCGTGGATGACCGCATTGACGGTCGGGTCGAGACGTTGCACGCGCTCGATGGCGTCGTCGACGAGTTCGAGGGGCGACGCCGCGCCCGATCGGATCAGCGCGGCGAGTTCGGTGGCGTCGGGGAGCGATGCAGTCATCGGGCGTCTCGATCGACTCAGGACGTCTGCACGATGAGGACGGAGCACCCGGCGTGATGAGCACATCGACTCGACACGCTGCCGAGCAGGAAGCGCCGTGCTCCATGCATGCCGCGGTTGCCGATGACGAGCAGATCGGCGTCGACCTGCTCGCACAGCGACAGCAGCGCATCGGCGGGATCACCGCCGAGAGCGTGAGTCGTCACCTGGGCGCCCGCCTCGGCCGCAAGGGCCGCTGCGGCTTCGAGCCCGAGCCGTGTGGACTGTTCGCTCGCCTCGCCCCATTCGTTCGAGGCGACCACCATGTCGGGCGCCACCAGGACCGGGATCCTCGGCGCCACCATGGCGACATGGAGATGAGCGCCGGTCAGCGCGGCCAACGTCGCTGCATGGGTGACCGCTTTGGCTGCGGTCGGCGATCCGTCGGTACCGACCACGATCGATGTGTACATGTGAGCCTCCTGGTGATGTCGACGTACCGTAGCAATCGTCAGGGCATCAGGTTCTGGCGGACGGCGTCAGCCACGAGCGCCGCGCCGTTCGAGCTGTTCATCACCGTGTAGTGGTTCAGGCCCGGACCCTCGACCCAGTGATGTTGTGGATATCGATCGCGTTCCTCGGGCGGGATGAAGCCGGGTGGCTCGCCGAACATACCGAACTCGGCGCGCACGATCGTCGTTCGTTCGCGGCGCCGGTCGAGCAGTGTCCTGACCTCGTCGTCGGCGAGCAGATCCCGACCGTCCTGGCGCACCGCTGCTTCGCTCACGCCGACGCGAAAGCCGCCGTCGACGGCGACCAGTTCGGCGAGGAGATTACGTTCGAGGTCGGGGCTGATCCCGTCGACGAACGCCGGATGACTCGCCCACATCGCCTGGTAGGAGACGCGATCGGGCCATGTGGTCGTAATTCGTTCGATGCCGGGACCGAGCGTGGAGTCGAGGACGGCATCGAGGTCGACGTCCGGTCCCGTCGGTCGGGGGAGTGGTGTCCCGCCGTCGACCAAGACGACATCGCTGACGACGTCGGGATGACGTTCGGCGGCCATCAGTGCCACGAACGCTCCCATCGAGTGGCCGACGACGACTGCCGGCGAGCCGAGCTGTTCGATGACTGCGGCGACGTCGTCGGCGTGCCGCCGGATCCCGAATGGCCCGGGAGCGTCGAAACTGCGGCCCCGGCCGCGCAGATCGAGCGCGATGATCTCGGCGCCGCCGGCGAGATGGTGAGCGACCGGATCCCAGACCCATGCGTTCGAAGTGATGCCGTGGACGGCCACGATCGTCGCAGTGCCGAGGAGCCCGGGCCATCGCAGTGCACCGAGCGTGACGTCGTCCGTGGCGTCGATGCGGAACTCCAGGAACTCAGGCCGCTGCGCCATGGTTCAACCTTGTCAGATCAGCGAGGTTCGCGGGGGAGTCCGAGGACCCGCTCGCCGAGGATGTTGCGCATGATGTCGGACGTGCCGCCCATGATCGTGTAGCCGGGCGCGTACACGAGACCGCGCGTGACGTCGTCCCACAGGAGCGCGTCGGCGCCGAAGGTCCGGGCCACGAACTCGGCCACACGGATCTCGTGCTCGGTACAGAAGCACTTGGTGGCGGCCGAGAACCCGGCGGGTGCCTGGCGGAGCACCTCTCGGGTGACGAGGATGCGTCCGATGCGGTACCCGGTTTCGAGCGCCGCGATCTCCTGGCGTACCCGAGGATCGCAGCGGTCGGCACGAGCGATGGCGAGCTCGTAGAGCGCTCGGTTCGACACGAGGCGATCGATGCCGCCGCGCTCGTGTTCGAGTTGCGCCATGGTCTGCTTGAACGCGTTGCCCTCGACACCGACGAGATTGGTGACCGGCACCCGCACGTCGGTGAAGAACACCTCGCAGAAGTGGCGATTCGTGGTCATGTCGGTGATCGGTCGCACCTCGATGCCGGGCGTGTCCATCGCCACGATGATCTCGCTGATCCCGGTGTGTGCCGGACCGTCGGCGTCGGTGCGACAGATGAGGTAGCAGTAATCCGCGAGCTCGCCGAAGCTCGTCCAGATCTTCTGTCCGTTGATGACGAAGTCGTCGCCGGCGCGAACTGCGCTGGTGGTGAGCGACGCCAGGTCGGAGCCCGAGTTCGGCTCGGACATGCCGATGCACCACGTTGTCTCGCCCGACAGGATCCCCGGGAGGAACTCGGCCTGTTGATCCTGCGTGGCGTACTTGATCAGGGTCGGGCCCATCTGGCGGTCGGCGAACCACATCGCCGCGATCGGGGCGCCGGCTGCGATCAGCTCCTCGCCGACGATGAGCCGGTTGATGGCAGGTTGGCCACCGCCACCGAACTCGACCGGCCAGGTCATTCCGATCCATCCGTGCGCGGCCATCTCCCTCGCGAAGTCCTTCGAGAACCCGTTGATCCACGAGTCGTTGTGGCGTCCGTGGCGCGCCACCGCCTCGGCGGCCACCGCGCGGGCCTGGTCGCGAAGAGCCGTCTGCTCGGGTGTCCAGTCGAAGTCCATCGGTGTCGAGCGTAGAGCGTGATGGCCCGCCCGTTCCTGTGGAGCCCGCAGCCTCCGGTTGCTACAGTGCAGACAAGTTGTAGACAAGTCGACCCGAACGAGCAGGAACCCCCATGAGCGAGATCACCCCGTCCACCATCATCTACACGTTCACCGACGAGGCACCGGCGCTGGCGACCTATTCGCTGCTGCCGATCGTCGAGGCGTTCGCCGGTGCCGCTGGCATCGACGTGGAAACCCGCGACATCTCCCTTGCCGGGCGGATCCTTGCCAACTTCCCCGAGAACCTGACGCCCGAACAGCGAGTCGGTGATGCGCTGACCGAGCTCGGCGAGCTCGCACTCACGCCGGCGGCGAACATCATCAAGCTTCCCAACGTCAGCGCATCGGTGCCGCAGATGAAGGCGGCCATCGCCGAACTGCAGGCGGAGGGCTACGACATCCCTGCCTATCCCGACGAGCCCTCGACGCCCGAGGAGATCGAGATCAAGCAGCGCTACGGCAAGGTGATGGGATCGGCCGTCAACCCGGTGCTGCGTCAGGGCAACTCCGACCGGCGCGCCCCCAAGGCCGTGAAGGACTACGCCAAGTCGCACCCACACTCGATGGGTGCGTGGTCGAGTGACTCGAAGACCCACGTCGCGACGATGGGCGACCACGACTTCCGCTCGAATGAGCAGGCGATCACGTTGGCAGGCGACACGACGCTTCGAATCGAGCACGTCGACGCCGACGAAACCGTGACGGTGCTCAAGGATGCCTTCCCGGTGCTCGCCGGCGAAGTCGTCGACTCGACCGTCATGGAGGTGGCCGCGCTGCGGACCTTCCTGGCCGAGCAGATCGCCGACGCACGGGCCGAAGGCGTGCTGTTCTCGATCCACCTCAAAGCGACGATGATGAAGGTCTCCGACCCGATCATGTTCGGCCACGCAGTCGAGGTGTTCTTCGCCGACGTCTTCGCCGAGCACGGTGACGCCATCGCCGCCGCCGGGGGTGACCCGAACAACGGTTGGGCGAGCGTGCTCGCTGCGGTCGAGTCGATGCCTGCCGACCAGCGGGCCGCCATCGAGGCCGACATCGCAACGGCCTACGAGAACGGACCGGACCTGGCGATGGTCGACTCCGACCACGGAATCACCAACCTCCACGTTCCGAGCGACGTGATCGTCGACGCATCGATGCCGGCGATGATCCGCACGTCGGGACAGATGTGGAACAAGGCCGGCGAACCGCAGGACACCAAGGCGGTCATCCCCGACAGCTGCTATGCCGGCGTGTACCAGGCAGTGATCGACGACTGCCGCGTCAACGGCGCGTTCGATCCGTCGACCATGGGCACCGTCCCGAACGTCGGCTTGATGGCACAGAAGGCCGAGGAGTACGGCAGCCACGACAAGACCTTCGAGGCAGCTTCGGCCGGGTCGATTCGTGTGGTCGACGTCGCGACCGGTGCCACCCTGATGGAACAGACCGTCGCTGCCGGCGACATCTTCCGGGCCTGCCAGGTGAAGGACGAGCCGATCCGCGACTGGGTACGTCTCGCCGTCGATCGGGCCCGCGCCACCGGCTCGCCAGCGGTGTTCTGGCTCGACGACACGCGTGCGCACGATGCACAACTCATCACGAAGGTGCGCCAGTACCTCGGCGACCACGACACGGCCGGCCTGCAGATCGAGATCATGTCACCCGAGGACGCCACGACATTCTCGATCGAACGGATCCGTCGGGGTGAGGACACGATCTCGGTGACCGGCAACGTGCTGCGCGACTATCTGACCGACCTCTTTCCGATCCTCGAGCTCGGCACGAGCGCCAAGATGCTGTCGATCGTCCCGCTCCTCAACGGCGGTGGACTCTTCGAGACCGGAGCCGGTGGTTCTGCTCCCAAGCACGTGCAGCAACTGGTGAAGGAGAACTACCTGCGTTGGGACTCGCTCGGTGAGTTCCTGGCGCTGGCCGTGTCGTTCGAGCACCTGGCGAACGTGACCGGTAACGAGCGGGCTCGAATCCTCGGTGACACGCTCGATGCCGCGACGGGTCAGTTGCTCGAGAACGGCAAGTCGCCGGCGCGGCGCCTCGGCCAGATCGACAACCGGGGGAGCCACTTCTACATCGCGCTGTACTGGGCGCAAGCACTCGCCGCGCAGACCCGTGACGCCGAGCTGGCGGCGGCCTTCGCTCCGATCGCGGCGGAACTGTCGGCCAACGAGCAGGCCATCGTCGACGAGCTTCTCGCGGTGCAGGGTCAGCCCGCCGACATCGGTGGCTACTACGCCCCCGACGCCGAGAAGGCAACGGCGATCATGCGTCCCAGCCCGACCTTCAACACGATCATCGACGCCCTCGCCTGAATTCTTGCGTGACTGTTACATCTGGGGTCTGACCCCAGATGTAACGCTCAGCGGTTGGCGAGGGGGACGTAGCTGCGCTCGTCGGGGCCGGCGTACCACTGGCGGGGCCGGGAGATCTTCTGGGCGGGATCGTTGAGGAGTTCCTGCCAGTGCGCCAGCCAACCCGACATGCGCGGGATGGCGAACAGCACGGTGAACATGTCGACCGGGAATCCCATGGCCTGGTAGATGAGGCCCGAGTAGAAGTCGACGTTCGGGTACAGCTTGCGGTCGATGAAGTACGGATCCGACAGCGCCGTCTCCTCGAGCGCCAGCGCGATGTCGAGCAACGGATTCTTGCCGGTCACCTCGAAGACGTCGTACGCGGCCTGCTTGATGATGCGTGCCCGCGGGTCGTAGTTCTTGTACACGCGGTGGCCGAAGCCCATCAGGCGGCCCTCGCCGGCCTTCACCGACTCGACGAACGCCGGAACATGCTCGATCGAGCCGATCTCTCCGAGCATCCGCACGACGGCCTCGTTGGCGCCGCCGTGCAAGGGGCCGTACAAAGCCGCAGCAGCACCCGCAGCCGACGAATAGGGATCGGCCTGGCTGGAGCCGATGACGCGCATCGCCGTCGTGCCGCAGTTCTGCTCATGGTCGGCGTGGAGGATGAAGAGCACCTCCATCGCGCGCTCGAGGCGGGGGTCGACCTCGTAGTCGCCGATCTTCCACATCATGTTGAGGAAGTTGGCGGGGTACGACAGATCGTTGTCGGGATAGTTGAAGGGCAGCCCCACCGAGAAGCGGTAGCACATGGCTGCGATCGTCGGGGCCTTGGCGATCAGTCGCAGGATCTGGCGATCGCGCTGTGCCGGGTCGTCGATGTCCTTCGAGCCGTCGTAGAACGTGCCGAGGGCCGCAACAGCGGAGATGAACATCCCCATCGGGTGAGCGTTGTAGTGGAAGCCGTCGACGAACCGCTTGCGCATGTTCTCGTGGATGAACGTGTGGTTCGTGACGTCGCCGACCCAGGTGTCGAGCTGCAGCTTGTTCGGCAGCTCGCCGTTCAACAGCAGATAGGCGACCTCGAGATACGTCGAGTGCTCTGCGAGCTGCTCGATCGGGTAGCCGCTGTAGCGCAGGATCCCCGCATCGCCGTCGAGGTAGGTGATCGCCGACTTGCACGACGCTGTCGAGAGATACGCCGGGTCGTAGCAGTACAGCGTCGGGTCGAGCTCACGCAACGCCGACGACGGAAACACCCCGCCTTCGATGGGGACGGTGACGGTCTTTCCGGTGCGGTCGTCGGTGATGGTGATGGTGTCGGGCACGTGGCTTCCTCTCGCGGCGCGAACTCGTTGTCGGTGCAGCCGGAGGTTCCTCCCCGACCGCGGCGCCACAATAGTGCCGTCGCACGCGTGTACCTCCAGCCAGGTGATCAGAGCGGGCTGTTGCCGTGCTTGCGACCGCTCAGGACCTCGCGCTTGTCGACGAGCGCATCGAGCGCAGCGGCGATCTCGCGACGCGTGTCAGCCGGATCGATCACGGCGTCGACGAGCCCGCGCTCGGCGGCGACATAGGGGTTGAGCAGCCGGTGCGCGTAGTCGAGTTCGAACTCGGCGCGTTCCTCGGGAGTCGCGCGTCGCTGCAGGATCGCTGCTGCTTGCCCGGCACCCATCACGGCCAGCTCCGCCCACGGCCATGCCAGGCAGAGATCGTTGCCCATCGTCTTGGAGTCCATGACGATGTAGGCGCCGCCGTAGCTCTTGCGCAGGATCACGCAGATCCGTGGCACCGTCGCTCTGGCGTACGCGTAGACGAGCTGTGCGCCGTGGCGGATCATTCCCCGCCACTCGAGATCCTTGCCGGGGTAGAAGCCGGGTGTGTCGACCAGGGTGACGATCGGCAGATTGAACGCGTCGCACATCGCAACGAATCGAGCGGCCTTCTGCGATGCCGGGATGTCGAGCGTCCCGGCGAGCGTGATCGGTTGGTTGGCGACGATGCCGACCGGTGCTCCGGCGATGGTGGCGAACGCCGTCACGACGTTCGCAGCCCACTGCGGCCTCAACTCCAGCATCGAGTCGACGTCGACGATGGCGGCGGCGACCTTGCGGACGTCGTAGCTCCCGGTGGATGTCGGTGGGATCAGCTCGCCGGCCTCGGGGCAGCTGCGATCGGCCGGGTCGTCGGTGGCGACGACCGGTGGTTCGGCGTCGACGTGATCGGGGAGGTACGCGAGGAGGTCGCCGACGGCATCGACGGCGGCTTCACGGTCGGCGACCACCATCGTGGCGACTCCGGTGTAGCGGCCGTGGTTCGCCGCGCCGCCCAACTCCTCGACGCCGATTCCGATGCCGGTGAATTCCTCGACCATCGTCGGTCCGTTCACGAAGGCGTAGCTGTCGGCGGTCATCACGGTGAGATCCGCGATGCCGAGGAGCAGCGCCGGCCCCGACACGGCGGGTCCGTCGACGAGCATCACCATCGGCACGATCCCTGAACACTGGACCATCGCCGCGGCCACCGTTCCCCATGCATGGAGCGCCGGAATCCCTTCGTCGATCGCGGCACCCGAGGTGGCGAGGACGATGACGAGTGGAAGTCGGTGCGATCGCGCGGCCCGCGCAGCGCGGGCCAACTGCAGCGACGATTCCGTCGTGAGCGGGGCAGTGCGATCGTCGGTGGTGAACTCGGCCCACACCACGTCGCGTCCGTTGAGTGGGCGTACCGACACCGCGACGTCGCTCGGTGTGTGTGCCGCGAGCGCCAACCCCATGGCCGTCACGGCTCGATCACTCATGCGCGGCGACAGTACCGGTCGGCGAGGTGAATGGACAACGACGGATCAACCCGGCCGGGTGGAGGGGAGGGCAGCGGCCTCCGGATGCACGCCGTGTTGGGCCTTGCCCTGCTCGCGGGCCACCTCACGAAGCGTCTCGAGTGCTGCCATCGTCGGAGCAGTTGCGCTGGGTCGACGCCGTCTGGCGAACGCAACGACCCGTCGGGGGAGTTCCGGCACCGTGATGCGATGAAACGATCCTTCGAGCCACGTGGGGACCGCGGTGGCAGGCACGATCGCAGCGCCGAAGCCGTCGAATGCCAACGATGCCAGGAGGCGGACACCGTCGACCTCGGCCTGGGCTCGCAGCGTGATGTCGGCAGTGGCGGCGGCGCGCTCGAGCACCCGCCGCAGCGCGGCGCCGGGAGGTGGGAGCAACAACGGCACCTCGTCGAGATCGGCGAGCGGGATCGTGTCGCGATCGGCCAACGGGTGACCGTCGGCAGCCAGCAGGAGGAGGTCCTCGGCGAACAACGGCTCGATCACGAGTTCGGGGTCGTCGACCGGGAGATGGACGATGGCAGCGTTCAACTGTCCGGTGAGCACGTTGGGCACGAGCGACGAGGTGGCGCCCTCCTGCACGATGACGCGGACCGAGGGGTGCCGTTCGCCGAGACGGTTCAGCAAGCCGGGGATCAACCATCGAGCGGTCGTTCCGATCACGCCGAGCCGGGTCTGACCGGAGACGTTCGGCGTGACGGCTCGACATGTCGGCGGTGATGTCGTCGATCTCGTTGAGGATCCGGCGGGCACGCTCGACGACCCGAGTGCCGTCCTCGGTCAGCCCGCCCTGGGTGCGGTCGACGAGCGTGACGCCGAGTTCCTTCTCGAGGCGGGCGATGTGGCTGGAGACGTTCGACTGCACCGTGTAGAGCGCGCGGGCGGCCGCAGAGAATGTTCCGTGGTCGGCAATCGCCACCAACGTCGCCAGCTGTCGAACATCCATCTCTGGGAACGATAGTGGATATCTCTTTGTTCTACTTGCCAGATCGTTTGTTCACGTGCATACTTTCACAAGCAGATCGCAGTGAGAACACCCCCCATGTTCCACTCGAAGGGAAGTCCACCATCCGATCCCCCAATCGGAGGACATTCCCAGGTTGAGAGACCCGGATCCCCCATCCGGGTCTTTCCCATTTTTCGGGTGCGTAGTCTGGACAGGTGAACTCGCCTCGTGCTGCTGCCTTCTTCGACCTCGATCGGACGCTGTTGCGTGGTGCATCCGGTGAGGTGTTCGCCGGCGCGATGCGCGCCGGCGGGCCTCGTCGGGGCCGACCCGATACCTGGTGAACAGTTGCTCTACCGCCTCTTCAACGCCATTGGCGAGACGCTGCCATCCATGGCGATCGCCCGACAAGCGGTCACCCTGGCCAAGGGACGCCCACAGGCGGCAGTCGTTGCGGCGGCCGCCGGCGTCGCCGATGAACTGTGTGCACTGGTGCAACCCTTCGCAGAGACTGCGTTCGCGGCCCACCGCGCCGCCGGTCGACCGATCGTGCTCGCCACCACCAGCCCGTTCGATCTCGTCAAGCCGTTCGCCGACCGTTTGGGGCTCGACGACGTCGTGGCGACCCGCTACGGGGTCTCGCCCGACGGAACCTACGACGGAACGCTCGACGGGCCGTTCGTGTGGTCGGCAGGCAAGCTGGCCGCGATCACCGAGTGGGCTGATCGCAACGGCGTGGATCTCGCCGAGAGCTATGCGTACTCCGACAGTGTCTACGACACCCCGATGCTGGCCGCAGTCGGTCATCCGGTGGTGGTGAACCCGGATCCCCGCATGGTGCTCGTCGCCGCCGCTCGCAGGTGGCCGACGCTCAACCTCGATGTCTCGCCTGGCGTGCTCAAGGTGCCGGTGATCGGTCTCGAAGTCCAGGAACTCGCACTGCGATTCGCTCGGCCGGGCTTCTATCCGTACGCCCGGTTCGACATCGACGGGGTCGACAACATCCCGGCGACCGGGCCCGCAATCCTCTGCGGGAACCATCGCAGCTACTTCGATGTCGCGGCGATGTCGCTCACGATCGCCAAGAGCGGTCGCGCGGCGCGCTTCCTCGGCAAGAAGGAGGTGTTCGACGCACCGATCGTCGGGTCGATCGCAGCCGCGATGGGTGGGATCCGAGTCGATCGTGGGACGGGCTCCGACGAGCCCCTGGCCGCCGCCTCCGATGCGCTCGCCGGTGGCGAGATGGTCACGATGATGCCCGAGGGGACGATCCCGCGGGGACCGGCGTTCTTCCGCAAGCCCGTCGGTCGGTGGGGGGCCGCTCGGCTCGCCCAGTTGAGTGGAGCACCGATCATCCCGGTCGGGCTGTGGGGGACCGAACGGGTGTGGCCGCGTTCGAGCCGAATGCCGAACGTCCTGAACCTCTCGTCGCCACCGATGGTGCGGGTGCGCGTCGGTGAACCGGTCGAGCTGAAGGGCCGTTCGCTGGAGGCCGACACCAAGCGTCTGATGGGTGCAATCGTGGCGTTGCTTCCCGCCGATGCCTACCGTCGACGTGCCCCGAGTGCCGACGAACTGGCGTTGACCTACCCACCCGGATATCAGGGAGATCCGGCCAGGGAAGTGGGGCGCCGGCCCGGCACCGACATTGAGTAGGAAAAGTTTTGCGGTTCTGTCATCCGTGGGTGTCGTCAGGTTCGTAGAGATCACATGCCGCTTCGCTGCGGCGTGAACAACTCAGCGAATCCACTCCCTACGAAAAGGAACTTCCATGAACCGCACCTCCACCCGTCTCGTCGCCGTCGGCGCCATCGCCGGCCTGCTGGCCCTGAGCGCATGTGGCTCGGACTCCAACGACGAGAGCTCGTCGACCGAGGCCCCCGCCGCCACCGAGGCCGTGACCGAGACGACCGAAGCGATGACCGAGACCACCGAGGCGATGACCGAGGACACCGAGGCGATGGCCGAAGTCGGCAACATCGTCGACACTGCAGTCGCCGCCGGCCAGTTCGGCACGCTCGTTGCCGCCGTCGGCGCCGCCGAACTCGTGGACGCGCTGTCGGCCGACGGTCCGCTCACGGTCCTCGCACCGACCGACGATGCGTTTGCTGCGCTCCCGGCGGGCCTCGTCGACTGCCTCCTGCTCCCCGAGAACAAGGAGACCCTGACGTCCATCCTCACGTACCACGTGATCGAGGGAGCCGTCATGTCGACTGACCTGGTCGACGGTCCGGTGCCGACGCTGCAAGGCGAAGATGTCACGGTTGACCTCTCCGACGGCGTGAAGTTCAACGAGGCCACTGTGGTGCTCGCTGACGTCGAGGCCAGCAATGGTGTCATCCACGCCATCGACGGTGTGCTCCTGCCGCCGACGGTTGCCGAGGGCCTCGACGCTTTCGTGGCCACCTGCCCGGCCTGATCGCTCGCAGCTTCCAAATCTCCCCTGTGACCCGTGGGGTCGATCGCCATTACGGCGGTCGGCCCCACGGTCGCGTACGGTGGCCGGCGTGGCGTCCGATCCGAAGTGCGAACTCTGCGAGGCCACGCCCTTCACCGAGTGGTTCCACGACGACGATCTGTGTTGGATCGCCGAATGTGACTCGTGCGGTGTGCCGATGGTCGTGTGGCGATCGCATGATCCGTCACCGCCGCCCGAGATTCGCGCGGCGTTGCACGACCGGCTGATCGCGGTCGTCGAGTCCCGATCCGATGCACCCTTCTGGATCGATGATCACCTCCGGTCGATCCCCGACCACTACCACGCCCACGCCCGACGCCGACCCGACTGGACATCCTGATGGCAACCGTTGACCTTCCACGCCCTGACGAACTGCTCCCGCACCGACCCCCGTTCCTGTTCGTCGACGAGATGATCTCGATCGTCCCAGGTGAGTCGGCGTCGGGAATCTGGCGCCTCACCGGTGAGGAGTTCTTCTTCGCGGGCCACTTCCCTGGCCGCCCGACGCTTCCCGGCGTGCTGATGTGCGAAGCGATCGCTCAGGTCGGTGCGGCGGCAGTCCTCGCCGACGAACGGTTCGCCGGCAAGCTCCCACTCTTCGGTGGGATGGATCGAGCACGTTTCCGCCGCCAAGTTCTTCCCGGCGACGAATTGATCCTCGAAGTGGAGCTGGGTCGGATGTCAGCTCGGGCAGGCAAGGGTTCGGGTCGCGCACGTGTCGGCGACGAGATCGCCTGCCAGTGCGACCTCCTCTTCGTCCTCGCCGACGCCTGAACCTCGAACACCACCAACCGACCGAACACCAACCCGAAAAATGCGGAGGAGTGTGCGCTGGATGCACATATCCCTGCACATTTCGGAGTTTTCTCCGGGGTCAGGTGGCGGGGGCGACGACGATGGAACCGTTGTGGCCCCCGAAACCGAAGTTGTTCGAGATCACCGGACCGGGCTCCCAGGGACGAGCCTGGCCCATCACGAGGTCGATGTCCATGTCGTCGCTGATCTTCGTGGTGTTTGCCGTCGGCGGGATCAGGCGGTGCTCGATCGAGAGGAGCGCGGCTGCGGCTTCGAGTGCACCGGCCGCTCCGAGCGCGTGCCCGGTGACGCCCTTGGTCGACACGACGGGAACGGCACCGGGTCCGAACACCGCCGTGATCGCTGCTGCCTCGGCAGCATCGTTGAGCGGCGTCGAGGTGCCGTGTGCATTCACCTGCTTGATGTCGCCGGGCTCGAGACCCGATTCCGTGAGTGCGAGCCGCATGCACGCGATCGCACCGACACCGCCTGGCGCCGGCGCCGTGATGTGGTGGGCGTCGGCAGTGCTTGCACCGCCGAGGATCTCGCCGAGGATCGTTGCCCCACGTGCGACGGCGTTCGACCACTCCTCGAGGATGAGCACTGCGGCACCCTCGCCGAGGACGAATCCGTCGCGCTCGGCATCGAACGGTCGGCTGACACCGACGGTGGACAGCGCCGTCATGTTGCCGAATCCGGCCAGTGCAGTCGCGGTGGCGGCCGCTTCGCTACCGCCGGCGGCGACGGCATCGACGACACCCCAGCGGATCAGTCGCGCTGCATACGCGATTGCGTGGGATCCCGCGGCGCACGCAGTGCAGATCGTCTCGTTCGGGCCCTGGAGCCCGTAGCGCATCGAGATCGATGCGCCCGACGCATTGGCCATCATCATCGGAACGAGGAAGGGCGACACGCGGCGGTCGCCCTTCTCCAGCCTGACCTGCACCTGCTCCTCGATGGAGTGCAGCCCACCGACGCCGGTGGCGAAGATCGTGCCGAAACGTGCGGCATCCACACCGATGGCGTCGACGCCACCGGCCTGATCGAACGCCTCGCCGGCCGCGGCGACGGCGAACTGCTCGACGCGGTCGGTGCGGCGCGACTGCTTGGGATTGTCGAAGTAGGGCGCGGGATCCCAGTCCTCGATGACGAGCGACTGGCCGTTGGTTGCGCCGGGCCCGAGCAGTCCGTCCCAGAACGCGTCACGACCGATGCCGGTCGGTGCAACGACGCCGAGGCCAGTGACCGCGACCCGTCGGCCGCTGCTCATCAGAGCTTGGCGACGACGATGTCGTACGCCTGCTGGACCGTTTCGACCCCTTCGAGGTCCTCCTCGGGAACCGAGATGTCGAACTCCTCCTCGAGTGCCATCACGAGCTCGACGAGATCGAGGCTGTCGGCGTCGAGGTCATCGCCGAAGTTCGCTTCCGGAACGATGGCGCTCTCTTCGACGGACAGCACCTCGACGGCGCACTTGCGGAAACGGGCGAACAGTTCTTGATCCACGGTCTTCTCCTTGATGTTTCGGCGATGTTCGGCTCGACGTGGCTGGTTGTCGAGTCGGGTTGAAAGTGTAGGCACACCGGGTTCGGCGCACCGATGATCGGACAGTTCTCGGCGGTCAGTGGCCCATGCCGAGCCCGCCATCGACCGGAATGACCGCGCCGGTGATGTAGGCAGCATCGGCCGAGGCGAGGAACGCAACGACACCGGCGATCTCGTCGGGCTCGGCCATGCGTTGCAGCGGCACCATTGCGGTGAGGTCGGCGAGCCGGTCGTCACCGAGCGCAGCGGTCATGTCGGTGGCCACCGGGCCGGGAGCCACCACATTCACCGTGATCGAGCGAGATCCGAGCTCGCGTGCCACTGATCGAGCGAAGCCGACGAGGCCCGCTTTCGAGGCGGCGTAGTTCGCCTGTCCGGCCGAGCCGAGCAGTGCGACCACGGAGGACACGAGCACGATCCGCCCCGATCGCGCCTTGAGCATCCCACGCGACGCTCGCTTCACGATCCGGAAGGCACCGGTCAGATTGGCGTCGACGACGGACGTGAAGTCGTCCTCGCCCATCCGCAGCAACAGGCCGTCACGCGTGACGCCGGCGTTGGAGACGACGACCTCGACGGTTCCGCCGAAGTGCTGCTCGATCGCGGTGAAGGCGGCCTCGACCTCGTCGTTCGAGGTCACGTCGCACTTGACGCCGAACAGCCCGTCGGGTGGCGGCGAGGAGTTGTAGGTGACTGCGACCCGGTCGCCGAGCGCCTGGAAACGGCGGGCGCAGGCGAGTCCGATCCCGCGGGAGCCGCCGGTGACGAGCACGATGCGTCCGGTGGCAGCGGTCATGTGGCAGCGCTCCGTTCGTGTGCGGCCTGATTCCATCGAACCACGGCGCTGGCGGAGGTCATGCCGGCTCCGAACCCGACGAACAGCACCAGATCGCCATCGGTGACACGACCGGCGTCGAGGGCGTCGGCAAGGGCGAGCGGCACGGATGCCGCCGACGTGTTGCCGGTGTGATCGAGAACGATCGATGCTCGATCGAGGCCGATCCCGAGGCGATCGCAGGAGGCCGAGATGATGCGGAGGTTCGCCTGGTGGGGGACGACGAGGGCGATGTCGTCGGCGGTGACACCGGCGTGGGCCATCGACTTCGTGGCGGAATCGACCATGATCCGCACGGCACGCCGGAACACCTCCTTGCCCTCCATCTGAAGCAGGCCGCCGTGCTCGCAGTACAGGGCGTCCTCGGCACTGCCGTCGGCGTCGAGATCCCATCCCAGCAACTGCCCCGGTCCGTCGACCGCCTCGATCACCGCCGCTCCGGATCCGTCGGCGAACAGAATGGCGGTGTTGCGATCGGTCCAGTCGGTGATGCGTGCGAGGGTGTCCGTGCCGATGACCAGGATCTTGTCGGCGCCGGTGGCGATGAACCCGTGAGCGGCCACGAGTCCGTAGACCCAGCCGGAGCATGCGGCGTTCACGTCGAAGGCGCCGCACCGCAGGCCGAGTTCGTTCTGCACCGTGGCGGACGTTGCCGGCACGAGGCGATCGGGTGTCGTGGTGGCAAGAATGAGCAGATCGATCTCGGCCGGGTCGACCCCGGACATCTCGAGTGCTTGGCGGCCGGACTCGACCGAGAGACCTGCCGTGGTGCCGCCGACATGACGCTCGCGAATTCCGGTGCGGTCGACGATCCAGGCGTCGCTGGTCTCCATCGTCTGTTCGAGATCGTGATTGGTGACGATGCGATCCGGCAGGGCGGTACCCCACCCCGTGATCACCGCCCCTCGGGTGCCGATCGGTACTGCTGGCATCTGGTCAGGTCCCCTCGCTCGTCATGATCCGTCACTGCGCAGCCAGGCAATCGGCTGGCGAGGTGTGACACGTTCGGTGTCGAGAGCGATGTAGCTCTGGAGAATGCCGGCGAACGGTGAGCGGACCTCGACGTCGCCGACGTGGCCGAGCACCGCTCCGACGGTGATGAGGGATCCCTCCGCCAACGATCCGATCGGCGTGAAGATGCCCGCCCCAGGACTCACGACGAGACGCTCGACGGCGAAGAGGTGCTCGCCCTCGTGCTGAGCGGGGGCCGACGTCGTGCGGGCTCCGACCCACTCGATCAGCTTGTCGAGGTCCTCGGGGGTCGACACCGAGATCGTGCGTCCGTCGGTGACCGTGCGCTTGGCCATGCCGGTCAGCACCGCTCCGGGCCCGAGCTCCGCAAAGTCCGTGACACCGCTCTCGGCGAGCGTGAGCAGACAGTGCTTCCAGCGCACCGGGCTCGAGAGTTGAGCCGACAGCAGGCTCGCCCAGTCGGCGCCCTGGTCGTGGGCCAGCGCGTCGACGTTCGACACGACGGGGACGTCGGAGTCACGCGGGTCGGCCGCCGCCAGCGCTGTGCGCAGGCGGTCACGCGCGGCCGTCATGAAGGGCGTGTGGAACGCCCCGGACACCTGGAGCGGCATCACCTTCTTGGCGCCGAGTTCCTTGGCATGGACGCTCGCCGCGTCGACGCCTGACGGCGAACCGGCGATCACGACCTGGCCAGGGGCATTGAAGTTGGCGACCCACACCTCGGCGTCGGCTCGGCGACAGGCGATCTCGACGTGGTCGTCGTCGAGGCCGAGTACGGCCGCCATGGTGCCCGGCTGGGCGAGCCCGGCATCGTGCATCGCGGCGCTGCGCTCCACCACGAGTCGCACGCCGTCGTCGAACCCCAGTGCCCCGGTTGCGGTGAGAGCGGTGTACTCGCCGAGGCTGTGGCCGGCGCAGTAGCTGGGCTCGATGCCGAGCCGCTCGACCGCGTCGAGCACCATCAGGCTCGACACGAAGGTCGTCAGCTGAGCGTTGCGGGTGTCCTTCAATTCGTCGGCGTCGGCGTCGCAGAGCAGGGCGCCGACATCGCGGCCAGCGATGTCGCTTGCCTCGTCGACGAGTTCCCAGCTCTCGTGGTCGCGCCAGGGCAGTCCCATGCCCGGGCGTTGTGAGCCCTGGCCGGGGAAGGTGAAAGCGAGCATTTGAGCCAGGCTAGACCTCCGCCGATGTCTGCACGAGCTACCGCCCGGTAAGCCCGCTAACCTTTCCGCCTGCCCAGCCGTCATACGCGCCCCGGTAGCCCAATTGGCAGAGGCAACGGTCTCAAACACCGTCAAGTGTCGGTTCGAGTCCGACCCGGGGCACTGTGCACGTCGTGGGCGGCCCGAACTAGATTCGGCGTCCTCATGGGCAATTGGCTGGTCGAACGGCGGCTCTCGCAGGTGGCGATCCGATTGAAGTCGCTGCGCTCCGAGTTGTCGGTGATCGACGAACAGATGATCCATCTGGGTGACGACGCCGACGACCAGGCCATCCGGGCGCTCGTGTCCGAAACCGCGGGAGCGTCGTACGAGGCGCGTGATGCGCGCCGTCACGTCGATGCCCTGGCCAAGCATCGCTCGAAGGTCGTGGAGGAGATCGCATCGCTCGAGGTGCGCCAGGACGAACTCCTCGACCGCATGTGAAGGTCGGGTCAGCTGACATGCTCTGCTGATGGATCCACTGACCGCACGCAAGACCTGGCGCACGCTCGAACCTGTGCACGGCGCCATCTACTTCGTGCCCGAGGCCCGCGAGGAGTACGCCGCCATCGGCATCGACGACCGGATGCGGGGCTATTTCGCCTCGCGGGCAGCGCCGATGGGTGCGGTACCGGCATCGGTGGTCATCGCCACGTTCTTCAACTTCGACCCTGACCTGGTGCGCGCGAGCATGGAAGGTGTCTGGGATCAGGTCACCCCGGAGGCCGTCTCGGCGGCGCGGCTGACAGCTGCCGATCGCATGCTGCGCCGGCTCGCGCCGGAGAGCGTCGACGGGCCCGACATCATCGAGGCGGCCGAGTTGGCACGCGCCGCGGCACTCGCTGCGTGTGAGCGCCCCGAGGGTCGACCGTTGTTCGCTGGTCACGCAGCGCTGGCCTGGCCGGACGAGCCGCACCTCGTGCTGTGGTTCGCGCAGACGCTCCTGCGCGAGTTCCGTGGCGACGGCCACATCGCTGCGCTGACCGTCGAGGGGCTGAACGGCTGCGAAGCGCTCGTCACGCACGCCGCCGCGGGTGATGTGAGCTCCGAGATCCTCAGGGCCACACGGCAACGAACCGGCGACGACTGGCTCGCTGCCGAGGAGCGGTTGCGTTCGATCGGCTGGCTCGATCCTGACCTCGCGTTCACCGAACTCGGTCGTCAGCGGCGTGCCTGGATCGAACAGCGCACCGACGAACTCGCCGCCGCTCCGTACGCCGCCATCGGCGTCGATGGCTGTGATCGGCTCCGCGAACTGGTGCGACCCATCAGCAAGGCGATGGCCTCGGCGTTCGGGTGAGTTGGGCGAGGCGGCGCGGGGTTCAGGAGCGGATGCCGGCCGTCACCTGCTAGATAAGGACCATGCCGTTGCGTGTCGTCATCGCCGAGGACGAGGCCATCATCAGGATGGATCTCCGTGAAACCCTCGAAGAAGAGGGCTACGACGTCATCGGCGAAACCGGTCGGGGCGACCAGGCGGTCGAACTCGTCCGTGCCCTGCAGCCGGATCTGGCGATCCTCGACATCAAGATGCCCGGCATGGACGGGCTCGAAGCAGCCCGCATCATCAACGGCGAGAAGATCTGCGGCGTACTGATGCTGACCGCGTTCAGCCAGCGCGAGGTCGTCGAGCAGGCCCGCGATGCCGGCGCGCTGGCGTTTCTCGTGAAGCCGTTCCAGAAGAGCGACCTGATCCCGGCCATCGAGGTGGCGATGGGGCGCTTCAGGGAACTTCGTTCGCTCACCGGCGAGATCGATGCGCTCGGCGAGCAACTCGAATCCCGCAAGGTCGTCGACCGCGCCAAGGGCGTGTTGATCGACGCGGCCGGAATGTCGGAGGCCGATGCGTTCTCGTTCATCCAACGTACGGCGATGAGTGAACGGATCCGGATGCGTGACGTCGCCGACCGGATCCTGGACGGCTCGCTGCGTCCGGGTGCCGGCTGATCGCTGCGATGGGCACCTACCTCGTCGTCGACGGCAACTCGCTGACCTACCGCGCGTTCTTCGCGCTCCCCACCGACATGGCCACTGCGAGCGGTCAGGTCACCAACGCGGTGTTCGGATTCACGTCGATGATGATCAACGTGATGAAGGACCACCGCCCCGATGGCGTGCTGGTCGCCTTCGACCGTCCCGAGCCGACGTTCCGCCACGATGCCGAGCCGCTCTACAAGGCGCAGCGTGAGGCGGCCCCGGACATCCTGCGCCAGCAGATGGGTCTCGTGCGCGAAGTGCTCGACGCGATCGGGATCGCGGCGGTCGACCTGTCCGGCTGGGAGGCCGACGACCTGATCGCCACCGCCACCGACCGCCTCGTCGAGGCCGGCCATCGGGTGATCATCGTGACCGGCGACCGCGACAGCTACCAGCTCGTTCGGGACCCCGACGTGATGGTGCTCTACAACAAGCGCGGCGTCAGCGACTACGCGTTCTACGACGAGGCCGGGATCGAGGAGCGAACCGGTGTGACCCCGGCGTTGTACCCGCAGTACGCCGCCTTGCGTGGCGACAGCAGCGACAATCTGCCCGGTGTCCCCGGCGTGGGCGAGAAGACGGCGGCGAAGCTGATCAACACGTACGGCGGCCTCGACGGCATCTTCGAGCACGTCGACGACCAGACACCCAAACTGCGCGCCAACCTCACCGAGCACGAGGACCGGGCCCGGAAGAATCTCGACCTCATGCTGCTGCATCACGACGCGCCGATCGACGTCGATCCCGCCGATCTCGCCGTGACGCCGAACGCCGACGAGTTGAAGCGGCTGTTCGACTTCCTCGAGTTCCGAACCCTCGCCGCTCGGCTCGACGAGGCGCTGTCGGCGATGGGTGCGTCGGTCGACCTCGGACCCGTCGACGAGCGCGCCGAGCTCGTCGCCGAGGTGACGACGGCGTCGTCGGCCGTGCAGGCAGCTGCAGCGATTTCGGCCGCAACGACGCTCGATGTCGCGGCCACCTGGCTCGGAGAACCCGGCCGATCTCCGCTTGCCGGCATCGCCGTGGTCGTCGACGCGTCGATGGCCGACGTGCTGTGGATCCCCGCCGACGTGCTCGCCGACGATGCCGTGCGACAGGCGCTCGGCTCGCACACCGACCTGCGTGGGCACAACGTGAAGCCGCTGATGCGTTCGCTGTTGGAGTTCGACGTCGAGGTGCGGGGCCTGACGCTCGACACGGCGATCGCGGCCTACCTCATCGACCCTGCCGAGGCGCGCTACACCCTGCCCGACCTCATCGAGAAGTACACGAAGTTCGCCCGGCCATCCGACGATGCCGCCGGCAGTGGCCAGCTCGATCTCGACGGCACGTCGCTCGGTGACGCCGAGCTGGCAGCTCGCGATGCGCTCGCCGTCAACGCGTTGGCCGAGCCGATCGTGGCGAGCATGGAGGCCCAGGGGATGGCCGAGCTGTATCGCACGATCGAGAACCCGCTGGTGCTCGTCCTCGCGAAGATGGAGCACGTCGGCATCGGGGTCGACGTCGACGAGCTCCGGGCGCTCGGCAAGCGACTGTCCGACGAGGTCCAGACCCTGCAGGGGCAGCTGCGCGAGGTGGCGGGTCGCGACGACCTGAACCTCAACTCGCCGAAGCAGTTGCGCGAGATCCTCTACGACGAACGCGGCTTGGCGCCAGGCAAGAAGACCAAGACCGGCTTCTCCACCGACGCCGCGACGCTGGAGAAGATCAAGGACCAGTGGCCCGAGTTCCTCGAGCCGCTCCTGCGTTATCGCGAGGTCGAGAAGCTCCGCAGCACCTACGGCGAGGGCCTGCTCGCAGAAGTCGCCGACGACGGTCGGATCCACGCGACGTTCAACCAGACCGTGGCTCGCACGGGCCGGCTCTCGTCCGACCGGCCGAACCTGCACAACATCCCCGTGCGCACCGACGAAGGGCGCCAGTTCCGCAAGGCCTTCGTCCCGGCGCCGGGCACCATGCTGCTGGTCGCCGACTACAACCAGATCGAGTTGCGCTGCATCGCCCACCTCGCCAAGGATCCGGGACTGATCGAGGCCTTCACGAGTGGACAGGACATCCACAATGCCACTGCGGCGAGGGTGTTCGGCGTCGATCCGACCTCGGTCACCGTCGAGCAACGATCGAAGGCGAAGATGGTGTCGTACGGGCTCGCGTACGGCATGGAGGCCTACGGACTCGGCCAGCGGCTGAACATCGCGACCGAGGAGGCGGCGATCATCCTCGACGCGTACTTCGTGGCGTTCCCGAACGTCAAGAACTACATGGATCGCACGGTGATCGAGGCCCGTGAGCGTGGGTACACCGAAACGCTCTTCGGGCGTCGGCGGCCGATTCCCGAACTGATGAACTCGAACTTCCGGGTGCGCCAGGCGGGGGAGCGCCAGGCGATGAATGCCGGTATCCAGGGCCTCGCCGCCGACATCTTCAAGGTGGCGCTCGTCGACATCGACGCCGCGCTGGTCGCCGGCCGCTACGACAGCCGGGTCGTGCTCCAGGTGCACGACGAGGTGATCGTCGAAGTGCCCGAGAGCGAACACGACGTCGTGGGCGAGCTCGTCGTCGGGCTCATGCACGATGCCGCCGAACTCGACGTACCACTCGAAGTGAACGTGTCGTGGGGCGACACGTGGGCGTCGGCGAAGGGCTGACGCAGAGATGACGATGGGGGAGCAGCAACCGCCCGTCGGCTCGATCATCGGATCGCAGGAACAGCTCGGCGAGTTGTACCGGGCGCCGGGTCGGATCGCTGCGGCCAAGAAGACCGCCGTGCTCGACCAGGCGACCGCCGAGTTCGTCGCCCGGTCACCGTTCGTCCTGATCGCGACGCTCGGCGCCGACGGTGGCCTCGATGTGTCGCCGCGCGGTGGTCCTGCCGGGTTCGTCCGTGTGCTCGACGACCACCACGTGGCACTTCCCGATCTGAACGGCAACAACCTGATCGACAGCATCAGCGCAGTGGTCGCCAGCGGTCGCGCCGGGTTGTTGTTCGTCGTGCCCGGCAAGGACGAGACGGTCCGGGTCAACGGTCCCGCCTGGGTGACGACCGACGCGGCGACACTCGATCGGTGGGACGACGAGCTTCGTCGGCCGACGACGGCGATCGTCGTGCGCGTCGAGGAGGTCTTCATGCACTGCGCGAAGGCGTTCCGGCGCGGCCGGGTGTGGGATCCGGCGAGTTGGGACGAGTTGGCCGACGCGCCCGACGGCCTCGACGTTCTCACCGCTCAGGGTCTCGTCGCGACCAACGACGCCGCAACTCGTGAATTCCTCGAGCAGGGATACGCCTCCGATCTGGCCGCCGATCAGCCCGAGGACTGACGCCGGTGGTTGATCGCGATCACTGGTTCGAAGACCTGGCCGACCACATGGGTACGGCCTACGACCGCTATGCCCACACCAAGGGCACGGTGCAGGAGGTCGACCACGTGGTCAGCGCGCTCGGGCTGACGCCCGGCGACCGGGTCCTCGACGTCGGGTGCGGTACCGGTCGCCACGCGATCGAACTCGCTGGGCGCGGGATCGATGTCCACGGCATCGACATCAGCCAACGCTTCATCGACATCGCCCGCTCCCGTAGCGAGCGATGAGCGAGACCCCGCTCAGCGGGGCGTTCGCTCATCGGTGACGTTCGAGCGGGGTGATGCTCGGGCGTTGCCGTTCGAGGCCGAGTTCGATGCGGTGATCTGCCTGTGTCAAGGGGCGTTCGGGATGATGACCGCCGACGGCGACGACGCAGCGGTGGTGGCCGGTCTGGCCCGATCGCTGCGGCCGGGAGGGAGACTCGCACTGAGCGCGTTCAACGCCTACTTCGCCGTGAAGTACCACGACGATGCCGAGTTCGATGCGCAAACCGGTGTGTCGCACGAGATGACCGAGATCCGCTCGGAATCCGGCACATCCCGACGAGTCGATCTCTGGACCGGCTGTTACACCCCTCGTGAGCTGCGACTTCTCCTCGGCGCACACGGTTTCGAGGTCGATTCGATCTCCAGCGTCGAGCCCGGCGCCTACGGCAGTGCCCCGGCGACCACCGAATCCCCCGAGTTCCTCGCCATCGCCCACCTCCCCTGACCGACCACCCCCGAAACCCCACCCCGAAAAATGCGCCAGATCGTGCGCCGGGTGCACATATCGCCGCACATTTCGGATTGGGGCGGTCGCTGGTACCATGGTCGGCTGCGTCACGCCAGTGGCGTTTTGTCCATTCCTTCAACGTCCGTTTCGAAAGCAGTCCGTCCCTTGTCCGACACCGCAACCACCTCCGAGTCTCCCGTGAACCAGATGGGAACCTTCGACGACGAGGGCGTCTACACCCCCCGCGAGATCGTCTCCGACGATCTCGGCATGTCGTTCGCCGATGCGATCGACGGCACGATGGTCACCGTCGAAGACGGCCAGCTCGTCCACGGAACCGTCGTCAAGATCGACAAGGACGAAGTGCTCCTCGACATCGGCTACAAGAGCGAAGGTGTCATCCCCGCTCGTGAGCTGAGCATCCGCAACGACGTCGACCCGTCCGAGGTCGTCTCGCTCGGCGAGGCCGTCGAAGCCCTCGTTCTCACCAAGGAGGACAAGGAAGGCCGTCTCCTGCTGTCGAAGAAGCGGGCGCAGTACGAGCGTGCCTGGGGCGACATCGAGGCCAAGAAGGAAGCCGACGCCGTCGTGTCCGGACCGGTCATCGAAGTCGTCAAGGGCGGCCTCATCGTCGACATCGGGTTGCGTGGCTTCCTGCCGGCGTCGCTCGTCGAGCTGCGACGCGTTCGCGACCTCGCGCCGTACATCGGCGAGACCGTGCACTGCAAGATCATCGAACTCGACAAGAACCGCAACAACGTGGTGCTGTCGCGTCGGGCCTACCTGGAAGAGAACCAGAAGGAGACCCGCGACCAGTTCCTCACCAACCTCAAGGTCGGCGAAGTCCGCGAAGGCACGATCTCCTCGGTCGTCAGCTTCGGTGCGTTCGTCGATCTCGGCGGCATGGACGGGCTCATCCACGTCAGCGAGCTGTCGTGGAAGCACGTCGACCACCCGGGATCGGTCGTCGCTGTCGGCGACCCCGTCAAGGTGCAGGTGCTCGATGTCGACTTCAGCCGTGAGCGCATCAGCCTCTCGCTGAAGGCCACTCAGCAGGATCCGTGGCAGGAGTTCGCCGAAGGCCATCAGGTCGAGCAGCTCGTCTACGGCCGAGTCACCAAGCTCGTCCAGTTCGGCGCATTCGTCCAGGTCGGCGAAGGCATCGAAGGCCTCGTGCACATCTCGGAGATGTCGGCGCACCACGTCGACTCGCCCGAGCAGGTCGTCACGCCCGGTGAAGAGCTGTGGGTGAAGATCATCGATCTCGACCTCGCCCGTCGCCGCATCAGCTTGTCGATCAAGCAGGCCGCCGAGGGTGGCGAACTCGCCGCCGAGTACCGAGAGCACTTCGAGGTCGACTCCGCCGGCAACTGGGTCCAGGGTGAAGCATCGGCCGAGGCCGAGGCCGCATGGTCCGAGTACTACGGCGAAGGTGGCGAAGGCGCCGAGAGCGACAGCCGTCGAAAGCGCTGACAGCGAAACCGTCGAAACCGTCGAAGTCGCCGACGAGTCGGCTGACGACGTCGTGCTGGAGGAAGCTCCCGCCGAGTGATCCTGGTCGGTCTGACCGGGGGAATCGGAGCGGGCAAGTCGACGGTGTCGGCGATGCTCGCCGAACGCGGCGCGGCGATCGTCGACGCCGACCAGATCGCCCGTGATCTCCAGGCCCCGGGCAGCCCGGTCCTTGCGGCAATGGCCGAGCGGTTCGGCGACCACATCCTGCTCGCCGACGGTGCGCTCGATCGGGGTGCTGTGGCCAAGATCGTCTTCAACGACGAATCGGCGCTGAAGGATCTCAACGGCATCGTGCACCCGGCGATGCAGGACGAGATCCAACGTCAGATCGACGTGCACCGCGGCACCGATCGCGTCGTGGTGCTCGACTTCCCGCTGCTCGGCGAGAACCCCCGCAAGGGGCTCGTCGCCACGATCGTCGTCGACATTCCCGTCGATGTGGCGGTGCAGCGCCTCGTCGATCAACGAGGGATGGACGAAGCCGACGCCCGAGCCCGCATCAACAGCCAGATCAGCCGCGAGGATCGCCTGGCCACGGCCACCCACGTGGTCGACAACGGCGGCGATCGTGACTCGTTGATCGAGCAGGTCGACGCGCTGTGGGTGACGCTGAACGAGCTGTCACCCGATACGTCACCCGATACGTCACCCGATACCTCACCCGAGGAGTGACAAGGTCATCTCCAGCACCGGCACGTCCGGCGCCGGGGTGGACGCGTAGGTCGTCGAGTGGTGGTCGCCGAGGTCGGCGAACGCCTGGCTGACGAGATCCCAGTACGAACGTCGGATTGCGGCTCGGTGGTCGTCGCGGGCCGCCTCGTAGCGTTCGACGGCACTCGGCTCGCGGGACGTAGGTGACGATCGGCAGGCCGGCGAGGTCGGTCTCGATCCGGTCCGTCACGTCGGTTCGCTCGTAGTCACGTTCACGCCAATCCAGTCGGGCGAGCTCCTCCTCGGTGACCCGCACAGCGACGCCGTTGCAGTGCTCGCCCTCCGCGTGGACCAGCCCGAGTGAGATGACCACACCCTGGCGGACGTCGATGTCGTTGTGGCGCCAGTCCCCGCGCAGGTGCAGCGACCCGTAGTTCCATCGCCGTCCGTACCCGTGGAGATGGACGGCGACGATGTCGTCGGGCGCGACCTGGCGTCCGATGGTCGAGGCCAACGAGGTCGGCGACACCAGCGACCCGTACCCGAACACCCACGTGTCGGTGTTCATGTGCGGAAGTGTTCGTGGACGGCCCCCACGAGCAGTCGCACGCCGAGCGCAATCGACCGTTCGTCGACATCGAAGTGGCCGGCGTGGAGGTCGAGCGTCGGTCCGGCCGGGTCGCGCACGCCGAGGCGGACATAGGTACCCGGAACCTCGCGCGTGAACCACGCGAAGTCGTCGCCGCCCCAACTCTGCTCGACCATCGTGACCGACTGCGCTCCCACCACGTCGATGGCCGCACGACGGACCGTCTCGGTGACGTCGGCATCGTTGACGACGGGTGGGACGCCGTGGGTGTAGTCGATCTCCAGGACAGCGCCACACTCGCCGACGATCTTCACGACTTCGCTCTCGACGAGGTCGGCCAGACGCTCCCAGACCGGGAGCGACGGGGTTCGGATCGATGCCTTGAGTTCGCAGTGGGTGGGGATGACGTTGGCGGCATCGCCGGCATGGATCGCCCCGAACACGAGCTTCACGTGGGTGGGATCGTCGAGTCGGGCGGCGACGCGTGCCGGCAGCTCGTTCACGATCCGCGCGGCAAGCGCCACGAGGTCGACGGTGAGTTCGGGACGTGCGGTGTGTCCACCCGGCCCGACGATCCGGATCACTGCCATGTCGGCAGCCGATGAGATCGCGCCCGACTTGAGACCGATCGTGCCGACATCGAGTTTGGGTTCACAGTGCACCCCGACGATTGCTCCGACGCCGTCGAGCCCGCCATCGCCGATCACGTCGAGCGCACCGCCGGGCACCCGTTCCTCGGCCGGCTGGAACACGAAGCGGACCGGTCCGGGCAGAGTGTCGCGGTGATGGGCGAAGTACAACGCCGCGCCCAGCACGATCGTGGTGTGCACGTCGTGCCCGCAGGCGTGGGCGACGCCAGGATGCCGGCTGGCGTACGAGACGTCCTTGTCGTCGGTCATCGCCAGTGCGTCGAGGTCGGCGCGCAGCGCGAACAGCTGCGCGAACCCGCCGGTGGGGTTCGTCGGAGCGAGATCGCACACGAGACCGGTACCGACTGCCAGACGACGCGGTTCGAGTCCGGCCAGGCGGAGTCGTTCCTCGACCAGCTCGGTGGTTGCATGTTCGGCGCCGCTGAGCTCCGGATGGGCGTGGAGGTTTCGTCGCAGAGCGACGAGGCCTTCGCCGTGTTCATCCAGCCACTCAGCCAGTGAGGGTGAGATGGTGGTCATGACGGGAATTCGTCGGCGGCCAGGCTGTCGACCAGGAGGTGGACCACGTCGACGAGCGTACCGCCGGCCTCGACGACCGCTCGCTGACGCGTTGCGCTCGTGCCCACGTCGAGCAATCGCGAGGAGGTCGTCGAGCTGCGCCGTCGTGCCGAGCGCCTGCGCCGTCGGGCCGAGTTCGTCGACGAGGTCGGTCAGGAGGTCGCGCACCGATCGCCGATCGGGGTGTCCCGTGTCGGGGTGCTCGACGATGAGGTCGGCGTCGATGCCGAAGCGAGCCGCCAGCCACCGGTTCTCGCGCACGGTCCACTCGCGGGGTGCGACGGGCAGCGTGCCGTCGTCGATGCGGGAATTGCACCAGGTCACGAGTGTCTGGGCGAGTCCGGCGAGTGCCACCGCTGCACGCACGGTCGGGGTTGCGTCACACATGCGGAACTCCACCGTGCCGAAGTCGGGGTGTGGGCGGATGTCCCACCACACCTCGCGGATGGAGCTGATGCACCTCGAGTCGAGCAGCGTCGACATGAAGGCCTCGAAGTCGGTCCAGTCGGCGAGCTGCGGCGGAAGCCCGGCGGTGGGCAGCGATTCGAACACCTTCGACCGAGCCGACGCGAGTCCCGAATCCTCGCCTTCGAAGAATGGGCTCGACGACGACAATGCCAGGAACAGCGGCAGGTGGCGGCGCAGTTCGTTGATGATCGTGATCGCACGAGCGCCGTCGCTGACACCGACATGCACGTGCATGCCGCAGATCAGGAGCCGACGAGCGGGCCACTGCATCGACTCGATGAGTTCGCTGTAGCGCGGATCGGGGCTCACCAACTGGTCGCGGGCGAGCGCGAACGGATGGGTGCCCGCACTCATCAGCGCGAGCCCTCGTCGACCGGCGGCGACGCGGAGCTCGGCGAGGGTCGTGCGAAGGTCGTCACCGGCGTCGGCGGGCGTTTCGCAGACGCCGGTGATGATCTCGATCGTGCTCTGGAACAGTTCGTGCTTGGCCTTCGGGTGTTCGCCTCCCGGGTGGGTCGACCCCAATTCGGCAAGCAGCTCGTTGGCAGCCGAGACGAGGTCACCGGTGATGCGATCGACCACGTGGAGTTCCATCTCGATGCCGACCGTCGGCCGGTCGTTGTGGGTGAACTCGATCGTCATGATGCCGGACGACCGATCATCCCGATCAGCGGTAGCTGTCGAGGGCTTCGGCCACCTGCTCCGGTGTGGTCGTCGGACCGAAGCGAGCAACGACGTTGCCGTCCTTGTCGACCAGGAACTTCTCGAAGTTCCAGGTGATGTCGCTGCTGGCGCCCTCGCCCGGTTGTTCCGTCTTGAGCCACTGGTACAACGGTGCGGCGCCGTCGCCGTTCACCTCGATCTTGTGGAACATCGGGAACGTCACCTCGTACTTCGAGGTCACGAACTCGAGGATCTCGGCGTCGGTTCCCGGTTCCTGCCCTGCGAACTGGTTGCACGGGAAGCCGAGGACGGTCACGTCGTCGTTGTCGTCATGAAGCGCACGCAGACCTGCGTACTGAGGCGTGAGGCCTCAAGCGCTGGCGACGTTGACGATCAGACAAATCTGACCGCCGAACTGGTCGAACGAGACCGGCTCACCGGTGATCGAGGTCATCTCGAACTCGTGGAAGGTTGACATGGCGGGCAGGCTAGCCGGGTCACCACGGTCGCCAGGTGGTGTGGATAACATCTTGGGCACCCATGTCCGCCGACCGAAAACGAAGTTGACGCCGTGCTGACTGCTCTCGGGCTGATCGGTGTCGTCGCCTTGATCGCCGCGAACGGATACTTCGTTGCCGTGGAGTTCGCGTTCGTGGCGGCGCGCCGGAGTCGGTTCCTGGAGCAGGCGCACGAGGGGGATCGCCGCGCCAAGCGGGCGATCGACGTTCACAAGCGACTCGGCTTCATGCTGTCGGGTGCGCAACTCGGCATCACGGTGACAACCCTGGCCCTCGGCTTCATCGCCGAGCCGGCCATCGCGTCGGTGTTCGCCCCCGTCCTCGAAGCGGCCGGCGTCCCCGACTCGGCATCACTCGGGATTGCCCTCGTGCTGGCCCTCGTCTTCGTCACGATGGCGCAGATGGTGTTCGGCGAACTGGCGCCGAAGAACCTCGCCATCGCCCGCCCCGAACCCGTCGCCCGTGCGTTGGCTCCATCGACCTGGATCTTCATGCGCGTTGCCGGGCCGGTGATCCGCCTCTTCGACGGCGCCGCGAACCGGCTGCTCCGACTCGTCGGCGTCGAGCCGGTCGAGGAACTTCACAGCGCAGTGTCGACCGAGGAACTCGATCTGATCGTCGATTCGTCCGCCGAGAGCGGCCACCTGACGATGCTCCAGGCGCAGCTGCTCGAGCGGGCCATCGACTTCGGTGAACTCGAAGCATCCGACGCAATGGTGCCGTGGAACCGTGTCGTCACCATCGATGCCGATGCGACTGCCGCCGATCTGCGCGACCTCATGTCGTCGTCGCATTCGCGATTCCCGGTGGTCGACGAAGACGATCGGGTCCACGGCGTCGTTCACGCGAAGGACCTTCTCGGCGTTCCCCGCACGGAGTACGAGACCACGGCGGTGATGTCGCTGGTGCGCGAGATCCTGGCCGTGCCCGAAGCGGCCGGACTGAGCGTCGTGCTCGCCGAACTTCGTGCGCATGCCACCGAGATGGCCGTGGTCATCGACGAGTACGGCGGGCCCGCCGGCGTGGTGACGCTCGAGGACATCGTCGAGGAACTGGTCGGCGACATCGAGGACGAGTACGACCCGAGCGCTCGCGGTGAGCACGTCGAGATCGAGTCCGGCGTGTGGTCGGTGGCCGCGAGTTCGCGTCCCGACGAGATCGAGCGGATCACGGGGTTCGACCTGCCCGACGGCGAGTACGACACCGTTGCCGGCCTCGTCCTCGACCGCCTCGAGCACATCCCGGCGGTCGGTGAGTCGTTCGTCGTCGACGGGATCGAGATCGAGGTCCTCGAGGTCGACGGATTCGCGATCCAGCGTCTGCAGTTGCGGATCGCCGAGACCGACGACGATGTGGACTCCGACGATGGCGAACGTGGCGACCGATGATGCTCGCTGCCTCCGACGGGATCCAGGTCAGTTGGTGGAGTCTCGGCCTCGCCGTCGTGCTGCTCGCGTTGAACGGGTTCTTCGTCGCCGCCGAGTTCGCGCTCCTCGCATCGCGTCGCTCGCGCATCGAGCAACTGGCGGCCGAAGGCGACAAGCGGGCCAAGCACGCGCTCGCAGGGCTTCGTGAACTGACGTTGATGTTGGCGGGCGCGCAGCTCGGCATCACGATGTGTTCGCTCGGGCTCGGTGCCGTTGCCGAACCTGCTGTCGCTCGCATCATCGAGGGTGCGCTCGGCGAAGCTGTTCACCCTGTCGGACACCGCTCGTCACGTCATCGCGTTCACCATCGCACTGTCGATCGTCGTCTTCCTCCACATGGTGGTGGGTGAGATGGCGCCGAAGTCGTGGGCGATCGCCCATCCCGAGAAGTCGTCGCTCCTCCTGGCGCGGCCCTTCCGCATGTTCGCCCGGGTCGTTCGACCCGTCATCCGCCTGCTCAATTGGATGGCGAACGTCGCAGTGCGTCTGGTCGGTGTCGAACCGCAGGACGAACGAGCGATGGCCCACTCGCCGAGCGAGCTCTTGTTGCTGATCGACGAGTCGGCCGGACGTGGCGGAATCGCGGCCGACGAGCATCAGCTCCTCGCGCGGTCGCTGGAGTTGTCCGGCCTCACTGCGGCCGATGCGATGACACCCCGTCGTGACATCGTCGCCCTTCCCGCTGAGTCGACGGCGGCCGATGTCGCTGCCGAGGCGCATCGGACCGGACGCACTCGCGTGATCGTCCACGAGGGCGACCTCGACCACGTGCGTGGATTCGTGCACGCGAAGGACGTGATCCGCCTCGACATGGACACCTGGCCCACCACCCAGGCGGGCAGCATGGCTCGTCCCGTGATGGTCACGCCCGAGCACCATGGTCTCGAAGACCTGCTGCTCGAGATGAGGACCGAACGCCAACACATCGCACTGGTGATCGACGAACATGGCCTCGTGCTCGGTCTGGTGACCCTCGAAGACGTTCTCGAGGAGCTGATCGGCGATTTCGACGACGAGTCCGACCGTCGCCTGGGTGAGTGCGAGCAACTCCCCGACGGGAGTTACCAGATGAGTGGGTCGACCAGGGTCGAGCACTTCGAGGAGTGCACAGGCGTGGAACTGCCGGAAGGCGACTGGCAGACGGTGGCCGGATACGTCATCGATGCGTTCGACGACATTCCCTCGGAGGGCGACCGAGTGCTCACCGACATCGGCGAGTTCGAGGTGCTGACGATGGACGGGTTTGCCATCGATGCGCTTCGCATACGCATGACCGTGTCGGGCAACCGTCCGGACTGAGACGGCGATGCCCTACCCCCGCCGACTCCTCAACGACCACGAGCACGTCACGGTCGACCTGCACCCGCACTGGTGGTTCCTGGCGGCGCCGACGATCGCCATCGTCGCCTCGATCACCGCAGCGGTGGCGACGCTGGCGACGACCGACTCCGACACGACGCAACAGTCCGTCGCCGGCTGGGGCTCGCTGGTCGCCCTCGGTGCGTCAGCGATCTGGCTCGTGGTCAGGTACTCGAAGTGGCTGACCACACACTTCGTGATCACGAACCTGCGGATCATCTTCCGGTCCGGGCTGGTGTCGAAGCGGGGGATCGAGATCCCGCTCGACAGGGTCAACACGGTGCACTTCCACCAGGGCCTCATGGAGCGGATCGTCGGAGCGGGTGACCTGCTCATCGAGTCGGGTGGCGAGTCCGGCCAGCAACGATTCACCGACATCCGCCAGCCCGATCGAGTACAGCGGGTCATCCACGCCGAGATGGATGTCAGTCGTCAACGCAGGAGTGGTGGGGAGTCGGTGACCGACGTCGCCGACCAGCTGGAGCGCCTCGAGTCGATGCTGATGCGCGGGAGCCTCACGCCCGATGAGTTCGACCGCCAGAAGCGGCGCCTCCTGGAGTCGTGACGGCCTGGTGACTCGTTTCGTGAGCCTCGTGCCGTCGACGACCGAGACGCTGCTCGCGCTCGGCGCCGACGTCATCGCGTGCACGAGGTTCTGCGAGCAGCCGGAGCTGGTCCACGTCGGTGGCACGAAGAATCCCGACATCGACGCGATCGTTGCGCTGCAGCCCGCCGTCGTCATGCTCGACCGTGAGGAGAACAGGGTCGAGGACCACGACGAACTCGTACGTCGAGGTGTGCCGGTCCTGGTCAGTGATGTTCGCAGCGTCGACGACGCACTGTCGTTCGTCGACGATCTGTGTGATCGGTTCGATCTCGCCCGACCGCTTCGGTTCGACGGCGCGATGTCGGCCGCTCCCGTCCGTGCCCGTCGCACTGCGTTCGTCCCGATCTGGCGGCGTCCTTGGATGTCGATCAACGGTGCCACCTACGGCGGTTCCGTGCTGGGCCGGATGGGTGTCGATCTGGTCACCGCCGAGTCGGAGGTGGCGTATCCGGTCGTGGAACTCGACGAGATCGCCTCACCTGATTTCGTCCTGGTGCCGAGTGAGCCGTACGACTTCACCGAAGCGCATCTCGACGAACTGCGAGTTGCGATTCCCGGGGACGCGAGATCGTTCGCCTCGACGGGAAGGACCTGTTCTGGTGGGGGGTCCGGACGCCCGGAGCGATCCGCCGGTTAGCCGCTGTGCTCGATGTGCCGGGCGCCGTCGGAGGCGACGACGTTCCAGCCCTCGCTGAGTGATCCGGGCGTCGCCGATCGCGACGACGCAGCCGCCGAAGCCACCGCCGGTCATGCGGGCGCCGAACACTCCAGGTGTCTCGATCAGTCGGGCGACCGCGGCGTCCATGGCGGGCGTGGATGTCTCGAAGTCGGTTCGCAGGCTCTCGTGGCTCTGTGTCATGAGGGAGCCGGCGCCGGCATAGTCGCCACGCTCGAGCGCCGACGCGAAGTCACGGACCCGCTGGTTCTCGGTGATCACGTGGAGCGCCCGCCGCCGTGGAATGTCGCCGAGTGCCGCTGCGTACGCGTGGACGTCATCGACGGTGGCCGTCCGGAGTGGACCGAGCACCTCCTCGGCTCTGCTGCATTCGGCGACGCGGTCGGAGTACGCCGAGCCGAGCAGCGTGCGATGGGCGACGAAAAGGACGACCACGTCGATGTCGGTCGGTACCGGTACCTGGGTCACGACCAGGGTGTGGCAGTCGATCATCGTGGCGTGACCCGCCTGTGCCGTGGCGATGCAGAGCTGGTCCATGATGCCCGTCGGGACGCCTGTGGCGGCGTGCTCGGCGCGTCGGGCGGCGAGTGCGAGTTCCGTGGGTGTCCCGTCGAACCCGAGCGCGAGCCCGATGGCGCACTCGAGTGCAGCGCTCGACGAGAGTCCGGCACCTGCTGGAATGTTGCTCGTGACCTGCCCGACGAGGCCAGCGGTGGCGCCGACCTCGGTCGCCATGGCCGCGACATAGGTTCCCCACTGGGGGTGCAGGGTCGACGCGTCGCCGGTGAACGGCACGATGACGTCGACGTCGCCGTCCTGAGCGTCGGAGTGCAGCGTGATCCGGTCGCCGCCAGGGGAGTAGTCGATCGTGGTCCCGCGGTCGATGGCCATCGGGAACACGAGCCCGCCGGTGTAGTCGGTGTGGTCACCGATGAGGTTCACCCGTCCGGGAGCGTGAACTCGGTGGTCGAGCAGTCGTTCGGGCACGCCGTCACGGTAGTTGGGGCCCGGGTGGACGCGCCGGAGAACGATTCTGCAACACTCGTGCCCATGCCGCGCGCTGTGCTCCCGACGGGGATCGAACTCGAGTACGTCACCACCGGTGATCCGGCCGACCCGCCGTTGCTGGTCGTCAACGGATACACGAGCCAGCTCATCTCGTGGCAGCAGGGCTACATCGACCAGCTGGTCGCTCAAGGGCTCTTCGTGATCCAGTTCGACAACCGCGACGTCGGCTTGTCGAGCAAGCTCGACGGCCAGCGCGTGTCGCCCGGCGCCGTCCTGACGGCATCACTGCAAGGGTGATCCGCTCCCGCCGGTGCCGTACACGCTGTCGGACATGGCCGCCGACGGCATCGGACTCCTCGACCATCTCGGGATCGATCGGGCACACATCGTCGGCAACTCGATGGGCGGGATGATCGTGCAGACGATGGCGATCGAGCATCCCCGGCGGATCGCGAGCGTGACGTCGGTGATGAGCAGTCCCGGCGACCCGCGCGTCGGCCGGCCGACCCCGGAGGCCCGCGAGGCGTTGCTCGCACCGCCGCCACCCGATCGTGACGACTACATCGCTGCCTCGCTGAACTCGAGGATCTGGGCGTCGAAGAAATACCTCGACCCGAACTGGCTGCTGGAGCTGGCGGCTGCACAGTACGACCGTTGCTTCTATCCCGAAGGGGCCACCCGCCAGCTCGCTGCCATCTATGCATCGGGCGACCGCAGCACCGGGCTCGCCGCGCTCGAGGTTCCGATGCTCGTGATCCACGGCCGCGACGACACCCTGATCACCCCGGAAGGCGGCGAACGCACCGCCGAACTCGTTCCCGGATCGCGCTATCTGTTGCTGGCGGACATGGGCCACGACCACCCGGCACCCCTCTGGCCCGTGCTCGCCGAAGCCATCGGCGGCCACGTCCGCGCCAGCATGATCACCCACCCATCCACGAATCGGAGCTGACAACATGGCTGGACCACTCACCGGATACCGCATCATCGAAATCGCCGGCATCGGCCCCGGGCCGTTCGCGGCGATGCTGCTCGCCGACATGGGCGCTGAAGTCGTTCGTGTCGAACGCGCCGGTGCGGTCCGCGGACCGCTGCCCGAGGGGGCGCACTTCGACGTCTTGCTGCGCGGTCGCCGCAACGTGGCGATCGACCTGAAGCACCCGGACGGAGTGGAGGCGCTGCTGCGCCTCGTCGAGTCGGCCGATGCGCTCATCGAAGGGTTCCGCCCGGGCGTGATGGAACGTCTCGGTGTCGGCCCCGACGAGTGCCTCGCTCGCAACCCGAAGCTCGTGTTCGGACGTATGACCGGCTGGGGGCAGGAGGGCCCGTACGCCCAGGCCGCCGGCCACGACATCAACTACATCTCGCTCGCAGGGGCCCTTGCGCACTTCGGCCGGGCCGGCGAGGCGCCGGTACCGCCGCTCAACATGGTCGGCGACTTCGGCGGCGGCGGCATGTTCCTCGCGTACGGCGTGGTGTGTGCCCTCCTCGAAGCGCAGCGCAGCGGCCAGGGCCAGGTCGTCGACACGGCCATGGTCGACGGTGCCGCAGTGCTCATGTCGATGTTCTGGGCATTCCGGTCGATCGGCATGCACGACGAGAACGCCCGTGGCACGAACCTGCTCGACACGGGTGCCCACTTCTACGACGTCTACCGCTGCAGCGACGGCAACTACATCTCACTCGGATCGATCGAGCCGCAGTTCTACGCCGAGCTGCTGCGCCTCACCGGTCTCGAGGGTGACGAGCAGTTCGCCCGACAGATGGACAAGGCCGAGTGGCCGGCGTTGAAGTCCCGGCTGACCGAGGTGTTCGCCCAGAAGTCGCGAGCCGAGTGGTGCGAGATCATGGAGGCGACCGACGTGTGTTTCGCCCCGGTCCTCACGATGGGCGAGGCGGCCCAACATCCGCACAACGTCGAACGCAACACGTTCATCGACGTCGCCGGAACCACCCAGCCTGCTCCTGCCCCACGGTTCAGCCGTACCGTGCCGGAGGTGTCGATGCCACCTGCGTTCGCCGGTGCCCACACCCGCGAGGTGTTCAGCGAGTGGGGCGTCGCCGCCGACGTCATCGAGTCGTGGGAATCGTCGGGAGCCGTCAAACAGGCCGAGCCGGCGGCCGGCTGAGCATGGCAACGCTGGTCTGCTTCCACGCCCATCCCGACGATGAGGTCATCAGCACCGGTGGCACCATCGCTCGTGCCGCGGCCGAGGGGCACCGGGTGGTGCTGGTGGTGGCGACGAACGGCGATCACGGTGAGGTGCCCGACGACCTCGCACCCGGCGAGACGCTCGTCGACCGTCGGCGAGTGGAGACCGAAGCGTCGGCCGAGGCGCTCGGTGTGGCCCGCATCGTGTGGCTCGGCTACACCGATTCGGGCATGACCGGGTGGGAGCAGAACGGCGATCCTGCGAGCTTCCTGCGTGCCGACCCCGACGAGGCCGCCGAGCGCCTGGCGGCTGTGTTGCGCGAGGAATCCGCCGATGTCCTGACGATCTACGACTGGCACGGCAACTACGGGCATCCCGACCACATCGCAGTGCACCGCGTCGGATCGGCGGCCGCACGTCTGGTGCCGTCCGTGCGGGTCCTCGAGGCGACGATGAACCGCGACGCCTTCGCCCAGATGATCCAGGCGATGCGTGACGCAGGGGTCGAGGCGCCCGACGGCTCCGAAAGCGACGACTTCGATCCGCACGGTCCAGCCGACGACGGCAATCCGATGGGCATGCTGGAGGCCGACCTCACGTTGGCCGTCGACGTGACCGAGCACCTTGCGGCCAAGCGCGCGGGGATCCGCTGCCATCGCAGTCAGATCTCCGATACGTCGTTCTTCCTCGAGATGCCCGATGAACTGTTCGCGATGGCGTTCGGCACCGAATGGTTCATCGAACACGACGCCCGGCCACCCGTCAGGCGAGGCTGGATCTTCGAGTCGACCTGACCGGGAGATCCCTGTCTCGTCGGCAACACTGGACCATGATGGCCAGCATGAATCGGCGCTTGGTAGCTGGAGTGGCGGTGTTGGGGCTGCTCGTCACCGCATGTGGTGGGTCCGACGAGTCGGCGAGCGAGACCACGACCGAGTTCACGCTGCTGCCCACCACCGCTCCGCCACCCTCCACGACGACGACATCGACGACCTCCACCACATCGACCACCACCTCCACCACGTCCACCACGTCGACGATCGTGCAGTCCTCGACCACGGTCGTCGACCCGGCGGTGCTCGCGCTGGTCCTCAGTGGCGACGGCATCGGAACCGCCGGGTTCGGAGCCGAACCCGACGGGGTGATCGCCTATCTCGAGCTCCTATCTCGGCGAGCCCACGAACGACACCGGCTGGGTCGATCCGTTGACCATCGGGATCTGTTCGGGCAGCGAACTCAGGCGGGTGTCGTGGGGCGTCCTGACCCTGCTGTTCGGTGACGTCTCATCCGTGGTGCAGGGCCGTCGTCACTTCTTCGGGTACACCTACGGTGATCAGGCCGAGATCGGCGCGGCTCCGGCCGGACTGATGACGAGCCGCGGCGTGATGATCGGGTCGCGTGTCGTCGACGTCACCGCGGCGTACCCCGCAGCGCAGATCCTCCCCGAGGACGACTTCACCCCGCCGGTCTTCATCGTCAACGACAGTCTGCGGGGGTTCCTCACGGGTGTCGACGACGCCGCCACGGTCACGGCGATCATCGGCGGCGACGACTGCGGCATCTAGCCGGAGCCGAGATCGCGTTCGACCCTTGACCCTGTACGACCTGCACGAAGCGCTCGCCTGGTTCCTGGTGTCGGCCAATGCCGCTGTGGGAATCTGGGCGCTCGCCGCACAGTACGTGCCGGTGCTTCGGGTGCGCCCGCTGTGGTGGGCGATCGGCGTGGCGCAACTGTCGGCGTTCGCCATCGCCATCGTCGGGGTGCTGATGGTCAACCGCTACGACATCGAACTCGACCAGTTCCACGCGCTGTACGGCTTCAGCGCGATCGTCGCCGTCGGCATCCTCTACAGCTACCGGGGGAGCCCGTTCGTCAAGGACAAGGTGTACCTGTTGTACGGCCTGGGCGGCCTGTTCATCATGGGTCTCGGCATCAGGGCCATGTACCTCGGAACGCACTGACGCCGATCCCCTGGGGCAGCTTGGCGGGATCCCACGACAGCTGCGCCAGGCCTTCCTGGCACGCGAACCGGTCGGTCATCCCAGCGACGTAGGCGACCGCTGCCCGCAGCGCCTCGGTGCTCCCGGCGTCGAGTTGACCCTTCGCCTGCTCACCCAGTGCGGCGGCCACGGTCTGGGCGGGGATGGCATGGGGCCGGTCGGCGTAGTGCTCGACGAGCGCCCGCAGGAGTGCGACAACGGCGCCCGCCTGTTGCTGGCTGGCCGGGCGGAGGTAGATGCGTTCGTAGTTGAACCGGCGGAACGCCGTCAGGGCTTCGGCGACCCCCGGTGACATGCCGATCCGGCCGGTCGCCGTCGTCGTCTCGACCATCGCCCGCACGAACGTGCCGAGCTGACGAGATCGGTCGCGTCCGCACTGCTCGGCGACGATCGGCGGCAGCATGTCGGCGGTGACGATGCCGGCAGCGACCGCATCCTCGAAATCGTGACAGACGTAGGCGATCCGATCGGCCCACGACACGACCTCGCCCTCCGGCGTCTGCGGCGCGGGCAGGCTCCACGAGTGGTTGCGGATGCCATCGAGCGTCTCCGAGCACAGGTTCAACGGCCGCAACGTGACGTCGGCACCCCACGGGGCGTGGTCGAACCCGCCATCGAGGTAGGGCGACAGGGCATCCTCGCTGGCGTGGCCACCCGGCCCGTGGCCGCAGTCGTGGCCGAGGGCCATGGCCTCGATGAGCGGGACGTTCAGGCTGAGCGCATCGCCGACCGAGCGGGCGACCTGGGCCACTTCGAGCGCATGGGTCATGCGAGTGCGCTGGTGATCGTCCGGGAACACGAAGACCTGCGTCTTGCCGGCGAGACGCCGGAACGACGAGTCGTGCAGGATGCGGTCACGGTCGCGTTCGAAGCACGTGCGGTACGGATCGGGGGACTCTTCGACATCACGATTGCCGGCGCCGGCCGCGCGGGTTGCGTTGGTGGCGAGCAGTTGCGACTCGGCCTCTTCCCGGGTTTCGCGGGTGCGCACGATCGCCTCGCCGACCGTCGCCGTCGAGTCAGCGTGCGCAACGACGAGGTCGTCGGCGCCGTGGCCGGTCATCGTCGCCGCCCACCGATTGGCGCGATCGGCCGCCGAGTCGGGGAACGGAAGGCCGGTCATTGCCGAAACGATACGAGATGCCATCCGATCGATGGCGTTAGCCTCACGGGAAATGTCGCAGTTCGTCGACGAGTGCCAACTGAACGTTCGTGGAGGTGACGGCGGCGCGGGCTGCGTCAGTTTCCGCCGGGAAGGCCCCGAGTCGATGGGTGGGCCGAACGGAGGCGACGGCGGCAATGGTGGCAACATCTGGCTCGTCGCCGACCACAACGTGTCGTCGCTGCTGGCCTTCCGCGACCACCCGCACCGGCGAGCCGGCGACGGCGTGCACGGCAAGGGCAAGGATCTCCACGGACGACGCGGTGAGTCGATGGAGATCACCGTGCCGATGGGCACCGTCGTGTACGACATGTACACCGGCGACATGCTCGCCGAGCTGGTCAACCACGGCGACCGGTGGCTTGCGGCCGCCGGCGGTCGAGGTGGCCGAGGCAACGCCAAGTTCCTGTCCAACAAGCGGCGCGCGCCGAGCTTCGCCGAACAGGGTGAGCACGGCGAGGAGCGATGGCTCAAGCTCGAGCTCAGGCTGATCGCCGATGTCGCACTCGTCGGTTTCCCGAATGCGGGCAAGTCGACGTTCATCAGCGTGATCTCGGCGGCCAAACCGAAGATCGCCAACTATCCGTTCACCACGCTCGAGCCGAATCTCGGTGTGGTGCGTGTCGATGACGAGACCGAGTTCGTGGTGGCCGACATCCCCGGCCTCATCGAGGGCGCCAGCGATGGCAAGGGGCTCGGTCATCAGTTCCTTCGCCACGTCGAGCGCGCCAGGGTGCTGTGTCTCCTGCTCGACCTCGCCTCGATGGATGGCGTCAGCCCGCAGGAACAGGAACGGATCCTCCTGCACGAGCTCGGCGCATACCAGCCCGAACTCCTCGAGCGTCCCCGCGTCACCGTGGGAACCAAGGCCGACAGCGTGCAGCCCGACGAGCTCGCTGCGCTCGGCTGGGATGGGCCGATCATGTCGTCGGTGACCCGCCAGGGTGTCGCCGAGGTGGTGGGTCAGCTCGCTCAGCAGGTGCACGACATCCGTCAGGCGATCCAGTGGGCCGAGGGCGTGGTCGTCCTGCGTCCCGAGGTGAGCGGCGCCGCGGTCGAACGAGTCGCCGATGGCGAGTTCCGACTGCTCGGCCGCGACGTCGAGCGCGTCGTGGCGTTGAACGACGTGACGACTCCCGAGGCGCTCTCGTACATCGACTACCGCCTCGAGCGGCTCGGCGTGCCCAAGATGCTCGCCAAGGCGGGGGCGCGCGAGGGCGACGTCATCTGGATCGGTGAGTTCAGCTTCGAGTACTCGCCGGACCTGTAGGCGCACGAGTTCCATGAGAGTCGTCGCGAAGATCGGCACGGCATCGATCACCGACGATGGGGGAGCGATCGATGTCGCGGCCATGGCCAAGCTCGCCGACGAGGTCGCCGGCTTGCGCGCCGTTGGCCATGAGGTGATCGTGGTGTCGTCGGGGGCCGTTGCCGCCGGTGTGGCGGCGCTCGGCCTGCCGGCCCGACCGACCGACATGACGACGCTCCAGGCGATCTCGGCTGCCGGACAGAGCCGCCTGGTGGAGGCCTACAACCAGCAGTTCGCTCGCCACGGGTCTGGTCGGCGCGCAGGTGCTCCTCGACCCGCACGACTTCGTCGACCGGACGCAGTACCTGCACGCCCGCCGCACGATCGAACGGTTGCTCGAACTCGGTTGCGTGCCCGTGGTCAACGAGAACGACGCGATCGCCAACGACGAGTTGCGCTACGGCGACAACGATCGGCTCGCAGCACTCGTGGCGAACAGCATCGGTGCCGATGTGCTCGTACTGCTCACGGACATGGACGGCGTGTACACCGCCGATCCTCGCCGCGATCCGTCGGCGACGCTGATCCCGCTGGTTCGCCGGGGTGATGCGTTGCTCTCGGTCAGTGTCGATGCCGGCGGGAGTGGCCGCGGGAGTGGCGGCATGGCATCGAAGTTGACCGCAGCACGGATGGCGTCGTGGTCGGGCCTGCGCAGCGTGATCGCCCGGGCGTCGCGCCCCGACGTGCTGGCCGGGGCGGTGTCGGCCGAACTCGTCGGCACCACGTTCGAGGCGCACGATCGCACGTTGTCGGCACGCAAGTTGTGGATCGCATTCGCCGCCGAGGTGATGGGCACGGTCCACGTCGATGCGGGTGCCGAGCGGGCGCTGACCGACCGGCCCAACAGCCTCCTGCCGGCCGGCATCGTGGCGGCGGACGGCGACTTCGTCGAGGGCGACACGGTCGACATCGCCGGTCCGTCGGGACGGGCATTCGCACGTGGATTGGTCGCCGTCGATGCCGATGTCGTTCGCAGCGTGCTCGGGCACCGCACCGGCGACCTCCCCGCCGGCGTGAACCACGAAGTGGTCCACCGCGACGATCTCGTCGTCCTCCCGTCCTGAGACACCCACCCCCGGGCCAGCCACCCCCACACCGGTTTGTGTTGCAGTTCGGTTGGGACGGGCCAATGGAACTGTGACGCAAACGTCAAAGGCGGAGGAGGAGGAAGGGGTCAGGTGGGGCGGAGGCGTCGGCGGACGGCGTCGAGTTCGGGGACGCCGAGCGCGAACAGCACACCGAGGTAGACGCCAACGCCGACGATCGCGCCGACGACCAGGCGAACAACCGCGTCGACGCCGGCGTTGCCGCCCACCTGATTCGTCACCAACCACACCGCTTCGGCCATGAGGAGCGCGGCCAGCAGCATCGGAGCGATGCTGGCAAGGATCGAACGCACCGAGAAGCCGGGCACCTTGTAGCTCAGGACCTGCATCGCCCACAGCGACGAGATCATGTACGCGAAGGCAAACGCCAGCCCGAGTCCGAGCACGCCGTAACGATCCACGAGGACGAAGGCGAGCACGATGTTGATGAGGTTCTCCACCACGATTGATCTTGAACGGCGTCTTGGTGTCCTTGTGGGCGTAGAAGCCGCGCAGCACGAACATGTAGATCGAGAAGGCGCCGAGCCCGAGGGCGAGACCCGCCAGGGCTCGTTGAGCCGCATCGGCATCGGCTGCGCTGAACTCGCCGCGTTGGAGGAGCGCTCCGATGATCGGTTGGCGCAGCACGAAGATCCCGACCCCTGCCGGAATGGTGAACAGCGCCGTCATCCGGAGCCCCAGCGAGGCCTGGTCGACGAATCCGGGGCGATCGCGTCGAGCGACAGATCGCGACATCTCGGGTTGGAACGTGGTCGCGATCGACACCGCCAGGAGCCCGTGGGGAAGCACGAAGAACGTGAACGCATTGATGTAGGCGCTGGCGTCGCTCGATCCGGGTTCGGCGAGATTGCGCACCACCAGCAGCGCGATCTGGTTGGCCACGACGAACCCGATCGTCCAGAACGAGAGCGACACCAGCTTGCGGACTGCAGGGTGTCGGAGGTTGAAGTTGGGGCGAAATCTGAAGCCGGTCGCGAACATCGCCGGGACGAGCACGGCGGCCATCGTGGCGATGCCGACGGTGGCACCCAGCCCGAGCGTCCAGCGGAGGCGGTCATCGGAGAGCACGTCCTCCAGCTGCCAATCGGCCGACCCGGGGTTCGGGAGCGACAGCAGGAAGGCGATGATGATGACGTTCGGCAGGATCGGCGCCCAGGCCGCAGCGAAGAATCGGCGCCGGCTGTTGAGGAATGCGTTGGCGAGACCGACGAGCCCGTAGAAGAGGATCTGAATCAGGAAGATCCGGGCGAGCGTCGTGCCGACCGACCGGTACAGGTCGGCGTCCACGCCGTCGGCGACGTTGACCGAATAGAGCCCGAAGATCAATGGGGCAGCGATGACCGCCACCACGGTCAGTGCAGCCATCGCCACCACCGAGACGGTCAGCACGACGTTCGTGGACTCGTCGTCGTCGGTCTCGACGAACGTGGAGAACAGCGGCACGAGGGTTGCCGACAGCAGACCACCGAGCAGCAGTTCGTACACGATGTTCGGTGTCTCGTTGGCGATCAGGTAGGCGTCGGACAGTGCCGTCTGGCCCAGGACGTACCCGAGGACGATCAGCCGGAGCAGCCCGGTGATCCGCGACAGTGCCGTGCCGCTGGCAACGACGACGTTGCTCCGCAGCAGCCCACTCATTCGAGCGAACGCTAGTGGTGCAACTCGATCACCCTGTGGCATCGATTACATCACGGGTCAGACCCGTGATGTAATCGTCCAGACGAGGAGGGGGTGGCGGTTGCGGCGCTCGCGTGGTCGTTCGGGGTCGGGCAAGTGCCCGCAACTGCTCGAGGACGGGAACGACGACGCGGGTCCAGGTCGCATCGTCGACGTCGAACAGCGAGGAGTAGATGCGCCGCTCGATGTGGTCGATCTCGTCGGCGACGGTGCTCTGGAACCCGTCCCATGGGGTGACGGTCTGCTCGAGGAGCGACAACCCGGGGAGGTCGGCCGCGACGATCTGGTTGCGATCGAGTCGCTCGGCACGCAGGGGAGCAAGGGCGGCGAGGATCGTGGAGATCTCGTCGTCGGCGTCGTACTCGCTGTTCGAGAGGATCGCGATCACACGACCGCCGGGCCGCACGATCCGCGCGGCCTCGGTGAGCGTGGCGATTGGATCCTCCACGAGTTGGAGCACCCAGACGAAGAACGCCGTGTCGGCGCAGTCGTCGGGCAGCGGCAGTTGGTCGACGTCGGCGATCGCGGCCCGTGCACCGATCCGCTCGACCGCGGCGCGAAGCATCGCCTCGCTCAGGTCGAAGCCGATCGGATGGATGTCGTGGCGGCGCAGGCCGTTGGCGATGACCCCGGTTCCGACACCGAGTTCGACGACCGTGGGGCCGATGACCCACGGTGCCAGCGCGCCGGCAAACACTTCGCCGCGCCGCTCGCCGCCGCGCGTGGCGTCGTAGATCGATGCAACCCGATCGAACGAGGTGCCCGGCATCCGACGAGCGTAGGGCATTCCAATTGACCCGCGGGTCAAGGCGCCGGGTAGCGTTCGATGCCATGACCACGACGGATGCCGGGGCGCCCGGTAGCACCACCCACCGCTTCGAGAGTGTGCAGTCGGTGCGCGAGTCCCTGCGCGACGTGCACTATCTCGCTGACGACGGCATCGCCGGCGTGGCCTACCTGGCAGACCGGCTGCAGAAGCCGATTCTCGTCGAGGGCCCCGCCGGAACCGGCAAGACCCAGCTCGCCAAGTCCATTGCGGAGATCACCGATGCCCGGCTCATCCGCTTGCAGTGCTACGAGGGCCTCGACGAGTCCAAAGCGCTCTACGAGTGGAACTACAAGAAGCAGCTGCTGCGCATCCAGACCGAGCGGGGCGAGAGCGCCGAGGACTGGACGGAGATCAAGGACGACATCTTCTCCGACGAGTTCCTGCTCACCCGTCCGCTCCTCGAAGCGATCACGGCGACCGATCCGGTGGTGCTGCTGATCGACGAGGTCGACCGCGTCGAGGTCGAGACCGAGGCGTTGCTGCTCGAGATCCTGTCCGACTACCAGGTGTCGATCCCCGAGCTGGGAACGATCACGGCGACACAGATCCCGCTCGTGTTCCTCACCTCGAACAACACACGCGAGCTGTCCGAGGCACTCAAGCGGCGTTGCCTGTACCTCCACGTCGACTACCCGACGCTCGAGCGCGAGAAGGAGATCGTGTTGGCGAAGGTGCCCGACATCTCGGAGCATCTCGCCGATCAGGTCACCCGTATCGTCCGCTCGATCCGTCAGCTCGACCTCAAGAAGTCGCCGAGCGTGTCGGAGACACTCGACTGGGCTCGCACGCTGATGCTGCTCAACATCGACAACATCGACGAGCAGACCGCCAAGGACACGCTCAACGTGCTCCTCAAGTACCAGACCGACATCGCCAAGGCGGCCAAAGAGCTCTCCGTCGAGAGCAGCTGACACGGCGCTGTCGGCAAACGGTAGGCGCACACCTCATGCTCGATCTTCTCAACGGCTTCGTCGTCGAACTCCGCAATGCCGGGCTGCCTGTCAGTCTCACGGAGAACCTCGACGCGATGGAGGCCGTGCAACACATTCCGATCGAGGATCGTGATGCATTCAAGTACGCACTCGGCGCCACGCTGATCAAGAACCATGCGCACTGGCGGAGTTTCGAGACCGTGTTCGAGGTGTACTTCAGCCTTCGCGGCCCCGAGTACAAGCTGGTCCAGGGTGGCGACGACGACACCGACATCGACGAGCTGTGGCGCGAGCTGCAGGAGCAGCAGAAGCAGGACGGCTCCGGCGGCGCGGGCGGACTCGACAGCCTGACGCCCGAAGAAATCGCGCAGATGCTCATGTCCGCGTTGATGAACGGCGACCAGGGCGTGATGCGAGCGATGGCCAAGCAGTCCGTTCAACGCTTCGCGGGGATGGAACCGGGTCGACCCGTCGGCGGCACCTACTACCTCTATCGCACGCTGCGGAACCTCGACCTCGACGGCATGCTCGAAAAGATGATGGAGCAGGCCCGTCAGGACGCCGACGGCGACCTGACCTCGCTCGAGGAGCGTCTCGAGAAGGAAGAGTTCGAGCATCGCATCGAGCAGTTCAAGGGCGAGATCGAAGCGGAGATTCGTCGCCGACTCGTCGCCGACCGTGGTGCCGAAGCAATGGCCAAGACGCTGCGCAAGCCACTCCCCGAAGACGTCGAGTTCATGCACGCGTCACGTGATGAGATGGTGGCGCTGAAGAAGTCGCTGTACCCGCTCACCCGCAAGCTCGCTGCACGTCTCGCCCGCAAGCGCCGTCACGGCCGCAAGGGTCCGCTCGACTTCCGCAACACCGTGCGACATTCGCTCAGCTACGGCGGCGTGCCGGCCGAGCCGAAGTTCAAGTACCCGCGTCCGGCCAAACCCGAACTGGTCGTGATCGCCGACATCTCGGGATCGGTCGCGGCGTTCGCCCGGTTCACGTTGATGCTCGTGTATGCGATCCAGAATCAGTTCTCGAAGGTCCGGTCGTTCGTGTTCATCGACGGCATCGACGAGGTCACCGACTACTTCCGGGCGACCGAGGACATCACCGAAGCCATCCACCGGGTCAACACCGAAGCCGATGTCGTGTGGGTCGACGGCCACTCCGATTACGGTCATGCCTTCGAAGTGTTCTGGGAGCGCTACGGCAAGGACATCGGCCCGAAGTCGACGGTGCTGCTGCTCGGCGATGCCCGCAACAACTACCACGCCAGCCAGGCCTGGGTGGTCAAGGAGATCGCGCAGAAGGCGCGTCACGTCTACTGGCTGAACCCCGAACCGCGGAGCTACTGGAACACGGGCGACTCGATCGTCGGCGAGTACGGCACGCACACCGACGGCGTCTACGAGTGTCGCAACCTGCGCCAACTCGAAGCCTTCGTCGAAAAGCTCGCCTGACCGCGGTCCCTGCGCCGCTCCGCACCCCAGCAACCCGAAAAATGCGGGGAGATGTGCGCTGAGTGACCGAAATCCCGCACGTTTCGGAACGGGGTGGGGCCAGAAGGGGTGGGGTCAGGAACGTTGGTAGTTCGGAGCCTCTTTGGTGATCGTCACGTCGTGCGGGTGTGATTCCTCGCGGCCAGCTGTGGTGACTCGCATGAGGCGGGCGCTGTCGGAGGGCGTCGAGCGTGGCTGCACCGGCGTATCCCATGCCGGAGCGCAGGCCGCCCACCAACTGGTAGGCGACGTCACCGAGCGGGCCGGCATAGGGGACCCGACCCTCGATGCCCTCGGGGACGAGCTTGTTGCTGCCGGCGCCGACCGCGGTCTTGGCGCCGGACGACTGACCGGTGGCGTATCGGTCCTGGCTGTCGCCGGTCATCGCGCCCATCGAGCCCATGCCGCGGTAGCTCTTGTAGCGCCGACCCTCGAACAGTTCCATCTCGCCGGGGCTCTCCTCGGTGCCTGCGAGCAGTGAGCCGAGCATCACCGTCGACGCACCGGCGACAATCGCCTTGACGATGTCGCCGGAGAACGTGATGCCGCCGTCGGCGATCACCGGAATGCCGAGTTGGCGGGCCCGCTGGGCCGTGAACCAGATCGCCGACAGCTGTGGCATGCCCGCCCCGGACACCACGCGGGTGGTGCAGATCGAACCGGCCCCGACGCCGACCTTCACGGCGTCGGCGCCCGCATTGGCGAGCGTCTCGACGCCTTCCTCGGTGACCACATTGCCAGCGGTGACCGCCAGATCCGGCCACGAGCCCTTGATGCGTTGGATCGCCTTGACGACATTGGCGGAGTGTCCGTGCGCGGTGTCGATCGACACGGCATCGACACCCATCGCAACGAGCGCCTCGACACGTTCCTCCAGATCGTCGCCGACTCCGACGGCAGCCGCGCATCGCAGCCGACCGCGACCGTCACGCGAGGCGTTCGGGAAGTCGAGCCGCTTCTGGATGTCCTTGACGGTGATCAACCCGGCGAGGTGACCGTTGGCGTCGACCAGGGGAAGCTTCTCGATGCGGTGCTGCTGCAGGATTGCCTTGGCCTGATCGAGTGAGGTGCCGACCTCGGCGGTCACGAGCCCGTCGGACGTCATGAAGTCGGTGACGGGCCGTTCGAAGTCGGATCCCTCGCAGAAGCGGATGTCGCGGTTGGTGAGGATGCCGACGAGGCGCCCGTCAGGATCGGTGATCGGCACGCCGGAGAACTTGAAGCGGTGCATCAGGTCCTCCGCCTCGTGCAACAGCGCCGTCGGTGCGAGGGTGACCGGGTCGGTGATCATGCCCGACTGTGACCGCTTCACCTTCTGGACTTCCGACGCCTGGTCGCCGATCGACATGTTGCGGTGGATCACGCCGATGCCACCGTGGCGAGCCATGGCGACTGCCATCCGGCCCTCGGTCACCTTGTCCATCGCGGCCGACACGAGGGGGACGGCGAGCTGGATGTCGGCGGCGAATGTTGCCGAGGTGTCGACCTCGTCGGGCAGCGTTTCGGAGTAGCCCGGGATCACCACGACATCGTTGAACGTGAGGGCCTCGAACCGATCGAAGAAGTCGTCGTTCGGGCTGGTGCGGCGTTGATCGGTCATGCGGAGACCTCCGTGCGGTCGGGTGTGGCGGTGCAGAGAGAAGTGAGCGTGTCGACGAGGAGCCGGTGTTCGGTTGCGTGGACGAGTGCAGCGAACGCGTCGAAACCGGCGACGGTGTCGATGTCGACAGTGGCGGTACCGAGCACCGGCCCGTCGTCGACACCCTCGTCGGGGACGAGGTGCACCATCACGCCGGTCCGCGTGCGAGAGCCGGCGATCGCTTCGTCCCATGCCCGTTCGATGGAGTGCGTGCCGGGCAGGTCGCCGGGCAGGGCCGGATGGAGGTTGACCACCCGGCCGGGGAACCAGCCGAGGAAGCTCATGGTGAGCAAGCGCATCCATCCGGCGAGCACGACGAGATCGGGGTCGAAGCCGGCGACGACGTCGGCGAGACGGGCGTCGTAGTCGGCACGTTCCTCATCCGGGTGCACCCCGACGTGCACGGCAGGAACGCCCGCAGCATCGGCTCGTTGCAGGGCGAACACGTCCGGACGGTTCGAGACCACGGCGACCACGTCGGCGGGCAGTTGCTCGTCGGTGCAGGCGTCGATGATCGCCTGGAGGTTCGAGCCATCACCCGAGACGAGTACGACCAGCCGCTTGGCCCGGGTCGGGCGGTCGGGGTCGGTGGCTCCCATGTGTCGAACCTAGCGATGCATCCCTGGGGGACGGGTGAAGCTGAACGAAAAATCCATCCGGACCCCGTCCCAACCCGAAAACCCCGAAATGTGCAGGGATATGTGCACCCAGCGCACAATCCGCCGCATTTTTCGGGTTTTGGGGTCAGGTGAGGTGGACGGTGCCGGTGCCGGGATGCAGGGCGCCGATGATCCAGGTGGGCTCGGCGATGGTCGAGCGCAGCGCGTCCACCTCGTCGGGGGCGCACACGATGACCATGCCGATTCCCATGTTGAGCGTGCGGTAGAGCTCGTCGGTCGCCATCAGCGGCGTCAACTCCCGTGCGAGTCGGAACAGCGGCGACACCGGCCACGAACCGAGTTCGATCACGGCGTCGACGTCGTCGGGCAGCACCCTCGGGAGATTCTCGGGGAGGCCGCCACCCGTGATGTGGGCGAGCGCCTTCACGAGACCCGAATCGAGCGCAGGACGCAGCACATCGAGGTACGAACGGTGCGGCTCGAGGAGCGTCTCGCCGAGCGGGCGCTCGAAGCCGTCGGGGACGACGTCCATCGGGATCCAGTCGAAGATCTTGCGCAGCAGCGAGTAGCCGTTGGTGTGCGGCCCGCTGGATGCCACGCCGACGAGCACGTCGCCGGCGGCGACATCGGGGCGGGGGAGCAGCTCGGAGCGTTCGGCCACGCCCACGAGCGTGCCGGCGATGTCGAACGCACCCGGCTGGTACACGCCCGGCATCTCAGCGGTCTCGCCGCCCAACAACGCACACCCGGCCGCCCGACATGCGTCGGCCATCCCGCGGACCACCTCGGCGACCATGTCGGCATCGAGCACGCTGGCGGCGATGTAGTCGAGGAAGAACAGCGGCCGCGCCGACTGCACGAGCACGTCGTCGATGCAGTGATTGACGATGTCCATCCCCACGCCCCGGACCATGCCGAGTCGAGCGGCGAGTTCGACCTTCGTTCCGACGCCGTCGGTCGACGCCACGAGCACCGGATCATCCAGTTCCAAGATGGCCTTCGCGGAGAACACACCGCCGAAGCTGCCCACACCTTTGAGCACGCCGTTGTCATGCGTGGCCTCGACGGCCGCCTTCATCTCCGACACGGCGCGGCTGCCCTCGTCGATGTCGACTCCGGCTGCGGCATACGACGCGATGCCGGCGCCGAGCGCGCGCCAGCCGATGTCACGTCGCACCTGCATCCCGTCGAAGTGGATGTTCGCCATGTGCTCGTACGCGGCACGACGGGCTTCCGCCAGATCGAAGCCGATCCCGGTCACCGCCAGCACCCGGCCACCGGCGACCCGACCGTCGGAGTCGACGGCCGCGTCGAAGCGCAAGGTCGTGGTGCCGTCACGACCGATCACGCCGCTGTCCATGTGGTCGGAAACGGTGGCCCCGGTCACGGGTGCGGCCGGGTACCCGGGCGCCGCAGCCACGACGGTGAGCGCCGCTTGCGAACGCACGACGAGTGCGATGTCGTCGAGTGACCCCCGAGTACACGCCAGGGCGAGATCGGCCAGATCGGTCTCGACGAGGGGCAACACGGTCTGGGCCTCTGGATCACCGAACCGGACGTTGTACTCGATGAGCCGCGGACCGTCGGCGGTCAGCATGAGCCCGGCGAACAGCACACCGACATACGGCGTTGCGTTCGCAGCGAAATGGTCGAGGATCGGCTGGACGAACGTCGCCAGCAGTTCGTCGGCCGAGTAGGGGACCGGAGCCGGCGCATAGGCACCCATGCCGCCGGTGTTGGCCCCGGTGTCGCCCTCGCCGATGCGCTTGTGGTCCTGGGCAATGGGCAGGGCCACCGCTCGGGAGCCGTCGCAGAGAGCGAGCAGCGAACATTCGGGGCCGGAGAGCCGTTCCTCCAGCACGAAGGGGCCGACGCCGGCCGCCGCGGTGATGGCTGCGACGGTCTCGGCGTCGTTCGACGGCACCGTCACGCCCTTGCCCGCCGCGAGGCCGTCGAGCTTGACGACGACCGGGCGCGCCAGGTCGTTCCACCACGCAATCGCTGCCTCGGCGTCGTCGAAGCGACCGAACGCAGGGCCGGGGATGCCGAGCGACGTCGCCAGCTCGCGGGCGAACGATTTCGACGACTCGAGTCGGGCCAGGTCGGCGGTGGGCCCGAAGCACGGGATGCCCCGGCGTGCGCACTCGTCGGCCACGCCGGCGACGAGCGCCGCTTCGGGCCCGGGGATCACGAGATCGGTGTCGTCGGCGGATGCATCGCCGAGGTCTGCGTCGACGCGCACGTCGTGGCCGTGGTGCCGACACGCCCACGCAATCGCCTGCTCGCGGCCACCCGATCCGATGACCAGTACCCGCATCAGGCGAGCACACCTTCGAACGAGAGCTTGGGCTGCGCGTCACCGACGTTCATCGGATACTTCCCGGTGTAACAGGCATTGCAGTAGCCGTCGTCGTCGTGCGCCGGGGTGTCGGCCACCGCCAGCATCATCCCGTCGAGCGACAGGAACGCCAGGCTGTCGGCGCCGATGTGCTCACGCATCTCGTCGACGCGGAGCCGGGCGGCGATGAGGTCGCCGTCGTGGCCCATGTCGACGCCGAAGTGACACGCATGCGTGATCGGCGGACACGTGATGCGAACGTGGACCTCGGTCGCACCGGCGTCACGCACCAACTTCACGAGCGGTCCCGCGGTGGTGCCGCGCACCAGCGAGTCGTCGATCATCACCACCCGCTTGCCCTCGAGGTTCTCGCGGAGCGCATTGAACTTGAGGGCGACGCCACGTTCACGGATGTCCTGGGTGGGCTCGATGAACGTGCGGCCGATGTACCGGTTCTTGATCAGTCCGTCGTTGAAGGGGATGCCGCTCTCGTTGGAGTATCCGATCGCAGCAGGAATCGACGAGTCGGGCACGGGAATCACCACGTCGGCATCGGCCGGAGCTTCCTGGGCGAGCTGCACCCCGAGACGCTGGCGGACGTGGTGGACGTTGCGGCCGTCCCACACCGAGTCCGGGCGCGAGAAGTAGACGAACTCGAACGTGCAGCGCGCGCCTCGTGGTTGCGGAGCGAGCACCTGTGACCGGTGCAGCTCGGCGCCGATCAGGGTCACCATCTCGCCGGGTTGCACTTCCTCGATGTCGACGCAACCGAGCGTCGACAGAGCGCAGGTCTCGCTGGCCACGGCATGACCGCCATGCGGGAGGCGGCCGATCGACAGCGGCCGGAACCCCCACGGGTCACGCACGGCGATCACGTGGTCGGCGGCCAACAGCACCAGCGAGAATGCGCCCTTCCATGCCGGCAGCGTGCGCTCGATGCGTTCCTGCCAGGTCTGGCCGCCCGCGGCGGCGAGCATCAGTGTCATCACCTCGGAGTCGCTGGTTGCAGTGAGCCCGAACCCCCGGCTCAGCAGCTCGTCACGCAGCGCGGGCGCGTTGACGACGTTGCCGTTGTGGGCGAGGGCCAACGGCCCGTGCATCGTCTCGACCAGGAACGGCTGGATGTTGCGCTCGGCGTTCGAGCCGGTGGTCGAGTAGCGGGTGTGGCCGATGGCGTGGTAGCCGGTGAGGGGCGCCAGCGCTTCGGGCGTGAACACGTTCGCAACGAGCCCGGCCTCTTTGTGGACACGGGCCCGCTTGCCGTCGCTGACGGCGATCCCTGCGGCCTCCTGACCGCGATGTTGCAGGGCGAACAGGCCGAAGAATGCCAGCTGCGCCACACCCTCGCCGTGGGGCGTCGAGATGCCGAGGACCCCGCATTCGTCCTTGGGGGAGTCGTCGTTCGGCACTGCCGTCACAGCGATGGGCCGGTGAAGCTTGGTCATGTCAGGTGATCTCCAGTCCGGCGACAGCGGCATTGATCCGTGGCCCCGCAGGGTAGACGCCCGGGACGAACGTGGTCCCCGTGAGGCGCTCGTAGGCGTTGATGTAGCGCGCCGACGTGGCGGTCCACACCGCTGACGGTAGTTGCGGAATCGGGCCGTCGCCGGTGTAGCCCGCGTCGGCCAGTGCTCGACGGACGACTTCCTTGTCGAGGCTTTCGGGTTCGGCGCCTGCCGCGAGGCGTTCGTCGTAGGTGTCGGCGATCCACCAGCGGGACGAATCCGGTGTGAGCGCCTCGTCGATCAGCAACAGTTCACCCTCGGCTGTGACGCCGAACTCGAACTTCGTGTCGGCGAGGATGAGGCCTGCCTCGAGCCCACGTCGGGCACCGCGTTCGAACATCGCGAGGGCTGCGACCTCGACGGCGGCCCACAGCGCTGCCTCGACGAATCCCTGCTCGACCACCTCGGTCGACGACAACGGTTCGTCGTGGGCGCCGGCTGCTCCCTTGGTCGTCGGGGTGATGATCGGTGCGGGAAGCGGCGTGTTCTTCTTCAGCCCGTCGGGGAAGGCATGCCCGTAGATCAGGCGTTCGCCGGCCGCGTAACGGGTCCACAGCGCAGTGTCGGTGACGCCGGTGATGTAGCCGCGAACGATCACTTCGACGCTGAGCGGGGTCGCCTCACGAGCGATCAGCACGTTCGGGTCCGGTGTCGAGAGCGCATGATTGGCGACGAGGTCACGTGAGTGCTCGAACCACCACCACGAGAGCTGGTTCAACACCTGACCCTTGTACGGAACGCCTGCGATGATGCGGTCGAACGCCGACAGCCGATCGGTGGTGACGAAGAGCCGCCGATGGTCGGGCAGTGCGTACGACACTCGCACCTTGCCGTCGCGTCGATCGGTCAGCGCGATGTCGAGGTCGCGGTCGACGTCGACCAATGGTTCGGGCAGTGCCGACAGTTCGTCGTCCATCACAGGCCCTTGGCGTGGCGGACGCCGTTGTCGAACAGACGCAGACCCAGATGCTGTGGACCTCCACCGCCGCGCCGGTGGTGGGGATGTTGGCGCGCCACGATGTGATTCTCGGGGTGCGGCATCAACCCGAGCACCACCCCGGAGGCATCGCTGACCCCGGCGATGTCGGCCACCGATCCGTTGGGATTGGTGCTGCGATAGCGCAGCGCCACCTGCCCGGCCGCTGCGAGCCCGTCGGGATCGGGGTGAACGTAGCGGCCCTCGCCGTGGGCGATCGGACAGTGGATCGCATCGTCGATGTCGCGCGTCCACACCGACACGCTGGTCGGGAGTGGGTCGAGCACGACCCACCGACAGTCGAAGCGGCCCTGGGCGTTGTGGCCGAGTGCGCCGGGAAGCAGCCCCGTACGGGTGAGTACCTGGAAGCCGTTGCAGATGCCGATCAGCGGCCGCCCGGCGTCGACGAATGCTCGAAGCCGATCGCCGAGTCCGACCATCAGGTCGAGCGCCAACATTCGCCCGGCGCCGAGCGAATCGGCGTAGCTGAAGCCGCCGGCGACGACGGCGAGTCGAGCCTCGTCGAGGAGGTGGGGTCGACGGATCAGTTCATCGGCCAGCACGATCTGCACCGAGGCTCCTGCGAGTTCGAGGGCAAGTGCCGCGTCGTGGTCACGGTTGGTTCCCGGTCCGGCGATGACGAGTGCTGGGACCTTGCTCATGCGTCGACCTCGCCCTGGAAGGCACGGACGAGCGCGTCGAGCGGCAGGGAGTCCACGCCGGCGATGCGGAGTGTCGACTCGTCGTTCACGGTTCCGATGCGCACGGCCCGGTCGTCCATCGCCTTCAGGAACGCCGCCACGCGTGGCGGCTCGACCTCGACGACGAGTCGACCGCACGACTCTGCGAACAGCGCGGTGGCGAGATCGTCGTGGGGCAACGTGTCGATGGTGGCGCCGAGTCGGCCGCCGATGCACATCTCGGCGAGCGTCACCGCGAGGCCGCCCTCGCTCGACGTCGTGGCACGACTCGATCAGACCGGCGCGAATCGCTGCGTGCAGATGGCGATAATCGGCCGGAGCGTCGGGTACCGGTGAGGGCGCCACGCCGGGACGGCTCGGAGCGCCGCACACCATGTCGAGATGCGAACCGGCGAACTCGGTGCGGGTCTCGCCGATGAGGAGCAGGACGTTGCCGGGCTCGGCCAGGTCGGGCGTGATGCAGTGATCGGCGTCGGGCACGTGGGCAATCGCGGTGATCACGAGCGTGGGTGGCACCGCATGACGTTGCCCGTCGGAGCCCACGTACTCGTTGTTGAGTGAGTCCTTTCCCGACACGAACGGGGCGTTGTACATGCGAGCAGCGCCGCAGCACCCTTCGACGGCCATCACCAGTTCGCCGAGCGTCGACGGACGCCGGGGATCGCCCCACGAGAAGTTGTCGAGCAGTGCCACCCGGTCCGGGTCGGCGCCGACGGCGACCACGTTGCGCATCGCTTCGTCGACCACGGCGTAGGCCATCGCTTCGGGATCGTGCAGGCCGTACCACGGATTGACGCCGATCCCGATCGCGATGCCCTCGGTTGCGGTTGGCGCGGCGAGGACCACCCCATCGGCGGGACCGTCACCGGCCGCCCCGACCAGTGGTCGGACCACCGTGGATCCGAGGATCTCGTGGTCGTACCGGTGGATCGTGCCGGCCTTCGAGGCGATGTTCGGATGCGCCAGCAGCTCGAGCAGGGTGGCGGCGGGATCGGTGACGGTGCGGGTGGTGCGGTCGGTGCGGTTCGGTGTCGGCAACTCTGCCTGCATGCGCCGTTGCGGGCGGCCATCGTGGAGAAAGGTGGTGTCGATGTCGACGACCGTGTCGCCGCCGTTGCGTACGACGAGTCGGCCGTCGCCGGTGAACGATCCGATGTCGGCGACGTCGACGCCAACTCGGTCGCATCGCTGTGTCAGCGCATCGAGATGCTGGGGCGCAACGGCCACCACCATGCGCTCCTGGGCCTCCGAGAGCCAGACCTCCCACGGCTCGAGCCCTGCGTACTTGCGCGGAACGAGGTCGAGTTCGACCTCGGCGCCGACCCCCTCGGCCATTTCACCGATCGCCGAGGAGAGGCCGCCCGCACCACAGTCGGTGATCGCCGAGTAGAGATCCTCGGCGCCGATGAGTGCATCGATCAGGAGCTTCTCGACGATCGGATCACCGATCTGCACGCTCGCACCGGCCACCTCACCGGTCGTGGCATCCATCGTTGCCGACGAGAACGTGGCGCCGCGGATGCCGTCGCGTCCGGTGGCTCCCCCCAGCACGACGACACGGTCGCCGGGAAATGGTCCGGTGTGCAACGGGCGCGTCGCAGCGGTGCCGATGCATCCGGCGAAGACGAGTGGGTTCGTGGTGTACGCCGGGTCGTAGAGGATCGCGCCGGCAACGGTCGGCAATCCGATCTTGTTGCCGTAGTCGGCGACACCGTCGATGACGCCGTCTCTGATCCGACGCGGGTGGAGCGCACCGTCAGGGAGATCGGCCATCGGGAGATCGGGAGGACCGAAGCACAAGATGTCGGTCACGGCGATCGGTCGGTGGGCGATGCCCAGCACATCGCGGATCACGCCGCCGACGCCCGTGTTGGCGCCCCCGAAGGGCTCGACCGCAGACGGATGGTTGTGCGTCTCGGCCTTGAGCGCAATCGTGGTGCCCTCGGTGAACTCGATCACCCCTGCGTTGCCGACGAAGGCGGACCGCACGAACTCGGCATCGATCGAGTCGGTGCAGTCGCGGAGTTGAACGAGCAGCGGATCGATCGTGCGGTCGCCGTCGATGCTGTCGCTGACCTCGATGATCGCCCGGAACGTCTTGTGGGCGCAGTGTTCGCTCCAGGTCTGGGCCAGCACTTCGATCTCGACGTCGGTGATGTCGCGGCCGAGCCGTTCGTACTCGTCGCGGATCGTGCGGAGCTCCTCGATGTCGAGGTACAGCGAACGGGCGTCGTCGAGGCTGCGGAGTCCGTCGTCGTCGAGACCGCGGATCACGATGATCTCGCCCGCCGCTCCCGATGGTGTGACCTCGACGTGCGGTGGCTCGATCGTGCCCTGGCACCACCGTTCGATCACGGGGTTGGCCACCAACCGGCGGACCAGTTCGTCGACGACGTCGGGCTCGATGGCATCGCCGAACTCCACGCGCCGACCGGTGGCCGTGGCGTCGGCGTCGACGCCGAGTTGGCCGGCAGCGTGTCTGAGCGCGTCGGCGGCGGTGTCGGTGACGCCGGGCAGGAACGTGATCTCGACGCCGTTGCCGGTGGGGAGGTCCCAGCTGCCATGTTGCAGCAGGGGGTCGACGAGCACATCGTGCAATCGGTCGAGGTCGCCGGCGTCGAGTTCCCCGTCGATGAAGACGATGTCGGCGACGTCGATCGGCTCCGGCGCCCGAATGCCGACAGCGTGGGCAGCTGCGCTGAGCGCCACTGATCGGGGGTCCCGGTCGAGTGTGCGAATGGTCAGTCGATGCCGGGTGGACACCATTGCGACCCTACGGATCGCGCCACCGAGGCCCGGGCTGATTGTACGAAATGTCTACGTCGCTACCCCTGAGCAGGGCAGATCAGATCCCGAGCCTGAACATCGACGAGGCGGTCAGGGTCTGCACCATGTCCTCGGTGGGGAAGACCGGCTGCCACGCCTCGGGCGAGAGCGAGGTGATCGTGATCGTCTCGGCGCCCAGTTCGGCGGGCATGATCGACTTGCGAACGATGCCGGCATCGTCGATCCAGAGTTCCATGCTGAGCGTCTCGACCGTGTCGGAACCCGGTTGCAGGACGACGCCGGGCGACAGAGCGACAGCGGGCTCGGGAGGTGCCGGCGCAACGGTCCCGTCCGCGGGCGGTGGGGGAGTCGTCGGCACTGCGGTGGCCAGCGTGATTGCGGCGGGGTCGATCGACACGAGCAGCCGTGTCGTGGCTTCGGTGCCGACGGTCGACTCGGTCGCCCGATCGATGACAGCAGACTCTCGGAGGGGTGGCGGAAGGATCTGGTCGAGGGAACGGATCCAGCGGGTGATCCCGAACTCCGAGTCGACCGGGAACTGCCCGCGGTCGAGCCGGTACCAGGTCGGCTCGTCGACGCGGCGGATGAACGCCGTGTCCCAGAGCGTCAGGATCTCGAGGTTGGGGGCGTCGGTGCGCTCGATGACCACCCGTGAGACGCCGGTCTCGAAGTCCGTCGTCACTTCGAACGTCTGTGGCCCCTTCAGTGCGTCCGGGCGTTCGACCAGGAATGTCGCGGTCCTGATGGGGCCGATCGGCTCGGCCGGCGTCGGGAACTCGAGCGCAACCGCCGGTTCGGCGATGGACTCCTCGCCACCGGTGAGCTTCATGAGATCGGATCCGTAGGTGAAGCCGGCGTAGGCGATGGCGCCGATCGCTGCGAGCACGACCAGCCACTTGAAGGTCCGTCGCGCCGAACTGCGCTTCTTGACGCCGGCCGCGCTTCGTCGTCGGTGACGGCGTGTTCATCAACGTCGCAAACGGGTTCGCGTCGGGAGCCGTCGGGGGGCGCGGCACTGCCGGGGCCACGTGCGGCAGCAGCGGGGCGCTCTGATTGATCTGATTCGGCGGTCGCAGCGAGGGTGGAGGTACCGGTGGCGGTGGCGGATAGCCGTTGACCCCGGGGATTCCGGCTGACGGCGCCTGGAGTTCCGTGGTGTCGTGCATGATGACCATGTCATCGGCCGGTGCGGTCGCAGTCTTGAATGCCAACGTCAGGTCTCTCGTAGTCTCCTGAGGTGGCCGGGGCGTGGATCGTGGTGGGTGCCGGAACTGCCGGATGCGTGGTCGCCGCCCGTCTGTCGGAGGATCCCGACCGTCAGGTGGTGCTGGTGGAGTCGGGCCCCGATCTGGTGGCGGGCGCCGTGCCCCCGGAAATCGACGCCGACAACTTCTTCGGCGCGGCCGGTCTGGCGGACCGCAACGACGGTGACGTGCTGGCCACACGGACCGCCGGAGGCACGGCGCGCCCGTATCGCCGTGGCCGGGGTCTCGGTGGTTCGTCGGTGGTCAACGCCATGGTTGCCCTGCGTGGCGATTCGAACCTGTATCGGTCGTGGGGATGGGACGATGCCGAGACGGCCTGGTCGGCGATGGCGCTCCCCGAGGAGCAACCGCTCGAGAGCGAACTCGGCCCGATCGATCGGGCGCTCATCGGCGCTGACCGTGACGCACGACGCGTGCCGCTCACTCGGCGTGACGGTCGCAGGGTCACCTCGGCTGAGGCGTACCTCTGGCCCGCACGGGCGCGATCGAATCTGACCGTTCGAGCCGATGCCACCGTTGAACGTGTGGTGCTGGACGGCCGCCGTGCAGTCGGTGTCGTGCTGTCGACCGGCGAGGAGATCCCGGGCGATCGCGTCATCCTGTCGGCCGGTGCCATCCGGACGCCGTCGCTGTTGCTGCGTTCGGGCTTCGACACGCCAGGGATCGGCCTGCATCTCCAGGACCACCCGTCGGCACCGCTGACCCTGGCGTTACGCGATGGCGTCCCGGCCGATCCTGCGGGGCTCGTCATCGGCACCTTCCGCCGACGCAACGGCGTGCAATTCCTCCCGATGAACCACCTCGGCCCCGATGCGCCGCATCTCGGAATGCTGTTGGTGACGTTGATGACCCCGCGCAGCCGTTCCGGCACGGTCCGCCTCGATCCGCTCGGGGAACCACTCGTCGACTTCGCGCTGCTCGATGATCCACGTGACCTCGAGCGCGCTCGGCGTGGGAGTGCTCGATGCGGTCCGGATGCTCGCAACGGCTCCGTTCGCGGAGGTCGTCGACCAGGTGTATGTCGACGATTCGGGCACCACCATCGATGCGCTCGGCGACGTCGCGTCGATCGAGCGGTGGTTGCCGACGGCGCTCGGCGACTGTGTGCATGCATCGGGCAGCTGCGCGATGGGCTCCGTCGTCGATGCCGACGGTGCCGTGCTCGGCTACGAGTCGATGTACGTCTGCGACGCGTCGGTGTTCCCCGCGATTCCTGACGCGAACACGCACCTGCCCACGACGATGCTCGCCGAACGGCTGACTGCCCGCTGGCGACGGGGCAGCCCGTGACAAGATGACGCGATGGCAGTGACCGACTACACCCTTGGCCTGCACGAACTGGGCAACGGCTGTTTCGCGTACCTCCAACCCGACGGCGGTTGGGGCTGGAGCAACGCCGGTCTGATCGTCGGCGAGGGAGAATCGCTGCTCGTCGACACGCTCTTCGATCTCGACCTGACGGCGGCGATGCTCGACGCGATGGCTCCGGTGATGGGCAGCGCGCCGATCGACACGGTGGTGAACACTCACGCCAACGGCGACCACTGCTACGGCAATGGCGAGGTGGTCCGTCGTCGACCCGATGTCGAGATCGTGGCGTCGTCGGCGACCGCCCACGAGATGGCCGAGGTGCCGCCGGCCATGTTGGCGGCGCTGAACCAGGCCCCCGGGGAAGTCGGTGAACTCTTCCGCTCCTTCTTCGGTGAGTTCCACTTCGACGGCATCGAGCTCGTCGTGCCGACGACGACGTTCGATCGTCGACTCGACGTCGAGGTCGGTGGTCGCCTCGTCGAGCTGATCGAGGTCGGTCCCGCTCACACCTCGGGCGACACGATCGTTCACGTGCCGGACGCGCGCACGATCTACACGGGCGACATCTTGTTCATCGGCGGGACGCCGATCGTCTGGGCCGGACCCTTGTCGAACTGGGTGGCGGCATGCGATCTCATGCTGGCCCTCGACGTCGACACCGTCGTGCCGGGCCACGGGCCGCTCACCGACACCGCGGGGATCGTGGCGGTGCGTGACTACCTCCGCTTCGTCGATGCCGAGGCAACCGCAGCGCCAGGCAGCGGGGATGGATGCGTTCGACGCCGCACGCGACATCGGTCGGCTGCTCGGCGTCGACGAACGGTTCCACGAGTGGGGCGAGTTCGGACGGATCGCGGTCAACGTCGAGACGGTCTACCGCACGCTCGACCCGGAGCATTCGACCCCGGATGTCGTCGAACAGTTCCGCCGCATGGCGGAACTCGAACGCGGCTGATTGCATGACGAGCCACCCGCGCCACGTCGATCTCGTGGTCATCGGCGACGGGCCTGCCGGCAGCGCGCTCGCGTGCGCCTGTCGAGCCCGTGGCGTCGAGGTCGTGCTCATCGGCCCCGACGACGAGTGGAATGCAACGTACAGCACGTGGATCGACGACGTTCAGGGTGTCGAGGCCATCGGCGACGTCGACGGTGTTCTCGGACAACGGCTCGACACCATGGCGGTGTACACCGCACGACCGGTGGAGATCGCCCGTCCCTATGGCGTCTTCGACAACGGGAGGCTGCGAGCCCGTCTCCGGGAGGGGGTCGAGCACATAGCGGGCACGGTGGTCGACGTTCGCTCTCCGGCCGGCGACCGTCATCGTGTGGTGTTGGCCGACCGATCCGAACTGCGAGCGCGTCTCGTCGTCGACACGAGCGGTTGGCCATCGTCATTCGCCCGACTCTCGGGAACCACGCCGCCGGCATGGCAGACCGCCATCGGCGTGGTGCTGGCGGAACCACCGACGGGTGACCTCGGACGGCCGACGTTGATGGACTTCCGCGCCGTCAAGGCGACAGCGGGCGATGGCCGCCCGTCGTCGATCGGCCCGAGAGGCGTGACGACGTTCTGCTACACGCTGCCGGTTCGCGACGGATGGTTGGTCGAGGAAACCGTGCTCGCCGCACGGCCCGCCGTCGAGCCGATCGCTCTGCTCGCTCGGCTGGCCGCTCGGCTCGGGCGGCATCCCGACGACGTGTTGGCCGACTCGGTACGAACGGAGTACGTGCGGATCCCGCTCGGTGGGAGCCGACCGGGTATCGACGAGCCCGTCGTCGCCTTCGGAGCTGCAGCGGGCTACGTCCATGCGGCGACCGGTTTCAGCGTGGCGTCGTCGCTGCGGGCTGCGCCACGCGTCGCGTCGGCGATCGTTGCGGCATTGCAGTCGACTGCGTCCGTCGCCGATTCATCGGTCGTTGCCGAGGCTGTGTGGCCAGCGGAGTTCCGCCGCAGCCGAGTGCTGCACGACTACGGGCTCGAGCTGCTGTTGCGACTCGACGACGACGAGGTACGGGCCTTCTTCGGTGCCTTCTTCGCGCTGCCGATCGAACAGTGGCGCGGCTACATGCGCATCGACACGCCACCGTCGGAGGTGGCCGCCGTGATGACGAAGCTGTTCAGGGCGTCGTCGTGGTCGATGCGGCGTCGACTGATGGCGGGGAACCCGACGACGTTCGCACGGCTTCTCCGTCCGTGACGTCGGGATCCTGACGGCGATGCGCGGCGATCGAGCGCCGCACCGCCAGCACCCATCCGAGGAGCACGGCGGCGGCGAAGATGAGCCACTGGACGGCATAGGACAGGTGTGGGCCGTTGCTCGACGTCGGTGGTGGGACGGGTACCGGATCATCGGGGGTGATGTTGGGAATGCTCCCGATCAGGTCGAGGTACACCGGGGCCAATTCGCCGGGAAGCTGGGCGTCGAGACGTTCGAGATCGATCCGTCTGACCTCGCTCAGCGGCCCGTCCGACGCGTCGGTCAATTCTCCGAGCTGGCGGGCCGGAGGTACTCGGATCCGACCGAGCACGTCGATCTCGCCTGAGGGCGGTGGGCGGACGTCGTCGTCGAGCAGGATGAACCCGCGGTTGACCAGGACGGTGGTGTCGCCGTCGATCAGTGCAGTGAGCACGTTGTCGCCGGCCAACCCGTCCTGTGACCGGTTGAACCAGGTGATCTGATCGGACAGGTACTGGCCGGTCACGGTGACCTGACGCCATTCGACGGCCCCGGGATCGGTACGTGCCAGTGCGAAGGAGTTCGTCGAACGGAACCGGCGGCTCGTCGATTCGTTCCGTCACGGTGGCATTGAACGCCTGGCGTTCGTCGAGACGCCGGAGCTGCCAGAAGGCGAGCCAGATCATGATGGCGATCGAGCCGAACACCAGGACGTGGAAGGCGATCCATTTCGGACTCAACAGGAAAGCACGGCTCGACCCGGACATCTCGGGCCCGACGGTAGCGGCCGCCCAGCGCTACCGTGCGTCGAGATGAGCCCTGACGACATCACCGCAGCATGGTTGTCCTCCGTCCTCGGCGGCGAGGTCGGTTCGGTGCAGGCGCGCCCGGTCGGCGACGGGCATGTCAGCACGACCATTCGACTCTCACTCGTCACCGACGACCCCTCGATCCCGTCGTCGATCATCGCCAAGGTGCCTGCCGAGGACGAGCGGAGTCGAGTGCTGGCGGCGTCGGTGCGCAGCTACGAGCGGGAGGTGAAGTTCTTCCGCGAACTCGCCCCCACGGTCGACATCCGGATGCCGCGCTGTCATCATGCGGACTGGGACCCCGCCACCAACGACTACGTCGTGCTGCTCGAGGACATGTCGCCGGCCGAACAGGGTGATCAGCTCGCGGGTTGCTCGATCGATCGGGCCGACCTGGCCGTCCGCGAGCTGGCCCGGCTGCACGGTCCTCGGTGGAATGACCCCACACTTTCCGACATCGACTGGCTGTCGGGCAACGAACCGGCAGCGGGTGGTGACGGGTACGCGATGATGTGGGGCCTGGTGTTCCCTGGTTTCGCCGCCACCTACGAGCGGTATCTCACCGCCGACATGCTCGATCTCGCCGAACGGTTCGGTGAGCACATCGGTGCGTTCATCGGCGGTCGGGCCCGCCCGTTCTCGCTGGTTCACACGGACTATCGCCTCGACAACATGCTGTTCGGTACCGACGCCGGCGGCCCGCCGATCACGGTGGTCGACTGGGGTTCGCCGGCCCATGGCATGCCGATCACCGATCTGTCGTACTTCAGCGGGGCCGGGTTGCTCATCGAAGACCGCCGTACCCACGAGCGCGACCTCGTCGCCGCCTATGCCGATGCGCTCGGCGAGTACGACGTCGACATCGACCGTGACTGGCTGTGGGAGCAGTACCGGCGTGAGGCCTTCCACGGGGTGTTCATCACGGCGATGACCTCGCAGATGGTGACCATGAACGATCGCAGTATGGACATGTTCGGTGCGATGGCATCCCGGCACCTCCAGCACGCGATCGACCTCGACTCCCTCTCGCTCGTCTGACCCTTGCATCAGGGGTCTGACCCCAGATGCAAGACTGGTGAAATGGAGTTGCCGGACTTTCACATCCCGCACGCCGAGAAGATCGACTGGATGATCGCGACGACGGGATGGGCGCTCGAGCCGGTCGCCGCCGACGTCGAGGCCGAACCACCCACACCCGGCTACGCCTATTCGATCGGAATGCCCGCAGCGGTCGGCTTTCCCGAGGTCGCCGTCTTCGGGCTGACTCCGGTTGCTGCCAACGGTCTCGTCACGCTCGTTGCCGATGCGTGTCGTGGCGGCACCGAGATCCCGCTCGGTGTCGAACTCGTGGGGTTGCTCGACAACGATCTGCGCTGCATGTTCGCGCCCATCGACCTGGTTCGGTGGGGGCCGTGGTTCTCGACCGCAGCGGCCTGGTACCGAGGCGCCCCGTTCGAGATCGTCCAGCTGCTCTATCCCGACCGCAACGGGTTCATGCCGTACGAAGCCGGGTTCGAACAACGCATGACGTTCGCCCAGCCGGTCATCGGTACCGTGTCATGACCCCATGAGTACCGCCAGCCCTCTTCCCGTGACCGGTGCCTGGCGGCCGGGCGACGAGCCAGGGCATCGCCGGTTCTTCACCTTCGCGACCGACCGGCGGTTTGCGCTCGACTGCGGTGTTGCGCTGTCGGACGTGACCGTCGCCTACGAGACATGGGGTCAACTCGACGCCGATGGCGCCAATGCCATTCTGCTGTGTCATGCCTGGACCGGCGACAGCCACGCCGCCGGGCCCGCCGGGCGAGGCCATCCCGCCGCCGGGTGGTGGGACGAAACGGTCGGGCCGGGCAAGCCGATCGACACCGACCGGTACTTCGTCGTGTGCGCCAACGTGTTGGGGGGCTGTCAGGGCTCGACCGGACCGGCATCGCCCCACCCCGTCGACGGACGCCCGTACGGATCGAGATTCCCGGTCGTCACCATCCGCGACATGGTCCGCTCACAGGCCCGGCTGATGGAGCACTTGGGTGTGCCACGTTGGCTGGCGGTGGTCGGCGGCTCCATGGGCGGCATGCAGGCGCTCGAATGGGCGGTGATGTATCCCCGTCGGGTCAGGTCGCTCGTGGCGATCGCCACCTGCATGCAGGCAACCGCTCAGCAGATCGCGTGGGGGGCCATCGGTCGACGGGCGATCCGCCTCGACCCCAAGTGGCGCAACGGCGACTACTACGACGCCGAACCCGGTGACGGCCCGGCCGAGGGACTCGAGATCGCCCGCATGGTGGCGCAGGTGACATTCCGAAGTGACAACGTCTTCACCGACCGGTTCGGTCGCGAACTCGCCGACAAGACCGCTGTCGGCGACACGGTCGGGATGTGGCAGCGGTTCGAGGTCGAGCGTTATCTCGAGTACCACGGCCAGAAACTGGCGCGGCGGTTCGACACGAACAGCTACTTGGCCATCGGCAAGGCCATGGACCTCCACGATGTCGCTCGCGGCCGTGGATCGCTGGATCGGGCGATGCTGCGGGTGACGGCGCCGACGATGGCGGTCGGGATCTGGAGCGACATGCTCTACCCGGCCTATCAGCAGCAACAGATCCATCAGACGCTGGTCGCCAACGGCGTGCCGAGCGAGTACGTCGAGATCGACTCGCCGCACGGCCATGATGCGTTCCTGATCAACAGTGATCAGCTCGACGAGCCGATCGAACGCTTCATCGCCGCTGTCGCCAAGTCCGACACCTGAGCAGCGCCAGGAGTCGCCGCGGTGCCAGAGGGGCTCGAAGCCGAGATCTGGCGATCGGCGATCGAGGTCACCGTTGGTCGCGCGATCGAGCAGGCGTGGGTCGACGAGCGTGTCGCATCCGCCTGGGTTCGTCGACGCGGTCACCGGTGCCACGATCGCCGGGGTCAGGCGTGCCGGCAAGATCGTGCTTGGTCGACACCGACGGCCCGACGATCGGTCTGCACTTCGGAATGACCGGCCGAGTGGTCGTCGACGGTGTCGCCCCGATCGCCCGGTTGCAGTACGCGTCGGGCCGCGACGACCCGCAGTGGGATCGGCTGCGGGTGTTCACCGGCGGTGACGTTCCTGCGATCAGATTCAACGACCCGCGCCGGCTCGGCCGTCTCAGTCTCGATCCCGACGTCTCGGCACTCGGTGTCGACTTCACGTCGGTGACTGCCGCGCGGCTGCGCCAGGCACTCGCCGGGCGCAGACCGGCGATCAAGACGGTGCTCCTCGACCAGACGGTCATCGCCGGGCTCGGGAACCTGTGTGCCGATGAGGTGCTCTGGTGGGCGGGGATCGCCCCGAAACGCGCGGCGGGGAGTCTCGACGATGCCGACATCGAACAGTTGGCACACGCGATTCGTCGCCGCCTGCCGATCATGCTGCGGCGAGGCGGAAGCCATCGTGGCACGCTGTCTCCGGCGGTGCGCGCCGAATGTCCGCCATGCGACCGTGACGGCGGTCCGTTGCAGCGAGACACGATCGGCGGTCGCACTGCAGTGTGGTGCCCGATGCACCAGTGGTGACGCACGTGATCCGACACAACCGTGGTCGAAACTGGCACACTCTCGGTTCCGTGCGAGAACTCACCACTCCGTTGTCGAACGCCGTGCGCAGTTCGGTGATCGCAGCGCCTCTGTTGCTGGGTGCCGGTGACCCGGGTTCGACGCGGTTGGTCTACGCCATGGTGGCCGGCCTCGTTGTGATCGGCGTGCTCTTCGTGCTGCTGGGAATCTGGCTGTTTCGTCAGACGAGGTACGACCCGCCCGTCCTCGCGCCGCTCGAGCGCATGGGCGACAAGGAGTGGCGCCGCCAGCGTGACCCCGCAACGCAGCGCCGTGTGCTCGACGAGCTCCGTCCCGCGGGTGCCGAGCCGCTGCGCCCCGAGGCGTCGCCGCCGAACCTCGATGCCGAGTTCGAGTTCGGCGGAGCGCCCCGTCACCTCGATGAGCGATCTCGCACCGCCGGATCCGGAGACACGGACGCCGACACCCAAGGGGATCGATCGCCCGGATCTGCTCGACCTCATCGAGGCCGCCGGACGATCGGACGCCGATGTCGAGGGTCCGCCGGACGATGTCGAGGGTTCGCCGGACGGCGACCGGTAAGGTCGTCGACGTGGCAACCTTCGATCCCGACGAGATGGTCCAACGGTTCAAGGAGCGGCGTCGCAGTGAAGAAGCGCCCGATGCCCCCGTCGAGGGGGAGGGACGGCGCCACTTCATCGAACAGTCGAAGCTCGACTTCCAGGACTTCGCGATGCTCGGTGACGCCGAGGTGAGCCTCGACGAGGGCATCCTCACCCTGCGAATCGACCTGCGACCTCCCGACCAACGCTGAATCCATCCGCTGTCGATCTCGTTGTCCGGTCCGCGACCCGGACTGCTAGATTGTGCATTCCTCGCGGACGTGGCTCAGTTGGTAGAGCGCAACCTTGCCAAGGTTGAGGTCGCCGGTTCGATCCCGGTCGTCCGCTCCAGAAACCCCTGCATTGCAGGGGTTTCTTGCGTTTTCGGGCGCTACGTGACGGCGTTGATCGCCGTCTCGAACCAGGATTTGAGTTGGTCGCCGAGGGCCGCCGGGACGGTCGAGGTCCGATCGTCGGATTCGCCGTCGGAGAATTGGCCCGAGTGAAGTCCGACGACCTGGCTCCAGCCATGGAGCAGGTGCACCGGTTCCCAGAGCGCAAGGCGGGCATGGTCGAGCGGGGCGTGTCGTTCGTAGTCGCGCTGGTAGCGGCGAGCCATCCATGGTCCCGCCACGCGGAGCGCGGCTCGTTCCTTTCTCCCCGTGGCGACGATCGACGCCAGCCTGAACAGCAAGGTGGTGCGGGCAACGTCGCCATGGCGGTCGCCGAGGCCGGCGTCGGTCCAGTCGAGGACCCACGAGCTGTCACCATCGGTCAGCACGTTCAGTGGGTGGAAGTCACCGTGACAGGCCACGACCGGCGCCGCGCGCAACCTCGCCAGCAGCGTCTCCACACGTTCGAGTCCACTCGCCAGGTCGGAGTCGTGCGTCTCAGCGACGGTTGTCCGCACGAGCCCCAACCGACGTTCGGCCAGATCCTCCGACTGGCCGTCGATGGGGAAGCCCGTGGGGTCGAGTTCGTGCAGGCGGGCCTGAAGCCCTGCGAGTCGACCCAGCAGCCGAGGCGTCGTCCAGGGCGACGAGGTCATCGCTGTGAGGGCCGTCGAACCCGGCACCAGTTCCATCAACTGGACGGGAACGTCGAGGAGTCCGCCCGGGTCGAACACCGCGATGATACGAGGACATGGGTAGCCGGCGTCCGTGCACCACTCCTGGATGGCTGCTTCCCGACGAGCGATCCGGACATCGCCGGGGCTGCGCTTCACGCGAGCGACGAGCGGTTCCCGCCAGTCGTCGGGCAGCGCCGATCCCGAGAACCGTACGCGGTGAATCCAGCTGTCGAGTCCGCCGTCGATCGACGACGGCGTCTCGACGATCGCAACGCCGCCGCCGAACTCGGCCTCGAGCCAGCGGCGAAGCCGTTCGGCGACGAGACCAGCGTCCTGCCCGGTTGCGGCCATGTCGACCAGTGTGCCCGCGCCACCGCCGCTGCGGTCGACCCGGGCGGATCGAGTCGACCTCGATCTCACCTACGTTGTGTGCATGGCGATCAAGGTGGTGCAGTGGGGGAGCGGGAACGTCGGCCGGGCGTCGCTCGCCGCGGTAGCGGCGCGACCCGACATGGACATCGTCGGACTTCTCGTGACCAACCCGGAGAAGGTCGGTCGCGACATCGGAGCACTGGCGGGGATCGCCGACCTCGGCATCGCAGCAACCGACGACGTCGACGAGATCCTGGCCCTCGATGCCGACGTCGTGCTGCACATGCCGCTTCCGTCGCTCGTGTACGGCACCGAACCCGGCGCCGACCTCGACAACTTCTGCCGCCTGCTCGCCGGCGGCAAACACGTGATCACGACGGTCGGGTACATGTACCCCAAGGTGTACGGCGACGAGGTCATGGGCCGGCTGTCACAGGCATGCGCGATCGGCCAGGTCGCGTTCCATGGAACCGGGGCGAACCCGGGATGGTTCGGCGATCTCCTCCCGCTGCTCATGTCGGGCCTCTCGCTGCGCGTCGATCAGATCGCCGTGCAGGAGATCAGCAACTTCCAGTACTACCCGTCGCCCGAGATCATGTTCGAGATGATGAACTTCGGCCGCACTCCCGAGGAGTTCGCGTTGCGATCGGAGCGCCATCGCACCTGGCTCGACGGGCTGTTCACCGAGGCCGTCCAGATGGTGGCCGACGGGATCGATGCCGAGATCGACGAGGTGACCTCGGAGATGGAGACGTTCGTCGCCACCGCCGAGCTCGACACTGCTGCCGGCACCGTCGACGCGGGGACGGTCGCCGGGCAGCGTTGGCAATGGCGAGCAATGGCGGGTGGACGCGCCCTGGTCCATCAGGAGACCGTGTGGCGGATGCATCGTGACGCAGCACCCGATTGGCCGCAGGGCGACTGGTCGATCCGGATCACCGGCGAGCCCGAGATGCAGCTGACGCTCCCGCACTCGTGGAATCGCGATGTCCTCGGTTCGACCGCAGCGCACGCGATCAATGCCATCCCGTACGTGGTGACTGCAGGCCCGGGCGTGAAGACATTCCTCGACCTGCCGCTGATCGCCGGCCGCGGGAGCGCCTGGCGTCGCTGACGTCCGACGCCGAGATCAGATCGCCTCCGTGTTACTACTGGTGTAACGAGTGGTGTCTGACACCAGGTGGTACACGAGGGGGCACGATGTCGGAGGCAGACGAGCTGACGATCGACCAGCCGATCGCGCTCGCCGACGTGAACTTCTTCGACCCAGCAGATCAACGACTGTCCCGTACGGCGCCTACCGCACGATGCGCGACGAGGCGCCGGTCTGGTTCGACGAGCGCCTCCAGGCCTACGTCGTCACCCGCTACGACGACGTCCGCGCGGTGCTCATGGATACCGAGCGTTTCGTCAACTCGCGTTCGGCCAACAAGCGCGCTCGCACCATCTCGCCCAAGATCCTCGCGCTCTACGAGGAGAAGGGGTGGGTGCCGGCGCCGACACTCGCAGGGCGCGACGACCCCAATCACCGCGAGATGCGCAACCTGTTCAACCACGCGTTCCGCCCGAAGCGCATCGCGGAGCTCGAACCGAAGATCAGCACGCTCGCCGACGAACTCATCGACGCGTTCATCGACGGACGGTACGTGCGACTGGGTGAGCCAGTTCGCCGTGCCACTGCCGCTGGTCGTCATCGGCGTGCAGATGGGCGCCAACCCCGACGACATCTGGCGCATCAAGGCATGGACCGACGCCTGGGTGCAACGGCTCGGCCTGATGCAGACGCCGGAGGAGGTCGTCTGGTCGACCGAGATGGAGATCGAGGCCCAGCACTACTTCCAACCGATCTTCGAGCGGCTCCGCGCCGAGCCCGACGACACGTTGCTCTCCGACCTGGTCAACACCCCGATCCCGGAGTGGGGGCGCTGCCTCACCGACGAGGAGCTGCACGCCGAGATGATGGCCGACACGTTCGTCGGCGGTTCGGAGACCACCACCAACGCGTTGTCGGGCGGCGTCCGGCTGCTCATCGAACACCCCGATCAGTGGGATCGGCTGACGAGCGACCCCGACACGTACCTGCCGGCGCTGGTCGAAGAAGTACTGCGGCTGGAGTCACCGGTCCAGCGCCTCACTCGGACTGCCGCCGTCGACGTCGAACTGCACGGAGTGACGATCCCGGCCGGCTCGAGCGTGTTGATCGGTTATGCGGCCGCCAACCGCGACGAGCGTGTCTTCGATCAGCCGGCCCGGTTCGACCTCGATCGTGCCGACGCGAAGAAGCACGTCACGTTCGGGTTCGGCACGCACTTCTGCATGGGGGCGCCGCTGGCGCGCCGGGAGCTGTTCTTCGGTTTCGAGTCCCTGGTCCGGCGCATCGACGAGATGTGGTTCCTCCCCGACACCGACCTGACGATCGCCCCGAACTACTTCCTGCGCGCGCTGAAGGAACTGCGGATCGGGTTCCGTCCAGCGGAGGGGGCAACGCCGTGACCAATCCGTTCGACGCTGCCCGCACGGCGACGATCGATCTCGACGCAACCGACGGCGCCCGCGCGAGGTTCGACCACATGCCGATCGGTCAGGCCGTCGACATGGGGCACGCCGACGACGGCACCCCGCTGATCGACCCGCGGATCTTCGACAGCAGCGAGTTCCGCCGCAACCCGTATCCGTACTACCGGATCCTGCGCGATCACTACCCGGTTTTCCACGATCGCCTGCACAACTGCTACTACGTGACCCGCTACCGCGACATCGCCGCTTGCTACTTCGACGAGGTCGGCTTCAACACGATTCCCAAGGGGTCGTCGTCGGGGGTGCTCGGCAACACCCAGCTGGAGCTGAGCGGCATCGAACACCGCCGCCGCCGCAACATCTACGGGCGGCACCTCGTGGGTGCCGCGCTGACCAAGCGGCTACCGGCACTGCGCCAACTCGCCAGCGAGCTGATCGACCAGTGGTGGCTGCCCGACAACCCCAAGGGCGTCGAGTTCGACGACGGCTCCGTGGTCATCGAGCTCGGCCGGTGTTTCGCCAACGAGTTCCCGATCAGCGTGGTCGCGCAGGTACTCGGTATCCCCCAGGATGCCCGTGAGCAGTTCACCTGGTGGTACGACGCGATGATGTCAGGGCTCGGAGGGAGCGACACCCACCACGACGGTCTCGTCGCCCGGGAGGATCTCGAGCGCTATGTGGGATCACTGGTCGAGCAGCGGCGAACCGCTCCGACGTACCTCTACGACGAGGCCGGTCAGCAGATCTGCATGGACATCGTCTCCGAGCTCTGCCACGCCGAGATCGACGGCGACGTCATGTCGACCGAGGAGATCACGTCGTTCGTCGCGCTCGTCGTCGGCGGCGGAGGAGAGACGACCCGTGGTGCGATCATGAACCTCTGGTACCTCCTTCTGCAGCATCCAGAGCAGTACGCCGCTGTCATCGATGACCCCGACCTCTGGAACGCCGCCTTCCACGAGATGCTCCGACACTCCACGTCCATCGGCGGCCAACCACGACACAACACGTTCGACGTCGAGATGCACGGCGTCGTGATCCCGGCCGGCTCGCTCGTCCACATGGTCGATGTGTCGGCGAACCACGACGACAGCATCTTCGCCGACCCCGAGCAGTTCGACATCAACCGAACCGACCTCTACAGCGACAAGATCCTGCGGTCGGGCCACGACAAGGACGGGCGCAGCAGCCACATGGCATTCGGCGTCGGCCCACACCTGTGCCCCGGAGCGTGGATCTCCCAACAGGAGACCGTCATCGGGGCGCAGGTGCTCAGCGAGGTGTTCCGCAACGTCCGCATCGACATGGATCGGATGCCGAAGGATCTCGACGGCGTGACGCTCGCCCCGATCGGACTCGGTTCGATCCGTGAGCTCTGGTTGCGATTCGACCTGCCCGAGCGATGAGCGGGTACGCGGAACACGACGACGAACCGCTTCCGGCCGCCGGCTACCGCACCTACGAGGTGTACCAACGCGAACGAGTGGCGGAGTCCGGCAACCTGCTCGCGCCTCGGGAACTGATCGGCGACGAGATGCTGACCTCGCCGTACCGGCTGCTGACCATCCTGCGCGAGCACCTTCCCTGCTACCGCGACTGGGTCGGCAATCGGTTCTGGATCACCCGGTACGACGACGTCACGTCGGTGTTCACCGACGACGCCAACTACGAGACGCGATCGAAGCGCTGGTTCGCGGGGACGGAGGGATTCGGCCGGGATCTGGGCGCCGAACTCCCGGTCCTGTGGGCCCAGGCGAATCGCATCGACGCGCACGTCGAGCAGATCGTCGAACGGGTCCTCGCCGACCTCGGCGAGGACCCTGATCTCGCGACCTGCGTTCGCTGCGCGGATCCCACTCGAGTTGTGGGGCGCCGTCCTCGATCTGCCCGATGGCGACCTGCCGGAGTTCGCGGCGCGTTACTGGCGGATGCAGCGCGGCGCGGGCTGGGATCCACGTGCCCGGAGAGACGGGTACACGGCGGCGATCGAACTCTCCCGGTACATCGAGCCGCTGCTCGCCGAGCGGCGCGCCGACCCCGGCGACGACTTGATCAGCGCGGCGGCCGCCATCGAGATCGACGGCGGTTCGATCAGTGCCGCCGACATCGTCGCGACCATCTGGGAGGCCGATCACGAGACGCTGCACGGTGGCCTCGCCAACATGTGGTTCCAGCTGTTGACCAACCCGGAGCAACTCGAGACCGTGCGGCACGATCGACGCCTCGTCAAGTTCGCCTGGCTCGAAACCTTGCGGCACAGCCCGCCGGTGCACAGTGCGTTGCGCTTCGCCCGCCACGAGGTCGAGCGATTCGGCCGCCTGATTCCTGATGGAGCCCTCCTCACGTGTTCCGCAGCGGCCGCGAACCGCGATCCCCGCGTGTTCCACGATCCGGAGGCGTTCGTCGTCGAGCGCAGCGACCTGTGTCAACGCGAGCCGCGCGGCCAGTACCGGGCCGATGGCCTCGCGTCCGGCATCGCCGTCGGCCTCGGCCGGCCGTCGGTGCATCCGGCCGTGCCGAAGGACCGCCCTCGCTCGAACTATGCGCTCGTTCGCGACGTGGCGGTGCACGCGTCACAGATGCTGCTCGACGCCCACCCCGACATCCGGCTGAGGTCGGGAGCCGAACCGGTGATGCGTTCACTCCGACTCGGCGAGATGTTCACCTGCTGGCAACTCCCCGTCGACCAGTGACCTGACCGGTCCCGTACCCCCGAACACACGCCACCCGAAAAATGCGGGGATTGTGCACCGGGTGCACATTCCCCGCACATTTCGGGGGCTTCGGGCGGGGGAGGGGATCACAGGGTGTCGGGGGGTGGGAGCACGCAGTCGTGGCCGGCGTACAGGCCGACGTTGTTGCCGGTGCGGCCCTCGGGTCCCTCCTCGAGCAGGTCGACGAGGACCTGCGCCACCTGCGCCGGTTGCATCCACGTGGCCAGGAAGTCGGGGTCGGGTTCGGATCCGAGCCAGCCGCGAAGCATCGCAGTGTCGGTGGCGCCCATGCAGATGTTGTTCACGCGGATGTGGTGGCGAGCGAGTGACTTCGCCCAGTCGAAGGTGAGGCCGTTGAGCGCCCACTTCGAGGCGTTGTAGAGGTCCATCGAGCCGTGGCCGTGGTGGGGATGGCAGTCGGGGCACGGCTTGACGTGGTCGGTCGAGATGTTGACGATGTTGCCACCGCCGTTCGCGATCATGATCGGCGCGACCGCTCGTCCGAAGAGGAACGCGCCCTTGGTGTTCGAGCCGAACAAGCGGTCGAAGTCGCGCGCTGCAGCATCCCAGTCGTCGCGAGGTCCGGACGCCATGACCTCGCCCGCATTGCTGATGAGGACGTCGATCGTTCCGTGCTCGGCGACGGTGGCGTCGACGACGGAGCGCACGTGCGCCGCATCCGCGACATCGCCGAGGTGCCCCGTTGCGCCGATCGCACCGGCTGTCTCGAAGATCGAATCGTCGCGATCGGTGACGACGACAGGGCAACCCTCGGCGACGAGCCGTTCCGCGAAGGCGCGGCCCAGACCACGCGCTGCCCCGGTGACGATGACAACACGTCCGGCAAGGTGTCCCATGGAGCTAGCCGACGGGTCCGCTGAGCGCGACCACCGCGGTACCGGTGACGACCTGCTCGCCGTCTCGTTCGAGCCAGACGGCACACGAAGCGTGCTGTTCGGCCCCGACGACGGTGATCGACGTCACGGTGCCGTGGGCGGTGACGTGATCGCCGTCGAGAACAGGATTGCCGAAGCTGACGGTGAGACGGCGAATGCTTGCTTCGCCCTGCCATGCCATCAACATGTTGGCGATGTAGGACAGGTTGAGCGGGCCCTGGTTGATGACCTTGCCATCGAGGCCCATGGCCGTGGTCGCAACGCGGTCCCAGTGGACCTGATACGGATCTCGCAGGATCGCGGCCATCGTCTTCATCCGTTGCGGATCGACCACCGCCATGGTCCAGGGTGGAATCGAGTCGCCGACGGCAGTCACGGGTCCGCCCTGTAGAAGCGCCACGTGTTGGTCACCCGCGCGGCGAGTTCTCCGTCAGGTTCGGCGAGTTCGATGCTGAAGGCCACTCGGTCGTAGCGGCGACCGGCCTCTGTGGTTCGCGACTCGGCTGACACGATGCCTCCCTGCGTGTCGTAGGGCACGCCCTCTCGGAGTGGACGGAAGTACTCCCAGTCGTATCCCTCGAGCCCAACCGACCCGGCGCCCGTCGCGCGTCCGAGCTCGAACAGTTCGGCGATGGAGGTCCCGGACCCCTGGAGCGGGACGTGGAACAGCGCAATCGGATGCACGAGATCGTCAGCGAGTTGTTCCCTCCCCGTGCAGTCGGTCAGGAGGAAGTTCTCCCAGTGCTCGATGGTGCGGACGCCACCAGGGAATCGATGCCCGACGAGCGAGGTGATGTCGAACAGCGCGTCCACCGCTCGGACCGTAGCCCCCCGAGCAGGACTATGGTCGTACGCGATGAGTACCCCCGGGAGTCAGGAATGGTTGGACTCGGTCGTCGAGGATGTCGTCGATCCCGATGCGCCCATCATCGACCCGCACCACCATCTCTGGCCCGAGGGCGAGGGGATGCGCTACGCGCTCGTCGACCTGCTCGCCGACCTCGCGAGCGGCCACCGGGTCGTCGACACGGTCTTCGTCGAGTGTGGCGCCGGGTACGCGCGAGGCTCCGGTGATGCCGCAGCGCCGGTCGGCGAGACCGAGTTCGTCACTGCCGAGGCGGAGCGGGCGCCGCGCCAGGTGATGGGTGGCATCGTCGCCCACGCCGATCTCACCGATGCAGAACATCTCGATGACGTCCTCGATGCTCACGAGACCGCCGCGCACGGCCGGTTGCGCGGCATCCGACATGCGGGTTCTCACGCGTTGCATCCCGAGGTGCTCACGATTCCGGGTCGCGCGCCTGTGGGGCTGTACGCCGATCCGGCGTTTCGTGACGGTGTGGCCAGGCTGGGGGAGCGGGGGCTCACCTACGACACGTGGCACTACCACTATCAGAACCAGGACTTCGCCGACCTGGCCCGCGCCGTTTCCGGCACCACCATCGTGCTCGACCACTTCGGGACACCGCTCGGCGTGGGGCCGTACGCCTCTCAACGCGAGCAGATCTTCGGCCAGTGGACTGCTGACATCGTCGCGATCGCAACGTGCGACAACGTGGTCGCCAAGATCGGTGGGTTGGCCATGCCCGACAACGGGTTCGGGTGGCACACCGCCGAGCGGCCGCCGACCTCGGACGAGTTCGTCGCCGCGCAACAGCGCTACTACATGCACACGATCGAGCAGTTCGGGCCGAGTCGATGCATGTTCGAATCGAACTTCCCCGTCGACCGGCTCTCGATGTCGTATCGCGTGGTGTGGAACGGCTTCAAGAAGATGATCGCCGACTTCTCGCCCGACGAACGTGACGCCATGTTGCGTGGCACCGCCGCTCGGGTCTATCGCCTCTGACGGTTCAGTCGCCCGGCGGCATCATCGCGGCCATCACTTCGCTCATCATCTGCGAGCGGGGCGGCAGGCCCGGGAATTCTTCGGGCTGCGACGGGTTCAGTTGTTCGCCGATGCTGTGGAAGCGCTCGACGGCGATCTCGAGCCAGTCAGGATGTGGAAACACCCAATAGCGGCCAGACCGCACGGCATCCACGACGAGATCGGCCACCGCGCCCGGCTGCATGCCCTCGGCGACTGCCCGACGGAAGTAGTCGAGACCGATCTCGCCGGCTGCATCTCGTTCAGGTGCTTTGCCGAACTCACCGGGCCAGTTGCGATCTGATTCCATGATCCCGGTCCTGACCCATCCCGGGCACAGGCAGCTGACACCGATCGGCATCTGGGCTTCCTGCATGCTGTTGTAGAGGTCTTCCGTCAAGGCGACCACGGCATGCTTGCTCGCGTCGTATGGGGCGGCTGCCAGGGGATACAGCCCGGCCATCGATGCGGTGTTGACGATGTGGCCGCCGCCGGACATCACGAGATGCGGGAGAAACGCGCGGATGCCATGTACGACGCCCCAGAAGTTGACACCCATCACCCATTCCCAGGTTTCGATCGGTCCGAGCCAGGGGTCGCCGGCCCCACCGACCCCTGCGTTGTTGCACACGACGTGAACCGCACCGAACCGCTCCATGGTCGCAGCGGCCAGCGCCTCGACCTGATCGGCCTTGCTGACATCGGTCACGACCGTCAGCACATCGACACCGTGAGCGCCGACCTCGACTGCCGCTGCTGCGAGCGCGTCCTCCTGCACGTCGGCGAGCACCACCGAACAGCCCGCAGCTGCAAACGCATTGGCGAGCGCCAAACCGATCCCGCTGCCACCGCCCGTGACGACGGCCACCTTGCCCGGTCCGAGTTCCATCCCCTGCCCCCTTGGTCGTGATTCGATCAGTGCATCGAACCTACTGGCCGAATCGGTCTGACGACCCAGTCGGGGACGGGCAATGGCGTAGGCTTCCCGGACCATGGGAAAGGACCGCTGATGACCGAGAACTCCGTGATGACCCACCGCAATGTCGGTGTCCTGTCGGTCGAAGCTGTGGAAGCTCCCGAGATCGTCACGTCGGCGTGGATCGACGAACAGTTGGCGGAGACGTACGAACGCACGGGTCTCAAAGCGGGAACGCTGGCCGAACTCGCAGGCATCGAAGCTCGTCGGTGGTGGCCCGAGGGCGTGACGTTCGACCAGGCAGCCGCGATGGCGGGTCGGGCCGCGCTCGATGCGGCAGGCATCGATCCCGGCCGAGTCGGGATGCTCATCTCCACGTCGGTCTGCAAGCACCATCTCGAACCGTCGGTCGCGTGCGCGGTGCATCACCAGCTCCAGCTCGCTCCGAGTTGTCTCAACTTCGATGTCGGCAATGCCTGCCTCGGGTTCATCAACGGAATGCAGATCGCCGCCAACGCCATCGATGCCGGAGCGATCGACTACGCGCTGATCGTCGACGGCGAAGGAAGCCGCTACATCCAGCAGAACACCATCGCTCGGTTGCAGCAGCCCGAGCATCGAGGCTGCCGACGTGTTCGCCGAATTCGCCTCGCTCACACTCGGATCAGGCGCTGCGGCCGCCGTGCTGTGTCGGCTCGACGAGCATCCCGAGGCGCACCGCCTCGTCGGTGGTGTCGCCCGAGCGGCCACTCAGCACCACGAGCTGTGCGTCGGCGACCTCGAACGGATGACCACCGACACGCACGGCCTGCTGGTCGCCGGTCTCGATCTCGGCGAGGCGGCCTGGAAGCACTCCGGGCACCACTTCGACTGGGAGGTCGGCATGGACTGGTACATCATCCACCAGGTCAGCCAGGTGCACACCCGGTTGATGACCGAGCGTCTCGGCATCGACCCGGACGGGTGCCCCTCACGTTCCCGCAGTACGGCAACGTCGGGCCGGCGGCCATCCCGATCACGCTCGCGAGCGTGGCCGATCGGATCGAGGTCGGCGACCGCGTGCTCTGCATGGGGATCGGTTCCGGTCTGAACACCAGCTTCACCGAAATCGTCTGGTGACCCGGGGGTTCGACACGGTCGGGGCCGAACCGTCCTGGTTGCCGCAGCCACCGACCGAGGGCGATTGGCGCCGCTGGGATCTCGAGCCGCAGTGGTCGAAATTCGTCGACGTCGTCAGCCACACCGGCGGCACTCACCGTTGGCACGTGCTCGACACCGGCGTTCCCGACGGCGCTGACGCCTCGTCGACTCCGACGGTGCTGTGCGTTCACGGCAATCCGACGTGGGGATACGCCTGGGCGACGTTCCTGCGGCGCCTGCATGGCCGCTACCGCGTCGTCGCCGTCGACCAGCTCGGTATGGGCTTCAGCGAACGCGTCGGGCGACGCCGTTACGCCGACCGCGTGCGCGATCTCGACGACGTGATCCTCGCGCTCGGGCTCCCGGGGTCCGCGCCGCTCGTCGTCGCGGCCCACGACTGGGGTGGGGCGATCGCCATGGGTTGGGTCGTCCAGGACCCGCGTCAGGTCGCTGGGATGATCCTGTGCAACACGGGCATCGCCGTTCCCGAGGGGCGCAAGGCACCGTCGATCATTCGTCTCGCTGCGTGGGCGCCGATTCTGGACTTCGTGTGCCGGGGCACGCCGATCTTCGTCGAGGGCACGTCGCGGCTGTCGCGCGGCAGGATCTCGAAGGTCGATCGCGAAGCGTTCAAGGCTCCGTATCCGACTGCGCCATCGCGCGCTGCGGTTGCCGACTTCGTCGACGACATTCCGTTGAGCCCCGGACATCCGTCCGAGATCGCGATCGCCGAGGTGGCCGAGCGGCTCGGGAGTGTGCGGGCTCCGGTGTTGTTGGCCTGGGGTGCGAAGGACCCGGTGTTCAACGACGACTTCGCTGCCGACCTTGCAGCGCGATTCCCGAACACCACGATGCATCGCTTTGCGAATGCCAACCACCTCGTGATGGCCGAGGCCGACGTTGCAGGCGTGGTCGACGATTGGCTCGACGACTTGTTCGACGGGCGCCTGACGTCGGCTCACGCAGTCGGCGAGACACGTGCCGCGTCGGATGAGCCGACCGCTGACGATTCGGTGTGGTCCACGATCCTGTCCCGACGCGACGATCAGCGCGAGGCCTTCGTCGATCTCGCGACCGGCGATTCGATCACGTTCGCCGAGTTGGCGCAGCGTGTCGAAGGTGTCGCCGTCGAGCTCATCCGCCGGGGGATGCAGCGCGGTGACCGCGTGGCCATGCTCACGCCACCCGGTGTCGATCTCGTCGCTGCTGTGTACGGCGTGTGGCGCGCCGGTGGTGTGACGGTGATCGCCGATCGTGGGCTCGGGCTGCAGGGGCTCGGTCGAGCGGTCCGCTCGACTCGCCCGTCGTGGGTCATCGGCCCGAAACGAGCACTGGCCGCATCGACAGCGCTGCGCTGGGCGCCTCGAGCCACCCGGCTCGACGTCGCCGAACTGGTCGGCGCGACCTCGGGTGAATTGCCACCGCAACCGTCCGGCGATGATCTGGCCGCGGTCCTCTTCACATCGGGGGCGACCGGTCCGGCAAAGGGTGTGCAGTATCTCCATCGCCAGCTCGTCGCGCAGCGTGACGCGCTGGCTGCGACGTACTCGATCACATCAGACGACCGGTTGGTGGCAGCCTTCGCTCCGTTCGCGCTCTACGGTCCGGCGCTCGGCATTCCGACCGCGCTGCCGAACTGCGATGTCACGAAGCCGGCCGAACTGACCGCCGCATCGCTCGACGAGGCCTGCGCTCGCATCGGAGCGACGCTGGCGTTCGCGTCGCCGTCGGCGCTCGCCAACGTCGTTGCGACGGCCGATGGGTCGTCGTTGGCAGGCCTCGAGGCGCTGCGTGTCATCTTCTCTGCCGGCGCTCCGGTCCCGTCGGAGACGCTCCATGCCGTTGCCGAGCTCGCCCCGAATGCCACGTTGCACACGCCGTACGGCATGACCGAGGTGTTGCCGGTCGCCGACATCGAACTCCAGGGGATCGTCGCAGCCGAGGCAGCCGATCCGGACGGCGGAGTGTGTGTGGGTCGTCCGGTGTCAGGTGCGCAGGTGCGCATCGTGCCGTTCGACTTCGACCCTGATGAACTCCCTGACGCGGTCGTCGACGGCGCGATGGGCGAGATCCTGATTCGTGCCCCGTGGGTGTCCGAGGGGTATCACGGGCTGTGGGCCACGCAGCGTGCGGCTCGGCCGGGCGCGGGCGAGTGGCATCGCTCGGGCGATGTCGGTCACGTCGACGCCGACGGGCGACTCTGGGTCGAGGGTCGGGCGGTCCACGTGATCCACGGCGTCGATGGCCCGATCACGCCGGTCCCGGTCGAACGAAGGGTGGAACGAGCCCTCGGGGTGCCACGCTGTGCTGCCGTGGGAGTGGGACCCGCCGGAAGCCAACAACTCGTGGTCGTGCTCGAGGCAGCCGGGTGTGGCCGGTGGCCCTGCAAGCGCCGAGGTCGCCGCTGGGGTGCGCTCGGTTGTCGGCCGCCCGATTGCCGCCGTGCTGACGGTGCCGTCGCTCCCGGTCGACATCCGCCACAACGCGAAGATCGATCGCGCTGCGGTGGCCACCTGGGCCGGCGACGTGCTGGCCGGTCGACGCGTCCGAAAACTCGCATGACGGCGATGAAGGTCCTGGTCACCGGGGGCTCCAGCATGATCGGTGCCGGCGTGGCCAACGCCTTGGCAGCTCGCGGCAACGACGTCGTGTGCTTGCAACGCACTCGCTCTGCGCTCGTGGACGCCGCCGTTGCGCAGCATCTCGGTGACATCCGCGAACGCGCGACCGTCGTCGAGTCAGCCGCCGGCTGCGACGCCATCGTGCACGTTGCCGCGAAGGTCGGTGTGCTCGGGCCCTGGGAGGACTACCGGTCGATCAACGTCGATGGAACGGCGAACGTCATGTCTGCTGCGCTCGATCGAGGTGTGACTCGGGTGGTGTACGTGTCGTCGCCGTCGGTCGCCCATGGCGGCGAGCCGATCGTCGGAGGAGCCGCCGATGCGCCGGTCCTGGGTCGTCGGCACGCGTGGTACGCCGAGTCGAAGGCGATGGCCGAGATGGTTGCCCTCGATGCCGCGTCGGGTGACATGGGTGTGGTGGCCGTGCGGCCGCACCTCGTCTGGGGGCCCGGCGACACCCAACTCGTCGGCCGGATCGTCGAACGCGCCCGCGCTGGTCGCCTGGCGTTGGTGGGCGGCGGCCGTGCGCTGGTCGACACCACCTACATCGACAATGCCGTTGTGGCGCTGGTCGCCGCGCTCGACGCCGTGCAGCCGACTGCGAGATGTTCCGGTCGGGCGTACGTCGTGTCGAATGGTGAGCCCCGGATGATTCGTGAGCTGGTCGAGGGGATCTGTTCGGCCGCCGGCGTGCCCTTCGCCCCCCGTGATGTGTCGCTGCGGGTCGGGCGATCGGCTGGGGCTGTGGTCGAACGCGTGTGGCCGATGCTGCGACGCGGCGACGAACCGCCACTCACCCAGTTCCTCGCCGAGCAGCTCGGCACGGCGCACTGGTTCGATTCTCGGCCGGCACGCGATGATCTCGGCTACAGCCCGGTGGTGTCGATCGATGAGGGGTTACGGCGCCTCGGCAGGTGGTTCGACGAGCCGGCTGCTCGGTGATCGACTGCCCGAGATCGCGGCGTTGCCGCTATCCTCGGCCCCTGACTGGCGACGTGGCCGAGTGGTTTAGGCAACGGCCTGCAAAGCCGTGTACATGAGTTCGATTCTCATCGTCGCCTCCAACCCCTGAGCAGGAATTGTTCCTGCTCAGGGGTTCTTCGCACTCCGTCACGACGGATCGAAGATCGACCGACCGAGATCGTTGCCACCGTGAAGAGCGCTCACACGGTGGCCCCCGAAGATCGACTGCAGGAAGCCGACACCGTTGCACCCGAGGTTGTACATGAGCACCGGGTTCTTCGGCTCGAATCCGACCAGTCGGACACGTGACTCCGTGTAGCCCATGAGCCCGTGCCAGGCGTACTCGTAGTCGCTTCCGGCTGACGACCCGGTGAGACGAGAGGCAGCAGGTCACGGTCGATCTCATCGATGATCTCGGCGGGAAAGCCGGAGTCGCGCCACGTAGGCCGCCGAGTCGTCGAGCATGTCCTCGGGCCCGCCGATGCAGGTCAGCATTGCCGGCCGGTCAGCGCGTTGGAACGGTCGCGTCGTGACGTACACGTATGGAGTGTCACCGCCGATGACCTCATTGCGGATGAAGCTGAGCGCGTTCGGTTCACGAACCTCCTCGTCGAGGAAGCCGACCATGTAGCCGACGTCGCCGTCGACCCGGTGGTGCAGCAGGGGCGTGATGTCGGGGCCGGTCGTGTTCTCGATCACGTGGTCGACGAAGCCATTGGTGCACATCACCACTCGAGTCGTCTCGACGCAGTACCCACCGGCGTCGATCTTCGCCCAGGAGTCGCCCAACGCCACTCGTTCGACGGGTGTGTGGTCCACGAACCGGAATCGGTCGGTATAGCTCGACTGGAGGTGGTCGAGTAACTGTTCGACCAGCAGTGCTCCGTTGGCGCACCCTTTCCAATCGCTCAACACCGGTGCAGATACGAACCACCGTGCGGCCCGAGCAGTTCGTGAATCGTGTTCGTCCGGGACGAGACGCCCTGCGAACGGCTCGATCGCAGTGCGTCACGCATGAACCGCTCGATCGGGGAGCGTCGACGCGTTCCGACTCGTGGATCATGATGGCTCGAGCAGGTCCCAGGAATCATCGATCGCCTGTTGCGCCCGCATCGCCGGGTCGAAGCCGTACTCGGCCACGAGGTCATCGAGAGGGCGCTCGAAGTAGGTCGTGAGTTGGCCGGCGTTGTGCCCGGTGGCGCCGTGCCCCGCTCGGCCACGCTCGATGAGCAGCACGGTGGCCGTGGTGTCTCTCAGGAGGAAGAACGATGTCGAGATCCCCGACGATCCCGGCTCCGATCACCACCACGTCGGCCGAGGCGTCACCGTCCAATGGTCGAGGCGGGGCCGACGCAGCCAGCTGTTCGATCCAGGGTGATCGGCACTCGATCGGATCGGCCACGAGTCGAACTCTACGTCCCGCGATGATCGGATGTCAGCTCGCCGATCGGCCGCCGGCGCGGGCGACGCAGCACCAGGACGACCACGCCGACGAGCTCAGTGCGGCGACACCGACCATCAACGCGATGGGAGCGTTGTCGTCCGGCTCGGCCGTCCCGCCCGGATCGGTGGTCGCAGGCGTCGTGACGGACGTGGTCGGTGCCTCGACGGTGGTTGTGGTGACGGGCTCCAACGGCCCGAACACTGCTGCCATCGCATCGAAGGCGGGCTTCGGGTCGTCGAAGACGTCGAACCACAGTGCGCCGCCGAACGATCCGCCTGTGTTGTCCGGTTCGGGTGGCAGGCGGTCGGTGATGCCCCAGGTGACGAAGGTGTCGCACGAGGCCGCCTCGATGCAGGCACCCAGTGCGTCTGGCGTAGGCCTCCGCCTGGAACGCAAGTGACTCCGGGTTCTGGATCTCGGTGTACGGGAGCGGCACATCGAACTCGGTGACCGCCCACTGGAGGCCGAGCTCCTCGACCCAGCCGGCAAATGTGGCGAGATCCACCGGCGTCCGGCGATGCCACGCGTGACTGCAATCCGACACCGTCGATGGGGACGCCTGCGTCGAGCAGGGCGGAGATCATCCCTCTCACGCCCACGCACTTGGGGATGTCGTCACACGACGACCGGTCCGCCGTGGCACCCGGTGCGATCGCCGCGCCGCTGGCGACGGCATCCTGGGCGACGGCGAAGTCATCGAAGAAATCGTCGTAGAACAGCAGGGCGTCGGGGTCGGCAGCGCGCGCCGCCTCGAACGCAATCCGGATGTAGTCGTCACCGATTACCTGGCGCCAGATGTTGTTCCGCGGCGTGCCATCGGGGAGGAACGCATCGTCGACGACGTCCCACTGGGTGACAACACCGGGGTTCGCGTTCGACGAAATGACCGATCACGCGTCGCGATGTGGTCGCGCAGCACTTCGCTGAGGGTCTCGGCGGTCCAGGTCCCGTTGACGACCCAGTCCGGGAGACCCTCGGAACTGATGAGTCCGTGAACGCGAACCGGTCATCGACTCCTGCTCGGCGAACTCGACGAGGGCGTCGCCGCGGTCGAAGTCGAAGACGCCGGGCTCCGGCTGCACGATCCCGAAATCCACTTCGTCGACCGTCGAGACCATGTTGACGTTTGCGACGACGAGTTCGCGGTACGTCGGGTTCGGTGGTGACGGCGCCGATGGTCACCGCAGCGCCGAAGTTCAGCCCTGAAGCATCCGCCAGCGGGCGCAGTCCATCGGTCTGAGCGACCGCAGCCGGAGTGGTTGCACACAGGCCACCAGCTGTCGCGGTGACGAGTAGTGCGGTCGCCAAGGACCTCCGGGAGAACATGGCGCAGTGGACGGTAGTGCTCGATGGCGGCGGGGTGGTGGCAGTCACGGATGCCGCGCACACCGACACGCCGCAGGAGGTAACCTCAATCCGGCAACCGGCATCTTCGCGTCGTGTCGCTTCACTGTTCAGCATGGCCACGAGCACCTCCACCACGACCGTCGTCGTTCCCGGCACCCACGTGATGACCGCCCTCGTCGGCCCACGTGACCGATACCTGCGCCTCATCGAGCAACAGTTCCCGACGGTGCAGATCAGCGTGCGCGGCAACGAAGTTCGCATCAGCGGAGACCTCGAGGCCGACGTTGCCGGTGTCGCCGCCCTGTTCGAGGAACTCTCGACGATGCTGCAGAGCGGCCAGCAGCTCGACGATGTCATGCTCGACCGGGTCGTTGCGATGGTGCAGGCCAGTGAACGGCCGAGCGAGATCCTGTCGCACCAGGTGCTGCGCGGGGCCAAGGGCCGTCAGGTCAAACCGAAGACCGCCGGACAGAAGCGCTATGTCGACGCCATCGCCGAGAACGTCATCACGTTCGGCCTGGGTCCGGCGGGCACCGGCAAGTCGTGGCTCGCCGTGGCGATGGCCGTGCGAGCGTTGCAGGCCAAAGAGGTGCAACGCATCATCCTGACGCGTCCCGCCGTCGAGGCCGGCGAGCGGCTCGGGTTCCTGCCGGGTGACCTGATGGCAAAGATCGATCCGTATCTGCGACCGCTGTACGACGCCCTGTACGACATGCTCGATCCTGATGCCGTCCAGCGCCTGCTCGAGCGTCAGATCGTCGAAGTGGCACCGCTCGCGTTCATGCGCGGCCGCACGTTGAACGGCAGCTTCATCATCCTCGACGAGGCGCAGAACGCGACGCCCGAGCAGATGAAGATGTTCCTCACCCGCATCGGCTTCGGGTCACGCGTGGTCGTCACCGGCGACACGACGCAGGTCGACGTTCCCACGGGCAAGAGCGGCTTGGCCGGCCTCGAGAGGACCCTCACCGGCATCGATGGTCTGGGCTTCGTCCACCTCTCCGGAGCCGACGTGGTTCGTCACCGGATCGTCGCCGACATCGTCGCAGCGTACGAACAGCAGAGCGAGCGGGCAGCCACGTCGTGACGGCCCCGCCAGACCGCACGGTTGCAGTCGTGGTCGCCGACGAACGCAGTGCCGGCGACTCGCCGACGGCTCACATCGATCTCGACCGATGGCGGCAGCTCGCCGAGGATGCTCTGGCGGCAGAGGCGGCGGTCGGTGAGCTGACGCTGACATTCATCGACGCATCGGAGATGGCCGAGTTGAACGCCGAGCACATGGGCAAGGTCGGCCCGACTGATGTGTTGTCGTTCCCGATGGACGACGATCCGACGCCCGGGGTTCCGACCCTGCTCGGCGATGTGGTGATCAGCCCCGCAGTTGCGGCTGGTCAGTTCGCCGAGCACGCCGGCACGTTCGATGACGAAATCGCCCTGTTGGTCGTCCACGGAGTGCTGCACGTGCTCGGCTTCGACCATGCCGAGCCGGACGAGGCCGCGGTCATGCGCCGCCGTGAGCTCGAACTTCTCGAGGCGCATTGCTGGGCAGGATCCGCGCCGGCCGGGTTCCGTCAGGTCCACGACTGAGCTGGATGCCGTCGCCCCGTGACTGCCGTGACGCCCCGTGACCGCGCCGACCTCGCCGCCGCTGATGCCGCCGCCCGGCTGGTATCCCGACCCTGAGCAGGCCTGGACGTGGCGCTGGTGGGACGGCAGCTGTTGGACCGATCGACGCGCACCCCAGACGGGATGGACGCCTCACCGGGATCCACATTCGTTCTCCGCTTGGTTCGAGGACTCGTTTGCGGCAATCAAGGCGGTGACCCGGCGTGGCGGCTGGTTGATCGCGCTGGTGTGGAGTGCGACAACAGCACTGATCGGCGTGTTCGTGGTCGCCGTCTTCACCAGCGCACAGGGTCGGGAGATTCGTGAGCTGCTGGACTTCGACCGGACGTTCGGCTCCAGCGACACGGTGTTGCTCACCGACGTGGAACTGGACCGTGTCGGGGAACTCGCTCGCGACGTGTTGATCGGCGCAGTGCCGTGGATGATCGCGCTCGGGATCGTGATCGTCGTCGCTTGGACCTGGACCACCGCACTCGCGGCGCGAGTTGCTGCCAGGGTCGGCTCGGGGACTGTCGATCAGGTGTGTCGAGCGGACGATGCCGCTGATTCCGTTCGCAGGACCCCGGCGGTGTTCGTGTCGCTGCTCGCGCTCGTCGGAATTTCGTTCGGGGTGATCCTCGCGGCGTTCGCGCCGATGCTGTTCGCCATCGGCGTCGGTTGGGGCGGGGGAGCGGTGGCGGTTGCGGCCGTGTTCGGATCTCTCGCGGCGCTCGCCATCACGTTCTGGATCTTTGGTCGCTTGTCGCTCGCGACGGCGATTGCCGCCATCGGTGGTCATGGCTTCGGCATCCGACGGAGTTGGGAACTCACCGACGGTCACTTCTGGGGTGTCGTCGGACGTCTCGTCGTCGCCGGCCTGATCGCGGGCGCCGCCACGTTCCCGTTCAGCTTCTTCAACTCGTTCGGCGTGACATTCGGCTTCGGTATCTGGCTTGCTCTGGTTCTGCTGTTCCAGGCGGCGTCGAGTGTGATTGCCACGCTGGTCAACATTCCCGCTCAGGTGGTGCTCGTCGAGCACTTGACCGAGCAACTGACCTGAGACGAACATAATTTCGACGAAGAGGTTGTTGCTCGCACATGTGTACGATAGCGTCTGCTTCATGTTCTCGACGCTCGTTGAGCATCTGATCGACGTCACCGATGACGAATTGACCGATCGGTTCCGGGCGCTCGAGCTGGAACGAAGGCGCATCGAAGCCGAGATGGCTGCCCTCGTGCAGGAGGGCCAGCGCCGTGCGCTGCACACAGTCGACGGCCATCGCACGATGAAGCACTGGGTGCGGGCGCAGATCAATTGCCCCGCCGGCGACGCGACACGGCTGCGACGTCTCGCCACCGCCATGAATACCGTCGACGGGCTCGGCGACGCCCTGCTCGTCGGGTACATCGGTAGTGCGCAGGCACACGAACTGGCCCGGCTCCGCGCCCACCCCCGAGTGGGTGACCAGCTGGACTCGGCGTCGTCGCTCCTGCTCCGGCACGCCGAGCACCTGTCGTACGAGGAGTTCCGTGTCGTCACCCGTCGTTGGGAGACACTTGCCGACCTCGACGGCGCCGAACGGAACGACGAAGCATCCGAGGCCCGCCGCAAGGCGTCGGTGATCGAGGTCGGCGGAGCAATCGATGTGCGAGCATCAGGTGGGTCGGGCCTCGGGACGGCGGAGTTGCTGGCGATCTTCGATCGTTTCGTGCAGGTCGAGTTCGACAACGACGTTGCCGCCCGCACGGCTGAGTTCGGCCCCGACGCCCCGGCATCGGCACTGCCCCGCTCTGATTCGCAACGTCGTTTCGATGCGCTCGTGGCCATCTTCCGGGCCGCAGTCGTTGCGCCCGCGAACGGCGTTGCGCCTCTGCCCGTGCTGAACCTGCTGGTCGGGCTCAACACCTTCGAGCGGCTTGTCGTTCGCCGGGTCACCGGTGATGATCCAGGATCCGGTCTCGGTCTCGACCTCGGCGTCGAGCGGATGGAGGCGGACACCGGTACCGCCGTGTCGCCCGACGACGTGCTCGCCGCAGCAGTGATCGGCCATGTTCGTCGCGTCGTCATCGACGGGGCAGGCGTCGTGGTCGATGCCGGTCGCAAGCGCCGCCTGTTCTCCGGCGTGGCTCGACAGATGGCGCTGCTCCTGGCGCACTCGTGCGATCACCCCGGTTGCACCGTGCCCGCCCGGCTCTGCCAGGTCGACCACCTCGCCGAATGGGAACGAGACGACGGCGGCACCGATCAAGCCAACTCCAAACCCAGATGCAACACCCACAACCCCTGGAAGACGGCGCACCGACTCAGATCGAAACGTGACGAGTTCGGCAATGTCGTCGACGTCCGCGACGACGGAACCGCCATGGTGCCCGTCGGTCAGGCGGCTGTGCTTCGACGATTCGGACAGCGATTGCCGTGACAGTCGCCCAGGACGTGATCGCACGATGGGAACGCCGGACCGTCAGGGTCGAGTTCTGTCGGCTCAGCACGTCCGCAACTCGAGCCGCCCTGGCCAACGCGATGTCGCTGGACGAACGCGCAGGCCCGTCGTAACGTCTGCCCGATGGGAGTGCACGTCATGGCGATCTACCGGCCGCGTGACGGCAAGCAGGCGGAACTCGAAGCCGAGATGGTCGACCACGTGCCGTTGCTTCGCCGACTTGGGCTCGCCACGGCGACGCCATCTCGGGTGCTGCGAGCATCCGACGGCACCCTGATCGAACACTTCGAGTGGCTCGGCCACGATGCCATTGCAGCAGCGCACGAGCATCCGCAGGTGCTGGAGATGTGGGCTCGCTACGAACAGTGCTGTGAGTACGGAACGCTCGCCGACCTCCCGAACGCGACCAGCGATGTTCCCCGAGTTCGAGTTCGTCGGTTCGTACTGACTCGCGCCGTCCACGTAGCGTCGGCGGCCATGGAGATCTCACTCGACGGCAAGGTCGCACTGGTCACCGGTGCCTCGAAAGGGCATCGGCAAGGCGATCGCTGCGTCACTCGCGTCATCGGGCGCCAAGGTGATGATCAACAGCCGCAAGCAGGACCAACTCGAAGCGGCAGCAGCCGAGATGACCGGCGAGGTCGAGATCTTTGCTGCCAACGCCGGTGATGCCGACGCTGGTGAGCGGGCCGTGTCGGCCACGATCGAACGCTTCGGTGGGCTCGACATCCTCGTCAACAATGCGGCGACCAATCCGTACTACGGGCGCACATTGGACGTCGACAAGGGTCGCTACGACAAGACCTTCCAGGTGAACCTCGAAGCACCGCTGCTGTGGTGCCGGGCGGCATGGGAGCAGGCGTTCAAGGAGAAGCCGGGCACCATCATCAACATCGCCTCGGTCGGTGGTCTGCGAACCGACGGCGGCGGCCTCGGTATCTACAACCTGACCAAGGCCGCGCTGATCCACATGACCCGTCAGCTCGCGTCGGAACTCGGCCCGACACGGGTCGTCGGGATCGCTCCCGGACTCGTCGAAACCGATTTCGCCGCAGTGCTCGTCGACAACTTCGGCGAACAACTCGCCGCCCGCCTGCCGCTGAAGCGCCTCGGCGACCCGCAGGACATCGCCAACCTGGCCACGTTCCTCGCCAGTGACCTCGCCAGCTGGATCACCGGTGAGACCTACGTCATCGACGGTGGTGCCGGCGTCGCCGCTGCGGGCTGAGCGTCAGCTGCCGTCATCCACGGCGCAGCTTGCCGATCGAGGTTCGGGGGAGTGACGACACGATCTTGATCCGCTTCGGTGCCATGAAGGCCGGATGTCGCTGCTTGACGTGTGCACGAACCGATTCCAGGCTCGGAGCGTCAGCGATCGGCACGATCACGGCCTCGACGATCTGACCCCACTCGGGATCATCGGCGCCACGAACCATCACCTCGGCGATGTCGGGATGGTCGGCGAGTGCAGCTTCGACGGCTTCGGGCCAGACGTTCTCGCCGCCGGTGATGATCAGATCTCCACGACGGCCATCGACGTGAAGTCGACCGTCGTCGAGCCAGCGACCCTGATCGCCGGTGGCGAACCACCCCTCGGCGTTCAGCGGTACCGTGCCGTCGCGATAGCAGCGCAGCAGCATCGGTGCCCGCAGGAGGATCTGCCCGTCGGGGTCGATTCGGACCTCGACGCCGTCGAGCGGAATGCCGTCGTAGACGACGCCGCTGCCGGTCTCGGTCATCCCGTACGTCGTGACGGTGTTCACCGGCCGATCGGTGGGAGGCCGGCTCCCCCCGAGCACGATCACCCGGAACAGATCGGCCTGCACTCTCGGGAGCGTCGTCGCCACCAGTGAGACGAGGGTCGCTGCGCTGGTGTTCACTCGACGAGCGTCGAACCCGGGCAGGACCGTGAGCTTCGTGCCGACGTGGAGCGCCCTCGTGACCACCGACAGCCCGCCGACGTGCGAGAGCGGCAGGCACGCGAGCCAATGGTCGGCGGTGGTCACGCCGAGACGGCGACTCGTCGCCTCGGCCGACGCGGCCACTGCGTCGTGGGTGAGGACGACGCCCTTGGGTTCACCGGTCGATCCGCTCGTGGCGACCACGAGCGCATCGCCTGGCTCGACGGGATCACCGACGCGCATCGCCAGGCACACGGCGTGCTTGGCGGCTGGAGAGAGGCGCTGATCGACCGGGAACGCGGCGTCACCGGCATCCCAGATCCGTTGGAGCTCGTCGACGAATGCCGGCCCACCTGGCTCGTCGAGCGTGACGAGCCGCCTCGTCACGCTCACGAAGTGATCGGGTCGATCGGCGTGATCGTGCCGACCAGCGACTCGATTTCGGCAGCGACCGTCAGGCAGCGGAGATCACTGAAGTGGTCGCCCATCACCTGAACGCCGACCGGCAGCCCGTCGACGACTCCGGCGGGCGTGACGACCGCGGGTGTACCGAGCAGATTCGACGGGATGACCGGGCGGATCGTGTTGGTCATCATCTCGACACCGGTCTGCGGGTCGAGGTCGGCGCCGTGCGTGAAGGCCCGTTGTGCCCAGGTCGGAGAGATCAGTACCGGGTATTCCTGGTGGAATGCCGCCCATGCGCGCATGATGCCGTAGCGCTCGGCATGCATGAGATGTGTGTCGGGAATCTTGGTCGGCTCGGTGGTGATGTCGAACTGATCGAGCAGCGAGATCGCATCGGTACCCAGCACCAGACCGAGCAACTCCTTCTGGGCGCGGACATCGTCGATCATGAGCATCCGCCACAGGTCGATTGTGCGCTCGTAACTCGGGGGCGTCGCCTCGACCACGTCGTGGCCGGCGTCGGCGAGCCGGTCGGCGACCATCCTGATGGCGCCGGCAATGCCGGCGTCGGTGCTACCGCCGGGCGGATCGACCATGACAGCGATGCGCAAACGTTCTCCCGGAGCCGAGTCGGTGAGCACGGCGGTCACGCTTCGTGGATCGCGCCAGTGCTGTCCCGCCAGGATCTCGAGGCCGGCGCGAATGTCGGCGACGTGGCGCGCCATTGGACCCTCGACAACCATCAGCTGCGACGACAACCCCATGTCTTCGGGCGGAACGACGGTGGCCATCGGGATCACCCCGACGGTCGGCTTCAGCGATGTGATACCGCAGCAGTGCGCTGGATTGCGCAGCGACCCGCCGATGTCGTTACCGATCCCGATCGGGCTCATGCCCGACGCGATGGTCGACGCTTCGCCGCCGCTGGATCCACCGGCGGTGAGGGCGGGATTCCATGGGTTACGGGTCAGCCCGTGGAGTTGCGAGTGGGTGTGGACCCGCAGACCGAAGTCGGGCAGGTTCGTGCGCGCGAAGGGGATGGCGCCAGCAGCCCGCATGCGCTCGACGGTGGGCGAATCGATCGTTGCCACAGCGTCGGCGAGGGCGATCACGCCGTTGGTGGTGGGTGTGCCGGCCACGTCGATGTTCTCCTTCACGCTGCACGGAACGCCGTGCAGTCGGCCCAGCTCGTCGCCTCGGGCAACGGCGGCATCGGCAACGTCTGCCGCGGCGAGTGCCTCGTCGCTGAGGAGCCGGACAACGGCATTGAGATGCACGTTGCACTGCTCGACGCGGGCCAGGTGGGCTTCGACCACCTCGCGGCTCGATGCCTCGCCGGTGCGGATGATTCCGGCCAATTCGAGTGCTCCCAGTTGCCACAGCTGCGTCATTGCCCCCATCATGGCGCACACATGAACCGTTGGATCACCGGAGCGCGACCCCGAACGCTGCCTGCAGCCGTCGTGCCGGTGGCCGTCGGCGCTGCCGCGGCTGTCGGCGAGCCCGGCGACGTCGTGTGGTGGCGAGTGGTCGCGGCGCTCGTCGTGAGCCTGGCGCTGCAGGTGGGTGTCAACTACGCCAACGACTACAGCGACGGTGTGAGGGGAACCGACGACGTACGTGTCGGCCCGACGCGTCTGGTGGCGAGCGGCCTGGCGGACCCGTCGTCGGTGAAGCGCGCCGCGCTGGCCGCATTCGGTGTCGCCGCGGTCAGCGGCCTGGCGATCGCGCTGTCGACGTCGCTGTGGCTGCTCGTGGTCGGCGTGGCTGCCATCGCCGCCGGATGGTTCTACACGGGCGGACCGCGGCCGTACGGCTACATGGGCCTCGGTGAGGTCTTCGTGTTCGTCTTCTTCGGGCTCGTGGCCACGGCAGGCACCACCTATGCGGCCATCGAATCGGTGACGGCACTGTCGCTGGTGATGGGCGCAGCGGTCGGATCGCTGGCGTGTGCCCTGCTCGTCGTCAACAACCTCCGTGACATCCCGACCGACCGCGACGTCGGCAAGCAGACGCTTGCCGTTCGCCTGGGCGATCAGCGCACCCGCTGGTTCTACGTCGTGTTGATCGTTGCCGCGTTCGCTCTGAGCGCAGTGGCGGCGATGTGGCGAGTGCCCGTCGTGCTCGCGCTCCTCGCACTCCCGCTGGCGATCGCTCCCGTGCGCTCGGTGCTCAGCGGCGCCACTGGTCCAGCGCTCATTCCCGTGCTCGGTGCCACGGCGCGCCTGCAACTCGTCTGGGGCGTCCTGGCCACCGTCGGCCTCGCACTCTGAACGTCAGGCTCGTCAGCGTCACGCCGTGGTCTGGACGTCGGTGCCAGTCGGGCGATCGCGTGCCGCCGTCGCCTCCGGTTGCTCCAGGTGCACCGAATGGCCCGCACCGGCGATCACCTCGAATGTCGAGGCCGACAGGAGGCCTGCCATGCGTTCGCCGATCGCTCGGAACTTCGTGTCGTGCTCGCCCGCGAGGACCAACACGGGCACCGTGATCTCGCCGAGCCGCTCCCACAGCGGTTCCTGGGTGCCCGTGCCCGTGGCTCGCAGGCTCGCCGCCAAGCCGCCGGCGGTGTTGCGGAGCCGGTCGTCGCGCAGTGCGGTCTGCTCCGTGAGCCCGGCGAAGAGGGCAGTGCCGAGCCATTCGTCGATGAAGGTGTCGACGCCGACCGCTTCGATGTGGTCAGCGAGGAGCTCGTCGGCTGCCCGGCGAGCCAGGCGCTCGTCGAGGTCGTCGATCCCGGCGGTGGCGCCGATCAGTACGAGCGATCGCACTCGCTCGGGGTGTGCGATCGCCGCGTGCAGCGACACCCGACCCCCCATCGAGTAGCCGACGTAGGTGGCCGCACCGCCGGCATCGACGAGTCGATGGGCGCTCTCCCAGAGATCGGAGTCGTTCGGTGGGGGAGCGGTGCCGTGGCCGGGCAGATCGATCGCGATGGTCTCCGCGCCGGGGAGCAGCTCCTGAAGGCAACTGGCGAACGTCGACCACGATCGTGCGGTCTGCGTGAAGCCGTGGGCGAGGACGAACCGATCGATCACGACTGCTGGGCCACCGCCTGGGCCACCGCCTGGTCGGCCACCTTTCGCAGCACCTTGGCGAATGTCTCGGGCTCCTGGGCGCCGGGGATCGCCCACTGGCCGTTGATCACGTAGGTCGGCACCGCGGTGATCCCGTTGTCGCGGGCGACCTCGAGTTCCGCGGCAACCTCGGCCAGACCCCGGTCGGATCGGAGGAACGCCATGACATCGTCACGATCGAGGCCCACGTCGGCGGCGCAGTCGGCCAGCACGCCAGGGTCGCCGATGTCGAGCCCGTCGGTGAAGTACGCCGCGAGCAGTCGTTCCTTCATGTCGTCCTGATCGACGCGCGAGTCGGGTTGACCGGCGAGCCAGATCACCCGATGGGCGAGGAGTGTGTTCGCACGCAACGCCTTGTCCATGTGGAATTCGAGACCCACATCGGCGGCCGTCGCGGTGACAGTGGCGAGGATCGCCTCGGCGCGTTCGAGTCCACCGAACTTCTTCGCGTAGGCCTCGACGACCGGTCCCGACACACCCGGCGCTGCGTTCGGGTCGAGCTGATACGGGTGGTACGAGACGTCGAACGACACCTCGACCCCGTCGGCGGCCAGGGCATCTCGCACCTGCTCGAGGCCGGAGGCGAAACGCCGCTTGCCGATGTAACACCACGGGCACACGACATCGGACCAGACCTCGACCGTCACGGTCGGAGTCGGCACGGTCGGAGTCGTCGAGTCGTGAGCGGAGTTTCCTTCGTGGTCCGTCATGGTCGACACGGTATGCGCCTATCGTCGGGTGACAATGGTCGGCAACGAGAATCCACCACCGCACGATGTCCAGGCGACGTTCTGTGCCACGCTCGTCGACCAGTGGATCCGCCTCGGAGTTCGTCACGCCGTGGTTGCGCCCGGCTCGCGATCCACACCGATGGCGCTGGCGCTCGTCGAGCGTTCCGAGTTGCACGTCCATGTGGTCCACGACGAACGTTCGGCCGCTTTCGTCGCACTCGGCCTCGGCCTCGATGGGACCCCTGCGCTGCTGCTGTGCACGAGTGGGACCGCGACGGCGAACTTCTTCCCGGCCATCGTGGAGGCGGGGCTGTCGGACGTGCCGATGATCGTGCTCACCGCCGATCGTCCGGAGGAACTCCGCGGCGTCGGTGCGCCCCAGACCATCGACCAGGTCGACCTGTACGGCAAGCATGTCGTCTGGTCCCGCGACCCTGGCGTGCCCGATCACGCCGAACGTTCGCTGTGGCGCGAGCTCGCCGACGACGCCATGGCGCACGCCCGCTCGGGCCCGGTGCAGTTGAATCTCGCATTCCGCGAGCCGTTGCTCGGTACGTGCGGGTTGCTGCCGGACGCGATCGAGCGGCGCGCCGGTGGCGTCGCCTCCACGTCGCGTCGACGCCGTACCCGCCGGACTCGACCGTGCGCGAGGCGTGATACTCGTCGGTGGTCGCAGCGGGGTCGACCCGATCGACGTGGCCGCCCTGCACAGCGCCACCGGGTGGCCGATCATCGCCGACCCGGTCTCCACGATGCGTCACCTCTCGGGCGTCGTGACGACGGCCGACAGCCTGTTGCGTCACGAGGCGTTCGCAGCAGCGCATCTTCCCGACGTCATCGTTCGGATCGGACGTCCCGCAGCGTCGAAGGTGCTTGCCCAGTGGACTGCTCGAGCCACGGCGAACGGGGCAGTACTCGTTCAGGTCGGTGGACCCGGCGTGATCGACCCCGACCACAACGTCGCCGCCATCTGTTCGATCGGTTCCATCCTCGGCGTGGCGGTTGCGCCCGAGGCGTCGTGGGCTGCGAGCTGGGCCGGCGCCGAGCGGGCCGCAGATGAGGCGATCGTGGCGGCACTCGCCGAGTTCGCCGAACTCACCGAGCCGGGTGTCGCGCGCCTCGTCGCCGAGCACCTCCCGGTTGACACCGAACTCGTCGTGTCGTCGTCGATGCCGGTGCGCGATCTCGAATGGTTCGGGGGTGTACGCGCCCGAGCGCACGCGAACCGAGGGGCCAACGGCATCGATGGTGTCGTTTCGACCGCGCTCGGTCGCGCGCTGAGGGGCTCGCCGTCGGCGGTCCTGATCGGTGACCTGGCCTTCGTGCACGACAGCAACGCACTCGTCGGCCTCGCCACCCGCGACGCCGATCTGCGGATCGTCGTGGTCGACAACGACGGCGGCGGGATCTTCTCGTTCCTTCCGCAGGCGACAACGCTGGATGTCGAGCGTTTCGAACAGCTCTTCGGGACACCGCTGGCCGTCGACATCGTCGCGCTCGCCACGTCGTACGGCCTCGAGGCCCGCACGGTGCAAGCCGCCGACGAGTTGGTCGAGCAGTTGGCGATGCCGGGACCGTGGGTCTGTTGCATCCCGTCGAATCGGCACCACAACGTCGAGGTGCACGCAGCGCTGCAGGCGGCCGTTGGACGCGCTCTGACCGCTATGGACGAACGAGTGCGCTGAGCATCGCCTGGAACTTCGCTTGGGTCTCGGCCAGCTCCGCGTTCGGGTCGCTGTCGGCGACGATGCCGCCGCCCGCGACGAGACGTGCCGACCGTCGATCGTCGGAGAGTTCGGCGCAGCGAATCGCCACGGCCCACGTGCCGTTGCCGTGTGCATCGACCCATCCGACCGCTCCGCCGTACCGTCCGCGTTCGAACCCCTCGACCCGCTCGATGAGCTCGATCGCCGCGTCGCGCGGGTGGCCGCCGAGCGCCGGCGTCGGCGACAACGCCCGCACGAGTTCGACCACACTGGGGCCGGGCTGCGAGAGCATCCCTTCCATCCGCGTGCCGAGGTGCTGGACGTTGGCGACCGTGACGATCGACGGTTCGGGCTCCCAATCGAGGTAGCTCGCCCAGGGCAGCAGTGTGTCGTGCACGACGTCGATCACGACGCGGTGCTCGATCTGGTTCTTCGTGCTCGCGATGAGATCGGCGGCGATCCGGGCATCGTTGTCGACATCACCCGTCCGGGGCGCAGTGCCGGCAAGTGGATGCGAGCGCACGACCGGTCCGTCGACTTCCACGAGGAGCTCGGGGGAGGCGCCGATGAAGCCGTCGATCGAATACCGGTAGCTCGACCCGAAGCTGCTCCGTAGTCGCCGCAGCACGGCATGGACGTCGATCGGTTCGCTCGAGTGCACCACGATCGGGCGGGCGATGACGGCTTTGGTGAGCGCTCCGGCGCGGACGGCGTCACGCGCTGCGACGACGGCGGCCAGGTAGTGGTCGACGTCGACGCCGGGTTCGATCCGATAGCTGGACGCACTCGCACCGGCGACGAGGTGCGGCGTGAGCATGGCGGTGACTGCTGCATCATCGACGTCGCCGCACACCGTCACGGCGGCGGTGCCGTCGGCGAACTTGCGCACCAGCACCTGGGGTACGACCACGTGGGCCGGTGCGCCCGGACGAAACCCGAGCACGCCGAGAGCCACCGGTGCTGCGCCGTCGACGGTCGAGTCGTGGGGTACGGCTGCGAGAAAGGACGTGGCGTCGTCGATCGGGACCCGAGCGGCAACCCCACGGCCCGCCATCCCGACGGCATTTCGAACGAAGAGGTAGCCGTCACCGGCTGCGACGTCGTTGAGGTCGAGTGGCGTCTCGGTGAAGTCCGAGAGTGGTCGGGTCGTCGCCTTCACGTTCACCGCCACGTTCACCGGCGGGTGCCCACCATCAGCTGGGTCAGCCCACCCGACAGTTGGGTGTGACGCGCATCGCTGAAGCCGGCGTCGGCGAGCGAGGCCAGCATCGCCTCGGGCGTCGGCAGGTAGGCGACGCTCTTGGGAAGGTACCGGTAGGCAGCGCCGTCGGACAGCAGGGCCCCGATGCGAGGAACGACCTTGCCGAAGTAGATGTTGTTTCCCCAGCGAACCACCGAGTTGCTCGGCACGCTCACGTCGAGCAGGGCAATTCGGCCGCCCGGTCGCACGACACGTCCCAACTCGGCGAAGAACGTCGGGAGATCGAGCAGATTCCGCAGTGCGAAGCCACACGTGACACCGTCGACCGAGGCATCGGGTACCGGCAGCCGCAGGATGTCGGCCTGCACGCGAGGGGCGCCGGAACGATCGGCCGACAGCATGCCGAAGCTCAGATCCATCGAGATCGGCCGGATGCCACTCGCCGCGAGGTCGATGCACAGGTCGCCGGTTCCGCTGGCGAGGTCGAGCACCACACTGCCTGGCGGGAGGGCGAGATCCCGGACTGCCCGCTTGCGCCATCGGACGTCGAGACGCAACGAGATGATCCGGTTCAGCCGGTCGTACTTCGGCGCGATGGCGTCGAACATCCCCTGGACGGCAGCGACCTTCTCCTGGCCCTGCGGAAGGTCATCGGTGTCCCACTGGGGACGGGGAGATCCGGGCTCGGTCACCCGGCTCAGGCTACGGGTTCAGCGGCGACCTGCTTGGCCCACCGGTAGTCGGCCTTGCCGCTCGGCGACCGCACGATCTCGTCGACGTACCGGATCTCCTTGGGGAGCTTGTAGCGGGCGATGTGCTCGCCGGCAGCTGCACGCAGGGCTGCGTCGTCGACCTCGTGGCCCTCGCGGATCCGAACGATCGCGACGACCTCGTTCCCCCATCGCTCGCTCGGTCGACCGGTCACGACGCAGTCGTAGACGCCGGGATGTGACTTGATTGCCGCTTCGACCTCCTCGGCGAAGATCTTCTCGCCTCCGGAGTTGATCGTCACCGAATCGCGTCCGTGCAACTCGACGATGCCGCCGTCGAGCAGTCGCGCACGGTCGCCGGGGATCGCATATCGCACGCCGTCGACGATCGGATACGTACGTGACGTCTTGGCAGCGTCGCCGAGGTAGCCGAGCGCGAGCCGCCCCGTCTTGGCGAGCCAACCGATCTCGGGGTCGCCGGCCTCGAGCACGCGATCGAGATCGGCGGACAGCACGACGTTGCCAGGTGCGATCTCGAAGGTGCCCGTGGTCGCGCCGCCCCCGACCGACACCTTGCTCACCTGGCCGCCGGCCTCCGACGACCCGAGCCCGTCGACGATCATGAGTGTCGGCAGATGCGCGAGGAACTCGTCTTTGAGGTTCGCCGACAGCGGAGCGCCGCCCGACAACAGCACGTTGAGCGACGACAGGTCGTACGAACGACCACCGGTGGGCTGATCGAGTTCGTCGAGCAGCGGCCGAGCGAACGCATCCCCCACGATGAGCAGGAAGTTGACCTGTTCGCGCTCGACGAGCGACCAGATGTCGACGGGGTCGAGCCGGTCGGTGATCGACTGGACGAACACGGTGCCCCCGCCGAGCCACGTGAGAAAGCTCATCCAGTGTCCTGCGCCGTGCATGAAGGGTGGTGCCAGTAGTGCTTTCGTACCGGCAGTGGCGGCGGCAACGAACTCGTCGATCGACACCGCGGTCTTCGATCCGCCGAAGCACTCGACCATCGCATCGCCGTTGCGCCACATGACACCTTTGGGCATGCCGGTGGTGCCGCCGGTGTAGAGCAGGTAGAGATCGTCGGGGCTCCACTCGAGCGCCGGACGCTGCGGGGACGCCGCTGCGAGTGCATCCTCGTACCAAACGGCGCCCGGCAGCAACGGATGCCCGGACTCGTCGGGAACCTGCAGGATCACGTCGAGGTTGGGGAGTTGTGGGAGCACCTCGGCGAGGGTGGGCGTGAAGACCGAATGGATCACCACGGCTCGCGCGTTCGAATCGTTCAGCAGGTACAGCAGCTCTTCGGCGACGTACCGGTAGTTGACGTTGAGCGAGGCGACACGGGCCTTGAGCGCGCCGAGCATGGCCTCGAGGTATTCGTTGCCGTTGTGGAGATAGATCGCCAGGTGATCCTGACCACTCTCGTGCCCGGCGAGGTCGGCACGCTCGGTGTGCACGCCGAGTCCGCTTCCGATCAGGTGATTCGCGAGACGACGGGTCCGCTCGGTGATCTCGGCCCACGAGAACCGGCGGCCTCGGAACACCAGGCAGTCTGCGTCGGGTCGAGTCGCCGCGATGGCCTCGTGTACCTCGGCGAGACTGAACTCTGGTGGGCCGGCCACATCCTGGTCGAACTCGTCCCCGTGCACCCGGCGACGGTACGACGGGTGCCTCATCGCTCACAAATCGTGGGCCTGCCTCTTCTGGGCGGTCGTGAGGACCGATACTGTCCGTCGTGAGGAAGTTCCCCGGTCCCCGCCGCCTCGTGGCGTTGGCGTCGCTCGTCGTGTTGTGCGCAGTCGCCGTGCCACTCGCCGCGCGTGCCGACATCAGCGAGATCGGCCAGACCGGCGCGAGGGCGACAGAGCAAGCCATTCGCCTCGGATCGTCGTGCAAACGGGTGTGGGTGGTGGGCGACTCGCTGACCGTCGGAAGCGATGCAGCGCTGCGTAGTGGCCTCACCCGGCTCGGGGTCGACTTCGTCGTCGACGGAGTCGGAGCCCGTCGCGTCTCGGTCAACGCCCTACCGGCATCACGCAGCGGGGTGCTCACCGCCCGTTCGATCAGAGCTGCGAGCGGCGAAGCCGACTGCTGGGTCGTGGCCCTCGGTACGAACGACATCAACAGCGGCGTCACCACGCCCACTCGCGCGCGGGCCACGATCGCGGAGATGCTCGCCGAGATTCCGACTCCGGCTCGCGTGTGGTGGGTGAACGTCGACTTCCGATCGATCGAGGGTGCTGCACTCGACTACCCCGCAATCACCCAGATGTTCAACGCCGCGTTGTCACAGCGAGATGCCGCTGACGCCCGGTTTCGTGTGATCGACTGGTACACCTTGGCGCAGAACCATCCTGAATGGTTCGTCGACGCAGTGCACGTGAACAGTGTCGGCTACACCGCTCGCGGTGCATTGATCGTGGACGCGCTCAGGCGTAGTAGCGAAAGATGACCTCGGCGACACACGACGGCTTGGCGGCACCCTCGACCTCGAAGACGAACTCCATCGTCACCTGAGCGCCACCGGCGACGTCGTCGACCGAGAGCAGCGTGGCCCCGAGGCGGAGCTTCGAGCCGACGGGCACCGGCGATGGGAAACGGATCTTGCCAGCGCCGTAGTTCACGCCCATCGAGATCCCGGTGACGATGAACACCTGCGGCGACAGCATCGGACCGAGCGACAAGGTGAGATAGCCGTGGGCGATCGGACCGCCGAACGGGCCGGCCTTGGCTCGTTCGGGGTCGACGTGGATCCACTGATGGTCGCCGGTGGCATCGGCGAAGGTGTTCACCTGTTGCTGGGTGATCTCGACGTAGGGGGAGTAGCCGAGGTGCTCGCCGACGAGTGTCTTGAGTTCGTCGATTCCGTTGATCGTGCGGGTCATGGCCTTCAGCTTGGCAAACTGAGCCGATGAGCGACGAAACCGACAGTACGGATCCTGGTTTCCGATCCGGTTTCGTGACCTTCGTCGGACGACCCAACGTCGGCAAGTCGTCGCTCGTCAATGCGATCTGCGGTCGCAAGATCAGCATCGTCTCCGACAAGCCGCAGACCACGCGGCACCGGATCATGGGGGTTCTCACCCGGCCGGCGAGCCAACTCGTCTTCGTCGACACGCCGGGGTTGCACAAGCCCGTGACCGCGCTCGGTGAGCGGGTCAATGCCACCGCACTCGGCAGCGTCGACGACGTCGACGTCACGTGTCTCGTGCTCGATGCCACGGCGCCGTTCGGATCAGGCGACCGATGGGTCGCTGATCGCATCGACATCGCCAACTCGATCGTGATCGTCAACAAGACCGACATCGCCAGTCGCGAACAGGTGTTGAGAATGCTCACTGCGTCGAGTGCCCTCGGGGCGAAGGAGTACTTCCCGGTGTCGGCCGTCAGTGGCGACGGGATCGGAGCGCTCGTGTCGTACCTGACCGACCGGGTGCCCGAGGGGCCGCACTACTTCCCCGACGACGAGGTGTCGGACCTTCCCGAGGAACGGTGGGTCGCCGAACTGGTTCGCGAACAGTTGCTCGCGGTGACGCGCGACGAGCTTCCCTATTCGATCGCCACGCAGGTGGTCGAGTGGGAGTGGCCGCGAATCCGAGTCGACATCATCGTCGAGCGCGACAGCCAGAAGGGGATGGTCATCGGCAAGGGCGGACAGATCCTCAAACAGGTGGGCGAGCGGGCCCGGGCGCAGCTTCCCGACGGTGTCTACCTGGAACTCCGGGTCAAGGTCGACAAGGACTGGCAGCGCAAGCCCGAGCGTGTGACGAGACTGGGTTACTGATCGAGTCGGCTACTGACCGAGCGACGTCGGCACCGACCCGGTGCTCGCAGTCGTGGTCGTCGTGGTGGTCGTGTCGAGCGATGTTCGCGGCGCTGCGAGCAGATTGGCGAACGCGTCGTAGGACAACGGCTCGCCGACATCGGAGAGCTGACCGTTGCCCTTCTTCACGGCAACGGCTTCGCCGCCGAGCGTGAAGGTGACCTGGCCGATTCCTCGCAGGCTGCCGAGCATCGTCAGGACGATCTGGCCGATCGCCTCGGTCTGCTGGGTGCTCGGGATCCGGTCGAAGATCGTCGGGTCGAGGTCGACGGTGAGGACGCCACCGGATTCGATGGCGCTCACGATCAGGCCGTCTTCGATCAGGGTGTCGAGGGCGATGTCGGGTGGGGGACCCGCCTCGAGGACATCGGCGACCTGGTCGGGCGACGAACCCGGAGGCAGATCGATCGTGATCGGCTGCAGGCGCCCTCGCGAGAGGAAGTAGATCTGGACGGGTTCGAGCCGGATCGTGGTGGTCGTGGCCAGCGCCGTGGTCTCCGGAAGCGCGGGTGAGGTGGTGCTGGTGGTCGAGGTGGTGCTGGTGGTGGTCGAGGTGGCATCGAGCCCGAACAGCACTTCGTCGGGAGGGATCTCGCTGAACGTGTCGTCGCCGGCGGGCACGCCGCAGGCGACGACCCCGAGCGCCACGGTCGCTACGAGCGCAACGAGCGCAGCGGTGGTGGTCGCCGCGCCTCACGCCGTCACCGCTGACGATCGGCGTTCCGTGACCCGGGTCGGCAACTCCACGACGAATCGCGCTCCGCCACCGACGCGATCCTCCACCCACGCCGAGCCACCCATGGCACTGCTGTGCTCGGCGACGAGGGCGAGACCGAGGCCGGTGCCGATCCGATGACGAGCAGCGCTCCCGCGGGCGAAGCGTTCGAAGATGCGGTCGCGTTCGCCCTGCGCGACGCCGGGCCCACCATCCTCCACGGCGAGTCGGAATCGTTCGTCGGCGGCCGGCGACAGCTCGATTCGAAGTGCGCCTCCACCGTGATTGCGAGCGTTGTCGAGCAGGTTGCCGAGAATACGTTCGAATCGGACCTTGTCGAGCGCGACCTCGGCCGGTGTCCCACTCGTCACGACGATCGGCACGTCGGGCTCACCGAAACGCGACGCGACGCGGCGGGTCAGATCGGTGAGTCGCAACTCCTCGACGGTCAGGTCGGTGGCGCCGGCATCGAGACGGGCGAGTTCGAGCAGATCGATGACCATGCTGTCGAATCGTCGGACCTGGCTGACCACCACGTCGAGTGCCTGCTGTGTGCGCTCGGGAATGTCCTCGCGTCGGGCATCGAGGACCTCCACGGCGGCAGCGAGTGCGGTGATCGGTGACCTCAGCTCGTGGCTGACGTCGGACGCGAATCGGGCCTCGCGTTCGATGCGTGCCTGGACGGCGTCTGCCATCTCGTTGAACGACCCGGCGAGTCGATCGAGGTCGGGGTCGGACTCGGGAGCGAGCCGGGTGTCGAGGCCGCCCGATGCGATCTCCTCGGCGGCATCGGCAACCTGGCTGAGCGGCCGGAGCAGTCGTCGGCTCGTGGCCAGCCCGAACAGGCTCGCGAGCACCAGGGTGCCGAGGGCGCCGAGCAGGAGTGCCGTCAGGATCGCTGTCAGGGTGGACTCGGTGTTCTCGAGGGGAAATGCCTCGAAGTAGCCGGTGTCGTATTCGGCGATGTAGACCCCGACGGTGACGTACGCGGCCCCGTCGATCGTCTGGTTCTGGATGGCCGATCGTTCCGCGCTCGACCGCATCGACGAGTGGTTCCGGGAAATCCGTGAGCGGATGGCGAAGATCGGTCAGGGCGCGATCGCCACCCGGATCGATCGAGTTCAACACGGCGAACCCGTCGGGGTCGGTGCGCAGTTCGTTCTCGAAGAATGCTCCGATGTCGTCGGGTTCGGTCGTCAGCTGTGCTCGCACGAGATCGGCGTTGACGAACGCCTGTTGCTGCGCTGCGGTCTGGTCCTCGTCGAGCAGGTTGCTGCGGGCGAATCCGTAGGTGACCCCGATCAGGACGATGCCGGCCAGCAGCGCAATGAAGGCGAAGAAGAGGGTGACCCGCGTACGAAGACGAAGAGTCCGACGCCGAGCCACGAAGACAGAGTGTTGCAGGTCGACACCGAGGGTTGTGTCCGCGACGAGCGATGTGTCCGGGACTGTTCACCCGCTGCCGGTGAGGTACCAGGGGGAGGTAGGTACCTCACCGGGGCAGCGTGAACAGCAATGATGATGCCCGGCCTGTGTGACGGTCGGTTGCGGGAAGTGTGCGATTTCGGTAACAAAGTGGGTCGAGACGCTACGGATGGCGTCACACTGGTCGACAGACATGGAATCGCTGCTGTTCATCGAAGACGACGACGGGATTCGCCTCGCCCTGTCGATGGCGCTGGAGGACGAGGGGTACTCCGTTCGCGGTGCAGCCAATGGCGCCGAAGGGCTGGCGTCGTTCCGCACCTCGTCGCCCGACCTCGTGCTGCTCGATCTGCGCCTCCCGGACATGTCGGGTTTCGACGTCTGCCGCGCGTTACGGGCCGAAAGCATCGTGCCGATCATCATGATCACCGCGCAGACCGACACCCATGACATGGTGGCGGGTCTGGAGGCCGGTGCCGACGACTACGTCACCAAGCCGGTGGTCCCGAAGGAACTCGCCGCGCGTATCCGGGCGTCGTTGCGACGCATGGCCCTCCAGGGCAAGGCCACCACACCGCTGGCCTCGCGATTCGGCGACATCGAGGTCCGGCGCGAGCAGGGCATCGTGCTCAAGAACGGCGTCGAGGTCAATCTGACCAAGACCGAGTTCCGGCTCATGTGCGAGTTCGCCGATCACGCAGGTGCCGTGCTCTCGCGCGACCAGTTGCTCGAACGCGTCTGGGGCTACGAGTACCTCGGAGACTCTCGCCTCGTCGACGCCCACGTGCGTCGACTCCGCCTCAAGATCGAGGATCACCCCGACGATCCGACGCTGATCGTGACGTCGCGCGGGGTCGGCTACCGCCTCATGGCGGGTTGACCGATCACGCTCTCACCGGTCACCCCTCACCGGTCACTTGGCGTAGAGAGCCTCGATCTCGTCGGCGAACGTGGTGAGGATGCCACGCCGTTTCAGCTTCGAGGTCGGGGTCAACAGTTCGGAGTCCGGCAGCCACTCCTCGCCGAGGACCTTGACCTTCTTGACGGACTCGGCGTTGTTGAATCCGGACATCACGTCGACGAGTCCCGCATCGATCTCGGCGAGCACGTCGGGGTTCTCGGCGAGTGCCGTCATCGTTGCATCGTCGCCAGACAAGCCGTGCGCCCGCGCCCACGCCGCCGCAGAGTCGGGATCGAGGACCACGAGCGCCGTCATGAACGGGCGCTGCTCGCCGATCGCGCACGCCTGACCAACCAGCGGAATCATCTTGAGTTCCGCTTCGAGGTTGGCCGGGCTCACGTTCTTGCCGCCGGCGGTGATGATCAGTTCCTTCTTGCGATCGACGATCTTGAGGTATCCCTCGTCGTCGAGGACACCGATGTCGCCCGTGTGCACCCAGCCGTCGTCGTCGAGCGTCTCGGCGGTCTTCTCCGGTTGGCCGAGGTATCCGACGAAGTTGTTGCCGCCTCGGCACAGCACCTCGCCGTCCTCGGCGATCCGGAGCTCGACGGCCGTTGCGGCTCGTCCGACGCAGCCGGGCTTGGGGTCGTTGGCCCACGTGAGCACGGCGGTGGTCTCCGACATGCCGTAGCCCTCGGTGAGCGGCACGCCGATGGCGCGGAACCACGACAGGATCTCGGCCGGCAGAGGAGCGGCACCGGTGATGCAGATCTCGGCCTGGTCGAGGCCGATGAGTCCACGGACGGTCTGGAACGCGACCTGGTCGAGGAAGTTCCAGGTGTCGATCTCCTCCTGCGTGGCGGTGCCGCGTGTCATCTTCTCGACGATCGGCAGGGCCGCATCGACCGCTTCGTGGAAGGCCTTGGCCTTGTCCGGGTCGGCACTGACCGCGGCGTTCACACCCGCATAGAGCTTCTCCCACACCCGGGGGACCCCGATGAAGACGTTGGGTCGGACCTCGCCGGTGTACGCCGTGAGCTGGGAGGTGTCGGGGCAGCAGGCGACCTGCGTGGCGAAGTCGAGCATGTAGTAGTGACCGATGAGCCGTTCGAAGATGTGGGCCATCGGCAGGTACGACACGTGCCGCTTGCCGGCGAAGTCGTCGATGTCGGTCTGCTCGCGCATCGACTGGCCGACCGATTCGAGGGTCCACGCCACGTTGCGGTGCGAGAGCATGACCCCCTTGGGCGGCCCGGTGGTGCCCGAGGTGTAGATGACCGTGGCGATGTCGTCGAGCGCGGCCGTGTGTGCATGCGCTGCGAGGTCGGCGGGCTCCGATGCCGCCAACTCGGCGTACGAGGTGACGGCGTCGCCGGCACCGGACTCCTCGAGCATCACGATGTGCTCGAGCGTGGTCAACGACTCACGGACCTTGAGGAAGCGCTCGAGGAAGCCGGCGTCCTCGACGATGGCCACCTTGGCCTTGCAGTCGTTGACCAGGTACTCGATCTGTTCGGGCGCCGAGGAGTTGTAGATCGACACCGGCGTGGCTCCGAGGAACAACACGGCGAGATCGAGTGCATGGAACTCCGGACGGTTGCGCAGCATCAGCACGACGGTGTCGCCCTTGCCGACGCCGAGCGCCTCCGAGCCCGGTGACGAGTCGGGCGGTGAGGTCGGTCAGTTCGTTCAGCGTCATCGACTTCCACTCGCCGCTCGGCGTCCTTCCATCGCAGGACTTCGACATCGCCGTTGCGCTCGACGTTCGCGAGGTATCGCGTCGCGAGGTTCTGCCCCTCGATGCGGTCGTGTAGGTCCTGGCTCGTGGTCATCCGCTCATTCTCGCACGAGTGTCACACGACACGTCAAGACACGCCCGGTTCAGGATTCGAGGAAGTCGACCACGGCGTCGGTGAAGACGTCGTTGCGGTCGCCGGCGATCATGTGGGCAGCGTTGGCCACGTCGACGTAGCGAGCGTGCGGCACCATCTCGAGGAACTCGTCGACCTCGGTCTCGGTGACGAGGTCGGAGAGTTTGCCGCGAACGAGCAGTGTCGGAAGCGTCAACCGTCGGGCGATCTCCACCAGTTCGTCGTGGTGGCGGTCGCGGGCATGTTCGCTGGTCCCGCCGGTTCGGATGTTGAGGAATGCCGGATCCCAGTGCCAACGCCAGCGGCCGTCGGGGCCCTGGCGCAGATTCTTCGACAGTCCGGACAGGTCGGTCGGGCGGGGACGATGCGGCTGGTACGCGGCGATTGCGTCGGCGGCGTCGTCGAGTGTCGCGAATCCGTCGTTCGCGTCCTTGGCCATGAACTCCAGGATCCGGCTCACCCCGGACGCAGCAGGGCGCGGCGTGATGTCGACCAGCACGAGCGCCGAGAACAGCTCCGGGGCCTCGTCGACGGCGTGCAGGCCGGTCATGCCGCCGAGCGACGCTCCCACCCAGGCCACCGGTGATCCGATCGAGCGGACGACCGCGAGTGCGTCGTCGCGGTAGGCCGCCATGTGGTAGTCGCCGTCGGGCGCCCAGTCCGAGTCGCCGTGGCCACGAAGATCCATCGACACGACCCGATGGCCGCGTCGCGCGAGTGTCTCGGCGGTGCCGCCCCACGAGTGTCGAGTCTGCCCGCCGCCGTGGGCCAGGACGACCGCGGGGCCATCTCCCGGCCACTCGTCCGCGGCGATCCGCACGCCGGAGGGGGCAACGATGTCGATTCGGCGCTTCGTCGTCATGGTCTCGTCATGGTCTCGTCGTCATGACCGGGGCCACACGGGCGGACGCTTGGCAACGAACGCGGCCATGCCTTCGGCAGCTTCGGCGCTCTCGAAGAGCGCGTTCGACAGCCGCGCCATCTCCTGGAATGCCGCGGTGCGATCCATCGCGCCGACGGTGTGGAGCAGCCGCTTCGTCTCGGCGACGGCACGTGGGCGCCCCGGCGAGGATCCCGGCGGTCAGTGCCTCGACGGTTGCCGCGACGTCGGCGCTGACGTGTGTGATCAATCCCATCGATCGGGCTTCGTGAGCATCGAACGACTCGCCGGTGAGCATCGCCGCAGCGATTCGGCTCGGTGCGACCCTGCGCAGGATCGGTACCGAGATGATCGCCGGTGCCACGCCGATGCGCACTTCGGTGAGCGCGAACGTCGTCGATGCTGCGACCACCACGAGGTCGCAGGCAGCCATGAGCCCGATCCCGCCGGCGCGCACGGCCCCGTTGACGGCGGCAATCGTCGGACGCTCGGTGTCCATCAGCCGCACGAGCGCCTCGACGAACGGGTTCGAGTCCGAGTCCGATCCGGAGTCGGAGTCGCGGTCGGTGCCGCCCTGCGACGATCGTTCCTTCAGGTCGGCGCCGGCGCAGAACGCCGGGCCCCGGTGGGTGAGCACGATGGCACGGGCCTCTGCCGCCTCGGCAGTATCGAGTGCCTGGTGCAGTTCGGCGAGCAACTGACGCGACAGCGCGTTGCGATTGTGCTGCGAGTCGAGGGTGATCGTCGCAATTGCATCGTCGATGTCGACGTGCACGACCGGTGAGGCGCTCATCCGCGTCGACGGTAGCCATCGAAGGGTCCTTCGGCCCCAGTCCGACCCACTTCGACCCGTGGTCGTTCTCGCTACAGTCGGGAGGGTGAATGACGAGATGCTCCAGAAGGTCCGTACCGGCTCCGGCTTCATTGCCGCTCTCGACCAGAGCGGAGGGAGCACGCCGAAGGCGCTCGGCCTGTACGGCATCGGCGACGATGCGTGGTCGACCGAGACCGAGATGTTCGATCTGATGCACGCGATGCGGACGCGCATCGTGGCCTCACCCGCCTTCACGGGCGACCGGGTGCTCGGGGCGATCCTGTTCGAGCAGACCATGGACCGTCAGATCGACGGCATCGGCTCGGCCGAGTACCTCTGGTCGCGCAAGCACGTGGTGCCGTTTCTCAAGGTCGACAAGGGTCTCGCCGACGTCGTCGACGGTGCCCAGGTGATGAAGCCGATCCCCGGTCTGAGCGAACTGTGCGAGCGCGCCGTCGGCCTCGGTGTGTTCGGCACGAAGATGCGCTCGGTGGTCCAGTTGGCGAATGCCGCAGGCGTGAATGCCGTCGTCGACCAGCAGTTCGACGTTGCCGCGGAGATCATCGCTGCCGGACTCGTTCCGATCATCGAGCCCGAGGTCGACATCCACAGCCCCGAGAAGGAAGCTGCCGAGGGGCTGCTGCGTGATCGGATCGCTTCGCAGCTCGATGGGCTCCGTGACGATCAGCCCGTGATGCTGAAGCTGTCGATCCCGACCGTCGACGACTTCTACGCCGAGCTGATCGCCCATCCGCGCGTGCTTCGCGTGGTGGCGCTGTCGGGTGGCTACCCGCGCGACGAGGCCAACGAGCGACTGTCACGCAACCACGGCATGATCGCCAGCTTCTCTCGCGCCCTGACCGAGGGCCTCAGCGCCGGCCAGACCGACGCCGAGTTCGACGCCACGCTCGGTGCCGCCATCGACGGCATCTACGCCGCCTCGATCACCTGACCATTACATCAGGGGTCAGACCCCTGATGTAATGTCAGACGCCAGCTGCGATGTCGCGGAGGAATGCCTCGGCATCGGCGCGGTTCCTCGTGCGTTGCATCGGGGGGAGCGCCTTGATGATGTCCCACCGGTAGCGGGCGGTACCCAGACGCGGGTCCATCACCGCAACGACGCCTCTGTCGGAAGCCGACCGGATCAGCCGACCGCACGCCTGGGCGAGCATCATCGAGGCCCGAGGGATGTCGATCTCGGAGAACGCCGTCGGGCCCAACTGTTCACGGCGGGCACTCAACAACGGGTCGTCCGGTCGGGGGAACGGGATCCGGTCGATCACCACGAGCGACAGCGTCTGGCCGGGGACGTCGACTCCCTGGAACAGCCCGGCGGTGGCGAACAAGCAGGTCTGTTCGCTGTCGGAGAACGCCTTGATGAGCGCCGGCTTGGGGAGGTCGCGCTGGGTGAGAATGGGCAGGTCGACGCGCGAGCGCAGGGCCTCGGCGGCCTCGTCCATCGATCGCCAACTCGTGAAGAGCGCCAGCGTTCGTCCGCCCGCAGCGGTGATCAGTGCCTCGAGTTCGTCGTGCACGGCAGCACGGAATCCGTCGCTGTTCGGATTCGGCAGGTGCATGGCGCAATAGAGCATCGAGTTGTGCTCGTAGTCGAACGGACTGCCGACGTCGGCGACCGTCACGGCATCGGGTGTGATGCCGACACGGGATGCGAGCGATGACGGAATCGTGGCGCTCGTGAGGATCGCCGTGCGCTGCGACCACACACCCTCGGTCATCGCGGGGCCGACATCGAGCGGAGCCACCTCGAGACGCGGCGACTCGCGCGAACCCGAGACGAATGCCACGTAACCATCGCGACCCTCGATCGCGATGTCGAGTTGTTCGATGGCTCGGCCCGTCATCGTCTGAGCGCGGAGCTTGCGCTGCTTGGCGTCCTCGATGGGGGTGTCGATGGCGACGAGCACTTCGTTGGCTCGACCGAGCCGGAGTCGTGCATCGGTGAGTACCTCCTGCACCGCATCGGGGAGTGGAGTCGGGAGCCGATTGCCGACGTGCGGTGTGAGCACGTCGCGCAGGCTCTCGGCGATCTCGGCGATCGAACCGATGAGCTTGGGATCGTCGAGAATGCGGCGGACGATGCCGGACAACACGGTGAAACGACCGGGCGAGATCTCGACACCCACCGTGTCGCTCATGATGTCTTCGAGCACATGCGCCTCGTCGAACACGACGACATCGTGTTCGGGCAGGATCGCGCCACCGCTCGCCACGTTCAGCCCGTACAGATGAGTGTTGACGACGATCACGTCGGCGGCTGCCGCTCGTCGCCGGGCCTGCTCGGCGAAGCATGGATCGCCGAGCGGACAGCGATCGGCGCCGGGACACTCGTCGCTGCCGACGCTGACGGCCCGCCACGCGTTGTCCGACGGTGTCCAGTCGAGTTCGGCCATGTCGCCCGTCGCGGTCGAGCCCGACCACTCGGCCAGCCGCTTGATCTCCACCTTGGTCTGGACCGCCATCGTCTCGAGTTCGAGCTGACCCTGTTCGCCGGCACTCATCTCACGCAGCCGCTGGAGGCACACGTAGTTGCTGCGACCCTTGAGCACTGCCCAGTCGAAGTCGACACCCACATGCTCGGCGAGGAACGGCAGGTCCTTCGTGGCCAACTGATCCTGCAGCGCCTTGGTCGCCGTGGCCACGACGATTCGGGCGTCGGCTTCGATTGCCGGCACGAGGTAGGCGAGCGTCTTTCCGGTTCCCGTTCCCGCCTGCACGATCAGATGCCGCTTCGTGACGATGGCGTCGGCGACGAGTTCGGCCATCTCCCGCTGGCCCGTGCGATCCTCGGCATTCGCAAGTGCCGAGGTGACCCGATGGAGCGCCGTGCCGGCGTCGTCGTCGCTCATCGAGCGAGCGCCAACGCGGCATCGAGTTCGGCCGCGTCGAAGTCGGGCCACGCCGCGTCGGTGAAGTAGACCGCGGCGCCGGCCGCCTGCCAGAGCAGGAAGTTGGAGACGCGCTGCTCGCCGCTCGTGCGCACGAGAACGTCGACGGGCGGAAGTTCGGGGAGGTACAAGTGCTCGCCGATCGTCTCGACGTTGACGCCGTCACCGCTCGCACGCGCCGCCTCGACGGCAGCGACGAGCTCGGAACGTCCGCCGTAGTCGAACGCCACGGTGAGCACCATGCCGGTGTTCCCTGCCGTGTCGGCGATCGCCTTGCGGATCGCTCGCTGCACGTAGCGTGGCGTGCGAGCCATCGGAGAGTCGAACGGTCGGCCGATCCACTGGATCCGGACGTTCAGCTCGTTCAGCTCGGCCACACGTCCGAACAGCTTCTCGTGCAGGCCGAGGATGTGTCGAACCTCGGGCCGCGGGCGCTGCCAATTCTCCGTCGAGAAGCCGAACACGGTCAGCCAGCCGATGTTGCGCTGCACGGCGATGCGCACCAACCGTGCGAGGTTCTCCTCGCCTTCGGTGTGCCCCTCGGTGCGCGGCAGCCCCCGTCGCCCGGCCCATCGACCGTTGCCGTCCATGATGCAGGCGACGTGCACGAGATGGTCGGGTGAGCCGGATGACACGGTGTCCTACGCTAGCCAGCCCACGCGGCGCAGGCGTGGCGTGGAAGAATGCAGTCGTGGCTCCGTCCTTCACGTCGACTGCGAACGGCACAGCGTCGGGAGCGACGCGTGCGGGTGACCCGACGCGCCAGTTGCTGCGCCACATCATGGTGGTGGGCGGAACGCTGCGTGAGTGGGAGGATCTGGGCGACCAGCGTTGGGACGAACGAGTCGACCGTCTCGGAGCGATTGCCGATCAGGCCGGCGCCTCGTTCCTCACGCTGCGCGCGTTCGAACCGGGTATCGACCCTGTCGACCTCCAGTGGTGGGAGCGTCAGGTGGGTTCGTGTCATGTGATCGTCGACCCGTGCGGCGACGGGCGCCAGCGATTCGCCGAGGCCATGCAGGGGCTGCAACCCGACGAGCCGGTCAACGAGGCAACGGTCGCCGAAGCGCTCTACGCGCCGGCCGACTGCGAGCCCGACCTGATCGTGGTGCTCGGCGAGTCGACACGACTCCCACCGTCGCTCGTGTGGGAACTCGCCTACAGCGAGCTCGTGTTCCATCCGATGGGCTGGCACGAGCTGAGCCCCGATGACCTCGTCGAGGCGATTGCCGACTTCGCCCGACGCGAGCGCCGCTTCGGCGGCCTCGACGACGAGTCGGACGACGGGTCATAGGGCCGATCCCGTCGTGGCCGGCGAGCTCTATCGCGACACGGGCGTCGTCCTGCGCACGTACAAGCTGCGCGAGTCCGACCGCATCGTGGTGTTCCACACCGCGGAGAACGGCAAGGTACGTGCCGTCGCGAAGGGCGTTCGCAAGACGAAGTCGAAGTTCGGTGCCCGCCTGGAGCCGATGAGTCACGTCCGGTTGCTGCTCTACCGGGGGCGCGAGCTCGACATCGTCAGTCAGGCCGAATCCGTGGAGCCGTTGTCGCCGATGCTGTCGTCGCTCGACCGCGCCTCGCAGGGGTTGGCGGCGATCGAGGCCGTCGATCAACTGTCGCTCGAACGCGAACCCAACCCGCAGCTCTACCGGATGCTCGTCGGCGTGCTGCGTACGATCGCCACCACGCCGTCGTCGTTGAACGTCGCTGCGTTCTACTGGAAACTCCTGGCCAACGAAGGCATGCGACCCGAACTCGACCAGTGTGTACGGTGCGGCGAATCCGAACCCGACGTTGCACTGGTTGCCTTCGACCTGAACGAGGGAGGCGTCCTGTGCCGATCGTGTCGGTCGGGACAGGCGGTCACCGCCGGTGCGCTCGAGGTGATGCGCGAGATCCTGGGTGGACAGCTCGTGGCGGCGCTCGCCCGTGACGAGTCGGCGACCACCCACGAGGTGTCGACGCTGGCCACACGGGCCCTCGAGTTCCACATCGAACGGCGTCTCAAAGCGGTCGCCATGTTCGAAACGCACTGATCGGCTTGCAGCGGGCATCGGTAGCCTGGCGCACCTATGCCTGCCACCGACCTCGAACAGATCGTCAGCCTGTGCAAGCGCAGAGGCTTCGTCTATCAGTCGGCGGAGATCTACGGCGGCTTCCGCTCCACCTACGACTACGGACCGCTCGGCTCGCTCCTGCTGCGCAACGTGAAGGAAGCGTGGATCCGCTCGATGGTGCAGCAACGCGACGACGTCGTGCTCATCGATGCGGCGATTCTCAGCCCGCCGCAGGTGTGGCAGGCCTCGGGCCACCTGGCCAACTTCACCGATCCGCTGGTCGACTGCACCGAGTGCAAGCAGCGTTTCCGGCTCGACAAGCTCGACGACCCGGACGTCTGCCCGAACTGCGGCTCGACGGGCAGCTTCACCGAGGCCCGCGAGTTCAACCTGATGTTCAAGACCCAGGCGGGCCCGGTCGAGGGCTCCGGCGCCGACGCGTACCTGCGACCCGAGACGGCGCAGGGAATGTTCACCAACTTCAGCCAGGTACTGCAGACCTCGCGCAAGAAGCCGCCGTTCGGCATCGCCCAGGTCGGCAAGAGCTTCCGCAACGAGATCACACCGCAGAACTGGATCTTCCGGACGCGCGAGTTCGAGCAGATGGAATTGGAATTCTTCGTACCTCCCGAGACCAGCTCGGAGTGGTACGAGTACTGGTGCAACGCCCGTCTCGATTGGTACGTCGAACACGGCATCCCTGCCGACATGCTGCGATTGCGCCCACACGACGACGACGAACTGTCGCACTATTCGTCGGGCACGTCCGACGTCGAGTTCGCCTTCCCGTGGGGTTTCGACGAACTGGAGGGCATCGCCCAGCGGTCCGACTACGACCTCAAGCAGCACGCCGAGCACTCGGGTGAGAAACTCGACTACTTCGACCCGCAGACCAACGAACGCTACGTCCCGTACGTGATCGAGCCGGCGGCCGGTGCCACCCGTACGATGGCCGCCTTCCTGCTCGCCGCCTACGACGAGGATGTCGTCAACGACGAGACCCGTACCGTGTTGCGGCTGCACCCGCGACTCGCGCCGTACAAGGTCGCCGTGCTGCCGCTGTCGAAGAAGGACACGCTGACACCGCTCGCACACGAGATTCGTCTGATGCTCGCCGACCGCTACATGGTCGACTACGACGAGACCCAGAACATCGGCAAGCGTTATCGGCGCCAGGACGAGATCGGCACGCCGCTCGCGGTGACGGTCGACTTCGATTCGCTGGACGATCGGGCGGTGACGATCCGCGATCGGGACACCACCGAACAGGTGAGAGTCCCGATCGACGACCTGCTCTCCACCATCGGTGATCGGCTGGGGTTCTGAGTCGCCTCAGCCGCTACGGTCGGCGCTCATGAGTCAAGTTGCCATGATCGCCAAGTTCACCTGCATCGACGGAAAGCGCGACGACCTGTACGCCGGTCTCGCCCCGATGATGGACCACGTCGGATCCGAAGCGGGCACGCTGCTGTACCAGCTCCTCGAAGACCCCAACGATGCGAACGTCGCCTACATGTACGAGCTGTATGCCGACGGCGATGCGCTGCAGGCGCACAGCACGAGCGACATGATGAAGCAGATCATGAACGCGTTCGGTGGGATCCTCGCCGGGCGTCCCGAGCTCACCATGCTCACTCCGGTACGCGGCAAGGGTCTCTGACCCGCACCCACTGATCGACGATTCTCAGATGGCGGCCACCTATCTCGACAGGATTCTCGAACACCATCGAGCGATGGCCGCCGCCGACACCCGTCCGATCGAGCGGTTGCTCGACGAGGCGCGTGCGACGGCGCCCACCCGCGGGTTCCGATCGGCACTTGCCGATCGTGAGCATCTCGGTGTGATTGCCGAGATCAAGCGGCGCTCGCCGTCGAAAGGTGACCTCAACGCCGAACTCGACCCCGCCGAGTTGGCGGCCGCCTACGAACGTGGGGGAGCGGCGTGCCTGTCGGTGCTGACCGACGTGGAGCACTTCGGTGGGTCCGTCGCCGACCTGCAAGCAGCGCGTGCGGCGTGTTCGCTGCCCGTGATCCGCAAGGATTTCACGGTCAGCGAACGTGACGTGCTCGATGCACGGATCATGGGCGCCGATTGCCTGTTGCTCATCGCCGCTGCGCTCGAACCGGCCGAGTTGGTGGCGTTCCACCGACTTGCCGTCGACGTCGGCCTCGACGTGCTCGTCGAGATCCACGACGAAGCCGAACTCGAACACGCCCTCGCTGCCGACGCCGCACTGATCGGCGTGAATCAGCGTGATCTCGTCACGTTCCAGGTCGACCACGCCCGTGCAGTTCGAATGGCCGGCGTGATCCCCGATCGTGCCGTCAAGGTCGCGGAGTCCGGGGTGCGCGGTGCCGATGACGCCCGGAGCTTGCGCGAGGCAGGCTACGACGCCGTCCTCGTCGGTGAGACCCTCGTCACCAGCAGCGACCCGGCCGCCGCGATCGCCGACCTCATCGGTTGAACTCGTTCACCCGGTCGGAGGGTTGAGCATCTCCCATCGGGCGATGCCCTCTTCGACGCGCTGGTTGAGCGTTTCGAGGATCGTCACCCGGGCCCACTTCTTGTGCTCGCCCGACACCACGTCCCAGGGGGCGAGCGGGTGGTCGGTGCGCTCGAACATGTCGTCGGCGGCCTCGATGTACTGGTCCCACTTCTCGCGGTTGCGCCAGTCCTCGTCGTTCAGCTTCCAGTTGCGCAGCGGATCGTCGCGACGGCTCTCGAATCGGCGTGCCTGCTCGTCTTCGCTGATGTGGAGGTAGAACTTCACGAGGATCACGCCTTCGAGGACCAAGCTGCGCTCGAACTCGACGATCTCGTCGTAGGCCCTCGTCCACTGCTCGACCGTGGCGAACCCCTCGATGCGCTCGACGAGCAGTCGGCCGTACCAGCTGCGATCGAACACGCACATCCCGCCGAGGCCGGGAATCTTGGTCCAGAACCGCCAGAGGAAGTGGTGGCGCTTCTCGCGCTCATCGGGCTTGGAGTAGGCGTAGACGCTGAAGTGACGTGGGTCGAGTCGCTCGACGATTCGGCGGGTGGCCCCACCCTTGCCGCCGGCGTCCGCGCCCTCCATGACCACGAGCAGCCCGGGCCCGATGCGCTTGTCGCCGATCTGGCCGCCGAGCGTGAGTCGGAGTTCGACGAATCGTTCCTGCGCCGCCGCCAGGCGCTTTTCGTACTCGTCGGTTCCGAGTCGTGCCGTGAGGTCGATGTCGTCCAGTCGTCCCATGCCTGATCGACGATAGGCGGGGGAGGCCCTCGGTAATGAATCTCTCGCAGCTGCACGTTGACCGGTACCGTGAGCGCTGCATGTTCGTCAAGATCTGTGGGATCACCAACGAAGACGATGCCCTCCTGGCCGTCGCCATGGGAGCGGATGCTGTCGGCTTCGTCTTCGCGCCGTCGACCAGGCAGATCGCCGCGCAGGTGGCCTACGACATCACGCGCCGCCTTCCCGCGGAGATCCTGACCGTCGGGGTGTTCCGTGACGAGCATCCGTCGCGGGTGGTCTCGATCGCTCACAAGGCCGGCGTGAAGGCCGTCCAGTTGCACGGGCGCGAAACGCCGGCGCAGACGATCGAGGTGGCGAAGCAGATCCGGTGGGTCATCAAGGCCTTCGGGGCCAATGATCCCAACCTGCCGAGGGCCGATGAGTACGGCACCGACATGATCCTCATGGATGCGCCCGAGCCGGGCTCCGGCAAGGTGTTCGACTGGTCGCTCGTCGGCGACGCACCCGACTCGATGAAGCTGATCCTCGCCGGCGGTCTCACCCCCGACAACGTGGGAGCCGCCGTCCGTGAGGTGCAGCCATGGGGCGTCGACGTCTCCAGCGGCGTCGAGCGTTCCCCGGGCCGCAAGGACGCACTCGCCGTGAAGCGGTTCATCGAGAACGCGCGTGCCCACGCGTCGACGCCCTATCTCGGCGACGACAACATCCCCTACGACTGGGACTTCGAATGACTGCACTCGACGACACTCCTGCGACCCTGACCGCGCCGCCCGACTCGACCGGCCGATTCGGTGAGTTCGGTGGACGATTCGTGCCCGAGACACTGGTGCCCGCCTGCCTGGAGCTCGAGGCGGCCTTCGACGAGGCGTGGATCGACCCGGGCTTCCGCGCCGAGTTGACCCGGGTGCACACGCAGTACTCGGGCCGCCCGTCGATCATGACGGAGTGCCACAACCTCGGCGCCCGACTCGGCATCCGCCTGATCCTCAAGCGCGAGGACCTCAACCACACCGGCTCGCACAAGATCAACAACGTCATCGGCCAGGCGCTGCTCGCCAAACGGATGGGCAAGAAGCGCATCGTGGCCGACACCGGCGCCGGCCAACACGGCGTCGCCAGCGCCACCGCCGCAGCGCTCATGGGCCTGGAGTGCAAGGTCTACATGGGGGCGGTCGACGTCGAACGCCAGGAACTCAACGTGTTCCGCATGAAGCTGCTCGGCGCCGAGGTCGAGGCCGTGCACAGTGGGAGCCGCACGCTCAAGGACGCTGTCAACGAGGCAATGCGTCACTGGGTGGCCAACGTGTCCGACACGCACTTCTGCCTCGGGTCGGTCGTCGGCCCGCACCCGTACCCGTACATGGTGCGCCAGTTCCAGTCGATCATCGGCGATGAGGCCCGGGTCCAGATCGCCGACATGACCGGTGCGATGCCCGACGTCGTGGTTGCGTGCGTCGGAGGTGGCTCGAACGCGATGGGGATCTTCAGCGGGTTCGTCGACGAGGCCGGCACTCGACTCGTCGGTGTCGAACCTGCCGGCGGCGCTGCGATCGGACGCGGTGTTCCCGGGGTGGTTCACGGGATGCGCAGCAACCTCCTGCAGGACGAGGTCGGCCAGGTCGAGGAGGCCGTGTCGATCTCGGCCGGACTCGACTACCCGGGGGTCGGCCCCGAGCATTCGTACCTCGCGTCGATCGGCCGCGCCGAGTATCCGTCGGTGACCGACGCCGAGGTGATCGACGGCTTCCAGCTGCTGTCGCAGACCGAAGGGATCATCCCGGCGTTGGAATGCGCGCATGCAATCGCGTGGATCACCCGGGAGGCGCCGAACATGCAGGGACAGACCGTGCTCATGAATCTTTCGGGGCGTGGTGACAAGGACGTGGCGCAGATGATGGACATCCTGGCGGATCGACTGTGACGGCGACGGCCGCCTACGGTCGATTGGAGACCGAGTTCCGCTCCAAGCGAGATGCGGGCCGCAAGTTGCTCGTTCCGTACATCACGGGCGGCTACCCGGGCTGGCAGGCAGCGATCCGGGCGTGTGCGGCCAATGGTGCCGATGCCGTCGAGATCGGGATCCCCTTCTCCGACCCGGTGATGGACGGGCCGGTGATCCAGCAGGCGTCACAGTTCGCGCTGGAGCTGGGGGTCACGCCGACATCGATTCTCGACGAGGTGCCGAGTCTCGACGTCGAGATCCCGCTGGCCGTCATGACGTACTACAACCTCGTGCACCATCCGGGTCCGACGCGCTTCGCGTCGCAACTGAAGCGGGCGGGGATCAGCGCAGCGATCCTTCCTGACCTTCCACTGGAGGAGTCCGGGCCGTGGTGTGCGGCCGCCGACGCGGAGGGCATCGAAACGATCATGCTCGCTGCGCCCACCGCTCCAGATGAGCGGTTGCCGCGAGTCGCTGCACGGTCACGGGGTTTCCTCTACTCGGTGGGGCTGCTCGGTGTCACCGGTGAGCGTGACTCGCTGGCCGAGACGGCGACTGCACTCGCGGCGCGGCTCAAAGCGATCACCGACACGCCTGTGCTCGTCGGCGTCGGGGTCTCGAATGCCCAGCAGGCGTACCAGGTCACCCGGATCGCCGACGGGGTGATCCAGGGCGCCAGCATGGTTCGCCGCTTGATGGACGGCGGCCCCGATGCGGTCGGTGACTACGTCGCGGAGGTCCGAGCCGCCATCGACGCCCCCTGATCTCAGCTGAACACGGGGCCGTCGAAGCGGTTCGTGGTGGTGAACGACTCGACGGGATTGCGCTTGAGCTTCGTCGGTTGGTGCACCGGGTGGCCGAGGAAGATCGTGGTGACGAGTGCGTGGTGCTCGGGCAGGCCGAGTGCCGGAGCCGCGGCCGGCTCGACCCGGCTGAGGAACGTGGTCATGACGCCTCCGAGCCCGTGGGCCCGTGCCGACAGCATCAGGTTCCAACAGAACGGGTAGATCGAGGCACCGCCGGTGACCGGCGGGCGGTCGAGTCCGCTGTCCATCATCGCCACGTTCGACAAGTCGACAGCAACCGCGAGGACCACCGGGATGGTCTCGATGTCGGTCAACAGCGGGTTGGCCTTGTTCGCGCTGATGTCGGTCGGCTTCACGTAGTCGACGGCGTTGAACGGTGTGCCGCCGACCATGGCGGTCTCCAGGTACTCGTCCCACACCGGTTGCATGAGCGTCGCCAGTTCGCGTCGTAACACGAGATCCTTCACCACTGCGACGCGCCACGGCTGACGGTTCCCACCGGAAGGCGCAAACCGTGCGTCGTCGAGAATGCTCGCGATCGTCGCGTCGTCGACCGGCTCGTCGGTGAAGTCCCGAACCGTCCCGTTGGTACGAATTGCCTCGCGTAGCTCCATGCCCGAGCACCGTAACCGTTACATCTGGGGTCTGACCCCAGATGTAACGCTCAACCGTTGGCGGCGACCTTCTGGCGAACGATGTTGAGGGCGGAACCGGCCTTGAACCACTCGACCTGTTCGGGGCTGAAGGTGTGGACGGCCTCGAAGTCGATGGTGGTGCCGTCGGGCTTCACGATCTGGCAGTTCACGTTCTGGCCCGGCACCGGCGGCAGCCCGGTGACGTTGATTCGATCGTCTTCGCCGATCAGGTCGTACGTGTCGGGATCGGCGAACGTCAGCGGCAGCAGGCCCTGCTTCTTGGCGTTGGTCTCGTGGATGCGGGCGAACGAACGGGCCAGGATCACGAGCCCGCCACGGAACCGGGGCTCCATCGCTGCGTGCTCGCGCGACGACCCTTCGCCGTAGTTGCGGTCGCCGATGGCCACCCAGTTGATGCCGGCCTCGTGGTAACGCGTGGCGATCTCCGGATAGGTGCGGGTCTCACCGTCGGTGATGTCCTTGCCCGTACCCGCTTCGCCGGTGAACGCGTTGATCGCCCCGGCGAAGAGGTTGCCCGAGATGTTCTCGAGATGGCCGCGGTACTTCAGCCACGGTCCGGCGGCCGAGATGTGGTCGGTGGTGCACTTGCCCTGCGCCTTCATCAGCACCGGCAGACCCTGATAGTCGTTGCCGTCCCACGCCAGGAACGGCGCGAGCAGCTGCAGCCGGTCGCTGCTGGGCGACACGGCCACCTCGACACCCGAACCATCGGCCGGAGGAGCGGTGTAGGTGTCGACCCCCGGGTCGTAGCCTGCATCGGGGAGCACTTCGCCGACCGGCTCGTCGAGGGTGATCTCGGTGCCGTCCGGCGCCGTGATCGTGTCGACCGTGGGGTCGAAGTCGAGTCGTCCGGACAGGGCGATGGCCAGCACGGTGTCGGGCGAGGTGACGAAGCTGAGCGTCTTGGCCGAGCCGTCGTTGCGCTTCGGGAAGTTGCGGTTGAACGAGTTGACGATGGTGTTGGGCTGCCCGGTGATCGACTCGGGTCGAGACCACTGGCCGATGCACGGTCCGCAGGCGTTGGCCAGCACCGTGGCGCCGATCGCCTCGAGGTCGGCGAGGAGACCGTCACGCTCGATCGTCGCGCGCACCTGCTCGGAGCCGGGGGTGATCAGAAGTTCGCACTTGGCCGTGAGGCCGGCGGCGGCGGCCTGCCGGGCGATGGACGCGACACGTGTGATGTCCTCGTACGACGAGTTGGTGCACGATCCGATCAGGCACGCCGACGGCTCGAGCGGCCAGTCGTTCTCGCGGGCGGCGGCGCCCACGCCGGCGGCGCCGACCCGGTGGGCGCGGTCGGGGGAGTGGGGGCCGTTGATCAAGGGCTTGAGTTCGTCGAGGTCGATCTCGATGAGTTGGTCGTACAGCGCACCGGTGTCCGCGCGCAGGTCGGCGGCGACCTTCTCGGCGGCGTCGGCGATCGCCTCACGGCCGGTGGCCTTCAGGTAGGCGGCCATGTTGGCGTCGTACGGGAAGTGCGAAGTGGTGGCACCGATCTCGGCGCCCATGTTGCAGATGGTGGCCTTGCCGGTTGCCGAGATCGAGTCGGCACCGGGACCGAAGTACTCGACGATGGCTCCGGTGCCACCCTCGACGGTGAGCACGCGGGCGACCTCGAGGATGACGTCCTTCGGGCTCGACCAGCCGCTGAGCGTGCCGGTCAACTTGACGCCGATGACCTTCGGCCAACGCACGTTGAAGGGGAATCCGGTCATCACGTCGACGGCATCGGCGCCACCGACGCCGATGGCGATCATGCCCAGTCCGCCGGCGTTGGGGGTGTGGCTGTCGGTGCCGATCATCATGCCGCCGGGGAACGCGTAGTTCTCGAGCACGACCTGGTGGATGATGCCCGAGCCAGGGCCCCAGAAACCGATGCCGTACTTGGCCGACACCGAACGCAGGAAGTCGTAGACCTCCTTGTTGGTGTCGACGGCGACACCGAGATCGATCGTGGCGCCCACCTTGGCTTGGATGAGGTGGTCGCAGTGGACCGTCGACGGCACCGCGGCTTCGGAGAGCCCAGCGGTCATGAACTGCAGGAGGGCCATCTGCGCGGTGGCATCCTGCATGGCGACGCGATCGGGATGGAAGTCGTTGTAGGTGACGCCGCGTTCGATGGCTTCGCTCGGGTCGGCCAGGTGGTTCACGAGGATCTTCTCGGTCAGCGTCAGCGGGCGCCCGAGGCGCTCACGACCGGCGGCGACGCGCCCCGGGAGGCTGGCGTAGACGCTCTCGACGAGTTCGATGGGGGTGGTGGCGCCGTTCTGAGTCATGTAGACAACTATAATACAAGTTGACAACTCCGCAACCAGCCGCTGGAAGCAATCCGGGAGCCCACGTGAGACACATTCGCTACCAGGAGATCGCCGACGAGTTGAGAGAGCGTGTCCTCGTTGCGCCTGCCGGGTCGGTGTTGCCCTCCGAGGCCGAGATGTCGCAGGAGTTCGCGGCATCGCGGGTGACGATCCGCCGCTCGCTGGAGGTCCTGCGTGAGGAGGGTCTCGTTGCGGCCCGCCAGGGCTTCGGCTGGTTCGTCGCGACCGAACCGGTGCCTCAGAACTTGGGGTCGCTGGCGACCATCGAGTCGCATGTCGAGGGTGTGGGCAAGCTGTCCGAGCGCAAGATCGAGGAGTTCGCCTACGAGACCTCCCCCGAACGGGTGCGACGGGTGCTCGGCGTCGATCAGGTGTTGCGTGTCAAGCGTGTCAACCTCGCCGACGGCGAGCCGTTCGCCGTCGTCACGGTGTGGTGTCCGGCGGAGCTCGGCTCGCACCTGTCGCGAAAAGACGTGGAGCGGCGCCCGTTCTACGAGTTGCTCGACGTCGACCTCCATGGCGCCACCCAGACCATCGCTGCTGATCTCGTCGACGCCGACGATGCCCGACTGCTCGGAGTTCCTGTCGGGTCACCGGTGCTGCGCTGCCGGCGGGTGACGACCGATCGCACGGGGACACCGGTTCTGATGAGCGAGCACGTCTTTCCGGCGCATCGCACCGAGTTCGTCGTCGACCTGCCCCAGGCCGAACCGTCGATGACGCCCAGCGGTCTGCGCATCGTCGAGTGATGCCGCCCGCACGTACGCTGACGCGATGGGAATGATCGAGACCTTCCGATCGGTCGTGCAGGTTCAGGAGGCCGACGCTGGATCCGGTGGAGCGTCGCTTGCAGAGATGTGTGTCGGTCGACGACATGCGACGGATCGCGAAGCGACGTCTCCCTCGCGGGGTGTTCGACTACATCGACGGCGCCGCGGAGGACGAACGTTCGCTGGCTCGCAACATCGACTGCATTCGCGAGGTACCAGTTCGAACCGCGCGTGTTGCAGCGACGTCAGCAATCTCGACACGTCGACAACGCTGTTCGGTCGGTCGGTGAGCATGCCGCTGATCATCGCGCCGACGGGGTACACCCGGATCGCTCATTCGCAGGGCGAGCTCGCGGTCGCGCAGCGCCGCAGAACGGGCCGGGATCCCGTACTCGTTGTCGACGATGGGCACGCGGTCGATCGAGGAGGTCGCGTCGGTGTGCGACGGCGACAAGTGGTTCCAGATCTACACGTGGCGCGATCGACCGCTCGTGGAGGAACTCGTGGGTCGTGCGAAGGAGGCTGGGTACACGACCGTGTGGCTCACCGTCGACACCGCCGTGCTCGGACGTCGGGAACGAGATGTCCGGCGAGGGTTCACGTTGCCGCCGAAGATCGGGCCGGGCACCCTGATCGACGGCGCGATACATCCCGGCTGGACACTCGACTTCCTCCGCAACGAGCCGATCAAGTTCGCGAACGTCGTCGGTCGCCACGAGACGGACGGTTCGACACCGATTTCGCTGGCGGCCAAGGTCGCGAGTCATTTCGATCAGTCGCTGTCGTGGAACGACATCGAATGGCTCCGATCGATCTGGGACGGTCCGATCGTGCTGAAGGGGATTCAGACCGTCGCCGACGCCAAGCAGGCGGTCGCGATGGGGGTTCGAGGGTATCGGACTCTCGAACCACGGTGGCCGTCAACTCGATGATGCACCGGTACCGCTCGAGCTGGTCGAACCCGTGCGGGACGAGTTGGGCGACGAGGTCACGATCATCTGCGACGGTGGCGTTCGGCGGGGGAGCGACATCGTCAAGGCGATCGCGCTCGGTGCCGACGCCGTGTCGATCGGTCGACCGTACCTCTATGCGCTCGGCGCAGCGGGCGAGCGAGGCGTCGATCAGCTGCTCGGGTTCATGCGCGAGGGGATGGAGCGGACCATGGCCCTCACCGGTCGGCGCAGTGTTGCCGAGATCGATCGGTCTCTGGTGCGACTCCGCGGCTCGGCCAGCTGCCAGACTCAGCACCATGTCTGACCGCGTACTCATCTCCATCACCGACGGTGTCGCCGACGTCACCTTCAACCGTGCCGACAAGCGCAACGCACTCGACAACGCCATGTTCTCGGCGATCGCCGAGGCCGGCGAACAACTGAAGTCGGAGTCCGGTGTTCGCGCCGTCGTGCTCTCGGGTGACGGCGCGTCGTTCTGTGCCGGCCTCGACTTCTCGTCGTTCCAGGCGATGGCCGGTGGCGACGGTGTGACCAGCGAAGCTGCCGCCACCGAGGGCAGCCCCGGCTCGATGAAGGGTGACCGCATCACCCATCTCGGCCAGCAGGTCTGTTGGGTCTGGCAGGAACTCGAGGTGCCGGTGATCGCGGCGGTGCACGGCCATGCCCTCGGCGGCGGGCTGCAGATCGCGCTCGGTGCCGACATCCGTCTCGTGCATCCCGACACGAAGATGTCGGTGCGTGAGGTCTACTGGGGTCTGGTTCCCGACATGACCGGCACGTTCATCCTGTCCAAGCTCGTGCGCCCCGACATCGCCAAGGAACTCACCTTCACTGCTCGCGTCTTCTCGGGAACCGAGGCCGCTGAGATGGGCCTGGTGACGCGGCTGAGCGACACTCCGAAGGACGATGCCATGGTGCTGGCCCGCGAGATCGCCTCGATGAGCCCTGGAGCGGTGCGCGGTTCGAAGGCCCTGTTCAATCGGATCGTCAACGACGGCGCCGCCGAGCAGTTCGCCGCCGAACGCCGCACGATCGGTGCCCAGATCGGCACGCCGAACCAGGTCGAGGCCGTGATGGCCGGCTTCGAGAAGCGCCCGCCCGTCTACACCGACGTCTGATTGTTCGGTTCGGTGCGGAATACGTCGCACCTGGTGAGAACTATTCCGCACGGATGCAACGGGGTGGTCAGTTGGAAATGCCGCTGAGTTCGAGCCCGGTGAGGCCGCGGATCACGAAGTTCGGGTGGTAGGTCGGTTCGGCCGTCAACTCCAAGTGAGGGAAGCGTCGTACGAGACCGGCGAGTGACACCTCGATCTCCTGGCGGGCGAGCGGCGCCCCGACACAGAAATGGATGCCTCCACCGAACGCGATGTGGGCCGGATCGTTGCGACCCACATCGAAGCGGTCGGGTTCGTCGAAGCGCCGCGGGTCGCGCTCGGCAGAGCCGAAGAGCATGGCGACCTCGTGGCCGACCTCGAGTTCCTCCCCGGCGATCACGACACCGGGCTCCAGCACCCACCGCTCGAACAACTGCAGCGGTGCGTCCCAGCGGAGCAATTCCTCGACTGCGACCTTGGCGGGCACCTCGCCGCGTACGAGGCGTTCCCACTCGCCCCGGTGGAGCATCAGTGCCCGCAGGCCGTTGCCGAGCGTGTTCACCGTCGCTTCGTGGCCGGCCTCGAGCAGCACCATGGTCGTCGAGATGATCTCCGCCTCGGTCAGCACGTCTCCCTCGTCCTCGACGCGGACGAGTTCGGAGACCAGGAGCGAGTCGGGAGTGCGCCGCTTCGCGGCGATCAGTGCCTTCGTGTAGTCGATGTACTCCGCCGCCGCCTGGTTCGCAGCGACCATCGCGTCCTCGGTGGGTGCCAGTTCGTACATCTTCACGATCTTGTGCGACCAGTCGAGCAGTGCCTGCGTGTCCTCGCGTGGGACGCCGAGCATCGCGCAGATGACCGCCACCGAGTACGGCTGCGCATAGTCGCGCGAGCAACTCGAACTGTCCCTTCTCGCGACATGCGTCGAGGAGTTCGTCCGACCACCGTTCGATCTCCGGTCGCATGGCCGTCACCGCACGCGGCGTGAACACCTTCGCCACCAGGCGCCGGATGCGGGTGTGGTCGGGCGGCTCGAGACACAGCAGCGACCACGCCTCGTGCTGGTGGAATGCCGCCCACCTCGTGTCGGGCTCCGGTCGGCCGAACTGGGCGTGCGTGTAACGCGGCGTGTACGACCGGCCGAGCCGCCGGTCGCGCAGCGCCTCGTGGACGTCGGAGAACCGGGTGATCGTCCACTGCCCGGTCGCTCGTTCCAGAATCCCGGTGTTGCCTCCCGAAGGGCATCGAGTGCGGGATACGGGTCGGCGAGGAAGCCCGGATCGTCCGGAGTGAACAGCTCGCTCGGCCGGACCCGATCGGCGCCCATACGTCAGCGCAATTCGTGGATCTCGTAGACGAGCGTGCCGTCTTCGCTGAAGGTGCCCTTGGCGGCGGCCTGGATGCGATTGATCCACGCGTAGCGCTCGTCACCCGTGTGGTACAGCGGTGCGGCGTACACCGTCATCGTGTCGAACAGCATCCGCCCGCTGTAGGTCATGTGGATGATCGCACCATCGTCGGTCTCGACCGTTGCCTTCACGTCGAGGGTGCCGTACCCCTCGGGCGAGATCTTGATCCAATCGGCGGCGGCATTGCCCTTGAGGTCGGCGTGGATGCGCTCGCCCTCCATGCGAAGGCCGGTCACCTCGCCGATCGCGAGCGTGGGTGACACCGAGAACGTCTCGGCGAGCGAGACGGTGGCGATACAGAGCGGTACGAGTTCGAGGGTCATGCGGCGATCATCGCGCGTCTGAAGCTTTCGGATCCGTTCGCGAGTCCCCTATGCTGAGGCCCGCCTCGGGCCAGCGTTGTCTCGAGCGAATCCGTGACCCACCATCGCACCGTCGCGATACCGAGCCGCCGCAATGTTGCGGTGCGACTCACGATTCGTTCAACTTCGACCTCTCGTGGATGTGATGATGCAACAGCCCCCCGGCCCCATCGGCCTGTACGACCCCCGGAACGAACACGACTCGTGTGGCGTGTCGTTCGTGGCCAACCTGAACGGCATTCGCTCCAACGAGCTCGTCCTCACGGGGCTCAAGGCCCTGACGAACATGGAGCATCGAGGCGCCACGGGCGCCGAGCCCGACACCGGAGACGGCGCAGGCATTCTGATGCAGGTCCCCGACCGGTTCCTCCGCGAGGTCGTCGACTTCGACCTGCCCGAAGCAGGTGCGTACGCGGTGGGTGTGGCATTCCTCCCGGCGGACGGCGAGGCGTGCGGGAAGGCAATGGCCGCCATCGAAGCCACCGTTGCCGATGTCGGGCTGTCGACGCTCGGCTGGCGCGATGTGCCGGTGAATCCCGACTGTCTCGGCGCAACCGCGCGCGCGGCCATGCCGACGTTCAAGCAGCTCTTCGTGAGCGACCCGGCCGGCGCCACGGGCATCGAACTCGACCGCAAGGCCTTCGTTGCCAGCAAGACCGCAGCCGCCGTGAGCTCGACGGGCGACCTGGAGACCTACTTCGCGTCGCTGTCGGCTCGCACCATCGTCTACAAGGGCATGTTCACGACGCCGCAGCTCTCGGAGTTCTTCGCCGACCTGCTCGACCCTCGTGTCGAGTCGGCGCTGCTGATCGTCCACTCGCGGTTCTCGACCAACACGTTCCCGTCGTGGGCGTTGGCCCACCCCTACCGATTCGTCGCCCACAACGGCGAGATCAACACGGTCCAGGGCAACCAGAACTGGATGCGCGCTCGCGAGGCGATGCTGCGTGCCGATCTCCTGCCGGGGATCGAACGCACCTACCCGATCTGCACTCCGGGCGCCTCCGACACCGCTCGTTTCGACGAAGTGCTCGAAGTGCTCTGCCTCGGTGGCTACCCGATCCACCATGCCATGCTCATGATGATCCCGGAGGCATGGGAGAACCACGAGACGATGCCGCAGGCACAGCGCGACTTCTACCGCTTCCACGCAACGATGATGGAGCCGTGGGACGGCCCGGCGAGCGTCGCCTTCACCGACGGTGACGTGATCGGGGCGGTACTCGATCGCAACGGGCTGCGTCCGAGTCGGTACTGGGTCACCGACGACGACGTCGTCGTGATGGCCTCGGAGGTCGGTGTGATCGACATCGACCCGTCGCGCGTCGTCGCCAAGGGCCGCCTCCAGCCGGGCAAGATGTTCCTGATCGACACCCGTCAGGGGCGCATCATCGCCGACGACGAGATCAAGTCCGAGCTGGCGTCACTGCATCCCTACGGTGAATGGCTCGAAGCGGGCATGGTCGAACTGGCCGATCTCCCCGATCGCGAGCACGTCGTGTTCAGCCACGACAGCGTGCTGCGTCGCCAGCAGATGTTCGGCTACACGCACGAGGAACTCAGGATCCTGCTCACTCCGATGGCCGCCACCGGCGGCGAAGCCCTCGGCTCGATGGGCACCGACACCCCGCTCGCCGTCCTGTCCGAGCGGCCCCGCCTGCTGTTCGACTACTTCAAGCAACTGTTCGCGCAGGTCACCAACCCGCCCCTCGACGCCATCCGTGAGGAGGTCGTGACCGCCGTGTCGGCGTCGGTCGGCCCCGAGGCCAACCTCTTGGCGCCCGGTCCGGAGAGTTGCCGTCAGCTGGCACTGCCGTTCCCGATCATCGACAACGACGAGCTCGCCAAGATCATCCACATCAACGACGAGGGCAGCCACCCCGGCCTGCAGGCCAAGGTGCTCTCTGGTCTGTACCGCGTCGCCGACGGCGGCGACGGCCTGCGCACCGCACTCGACGCAGTGTGCCGGCAGGCCTCGGAGGCCATCGAGAACGGTGCTCGCATCATCGTGCTGTCGGACCGCAACGCCGACAGCGTCGACGCCCCGATTCCCTCACTGCTGCTCACTGCTGCGGTCCACCACCATCTGGTGCGCACCAAGCAGCGCACGATGGCCGGGCTGATCGTCGAGTCGGGTGACGCCCGCGAAGTGCATCACATGGCGCTGCTCATCGGCTACGGCGCCGGTGCGATCAACCCGTACCTCGCGTTCGAGTCGATCGAGGACCTGATCGCGCACGACATGCACGGTCTCGGCGCGATGGACGCGCACAAGGCGGTCAGGAACTACATCAAAGCCTGTGGCAAGGGCGTGCTCAAGGTGATGTCGAAGATGGGCGTGTCGACCGTCGCGTCGTACACCGGCGCCCAGATCTTCGAGGCGATCGGGTTGGGTCACCCCATCGTCGACGCGTACTTCACCGGCACCATCTCGCAGCTCGGCGGCATCGGCCTCGACGAGATCGCCGCCGAGGTCGGCGCTCGCCACGCGATGGCCAACCCGTCGCGGCCCGAGGAGCGCGCCCACCGAAAGCTCGAACTCGGCGGCGAATACCAGTGGCGGCGTGAGGGTGAACTCCACCTCTTCAACCCCGAGACGGTGTTCAAGCTGCAGCACGCCACCCGGGCGAAGCGCTACGACGTCTTCAAGGAGTACACCGCCAAGGTCGACGACCAGTCCGAGAAGCTGATGACGCTGCGCGGCCTGTTCGAGTTCGCCGGTGGCCGCGAGTCGATCCCGATCGACGAGGTCGAACCGATCAGCGAGATCATCAAGCGTTTCTCGACCGGAGCGATGAGCTACGGATCGATCTCGGCCGAGGCGCACGAGACCCTCGCCATCGCGATGAATCGCCTCGGCGCCAAGTCGAACACCGGCGAGGGTGGTGAGGACGTCGACCGCCTGTACGACCCCGAGCGACGGTCCTCGATCAAGCAGGTCGCCTCCGGACGCTTCGGAGTGACCTCGGAGTACCTGACGAACGCCGACGACATCCAGATCAAGATGGCTCAGGGAGCCAAGCCCGGCGAAGGCGGCCAGCTCCCCGGTCACAAGGTGTACCCGTGGATCGCGGCGACGCGTCACTCGACGCCAGGTGTCGGCCTGATCAGTCCGCCACCGCACCACGACATCTATTCGATCGAGGATCTCAAGCAGCTGATCCACGACTTGAAGAACGCCAACCCCGCGGCCCGCGTGCACGTCAAGCTCGTCGCGGAAACCGGAGTGGGAACCGTCGCCGCCGGCGTGTCGAAGGCGAAGGCCGACGTGGTGCTGATCTCCGGCCACGACGGCGGAACCGGAGCGAGCCCACTGACGTCGCTCAAGCACGCCGGCGGCCCGTGGGAACTCGGCCTCGCCGAGACCCAGCAGACGTTGCTCCTCAACGGCCTGCGTGACCGCATCGTCGTGCAGACCGACGGCCAGATGAAGACCGGACGTGACGTCGTGATCGCGGCGTTGCTCGGCGCGGAGGAGTACGGCTTCGCCACGGCGCCGCTCGTCGTGTCCGGCTGCATCATGATGCGGGTCTGTCATCTCGACACCTGCCCGGTCGGGGTCGCGACCCAGAACCCCGAGTTGCGAGCGCGTTTCAGCGGTGAGCCCGAGTTCGTCGAGACGTTCTTCGAGTACATCGCAACCGAGGTCCGCGAGCTGATGGCCGAACTCGGCATGCGCACGATGGCTGAGATGATCGGCCACGTCGAACTGCTCGACACGCGTCACGCTGTGTCGCACTGGAAGGCATCGGGACTCGACATCGGACCGATTCTCGCCGTCCCCCAGAACCCGTACGGTCAGACGTTGATCCAGAGCGTCAGCCAGGATCACGGTCTCGCCGATGCGCTCGACCAGCAGTTCATCGCACTGGCGCAGCCGGCCATCAACGACGGCCACCACGTGTCGATCGATCTTCCGGTCCGCAACGTCAACCGCACGGTCGGCACCCTGCTCGGCCACGAGGTGACGAAGAAATGGAGGGGGGCGGGCCTCCCGGACGGCACGATCGACATCACCCTCACCGGATCGGCGGGCCAGAGCCTCGGCGCGTTCGTTCCGGCGGGAATCCAGATCCGTCTCGTCGGCGACGCCAACGACTACGTGGGCAAGGGATTGTCCGGTGGGCGGATCATCGTGCATCCGCACCCGTTCGCGCCGTTCGTCGCCGAGGACCAGGTCGTCGCCGGCAACGTGATCGCGTATGGCGCCACGGCCGGCGAGATCTTCCTTCGCGGCAAGGTCGGCGAACGGTTCTGCGTGCGCAACTCGGGTGCCACCGCCGTCAGCGAAGGTGTCGGCGACCACGGCTGCGAGTACATGACCGGAGGTCGCGTCGTGATACTCGGCCCGACGGGGCGCAATTTCGGTGCCGGCATGTCCGGCGGCATCGCCTACGTCTACGACCCGACCGAGGTGTTCGCCAGCAAGGTGAACTACGACATGGTCGATCTCGACGATCTCGACGCGACCGACCTCGACTTCCTCGTCGACGTCATCGGTCGACACCGGGACCTCACCGGATCGACGGTTGCCGACAGCATTCTGCAGTCGTGGGACCTGGCAGCGGAGTCGTTCCGCAAGGTGATGCCGAGGGACTACGAGCGGGTGCTGACCGTGATTGCCGAATCGAGAGCGGCCGGCCTCGACGAAGAACAGACGGTGGACAAGATCATGGAGGCTGCTCGTGGGTGAACCGACCGGGTTCTTGAAGTGGGATCGGGAGACGCCGCAGCGTCGCCCCGTCCCGGTGCGCCTGCGCGACTGGAAGGAGGTGTACGAAGAGTTCGATGCCGATGCCCTGGCGCACCAGGCGGGTCGGTGCATGGACTGCGGGATCCCGTTCTGCAACAACGGCTGTCCGCTCGGCAACCTGATCCCGGATTGGAACGATCTCGTCTACCGCGACCACTGGCACGACGCCATCGAGCGCCTCCACGCCACCAACAACTTCCCCGAGTTCACGGGCCGGCTGTGTCCGGCGCCGTGCGAGTCGGCGTGTGTGCTCGGCATCAATCAGAACCCTGTCGCCATCAAGCAGGTCGAAGTCGAGATCATCGACCGGGCATGGGACGAGGGGTGGGTCACGCCACACACCTCGGCGGTGCGAACAGGCAAACGCGTCGCCGTGATCGGCTCGGGTCCGGCCGGGCTCGCCGCGGCACAGCAACTCACGCGCGCCGGCCACGAGGTGGTCGTGCTCGAACGCGCCGACAGGATCGGCGGTTTGCTGCGCTATGGCATCCCCGAGTTCAAGATGGAGAAGCGCCACATCGACCGTCGCATCGAGCAGATGGAGGCCGAAGGCACCGAGTTCCGCACCAATGCCGTCGTCGGCGAGAACGTCGACATCGAGGTGTTGCGGGCGTCACACGACGCGGTCGTGCTCGCCTGCGGGGCGACCTCGGCGCGCGACCTTCCGATTCCGGGACGCGAACTCGCCGGTATCCACCAGGCAATGGAGTACCTGCCATTCGCCAATCGTGTGCAGCTCGGCGACATCGAGCAGTCACCGATCGACGTCAACGGCAAGCACGTCGTGATCATCGGTGGCGGTGACACCGGAGCCGACTGCCTCGGAACCGCACACCGCCAGGGGGCGGCATCGGTCACCCAACTGGAAATTCTCCCCAAGCCGCCCGAGCATCGCGCCGGCAACAATCCGTGGCCGCAGTTCGCCATGACCTACAAGGTGACCTCCGCCCACGAGGAGGGTGGCGAGCGCATGTACAGCGTCAGCACCGATGAATTCCTCGACGATGGCAACGGTCGCGTCAGGGCGCTTCGCCTCCACGAAGTCGAACTCGTCGACGGCGCATTCGTCGAAGTCGAGGGCACGGGACACGAGATCGCCGCCGACTTCGTGTTCCTGGCGCTCGGGTTCGTGGGGCCCGAGAAGGGCTCGTGGCTCGAGTCACTCGATGTCGACTACGACGCACGCGGCAACGTGGCCCGCGATGAGCGGTACATGACCAACCGGCACGGCCTCTTCGTCGCGGGCGACATGGGTCGAGGGCAGAGTCTGATCGTGTGGGCGATCGCCGAGGGGCGCGCCGCGGCCGCCGGCGTCGACGCCTACCTGATGGGCGAGACCCGCCTGCCGGCGCCGATCAAGCCGACCGACCGTCCGCTCGTGTGAGCTGACCACACTCGACGCCGGCACGCGCCTACGATCGTCGCCATGCAGTCGTCACATCCGCGCCGCCTCGGCGCTGTCGTCGCTCCGGTCATCGCCGGTGCGTTCCTGCTCGCCTCGTGTGGGGCAGCCGACAATGCCGCAACACAGTCCACGATCGACCTGAGTGCCGCATCGACGGCCTTCGTGGTGCGCCCGCCGGCCACCACCGTCGCGGTCGCCGACACCGTTGCTCCTGCCGCCGGCGATGTCGTCGCCACGGAGCAGGAGTACGTGGTCGCAGCCCAACGACACACCGATCGGCGTGGCGAAGATGTTCAACGTGCCCGTCGCCGATCTGATCGCCTACAACGAGTGGGGCCCCAATGAGTTCGCCTACCCGGGCGACACCATCAAGATCCCGCCCGGTGGCACGGCGCCCGGAGCCACGGTGACCGAAGACGCGACCGCGACGGCGGACTCCGGATCGACCGATGCCGGCCGGAACGATTCCCGATGCCGGCGACAACTGCGACCAGGGCGACTACACCATCGCCGAAGGCGACTTCGAAGGCAAGGTGGCGACGAACTTCGATGTCACCGTCGAGGCATTGCGAGCGGCCAACGCCAGCACGCCGAACTACTCGTCGTTCTATCCCGGCCTCGTGATCGTCATTCCCGCCAAAGCCGACTGCTGACTCAGCCGACTGCCGGTTCACTGGAAGACGAAGTTCGTCTCCTTGACGATGTCCATGGTGGCGCTGCTCGCGATCGAGTAGCGGTGGCCGGGGAACAGGATCGTGGTGTCGGGGACTTCGGCCAGTCGTCGAAGACTCTGGGCCATCTTCGCCGGGTCTGATCCCGGCAGGTCGGTTCGCCCGCATCCTTCGAGGAACAGCGTGTCGCCGGCGATCAGCCGGTCGTCGACGAAGAAGCACTGACTCCCCGGCGTGTGTCCGGGTGTGTGGACGAGGCTGATCTCGATCTCGCCGACCCTGACGACGTCGCCGGAATCATGGCCGACGAGATGGTCGGCGGTCACCGACGTGGACTTGGTGATCCACTCGATCTCGTCGCGCTGCACATGAATGGGGCAGTCGATGTGGTCGAGCAGCTCGGAGATGCCCTCGATCGAGTGGCCCATCATGGATCCACCGACATGGTCGGGGTGATAGTGCGTGGCGAGGGCACCCGTCACCGTCATGCCGTCGGCGCCGACGAGGTCGACGAGTTCACGCACGGCGTAGGCCGGGTCGACCAGGACGCACTCGCCGCTGCGCCGGTCACCGACCGCGTAGACGAAGTTCACCATCTGTGACGCGAGCGGATCGCCGACTGCGAAGTCGCGGCCGGACAGGAGCTGACGGAAGTACACGGGAGACGAGAGCACACGCCTACGCTAATTGCGATGACGGCGGGACCAGAGATCGCACCACTGAACCGGCTGTTCGCCGGACAGGAGATCCCGTTCGGCGGTGATCGTGTGGTGCGCGTCGCTGCTGATCTGGCGGAACGGTTCGCGCCCGGTGATCGACTCGTCGTCGTGCAGGCGACCGGCGCGCTGCTTCACATCCCGGCAGCGATCCACGCGTTGGTCGATGATGCGGTCACGGGCGCAGTGAACGGCTTTGCCGAACTCGCTGATTCCAGCGACGAGGCGATCTCGGCCTTCTTCGACCATTTCGCCACGGCCCTGGCCGATGACGTGGTGTTCGCGCGCATTGCCGCTGCGAACGCGGCCGACGTGGAGCGCGCTGCCAGTGTCGGACGATCGACGACCCGGTTGCGTCTGGACGACCGGATGCGAGCGGACATGGTCGCCGGACTGCTCGTCTGGCGCGATTCGCCGAGTCGGCGCGCGGCGACGATTCGACGCGTCGAACACGACCAGTGGTCGGTGGAGGCGAATCGTGGCCCCGCTCGGTGTCGTCGGGTTCGTCTTCGAGGGCCGGCCCAACGTCTTCGCCGATGCGTGCGGCGTCGTTCGCACCGGCAACGCCGTCGTGTTCCGCATCGGATCCGATGCACTCGGTACGGCCCGGTCGATCGTCGAGCACGCGTTGGAGCCGTCGCTGCACGCAGCGGGGCTGCCGGTGGGTGTGGTGCGCTTGATCGATTCGCCGACGCACGCGGCGGGACATGCGCTGTTCACGGATCCGCGCTTGGCCCTTGCCGTGGCGAGAGGTTCGGGCCCCGTCGTGGCCGAGCTCGGCGCTGTCGCGTCCCAGTCGGGAACACCGGTGAGCTTGCACGGCACCGGTGGCGCGTGGATCGTGGCCAGTGCCAACGCCGACCCAGAGGTACTGCGGTCGGTGGTGACGACATCGCTCGACCGCAAGGTCTGCAACACCCTCAACGTGTGTGCAGTCGTGCGTTCGCAGGCGTCGAGCCTGGTACCGGCGTTCCTGGAAGGGCTCGATGCGGCTGCACGCGAGCGGGGCGTGTCGGCACGTCTCCACGTCGTCGCCGGCGGCGCGAGCGTCATCGACGACGGTCGGTTCGAACGGCGCGTCACCATCCAGCGCGCCGACGGTGCTCGCGACGAGTATGCCGCAACGCCGATCGACGTCGATGGTCTGGCCGTCGAATGGGAGTGGGAACAGTCGCCGGAGGTGACGCTCGTGGTCGTCGACTCGATCGAGGAGGCTGTCGAGTTGTGCAACCGGTACAGCCCGCACTTCGTCGCATCACTGATCAGCGACGATCCTGCGGAACAGGATCGGTTCTATGCGGCCGTCGACGCACCATTCGTCGGCAACGGATTCACCCGCTGGGTCGACGGGCAGTACGCACTGAATGCACCGGAACTCGGCCTGTCGAACTGGGAGACAGGTCGCACCCTGGGCCGCGGCGCGATCCTGTCCGGTGACAGCGTCCACACGGTGCGGTACCGAGCGGTCGTGACCGATCACTCCGTTCGACGCTGAGTGCTACTTCCAGATGCCGGTGATGTCGATGATCAGGTAGGTCGGTGCACTCGTCGTGACGCACACCGATCCCTGTCCATCGAGCATGACGGTGGCGCCGTTGGCCACTGCGCCGAGCCCGGGGTAGTTCAGGTTCGACACATCGGAGCCGCCCCCACATGGCACCACCGTGAGGAACCCAGCGGCGGGGCCACCGGCAGCGACGAGGTTCAACGTTGCCGCCTTGGCATTCGACGCGATTCCACGGTTGCCGGCGACCTGCACTCGGAAGACCTCGCCAGGCTGGACCAGCCTGGGTCCCGATCCGCCGTTGAGGTCCGGGTGTGCCTGTCGAGTGTCGGTCAGTCGGAGCGGGGTCAGCGGGACGAAGTCCAGGCCACCCTGGGGCCCGAACCATCCGGTGATGTCGATGATCACGTTGGTGGTGATGTCGCTCGTCAGGCAGATCGTTCCGTCGGCAGCCGTCGGAACGATCGCCGAGTTCGCCTGTGGCGAGACCGACCTGGGGATTCATCGAGGAGACCTCGGGCTCGGCGACGTCACAGGGGAACGCCCGCACCCATCCGTTCTGATCAGGCAGGACACCGGTGAGATTGACGGCAACGGCGACGGCAGCGTCGGGAGCCGGGCTCCCGTTGCCCTCGACGTCGACGCGGAGCACCTGGCCTGCCTGCAGTGGCTGGCTGGCCCGCGTGTCGAGGAGACGCTGTGGGATTCACCGGATTGAACCACTGCGTCGCGCCCGGTGCGACGTAGCCGTTGATGTCGATGATCAGCATCGGTCTCGGCGCTCGCGAACAGGCAGAGTGCACCTCGGTCGAGCGGAATGATCGCCTGGTTCGGGACCCCGACGAAGGCTTCGAAGTTGAGCGTCGAGAACGAGGGGTTGGTTTCGGCGCAATTGGAAGCGGTCAGGTACCCGGCGGTCGATGCACCGGCAGCGGTGAAGTTCGCACTGACCGACGTCATGTCGGCCGGGAGTCCGGACTGACCGGCGACCGGCACCCTCACGAGCTGATTCGCGGCGAGGCGGAAGATGACCCGCGGGAGCCGGGAGTCGGCGAAGCGGAAGGGTGTGATGGGCTGGAACGGGTGGCCTGATGGTGAGCGCGGACGTGGTCGCCAGTGGAGCAGGTGGGGCGGGCGGCGCCGATGGTGCGCGGCGCCGAGTTCTGCGTTCGGGTCGACGTTGAACGACCAGGCCGCGTTGCCGCCGTTGGAACCGACGGTCACGCTGTACGCCCCGGTCACGAGCGGGCTGGACGGGAATGACCAACACTGCGTTGTCACCGCTGAGGATGGCACTGGCGGTGCCGCTGGTGTTTCCCTTGTGGAGTACGCAGGTGGGGATCGGGCCGTTCGGACCGTTGAGCGTGGCGTTGGCCGCGCTGACCGCCGACGGCATGAGCGCGATGAGCGGCAGCCCCACGGACTGGCCTCCCCAGCCGCAGAACGTTCGCGGGTCGGGCGATTCGGCCACGAATCGGGTGAGGCTGGTGGTCGAGCCGTTGCCGGGGAACACCACGGGTGCCGCCGGCTTCGGTGCACCCCAGTTGTTGCCGCGGACGACATCGAGCGTCCCCGCAGACTTCCACGATGTCGCCGTCGGGTTCGGCGGGCTCGCGCACAGGCCGAACCCGGTCTGTGTCAGCGAGGAGCGCAGGATGCCGATGGCATGGAACGGTCCCGACATCCAGAGGTCGATGTGGCTTCGAGCTGACGCGTTCGAATTGCTCGACACGGCAACGTTGCCGCTGTTGCCGGCCTCGTCGCCGGCCGTCGTGTAGCCGGCAGTTCCAGGTGCTTCGTCGTGGGCGATGCCGTTCAGGAGCATCCAGCAGGAGTGGCTCTGGGCGCCACCGGACCAGGCGGGGTTCTCGGTGACCGGCGACAGGCCTGACTGGGCCCGATAGGCGTTGACCACTCCGAGCCAGTCCGAGCTGGCGACTCCGCCCGCTTCGACCGGCGACGACAGTGGGCCGTCGACGGCGACGCCGATCGCAGCAACGGCGATGGCGGCAACGACGATCCGCCGGAGCGTCGCTCGGGGTGTCGTGGGAGTTGCTGGGGCAGTCGGCATTGGTGCTTCTCGTCTGGTCGCGGGAATGATGCGTCCAATGCATCGGGCAGCACCGCCACGTTCTGAAGCACTCGGCGGAAATTCTTTTCAGTTGTTGACAGAAACTTGACTCCGCATGGAGCCCGATCTGACCCGTTCCCTTCCGCCCCCGTTGCCCGGCACCGCTGTGCTCCTCACCGCTGACCGCCGTCGACCCAGCGCGGCGCCGACGCTGCCCGTCGTGGCCGCCGTCGGTGCGGTGCTCGTGCTCACCGCGTCGCTCGTCGTGTCGAAATACCTCCTCGACATCGTCATCGACTTCCAGTGGCCGATTGCCGCGTATGTCGCGCTGCTCGCCGTGGTCGGCTATGCACCGTCGGTGTGGTGGTGCCGGTACGCCAGCCGCCGATGGGGCACCGGGGGGCTCGGACACGACATCGGGCTGCGACCGCAGTGGTCGGATCTCGGTTGGGGCCCGGTGGTCTGGTTGGCGGCGCTCGCCGCCCAAGTGGTCGCGGCGGCGGTCGTCGTCGCGCTGGGCCTACCGATCTCGAGCAACACCGAAGCGATCAACGAGGCGTCGATCGATCGAACGTACGTCGTGTCGCTCGTCATCACCGCCGTGATCGCCGCGCCGATCGTGGAGGAGATGGTGTTTCGCGGCGTCGTGCTGCGAGGACTGCGCAGCCGTTTGCCTGCAGTCCTCGCCGTCGCCGTCCAGGGGCTGCTGTTCGGTGCCGCACATGTCGATCCCGTCCATGGCGCCGGCAACGTCGGCCTCGTCATGGTGCTGTCGGGCGTGGGGATCGCATTCGGCATCGCAGCTCATCTGCTGCGCCGAATCGGCCCGTCGATCGTGGCCCATGCGCTCTTCAACGCCGCGGTGCTCGTCGTCGTGCTGACCGGCGTCGCCGACCGTCTCCAGGACGTGAGCTCAGCGCGCGAAGGGGTCGGCGTTGTCGATCAACCGCACGTCGCCGAAGCGAGCAGCGATGGCGATTCGGTACCGACCGGAAATGCGATCCGAGTCGATGATGGTCCGGACGACCTCGAGCGTGTCGGCGTCGAAGACGCTCACGTAGTCGAGTGACGCCAGCGGTTCGGCATCGATGACCGATGTCGCGCTCGCGATCATGTCGTCGACCGACGTCTCGGGACGACGCGCCGTCTGAAGTGCCTGCTCGAGTGCCCGCGGAATCGCGGCGGCCGCGTTGCGCTGTTGCGGCGTCAGCCGCTGGTTGCGGCTCGAGAGCGCCAGGCCATCCGGTTCGCGAACCGTCGGACACCCGACGACGGTGACACCGAAGTCGAGATCGGTGACCATGCGCCGGATGATGGCCAACTGCTGGAAATCCTTCTCACCGAACACGGCAACGTCCGGTGTGACGGCGGCGAGGAGCTTGGTGACCACGGTGGCCACGCCTTCGAAGTGTCCGGGCCGGCTCGAGCCCTCCATCGTGGAGGCGATCCCGCCGGGGAGCACGCGAGTGTCGAACCCCTCGGGGTACATCGCCGCCGCAGTCGGGGCATACACGGCGTCGACCTCTGCGGCGGCGCACGCGACGAGATCGGCGTCGATCGGACGCGGATACCCGGTGAAGTCGAGCGAGTCACCGAACTGCAGGGGATTGACGAAGATCGACACGACGACGATGTCGGCGAACGAATGGGCGGCTTCGATGAGTGCCAGGTGGCCGGCGTGGAGCGCACCCATCGTCGGCACGAGCGCACTCCGTCGATGGGCGTGGCTCGAGCGGCCCGCCCGTGACCAGGCGCGCATGTCCGCGGGCGTCTCGATGATGGTCGGGGTCGCCACGTCGGTCACGTTAACGAGCGGAGCCGAACGCCGACGGGCAGAGCTCGACGTACGACGGTGCCGTGCCGCGTCGTCGGGCTGCGATCACGGCGTGGGCGCAGGCGATCTCGAACGTGTCGGCGGCCGCCGTCAGCAATTGGTTGACGGCGCGCTGACGCGACACTGCCGAGCGCATCGCAGCGGGTTCACTGCCGAGGTCGATGGCGCCGGTCGCGAGACCGAAGACGGTGTCTCCGTCGAACATCGAGTGCGCCGGACGGATCGCGCGCGCGAGGCCGTCGTGGGCGACGTCGGCCATCTTGGAGACCTCCGATTTGGTGAGGGCCGCCGAGGTGGCGACGACACCGATGGTGGTGTTGAGGCTGGACCCGACGGTGGCCTGCCCGGCGAGGGCTGCCAGCAGCCGAGCTCGATCGACCGCCGACGGCCGGCGCAGATCGAGTCCGACCCCGGGCGGGAGATGAGTCCATGGCAGGCCCGACGACGGATCGATGGGGGATCCGTTGGCGTTGACCACGGCAACGGCTCCAACGCTGACCTGGGCATCGACACCGGGCGTGCCGATGATGTCGCCGGCGATGGTGACGATGGTGCCGGCGGTGCCGACACCTCCCTGGAGGCCACCTGCCCGGGCGCCGGTTCCGGCCCCGACCGATCCCCACGAGCCCTGCGCGCCGCGCGGGCCACGTGCGCGTTCCACTGAACGCCGGCCGAACTGCGCGTCGGGTCGATTCGCGAAGTTGCCGCCGCGCCCGAGATCGAACACCACCGCTGCCGGCACCACCGGCACCACGCCGACCCGGTCGGCGGTGAGTGCCGGGTGAGCCGATGGGAAAGCCGAGCCCCTGTTCCTCGAGCCAGCCGACCACACCATCGGCGGCCGCCAGCCCGAACGCACTGCCACCGGTGAGACACACCGCATGAATCAGCTCCACGAGATTCTCCGGCCGAAGCGCATCGGTCTCACGGGTGCCCGGCCCGCCGCCGCGGACACTGACACCCGGGGTGGCGCCGTCGGGAACGAAGACCACCGTCGTACCGGTCTGCCACCCGCGTCCTGCCCGTTGGTGATGGCCGACACGCACGCCGGCAACATCGGTGATCGATCCGAACGGGGCGGTTGACATCGGGCCACTGTAGGGAGCGGGCACGCGCTCGAAGTAGCGTCGCTGCTCGTGCTCGACCGTCCTCCGGTGCCTCACCTGTTCGCTCATCGAGCTCGCGTCGGTGTCCGGCGGGCGATGGGGGAGTTGGTGATCCGGGCGTGGGAAGCGGCCATCGAGATGGGAGCGATCGGCCCCGACACGCGACGAGGTCATCGATTCGGGGCGTTCGGCCGCAACAGCGTCATCTGCTTTCCGTGGAACACCATCTTCAACGAGCACTACATCCACATCGGCGACGGGACGATGATCGGCCCGCAGAGCACGCTGTCGGCGGGCATGGTGCCAGGCCAGGACATGGTGTCCGATCCGGTGATCTCGATCGGCGACCGCTGCCTCGTCGGCAAGGGCAGTGGAATTGTCGGCCATCTCAGCATCACCATCGGCAACGACGTGTGGACCGGTCACCACGTCTACATCACCGACCAGAACCACGGCTACGCCGACCTCGACCGTCCGATCTCACAGCAGGTGATGCCGGAGCGCCCGGTGTCGATCGGCGATGGCTCGTGGCTCGGCCACGGCACCGTGGTGCTTCCCGGGGCCACCATCGGTCGCCACGTGGTCATCGGCGCCAACAGCGTGGTCACCGGTCACATCCCGGACAACAGCGTGGCCGCCGGGGTTCCGGCGCGGGTCATCAAGACCATTCAGTGAAGCCGGCAGTGCAGCCCGCTCAGTTGATCGAACCGCGCGGCGGGCCGCACGAGGGCATTTCGTTGTCGCCGGCGAACGTTTCGATCCGTTCGGTGATCGGCACACCTTCGACGGCCGTTTCGGTGAACGGAACGTTCTGGCCGCTGCGCAGCTCCTCGGCATACCGGTACCTGTCGTCCAGGAGCGTGCGGTAGTCGGCTTCCCACGCAGGAACGATGGCTCGGCCCTTGTCGTCGGTCGGGGGCACGGCGGTGATGTCGTCGAGCATGGCCGAGAGCAGGTCGGTCGATTGCACGACGAGGTCGGCGCGAACGGCCAGATCATTCGATGTCTGCGCCTCCAAGGCTCTGATCCGGACGTCGTAGTCGGCGCAGATCACTTCGGCCCGCTCGGCCCAGGCTCGATCGTCGACCCGGTTGACGGCCTCCTTGGACGCAAAGAACAAGGCCCACGTCCAGAAGGCGACGAAACCGATGACGCCGACGACGAGCAGCGCCTTGCGCGCCTTCGAGCGCCGCCACGGACCGTGCGTGTCATCGACGACGGAGGCCGATCGCGGCGGCTCGACATCCGTCGGAGGTCGGGTCGACGAGTCCGGGTTCACAACTGTTGACGATATGCCAGGCGCTCGCTGGTAGAAACGTCCCGTGACCGACGGGGCGACCGACCAGGCTCGCCGACGAGCAGATTGGTGCGGTCGAGCGCGCTCGACGCAACGGCCGGTTCCTCTGGTCGATGATCACGATGCAGCCGAAGCTGTTCGGCATCGCCGTCGGCGGCGCCGCGGTGTTCGCCGTGCTCACCGTCGCGTCGAGCTTCGCCATCAGCTGGGTGATCGACAACGTCATCCTGCCGCGCTTCGAGGAGGGCGACGTCGCGCTGGCGACCTTCCTCACCGGCATCGCCATGGTGCTCGGCATCGGGGTGCTGCGCGCGGTGGCCATCGTGATCCGTCGCAGTTACGCCTCGATCACGATGTGGCGCGTTGCCCAGATGTTCACCAACGAGGTGGTCGACCGGTACGTCCACCAGCCGATGAGTTGGCACAACCGCCGACCCGACGGCGATCTCGTCGCTCGTGCCGGTGTCGACGCAGAGTCGACGGTGAGCGTGCTCGGCCCCATCCCGTTCGCGCTGGGAACGGTCGTCATGGTGATCGTCTCGACGATCTGGATGCTCGTCATCGACGTGGCCCTCGGCCTCGTTGCCGTGATCGTCTTCCCGATGCTCGTGGCCACCAACGTGGTGTACGAGCGGCTCGTGTCCGGGCACTTCGCACGCGCCCAACATCAACTCGGTGAGTTCTCGGCCGGTGTCCACGAGAGCTTCGAGGGTGTGCAGCTCGTGAAGTCGTACGGCGCCGAAGAACGTGAAACCGAGCGGCTGTCCGGCCTCGCCGATCAGGTCCGGGTGTCACGCGTGCACGCCCTGCGCCTGCGGAGCTGGTTCGAAGCCTTCCTCGACGTCATCCCGTCGCTCACGAACATCCTCCTCGTCGTCATCGGGTCGCTTCGCGTGCGTTCAGGCGAACTGTCCATCGGTGAGCTGTCGGGTGTCATCTTCCTCTTCACCCTGCTGATCTTCCCGCTTCGCCTGATCGGCTTCGCCCTCTCGGAGCTCCCTCGCTCGATCGCTGCGTGGAACCGGATCCAGACGGTGCTCCGCGAGCCGCTCCACGACGATCCCGTCGACAGGATCACCGAACCACCCAGCGGCATCGGGATCGCCTTCGACAACGTCTCGTTCGCCCATGAGGCCGACGGCCCGCCGACGATCACCGAGGTGACGCTGGCGCTCCCACATGGCAACGTGACTGCGCTCGTCGGGCCCACGGGATCGGGCAAGTCGACGATCGCTCAGCTCGCGATCGGTTTGATCGCTCCGTCGTCGGGTGTGGTCGGCCTCCGAGCCGGCCGCGTTGCATCGTGTTCCAGGAGGCCTTCCTCATGGGTGGGACGGTGCGCGACAACGTCGAGCTCGGCGATCGGTTCTCCGACGACGAGATCTGGCACGCCCTCGATCTCGCCGCTGCGAAGCAGTTCGTCGAGCGCTTGCCGCAGCGCCTCGACACGGTCGTCGGGGAGCGTGGGGTGAGCTTGAGTGGCGGCCAACGCCAACGACTCGCACTCGCGCGTGCACTCGTCCGCAACCCGTCACTGTTGGTGCTCGACGACACGACCTCGGCGCTCGATCCGGCGACCGAGGCCATCGTGTTGGAGAACCTGCGACGCGAGCTCGCCGACTCGTCGGTGCTCATGGTGGCGTCGCGACCGTCGACGATCGCCCTCGCCGACGACGTCGTGTTCGTCGCCGATGGGCGGGTGGCTGCGCACGGGACGCACGACGAACTGATGGAGTCGACCGCTGCGTACCGTGAACTCGTCGAAGCGTTCGAGGCCGATCGTGATGCGAGCGACATCGACGTGGGAGTGGCGGGATCATGAGCGTGATCGACCCGACCCTGGCCGCCAAGGCCGGAACCATGACACCGACGAATCAGGACTCGGCGGTCAGAACGATCGGTCGTGGCCTGCGCACCGCACCGATTCTTCGTCAGGGGCTCGGTCTGACCTGGCTGCTCGCAGCGATCGGCGCGGCGGGCCGGGTGGTGGTGCCGTTGTTGATCCAACAGGCCATCGACCGCGGGCTCTCCGACGATGGCGTCGACATGGACGTCATCGTCCAGATGGCGATTGCGGCGGCCATCGCCGTCGTCATCTCGGGCGTCGCCTTTCGGTACGCGGCCCTCCGGCTCGGGGTGCGCAGCGAGCGCGCGTTGCACGACCTCAGGGTGCGCCTGATCAGCCACATCCACCAGCTGAGCCTGGCCGACCACAACGACGAGCGTCGTGGGGGCCTCGTGGCCCGCGTCACCAGCGACATCGAGACGCTGGCGCAGTTCTTCCAGTGGGGTGGTCTTGCCTGGCTCGTCGACGGCACCTTGATGGTGATCGTCGCCGCAGTGATGCTGGCGATCAACTGGCAGCTCGCGCTCGTCGCCTTCGTCGTCTCGTTCCCGCTGATCTTCGTGCTGCGCGCCGTGCAGGCGCGCCTGCTGGTCGCCTACGACTCGGCTCGTCACGGCAACGGGCAGATGCTCGGCACGGTTGCCGAGGTCGTGTCGGGCGCGCCGACGATCCGCGTGTACGGGGCCGGCCCGAAGATGCAGGACGATGTTGCACGAGCGGTCGAGGTGAAGACCGTCGCTCAGATCCGTGCCGCTCGACTCGGCGCGTTCCTGTTCCCGTCCGGCGAGGTCTTCTCGGCGCTCACGGTGAGCGCCGTGGTGGGAGTCGGCGTCTGGCTCGGGCCGGCGAGCGGGCTCACCGCCGGCGCGCTCATCGGGTTCATCTTCCTCACGTATCGCTTCCTCGAGCCGATTGCCGGGTTCACCGAGGTGATCGACACGACGCAGATGGCCGTCGCCGGTCTGCGCCGGGTGCTGTCGGTGCTCGACATGCCGGTCGGGCCTCCCGAGCCGGACGATCCGATTCCGTTACCTGCCGGTCAGCTGCAGATCGACGTCCGCGACGTCACCTTCGCCTACCGGAGTCGGACCGATCAGTCGTCCGACACCGCCGTGCTCAAGCACCTCGACTTCACGATCCCGGCCGGGCAGCAGGTTGCGCTGGTCGGCTCGACCGGATCGGGGAAGACGACGCTCGGTCGCCTCATCGCCCGGTTCGCCGACCCGACGATCGGTGAGATCGATCTCGGTGGAGTCCCGCTGCGTCGGGTCAGCCGTGCCGAGTTGCGCAGCCGGCTCGTGGTGGTGTCGCAGGAGCCGTTCCTCTTCGACGACACCGTCGCGGCAAACGTTGCGTTCGCCTCGGAACACGCCAAAGCGCCCGACGTCGAACGCGTCGTGACCGACCTCGGCGTGCAGGACTGGATCGACTCGCTCCCTGACGGGTTGCAGACCCGCGTCGGTGAACGCGGCGACCAGTTGTCGGCAGGCGAGCGACAGCTCGTGGCACTGCTTCGCGCCGGTCTCGCCGATCCCGACGTGCTCATCCTCGACGAGGCGACCTCGTCGGTCGACGCGCTCACGGAGGTGCGCATCGCGCGAGCGCTCGAGCGGCTCGCAGCGACCCGAACGACGATCGCGATCGCCCACCGGTTGTCGACGGCCGCACGTGCCGACCGAGTGTTGGTGCTCGATCACGGTCGGCTGGTCGAGGACGGCCACCACGACGAACTCATCACGGGTGACGGCACCTACCGCCGGCTGTACGACGCGTGGGTGTCGGCAACGACGGTCTGATGTGAAGGGTCTGACGTGCGGCCCGATCAGTCGACGGCGACGCCGAACGGAAGTGGGCCGTTGACGTCGAGGATCACACAGTCGATCGCCTCGAGATCGACTTGGCTCTGAGCGGTGAACGGTGCGTCGGCGCCCGGCTCGACGTCGTCGATGCTGATGCGTTCCGAACGGTGAGCGTTGTCCGTACCCGGCCGGACGAACCCGACGAGCACCGAGTAGTCGGCCGTGCGGTCACCGGTGTTGGTGAGTACGCCCGCCATGGTGGCGCGCGACCCCTCGAGTTCGCATTCGGTGACGGCGACGCTGTTCGGCTGCGGGTTCAGGTAGTCGTCGTAGACATCGAGCACCACCATCGTGAGCAGTACGCCCACTGTCGCGGCGACGAGGGCGCTTGCGCCGGTTGCCAGGCCGACCACGGCGAATGAACGGCTCCCGCCTGAATTCCGGGCTCGTCGCACCCCGATCCAGCCGAACACGAGAGCGAGGAGTGCAGCGAGGATTCCCAGCACCACGACGAACGGCATCCAGGCGATCGAGATCGCCACGATGCCGAGCACCATGGCGGCGGTGCCCAGTGCGTCGTTCGGGGCGTTGTCGCTCGCCGACGTCTGGCTGGTCACGTGGGCTGAGGCCCAGTTGGTCGACGAACCGTTGGCCGCCGGACGACACGTCAGCGGTCCAGGTCTGTCCGTTGTAGTACCGGTGTTCGTAGCGACCGGTCGGATCGGCGTACCAGCCCGCGGCAGCATCGGTCGCGTCAGTCACTGCGCCGCAAGCTATCGACTGCTTCGGCCTCGCGCGCTCCACGTACAGTCGCAGCCATGGAGATCGTGTTGATCCGACATGGCGAGCCGGAATGGGTGCGCGATGGCCTCACCGTGGTCGATCCTCCGCTCACCGATCTCGGTCGTCGACAGGCGGAGTTGCTCGCCGGTGCGTTGCGTGACGAACAGTTCGACGAGATCCTCGTGTCGCCGCTGGTCAGGGCGCGACAGACGGCGCAGCCGCTCCTGGAGGCCCTGGGTCGACACGAGGTCGTCGACCCCTGGCTCGAGGAGATCCGCGACCCTGTCTGGCACGGCACTCCCGCCGAGAAGGCCGCCGAGGCGTACGCCGAACTCAGGGGACGCAAGGCCGAGGACCGCTGGCACGGCCTGCACGGCGGCGAGTCGATGCGCGATTTCGTCGCACGAATCCGAACGGGCGTCACCGGATTCCTCGCCGATCGTGGCGTCGTACGCTCCGAGATGGACCTGCCGGTCTGGCAGATTCGCGAGCCGGGTGCTCGGATCGCACTCGTCGCCCACGCCGGTACCAACTCGGTCACCGTCGGGCATCTCCTCGGACTCGATCCGGTGCCGTGGGAGTGGGACCGATTCGTTCTGGGGCACACGTCGATCAGCCGGCTCGAGGCGATGGAGCTCGACGACGGATTCACGTTCTGTCTGTCGAAGCTCAGCGACGTCGAGCACCTGGGCCGGCAGCAACGCACCCGCTGACGGGTGACCGGAGCCGACGATCTACCGTCGTGCCATGCCCGAAGCGCCCGATCCCGACCTGCTCAAGTACTACTCGTTCTCCGTCTTCACGCAGCTCAGCGGCGCGGTCACTGCCGGCATGATCCATCTCGGCGACCGGCTCGGCTTGTACGCGGCCCTGGCAGCTGCCGATGGGCCGCTCACGACGACGGAGCTGGCCGACCACACCGGGCTCGACGAGCGGTGGGTCCGTGAATGGGCCTACAACCAGGCTGCCGCGAAGCTGATCGCCGTCGACGCGGACGCCACGCCCGAGCGCTTCTGGCTCACACCGGAGGCCATCGCAGTGCTCGCCACTCCCGACCATCCCGCATTCGGGATGGGCATGTTCCATCGGTTCCCCCAGACGATGGCGGCACTCGAGGTGATGCCGGAGAGCTTCCGGACCGGGCTGGGTCACGACTACGACAGCCACGGAGCCGAGGGCGCCGTCGGGATCGAACGGAGCTTCGAGCCGTGGAATCGTCACCATCTGATTCCGACGGTGCTCCCGGCGCTCGACGGCATCGTGGAGCGGCTGGAGGCGGGAATCACCGTTGCCGACATCGGGTGCGGCGCCGGGGGAGCGGTGTTGCTGATGGCCGAAGCGTTCCCGCAGAGCACCTTCGTGGGCTACGACATCTCGCAGCATGCGCTCGAACGAGCAGAACATCGCCGACGTGAGGACAACGCCGCCAATGTGCGGTTCGTCGATCCCCGCGTCGAGCCGTTGCCCGACGACCAGTCGGTCGACTTCGTGACGACGTTCGACTGCATCCACGACATGACCCACCCGCAGCAGATGATCGATGCCATCGGCGCGGCGTTGGCGCCGCAGGGCACGTGGCTGCTCGTCGACATCAAGGGGCGCGACACGTTCGCCGAGAACGTCCAGAAGAATCCGATGGCGCCATTGATGTACGGCATCAGTGTGCTGTCGTGCATGTCGTCGGCGCTGTCGGCCCCCGATGGCGCCGGCCTCGGCACGCTCGGCCTTCCCGAGTCACGAGCGAGGGAGATGGCGCTCGCCGCCGGGTTCGCCCGGTTCCGCACGCTCGACGTCGACCACTCGGTCAACGCCTTCTACGAAGTCCGGCGCTGAGCAAGTGACTACTGTTCGGCCATGAGCGAACCAATCGAACTCGACGACGTCAAGGCCTTCGCCGCAGGTCTGAGCCCATGGGCCCACCTCGCCTCGGTCGGCGCAGACGGCAAGCCCGACGTGGTGCCGGTGCATCCCTGCTGGGAGGGTGACATCTGCTGGGTGATGATCGGTACGGATTCGGTGAAGGCTCGCAACGTGGCGGCCCACGCTGATGTCGCCATGCACTGGCAGGTCGACGCCGTGGGCGACGGTGTCGAGATCTGGGGGACGGCGGAGGTCTTCGCCGACCTCGACACCAAGCGTCGATTGTGGACCGGGGTGTTCGACTACGACCTCGATGCGTTCGCGCCCGGCGGGCCCGACGACTCGCCCGGTACCGCGTTCCTGGCCATCACGCCGGATCGCGCGCTGGTCCTGCACCAGTACGGAATGGGCGGAATGAAGCGTTGGTCGGCGACGTGAGTGTCGGGTGGCCGCCGCCTGACGCGGCTGTCGCGCTCGATCGAGGGCAGGGTGGCCATCGTCACCGGCGCGGCCAGCGGCATGGGTCGTGCGACGGCGCAACTCTTCGCCGACGAAGGCGCACGCGTGGTGGTGGCCGACCTTGCCGCTCGATGCCGTCGGTGCAGTGGTCGACAGCATTCGAGCGGTGCACGGTGACGACGCGGCGCTCGGGGTGACCTGCGACGTCGCCGACCACGCCCAGCTCCGCAACCTGGTGGACCAGACCGTTGCCTGGGCCGGCCGGATCGACATCGTGGTGAACAATGCCGGGGTCTCCCTGGTCAACTCGATGTTCCAGGACGAGGCCGAGTTCGACGACAACTGGGCCCGCACGCTCGACATCAATCTGACCGCGCATGCCCGACTCATCCGACTCGCGTTGCCGCACCTCATCGAGTCGGGATCGGGACGCATCGTCAACATCGCGTCGACCGAGTCGATCGTCGCCACGGCGGGCCTCGCCGCCTACGCGGCCTCGAAGGCCGGCGTCACCGGGTTGACGCGTGCCCTTGCCGTCGAACTCGGCCGCCACGGCGTGACCGTCAACTGCATCTGTCCCGGGCCCGATCGACACGGCGATGACCGCAGCGATCCCCACCGAGGCCAAGGACACCTACGCCCGCCGGCGGGTGCCGCTGCGGCGCTACGGCGATCCTGAGGAGGTCGCCCACATGACGCTCAACCTGTGCCTGCCGAGCTCGAGTTTCGTCAACGGCGCCACGATCGCCGTCGACGGCGGCATGACGATCCGTCACACCTGATCAGCCGGCCGACTCACCGCCCTGACTCACCCGGGGAAGCCGTCGAAGATCCCTTCGAGACCGGTCGGCGTGTGGCGTCCGATCGCCAGTTGCTCGAGGATGCCGATTCCCTGGTGCTCGCCGAGCGCCCCCGACGTCGTCGCTCGAACGATCGACTGGACGTGCACGTGGTGGGGTGCCAGCACGTCGTCAACCGGAAGATCCCAGCGTTCGCCGCCGACTGCCAGCTCGCCCTTCCAGACGCCGTGTGACCACTCGGGCGACAGATACCCGAGCCCCGACATGTGGAACTCGAACAGCGGTTCCAGGCTGATCGTCGAGGCCTCGCCCTCCCACGGCGTCATCACCAGTTCGAACGCCGCAGCAGTGCGAGTGCCCGGTCTCCAGTCGATCGTGTAGTCGACCGAGCGCATCGCTTCGGCCGCAGGAGCCTCGTCGGGTGAAGTGCCGCGCGCCGGCGACCGGCGCGACGAATCCGCTCTCGTGCCAGCGCCGGCCGTCGAAGTACTCGTTGACGTCGAAGTGGGTCGAGAACGTGTCGAAGTTGATCGGTGCCCACAGCCAGAAGAACTGCGGGTCGGCGACGGGCGCTCCCGTCGAACCGCGCTCGCCGACCGGACGGACCCCCCACGAGCGATCGCGGCAACCGAGCGTCTCGCCCGGAGCCAGATCGGTGAGTTCGCCGTCGACCTCGATCCAGCCCTCCCATCCCCCGAACTGGGTGAGACGGGTGTAGTCGAACACCACGCGGAGGCCGATCTGCTGGTGGAAATGGGCCTCCTCGATCGGTGCCGAGCGTCGCACGAACGTGAGGTCGGCGCGCAGCCCGTGCTCGGGGGCTTCCACGACGACGCGCAATGCGTTCAGCGGTTCGAGCACCTCGACGCGAATGGGTCCGACCTCGTTCGCGTCGGCACGGTCCGCTGGAGCGCGACGCGATGCGTGCACACTGATCTGGCGGGCATCGACCGTGCCACCGTCGACGACGACGCTGAACGACGCGTCGGCGACGTGGCGGTTCGGGTAGAGGCCCATCGCCAGCGCGAAGAAGAGACGGGTGTCCTTCGTGTAGCCGTTGAAGAAGTATCGGTCGTAGTGGTTGATGTCGGTCGACCCCGTCTGGGCGATCGGGTGTGACGTCTGATGGATCGGAAAGTCGTCGAACGAGCTCAGCACCCGAGCGACGCTAGTCGTATCCTGCAGTCGGGTATGGAGAGTGAAGCCACGCGTCCGCGTCTCTCGATGTCGCTGCGACGGTTTCGCCAGATTGCGATCGTCACGGTTGCGGGTGTGTGTCTGCTCACCGTGGCCGGCGCCATCGTTCGGCTCACCGGGAGCGGGCTCGGCTGCGACGACTGGCCGAACTGCAACAGCGAACGGTTCATCGACGTGTCGACCGGGCACGCAGCGATCGAGCAGGTGAACCGGCTGCTCAGCGGCGTCATCGGGATTCCGACGCTGCTGTTGGCGATCGGTGCGTTCAGGGTCTGGCCGCGTCGACGCGGACTCGTGGGTCCGTCGCTGGGTGTGCTGCTGACCATTCTCGGCAACGGGGTGCTCGGAGGTCTCGCAGTACGCGGCGACCTGCACCCCTCGCTGGTGCAGTCGCACTTCATCCTGGCGATGCTGTCGATCGGTTTCGGTCTCGTCGCCGTGCACCGCTCGGGTCCCGAACCGGTGTGGCGTCGAGCAGGACATCGGCGTGACACCGCTCGTGCACCGGGTTGTTCGTGGCGCTCGCCGTCCTCGTGGCGGCGGCGCTGGTCACCGGCACCGTCGTCACGGGAGCCGGTCCTCACGCCGGCGACGAGACGGCCCGCCGCTACGGATTCGACATCTCCACCGTCGCCGAACTGCACAGCATCACGGTGTGGATCGCCCTGGCGATCTTCCTGGTACTCGTCGTCGTACTGCGACGCACGCCCGATCTGGCGGCACGCTTCGGCGGGAAGCTCTCGACGTGGATGTTCATCGCGGTGCTCCAGGGCGGCGTCGGCTACGTCCAGTACTTCAGCGACGTCCCGGCCGTTCTCGCCGGAGTCCACGTCGCAGGAGCGACCGCGCTCTGGGTGGCGACGGTCTGGTTGCTCCTGGCCGGGCTCGAACCGGTGCCCGGGGAGTGCACGGAAGTTCATCTTCCGGAAACGGATCCTCGGTTTGGAGAGTCGTTGCCGGTGGCGAAGATCCCCTAAGCTCGCCCGCTTATGCTCAGAGGTATCGCCGAACGGCGAATCGCACTGACGGTGTTGGGGGTTCTGTTGGCGATGATCTCGTTGATCTCGCTCGTGCCCGCGGCGTCTGCCGGCGCCCAAGCAGGTGAGTCCGTCGAGACCACCCTCCTCGCCAAGCCCGACGACGGGGGTGAGAAGGATCCGGTTCCCGACGCCGAGATCATCGTCTACGAAGCCGTGATCGTCGATCGGACGATCGAATCCATCGGTGACGAGGTCGGACGTGGCACGTCCGATGCGACCGGGTTCGTGTCGGTCGGTCTTCCCGGACCTGGCCAGTACGTCGTGGAGTTGAACGTCGATTCGCTCCCACCCGGCGTCGAGCTCGTCCGGGCTGACAAGCAGCAACTCCCGGTCGAGGCACGGGCCGGAGAAGCGTCTCGGGTGCTGTTCAATCTCGCCGAGGGTGACGCCGCCGGGGCCGCCCGCGACAAGGAGAGTGACGGACTCCTGACCCGTGGCGCCCGTCTGTTCTACGAGGGGATCATCTTCGGCCTGATCATCGGGCTGTGCGCCATCGGACTGTCGCTGATCTTCGGAACGACCGGTCTGGTGAACTTCGCGCTGTCCGAACAGATCGTGTTCGGTGCGCTCGTCGCGTACTTCTTCAACTCGATTCTCGGTATCGACCTCATCTTCGCGGCCCTGCTCGCCTTCGTCTTCGGAGGGATCGGATCCGCCGCAATCGACCGGGGGCTCTGGCGTCCGTTGCGCAAGCGCGGCACCGGGCTCACGGCGATGATGATCATCTCGATCGGGCTTGCGTCTGTTCCTGCGGTTCTTCTTCCTGTTCCTGTTCGGCGAGCGCTCTCGTCCGTACGAGCAGTACGCCGTGCAGACCGACGCCCTCTTCTCCATCGGTCCGATCGACGTACTGCCCAAGGAACTCCTGATCATCGTGATCGGGTTGTTCCTGCTCATCGGCACGGCGGTGGCGTTGCGGACCACCAAGATGGGCAAAGCCATGCGAGCCGTCGCCGACAGCAACGACCTGGCCGCCTCGACCGGCATCGATGTGGATCGTGTCATCACCACCGTGTGGCTCGTGGGCGGAGCACTCGTCACCGCGGGCGCCGTCTTCTTCGGCCTCAACAGCCAGATCAGCTGGCTGATGGGGACCCAGTTGCTCCTGCTGGTGCTCGCCGCGGTGACGCTGGGAGGACTTGGCACGGACTACGGCGCCATGGTCGGGGCGCTGCTGATCGGAGTGTTCACGTTCATGGTCACACTGTGGGTCGCACCCGAGTTGAAGAACGTCGGGGCCCTGCTCGCCTTGATCGTGATCCTGCTGTTCCGACCAGAGGGCATCTTCGGGCGATCCGAGAGGATCGGATAGCGCCGTGGACTGGAACTCGATCATCTCCAACTCCTTTCGGGCCGGTATCTCCCAACAGGCGATCATCTTCGCGCTCGCCGCGATCGGACTGAATCTGCACTTCGGCTACACCGGCTTGTTGAACTTCGGCCAGGTGGCCTTCATGGCGGTCGGCGCGTATGGCGTCGGCATCACCACGAACACGTTGGGTGCTCCGCTCTGGGTCGGGATCATCGTGGGCATCCTCGGCGGAATCGTGCTGGGCCTGTTGATGGGACTGCCGACGCTGCGACTCAGGGCGGACTACCTCGCGATCGTCACCATCGCCGTCGGTGAGATCATCAGATTGACCGTTCGCGCGGCGGTCCTGAGCGACACCACCGGTGGCTCGAACGGGATCAACGGGTTCGCCAACAGCTTCCAGGATTGGAATCCGCTCAACAACGAAGCAACCTACGGTTTCCGTCTGTTCGACCGGCTCAACCTCGAGTTCAGTGGCGCAGATCTCTATGAGCTCATCGTTGGCTGGACGCTGGTCCTGCTCTGCGTGTTCGTCGTCTGGCGGCTCGTGAAGTCGCCGTGGGGTCGTGTGCTGCGCTCGATTCGCGAAGACGAGGATGCGGCGACGGCGCTCGGCAAGAACGTGTACCGGTTCAAGATGCAGTCGTTGATCCTGGGAGGAACCTTCGGCACGCTGGCGGGCATCTTCTACGCGGTGCAGCAGAACGCGGTGCAACCCGACAACTACGCCACCCAGCAGACGTTCTTCGCGTTGACCGCAGCCATCCTGGGAGGTCTGGCGACCATCTGGGGTCCGGTGGTCGGTTCCATGCTGTTCTGGGTCATCTTGTCGTTCATCGAGAACGTGCTGATCCAGACGATCGACAACGGCATCATGCCGGACTCGATCATGGACCGCTCCCAGGTCGGACCGGTGAGGTTCATGCTGGTCGGATTGACCCTGATGTTGCTCATGATCTTCAGACCTCAGGGAATCTTCGGTGACAAACGGGAGATTGCGATCGATGCCCGCAAGTGACGTGAACCCAACAGCCGACGACACGATCGAGTTCGGGCGGACGTCCGGCGGTGGCGCCGCGGCCGGCGTGCAACAGGAATGGGACAACCCGGCGATCGGCATGTTCGACGGGGTCGAACCGATTCCGGGCGTGCCGAAGCCCGACCCGATCCTGATTGCGGCGAACGTGGAGCGCTCGTTCGGGGGCCTTCGTGCCGTCGACGTCGAGCGGGTCGAGATCCAGCGTGGTGCAATCACTGCGCTGATCGGCCCGAACGGGGCCGGCAAGACCACGTTCTTCAACCTCCTCACCAACTTCGACCAGCCCGATCGCGGAAGCGTCGTCTTCGACGGTGAGACGACCAGCGGGGTGAAATCGCACACCCTCGCGGCGAAGGGCATGGTTCGTACGTTCCAGCTCACCAAGGTGCTCGCCAAGATGTCCGTGCTCGACAACATGATGTTGGCGGCGCAGAATCAGTCGGGCGAACAGATGCGCAGCGGCATCCTCAGCGGATGGCGACGCCAGGAGCGCACCGTCGAGCAACAGGCGCTCGAGATCCTCGACGAGTTCAACATGATCCACATGAAAGCCGAGTACGCCGGAGCGCTTTCGGGCGGCCAGCGCAAGTTGCTCGAGATGGCACGGGCGATGATGGCCAAGCCGCGGTTGATCATGCTCGACGAACCGATGGCCGGCGTCAACCCTGCACTCACGCAATCCTTGCTCGGTCACGTCAAACGGCTGCGGGCCGAGGGCATCACGGTCATGTTCGTGGAACATGACATGGACGTCGTGTCGGACATCTCCGACTGGGTGGTGGTGATGGCGGAAGGCATGGTGATCGCCGAAGGCACTCCTCGTTCGATCGGCGAGAACGTCGCCGTGGTCGACGCCTACCTCGGTTCGTCGCACGCAGCGCTGACGGAGGAGATCCGCGAGGTTGTCGGTCACGACGAGTCAGGAGATGGTCATGTCTGAACCCTTGATTCATGTCGAGAATGTCGTGGCGGGCTATGTGCCGGGCGTGAACATCCTCAACGGTGCCGAACTCGTGCTGGGCGACGGCGAACTGATCGGCATCATCGGACCGAACGGTGCCGGCAAGTCGACCATGTTGAAGGCGCTGTTCGGTCTGATCAAGGTCACATCGGGAACCGTGTGGTACCGGGGTGACGACGTCACCGGCAAGAAGGCCAACTTCCTGGTGGCCCGTGGCATCGGCTACGTGCCGCAGATCAACAACGTCTTCCCCTCGCTGACCATACGCGAGAACCTCGAGATGGGCGGTTACCTCCGTAAGTCCGGGGTCGCCGACATGATCGATCAGGTGATCGACATCTTCCCGAGGCTCGGCGAGCGGATCGACCAGCGGGCGGGCTCGCTGTCGGGTGGAGAGCGCCAGATGCTGGCCATGGGCCGGGCATTGATGATGGAGCCGTCGGTACTGCTCCTCGACGAGCCGAGCGCCGGCCTGTCGCCGGTGCTGCAGGACCAGGTGTTCGAGCGGGTCAAGCAGGTGAACTCGACCGGCGTCTCGATCATCATGGTCGAGCAGAACGCCGCCCGTTGCCTGCAGATCTGCGATCGCGGGTACGTCTTGGACCAGGGCCGCAACGCGTACACCGGGAGCGGCCAGGAACTCCTCACGGACCCGAAGGTCATCGAGCTCTACCTCGGCACGCTGGCCAAGGCCCGCTGACCGGGGGTCGTCTCGGTGCTCGAACGCGCCTGGGCACGTAGGTTCTCGGTCCTGGGCATCGCTGCAACTGCGGCGGCGCTGCCTGGCTGCGCAGGGCCCTCACCCGACGCCCAGACCGCGTCGACATTGTGCGCAGAGCTGCGAGCGCTCGACAATCGCATCGTCGATCACGTGAACGCCTCGGTGGAAGGAATCAACTCCGAGCCGGTCGACGGACGATTGCCTCCGATTCTCGACGGCGTGGACGACGTGGCCGCTGAGCTACGTGCATGGGACGAGCAGATCGATGCGATCGAACTTCCCGACATCGACGAGCGGACTGAACTCCGACGACAGTTGCACTCGGGTGTCGACGAGGCGCTCGCGGAGCTCGACGATCAACGGCGAACCTTCGAGTCCGGCTCGTCTTCGGTCGCCGACGATGAGATCCCAGGCGTCGTCAGTACCTGGTTCAACGCAGTCGAGAAAGTCTTCTCGGTGTCCGAACCCCAGATCTTCCGGTTCGAGCGGATCGAGTTCAAGCAGGCGTTCCTCGACGAACCCGACTGCCGAAACGTCATCCAGCAGTTCGTGAACGACTGACGAATCCTCGTCGTTGCCGAACGCGAACGGGGCCGCCCGAAGGCGGCCCCGAACTCGTTCAATTCAGATCCGAGTGATCAGATCTTGGCAAATTTGAACACGGTCGGGACGCCAGCCTCGACAGCGTTGTCAGCATCGTACGTGAGGACCTTGAAGCTCGCTTCGGTCGGCTCGCCTTCGGGGCCGAATGTCTGCGGGCCCGAAGGACCGTCGTAATCGATGTCGGTGCCGGCGTCGATGAGCGCTACGCAATCAGCGTAGGTGGTGCACTTCTCGCCGTCACGGGTGACGCCGTTGATCTGAGCTGCAACCGCAGCAGGATCGTCGGTGCCGGCAATCTGGGCGGCCAGGGCCACGATGATCACCGCGTCGTAGGCTTCCGGTCCGTAGCTGAAGTCGATGAGTGCCGGGTCGGTCTCGAGGAGACGGGCCTGGAAGTCACCGGTGATCTCAGCGGCGGGCAGGGTGCCCTTGATGCCTTCCATCGAGCCGGCCGGCAGCTGCTGACCGAGAGCGTTGCCCACGTTGCCGTCGACGAGGAAGATCTGCTTGCCCGCCTCAGGCGTGAAGCCTGCTTCGAACAGCGACGTGAGGATCTTGGCGGTCTCTTCGAAGCCGATGATGACCAGTGCCTCGGGATCGCCGGACACCACCTTGTCGACCTCGGCCGAGAACTCTGCAGCCTGCGGGTCGTAGGTGAACTGCTCGACGATCTCGCCGCCCTGATCAGCGAACGGCTCGGTCGAGTACTTGAGCAGACCTTCACCGTACGGGTCCTGGAGCGCCATGAAGCTGGCCGTGGTCACGCCCTCTTCGATCATGAGATCGGCGAGCACGCGACCCTGCAGGACGTCGGAGGGAGCCGTACGGAAGTACAGGTCGTCCTCGGCGTAGTCGGTGAAGTCCGGCGAGGTGTTGGCCGGGCTGAAGTGGATCTTGCAGTTCTCGACGAGCTTGTCGATGAACGTGAACGACACACCCGACGACGCGGCGCCGATGAACGCGTCGGCACCGGCAGCGAGCTGGCGGTCGACGGTCTGGTTGGCGATGTCGGTCGACGTGTCGCCGGAGTCGCCCTGGTCCAGGGTCACGTCCTGGCCCAGCGCACCGCCGGCAGCGTTGATCTCATCGACTGCCAGCTGCGTTCCGGCGAACTCGGGCGGGCCGAGGAACGCCAGGTTGCCGGTCTCCGGCAACACGGTGGCAATGTTCAGTGTCCCGTCGCTCTCGCCGGTGCACGTGGGAGCGGCCTGAACGGTCTCTCCCTCGACTGCGGCATCGGTGGTGTCCGGCGCTTCGGTCGTTTCGGTCACTGCTTCAGTCGTGTCCGGGGCCGTCGTCGCCTCGACTGCGGCCTCGGTGCCGGCCGGTGCGTCAGTGCTGGTCGAGGCGTCGTCGTCGCTGCCGCACGCTGCGGCAACGAGAGTCAGACCGACCAGCAGTGCACCGACGCGCTTCACGCGTGATATCTGCATGTTGTGGGTTCTCCCCCTTGTTGGGGTACGGGCGGGATGCCTGTACTCATAAGGTTCGACGATTGTACGCATCGTGCGGGGTGAATGGAACGCACTACCGTTTCTGCACTGTGAACGATGCCAATGTCTCCATCCCGCCGTCGAGCCCCTCGGAGGTGCGTTACGAGGTCGCCGACCACGTCGCGACACTCACGCTGGACGCCCCTGAGCGGATGAACACGATCTCGGGCGTCATGCTCCAGGAGATCAGTGAGCTGCTCCTGCGAGCCGACCACGACCCCGACGTGCGGTGCATCGTGCTCACGGGATCGGGCCGTGCATTCTGTGCCGGGCTCGATCTGCAGGCGCAGATGGCCGGGCCGAAGGGCGGCCTGGGCAATCTGGGTGGAGGCGACGGTGGTACGGCTTCACGGGTGAGTTCGACCTGCGTTCGGCGCCGCCGGTGGTGCTCCACAACATCGACACGCCGACGATCTGTGCGTTGAACGGCGGCGCTGCGGGGTACGGACTCGACCTCGCGCTCGGCTGCGACATTCGCATCGCCGCCGAGAACGCCAAGCTCAACCCCGGCTTCGCCAAGCGCGGCATCCTTCCCGAGAGCGGTGGCACCTGGTTGCTCCCCCGAATGGTGGGCTACGCCAAGGCCGCCGAGATCGCCTTCACCGGCCGCACCCTGAGTGCCGCCGAGGCGTTGGAGTTGGGTCTGGTCAACCAGGTGGTTGCGGTCGACGAGTTCGACAAGCGCACGGCGGAGATGGCCGCGGACATCGCGGCGAATGCACCGCTGGCGGTTCGGGCGATCAAGCGCATGATGCGCGCCGCGGAGACCGAGACGTTCGAGCAGAACGTCCATCACGTGTTCCTCCAACTGCTGCCCCTCTTGCGCACCGACGACTTCACCGAAGGCGTGCGGGCGTTCATGGAGAAGCGCGATCCCGAGTTCCACGGTCGGTGAGCGAGCCGGTCTCGCTTCTCGACGGGCTGGCGACCACCCGTGCGATCCGCCGGTACACCGACGATCCGATCCCCGACGACGACCTCGCCACGATCCTGTGGCATGCGGGGCGCGCTCCATCGGGTTCGAATCGTCAGCCCTTCCGGTTCCTCGTGCTGCGCGACGGTCCACGGGCCGATCGCCGCCAAGTCGCTGCTCGGTGAGGCGTTCCGAGCGGGTTGGGAGGCCAAGCGGGAAGGCGACGGCTACCGCCCATCGCGGTTCGCCGACTCGATGCAACGGTACGTCGACCGCTTCGAACAGACCCCTGTGGTCGTGCTCGTGTGCCTCGAGCGGTACCGCGGTGCATCGCCGTACGAAGGGGCGTCGGTGTATCCGGCGTGTCAGAACCTCCTGCTGGCGGCTCGTGCACTCGGGTATGGCGGCGCGTTGACGATGTGGCACCTGGGCGTGGAGGCCGAACTCCGCGACCTCCTCGAGGTTCCTGCGCACGTGGCGCTGTCGGCGTGCATCACGCTCGGCGTGCCGGAGGGTCACCACGGGCCGGTCAAGCGCAAGCCGGTGGCGGAGGTCGTCTACGACGACACCTGGGGGCAGTCCGCAACCTGGATCTAGTGTGACCCGTTCTAGTCTGGCAAGGTGCCCTTCGTTGCCGGTGTCGACTCGTCCACCCAATCGACCAAGGTCGAGATCCGTGATCTGACCACGGGGGAAATCGTCGCTGCTGCGTCCTCGCCGCACGCCACGGTGACACCACCGTGCAGCGAACAGGATCCGCAGTCGTGGTGGACTGCGTTCGAGATCGCCTGGGCCGCTGCGGGCGCGCAACTCCGCGAGCGAGCGGGGTCCGGCGATGTTGTCGCGGTCAGCATCGGTGGCCAGCAGCACGGCATGGTGGCGCTCGACTCGGCCGACCAGGCGGTGCACCCGGCCAAACTGTGGAACGACACCGAGTCGGCCCCCGACGCCGCCTGGCTGCTCGGCCAGCTGCGGGGGTCCCGCCGCATGGGCCGAGGCCGTCGGCAGCGTGCCGGTTGCCGCGTTCACGGCAACCAAGCTGTCGTGGCTCCACCGGACCCATCCGGATGCGTGGGCCGAGATCGCCCACGTGCTCCTGCCGCACGACTACCTCACTCACCGGCTGACCGGGGCGTACACGACGGATCGTGGCGACGCGTCGGGGACCGGCTACTGGTCGCCTGCGACGGGGGAGTACCGGTGGGACCTGCTCGCGATCATCGATGCCGACCGTGACTGGACCCACGTGGTGCCAACCGTGCTGGGTCCACTCGACACAGCGGGCGACTGGAACGGTGTGGCGGTGGCAGTGGGCACGGGCGACAACATGGCCGCCGCGCTGGGTCTGGGCCTCGACCTCGGCGACGCCGTGATCTCGATCGGAACGTCGGGTACCGCATTCACCGTCGCCGATCGCCCCACGGCCGATCCGTCGGGTGAAGTCGCCGGCTTTGCCGACGCGACCGGCCGGTTCCTCCCGCTCGTGTGCACCTCGAACGCCGCCAAGGTGCTCGACGCCGTCGCTCGACTGCTCGGCGTCGACCACGACGAATTCGACCGGTTGGCGCTCGCCGCGAGTGGTGACCGCCGGCCCGTGCTGCTGCCCTACCTCGACGGTGAGCGCACCCCGAACCGTCCGGATGCCACCGGTGTGCTCAGCGGACTGCGCAGCGACGTGAGCCGTGAGGAGTTCGCCCGAGCAGCAGTCGACGGTGTGGCGTGCGGCCTGCTCGACGCGCTCGACTCGTTGCGCACGAATTCCGCACTCGATGGACGCCTGATGCTGACAGGAGGCGGCGCTCACTCGCGCGCGCTGCAGGCGGTGATCGCCGGGTTGGTCGACGCCGAGGTGGTGGTGGCCGACGTCGGCCAGGCGGTGGCAACGGGAGCCGCCGTCCAAGCAGCTGCCGTCGTCCAAGGATGTGACCACCGCACGATTCAGCAGCAGTGGGGACTCGGCAGCGGGACGACGGTGGACCATGCAGTCGACTCCGGTGCGTTGCGCGAGCGCTACGGCGAACTTCGCGACTCGACGGCGTGACCGACTCGTTCGGCGTCCTGGGCCTCGGACCGGATGCAACGTCCGACGACGTGCGCACGGCGCGGCGTGAACTCGCCAAGCGTCATCATCCCGACCGCGGTGGTGACCCGGCGGCGATGCAGGCCGTCAACGAAGCCGCCGATGATGCCCTCCGTCACATCGGCACCGGCACACAACCCGCCGACCCGGCCAGCACCCCGGCCGGCACTGACGTCGAGGAACCGGGCGGTGGTCTGAGCCGGGATGTCCCGTCGTTCACGGTGGAGGCACTGCCCGTCGAGACGTTCGAAGGATTGCTCGTCGTGGCGTCATGGCTCGGCGAGGTGCTCGACGACGACCCGCCGTACCGGCTCGACGTGCACCTGCACGAACCGATCGAGTGCTGGTGTCGACTCGATGTCGTCCCCGACGCCGGATCATCCACCGTCAGCCTCACCGTTGCCGCGCTCGAGGGCTCGCCCGCGCCGGACATCCTGACCGTTCGCGACCTGTGGATCACCAACCTCAACGCCGTCGACTGGACCTGAAGCTCAGCCGTGACGCGGTGCGGCGGCCTTGGTCAGGCGGTCGCGAATGGCGTAGCCGAGTCCGGTCGGCGCAGGGAGCACCGCGATGACCGTACCGACGCCACGGGCATCGGCATCGCGCAGTCGGGCGTACAGGTCGTGGGCGTACACCACGAGGTCGTCGGTCAGGTCGAGGATCTCGCTGTTGGGTGTGCCGGCACGGAGCGCGACCGCATCGTCGGCATGGTCGACCAGCCGCACGGCGCAACTCGGCGCATAGTGCGATGCCAGCATGCCGCTCGCCCGGCTGGGGCCGGAGGCGTCGGTCACCACACCGCCGAGCAGCCGGCGGATGTCTTCGGCGGGAACGCCTCCGGCACGCAGGATCTGTGGTGGATCGCTGACGAAGTCGACGATGGTGCTCTCCACTCCGATCGGGCAGTCGCCGCCGTCGAGGATCAGGTCGCAGGCGGGGTCGAGGAACTCGCCGAGGTCGTGGAGTACGTGGTCGGCGTTGGTGGGGCTCACCGCGCCGAAGCGATTGGCCGACGGCGCCGCAAGGCCCACGCCGACCCGTTCGAGCAAGGTGGCTGCGACGGGATGTGCCGGCACCCGCACCCCCACGGTGTCGAGCCCGCCGGTCACCTCGTCGAGTACGCCGTCGGCCCGAGGCAGGATCGCCGTCAGTGGCCCCGGCCACGCCACCTCGGTGAGCCGTCGGGCGGAATCGGGCACGGAGGACGCCCAGGCCGACAGCTGGTCCGCGTCGGCGAGATGCACGATGAGCGGATGGTCGACGGGCCGGCCCTTCACTGCGAAGATTCGCCGTACCGCCTCGGCGTTCGTGGCATCGGCCGCCAGTCCGTAGACGGTCTCGGTCGGCATGGCGACGAGGCCGCCGGCTCGGATCACGGCCGACGGCGCGGTCGATGTCGGTGGAGACCGCTACCCGGGCGTTCAGCACAGGGCGTCGAGGAACTCGAGTGCAGCGTCGAAGAACCCGAACGATTCGGTGGTGGCGAAATGGTCGACGCCACGAAGTGTCTGGCACCGGCCGTCGGGGAACGCCGCCGCGAGTTCGTCGCCGGGATACACGAAGTCCTTGTCGCCGACGACGACGAGCACCGGACAGGTGACACCGGCACATTGTTCCGGCGGTGATCGGTGACGACGGCGGACGCTTCATCACCGCGGTCAGGGCCTCGATGTCGTTGCCGGGCTGGCTGGCGTACTGGGTGAACAGCCGCACGGTGTTGTCGAGCGACGACGGGTCGCCTCCGGCGGCCACGGTCTCCAGGCCGGCGACGATCGCCTGGGTGCCCGAATCGTCGCGGTCGAAGATGTTCGAGCCGATGCCGGCGAGCACGATGCGATGGAACCGTTCGGGATGGTCGATCGCCAGGCGAAGCAGGGTCATCGCCCCGAGTGAGAAGCCGATGGCGTCGACCGGCTCGTCGGGGAGGGCGTCGACGATGCGGGTCGTCAGATCGGCGTACTCGTCGGGATCGTGCGGCTTGGGCGCTGTGCCGTGGCCGAGCAGATCGATGCCGATCACCGGCACGTCTGCGTCCGCCAGCAGTGCAGTGAATCCGCTGCGCTCCCACGTCGTTGCGAACGACCCGCCCCATCCGTGGATCAGGGCGACCGGTGACGTGGTTCGTGTCATTGACGGGTCAGACTAGGGCCTAGCCTGTGGTCGCTTCCAGAGCGAATGTCGTCGGACCAACCATGTCAGGCAAATCGTCGGCATCGAAAAGGACCCCACCAACCATGCGCATGCTTCATTCCGACCCTGGCTACGACCTGACCTACAGCGATGTGTTCATGGTTCCGAGCCTGTCCGACGTTCCCTCACGGATGAGTGTCGACCTGCGGACGCCCGACGGCATCGGCACGACCATTCCGATCGTCGTGTCGAACATGACTGCGGTGGCGGGCAGGCGCATGGCCGAAACGGTCGCCCGTCGCGGTGGGATTGCGATCCTTCCCCAGGACATCCCCGTCGACGTCGTGGCCAAGGTGATCGACTACGTGAAGCGGTGCCACACGATGTTCGAGACGCCGATCACGCTCGCCCCCGACGCAACGATCGCCGACGCGCTCTCGTTGATCCACAAGCGGGCCCACGGCGCCGTGGTCGTCGTCGACAACGGAACGCCCGTGGGTGTGTTCACCGAGAGCGACGGCGACGGCTTCGACCGGTTCACGCAGCTCGCCAACGTGATGAGTTCGAGCCTGCACATCCTGAGCCCTGACATCGACCCGGCCGCAGCATTCGATCATCTGGGCCGCAACCGACTCCGTGTTGCTCCCGTTGTCGATGACGACGGTCACCTGCTCGGCGTGATCACCCGCGAGGGGGCGCTGCGCTCGACGATCTACGACCCGGCCGTCGATGCGCAGGGTCGCCTGATGGTCGGCGCCGCGGTCGGGATCAACGGTGAACCCGCCGCTCGTGCCAAGGAGCTGGTCGGCCATGGCGTCGACGTGCTCGTGATCGACACCGCCCACGGACACCAGACGCGCACACTCCGTGCGATCGAGTCGGTACGAGCCGAGCTCCCCGATGCGAAGATCGTGGCGGGCAACGTGGTCACGGCAATCGGGACTCGTCAGTTGATCGAGGCCGGCGCCAACGTGGTGAAGGTGGGCGTCGGCCCGGGAGCGATGTGCACCACGCGCATGATGACCGGGGTCGGTCGTCCCCAGTTCTCCGCCGTCGTCGAGTGCGCCACCGAGGCACAACGGCTCGGACGTCACATCTGGGCCGATGGCGGTGTCCGGTTCCCCCGTGATGTCGCACTGGCGCTCGCCGGTGGGGCCGCCAGCGTGATGTTCGGCTCGTGGCTGGCCGGCACGTACGAATCGGCAGCTGACACGATGCGCGACCCCGATGGCCGTCTGTACAAGGAGAGCTTCGGAATGGCGTCGAACCGGGCGGTGAAGCACCGCACGCAACTCGACGACGGCTTCGAGCGGGCTCGAAAGGAGCTGTTCGAGGAAGGAATCAGCACGTCGCGGATGTACCTCGACCCGGTGCGCCCGAGCGTCGAGGACATCATCGACCAGATCGTGGCGGGGTTGCGGTCGTCGTGCACGTATGCCGGTGCCGATTCGATCACTGCGTTCCACGAACGGGCCGTGGTCGGCGTGCAGAGCACCGCCGGCTACGACGAGGGCCGTCCGCTGGGGGTGTCGTGGTGAGTGCGCGAGCGAGTGCCGTGGACGACCCGATCATCGTGGCCATCGACGGCCCGGCCGGTGCCGGCAAGAGCACGGTCGGGCGAGCGGTGGCCGGCCGGCTCGGACTCGAGTACCTCGACACCGGTGCGATGTATCGGGCCGTCACGTTCGCGGCGCTCCGACGGGGGCTCGATCCGGCCGACGAGAACGACATCGCGGAGTTGTCGGAGTCGGTGGTGATGTCACTCGATCCCACACCCGACGGCACCGTCGGTGCACGTCGATGGTGTCGACGCCACGATCGAGATCCGCGGTCGAGAGGTCACCTCGGCGGTCAGCGCCGTGGCAGCCAACAGCAGGGTGCGCGCCGAACTGGTACGCCGGCAACGTCGTTGGGTCGCCGAACATCACGGCGGTGTCGTCGAAGGCCGCGACATCGGCTCGGTGGTCTTCCCCGACGCGACGTTGAAGCTCTATGTCACCGCGTCGGCGAGGGTGCGAGCCGAGCGTCGTGTCGCCGAGATCGGCGGTGACGTCTCCGAGGTCGAGGCATCGATCATCGAGCGTGACCGCAAGGACTCGACGCGCAGCGACAGTCCGTTGACCGAGGCGGCCGGTTCGGTGGTCGTCGACACCAGTGGCCTGTCGATCGAGCAGGTCGTCGACGAGGTTCTGGCCCTGCTCGAACCGTGACTGCCCTGGAACCATGACGGTCGAACGACGATCCCTGCCGACCGCCGAGTCGCGAGCCAGCCGGGTCGCGTACGTGTTGTTCCGCAGCCTGGTGTGTTGGTTCACCATGGCGTTCACCCGCATGCGCATCGAGGGGCGCGAGCATCTGCCCGCAACGGGTGCCTACGTGCTCGCGCCGATCCATCGCAGCTACGTCGACACGCCGATCACCGCATGCGTGTCGACTCGTCGGATTCGCTTCATGGGCAAGCAGGAGATCTGGAAGTACGCGAGCGTCGGCTGGCTCGTGTCGGCGCTCGGTGCATTTCCGGTCAACCGCGGCCATGCCGACCGTGAAGCGCTCATGAAGTGCATCCGGATCCTGCAGCACGGCGAACCGCTCACGCTGTTCCCCGAGGGTGAACGCAAGGATGGGCCGGTCGTGCATCCGCTGTTCGACGGCGCCGCGTATGTCGCAGCTCGCGCCGGCGTCCCGATCATTCCGATCGGCATCGGTGGCTCGGCACGGGTGATGCCGCGGCACGCCAAGTTCATCCACCCCCACAAGGTGTGCGTGGTGATCGGTGAACCGATCTGGGTCGACGACCCGGCGGATCAGACGATCCGATCCAAGTCCGAGACACGCCACGCGGTGCGAGTGGCGACCGAACGGTTGTCGATCGAACTCCAGCGACTGTTCGACGAAGCCCAATCCCGAGTGGGCTGAGGTTCAGCCCCGAGCGGCGCCGAGGAACTCGCTCATCGCCGCCTGAGATGGCCCGGGTCGTCGGCACCGCACAGTTCGCGCGCCGAGTGCATCGACAGCTGCGGGACGCCGACGTCGACCGTGGCGATGCCGAGCCTCGTGGCCGTCACCGGCCCGATGGTCGATCCGCACGGCATGTTGTTGCGAGACACGAACACCTGCCACGGCACACCGGCGCGCTCGCACGCTCGCTGGAACACGGCGGCCGTCTCCGCCGACGTGGCGTACCGCTGATTGGAGTTGACCTTGATCGCCGGGCCGGCATTCACGATCGGGCGGTGCCCGGGTTCGTGGCGTTCGGGGTAGTTGGGATGCACGGCGTGCGCGTTGTCGGCCGAGATGCACGCCGACGTGGCGAACGATCGGTGGAGATCGTCGTGCGAGCCTCCTCGGGCGGACACGAGCCGTGACAACACCGTTTGCAGGAACGGCCCGGCCGCCCCGGTGGCGCTCGCGGAGCCGACCTCCTCGTGGTCGTTCAACACGATCACTGCAATGGAGTCGGTCGGATCGGATTCGACGAGCGCCGTCACCGCGGCCCAGCACGAGAGCTGATTGTCGAGGCGGCCCGACGCGAGGAGCGACCGATCGGCGCCGAGCACGGTGGCGCCCTGCACGTCGTACAGACACAGTTCCCACCACGATGGTGGCGCGTCGATGCCGGCGGCCGCGCCGATCCATTCGGCGAACTCGCCGGTCGTTGCGGTTCCCGCACCCCAGACCGGGCTCAGGTGCTGCTGTGGGTCGAGAACGAGTCCGATGCCGTTGACGTCGCGATCGAGGTGAACGGCGAGCTGCGGCACGCGGGCGATCGGTTCGGCGACGTTGACCAGCGTCGAGGTGCCGTCGACGCCGACGACGCGGCCTGCCACACCGAGGTCGCGGTCGAGCCAGCTGTTGTTCAAGATGCCGCCGTACACCTCGACGGCGAGTTGCTTCCAACCGGAACTGCCGGCATCGGGGTTGGGCTTCACCCGCAGGCACGGCGAGTCGGTGTGGGCCCCGACGAGGCGGAACGGGGCATGGGGGCCCGGATCGGCGTCGGGGAGCTTCCACGCGATGATCGCGCCGCCGCGCACGACGTAACCGGCCGCTGGAACGTGGTCCCAGGGATCGGACTCATCGAGACGTTCGAAGCCGATCAGGCGATCGACGGTCGAGGCGACGGCGTGCCATGGTGACGGTGACGCGTCGAGGAAGTCGATCAGGTCATCGATGGGGTTGTCGTTCGGTGTTTCGTTCAGGGGCCGATTCATCGTTCAGCCCTTCTGGAACAGACCCATCGGGAGGCCCGTGCCACGAAGGTGACTGGTCTCGTTGACGGTGACGATCGAGCGTTCGCCGCTCGAGGCCGCCGCCACTCGGTTGATCGAGGTGTAGTTCGGGTAGAAGAAGCCCCGGGCGAACGTGTCGAGGCCGAGCACGTGCGAGAGATATCCGTTGATGACACCTCCATGGCACACGACGGCGACACGCTGCCCGCCGTGGTCGCCGATGATCCCCTCGATGGACGAGACGACCCGATAGCGGAAATCCTCCTCCGACTCGTCGACGGACCACTCGCCGGCGAGCATCGCATGCCAGCGCGGATCGTTGGCGGCCTTCAACTCCTCGACCGGAACGTATTCGGAGCTGTGCTGATCCCACTCGGCGATTCCGTCCGACGTCCGGATCTCCAGATCACGGCCGTCCAACAGTGGGAGTGCGGTCTGTTGCGCCCGCGTCAGGGGGCTCGCGTAGATGGCATCGATCTGCTCCGACGCGAGGTACTTCGCGAGGTGGACGGCCTGCTCCAGCCCGGCCTCGGACAGTTCCGGATCGGCGGCCCCTGTCGTGAGTTCGCGGCGCACCGGCAGGGCATGGCGGATGATCAGAAGTTCCATTGCACGATAGACAAGCAGAAATGACCGGACGAACGAAGATCGTGGCGACCATCGGGCCGGCGAGTGACTCGACCGAGGCGCTCGGCGAGTTGATCGATGCCGGCGTCGATGTCGTCAGGCTGAATCTGAGCCACGGGTCGCTCGTCGACCATCTCGAACGACTCGAACGTGTCCGCATCGGTCGCGCGCGAGCGCGGGCGGCCGGTTGCAGTGTTGGCCGACCTGCCCGGCCCGAAGATCCGCGCCGGGGCCTTTCCGGACGGAGGGGTGAGGCTCGTCGCCGGTGAGTTCGTCACGCTCCGACCGGGAGCGGGCACCAGCGACGTCGACCACATCACCGTGCCCTATCCGACCCTGATCGAGGATCTCGTCGTGGGCAGTCGGGTGCAACTCGGCGACGGTGCCATCGCGATGCGGGTCGTCGAGATCGGTGCCGACTCGGTCGTCGCGCAGCTGGAGAACGGTGGCGAGGCCAACGGTCGCCCGGGTGTCCACCTGTCGTCGGAGAGTCTCCGACTGCCGTCGCCGACCGCCGAGGATCTCGTGCTGGCCGAGGCCGTGGCCACGGCCGGGGTCGAATTCATCGCGGTGTCGTTCGTCCGGGCCGCCGCCGACGTCGATCAGGTTCGAGCGGTGGTCGGCGATCGTGCGCAGTTGGTCGCGAAGATCGAGACCACCGCAGCGATCGACCATCTGCACGAGATCATTGCTGCGAGCGATGTGGTGATGGTCGCCCGTGGTGATCTCGGTATCGACTGTCCGATCGAGGACGTACCTCACCTCCAGAAGCGGATCGTTCGCCATTGCGTGGAGGCAGGCGTCCCGGTGATCACGGCGACACAGATGTTGGAGTCGATGATCACCGCACCGTCACCCACGCGAGCCGAGGTGAGCGACGTGGCCAATGCGGTGTTCGACGGGACGGACGCGCTCATGCTCTCGGGAGAGACTGCCATCGGGCACGATCCGGCGCTGGTGGTGCGAACGATGGCAATCGTGGCCGAGCGGGCCGAATCCGAAGCGTCGTACCGGCAGTGGGCGAACCGTCTGGGACGGATGCAGCAGTCGCCGCACCACGAGAAGATGTCGCCGATCGATCCGATCACCGCGGCATTGACGCACGCGGCGTCGCAGGCCGCACACGATGCCGGCGCAACGGCGATTCTGTGCTGCACGCGCAGTGGACGGACCGCTCGGGCGATGGCGCGCTACCGTCCTGCTGCCCGCATGATCGGGCTCTCGCCCGATCCCGCTGTCGTGCGCTCCCTCGCCATCAGCTGGGGTGTCGAACCGCTCGAGGTCGACCTGTACGGCACCACCGACGAGATGGTCTGGTTCGCCGTCGAGACTGCGTTGCGGGCGGGTCTTGTCGCGTCCGGTGACATCGTGCTGGTGCTGGCCGGGGCACCTGACGCTGACCGACCACGACCAGCGAGCGCAGCCACCGATGTGTTGCGGATCGTGCGAGTCGCCTGATGCGATGTGACACCGCAGCCGGTGTGTGGTCGGAGTCTGCAGGCGCTCCTGAACTGCCGACGCTGATCGTCGTGCACGGTTCGATGGATCGCTCGGCAGGGCTGCTGCGGCTCAGTCGACGACTCGACACGCAGTTCCACGTTGTTCGGTACGACCGCCGTGGCTACGGACGATCGCGTTCGGTGGGTCCGCCGTGGACGGTTGCGGCCAACGTCGCCGATCTCGACGCTGTCGTTGCCGACGCGTCTGCACTGTCCGACGCGCCGGTTGCGCTGTTCGGTCACAGCTTCGGCGGCAACGTGGTCATGGCGTTCGCAGCGCAACGACCCGATGTCGTGTCGTCGGTGACGGTCTACGAGACCCCGCTGTCGTGGCTCGATTGGTGGCCGGGCAATTCTGCCGGTGGCGCGGCGATGGCCGTCGACGATCCCGGCGATGCCGCCGAGGCGTTCATGCGGCGATTGGTCGGTGACGCGGTCTGGGATCGACTCCCCGCATCGAAACAGGCCGATCGACGCGCCGAGGGGGCGGCGATGGTGTCGGAACTCGCCGATCTCCGCCGGTCACCTCCCTGGGACCCCGCCGAGATCACGGTGCCGGTGTTGGCCCTGTACGGCGAGCACGCCCGGCCGCATCACCGCGATGCGATGGGCCGACTCGCCGAGATGCTCGTCGAATTGTCGCAGCGAGATGGTGGTCGGAGCCGGCCATGCCGGCCCGCACACGCATGCCGACGCCGTGGCCGCCTCCGTCGTGAACTTCATCGGATCCGACGGCTGACCACGAGCGACAGTGCGGCGACGACGGCCGACAGCGCCGACAGCGCCGCCGTTCCGGCGATGCCGTGCGTTGCGTAGAGCCAGCCACTCATGATCGCCCCGCCGGCCCGGGTGACGGTGGCCACCGCATTGGAGACGGCCAGGGTGGTGCCGCGTGCATCGGGCATCGCCTCGCTCACGAGTGAGAGCGAGGTCACGAAGGCGAATTCGAATCCGAGGAGGAACAACAGGAGCCCACCGAGGCCGACGGAGAGTCGACCGTCGGCCAGCATCATCACGCCGAGTCCGGCGAGCAGGAGCACCAGACCGGCGATCGTGCTGCGGAACTTGCCCACCGTGTCGGCCACGCCGGCACTCGTGAGGCTTGCGACCAGTTCGACCGAGCCGAATGCAACGGCAATCACCCCGATGCCGCCCGTCGACACGCCGAATGCATCGTCGAGCCAGCTCCCCGAGACGACGAACACCGACAGGCCGGCCATCGCCGTCGTCGCCGAACCGATCATCACCAGCCACGCCTTGGTCGTGATCCTTGCCCGGGGGGTCGAGGCGCTCGTCGTTCGGTGAGTTCCATCGCCCAGTGTTGCTGCGGCGACGAACTCGACGGCGTCGGAATGCGGTTGCCATCGTGGCAGCGCGCCCGCCACGACCAGCGCGGCGATCGTGGCGGCGACGGCCAATGCGACGAACGGGCCCCGCCAGCCGAACACGTTGATGAGCAGCGCAACGACGGGAGCGCCGATCAGGAGTGCGATGGCCCACGACGTCTCGAAGAGTCCCAGCGATCTGGCTCGCTGGCCGTACGGCACACGGTGACTGATCCATGCCTGGCCGGCGACGGTGAAGTTCGCCACGCCGAGCACGAGGACGAAGAACGACACGGCGAAACTGGCCACGGATCCGCCGAGCGCGATCACCGACGATGCGGCGACCAGACCGAGTGACGACACCATCACCACTCGTTCGCGTCCGCGATCGAGCCGCGCTCCGGATGCGATCGTCGAGAACCCCGCCAGTTCACCCGCACCGATCACGGTGGTGAGCTGCGTCGTGGACGCACCGAAGGCCCGCTCCAGCGTGGGCAGGAACAACGGGATCCATCGCAGCGCCGTGTTCGCAACTGTCTTGGCGCCGGTGAGCCGGACGAGGGTGTTCACTCCGAACGTGGGTCCGAGATCGTGATCGACACTCCGAAGAAGGAGCATTCGGTGTCAGCCACGACGACCGCGGTTCCCGATCGCGTGAAGCTGTCCTGCACCTTGTCGGCGCAGTCCTGGAGCGCGCCGCGCTGCGTCCACACCGCGAAGGCGAGCAGTCCGAGCAGCGCGGCGACGAGGAGCTTCTGGACCAGGGTCTTCATCACCCAGAACGAGGCGATCGCCCCGACCACGAGTGCGGTGGTTGCCACGACGGCGATGGTCTGTGCCTGGTCCAACGTCATGGCGATCACGCCAGCACTGTACGGCGCGCCGTTCACGATGATCTTGTTTCGGTACGCTCGCCCGGGTGAGCGACCAGCCGATCAACCTCTCCTCGGGACTCCCCACCACGGTGTTGCCGGCGCCGGATCCCGTCGTTGCTGCCGCGGCTCGACGCTGCCCTGGCGTTGACCGGTGACGACCGGCGATCGGCAGTGGCCGAGGTCGTGGCATCGGCCCCGAGATGTCTCGATGCGTGGGCGGCGCTCGGCGATCTCGGTCGCGACACGATCGACCGCTACGCGGCCTACCGCGTGGGCTATCACCGAGGGCTGGACGCGTTGCGCGCCAACGGGTGGCGGGGGAGCGGTTACGTGCGGTGGTCCGAGCCCACCAATCGCGGGTTCCTGCGGTGCATGCGCGGTCTCGCCGAGATGGCCACGGTGATCGGCGAAACCGACGAAGCCGAACGATGCCGGATCTTCCTGCTGCAACTCGATCCCTCCCATACCGAGCACACAGGGATCGCCTCGGATTGATCTGGACTGATCCGGTGCTGATCGGTGTCGTACTCACTGGTGGGGCCAGCCGCCGCATGGGGCGCACGAAGGCCCTCATCGAGGTTCGCGGCACACCGATGGCATCGCGTGTCGCCGACGCGCTGTCCGAGGCAGGGTGCGACACGGTCGTCCTGTACGGCGGCGACCCGATCGAACTGGCGGCGCTCGACCGACCGGTCCTGCCCGATCGGCATCCGGGCGAGGGCCCACTCGGCGGCATCGTCGGCGTGCTCGAACTGTTCGCCGAACAAGCGACCGATCTCCTGATCGTGGCCTGCGACCTCGCGAACCTGTCGGCGACCGATCTCGGTGTCCTCGTCGATGCTGCTCGGCTGCGACCCGATGCCGACGTCGTCGTCGCCAACGGCGGACGGGTCGAGCCGACATGCGCGCTCTGGCGAAGCACGACGGCCGATCGTGTGCGTGCCTCGTTCGATGGGGGCGAACGCGCCGTTCATCGCGTGCTCGGCGACCTGCGCACCGTCGAGGTGCCGTTGCCGCCCGCGGCGCTTCGCAACATCAACACGCCCGGCGACCTCGATCGGTACTCTTGAGGCCGTGACAATCTCGGAGATTTCGGTCCACGACCTGGCAGCGATGGGACCAGCCGCTCGGATCATCGACGTTCGTGAACCCCACGAGTGGGAGAGCGGCCACATCGCCCAGGCCGAGCTCGTGCCGCTCAGTACGGTGCCCGAACGACTCGGCGCCTTCGACGGTTCGCCGACGTACGTGGTGTGCCGTTCGGGCGGGCGCAGCGCCAACGCCTGCCGGTTCCTCACCGAGCAGGGTGTCGAGGTGGTCAACGTCGCCGGAGGGATGCTGGCCTGGGTCGACGAGGGTTTCGACACAGTGTCAGGCGCCGCGTCCGGTGCCGCCGATGACTGACCCGCGGCTCGAGTATCGCTGGATCGATCGACAGATCGACTTCGATGATCTCGTCTCGACCCTGCTCGACCAGTCCCGCTACGCACTCGACACCGAGTTCCACCGCGAACGGACGTACTACCCCAAGCTCGCGCTCGTGCAGGTTGCATGGCGAACCGCCGATGGCCAGCAGGTGGCGTTGATCGATCCACTCGCTGTCGATGTTGCGCCGTTCGATCGGCTGTTCGCCTCGGAATCGTTGTGTGTGATCCACGCCGCGCAGCAGGATCTCGATGTGCTCACCCACGCCGTCGGCTCGGTGCCGACGCGCATGTTCGACACGCAACTCGCTGCAGGTTTCCTCGGCTACGGCACACCGTCGCTGGTGTCGCTGCTCCAGGGTGAGATCGGGGTGACACCAGCGAAGGGTGATCGTCTGACCGACTGGCTGCGACGGCCGCTCACCGACAGCCAGTGCCAGTACGCCGCCGTCGATGTCGAGTACCTGCTGGAGGTGCACGAACGGCTCGTTGCGCAACTCGCCGATGTCGATCGCCTCGGCTGGGCCGACGACGCCTGCGAAGAGCTGCGGACGCGCCCGACGAGTGGTTCGGCCCCCGACGACGCGTGGCTGCGGCTGAAGGATGCGCGCTCGTTGCGGCCGAGTGCCCGGGCAGTCGCCCAGAGCGTGGCCGGCTGGCGTGAACGGCGGGCCATGCGCACCGACATCCCGGTACGTCAGGTCCTGCCCGATCTCGCCATCCTCGGCATTGCCCAGCGTGCCCCGAGCACGGCAAAGGAACTCTCACAGGCTCGCGGGGTCGACGAGCGTCATTCCCGCGGTGGGCTCGCCGAGGAGATCCTCGAGGCGGTCAAGGCCGCCAAGGGGGTACCGGCCCCGGCGCCACCACCGTCGGCCGACGATCTCGACCGTTCGATGCGCCCCGCGGTGACGCTCGTGTCGGCATGGGTGGCGCAGTTGGCTCGCGACGAACGACTCGACCCCGCGCTGTTGGCCACGCGGTCGGACATCGTGTCGTTCCTGCGTGGCGACGACGACGCCCGGCTCGCAACGGGATGGCGAAATGTGCTGGTCGGCGACGGCATCAGGCGCCTCGTGGCCGGCGAAGCGGGGCTGACGTTCGACGGGCAGGGACGTCTGCGTCTGACCACCGTGTCGGATTGATCGAGCCGATCCAGGGGATTGCTCACCTCAGCGCTACCCTGTGGCCCAATGTCAACCTTCTAGTCTGTAGGAGCCCTGTCGTGAAGAAGGGTCGTCATCGCCGTTTCGAAGAGGCGAGAAAACTGAAGCAGTCCGGCCCGGGAGCGTTCGATCTCGGATTCGGCGACCGTTCCGAGGCGTCCAACCCCGGCTCCAACGGCGCCAACGGCGACGATGACGAGTACGCCGCACTGGCAGAGAAGTACGGCGTCACCTTCGACGACGACGACGATCTCGACGACTGATCACCAGCGCAAAGCGATCACCAGCGCAAAGCGATCAGCGCCGCACCGCGGGGTGGGGGAGCGGAACCCAGTTCGGTCGCTCGCAGTTGCTGCACCAGCGCGTGGTACACGTGTTCGCCCACCAGTTCGACGATCTCGTCCTTCGCTGACACGTACAGCGGCTGCGCTCCGACGAATGCGTCGGGTTCCTCGGTACACCACCATCCGAACTCGCTGCCGCCCTCACCCCAATCACGTCGTTTCCATTCGCGCAGGCGTGAGGTGACATGACCCGATTCGTCGGTCGAGTGCTCGAGCCGCAGCGGCACCTGCCAGCACACCGATGGCTTCCAGTCCATCGGCCGCTCACCGGCCTCCAGTGCGGCGATGTGCAGCGCACACCCCACGCCGCCGTCGAATCCGACCCGGTTGAGGAAGATGCATGCACCGTCGACGACCCGTGTGGTCGTGACGGGTGAACCGTCGGCTTCGGGTTCACCCTCGGCGAGATGACCCTTCTTGCCCTTGCCCTTCTTGGAACGGCCCTTCTTGTGGAATTGCCACTGTTCGGGGGTGAGGCGCTCGGCATGTCGCGTGAGGTTGGCGATGTCGTCGTCGTCGACGAAGTGGGCGCCATGGCTGCAGCATCCGTGCTGGAGCTCCGGGGCGGGCTCGTCGAGGATTCCCTTGCAGCCACAGCCGTAGATGCACATGTAGTTCGATCGGAGGTAGCTGGCATCGAACACCCAGGTGCGTTGTTCGTCGGGATCTTCGAAACTCACCCACTCGTGGAGGTCGTCGGGCGGTGACGGAACGCTGGATCGCGGGGTGGCAGTACTCACTCGGCAAGCAAGCTAGCGGCGTCGATAGGCTCGTGCGAGATATGACCCCGTCGATGAACGCCGACCAACTTCGCGACTCCTTCCGCGACTTCTTCGCGGCCAGGGACCATACGCGCGTGCCGTCGGCGAGCCTCATCCCGCACGATCCGACGGTGTTGTTCAACGTGGCCGGCATGGTGCCGTTCAAGTCGTACTTCGTGGGCGACGAGCAGCCGCCATACCAGCGGGCGGTCAGTTCGCAGAAGTGTGCCCGTGCCGGCGGCAAGCACAACGACCTCGACGACGTAGGTCGAACCAAGCGCCACCTGGTGTTCTTCGAGATGCTCGGCAACTTCAGCTTCGGCGACTACTTCAAGGAGTCGGCGATCCCGTGGAGTTGGGAGCTGGTCACCGGCGATCCTTCATCGGGAGGCTGGGGATTCGACGGCGACCGGCTGTGGATCACGGTCCACGAGTCCGATGACGAGGCCGAGGCGATCTGGCACGAGGTCGTCGGCGTGCCGATGGACCGTATCCAGCGCCTCGGCGACAAGGACAACTACTGGCAGATGGGCGACACGGGGCCGTGCGGGCCGTGCAGCGAGATCCACATCGACCGTGGTCCCGCGTTCGGCCCCGGAGGCGGGCCGCTCGGCGACCCGGCCGGCGACCGGTTCATGGAGTTCTGGAACCTCGTGTTCATGCAGTTCGACCAGGCGCCCGATGGCACGCGTACGCCGTTGCCGAAGCCCTCGATCGACACCGGCGCCGGCCTCGAACGCATCCTCGCCCTCGTCCAGGGCGTCGATTCGGTGTGGGAGACCGATCTCATGGCGCCGCTGATCGACGAGGCGTGCTCGATCACCGGCAAGTCGTACCGGGTCGGCGACTACGACGACCGCGACAGTTTCGCCATGCGCGTGCTCGCCGAACACGCCCGATCGGGTGCGATGCTGATCAACGACGGCGTCTTTCCGTCGAATGAAGCCCGCGGGTACGTCCTGCGACGGATCATCCGGCGCGCGGTGCGGTACGCCTATCTGCTCGGCACCGAGTCGCTCGTGATGCCGCGTCTCGCCGAGGTCGCCATCGACGTGATGGGCACCGCCTATCCGGACATCGTCAAGAACCGCGACTTCGTCGTGAACGTCATGACCAAGGAGGAGGAGCGGTTCCGTCAGACACTCAAGCATGGTCTCGGAATCCTCGACGGCGAACTGGAGTCCGGCCCGACCGAGCTGTCCGGTTCGACGGCGTTCCTGCTCCACGACACCTATGGGTTCCCACTCGAGTTGACCCAGGAGATCGCCGGCGAGCGCGACGTCACGGTGGATCTCGAAGGATTCAGCGCCGACATGGCGGCCCAGCGTGGTCGGGCGAAGGCCGCCCAGAAGGGTGCCGGCGACGGTGTCGACCTCGACGCGTACCGCGACATCGTCGACCAGTTCGGTGTCACCGAGTTCGTGGGGTACGCGAACGATGTCGCCGAGAGCCGAGTCCTCGCGGTGGTGCCGACCGATGACGACGCAGTCGACATCTTCCTCGACCGGACACCGTTCTATGCCGAATCCGGCGGTCAGATCGGCGACACCGGAACCATCACGACCGCGACGGGTCGAGCGATCGTCCTCGACACCACGTTCGCGCTGCCAAATCTGCGTCGGCACCGAGCCCGGCTCGAATCGGGAACGATCACGCCGGGCCAGACGGCGACCGCTGAGATCGACGCCGATCGTCGGGCGGCCATCAGGCGCAACCACACGGCAACACATCTCCTCCACCATGCCTTGCGACACGTGCTCGGCGACCACGTGAAGCAGGCGGGGTCGATGGTCGGCCCCGACCGGCTCCGTTTCGACTTCAGCCACTACGACGCGGTGACCGACGAGCAGATCCTCGAGATCGAACGCCTGGCGAATGCCGAGACACTCGCCAATTCGCCGACGCGGAACTTCGAGACGACCAAGGACGAAGCCGAGGCCCTCGGAGCGGTTGCGTTCTTCGGCGACAAGTACGGCGACATCGTGCGCGTGCTCGAAGCGGGCTCGTCGATCGAACTCTGTGGTGGCACACACGTGCGCGCAACCGGCGACATCGGCACCATCAAGGTCGTCAGCGAGTCCTCGATCGGGTCGAACCTGCGCCGCATCGAAGCGGTCACCGGCCACGCGAGCGTCGCATTGCTGCAGCGTGACGAACAGCTGCTCGCGGATGCGGCTCGTCTGGTGGGTGCGCCCACCGACGAACTGCTCGCCGGTGTGCAACGCAAGCTCGACGAGATGAAGACGCTGAACGACGAGATCAAGTCGCTGCGGGGTCAGCTCGCGCTGGGACGTGCGTCCGAGCTGGCCGCCATCGCCCACGACGGTGTGGTGGTCACGCAGGTCGACGGCCTTGCGGCGGGTGACCTACGCGAACTCGCGATCGCCGTGCGCCAACAGCCCGGTATCCGCCACGTCGTTCTCATCGGCGAGACCACGAGTGGAGGCGTCGGCCTCGTGGCTGCCGTCGAGCCGGGCAGTGGGCGACCGGCGAGCGACCTGATCAAGGAGGCCGCCAGGGCTGTCGGTGGTGGTGGCGGCGGCAAGGGCGACATTGCCACGGCGGGCGGTAAGGACGTCAGCGGGATCCCGGCGGCGCTCGAGCTCGCAGCTCAGGCGATCGTCGAGGCGGTGGCCGCCGGAGCGTGAGCACGACCGCCGACCGTGTTCCCAGTCGCGTTCCCGGCGTTCGTGCGCTCGGCATCGACCTCGGTTCCAAGCGCATCGGCATCGCGGTGAGCGACTTCTCCGGCACTGTTGCCTCGGCGCTGACCACGGTGCATCGTTCCTCGTCGCGACGTCACGACCACGCGGCGATCGCCAAACTCGTCCGCGACGAGGAGGCCGAGGTGGTGGTGGTGGGGCTGCCGTTGTCGCTCGACGGAACCAGCGGACCGGCTGCTCGATCTGCCGAGACCGAGGCACGCCAGCTCGCTAGCGTGGTCGGGGTGCCGGTGGAGATGTACGACGAGCGGTTCACGACGGTGACCGCCGAACGGGGGATGCGCGAGGCCGGCCTCGACGCGCGTCAACGTCGCAAGGTCGTCGACAAGGTCGCCGCCGCCGTCATGCTGCAGGCGTGGCTCGATCACCGTCGATCCACGTGGGGCCCGTCCAAGCCAGGATCGGCACGACCGGGAACCGTCACGTGAAGCAGCTCGATCCGTTGCTGCCAGAAGCGCAGGTCGACCCCGACAGCCGACCGGCGCTCGACTGGTCGATCGATCCGTGGGATGCCACCGATCAGACCGGCTCGGTCGAACGGCTCCGCCAGCAGACACGTCCGCTCAAGTGGATCGTCTGGCTCTCGATGGTGCTCGTCGTCATGGCGATTCTCGTCGCGGGAGCAGTCGGTTGGTGGTACCTCGGCAGGATCAACCCCGAGGGTGCCCCCGGCGACGTGCAGAGCTTCACGGTGAACGACGACGACGACCTGGCGTCGGTTGCCGAACGATTGGCCGCTGACGGGCTGGTGTCGGACGCCGGTGTGTTCGAGTGGTACGTCGAACGCGAGGGCGGCATCGAGCTGATCCCCGGGTACTACGAGATCCGACCGAACGACCACATGGGCAACGTGCTCGGGCGTCTGCGCACGCCTCCGGGCCAGACCTACACGAAGGTCACCTTTCCCGAGGGCTTCACCGTTGCCAAGATGGCCGACCGGCTGCAGACATCGGTCGACCGCCTCAGCGCCGAGGAGTTCCTGGCCGCGGCGAACAGTGGCACGATCCGCTCGTCGTTCCAGCCGCTCGACGTGACGTCGCTCGAAGGGATGCTGTTCCCCGACACCTACCAGGTGTCGAACGCAGAGGGAGAGGGCCAGGTCATCGAGCGGATGATCGCACTCATGGAACGCGTCGGCGATCAGGAAGACATCGTCAATCGCTCGGCAGCGCTCGGCATCACGCCGTATCAGGCCCTGATCATCGCCTCGATGATCGAACGCGAGGCCAAGGTGCCCGACGACCGGGCGAAGATCGCCAGGGTCATCTACAACCGGCTCGGGCTCAGCGCGATCGATCCCGAGAACGCGATCCCACTGCAGGTCGACGCAACCGTGTTGTACGGACGCGAGCAGGCTGGAATCGATCCCGAACTGCCCTTCTCCGAACTCCGCCAGATCGACACGCCGTACAACACGTACCTGCGTCCCGGACTTCCCCCGACCCCGATCGCCAACCCGGGTCGCGCGTCGATCCAGGCAGCCCTGAACCCGGCGCCGAATCCGCCCGCCGGTGATCCGGTCTGCGCCGAACTCGCCGATCCGACCAGGTGCGCCTACCTCTACTACGTCATCGCCGACGAAGACGGCGGCCACGTCTTCGCATCGGAACTGTGGCAGCACGAACGCAACGTCGAGGCCGCCCGCCAGGCGGGCCTCCTGTGACGTTGCGCCGACTGGCAGCGCTCATCGGCTCGCCGGTCGAACACAGCCTGTCGCCGATCATTCATCAGGCCGCCTTCGACGCTGCCGGTGTCGACTGGACCTACGTGGCGTTCGACGTGGCGGCCGGCGGAGGCGCCGGGGCGCTCGACGCGATGCGTCTCCTGGGAATCGCCGGCCTCTCGGTCACGATGCCCCACAAGCGCGAGGTGGCCGACGCCGTCGATCGTCTCGAACCGGCCGCTCGCGCACTGCAGTCGGTCAACACGGTCAGTTGGGACGGCGATCGACTCGTCGGATCGAGCACCGATGGAGCGGGGTTCGTGGCCTCGCTCGCCGAGGTGGGGATCGACGTTTCCGATGCTCGGATCGCCGTGATCGGCGCGGGTGGAGCGGCTCGCTCGGTGATCGACGCACTCGGACGCTCCGGGGCCGGCGGCATCACGGTGTTGAATCGCACGCGCGACTCACGCCGAGTCCGCGGCGACTCTCGCCCGGGTCGCCTCGGTCGGGATCGTCGCTGACATCGGTCGCGCCGACATCGTGGTCAATGCAACGAACGTCGGCATGGGGGTCGACCCGCTCCGTTCCACGCCAGATGATCTGCCGTGCGACCCGGCCCTGCTCCGCGCCGAGCAGGTGGTCGTCGATCTCGTGTATCACCCGCTGCACACGGCATGGTTGACGGCCGCCGACGCGCTCGGCGCACGCACGGTCGACGGACTCGGCATGTTGATTCATCAGGCGGCACTGCAGCAGGAGCGGTGGATCGGTGTCCGGCCGGACACGACGGTCATGCGAACCGCCGCCGAGGCGGCACTCGCCGACCGGTAGCCTCGACCAGATGTTGCGGTATCTCACGGCGGGCGAGTCCCATGGCCAGGCACTCGTGGTCATCATGGAAGGACTGCCGGCCGGTCTCGAGATCACGGTCGAACAGATCCAGGCCGAGATGGGACGCCGACGGCTCGGCTACGGACGTGGTCCGCGACAGCGCTTCGAGGCCGACGAACTGACCCTCATCGGTGGCGTACGTCACGGCCGCACCCTCGGGTCGCCGGTGGCGATCGAGATCAAGAACAGCGAGTGGTTCCGCAGCGACAAGTGGCACGAGGAGATGAGTCCGGCACCGGGCGCCACGAAGGATCCGCTCACGCAGGTCCGGCCGGGCCATGCCGACCTGGCCGGCATGCAGAAGTACGGCTTCACCGATGCCCGTGACGTGTTGGAGCGGGCAAGTGCCCGTGAGACCGCTGCTCGCGTCGCTGCCGGCGCGGTGGCCAAGGCATTGCTGAAACCGCTGGGTGTCGACATCATCTCGCACGTCATCCAGATGGGTGATGTTCGGGTCCCTCGCGACGCTGTACGTCCCACGCCCGATCAGCTCGATCGAGTCGACGACAACGAGGTTCGCTGTTTCGATCTCGACGCCGGCGACGCAATGATCACCGAGATCAAGGCCGCAGCCAAGGACGGCGACTCGCTCGGCGGTGTCGTCGAGGTGCTCGGCTTCGGTGTGCCCGTCGGGCTCGGTAGCCACGTCCACTGGGACCGCAAGCTCGATGCGCTCCTCGCCCAGGCGATCATGAGCATCCAGGCAGTCAAGGGAGTCGAGATCGGCGACGGGTTCGAGGTCGCCGGGCGACGGGGGAGTGTCGCACACGACCCGATCTCGTGGGACGCCGACGCCAAGGTCTACCGACGTGGCAGCACGCTCGCCGGCGGCACCGAGGGTGGCATCTCCACCGGTGAGCTGCTCGTGGTGCGCGCCGCGATGAAGCCGCTGGCGACGCTCAACAAACCGACGCTGGAGACGGTCGACACCGAGACCAAGCAGTCCACCGTGTCGTTCAAGGAGCGAACCGACGTCACGGCAGTCCCGGCGATGGGTGTGGTCGCCGAGACCATGGTGGCGCTCGTGCTCGCGGGTGAGGCGCAGCGCAAGTTCGGTGGCGATTCGGTCGACGAGTTCGTCCGCAACGCCGAGGCGTTCACGGCATCGCTGTCGTGAACACGTCGCGCCATCTGGTGCTCGTCGGCATGATGGGGGTGGGCAAGTCGACCGTGGGGCGAGCAGTCTCGTCCGCGCTCGGCCGTCCGCTCCACGACTCCGACGAGATGATCGAGGAGCGCACGGGGCGCACTGTCCGAGAGATCTGGGTCACCGACGGCGAGCCCGCGTTCAGGGCGCTGGAGACCGAGGTGCTCGTCGACGCGCTCGCGCAGTCGGAACCCAGTGTCATCGCGGCGGCCGGCGGTGTCGTGCTGAGCGAAGCCAACCGCGACGCACTCAACGGCCCCGAGGCCCACGTGGTGTGGCTGCGCTCCGAGGTCGACGTCCTGCTCGACAGGGTGCGCAATGGCGGCCATCGGCCTCTGCTCGACGACGATCCCGAAGCGACGCTCCGACGGCTCTACGACGAACGGGCGCCGCTCTACCAGGAGGTCGCCGACGCCATCGTGTCGGTCGACAACCGCTCCGTCAACGATGTCACCAAGGCGGTGCTGCGATGCTGCGGGTGACAGTTCCGCTCGCTGAGCGCTCCTACGAGGTGGTCGTGGGCGCCGGTGCGATCGTCGAGCTCGATGCAGTGCTTCCCGATGACGCCACCCGCGTGGCGATCGTCACCCAGGACGCGGTGCCGCTGACGATGGGCGTCGGCGAGCCGGTCGGTCGAGACGTACGTGATCGACTCCGGAGAGTCGGCGAAGTCGCTGGCCACGATCGAAACGCTCACGCGCGGGTTCGCCCGCCAGGGCCTCGACGCGCCGCGACGTGGTGATCGGTCTCGGCGGCGGCATGGTCACCGACGTCGCCGGCTTCGCCGCGGCCTCGTGGCACCGTGGCACGCCGGTGGTCCACGTCGCCACCACACTGCTCGGCATGGTCGACGCAGCGATCGGCGGCAAGACCGGCGTGAACCTCCCGGAGGGCAAGAACCTCGTCGGTGCGTTCTGGCAACCGCTGGGGGTCATCTGCGATCTCGATGCTCTGGCGACGCTTCCCGAACGCGAGATGCGCTGCGGTCTCGGCGAGATGTCGAAGTACCACTTCTTGACGGGCGACGACCTGCTCGCGCTTCCCCTCGACGAACGCATCGCTCGCTGCATCGAGATCAAGGCCGATGCCGTGGCAGCCGACGAGCGTGAAGGCGGACGACGGGCGCTCCTCAACTACGGCCACACGCTCGCTCACGCGATCGAGATCGCCACCGATCACGAGATCGCCCACGGCGAAGCCGTGGCCATCGGGCTCGTCTTCGCCGCGGAGTTGGCCTGCGAACTCGATCGCGTCGACGAGGCCCGCGTCGACGAGCACCGCCGGATCGTCGCCGGCGAGTACGGCCTGCGCGTCACCCCGCCGGAAGGCCTCGACGTCGAGCACCTGCTCTCGTTGATGGCTCGCGACAAGAAGGCCCTCGACGGGCTCACCTTCGTGCTCGACGGACCCGACGGTGTCGAAGTGGTCCCCGGCGTCCCCGAATCCGCTGTCCGTTCGGCACTCGACTCGATTCGTGTCCCGAGGTGCTCGTGATCGAACCGCCAGCATTCCGATCGATCATGCTCGACGCGTCGCAGCGATCCAGCAGGGCCTGCCGTTCGGCTGTGATGCCGTCCTGTTCACCGACCTCGTGGATGTGCGGTGGCTGACCGGTTTCACCGGATCGAACGGCTGGGCCGTCGTGAGTGCCCACGACCTCGATCGTCGGCACCGACGGCCGCTACGGCGAACGCGCGCGGGCGGAGACCGCGGCCAGCGGCGCAACGGTCATCGCCGAGGCGTCGCGGGTGAACCTGCACCGGCGGCTGATCGAATCGCTCGCATGCCGCGTCGATCCGTCGGGCTCGATCCCGCGTCGACCAGCCATGCCGAGTGGAAGCGACTTGCCGACGACCTCCTACTGCAGCCGACCGAATCGCTGGTGAAGATCCAGCGTCAGGTGAAGGACGCGGCCGAGATCGAGCGGATGACCGCTGCGGCCGGAGCGGCTGATGCTGCACTCGCCGAGGTCGAACCGCTCCTGTTCGCCACGCTCGACACGCCGATCACCGAGGCGGACATCCGCAACGAACTCGAGTACCGGATGCGTCTGCACGGTGCCGACGACCGCAGCTACGAGACCATCGTGGCGTCCGGGCCCGACCACGCCGCGCGTCCGCATCACGAGGTGGGTCGGCGAACGATCGCCGAGGGTGACACCGTCATCATCGATGTCGGAGCGCTCGTCGACGGCTACCACTCCGACATGACCCGGTCGTACGTGATCGGTGAACCGACCATGGAACAACGCGAGATCTATGCGCTGGTCGAGGCATCGCACGCCGCCGGAGTCGCCGCGCTGCGCCCTGGAATCTCGGCTCGCGAGCTCGACACGGTGTGCCGCGACGTCTTCGAAGGCGCCGGCCGGCTCGACTGGTATCTGCACGGCACGGGCCACGGCGTGGGCCTGGAAATCCACGAATCACCGTTCCACTCGCAGGCCTCCGAGGAGGTCATCATCGCCGGCAACGTGGTGACGGTGGAGCCAGGCCTCTATCGTGTCGGCTTCGGTGGATTCCGGATCGAGGACCTCCTCGTCGTCACCGAAGCCGGCTCGCAGCCCTTGACACACACCGCGCCGCACCCATTTCCCGGCTGAACACGCCGACACTCGAACGCCAAAGGACACACCATGCCGCAGATCTCCGTGAACGACCTGAAGAACGGAATCACCCTCGAACTCGACAACGGCCTGTTCCAGGTGATCGAGTTCCAGCACGTCAAGCCCGGCAAGGGTGGGGCGTTCGTGCGCACGAAGATCCGCAACCTCCGCAACGGTGCAGTCATCGACAAGACGTTCAACGCCGGCATCAAGGTCGAACAGGCCATCGTCGACCGCCAGGACATGCAGTTCCTGTACAAGGACGGCGGCGACTACGTGTTCATGAACACCTCCACCTACGACCAGATGAACGTGCCGAGCTCGGCGCTGGGTGAAGCGGCCGACTACCTCACCGAGCAGATGGTGGCCCAGATCGCCCAGTACCAAGGTGAGATCATCGGCGTCGAGATTGCTGCCTCGGTCGAGTTGCTGATCGCCGAGACCGAGCCGGGTGTGCAGGGCGACCGGGTGTCCGGTGCTCGCAAGCCGGCGACGCTCGAGACCGGCAAGGTGTTGCAGGTTCCGCTGTTCGTCGAGCCGGGCGACAAGGTCAAGGTCGACACCCGTACCGGCGACTACCTCACCCGCGTCTGATCCGGAATCGAGCAACACCTTCCCCATGGCTGCCATGCCGCGTCCCGACGACCGCTCCGACGCGCGTGAACGCGCGCTGTACCTGCTGTACGAGGCGTACTCGAAGGGCATCACGCCGGCCGATGCACTCGCCGTGCAGGTGCTCGAGCCCGATGCGTTGACCACCCTGCTCGTCGTCGGTGTCGGCGAGCACGTCGAGGAACTCGATGCCGCCATCGCCGCACGAGCCAAGGGCTGGACACTGGTACGTATGCCGGTGCTCGACCTGAACATCCTGCGCCTCGGCGCATTCGAACTTGCTCATCGTCCCGACGTCCCGCTGGCAGTGGCCATCGACGAGGCCGTGGAACTCGCGAAGCGGTTCTCCACCGACGACAGTGGTCGCTTCGTGAACGGGGTGCTCTCCGCCCTGGTCGACGACCTGCGACAGTAGGTCGATGCCCGCACGCCCGTGGTGGCACCGGATCCCACCGCCGAGCGCCCCACAGGTGTTCCTCGCCGGGGCCGTGCTCGCATGGACCTGGTATTTCACCGCCCGGTCGCTCGACATCCACCATGCGCTCGGCACGTCGAGCTACGACTCGGCGCTCTACGACCAGGGGATGTGGCTCCTCTCACGTTTCGACGCCCCGTTCGTGACGTTGATGGGCCGCAACCTGTTCGGCGATCACACCTCGTTCGTCTTGTTGTTGCTCGTCCCGCTGTACTGGATCGCTCCGGGCGCGTGGATCATGTTCACCGCGCAGTCGGCGGCGATCGCCGCAGGCGCCATCCCGGTGTTCCTCTACGGGCGCAGGAGGTTGGGGTCGGAGTGGCTTGCGCTGATCGGCGCGGGTACCTACCTGCTGCACCCTGCGGTGGGTTGGACGAACCTCGAGAACTTCCATCCGGATGCGTTCCTGGGCGTGTTCGTCGGCTTCGCCATCTACGGAGCGCTCGAACGCAAGTGGCGCCTCTATGCGGTCTTCGTGATCCTGTCGCTGCTGGTGAAGGAAGACGTGTCGCTGGTGATCGTGCCGCTGGGCATCTGGGTTGCGATCCGGCGCGATCGCCGGATCGGGCTCGTGACCGTGTTCGGGAGCATCGCCTTCATGGCCGTCGCGATGCTGCTCGTGATGCGCAGCCTGATCGGCGTACCGACACGTAACGGGTGGCGTATCCCGTTCGGCGGGCCGTGGGGACTGGTCGACACGACGGTGACCAATCCGACGGCGCTCGTCCGGCATCTTCGCGACGATGGCCGCCCGTGGTACCTGGTGCAGATGACGGCGCCGTTCGCATGGCTGTTCGTCCGTTTGCCCGACGTGGCGATGATCAGCGCGTTGGTGCTGTTCACCAACGTCCTGAGCACGTTCTGGTACCAGTATCAGATCGATTATCACTACAGCCTCGTCGCAGTGCCGGCGCTGGCGATCGGCACGCTGTACGCAATCGGAGCCATGCGCAATCACGTCGTGTCGGTGCGCGGCCATCGTCTGGCGATACCGACGCGCTCGCTGGCGATGACGACACTCGCCGTTGCGTCGCTGGTGACGGCGTTGCTGTGGGCGCCGTCACCGCTCGGACGCACCGACTCGTGGTACGGCGATCGCAACAACATCTACGCCACGTCCGCACGGGAGTTGCTCGTCGACATCCCGGCCGATGCGGTCGTCTCGGCGAACTACCGCCTGACGCCGCAACTGGCCTACCGCGAGGAGATCTACCAGTTCCCGGTTCCGTTCCGCGTGTCGCTGTACGGCCCGGACACGAGCCTCGAAGGATCACGCCTCGACGAACGCGCCGAGCGCGTCGAGTACGTGATGATCCCCGTCGATCAGGACGCCCAGCTGATCGCCGACTGGCTGGCCATTGCCGACGCCTTCGACGAGGTGGCCCGCAACGAGATCTGGGTCCTGTACGAACGCAACCGCGACGTCGCCCTCCCCGGCTAGCCCTTGCAACAGGGGTCAGACCCCTGATGTAAGATCCCCGTCGCGACGGTCAGCGGGGGCCGCGGATGAGGTGGCCGGGAAGTTCGCCGGTGAACTCGTCGTGGTCGACGATCTGGACGCCGGCGACGAACGTGGCGTCGTAGCCCTTGGCCTTCTGCACGAGGCGGCGCGCACCGGCGGGCAGATCGTGGGCCATCCGGGCGGCGCCGAACGTGAGATGGTCGTAGTCGATGATGTTGAGGTCGGCGCGCAGGCCCGGTACCACGGCGCCGCGATCGCTGAGACCGTACAGTTCGGCGGTGTCGCGGGTCTGGCGTCGCACGACGTGTTCGAGCGGCAGCTTCGGGCCGCGAGTGCGATCACGGGTCCAGTGCGTCAGCATGAACGTCGGCGTGCCACCGTCGCAGACGACACCGCAGTGCGCGCCGGCATCGGCGAGCCCCATTCGGGTCCCCGGGTGCTGATGCACCTCGTAGGTGAACGACAGGTCGCCGTACGCATAGTTGAAGAACGGCGTCAGGATGATGCCGTTGCCGTCGTTGGCGATCAGCTGGTCGATCACGAGGTCGGTGGGTGCAACGCCGGTGCGGGAGGCGACGGCGGCAATCGACTCGTCGGCCGACGGTTCGTAGTCGATGTCGCCGTCTTCGACTGCCCAGAACTTGTCGAGTCGGTCGAGCACCAGCATCGTGTAGAGCTCGCCGCCCTCTGCCGGCGCCGTGGCGAACCGTGCGCGCAGTTCCGGGTCGGCCAGCGCCGTGGCACGCTCGGCGAGCGGGAGATCCGCGATCGGTGCATAGGCCGGATGGAACGCGAGGGGGTTGAAGCTGCCCTCGAGGCACATCAGCAGGCCGACGACCCGACCGGCGACCTGGGCGACGATCGGCAGACCCTCGGCGTCGGCCTCATCGAGCAGCGCAAGCACCTCGCGCCACAGATCGGGCGCGTCGTCGGGCTGATTGAGGTTGACACTCACGGTGCGGCCGGTGCGGCGGGCGAGTTCCTTCATCCAGGGCCACTCGTCGCGCGGGACGAGTGCGTGGTCGGGGGCGAACTGGAACACGCCGTGGCCGGCACGAGCGAGAGCGTCGGCGATGCCGAACAACTCGTCGCTGGTGGCGTGTGTCCCCGGCACGAGCTCGCCCGACTTCGACTTGTGGATCGGGGTGCGTGAGGTGGAGAAGCCGAGCGCTCCGGCGCGCAGCCCGCGTTCGACGATGTCGGCCATGGCGGCGATGTCGTCGGCGGTCGCGGCCTCGTTCGCTGCGCCACGGTCGCCCATCACGTAGCCACGCACCGGCCCATGAGCCACCTGGGCGCCGATGTCGATGACGTACGGGCGCGCCTCGAGTGCGTCGAGGTAGTCCTCGAACGACTCCCACTCCCACGAGATGCCCTCGGTCAGCGCGGATCCGGGGATGTCCTCGACGCCCTCCATCAACTCGATGAGCCACTCGTGGCGATCGGGAGCGGCGGGAGCGAAGCCGACGCCACAGTTGCCCATCACGACGGTGGTGACGCCGTGCCACGACGATGGCGTGAGGAACGGGTCCCACGAGGCTTGGCCGTCGTAGTGGGTGTGGATGTCGACCCAGCCCGGCGTCACGAGCCTGCCGGTGGCGTCGACGACGCGAGTCGCCTCACCGATGTCGTCGCCGGATTCTGCGTCGACCCCGACATCGACGACCGCCGTGATCACCCCGTCGTCGACGGCGATGTCGGCGAGTCGGCCGGGTCGGCCGGTGCCATCGACGAGAAATCCCCCACGGATCACGAGATCATGCATCGCTCCACCGTAGTTGCTGCTACCTTCGAGTTCACCGTGAAGCGGGTCCCGTGAGGCCCGCACGGAGGAGCAACATGACGACCGACAAGCAGGTCCTCGGGCCTGACGACGTACGACGAGCCATCACCAGGATGGCCCACGAGATCATCGAACGCAATCGTGGCGTCGATGGCGTGGTCCTCGTCGGCATCCAGCAGGGTGGCGTGTGGCTCGCCTCGGCACTCGGCGCCGAGATCGCCCGGATCGATCAACCGGTCCCCGTGGGGTCGCTCGATGCCAGCCTCTACCGCGACGACATCGGCATCCGGCCGGTTGCCCCTGGAGCGGTGAGCGACCTGAATTTCGATGTCGACGGTGTCACTGCGGTGCTCGTCGACGACGTGCTGTTCACCGGACGGACGGTGCGCGCCGCCCTCGACGCACTCGCCGACTACGGCCGACCCCGAGCGGTGCAGCTCGCCGTACTGGTCGATCGCGGCCATCGCGAACTGCCGATCCGGCCGGACTTCGTGGGCAAGAACCTGCCGACCAGCACCGATGAGGACGTCTCCGCCACGATCGACGGCGTCGTGATCTCGTGACACGTGATCTCGTGACGCACGATCGGCTCTCACGATGTCTCGCTCACTGTTGACCATCGACGATCTCGGTGCCGACGGCATCATCCACCTGCTCGACCTCGCCGACCACATGGCCGAGGTGAATCGCCGCCCGAACCCCAAGGTGCCGGCACTGCGCGGCAAGACCGTCTGCAACGTGTTCTTCGAGGACTCCACCCGCACGCGGCTCAGTTTCGAGACCGCAGCCAAGCGGCTGTCGGCCGACACGATGACGTTCGCTGCATCGCAATCGAGCATCAACAAGGGTGAAAGCCTGCGCGACACCATCGAGACGATCGCCGCAATGGGCGTCGACGCGTTCGTGGTGCGCCACCGCTCCAGCGGCGCAGCGCAGCTCATCGCCGGGTGGACGAACGCCAGCGTCATCAACGCCGGTGACGGGTGGCATGCCCACCCGACGCAGGGCCTGCTCGACGTCTTCACGGTGCGCACCGCGCTGGCCCGCACCGGCGGCTTCGACGGGTTGCGCGTCGCCATGGTCGGCGATGTGAAGCACAGCCGGGTGGCTCGCAGCACCGTGTCGGCGTTCCGTCTGCTGGGCGCGCACGTCACCGTCGTGGCGCCACGCACGCTGCTGCCGCCGGACACGGGCGAACGGTTCGCCGACGCCGTCACCGACCGTCTCGACGACGTGATCGGCGACATCGACGTGCTGTACCTCCTGCGGATGCAGCAGGAGCGGATGAACGAGGCACTCGTACCGAACCTTCGCGAGTACACGATGCGTTTCGGGCTGACGCCCGAGCGCGCCGCGAAGCTCGGTCCGCAGACGTTGGTGATGCACCCCGGCCCGATGAATCGAGGCGTCGAGATCGCCGTCGATCCCGCCGAACTTCCGGGCGCGGTCATCACCCAACAGGTCACCAACGGCATCGCCGTGCGCATGGCAGTCCTGTTCGATCTCCTCGGATCGGGCTCGATCAACACCGCCGATGCAGCAACGGAAGGAATCACCGAATGACACTCCTGATCACCGGCGCCCGGATCATCGACGCCACCGGCGAACGAACGGGCGACATCAGGATCACCGACGGTTCGATCTCCGAGGTCGGCGATGCACTCGCGCCGGGTGCCGACGACCAGGTGATCGATGCCGCCGGCCTCGTGGTCAGCCCGGGCTTCGTCGACCTGCACGTGCACCTGCGTGAGCCGGGTCGTGAGGAGGCCGAGACCATCGAGACCGGCAGTCGAGCGGCGGCGCTCGGCGGATTCACCGCGATCGTGGCGATGCCCAACACCGATCCGACCCAGGACTGTGTCGAGGTGGTCGACTTCGTGCGCCGTCAGGGCGAACGCGCCGGGTTGTGCGAGGTGTTGCCGTCCGGATCGATCACCGTCGGTCGAGCGGGGGAGACCCTCACTCCGTTCGCCGAACTCGCCGGAGCCGGCGTGAAGCTGTTCACCGACGACGGCAACGGTGTGCAGGATCCGCTGCTCATGCGTCGCGCGCTCGAGTACGCCGACGGGCTCGGGATCACGCTCGCACAGCACTGCGAGGTCGAGCGACTCACGGCGGGAGCGGTGATGCACGAGGGCGACTGCTGCAGCCGCCTCGGCCTGCCGGGATGGCCGTCGATCGCCGAGGAACTGATGCTGCACCGTGACATCGAACTGGTGCGGCTCACCGGTGTGCCGATGCACTTCTTGCACCTGTCGACCGCCAAGAGCGTCGAACTGGTCCGTCGGGCCAAGGCCGACGGATTGCCGATCACCGCCGAAGCGACGCCCCACCACTTCAGCCTCACCGACGAACGGCTCGCCTCGTACGACGCGCTCTACAAGGTGAACCCGCCGCTGCGAACCTTCGACGATGTCGCCGCCATTCGCGCCGGGCTGGCCGACGGCACGATCGACGCGATCGCCACCGACCATGCGCCGCACGCGCCGGAGACCAAGGAGCAACCGCTCGACCAGGCGCCGCCCGGGATGCTCGGCCTGGAGACCGCCCTGGGTGTGTCACTCGCTCATCTCGAGATGCCGCTCGCAGATGTGATCGCCGCACTGTCGTGGAAACCGGCAGCGATCGCCGGCGTCGACGACCGTCACGGTCGCCCGATCGCCGTCGGCGAGCCGGCGAACCTGACGGTGTTCGATCCCGATGTCGAGTGGGAGGTGGTGCCGGCCAGGTTGGCGAGCAAGAGCCGCAACACGCCGTACGTGGGTGTGGCGCTGCGCGGTCGCGTGGTCCACACGATCCTCGCCGGACGACCGGTTGTTGTCGACGGATCGGCGGTTCACTGATGAATGCTCATGCACTAGAATGGATGAATATGCGAACTATCGAGGATCCCGACGTGATTCGCGAGGGCGCACTGGTGCTCGCCGACGGCAGCATCTTCGAAGGTGAGCTGTTCGGCGCCGAACGGCCGGTCGCGACGGGAGAGGTCGTGTTCAACACGGTCCTGAGCGGCTATCAGGAGGTCATCACCGACCCCAGTTACGCCGGCCAGATCATCACCTTCACCACGCCGCACATCGGCAACTACGGCACCAACGCCGCCGACTTCGAATCTCGCGGCACGTTCTGTCGAGGCATCGTCGTCCGTGCGCTCGCACGACGCCACAGCAACCATCGGGCCGAGTCCGGCCTCGACGCCATGCTGCGCCGGCACGGCGTGCCGGGCATCGCCGGGATCGACACCCGCCGCCTCACCCGGATCCTGCGCGACACCGGCTCGATGCCCGGCAGCGTTCGGATCGATCCCGCCCGCCGACCTGGCCGCCGCAGCCAGCGCCGAACCGGGAACCGACGGCATCGACCTGGTCGGCCAGGTGACCATCGATGCCGGCTACACCGTCGAAGCGCTCGATCCCGACAACGCCACACGCATCGTCGCCATCGACTACGGCATGAAGCGCAACATCGCCGTCCACCTGTCGCGGTTCGGAACCGTCGAGGTGGTCCCCGCGTCCACGAGCGCCGCCGACATCCTCGCTCGCCGTCCGAACGGCGTGTTCCTGAGCAACGGCCCCGGTGACCCGGCGATGGTGCCCGTACGCCGTCGACACGATCGGTGGCCTCATCGGCAACGTGCCGATCTTCGGCATCTGCCTCGGCCACCAACTCCTCGGTCGGGCGATCGGCGCCGGCACCGTGAAGCTCCCGTTCGGGCACCACGGGGGCAACCATCCGGTGAAGAATCTCGCCTCCGGGCGCATCGAGATCACGAGCCAGAACCACAACTTCGCGGTCGACCCCGACTCGCTGGCGGGCAAGGCGACCATGACCCACGTCAACCTCAACGACGGCGTCTGCGAGGGACTTCAGGTCGACGGCGAGCTCGCGTTCAGCGTGCAGCACCATCCCGAGGCCAACCCCGGCCCGCACGACTCGCAGTACCTGTTCGACCAGTTCGCCGACATGATGCGCCGTGCCGGTGCGCCGACGGGGAGCCGCTGATGCCCAAGCGCACCGACATCCACTCGATCCTGATCATCGGGTCGGGCCCCATCGTCATCGGCCAGGCCTGCGAGTTCGACTACTCCGGCACCCAGGCGTGTCGGGTGCTGCGCGAGGAGGGCTATCGGGTCATCCTCGCCAACTCGAACCCGGCGACGATCATGACCGACCCCGACTTCGCCGACGCGACCTACATCGAGCCGCTCACGTGGGAGGTGGTCTCGGCCATCATCGACCGTGAGCAGCCCGATGCCGTGCTGCCGACCCTCGGTGGCCAGACCGGGCTCAACATCGCGATGGAGCTCTTCGATCGGGGCTTGATCGGCGTGCCGGGTACCCCCGAGATGATCGGCGCCAACGCCGAAGCAATCGCCACCGCCGAAGACCGCGAGCTGTTCAAGCAGGCAATGGTCGGCATCGGGCTCGACTGCCTGCGTTCGGGTACCGCCCACACCATGGACGAAGCGCGCGTCGTGGTCGCCGACATCGGCCTGCCGGCAGTCATCCGTCCGGCCTACATCCTCGGCGGGCGTGGAACGGGAATTGCGTCGACGCCGGAGGAGTTCGAACGCATCGCGTCGAACGGCCTCACCGCGAGCCCGATCAGCGAGATCCTCATCGAGGAGTCGGTGTACGGGTGGAAGGAGTTCGAGCTCGAGGTCATGCGTGACCACGCCGACAACTGCGTGATCATCTGCGGCATCGAGAACGTCGACCCGATGGGCGTCCACACGGGCGACTCGATCACGGTCGCTCCCATCCAGACGCTGACCGACGTCGAGTACCAGGAGATGCGCAATTCCGCACTCGCATGCATCCGACGCGTCGGTGTCGAAACCGGCGGGTCGAACGTGCAGTTCGCCGTCGAGCCGAACACCGGTCGCCAGGTGGTCATCGAGATGAACCCGCGCGTCTCGCGGTCGTCCGCTCTCGCCTCGAAGGCGACCGGGTTCCCGATCGCCAAGATCGCCGCCCGGCTCGCCGTCGGCTACACGCTCGACGAGATCCCCAACGACATCACCCAGACCGCCGAACGTTCCACGCCGGCGAGCTTCGAGCCGGTGATCGACTACGTCGTCACCAAGATCCCGCGCTGGGCGTTCGAGAAGCTGCCGGGGACGACCGGCGTGCTCGGCACGCAGATGCAGTCCGTCGGCGAGGTCATGGCCATCGGTCGGACGTTCCCCGAGAGCCTGCAGAAGGCGCTGCGGTCGTTGGAGCAGGGCCGCCTCGGGCTCGGCTGCGACCCTGCGTCGGCGCATCTCGACGAGCTCACCGACGAGGAACTGCTCGCTCAGGCAGCGATCCCGACCGCCGACCGCATCCAACAGGTCGGCGAACTGCTGAACCGCGGCGTCCCGATCGACACGGTGAACGCGTCGACGCGGATCGATCCATGGTTCCTCGACCAGATGTCGATGATCGTGGAGGAACGCGCGGACCTGGCAGCGACGGGTTTCGACGCCATGACGACACGGTCATGGCGACGCGCCAAGCGTCTCGGGTTCTCCGATGGCCAGCTCGCCCATCTGTGGGAGCTGACCGAGGACGAGGTCCGCACCGCCCGCGAACGAGCAGGCGTCATTCCGACGTACAAGACCGTCGACACCTGCTCGGCCGAGTTCGTCGCCGAGACGCCGTACCACTACTCGACGTACGAGGACGAGAGCGAGGTTCGCTCGACCACCGGCCGCAAGGTCGTCATCCTCGGATCGGGCCCCAACCGGATCGGCCAGGGCATCGAATTCGACTACTGCTGTGTTCACGCGTCGTTCGCCCTCCGCGAGGCCGGCTTCGAGACGATCATGATCAACTGCAACCCCGAGACCGTCTCGACCGATTACGACACGTCGGACCGCCTGTACTTCGAACCGTTGACGCAGGAGGACGTCCTCAACGTCATCGCCGCCGAACGGCCAGAAGCCGTGATCGTGTCGCTCGGTGGGCAGACGCCGCTGAAGCTGTCCGGGCTGATCCCCGTCGAGCTGGTGGCCGGCACGTCGCCCGATTCGATCGATGCAGCGGAAGATCGCGAACGCTGGAACGCGATCTGCGACGAGTTGCGCATCCCGCAGCCTCCGGGCGGCACCGCGGTCGACCTCGAACAGGCATTGGCCATCACCGACGACATCGGGTTCCCGGTGTTGGTCCGGCCGAGCTATGTGCTCGGTGGACGCGCCATGCAGATCGTGCACGACCGCAACCACCTGGCGCGGGCCATGGACGAGTTGGCCGGATTCGGCAGCTTGGGCAAGGAGGGCGGCCTGTCCGCCGAGCGGCCGGTGCTGATCGATCGATTCCTCGCCGACGCCACCGAGGTCGACGTCGACGCGATCCGCGACCACACCGGCGAGGTGCTGATCGGCGGCGTCATGGAACACGTCGAGGAAGCAGGCGTGCACTCCGGTGACTCTGCGTGTGCCATCCCGCCACCGACCCTGCCGTCGTGGGTGGTCGAGGTCATCGAGTCGTACACGGCCGTCATCGCCAAGCGACTCGACGTTCGTGGCCTGATCAACGTGCAGTACGCCGTGATCGGCACGACGGTGTACGTGATCGAGGCCAACCCTCGAGCGAGTCGGACGGTGCCGTTCGTCGCCAAGGCGACGGGTGTCCCGCTCGCCAAGGTCGCCACACGAGTGATGCTGGGCGCAACGCTGGCCGAACTCCGCGCCGAGGGTCTCCTGCGGCCACCGGTCGGCGGTCATGTCGCCGTCAAGGAGGCCGTCCTGCCGTTCAACCGATTCCCCGAGGTCGACCCGGCACTCGGACCCGAGATGCGCTCGACCGGTGAGGTCATGGGGATTGCCGACACGTTCGGACGGGCGTTCTACAAGGCCGAGGTCGCGGCGGGCACGTTCCTGCCGACCGAGGGCACGGTCTTCCTGTCGCTCGCCGACCCCGACAAGCCGGCCGGCCTCGTCGTCGCTCAACGGTTCCGGGCGCTCGGTCTCGGCATCGTGGCCACCGAGGGCACTGCTGCCTACCTGGCCGCGTTCGACGCGCCGGTCGATCAGGTCGTCGCGAAAGTGCAGGAGGCCGGACCCGACGGCGGCGAAGGCGGCAAGGATGGCACGGGCCGGGTGACCGCAGTCGATCTGATCGCCGATGGAAAGATCAGCTTCGTGGTCAACACGCCGCGGGGCCGCCTCGGACGCAGCGACGGCGAAGCGATCCGCAAAGCAGCGAGCCTGCACCGTGTGAGTTGCGTGACCACCGTCGACGCGGCGCTCGCAGCGGTGCAGGGCCTCGCCGAGAACGACGGCGACGGCGTGACGGTCAAGACCCTTCAGGAGTACCACGGCCAGCCGCGCGACACGGTGCCGGACGCCGCCATGCCCTCGAGCGCAACGTGATCGACACCCGGGTCCGAGTCGGCTCGATCGAGCTCTCGGCGCCGGTGATGACGGCGTCGGGCACCGTCGGCTACGGCACGGAGTTCCGCGACTACCTCGACTTCGCCGCGCTCGGCGCGGTCGTCACCAAGTCGCTCGCCCCGTATGAATGGGCCGGTAACCCTCCACCACGGCTGCACCCCACGGCCCAGGGCATGATGAACGCCGTCGGCCTCCAGGGCCCCGGAGTGCGGTACTGGCTCGACCACGTCCTCGACGACCTGCTCGCCACCGGGGCAACCGTGGTCGCCAGTATCTGGGGTCGATCGGTCGACGACTACGCGCAGGCCGCGGACATGCTCGCCGCAGCACCGGCGGGCGTCGTGGCAGTCGAAGTGAACCTCTCGTGCCCGAACCTCGAGGGGCGAGGCTCGATCTTCGCTCACGACGCCGTACTGTCGGGCGAGGTGATGGCAGCGACCGCGGGATGCGGCCGGCCCCGCTGGGCCAAGCTCAGTGCCAACACCGATCGGATCATCCAGGTCGCCGAAGCGGTGATCGGTGCCGGCGCCGAGGCAGTCACCTGCATCAACACGTTGTTGGGGCTCGCCTACGACCCCGAGACGCTGTCGCCGACGCTGGGTGCCGGCGGTGGTGGGCTGTCGGGGCGCGCCATCCATCCGGTGGCTGTTCGGGCCGTGCACGACGTGCACCAGGCGCTCCCCGACGTTCCGATCGTCGGAGTCGGTGGGGTGGCATCCGGATGGGACGCCGTGGAGTTGATGTTGGCCGGCGCGTCGGCCGTGCAGGTCGGCACTGCGTCGTTCGCCGATCCCCGAGCGACCCAGCGGGTGCAGGAGGAACTGGTCGCATGGGCCGTGAGCAGGGGATTGACCAGCCTTGGCGAGATCACTGCGATAGCTTGACCGTCATGGCAACACCCCCGCAGTTGACCCCCGAACAACGAACGGCGGCGCTGGCAAAGGCTGCAGAGGCCCGCACCGCACGCGCCGAGATCAAGGCCCGCCTCAAGATGGGCTCGATGACACTGGCCGACGCGTTGGCCTCCGACGACGTCAACGTCGGCAAACTCAAGGTCGTCTCCCTGCTCGAGTCGCTGCCCGGCGTCGGCAAGGTCAAGGCCCGCAAGATCATGGAAGACGTCGAGATCGCCGACAATCGACGCGTCCAGGGGCTCGGCACCCAGCAGAGGGCGAAGCTGCTCGAACTCCTCGCAGATTGACCGGCGAGTCGAGCAGCCGGTGATCGTCGTCGTTTCCGGCCCCGGTGGGGTCGGCAAGGGAACCATTGTCGACGCGCTCGTGCGTCGTGACCCACGACTGTGGCTGAGTCGGTCGTGGACCACCCGCGAGCGTCGTCCCACCGAATCCGACGATGCCTACGTGTTCACCGACACGGCGAGCTTCGAGCAGCGCATCGCCGACGGTGGATTCCTGGAGTGGACCGAGTTCCTCGGCAACTACTACGGCAGCCCCACGCCGTCGCCCGACAGCGATCAGGACGTCGTGCTGGAAATCGAGGTCGACGGCGCACAACAGGTGAAGCGGCTGTATCCCGACGCGTTGCTGCTGTTCGTCGTCCCGCCGTCGCGGGAGGAGCAGGAGCGCCGGCTGCGAGGACGTGGTGACCCCGGCGACAAGGTGCTCGCACGGCTGAAGAAGGCCGAGATCGAAGAGCCGATCGGGCGTGACCTGGCCGACCACATCGTCGTCAACGACGACCTCGATGCGACGATCGCCGAGATGTTGCACATCATCGACGCCGCACGACCCAGCTGACCAGGCGGTATGATCGTCGGTCTATGGCGCTCGACCACGACACGATGATCAACCCTCCCATCGAGAGTCTTCTCGGTACGGTCGACTCGAAGTTCACGCTGGTCACGCTCGCTGCGCGTCGGGCGCGCAACATCAACTCGTACTTCAACCAGCTCGGTGACGGCCTCGGCCACATGATTCCGCCGCAGGTGTCGTCGGTCGCCCGCAAGCCGCTGTCGATCGCCTTCGAAGAGATCTCCGAGCACAAGATCATCTGGACACCTGCGCCCGAGGAAGTCGTCATCGCCGACGAGGAATTCGACGCCGAGGCAGAAGCACAGGCCATCGCCGACGCTGCTGCCGCTGAGTCCACCGACGGCTGACGCCCGCCGAACCCGCACCTGCAGCCCGTCGCAGCCGTAGACCGTCGCAGTCACTCGAGAGGGGAACCGATGCTCGAAGGCAAGCGGATCGTTCTGGGAGTGACCGGTGGAATCGCTGCGTACAAGGCGATCGAGGTCTGTCGCCGCCTCGTCGACGCTGGGGCCCACGTGGTGCCGATCATGACCGCCGGCGCCGAGCACTTCATCGGCCGGACCACGCTGAGCGCGCTTGCTTCCGAGCCCGTGCAGACCGAGCTGTGGGACAACCCGACGACGCCGATCCCGCACACCCGGATCGGCCAGGGCGCCGACTTGATCCTCGTCGCGCCGGCCACGGCCCGCCTGATCGCCGCCTACCGAATGGGTTTGTCGACCGACCTGCTCACGAACACCCTGATCGCCACCAGGGCGCCCGTCGTCGTGTGCCCGGCGATGCACACCGAGATGTGGGAGCACCCCAGCGTGGTCGAGAACGTGGCCGTCCTGCGAGCTCGCGGTGTCCACATCGTCGAGCCCGAGTCGGGTCGGTTGGCCGGCGGCGACATCGGCACCGGCCGTCTCGCCGATGTCGCGTCGATCGTCGCTGCCGTCGAGCGCGTCCTGGGACCGCGCGATCTCGAGGGAACCGCCGTGGTGGTGTCGGCCGGCGGTACCCGCGAACCGATCGATGCCGTCCGGGTGATCGCCAATCGCAGTTCGGGCAAGCAGGGCTATGCCGTTGCCGCCGAAGCGGCGAGCCGGGGCGCACGAGTCACGCTGGTGTCGACGGTGTCGCTCGCCGTACCCGCCGGTGTCGAGCTGGTGGCTGTCGAGACTGCCGACGAGATGCAGCGCGCCATGGTGACAGCTGCGGCCGATCACGATGTGATCGTGATGAGTGCCGCGGTTGCCGACTTCCGGCCCAAGGCGGCCGCCGACGGCAAGCTCAAGAAGCGCGACGGCACCCCGGAGATCATCCTCGAGCCGACGCCTGACATCCTCGCCGGGCTCGGGGCCGCAAAGCGCCCCGGGCAGGTACTGGTCGGGTTCGCCGCCGAAACCGACGATCTGCTCGCGAACGCCACCGAGAAGCTGCGCTCGAAGCATCTGGATCTGATCGTGGCGAACGACGTGAGTGCACCACTGGTTGGCTTCGCACACGACACAAACGCGGTTACGCTGTTGCGGCCCGACGCGGAGCCTGTCGAGATCGACCTCGCATCGAAGCGAGATGTCGCTCGGGCCGTCATCGACACCATCGTCTCCATTCGCTCCAGACATCGACAGGACACTGCATGAGCACGTACACGTTCACCTCCGAAAGCGTCACCGAAGGCCACCCCGACAAGATGGCCGACCAGGTCTCCGACTCGATCCTCGACGCGATCCTCGCCGAGGATCCCGACGGCCGCGTCGCCTGCGAGACCCTCCTGACGACCGGCCTGTGCGTCATCGCCGGTGAGATCACCACGTCGGCGTACGTCGACATCCCCAAGATCGCCCGCGAGACCATCAACGGCATCGGCTACGACAACGCCCTCTACGGCTTCGACGGCAACACCTGCGGCGTGATCGTGTCGATCGACGAGCAGAGCCCCGACATCGCCCAGGGCGTCGATGCCAGCGAAGAGGTCCGGTCGGGTCACTCCGGTGAGGACATGCTCAACCTGCAGGGTGCCGGCGACCAGGGCATGATGTTCGGATACGCCTGCAACGAGACCGACGATCTCATGCCACTGCCGATCTGGACGGCGCATCGCCTCGCCGAGCGCCTCGCCGAGGTCCGCAAGTCGGGCCAGGTTCCGTACCTGCGCCCCGACGGCAAGACCCAGGTCACCTACGAGTACCACAACGGCTGGCCGGTCGCGCTCAAGGCTGTGCTCATCAGCACGCAGCACCAGGACGGCGTCGACCGTGACTCGGTCATCCGCCCCGACCTCATCGACCAGGTCATCCGCCCGATGATCCCCGAGAACTTCGCGGACGACGAGTACGAGATCTACGTGAACCCGACGGGCCAGTTCGTACGCGGCGGCCCCTACGCCGATGCCGGCCTCACCGGTCGCAAGATCATCGTCGACACCTACGGCGGCATGGGCCGCCACGGTGGCGGTGCGTTCTCGGGCAAGGATCCGAGCAAGGTCGACCGGTCGGGTGCGTACGCAGGTCGTTGGGTCGCCAAGCACGTGGTTGCCTCGGGCGCCGCCGACCGCTGCGAAGTGCAGCTCGCGTATGCCATCGGCATGGCGCAACCGGTGAGCATCCTGGTGGAGACGTTCGGGACATCGCACGTCGATCCGGCCGTGATCGAGCAGGCCGTCCGCGCCACGTTCGACCTTCGCCCCGCGGCGATCGTTCGTGACCTCGACCTCAAGCGTCCGATCTACAAGCGGTCGGCGGCCTACGGTCACTTCGGGCGCGCCGGCTTCCCGTGGGAAGAGTTGAACCGTCTCGCCGACTTCAAGTCGGCCGTCGGCGCCTGAACGACACCGGTGACGCCAGCGCCGCCGCGCAGCACGGTGGCTGCGAGGGTCGCCACGGTCGTGCCCGATGTCACCGGGCTCGACAAGCAGTTCGACTACCTGATCCCGCACGAGCTGTCGGCACACGTCGGCGTCGGCACGCTCGTGCGGGTCGAGCTGCACGGTCGCCGGATCGGAGGCTGGGTTGCGGCGGTCAACGACGTACCGTCCGATGGCCGGTCGATCGACTCGCTGAAGCCGATTGCGAAGATCACGGGCCACGGCCCGGCGCCGGACCTGTTCGACCTGGCGGCGTGGGCATCGGTTCGTTGGGCGGCGCGCCGCATCCGGCCCTTCCTGGTGACGGCGTCGCCCGGTCGTTCCGTCGTGACGCTGCCGCCAGATCGGCGCACGGGTGCGGCTCCCGGTCCAACTTCGCCGGCGACACGCGACCTGCTCGCAGTCGGCGGGGGAGTGCTGCGACTGCCCCCGCGTGCCGACGTGATGCCGACGATCCTGGCCGCAGTGGGGTGTGGTCCGACGCTCGTGGTCGTTCCCGAGCACGACACGGTGGTGCTGCTGGCAATCCGACTCCGTCGAGCCGGTCTGTCGGTGGCCGTGGTGCCCGACGAGTGGGCAGATGCGGCCGGTGGTGTCGACGTCGTGATCGGGTCCCGGTCTGCTGCCTGGGCGCCGTGTCCTGACGTCGCGGCAGCGGTGGTCGTCGACGAGCACGACGAGGCGCTGCAGGAGGAGCGCACACCGACCTGGCACGCCCGTGACGTGGTGGTCGAGCGGTGCCGGCGAGCCGGAGCTCCCTACGTGCTCGTGTCGCCGGCGCCGACGCTCACGGCGGTCGTGGAGTATGCCGGTGACCCCGGAGTGGTGCACCCGCCGGCGGCCCGCGAGCGCTCCGGATGGCCTCGGATCGTCGTGGTCGACCGCACGGACGAAGATCCCTGGAAGCGTTCGCTCGTCACGTCACCCCTCATCGAACGCCTCCGTGATCCTGGCCTGACGGTTGTCTGTGTCAGCAACATCACCGGCCGCGCCCGGGTCATCGCATGCCGCTCGTGTCGGACGTTGATCCGCTGCGACCAGTGCGATGCCGCAGTCGGCCTCGACGACGATGGCCGACTGTCGTGTCGGCGATGCGAGGCGGTGCGGCCACCGGTGTGTCAGGCATGCGGCGCGAGCAGGTTCGCCAATCTGCGGCCCGGCGTGACGCGGCTTCGCGAGGAGCTGGAAGCCGCAGCGGCTCGGCCCGTCGTGTCGGTCGTCGGATCAGATGCCGATGCGCCGCCAGGAGCCGGCATCTACGTGGGGACCGAAGCGGTGCTCCATCGCGTCAGGTCGGCCGACGTGGTGGCGTTCCTCGAGTTCGACTCCGAGATGCTCGCACCGCGCTTTCGGGCGTCGGAACAAGCCCTGGCACTGATCGTGCGAGCCGGGCGGATCGCGCCGGAGGTGCTCGATCCAGACCTTCTCGCCCGACCACGAGGTGATCATCGCGGCTGCGAACGGTGATCCGGCGGGGATCCTCGATGGCGAACGGGCGAGGAGGGGGCTGCTCGGTCTGCCGCCGTACGGCGCACTCGCGGTGGTCTCCGGCGTCGGTGCAGGAGAGGTGGTCGCCCAGCTCCCGCCCGATGTCGAGGTGGGTGGCGACGGCGCCGATCGCTTCCTCGTGCGAGCGGGCGACTGGGTGACGCTCGGCACGGCGCTCAACGGCGCCGAACGCCCGACCGGCTCACGCATCCGGGTCGAGGTCGACCCCGCCCGCATCTGACCTGCGAACTCGGCCGCAGAGTCAATCGGACGAGGGCGTCGAATCGCTCGTTGTCGATGTTTCCGCCGGAGAGGATGATGCCGACGCGACGGCTGCGGAACCGCTCAGGGTCATCGACGAGAGCGGCGAGACCGGCGACACCGCTGGGCTCGAGTCGACGACCGAGCAGGTCACGAGCGACCCGCATCGCATCGATCAACTGGTCGTCGGTGACCGTGACGACGTCGCTCACGAGGCGGCTGTTGATCGCGAAGGTGGCGACACCCGGCGACGTGACGGCAAGTCCGTCGGCGATCGTGTCGGGCTGATCGATCCGTACCGGGTGGCCCGCAGCGAACGACTGTCGGGTGTCATCGGCGGTCTCCGGTTCGATGCCGATCAGCTCGCATGACGGGTCGAGTTGGTGCATCGCCGATGCGCAGCCGGCCATCAGGCCGCCACCCGACATGGGCACCAGGAGCACGTCGAGGTGACCGACCTGATCGTGAAACTCCAGCGCTGCAGTGCCCTGGCCGGCCATCACCGCCGGATCCTCGAACGGATGCACGAAGGTGGCACCGGTTCGCGCGACCTGCCGGAGCGCCCCGGCCTCCCGGTCGGGCGTCGGCCCGATCGAAGGTGACGATCGACGCACCGAACGACTCGATCAGCGCCCGCTTCGCCGCAGCGACGTCCTCGGGCACGTGAACGGTCGCAGCCATCCCCAGCAGATGGGCGGCGCACGCAACGGCGGCACCGTGGTTGCCCGACGACACCGCGACCACGCCTCGGGGCCGATCGGCGAGCGGGATCAGCGACAGCCGGTTGAAGGCGCCACGGAACTTGAACGCACCCGCTCGCTGCTGCGACTCGTCCTTGCAGAACACGATCGCACCGGCCAGGGCATCGAGTCGGTCGGAGCGCAACACCGGCGTGACGACGGCCTCGGCTCCGATCACGTCGGCGGCAGCGCGAATGTCGGCGATCTCGATCACGTGCGGTCCATCACGTGTCCGGATCCGCCGCCGGTCGCACGTCGAGGATCCGGAACCCGGCCTTCGATCCGGCGCGAACACAGACGTAACCGCGTTCGACCAGCCATCGCTGCAACGAGTCGGCTCCGAGGTGCTTTTGGACCACGAGCGCTGCATGGCCGGATGGTTCGAGTCGGCCGAGCCACGAGAGGAGGAGATCGTGCAGTGGGTCCTTGCCGATGCGGATCGGCGGGTTCGACCAGATCGTTGCGAAACGGACGTCGGCGGGGACCTCGTCGGGATGTGCCACCACGATGTTGCCGATCCCGTTGCGCTCGGCATTGCGGACGACAGAGCTCGCGGGCGCGACCGTTGACGTCGAGCGCCCACACGGTTGCATCGGGCGACCGGAGGGCCATCGTCAGTGCGATCGCTCCGGAGCCACATCCCAGGTCGAGGAGGTTTCCGGTCGGCGCGAGCGCGAGATCGGCGCGGAGCAGCATCGATGTCGCCGTGTCGAGATGGCCGTGCGAGAACACCCCGCGGTCGGTCTCCATGGTGAAGGCGATGTCGGGCAGCGTGACGTCGACGATCGTCGGCGCAGAGGCCACGTTCGGATCTTCGTCGAAGTACTGGTCACTCGGCACTTCCCCTAGCCTGACATGGATGTCGTACACCATCCGCACCTACGGCGACCCCGTCCTGAAGTCGATGGCGTCGCGCGTCGACGACGTCGACGGCAAGATCATCCGGCTCGTCGACGACATGTTCGACACGCTCGTCGATTCGGGCAACGGGATCGCCCTCGCTGCCCCGCAGATCGGTGTGCAGAAGCAGGTCGTCGTGTGGGACATCGACGACGAGCCGCTGGCCATCATCAATCCTGAGGTCGTCGAATCCGATGGCGAATGGGTGTACGACGAGGGTTGCCTGTCGATCCCCGGTCTGTACGTCGAGATGTTGCGTCCGAAGACGGTCCTGGTGCGCGGTGTCGATCTGAACGGCGAGATCATCGAGATCGAGGCCGACGAACTCGAGGCGCGGATGTTCCAGCACGAGATCGATCACCTCAACGGCGTGTTGATGTTCGACCGCCTCGAGGGCGATCAGCGCAAGGAAGCGATGAGGGAGTACCGACGGATCGAGGAGGAGGCGGCCAAGCAGGGGGGCCGTACCCCCATCCGCCGCCGCCTCGGTCTGGGATGAGGCTCGTCTACCTGGGCACGCCCGAGATGGCGGTGCCTCCGCTGCGGGCGCTCGTCGAAGCCGGCCACGACGTCGTCCTCGTCGTCACGCGTGTCGACAAGCGACGCGGACGGGGGAGCGAGGTGTCGCCCAGCCCGGTGAAGGCGGCGGCGCTCGAGCTCGGGTTGCCGGTGTCGCACTCGGTCGACGACGTGCTCGCGGCGGTGCCGGAACGGGGTGCCGAACTCGGCGTGGTGGTCGCCTTCGGCCAGATCATCAAGCCGCACGTCCTCGACGTGATTCCGATGGTCAACCTCCACTTCTCCCTGCTGCCGCGTTGGCGTGGTGCTGCGCCGGTGGAGCGGGCGCTCCTGGCGGGCGACGACGTGACCGGCGTGTGTGTGATGGCCGTCGAGGAGGGCCTCGACACCGGCGGCGTCTATGCCCGCCGCGAGGTGCCGATCGGCGCCGAGACGACGGCGGTCGAACTGCGCGCCGAGCTCGTCGATGTCGGTACGACGCTGCTGGTCGACACACTGGCTCAGCCACTCCACGGGTGGATCGATCACCCAGCGCCGCAGGTCGGCGAGGTGACCCATGCCGCCAAGTTCACGGCGTCCGACTTCGAGATCGATTGGTCGAAGCCGGCCGTCGACATCCACCGACTCGTCCGCGTCGGCGGCGCCTGGACCACGTTCAGGGGCAAACGTCTCAAGATCATCGCCGCCCGGCTCGTCGACGGTGTTCTCGTCCCGACGACCGTGCAACCCGAAGGGAAGGCCGCAATGAGCTTCGAATCGTGGCGCATCGGCGCCCGTCCCGCTGCCGACGAACTGTTCGGTTCGTCGTGACCCGCTCTCCGGGTCGACCGCAGACCACGAACACGCTGCACACCGATCGGTCGGGTCCCGGCGGCGAACGAACGGCTCGACGCGTCGCCCTCGACGCGCTCCGGCGGATCGAGTCGGACGGGGCCTACGCCAACCTCGTGCTCGGGCCCATGCTCGCCACGTCGGGCCTGACCGACATGGATCGACGATTCGTCACCGAACTCGTCTACGGCACCACCCGGATGCGCCGGGCGTGCGACTCGGTGATCGATCGATTCGTCACCTCACCTCCCGACGACGCCACCCGGTCGGTACTCCGCCTCGGTGCGTACCAGCTCGTGTTCGCCGGTGTGCCCCCACACGCCGCGGTCGGCGAAACGGTCGGGTTGGCGCCGAAACGGACCCGCGGGTTCGTCAACGCCGTGCTCCGCAAGGTGTCGCGACTGTCGATCGACGAGATGTCGTGGCCGTCCGACGGTGCCCGCCTCAGCTATCCCGACTGGATGGTCGATCTGTTCCGCACCGAGTTGGGTGCCGACGACGCACTGCTGGCCCTGCAGCGGATGAACGAGCCGCCTCCGGTGACCGCCCGCGACGACGGCTATGTGCAGGACGCGTCGTCGCAATGGGTTGCAGCAGCTGTCGAGGTGGAGTTCGGCGCACGAGTGCTCGACATGTGCGCTGCACCCGGTGGCAAGGCCACGGCGATGGCGACCGCCGGCGCCCGGGTGATTGCGGCCGACCAACGGCCCGGGCGTGCCCGCCTCGTCCAGGAGAATGCAACGAAGCTCGATCTCGACCTGCCGGTCGTCGCCGCGGATGGTGTCGCCGCTCCGTTCCGACCCGGTTCGTTCGACGCGGTTCTGCTCGATGCCCCGTGCTCGGGGCTGGGTGCGCTGCGTCGTCGGGCCGACGCCCGCTGGCGCATCCAGCCGAGCGACATCACCGAGCTGGCCGAGCTGCAGGCGCAGCTGCTCGCGTCGGCCGCCGGACTCGTGGCGCCGGGCGGTCGGCTCGTCTACAGCGTGTGCACGATCACCGCAGCGGAATCCGTCGACCATCGCACCCCTGCGGGGTTCGAGGTGGATTCGACGCCGCCATCGATCGGTTCGTGGCGACCGTTCGAGCAGGGTTGGCGCGTGCTCCCACACGACGCCGACACCGACGCGATGGTGCTGATTCGGTACCGTCGAATCCCGTGACCGGCACGCCTCGCCCCGATGGCCTTCCAGAAACTCCACAGGCAAAGGTGCTGACCGTCAGCGACGGGGTGGTGCACGGAACCCGCGACGACCTCAGCGGGCGAGCGCTGGTGGCCCATCTGACGGCCAACGGTTTCGACGTCGTCGATCATCGCGTGACCGCTGACGGTGCCGATCTGGTCGCCGCTGCACTCACGGAGTTGGCGGACGGATTCGCCGGCCTGATCGTGTCGACGGGCGGCACGGGTTTCGCTCCGCGTGACCAGACCCCCGAGGGCACCGCGGCCGTCATCGAGCGTGAGGCGCCCGGGCTCGCCGAAGCAATGCGACTCTGCAATCCGCTCGGCCGGTTGTCGCGTGGCGTCGCCGGCGTGCGTGGCAACACCATCATCGTGAACACGCCAGGCAGCACCAAGGGCTGCGTCGAGCAGATCGACGCCGTCATCGACGTGCTCCCGCACGCCCTGCGCCTCCTCCACGACACCGAAACATCCCACTGACACCGAACCGGTTTGCGTGACACTTCGGTTGGGCCGTCCCAACAGAACTGCAACGCAAACCGGCGTGGCCTGTCTGTCGTGGGTCGTTAGCCTCGGCGATCATGCTGCGACTCGTTCTTCCGAAAGGCTCGCTGGAGAAGGCGACGCTCGACCTGTTCGAGGCGGCCGACCTGCCGGTGCGACGTTCGTCGACCGTCGACTACCAGGCCACGATCGACGACCCCCGCATCGAGTCGGTCCGCATCCTGCGGCCGCAGGAGATCCCGATGTACGTCGCCGAAGGGCTGTTCGACATCGGCATCACGGGGCGTGACTGGGTCGAGGAGACCGGCAGCGTCGTCGAGACGCTCGGCGAGCTGAAGTACTCGAAGGCGACGAGCAACCCGATCAAACTGGTCGTGGCGGTGGCCGGCGACAATCCGGCCGGATCGGTCGAACGACCTGCCCGACGGCGTGCGGGTCCAGTCGGAGTATCCCGAGCTGACGAAGCGATTCTTTGCCGATCATGGTGTCGATGCCGAAGTTCGGCTGTCGTACGGAGCGACCGAGGCGAAGATCCCCGACATCGCCGACTGCGTCGTCGAGATCACCGAGACCGGGCGGGCACTGCGCGCCGCCGGCCTCAAGGTGATCGACACGATCCTGCTCAGCTACACCGAGGTGGTGGCCAATCCGGCCGCGGCGAAGGATCCGGCGAAGCGCAAGGCAATGGAGCAGATCATGACCCTGCTCAACGGGGTCCTCGACGCTCGGGGCCGGGTCCTCCTGAAGCTCAATGTGAGCGAGGAACGCAGGGATGCGGTGCTCACCGTGCTGCCATCGATGAAGTCGCCGACGATGTCGCCGCTCGCCGGTGGGGGCTACGCAGTGGAATCGGTGGTCGAGAAGAAGCTGATCAACCTCATCATTCCCGCGCTGATCGACGCCGGAGCCACCGATCTCGTCGAGATGGCGATCGCCAAGATCGTGCCGTGACCGAACTCGTGCGTGGCACCGGCCGCCGAGGTGTGGTCGTTGCATTCGACGAGCAGTCCGGCCTCGGGGAGATCGATGGCTCCGATGGCGTCAAGCATGCGTTCCACTGCATCGAGATCGCCGACGGGTCCCGATCGATCGGTGTCGGCGCCGAGGTGAGGTTCGACCTGTTGGCGAAGCTCGGTCGATGGGAAGCCGCCAACATCAGGTCGTGAGCAACGACCGATCCACCGAACGTTCCATCGACCGACAGCGCGAACGTCAGATCATCGACGTCCTGATGGCGCTCCGGGAGGGCGAGGTGACCACCTATGGCGACGTGGCCGAGGTCGCCGGCCATCCGAAGCAGGCCCGCCTGGTGGGCCGCATCCTCGCGACCACCGATGAAGACGTGCCGTGGTGGCGGGTGGTCAACGCCGCCGGCCGGCTCGTGGCCGGTGATCCAGTGCTGCAGTCGCAGTGCTTGCGAGACGAGGGCGTCGTGGTCGACGACGGACGTGTGACCGGGGCGCCGATCGGGCGATTCAGTCGGTCGGCGGCTCCATCGGTGCCGCGGACGGTGCCGCGGTCGCGTCGATCTGACCCTTGATCTGGACGAACGCCAAGCGGATGTTGCCCAGCGCGTCCTGCATCGTCGGTGCATCCTCGCCGAGCCGAGCACCGAGACCGTCGACGAGACACGCAACGGCATCGATCGCGAGCGCCGACTGGCGGAGATCGGGCGGTGTCGCCGAGAGATGGATGGCTGCCAACTCGTAGAGCCCCATCACGTGGTTGGTGACGACGACTTCCGCGGGAATCTCCGACAACCTGCATTCGTGCCTCGTTCATCTCGCGCTGGGCGGCGGCCAGTGCGTCGAGGTCATCGTCGTCGAGGTCGATCGTCGTCGAGGTCGTCGAGGTCGTCGAATTCGGTGTCAGAGGTTTCGTCACTCATGCGCGGTACCCTACCGAGCACAATTGAGGCGAAGTGGGGGTAACCCCCACCTGGCCACGGCTCGTCGACTCTCACGAGGAGGCAAACAGTGCGTCCAGGTCACAAGGCTGAGACCCGTAGGACAGTGTCTGTCAGGTCGCTCCGCGTGCGGTTCGCGTCGAGCGCCAACATTATTCAGACACTGGGGAGGCCCATTGCACAGGAGTGATCAGCCATAGCACCGCGACAGGAACAACGTGGCGACCAGCACCGGATCAACGACCGCATCCGATCCCGTGAAGTCCGACTCATCGGACCGACCGGCGACCAACTCGGAATCAAGGCCGTTCCCGACGCGCTGAGAATGGCCAGAGGTCTCGAACTCGACCTGGTCGAAGTGGCCCCGAACGCCAACCCTCCCGTTTGTCGAATCATGGATTACGGCAAGTTCAAGTACGAAGAGGGACAGAAGGCCAAGGAAGCCCGAAAGAAGTCCACCAACGTCTCGGTGAAAGAAGTGAAGTACCGGCCGAAAATCGGCAAGGGCGACTTCGACACCAAGACCCGCAACGTGATCCGCTTCATCGAAGAGGGCCACAAGGTCAAGATCACGTTGCAGTTCCGAGGGCGCGAAATGGCTCACCCGGAGCTCGGATCGAAGATTCTCGATGACGTGCTCGAAGCGGTGGGTCCGGCAGCCAAAGTCGATACGCAGGCGCGACTCGAGGGTCGCAGCATGTCGATGACGCTGTCGCCCGACAAGCAGGCCCAAGAGGCGATGAAGAAGGCGACAATCGAAGCCGAGCGCAAGGCCCAGGCGGAAGCGTCAGAAGCGGAGGCGGAAACGCCCGAAGCCGAGACGCCCGAAGCCGAAGCGGAAACGCCCGAGGTGGACGAAGCGCCCGAAGCGATCGTCGCCAGCGAACCAGAAGAAGGAGTACCCGATGCCGAAGATGAAAACGTCGAAGACGGCAGCTAAGCGATTCAAGAAGACCGGCACCGGTCGTCTGCGTCACGAACAGCAGAACAACCAGCACAAGTTCGAGTCGAAGTCGTCTGCACGCAAGCACCGCCTCGATCGTGATGCCGATGTGCACTCGACCGACGAGAAGAAGATCAAGCGCCTCCTCGCCGAGCGCTGAGATCACCGAAACCGAGGAGGAACCAACATGGCACGTGTGAAGCGTGGTGTGGCGTCGAAGAAGCGCCACAAGAAGGTACTGAAGAAGGCCAAGGGCTACTACGGCAACAAGAGCCGTTCGTTCCGGGCCGCCAACGAGCAGGTCATGCGGTCGGGCAACTATGCCTTCCGTGACCGTCGCGCCCGCAAGGGCGAGATGCGTCGTCTGTGGATCCAGCGCATCAACGCCGGGACCCGTCAGCACGACATGAGCTACAGCCGGTTCATCGCCGGCCTGAATGCCGCCGGGATCGAGGTCGACCGCAAGATCCTCTCGGATCTCGCCATCACCGATCCTGCCGCGTTCGGCAAGCTCGTCGAAGCAGCCAAGGGCGCGTTGGTCTGACCAGTCAGACTGGTGCACGATGAGTGCGCTGGCGTTCAACAGCAACAAGGTTCAAGAACTGCGGCGCCTCCTGGGGCGCCGCAGTTCGCGTTACGACGAGCGCCGCTTCGTGGTCGAAGGCCCGGTGCTCGTCGCTGAAGCAGTCGCAGCCGGCTGGACCTGCGAGGAGCAGTTCGTCCCCGAGGGCTCTAACAGTGCCGTCGACGGCGCCGGCATCGTGTCCGAACTGGCCGACGGGGTGCTCGAGCGGGTGGCGTCGACCGAGACGCCGCAGTCACCACTGGCGATCGTTGCGATGCCCGACGACCGCACGCCCGACGCGCTGGCGGGGTCGTCGTTCGTCGTCGTCCTCGACCGCGTCGGCGACCCCGGCAACCTCGGCACGATCCTGCGCTCGGCCGAAGCCGCTGGTGCCGATCTCATCGTCCTCACCCCGGGCAGCGTCGACCCGTTCAACCCCAAGGTGGTCCGCGCATCCGCCGGAGCGCTGTTCCACGTCCCCGTCGTCACCGCAGGGATCGACGACGTCGCGGCGGCGGGCTTCGAGCTGTTCGGCACCACGAGTCACGACTTTCCCGGTCGGACGGTGGTGCCGTACACCGATGCCGACCTGACCGGCCGCATCGCCGTCGTCATGGGGAACGAGGCCGCGGGCCTACCCGACGAATGGAACGACACGGTCGGCCCCGTGAGGTCGTGGATCACGATCCCGCACTCCGGGCGCAGCGAATCGCTCAACGTGGCGATGGCCGCCACCGTCGTCGTGTTCGAAGCCGCGCGCCAACGAACCGGTCGGTGATCCCCGAGCGGCAGACGCGGTTGCCTGGATCAGCTCTCGGCCCTGAGGACCACGAGGAATTGGCCGCCGCCTGATTCGACGTCGGCGCTGACGGCGAAGCCGGGCTCCAGCCGCGAGATGCGATCGACGATCCAATCAGCCGCACGCCTGGCGTCATCGTGCTCGAGACAGCGACCGACGATCTCCCGGCCGCCCTTTCGCTGGAGGCGGTCGACGGTCGTCAGAATCACGGCTGGATCGGCGACGAACAGCTCGGCAGGCCACTCGATGACCGGCTTCGTGCTCCCTTTGCCGGTGTTGCACGACCGATGGGCGAGGCGTTCCTGTCCGGTGCCGTGCCCCTTGCCGGCACCCTTGCCCTTCGCCTTTGCTTTGCGTTCCGTCGTGCGACTGTCGATGCTCGGACCTCGCGGATCGTTCACCGACATGTCGGGATCCACTGGCTCATCGCACAACCAGCACCGCCAGCCGTCCTGTTCGCCGACGTCTTCGAGCCGCATCAGATGACCCCGACGGCGATCAGCGAGGCCGTGGCGATGGCGATTCCGATGCGGTACCAGCCGAACACCGACAGTGGCCGGGTCCGCAAGAAGGTCACCAACCAGCGCACGGCGATCGCCGCGGTGACGAACGCGACGATGCCGCCGAGCAGGGGCGTGCGCCATCCGTACTCGTCGAGGATCGTCTGGCCGTCCTGGGCGAGGTCGTAGAACGTTGCGGCCGACAGCGTGGCGAGCCCGAGCAGAAAGCTGAACTCGACCGCGGCAGCCATGGTCGCGCCGATTGCGAGCGCCGCCGCGATGGTGACGAGGCTTCGACTCATGCCCGGCCACAGCGCCAGGATCTGAGCGACGCCGATGATCGCTGCGTTGCGGGCAGTGAATGCGGTGAGTTCCGTCGGTCCGGGTCGCGGGTTCCACCAGACGAGGAAGATGCCGCCGGCCATCCAGGCCGCAACGACCGGCCATGGTCCGAACAACTCCGCTTTGATCGTGTCGCCGAGCAGGAGGCCGACCAGGGCTGCGGGGACGAAGGCGGTCATCAGTCGAAGCAGGAGGCGCCGACCGTCGGCGTCACGACCCACGACGCCCGCTGCGAGCTGGCCGAGTCGCCGCCAGTAGAGCACCACGACGGCGAGAATTGCGCCGATCTGGATCGCGATCACGTATGTGTCGGCCGCTGCTTTGGCCTCACCCTCACCGAGATCGAGGAGCCGCTGCGCGACGAGGAGATGCCCGGTGGACGACACCGGCAGGTATTCGGTGAAGCCCTCGACCGCACCGAGAATGATCGCCTTGAGAGGCGTGAGCGGGCCTTCGGTGTTCAACGACAACAGCACGATCGCCACCACGGCAACGACGACGCCGGCAACGAAGCCGCCGGCTCGATAGCCACCGAGGCGGTCGCGCGACACCGCTGTCGGGGTCAGGTCGTCTCCGCCGGCGGACATCGGGATGGACGGTAGCCGTCGCTGTGCGCCAGGCCACGGCTCCCTGGACAATGCCCAAGCGATCGATCAGGTGACTTCGTTTCCGTCGGGGTCGATGACGTGCCAGTTGCCGGTGTCGTCGCGGGATACGTGGAAGCCGCGTTCTTTGAGGTGGTTGTGGCTTTGGCAGAGTCCGCTGCCGTTTCTGGGCACGGTGGCGCCGTGGGCTTTCCAGCCGAGGGAGTGGTCGGCGTCGCACCAGGCAATGGGTCGGTCGCAGCCGATCCAGATGCAGGTGGTGAGCAGCAGCATGACGGCGTCGCGTGAGGATCCGCGGAAGAGTCTGCTGCGTCGGCCGAGGTCGATGATGGTGCCGGAGGAGTCGTAGACGACGCGGCGGATGTGGCCGATGAGTGCGGCGTTGATGGCGTCGTCGGGGTGCAGGCGTCGTCCGGTTTGGGTGCGTACGACCACGCTGCGATATGTCGACGGGTCAGGGGTTTCGCCACGGAGGTGGGCTTCGAACGACTCCTGGTCGATCAGCACGTTGACGGTGGGTCGGGGTTGCTGCGATCCGGGTGGGGTGGAGGCGGCGGCACGGGCCATGGCGAGGAGTGCGTCGGCTCGTCGTTGTGCTTCGGTGCGTTGCAGGTCGGCGGTGGTGGCGTCATCGCCGAGGCGGTGTCGGGCCTCGGCCCAGTCCGCTGCCCATTCGGCCTCGACGAAGTGGGAGAAGATCTCCATGAACTCGACGCCGTCGAGTTCGGGCAGGTTCCCGGTCAGTGTCCAGCCGCCGTCGGGTCGGGGTCGCAGCATGACGTCGCGGTTGGCGCTGTCTGGCGTTCGTTCTTGGCGAGGTCTCCGGCCGGGTCGGCGAGCGCTTCCCAGGTTCGGGCTCGGCGTTCGAACTCGTCGAACGATTGCTCGATGGCGTCGTCGAGGAGGTCGGGTGAGTCACGCTCCAACACTGCCGATTCGATGCGTGGGTTGGCGGCGATGCGGGCCATCAACTCGGATTGGGCGACACCGACGGCGCCGTCGGCTTCAGCGGCCGCCCAGTCGGGGAGTGCATCGTGCAGGCGGGCGGTCTGGACTCGGCGGTGGGCTTCCGGACCGGACAGCTTGCACATGTGCTTGATGACGGTCTTCGCGGAGAAGAACCCCTGCGACCGGAACGGGTTGTGGCGATCCACCGCACCAGCCGCGGCCACCGCGGCAGCCTCGACCGAACGGCGCAGTTCTTCGATCCCGTCGAGCCATGCGCGCAACTCGATCGCATCCAGCCGAGCAGTCGACGTCACCGAGCGCGGCCACCGCCAGCCGCTGCTCGGCGCACGGCCCGAGCAGCCAGTTCATCGACAGGTTCGGACTCGATCGACTCGACCAACCGAAGGCGGATCGCGTCGAGACGGGCTGCACCCGCAGGTGCCTCGTCGACCTCGCTCGCCAGTTCCGGAACTCATACCCCCATCATGACGAGGGGGTCTGACAGAGTTGATCGATCTCGAAGACGAGCCATTGGATCCGTCAGAGCAGTCGCTCGATGTCATCGACGGTGCCGTCGATGTCGCCGCGCCGTACCACGACCCGGTGGGCGGCGGATCGAGTCGCGAGTAGTCGGCTGTACCGGTCCCACATCTCGCCGACCGGGTCATCCGACCCGGAACGATCGACGAGCGCGGCCGCGTCGAGGTGGGCCTGACCGTGCGGAGCAGCCCGGCGTTCGGCGAACGCGTCGAGAGCACGCTGCCGATCGACGACCAGTGCGACCTCGATGAATCGTGCTTCGACGCTCGCTGCCAAGAGCTCCAGCTGCTCGATGAACTCCGGTCGGCCGAGGAACTGTGGAATGACGACGTCGTGCCCCGCCTCGAGGTGCGTTCGCGCCATCGCCGCCGCCAGCTCGCGCGCGAGACGCCCGGCCTCGGTCGGGTGATCGAGCCAGGCACCGAGGAGGCCGCGAACGGTGTCGATGTCGAGGTTCAACGCCATCGGTCGCTCGGCAACGAGCCGAGCAGCGATCGTGGACTTGCCCGATGCCGGTGGGCCGTTCAGGAGCACGAGCATCGCCATCGCACCGATCGTACGTTCACGGCCCCGGCTTCGGAAGCGAGCGCGGGCCCACACGCGGGAGATGAGAGAATCGGTGTCGATGACCACCGACGTTGTTCCGATCCTGCGTGTCGCCGATGCGGCGACTGCGGTTGTCTGGTACCGCCGGCTCGGTTTCGAGCAGCAGTTCGAGCACCGGTTCGAGCCGCATCTCCCGGCCTATGCGGGGATCCGACGAGAGGGCGCCCAACTGCACCTCTCCGAGCATGTAGGCGATGCCACAACCGGCACGCTCGTCTACATCTGGGTCGACGAGATCGATCCGATCGCCGCCGAATTCGGCGTCACCGTGTCCGAGGCTCCCTGGGGGCGCGAGATCGAACTCACCGACCCCGACGGAAACCGGCTACGCGTCGCCGAGGCAATGCCTCGAGGCGAGACGACGCCCCGGGCGCACTGATCAGCTCGGCTTCGCAACGCCGCCGTACGGGACCGTGATGATCTCGAAGAGGTGGTCGTCCGGGCTCGGGAAGTACACGCCGCGACCACCATCGTGGCGGTTGATGGTGCCGAGTTCCCGCCGGCCGGGGTCGGCCCAGTAGTCGACTCCGCTCGCTCGGATTCGTTCGAAGATGGCATCGAACTCCGCCTCGTCGACGAGGAAGGCGTAATGCCCCGTGGTGAATTCTCCGTCGGCACCGTACGTGTCGAAGTCCAGATCGACGCCGTTTGCCGTCGTCACCTGCCAGAACACGCTGAACCGAACCGGCTCGGTGACGCCGAACAGGTCGGCGAACCATCGGGCGGCCGCCTCGCCGTCGCGCGAGGGGATGATCGTGTGATCGAGGCGGATGGTCACTGCGAGTCAGTCCAATGCGAACGGTGGGTATCGGTCGGTGATGAGCAGGAACGCATAGGCGTACACCCGCAGTGCCCAGCGGCCGACACCGACGACGTAGTCGAACAGCCCCTTCGGATATCTGCCGGTGAACAGGATCGCGAACCAGGCGATGATCACCGCGAAGAATGCGCCGATCATCAGGAAGAACAAGATGATGAAGTGGGGAATGACGAGGAACCACTTCACGAGCGGCAGCCACCGATTGAGGTCGGTCTCGACGTTGTCGGGGTAGTCGAACTCGAGGTGGACCGCCTGCTCGTCGACCGTCGACGGGTACGTATCGGTCAGGAGGGCGACATAGGCGCCGACCCGAGCGGAGAACCGGTTGAGCTCGAGCGCGAAGTCGAACCACCATCTCGGATAACGCTGGCGGAACAGGATGAGCAGCAACGTCGTCATGAACAGCGCCCCGAGAATGCTCGTGCCGGTCGTGGTGACCCATTCTCCGCTGTCGGTTTGCGATTGTGGTGGTGTTGCCGCCGGTCAGGATGCTCAGCACGATCGCGATCGGAATGACCAGAACGATCCGGAACGCCGTGGTCACCCGGTTCAGCTGCTCGGGGTAGTCGATCTGCAGTCGTGCCGGATACGGCTGCTCAGCGGGCATGGCGCCCGGCGGTGGGGCGAACGGCCCCGGCGGTGGTGGTGGTGTCGACGGCGGAACGGCGGACATCTCAGGTACCTCCTCGTGTGCGTACACGATGTGTCAGACACATCGTGTACGCACACGGACACTAACCGGTAGGGGCTGATGGCCCGGGCGGAGTATCCTCTCCGGCTGTGCAGCCGCAGTCGCAGCGATTTTCGTGCCCCGGGTGAACCGGGGGATCGACCACACGACCATCTGCTCCTGTGCCGTCTCCTGAGTTCGTCCGGGGCCATCACCGTCCGACGCCAACGCTCTTGAAAGGTCCACGTGCTCACTGACATCACCGCCGCTCGCGAGGCGGCCCTCGCCGACATCGAAGCCGCCGCCGCCCTCGACGACGTCGCCGCGCTCAGCAGCCGCCTGCTCGGCAAGAAGGGTGATCTCGCCCAACTCAAGACCCGACTCGGCCAACTCGAATCGATCGACGAGAAGAAGGCCGCCGGCCAGGCGATCAACGACGCCATGAACGTTGTCGCGTCGGCGCTCGACAACCGTCGCACGGCCCTGTCCGCCGAAGCACTCTCCGCTCGCGTCGAGGCCGAACGGCTCGATCTGACGGAGTACGTCGGCAAGCCGACCCGAGGTCACGCACATCTCGTGACCCAGGCGTGGGAACGGCTCGAAGATGTCTTCATCGGGCTCGGCTTCCAGGTCGCAGAAGGGCCAGAGGTCGAGACCGACTGGCACAACTTCGAGGCACTCAACATGGGCGAGGGGCATCCGGCCCGTGGCGAGTTCGACACGCTGTTCGTCGACCACGTGACGCCTGACGGGAAGTCAGGGACCACGCTGCTGCGGACCCACACGTCGCCGGTGCAGATCCGCACGATGCTCGATTCCGAGCCGCCCATCTACATCGTCGCTCCAGGTCGGGTGTTCCGGCGCGACACCCCCGACGCCACGCACATGCCGGTCTTCCATCAGATCGAGGGGCTGGTGATCGACCGTGACATCACGATGGCCGATCTCGCCGGCACGATCGAGGCGTTCACCAAGGCGTTCTTCGGCGCAGACTTCACGTCTCGTCTGCGTCCGAGCTACTTCCCGTTCACCGAGCCATCGGCGGAATTCGACATCCAGCGCCCGGACGGCAGCTGGATCGAGCTCGGAGGCTGCGGGATGGTGCACCCCAACGTCCTGCGCGCCGGCGGCCTCGACCCCGAGGAATGGAGCGGATTCGCATTCGGCTTCGGCATCGACCGCATGGCCAAGGAGCGCCACGGCGTCGAAGACATCCGCGACATGTACACCAACGACATCCGATTCATGGAGCAGTTCTCGTGAAGATCCTCCTGTCCTGGCTCAACGACTTCGGCGACTTCGGTGACCCGACCGATCCCGTCGCGGTACAGCGCGTCGCCGACGCGTTGACTTCGCTCGGCCTCGAAGTCGACTCGGTGACCACGGTCGGCGAGACCGTGCCGGGCATCGTGACGGCGCGGGTCCTGCGTCTGGTGCAGCATCCTGATGCGGCCAAGGTCCAGCGCGTCTACGTCGACGCCGGCGACGGCACCGAGCGCCACGTGTGGTGCGGCGCGTTCAACATGGCGGTCGGCGACGTCGTCCCGCTCGCCACGCTCGGCACCACGATGCCGAATGGCATGACCATCGAGCGGCGCGGAATCCTCGGCATCGACTCCGAGGGCATGTTGTGCTCGGCGAGCGAACTCGGCCTCGGCGACGATCACTCAGGGATACGAATCCTGCCGTCGGATGTGCCCCTCGGGCGACCGTACGGCGAGGCACTCGGGCTCACGCTCGACGTGCTGATCGACGCCGATGTCACGCGAAATCGGCCCGACTGTTGGGGCTACGTGGGTGTCGCCCGTGACCTCGCCGCCAAACTCGGTGTCGAGTTCCGTCCACCGACGCCCGGTCTGTCCGTGACGGGCGTCGAGCGCGTCGCTCCCGTCGAGATCGTCGACGGTGATCGCTGTGGCCGATTCACGTCGACCGTGATCTCCGGCATCGACGTGAAGCCGTCAGCCGAGTGGATGGCGCGGCGGCTCACTGCGGCCGGCATGCGACCCATCAGCAACGTGGTCGACGTCAGCAACTACGTGATGCTGGAACTCAACCAGCCCAACCATGCATACGACCTCGACGCGCTCGGCGGGGGCGGCTTCCGTATTCGCCTGGCTGCCGACGGTGAGCGGCTCACCACACTCGACGGCGAGGAGCGGACGTTCACGACCGACGACCTCTTCATCTGCGACGCCAACGATGTCCCGATCGGCCTGGCTGGGATCATGGGTGGCCTCGACACCGAGATCAACGATTCGACGACCACGGTGGCGCTGGAGATGGCCTGGTTCTCGCCGGTCGCCATCGGCCGGTCCGTTGCCCGCACCAACCTGCGCTCCGAAGCGTCGGCACGCTTCGAGCGAGGCGTCGACCCCTACGGAATGCCGACTGCGATCGCGCGGTTCGTCGAGCTGTTGTCCGAGACGTGCGCTGATCTGGTCGTGCATGCCGGCGCCGTCGACGCCCGATCCGACCACCTTCCCGCCGAACACCGCAGCGTCGACGTCCGGATCAGTGCCGTGAACCGGATCCTCGGTACCGACCTGGCGGCCGACGACCTGCCGCCGCTGCTCGATCCCATCGGTTACAGGGTGTCGGGCAGCGGGTGACACCCGTTCGGTCGAACTCCCCAGCTGGCGGCCCGACTCGACCGAGGAGGTCGACGTCATCGAGGAAGTCGCCCGCCATCACGGCTACGACCGCATCGGCAAGACCGTGCCCAAGTCGGTCGTCCACGGTGAGCTGAGTGTTCGCCAACACCGTCGTCGCCTCGCCCGCGAGGTGCTGCTCGGACTCGGCATCTCCGAGGCCATGCCCAACCCGTTCCTGGCCCCCGACACGCTGGCGAAAGCGGGCCTGTCCGGCGGAGGCACTGCGGATCACGAACCCGCTGGTCGCCGAGGAAAGCGTGTTGCGCACGTCGTTGCGTCCCGGTCTGCTCCGGGCGATTGCCTACAACGAGTCGCACCGTCGACCCGGCGTCGCGCTGTTCGAGATCGGCCATGTGTACCCGCCCGCCGAAGGCGAACTGCCGGGAGAGTACGAGGCGCTGACCGTGGTACTGGCGGGCGCTGACGCACCAGCGGCCGTTGCGGTCTGGCGTGAACTCGCAGCGGCGCTCGGCACGGGGGCGCGGCTCGACCAGTCGAAGGTGCCCGCCGGTCTGCACGCCACACGTTCGGCGACGCTGCAAGCCGGGCGGGATCCGCTCGGCGCGGTCGGTGAGGTGGCGCCCGATGTGCTCGAGGCGTTCGAGGTCACCGAACGTGTGGCGATCCTCGAACTCGACCTCGATCAGATCCTCGATCGCGAACCCAAGCCGACCCAGTGGAAGCCGACCAGCCGGTACCCGTCGAGTGATCTCGACCTGTCGTTCGTCGTGCCTGACGACATCCCTGCTGAACGTGTCGAGAAGGCCGTGCGCCAGGGTGCCGGCAACCTGCTCGTCGACGTCGATCTGTTCGACATCTACCGCGGCGAGCGTGCCGCCGTGGGCACGCGGTCGCTCGCGTATCGCGTCCGTCTGCAGGCGTCGGACCGCAGCCTCACCGATGCCGACATCGCCGACGTGCGCCGCGGTGTCGAAGCAGCGGCGACCAAGCTCGGTGCCCAGCTGCGCAGCTGAGATTCGGCTCAGAGCGAGTCGGCGAATCCCTTGATGTCGCGGATCGTCGCCTCGAACACGTCCGGCATCGCGTCGGCGAACAGGCAGTCACCGGCATGGCACGTGCCGTTGACCGTGCGGCTGACGGCGCTGACACCGGCGTCGAGCAGCTTGCGGAAGTAGACGAGGCCCTCATCGCGCAGCGGATCGAGCTGGTTCACCGAGATGACGTGCGGCGGCAGACCCTCGAGATCGCTCGGAGCGGCGTGCATCGGCCAGGCGAGTGGATTCGTCGCATGGGCACCGTCGGGGTCGTAGGCCCTGGCCATGGCGCCCATGTTCTCGACGTCGAGGAAGTACTTGTCGTTCTCGAACAGCGAGGTGAGCTCGGCCGGCGGATCTCCGTAGACCCCTGAGATGTACGGGCACTGGGCGTACACCCCTCCGATCCCGTCGATCCAGCCGTCCTGATTCGCCTTGAGGGCGGTGGCGATCGACAGATTCCCACCGCCGGACTCGCCGGAGATGATCACCGTCGACACCCCCAGAGCCTCCCGATTCGCAATCACCCACTGCGCAGCGCTCGCGCAGTCGTTCAGCCCTGCGGGGAACGGATGCGGGCCGAGGACGCCTGCGGCGTTGCGGAACTCGACGCCGACCACGACGAGTCCGGTCGCAGCAAGTTCGTCGCGCCACCTGACGTAGCCCGGATCGGACGCCTGGAGGATCGCCATACCGCCGCCGTGGGTGTGGACCACGCAGGGCAGGCGGGTCGTCGGCGCCGTCGGGGCGATGGATGTACAGGGTGATGTCGTTGCCGTCGACGCCGGTGATGGTCTCGATGCTCGACGACACCCCCTGCGTCGTCGACGGCTGGTTGATCATGCCGAAGGCCATCTGGAACCCGGCCTCGGCCAGCATGCAGTTCTCGAGGATCTCGCCGAGGGGACTCTCGGCGGTGACCGGTGAGGCTGGTGGCGCCACGTCGAGCCCGATCGCCGCCATCGCCGTGAGCATCCGCGGGTCAGCGCGAGGGTCGTGGCGGAGTTCGAGGTTCGGGGTGCCCAGACGGCCGGGCAGCAGCGGTGAAGTCGTCATGGCGGAATCCTCGCGCCGTTCGCGCAGGTCGAACGACGCGGCGGTGCGTCCGGGATGTCAAGCTGAGCTCGTGCCAGTTCCCGGAGAGACCGACGTCGAGGCGATGCTGGCGACGCTCGCTGTCGATCGGCGCCCGGGAGTTTTCACCTACGTCACGGTCGCAACGGTCCTCCCGGAGGTGCTCGCCGAAGCGCACGCCATCGTCAGGGAGGGCTCGTCGACGACCGTCGTGCTTCCCGTCGAGGCGGCCGAGCGGGATGGACACATGATCGAGCTGCACCTCGCGTGGCTCACGCTGAGGGTGCAGTCGAGTCTCGAAGCGGTGGGACTGACTGCTGCCATCAGCCAACGGCTCGCACGCGAGAACATCCCCTGCAACGTCCTCGCCGGATACCTCCACGATCATGTGCTCGTGCCGGTGGATCGCGTCGACGCCGCCATCGCCGCCCTCACCCTCGTGCGGGGTTGAGGCCGCCGGTGCCAACTGTGCACTCCCGGTCGACGAAATCCCAGAAGGCCGCAGCCCGAGGCCCCGTCGACGGGCCCACCGGGGTGGTCGACGGCTCGTAGAGGCAACGGATGAACCCTCCACCAGCGGTCACCCGTCCCGCGATCTCGTCGTCGGGTTCCGCCCACGACCATCTGGCGTCGTGGTTCCGGGTGACCGGTCGGGCGATCGATCGCCAGGTCGTGGTCGAGGCTCCCCATCCAGGTACCGCCGCCTCGACGGGCGTCGCCGTGAGCGACGACGTCGGCCTCGAGTTCGAACGCCGTACGGCCGATGTCATGGCCCGCGACGATCAAGTCGTTCACGAGCACCATCGGGATACCTGCGCCCCGGGCGATGGTCATGATCCCCGCGCCGAACCGGGGATTCAGCTCGGTGGGCCAGAAGCCATCCGCAGTGACGACGCCATCGACCGTGAACGTGCCCCGGAAGTCGACCTCGCGAGCCAGTTGATCGCCGGCCAGCCGAGCGATGGAACGCATCTGCTCGCGAACCGACGGTGCAGGATCCCAGTAGGTCGCGCAGCCGGCGTACACGAAGTCGTTGCCGCGTCGGAGCGTCACCATCTCGACCGGGCGCAAGACGGCCACACCGTCGGGGAGCACGATGCCGTGGATCGAGCACGGGATGCCCTCGAGGAAGGGCATCAACCTCACCGTGTCGCACACCGCCCGCAGCCGGTCCAGGGCACGATTCCGCGTGATGTCATCCGTCACCCAGTAGGTCTGGTGGGCGCCGCCGTGGAATCCGTCGCGGGCGTCGGCCGCCCAGACGGTGCCGTCACCACGGTCGATCGAGACGGCTGCCCGAGTGGCATCGTTCAGCGGCACGACGACCGAAGGCTGGCGTTCGATGCCCGCTCGGTCCCAGAACGCGTCGACGACCACCTTGTCCTCGAGAGCGACCCACTCCGGCCGCCGGTGGGCAACGAACGGTCGACCCGCCAGCTCCACGGCGGTCGCGAGGAACGTACCGATCACGATCGCCTCGCGGCGAGGGTCGAACCGATCGACGGCCTCGATCATCTCCGGTGTCGGGTGGGCGAGCGTTCGGTCGGCGACGTGGATCCGTTCCATCTCCGACAGGCCGTCGGGCGGCTCGACGATCACGGTCGGGACGTCGGGCTGCAGCCCGGCGCCACGGCCTTCGGTTGCCACCACGAGCAGCTTCGTCACGCCGACCGATCGCAGCAGGTCGATGTGTTCGGTCCACGACGCACTCATGGCGCCTGCGAGTACGACGGGACGTCCACCGAAGGCCTGTCGCATCGGCTCGATCCACCAGTCGTCCATTGGCGGACCGTAGCGTGCTCGTCGTGATCGAGATCATGACGTTTCGGCTCGCGGTCGGCGTCGACGAGTCGATGTTCCGTGCCGTCGACGAACGCGTCCAAGTCGAGTTCGCCTATCACCAGCCCGGGTTCCTGCGCCGGACGCTGGGTCGTCACGACGACGGACGCTGGCTGATCCTCACGATCTGGGCCGATCCCGATGCGGCAGGAGCGGCGGCGCAGGCATTCGAACGGTCGGACCTCGCCGAGGCCTTCCGGCGATGCTCACCGACACCGCCGTCGAACGCTTCCGACGGCGTCGGCTGACCGATGTCGACTACTGCTGCACCAGCACGAGGGAATTTCCCTCCGGGTCCTCGATCGAGGCGATCGTCGGCCCACCCGGGACGTCGAAGGGCTGCGAGACGACCGTTCCCCCCAGGTCGGGCACGCGGTCGAGCGACTCGGCGATGTCGCGCACCTGGATGTAGAGAGCGAACCCGGATCGGTCGCTCTGGCGCATGTGGCCGGCAGGGCCGGGCTCGGGTCCACCGAGTCCGCTCGGCACGTTCATGATCGGGCCATCACCGAACGGCCAGTTGAACAGCTCCTCGTAGAACCTGCGTTGCAGCGTCGGGATCCCGGGCGAGGATCTCGAAGTGCACCATCGGTCGAACCCAGTCGGCTGGCATCGCTCCAACCTACGACGCAGCGGGCGGACGATCGATGCGCAGTACCTCGTGGGGGCGTTCGTGGATCGGGTTGTCCGGGTCCATCTCGCCCCTGGCCACAAGCTGGAATCCAGCACGGAGCAACGCGCGCCATGACCGCTCGTTGGCGGAGTTGACCGGAACCACGAGGCACGTCGCCGCGGGGTCGTGCCCCCACGCGAACGAGACGAACGACTCGATCATGGCACTCCCGACACCCTTGCCGATCAACTCCACGTCACCGACCAGGTAGTCGATCGACGCAGCGCCGTCGTCGACCGGATAGACGTCCTTCATCTCGGCCACGTACTCCGGATAGTCGGTGAACCGGCAGTACTGCACAAGGCCGACGGGCCTGCCGTCCAACTCGACGACCCAGTCCTCGCCTGCTTCGGTGCCGTCGATCGCGTCGCCGAAGTCCTCCTCGATCGCCTCGGGCGACGGGTCGTGATTCCACCACTCGCGGACGTGCGGCGCCGCCAGCCACGAGCCGAGGACTCCGAAATCCTCGCGGGTCAAGCGTCGGAACGCGAACAGGCCGACGACCATGGCCGGTCATCGTGGCAGTTGCGTGGTGCCACGTCCAGCGACCGGCGTCGAGTTCTCAGTTCGAGCTCAGGTCGTCCGGCGCGTTGGCCAACCAGGCGAGTCGACCGGGCTGGCGGCGTAGGACCGTCCGCCAGAGTTCGTCGGGGTTGTCGGAGAACACGTCACCCGGCTCGGAATCGACGACCAGCCAGGCGCCCGCCTCGATCTCGCCCTCCAGTTGGCCGGGGCCCCAGCCGGCATACCCCCTGAACACCCGCACGCCCTTCACCTCAGCGGCCACCAGGGCCGGATCGGCGGTGAGGTCGGCCGACGCAATCGTGCCGACGATGGGGGAGAGGTACTCCCCGTTGTCGGAGAGCACCGACGTCGTCTCCGCGAGCGCGATCAGTGCAGATTCCTCCACCGGCCCGCCGCTGAACACCGACGAGGGTGCGGATTGCAGATCGATCCATCGGTCGAGTGGTTCGTCGAGCGCTTCGTAGCTCGGCCGGTTGATGACCACCCCGATCGCGCCGTCGTCGTGGTGTTCCAACATGAAGATGACGGTGCGATCGAAATTCGCGTCCTCGAGCGGCGGCGTGGCCACCAGGAGGCGTCCCTTGGTCGGTGGCCAGCCCGGAATCATCCGCCCAGTCTGCCGATGCGCGTCTGCCACCTTCCGTTCGGGATGGTTGCATGATCATGCGGACACGTGTATGTTCATGCAGGTGACAGGAGAGCATCGCCGTCGGGATCATCGGGGCATCGGGGTTCACCGGCGCCGAACTGCTGAGACTGGCGGCGCAGCACCCCGAGTTCGACATCCGGGTGGCGACGGGCGACTCGATGGCCGGGCGCCGCGCGGCCGATCTGTACCCGTCGCTCGAGGTTGCCTATCCCGACCTCGTCTTCAGCGAGTTCGACCCCGGTGAGGTGCTCGGGCTCGATCTGGTCTTCCTCGGCCTCCCGCACGGCGCGTCGATGGATCTCGCGCCGTCGCTGGTCGGACACGTCGGCTGCGTCGTCGATCTCTCGGCGGCGTTCCGGCTGAAGGATCCGGCCGCCTATCCCAGCCTTCTACGGCTTCGAACACACGCAACTCGAACTGCTGGCCGAGGCCGTGTTCGGGCTCCCGGAATTGCATCGCAACGATCTGAAGGGCGCCCGGCTCGTCGCCACACCGGGCTGCCATGTCACTGCCGCCACGCTCGCACTGCGGCCGCTCGTCGATGCCGGTCTCATCGAGACAACGGGGGTGGTCGTCAACACACTGACGGGCATCACCGGCGCCGGCCGTGCGCCGACCGACACCAACGTGTTCACCAACATCGACTCCAATGCCGTCGCCTACGGCCTCCTGTCGCATCGACACACACCCGAGATGGAGGAGCAGATCGGCGCCCAGTTGATCTTCACGCCGCATCTCGTCCCCATGAGCCGCGGCCTGCTTGCGACGTGCGCAGCGTCCGGGGCGCCCGGTTGCAGCGACGCTGCGATGACCGACGCGATGCGGGCCTTCTACGAAGACGAGCCGTTCGTCGCCGTCCTCGACGCTCCGCCCGCCACCAAGTCGGTGCTCGGCTCGAACGCGGCCCACGTGTCGGCCCGATGGGACGAGCGGACCAACACGGTGATCGCCATGTGTGCCATCGACAACCTCACCAAGGGCGCCTCCGGTGGCGCCGTGCAGGCGGCCAATGTCGCGCTCGGCATCGACGAGACGGCCGGGCTGTCCACGATCGGACTCGCACCTGATCGGACTCGCACCATGACCGAACTCGCACCATGACCGAAACACCATGATGGGAACAGAATGACCGAAGCTGCCTCGCTCAAGGCATCCGTCCTCGTCGAGGCGTTGCCCTACATCCGCCGGTTCGTCGGCAAGACCGTCGTCGTGAAGTACGGGGGCAACGCGCTCGCCGGGACATCCGACCACGATGCGCTGAGTCTGTTCGCCGAGGACATCGTCCTGATGCGCTTGGTCGGCATGCGCCCGGTGGTCGTGCACGGCGGCGGACCCCAGATCTCCGAGCTGATGGAGCGGCTGGGGAAGAAGCCCGAATTCGTCGACGGCCTCCGCGTCACCGACGCCGAGACGGTCGACATCGCCCGGATGGTCCTCAAGGGCCAGGTCAACCCGCAGCTCGTCGCCGCGATCAACGTCCACGGGCGATTCGCCGTCGGCATCAGCGGTGTCGATGCCGGACTCATCCGAGCGACGGCACGCGATCCCAAGCTCGGCTTCGTCGGCGACGTCACCGCGATCAACCCTGAGGTGATCCACGGCCTCATCGACGACGAGTTCATCCCCGTGATCGCAACCATCGGCAGCGACGAGACGGGCCAGGCCTACAACATCAACGCCGACACCGTCGCCGGCGCCATCGCCGAAGCGCTCGGCGCCGAGAAACTGGTCTATCTCACCGACATCGAAGGCCTTCGACGCGATGTCGCCGATGCCGCCAGCCTGATCCGCCAGGTGACCGCCGACGAACTCGACCAACTGGTCGTCGACGGCGTGATCGCCGGCGGCATGATTCCGAAGGTCGCCAGCTGTACCCACGCAGTGCGCAACGGCGTGCACCGTGCCCACATCCTCGACGGCCGCATCGCCCACGTGTTGCTGCTGGAGATCTTCACCGATGCGGGCATCGGCACCATGATCATGAGCGAACGGATCATGAGCGAACGGATCATGAGCGAACGAGAGGACCACTCCGTATGAATTCCCACCATTTCGATCACGCGCCGATGGCGAACTGTCCCTTCATGCCGGTGTTCGGCCCGCCGGCGATCATGTTCGAGCGCGGTCGCGGGACCGAGCTGTGGGACTCGGAGGGCAAGCGGTACCTCGACTTCCTCGCCGGCATCGCCGTCGTGTCGCTCGGGCACTCCAACCCCGCAGTCGCCGAGGCCGTCGGCGATCAGCTCGACAAGCTCCTGCACGTCTCGAACTTCTTCGCCAATCCGGTCGCCACCGAAGCGGCGGTGAAGATCAACGACCTCCTGCTCGAGGCGACCGGTCACCGGGGCCAGATCTTCTTCACGAACTCCGGCGCGGAGTCGAACGAATGCGCCATCAAGCTGGCCCGCAAGCACGGCGGGCGCGGGCGCCACACCGTCGTGAGTGCGCTCGGCAGCTTCCACGGCCGCACGCTCGCGACACTTGCGGCCACCGGCCAGCCGGCCAAGCACGAGCCGTTCGCCCCGATGCCGGAAGGGTTCCGACACGTCGCATGGGGCGACCTCGACGCGATGCGCCAGGCGGTCGACGGCTCGGTCGCCGCGGTCCTGATCGAACCGATCCTGGGCGAGGGTGGCGTCCACCCGGCCACGACGGAGTATCTGGCCGGAATTCGTCAGATCTGCGACGAGACCGGGGCGCTGATGATGGTCGACGAGATCCAGACCGGTTTCGCACGGACCGGGCGGTGGTTCGGCTTCGAGCACGCCGGCGTGAGCCCTGACGTGGTCACGCTCGCCAAGGCGATGGGCAACGGCATGCCCGTCGGCGCGTGCTGGGCGCGCGCCGACGTCGCTGCGGTCTTCCAACCGGGCGACCACGGGAGCACCTACTCCGGCACGGCGATCGCCACTGCTGCTGTCAATGCGGTGATCGACGAGATGCAGCGCATCGATGCGCCCGCTGTCGCTCGCCGTCAGGGCCAACGGATCGTCGATGCACTGCGAGTCGTGCCCGGCGTCGTCGATGTCAGAGGACGCGGCCTGATGCTCGGTGTCGAGCTGGCCGAGGGCATCGATGCCAAGGCGGTGTACACCGACTTGCTCGACCGGGGTCTGATCGTCAACGCGGTCACGGCGACCACGTTGCGACTCGTGCCCCCGATCACCGTCACCGATGCCGAAATCGACGAAGCGGTCGCACTGATCGCCGCCTCGCTCGCAGCTCGCTCGCCGATAACGGAGCGAGATCGTGACCCGCCATCTGCTCGACGTCACCGACTTCACCCCGCACGAGGTTCGCGAGATTCTCGCCCTTGCGCAGCAGCCGGTCTACTCGCTCGACCGGCCACTGGCGGGCGAGGGCGCAGCGCTGATCTTCGAGAAGCCGTCGAACCGAACTCGCCACTCGATGGAGATCGCTGTCACGCAGCTGGGAGGGCATCCCGTCTACACCCGCGGCGAGGAGGTCGGTTTCGACACCCGTGAGCCCGTCGAGGACGTCGCACGGATCCTCGAGGGCTACCACGCACTCATTGCTGCACGCGTCTTCGATCACCTGACCGTCACCCGGATGGCCGCCGTCGTCGACGTGCCGGTCGTCAACATGTTGTCGGATCATTCGCACCCGCTGCAGGCGTTCGCCGACGCGCTCACGATGCAGCAGTGCCTCGGCGAACTGGCCGGCAAGACCGTTGCCTATGTGGGCGACTTCAACAACGTTGCCCGCTCGCTCGCGGAGATCTCGGCACTGCTCGGCATGCACGTGCGCTTCGCGTGTCCGCACGGTTTCGACGCGCCGCTCGCGGAACTGGAACGTTTCAGTCTGCTCGGGGCCGCATCGGTCGAGCAGTCGACCCGCCCGGCCGAGGCCGTCGAAGGCGCCCATGCGGTGCACACCGATACGTGGGTGTCGATGGGTCAGGAAGCCGAGAAGCAGGAACGCCTGCAACGGTTCGAGGGCTACCGGGTCGACGCCGACATGATGGCCTTGGCCGACGCGCAGGCGGTCTTCATGCACTGTCTGCCGGCCTATCGCGGCATCGAGGTCGCTGCCGACGTGATCGACGGTCCACGGTCGGTGGTCTTCCAGCAGGGACACAACCGTCTGCACGCAGCGCGAGGCGCCATGGCGTTCCTCCTCGGTGTGCGAGCCCACCCGACGCCGCAGGATCCACAGGACACATGAGGCAGAGAACCCGATGAGCAAAGTGCAACGACAGGCAACGATCAGCCGACTGATCGGTGACCACGAGGTCACGAGCCAACCGCAGTTGATCGAGTTGCTGGCCGAGCACGGCATCGACGCAACCCAGGCAACGGTGTCTCGCGACCTCGACGACATCGGAGCGATCAAGGTGCGTGTGCCGAGCGGCAACACCGTCTATGCGATCCCCGAGTTCGCACCCGATCGCCTCGCCCCGGTCGACCAGCTGCGCCGGGTGATGGGGGAGTGGGTGGCCGACGTCGCCTGTTCGGGCAACCTCGTGATCCTGCGCACGCCTCCCGGCTGCGCCCATGTGGTGGCCTCCGCGCTCGATCGCAGCCGGGTGGACGGCCTGCTCGGGACGGTCGCCGGCGACGACACCTTGATGTGCGTGTCGGCGTCGACCGATGGCGCCGCGCTCGCGTCGCATCTCCGCGATCTCGCAGGACTGGATTGACATGACCGAGCAGCCGCCCGACGACGCGCACGACGGAGGTAAGACCCTCTGGCACGGCCGCTTCGCCGGTGGACCGGCCGAGGCCCTGATGGCGTACACCGTGAGCCTGCCGTTCGATCGCACGATGTGGCGCGACGACATCGCTGGGTCCAGCGCTCACGTGCGCGGGCTCGAACGTGTCGGTCTGCTCACTGCGGCCGAGCGTGATTCCATCCTCGGCGCACTCGACCAGGTCATCGGCGAGATGGAATCGGACACGTTCGTGTACGTGCAGAGCGACGAAGACATCCACACCGCAGTCGAGCGTCGTGTCACCGAGATCGCCGGGCCGGCGGGCGGCAAGCTCCACACCGCCCGCAGCCGCAACGATCAGGTGGCTACTGATCTGCGCCTGTGGTGCAAGCGGGAGCTGCTCGAAGTTGCCCGATCGATCCACGACCTTCAGACCGTGCTGTTGCAGCGAGCCGAGGGGGCCGGCCACGTCTACCTGCCGGGCTACACGCACCTCCAGCGAGCGCAACCGGTGCTCCTCGCGCACCATCTCCTCGCTCACGGGTGGGCGTTGGCACGCGACGTCGACCGCCTGCTGGCCACCCGCGAGCGCCTCGACGTGTCGCCGCTCGGGGCCGGCGCGCTGGCCGGTTCGTCGCTGCCGATCGACCCCGTCGGCAACGCCGCCGACCTGGGATTCGCCGGCGTGTTCGACAACAGCCTCGACGCCGTCAGCGATCGCGACTTCGTCGCCGAGTCCGTGTTCGACCTGGCGCTCGTCGGCATCCACCTGTCGCGCATCGGCGAGGAATGGGTGCTGTGGACCTCGGGTGAGTTCGGTTTCGCCAAACTCGACGACGGCTACGCCACCGGCTCGTCGATGTTGCCGCAGAAGAAGAACCCCGACATCGCCGAACTCGCCCGGGGCAAGAGCGGGCGCCTCATCGGCAACCTGACCGGACTCCTGGCGACACTCAAGGGCCTCCCGCTGGCCTACAACCGCGACCTCCAGGAGGACAAGGAGCCGCTGTTCGACTCGGTCGAGCAGGTGACCCTCGCAGTGGCTGCGCTCACCGGCATGATCGCCACTGCGACGTTCGTGCCTGAGCGGATGCAGGCAGCGGCCGATGAGGAGACCACGGCGGCGACCGACCTGGCGGAGTACCTGGTTCGCGCCGGCACACCGTTCCGTGACGCCCACGCCATCGTCGGCGCCCACGTGAGAGCAACGCTTGCCGGGGAGGTCTCGCTGCGTGAGCTCGTCGCTGCCGATCCGTTGCTCGGACCGGACGCTGCGGCGCTGGTCGGGCCCGGCGTCGGGGTGCGGATGCGTACCTCACGAGGTGCTGCCGGCCCGGAGGCGTTGCCGCTGCAGATCGAGTCGTACCGGGCGATGATGGCCCGTGACGCGGAGCGACTGGGTCTCTGAGCCTCACGCCGCTGTCCGTGGAGTGGTTTGCCCGCGACGCCCCGGACGTCGCGCGCGACCTCCTCGACAAGCTGCTCGTGGTCGAGCGCGACGGCACGCGTGTCAGCGGTCGGATCGTCGAGACCGAGGCCTACCTGCGTGACGACGCGGCGAGCCATTCGTTCAACGGTGCGACGGCTCGCAATGCAGTGATGTTCGGCCCGCCGGGACGGCTGTACGTCTATCTCAGCTACGGCGTTCATGTCTGCGCAAACGTCGTGACAGGAGTCGACGGCGACGGGCAAGCCGTCCTGCTGCGTGCGGTGGCGCCGGTCGCAGGACTCGACGTGATGCGCTCGCGACGCTCCGGACGGCCCGACCGTGACCTCGCCAACGGTCCGGGCAAGCTCTGCGAGGCCCTCGGGATCACGCTCTCCGACAACGGTGTCACCATCGCCGACACCGGTGTCGACGCCTCATCGCCGATCCGCATCCTCGACGACGGGACGCCGCCGCCACCCGACCCGATCGTCGGCCCCCGCATCGGCATCACCAAGGCCGTCGACACCCCCTGGCGCTTCCGTTCTCGTGAACCCGTGCGGGAATAGTTCGCGCACGGGTTCACGAGAACGGCGGCGGGCGTCCGGCCGTCAGCGCCAGTGGATCCAGAAGCCGTGGGGGTGGCAGGTCGCCAAGTGCTCGACGGTGCGCTCACCGTCGCGCCAGCGCGCCATCGAGAGCACGGTTCGGTGCGCGTCGGTGGGATCGGGTCCGGTGGGGAGCTCGGGAATCAGCGCCGGCGCCTCGACATACACCCACGAGACGTCACGTTCCGCTCCGATTCTCTCCAGCTCCGCAAGGTAGGCGAGGCGAGCCTCCGCCGTGAGGTAGTTGAGAACCCAGGAATTCGTGACGACAGGATGGGCCGCCGAACCGACCCGCTCGATCGCCGGCGCCAACGACGCAACTGCGTCACCGGCGAGGATCTCGGGTGGACGTCGCCGGGCGATCTCGATCGCTGCCACCAGCCGATGGAAGCGTTCAGGCTGGTCGGGCCACACGCAGGCCTCCAGCCAGTGCGCTTCGTCGTCGTCGGTCACGTCGACCGGTCGTTGATCGAGGCCGCATCGCTCGACGATCACGGGCATGGCGGCGGGCACCGGGAGCGGTCCCGTCGTGGCGGTGTGCAGTACGACCGATGAGGGTCCTCCCACCGTGGCGACGACGCCATCCTGCGACTGATAGTGGTACTCGTAGCAGTCGGCCAGGAGGTTCAACCCTCCACTCGCGCCCACGTCGAGATGACCGAGCGGTCCGACCTCGTCGGCGAGGAGGCCGAACGCCGGAAGGAAGATCGCGCAGCGTCCGACCTCGTTCGTCTGCGTCGTTCGTGTGGCCAGGAGCGTCCGCAGGCGATCGGAGTGCGACTGGACGAAGCGCTTGAACGTCGGCATCAGCGACCGGTCGTCGGGCGACCGAGGTGCGGACGTGAGGTTCGGATACCAGCGTGCGAGCTCCTGGTGCGGGTCGTCGAGGAGCAGGTCGTGGACACAGGCGAACAACAGCACGGGGAGTCGCTGCGTGGGTGGCGCGTGGAGCAGGAGGCGGTACAGATCAGGGTCGCGTGAGATCCCCGCCGACAGCGCGGCGTACAGCGGGGCCCGGGGGAGTGACGTGGTGGCCGACGCGGCGAACTGCCGCGCCATTTCGATGTCCAGGCTCGAATCGACAACCGGGTCGGGCACGGCGCGACAGTACCCTTGCGTGCCGTATGGCTGGTACCGACCTCATCGCCGAACTCGAGGCCCGAAACCTCATCCACGACTCCACCGACCGTGACGCACTGCGTGAAGCGGTGGCCGGCGGCCCGGTGGCGATCTACTACGGCTGCGACCCCACGGCCGACAGCCTCCATGTGGGCAACCTGATCGGGCTCATCATGCTGCGGCGCTTCCAGGACGCCGGGCATCGCCCGATCGCCCTCGCCGGCGGCGCCACCGGGATGATCGGTGATCCGAGCGGTCGATCCGACGAGCGCAACCTGCTCGACGACGCCACCTTGAACCACAACGTGGCGGCGATCAAGGAGCAACTCGGCCGGATCATCGACATCGAGCCCGGGCGCGGCGAACTGGTCGACAATCGTGACTGGACCCAGCCCATCACCATCCTCGAGTTCCTCCGAGACGTCGGCAAACACGTCACCGTCAACCAGATGCTGGCCCGTGAGAGCATCAAACTGCGCGTCAACTCCGAACACGGCATCTCGTTCACCGAGTTCAGCTACATGCTCCTGCAGGCCAACGACTACCTGTGGCTGCACGACAACGTGGGGTGCACGATCCAGATCGGCGGGTCTGATCAGTGGGGCAACATCATTGCCGGTGTCGATCTGATCCGCCGCAAACGCGCCGAGCACGTGCATGCGTTCTCGTGGCCCCTGCAACTCGCATCCGACGGCTCGAAACTGGGCAAGACCACGGGTGCACGGGTGTGGCTCGACGCGGCCAAGACCAGCCCCTACCAGTTCCGCCAACACTGGATCCAGACGCCGGACGACGAGGTGGGGGCACAACTCCTCACGTTCTCGCTGCAGCCGATCGAACAGATCCACGCGGTGATGGCCGAGCACGACGAGGCGCCCCACCTGCGATTTGCGCAGCGAGCCCTCGCCGACGAGATGACGGCCCTCGTACACGGGGCACCCGGGGCGGTCGCGGCGGCAGAAGCGGCCGATCTGCTCTTCAGCGGTGATCCGACGACGGCGTCGGACGCAGCCTTCACGACGCTCGCTGCCGAGATCCCCACCTCGACGATGTCGGCCACCGAACTCGACGACCCGATCGCGGTGTTCGTCAAGGCCGAACTCGCGTCGTCGAACGGCGATGCCCGTCGATCCTTGTCGCAGCGCTCGTTCTACGTCAATGGGCGACAGCTCGACGAGAACTCCCAGCTCAGCGACCTCGAACTGCTCCACGGGAAGTACCTCCTGCTGCGCAAGGGCAAGAAGTCGCACCATCTCATCGAAATTTCTTCGTGAGCAGGGTTGCATCCGCTACTGGAGCTGCTATCTTTCATATCCGCCTCACGGAGCGGTTCAGCCCTCCGGAAAGGCCACTCGGCACCAACGCCGACCGATGGACACCCGCAAGGATCTCCCGGTCATAGGTGCGTGCCTGAGCTTCGGCTCCTTGAAAACGGAAGAGAAGACAGAACGCCAGTGCGGGCAGTACGCGCCCACCCTCGGGTGGACTCGGAACTGTCTGTCAATTTCGCTGTCGGCTACCCTGCCGGCAGCAACACGGTTAACTGTCGACTCGCGCTTTGTACAGCGGGTCGACAACACAGCAAGGACGCATCGTCCACATGAGTCTTTCCCGACTCGGATGGTGCGCTCGCTGACTATCGTTGCCGGCTCGAACACTCACTTCGGTGAGCGGGAGAGTTGGCCACGTTTTTGTTGGAGAGTTTGATCCTGGCTCAGGATGAACGCTGGCGGCGTGCTTAACACATGCAAGTCGAACGAGGTCCATGGAGCTTGCTCCGGAAGACCTAGTGGCGAACGGGTGCGTAACACGTGAGAAACCTGCCCCGATCTCTGGGATAACAGTTGGAAACGACTGCTAATACCGGATGCCGTCACACCGCTTCATGGCGGAGTGCCGAAAGATTTATCGGATTGGGAGGGTCTCGCGGCCTATCAGCTAGTTGGAGAGGTAACGGCTCACCAAGGCATCGACGGGTAGCTGGTCTGAGAGGATGATCAGCCACACTGGGACTGAGACACGGCCCAGACTCCTACGGGAGGCAGCAGTGGGGAATCTTGCACAATGGGCGAAAGCCTGATGCAGCAACGCCGCGTGCGGGATGAAGGCCCTAGGGTTGTAAACCGCTTTCAGTAGGGAAGAAAATGACGGTACCTACAGAAGAAGGTGCGGCCAACTACGTGCCAGCAGCCGCGGTGACACGTAGGCACCAAGCGTTATCCGGATTTATTGGGCGTAAAGAGCTCGTAGGCGGTTCGGTAAGTCGGGTGTAAAAACTCTGGGCTCAACCCAGAGAGGCCATCCGATACTGCTGTGACTAGAGTGCGGTAGGGGAGCGGGGAATTCATGGTGTAGCGGTGAAATGCGCAGATATCATGAGGAACACCAGCGGCGAAGGCGCCGCTCTGGGCCGTAACTGACGCTGAGGAGCGAAAGCATGGGTAGCAAACAGGATTAGATACCCTGGTAGTCCATGCCGTAAACGTTGGGCACTAGGTGTGGGTCTCAACCAACGAGATCCGCGCCGTCGCTAACGCATTAAGTGCCCCGCCTGGGGAGTACGGTCGCAAGACTAAAACTCAAAGGAATTGACGGGGGCCCGCACAAGCAGCGGAGCGTGTTGCTTAATTCGATGCAACGCGAAGAACCTTACCTGGGTTTGACATGTACCGAAAAGCTCTAGAGATAGGGTGTCCTTCGGGGCGGTACACAGGTGGTGCATGGCTGTCGTCAGCTCGTGTCGTGAGATGTTGGGTTAAGTCCCGCAACGAGCGCAACCCTTATCCTATGTTGCCAGCACGTAATGGTGGGGACTCGTAGGAGACTGCCGGGGTCAACTCGGAGGAAGGTGGGGATGACGTCAAGTCATCATGCCCCTTATGCCCAGGGCTGCAAACACGCTACAATGGCCGGTACAGAGGGCTGCAATCCCGCGAGGGTGAGCGAATCCCACAAAGCCGGTCTCAGTTCGGATTGGAGTCTGCAACTCGACTCCATGAAGCCGGAGTTGCTAGTAATCCTGGATCAGCACGCCAGGGTGAATACGTTCCCGGGCCTTGTACACACCGCCCGTCACACCACGAAAGTCGGCAACACCCGAAGCCGGTGGCCTAACCCGTAAGGGAAGGAGCCGTCGAAGGTGGGGTCGGTGATTGGGGTGAAGTCGTAACAAGGTAGCCGTACCGGAAGGTGCGGCTGGATCACCTCCTTTCTAAGGAGTGCTTCTCCACTCGATGATCGACATTTCGTTCGATCCGGGTGCGAGACACACCTGTTGGTGCACTGGTGGACTGTCGTCGCAACGATCAACGGTCGCAGGGATTCGGTCCCTCTCGTTGACACGTGCTTCGGTCGTCACCGTCTTCTCTTCCGTTTTGAGGGAGTTGTTCCCTCACACCACAGCGTCGAGCTGTGTGCGCCTCTCGAGGTGCATGCCGCACCGCTGTTCGGTGGCTCCTTGAGAACTGCAGAGCAAGCACGAGCATCTTTTTGAGAGATTTCGATCTCTCATGAACAAGATAACTTGTTCTTTCCAAGCTAATAAGAGCCAACGGTGGATGCCTTGGCGCCAAGAACCGATGAAGGACGTGAGTGACTGCGAAAAGCTGCGGGGAGCCGTCTACTAGGCCTCGATCCGCAGATGTCCGAATGGGGAAACCCAGCACTCGTCATGGAGTGTTACCGCTGCCTGAACACATAGGGCAGTAGGAGGGAACCGGGGGAATTGAAACATCTCAGTACCCCGAGGAAAGGAAAGCAACCGCGACACCCTGAGTAGCGGCGAGCGAAAAGGGTAGAGACCAAACCGTGCCAGTGTCAAGCCTGATGGCGTTGCTGGTGCGGGGTAGTGGGACCAGGAGACACAGCATCAGATGTGTCACGACTTACAAGTGCTGCATAGGAGAACGACTCAGGAAAGGGTCGGCCAGAGTGGGTAACAGCCCCGTATCCGAAATGTACGCACTAGTCGCTTGTCATCCCAAGTAACGCCGGAACCGTGAAAGCCGGCGTGAATCTGTGGGGACCACCCCATAAGTCTAAGTATTCCTTGGCGACCGATAGTGAACCAGTACCGTGAGGGAAAGGTGAAAAGTACCCCGGGAGGGGAGTGAAATAGTACCTGAAACCGTTGGTTTACAAACAGTCAGAGCGTCGTCACACTTCGGTGTGGCCGCGATGGCGTGCCTTTTGAAGAATGAGCCTGCGAGTTACGGTGTGTGGCAAGGTTAACCAGTGATGGGGAGCCGGAGCGAAAGCGAGTCTGAATAGGGCGTAGAGTCGCATGCTGTAGACCCGAAGCCAAGTGATCTATCCATGGCCAGGTTGAAGCGGAGGTAAGACTCCGTGGAGGACCGAACCCACGTCAGTTAAAAATGGCGGGGATGAGCTGTGGATAGGGGTGAAAGGCCAATCAAACTTGGCGATAGCTGGTTCTCCTCGAAATGCATTTAGGTGCAGCGTCGTGTGTTCAGTACCGGAGGTAGAGCACTGAATGGGCTAGGGGACCTACAAGTTTACCGAACCCAATCAAACTCCGAATGCCGGTACTCCAGAGCACGGCAGTGAGACCACGAGGGATGAGCTTCGTTGGTCGAAAGGGAAACAGCCCAGATCATCAGCTAAGGCCCCTAATTCAGGACTAAGTGGAAAACGATGTGGAATTGCACAGACAGCCAGGAGGTTGGCTTAGAAGCAGCCACCCTTTAAAGAGTGCGTAATAGCTCACTGGTCGAGTGATTCTGCGCGGACAATGTAACGGGGCTCAAGTCCTGAGCCGAAGCTATGG
>CAVURC010000019.1:0-117307 GCA_963743825.1 Ilumatobacteraceae bacterium | reverse complement strand
CCGGTGTGAGCCCCGACGCCCTCCAGACACCGCGTCGAACGTGATCTCGTCGACGAGGCGTCTACGAGGCTCCGACCGAACCGGGGACGATCACCAGACGATCGTCGCCCAACCACTCGACAGTTTCCCCTTCGGCAACCGACGTCGACTCGCCGGTCTCGACGTCGACGATGCGTATGGTGCTGCCGTCCAGATAGGCGATCCTGCTCCCGTCGGGCGACATGCTCGGGAACCACACGTGCTCCTCGGCGGTCACGAGGACGCGGCGTGACCCATCGGCAGCGACGATGGAGATGCCGGGACCGGCGAGGTCGGAGGGCGCCGGATCGACGACCGCGATCCGCTCGCCGTCGGGGAAGTACATCGGGAACACGGCGTCCGGCACGAGCAGGCGCGGTGCTCCGCCGTGCCACCGGCACCGACCACACATCCCACCCTCCTGTCTCGGTGCCGTCGCGGTTGAGTTGGAAGATCACGTTCTCGCCGTCCGGACTGAAGCTCGGCGCGAGCCACCACCAGTCCGTACCCGTTGATTCGTAGTCGGTGATCTGGGACTTCTCTCCGGTGGTCAGGTTCTCCACGAACAGGTTGCCGGTCGTCGCGCCGTCGTTCTCCTGGTACACGAGCCGAGTGCCATCAGGAGACCACGCCGCTGCGTACTGGTTGTGCCCGTCGGATGGGGTGAGGGCCCGGACGTCCGTGCCATCGATGTCGGCGATCGTGATCACGTCGTCGTCGGTGCAGCATCGGCCGAACGCGATGCTCGACTCGTCGGGCGACACCCAGTAGTCGAGTCCGCCGACGAGGCCGTCGGGAAGCGGCGTCCGCTCGCCCGTCGCGAGGTCCAGGACGAAGGGACCCGGCAGTGGCCGCAACGCGGTCGGCGTCGGATCGACAACGGTCCTGCCCTCGACGATCGCGGCGCGGAACGACTCGAGCGCTTCGACCGTCGTCGGGTCGAAGGTGTCCACCGGTGGTGGTGTAGCCGACCGCTCCGTCGGCCAGGTCGACCGTGATCGAGCCGACACCGGTGAGTTCGCCGGCGACATGGCCTGCGATCACCGTTTCGATGGCGATGTCGAAGCGCTTGAACATCGACGTCAGGAGGTGGTCCCGCTGAGCCGTCGGAGATGTCGAAGTACTGGTCGGTGTCGACGCCGATCGCCCAGAGCTTGCGGTCGGGACGACTGAGTTCCGTCGCCGCCTCGATCACCCCCTGACCAGAAGCGCCGGCAGCCACGAAGATGACGTCCACACCGTCGTCGTACATCGCAGTCGCGATCTCGCGCGCCCGGTCCGGGTTCACGTAGCCCCCGCTCCCGTCCAATCCGGGGACCGGTGGTCGATCGATGAGCTCGACGACGATCTCGACGTCGGGATCGGCAGCCACGGCACCCTGTTCGAAGCCGGCGCGGAACGCCTCGATGAAGGGCTGCGAGTTCGCTCCGATGTAGCCGATCTTGCCCGTCGCGGTCTCGAGCGCCGCCGCGGCTCCGACGAGGTACGAGCCCTGTTCGACTGCGGCGTTGACTCCTACGACATTCGGCAGTTCACCGACGATGGTGCTGTCGATCAGGGCGAAGGTCGTGTCCGGGATAGTCGGCGGCCATCGCCACGAACTCGCTCGTGCATGAAGAACGACCCGAACATCAGCGCCGGCCCTTCGGCGGCAGCTTCGCCTCAGCTCGTCGGGGAGATCCGTGTAGGGCGGCTCCATGACGAGAGCGTCGAGACCGAAGTCGGCGACGCCGGCTTCGACACCGCGGGCGAGCAGTTCTTCGAACTTGCCGTCGGCACGTGGTGACTCCAGCGCCACGACCACCGTTCCTCGTGATGCGTCCGGCGTCAGCAGCGGATAGGCGATCACGCCGGCGAACACCGCGATCGCAGCGAACAGGACGACCAGTTGGCGTCGGGATCGCCGTCGCAGTCGTCGGTGCTCGTCCTCGCGCAGTCGGTGATCGACCAGTTCGGCGTCTCGGGCTGCGACGGCGGCGCCGAGGAAGTCGTGCTCGGTCGCGGTCAGACGAAGTCCGGTCGTCGCCGCCCACCGCTCGTAGTCGTCGAGCCGGCTGCCGGTCAGGAGATATCCCCGATCGCGGCCGGACGACTCCCACTCGTTGACCGCAACGACGAATGACGCCTGCTTCGTGAGGTCGTCGCGATGCTCGTCGATCCAGTCGCGCAACCGATGCCACTCGGCGAGCAGCGCCTCGTGGGCGACCTCGATCGTCGGGCTGCCAGTAGCCGGATCCCGATCGAGCGCCAGCAGCCGATAGCGGGCGAACGTGTCGATCACGGTCCGCAGCGCGACGACGTCGACGTCGAGGGAGACGAGTTCCGATGCAGGGACACGCCGTCGGCCGACGATGTCGCCCGACACGGTGGCGATCCGCAAGAAGAGTTGCCGCGCCGCCTCCTGTTCGACCGCGTCGAGCTGGGCATACAACGACTCGGCGCGCCGAGCGACCGCTTTGCGCACGCCGCCGATCCGTTCGTACGTCGCCAGATCGAGCACGGAGCCCTCCCGTGCGTCGAACAGTTCGGTCAGCGCGTACTGGAAGAGCGGGAGCGCGTTCGGTTGGCCGGCGACATCGGCGATGAGACGGCCCACGAGACGCGGCTCGATGGTGATGTCGAGTTGCCGTGCCGGCAGAGTCGCCGCCGATTCGAGTTGGTCCGGTGCCAGCCCCACGGCGTTCACCACGTTGTCGGCGAACAGTTGCCCGAGGTGCGGATCCGCGAGCGGCCGGTCGTAGAAGTCGGCGCGCAACGTCACCAGCACGTGGCTACGTCCGTCGGGGTCGCCGGTCAGCTGTGCGAGACGGCGGATGAAACGACTCGCCTCGGGCCCGTCGACGGTCGTGAAGAGCTCCTCGAACTGATCGACCACGAGGAGCAGGCGATGCGACCCGTCGATGGGCGCCACGACGTGCCCGAGCTCACTGCTGTCGTCGGCCAGCGCAGCGTGGAGGGCCGACGGGTCGATCTCGGGGATCTCGCGCAGCGCGGCCTCCAATGCCTCGAACGGACGCGTCCCCGGCTGCATCTGCGCGATGAGCACACTCGGGATGGGCATCGCGCAGGCGCGGCACCACGCCTGCCTGCACCGCGCTCGACTTGCCGGAACCACTCGGTCCGACGACCGCCGTGAATCGCTCGTCGCCCACGACACGAGCGACGAGTCGGTCGACGAGTTGGTCCTGTCCGAAGAAGCGAGCGTGATCGGCCTCGCGGAACGCTCGGAGACCGAGATACGGATTCTCGACGGAGCGCTCGATCGCCGACGGGACCGACCGACCCGTCGCGGCAAGATCGAGATCGGGGTCTTGGAGCAGTATCTGTCCCTCGAGCTTGCGCAGACGCGGCGACGGCGCGATGCCCAGCTCGTCGTCGAGCACGATCCGAGTCGTCCGGTAGGCCCGCAGCGCATCGGCCTGCCGACCCGACCGGTAGAGGGCGAGCATGTGCAGCGCTCGGAACTCCTCACGGTACGGATGTTCCCGCGTGAGCCGGTCGAGTTCCGCGACGACGTCGACGTGCTGGCCGGCATCGAGCCGCGCCTGCATCAACTCCTCCATGACGGCAAGGCGGAGTTCCTCGAGTCGGGCCGCCTCGATCTGCACGCGCCCCCTCGGGGAACTCCCCGAACGCCGCCCCGCGCCACAGGGCAAGCGCCGCTTCGAGGGCATCGGCTGCGCCGGCAGGGTCTGTCCGCGCGAGCGCACGGGCGTCGACCACACGCTCCTCGAAATCGAGGCTGTCGAGCGTGTGACGATCGACGCGGATGCGGTAACCCGAGCCATCGCGCTCGAGCAGGGCTCCGACCGTCTTGCGAAGCTCCGAGACGTAGCCCTGGACGGTGTGTCGAGCCGTCTCGGGAGGATCGTCCCCCCACAGTCCGTCGACGATGCGGTCCATCGACACGACCCGGTTCGGCTCGGCCAGGAGGCACGCGAGCACGAACCGTTGCTTCGGCCCACCGAGCGATGGCTCGCGCTCGGTGCGAGAAGCACCGCCATCGTGCGAACCTGTGCTCGTGGTCGCGCCGATCGCCGCGCCGACCCGCATCGACCCGAGCACTTCGAACCGCATCATTCCATGGTAGGTGGACGTCGCGAGCCCGCTCGACGTGACGATGGCGGTGACAGGGCTCTCGCGTCGGTTGCGCATGACGAGATCGTCTCGGAACACGATCGGAGTTCGGTCGGAAAGTCAGAATCGTGCCTGCTCAGCGGCATGGTCGACTGTTCGACAATCCTCCGGTCGGTCTCCGACGCTCACTTGCGACCGTGATCGCAGTGCCCACATTTCGAGGGCCCGAGCGGAGGAGGACTCCCATGAGCAAACCCAACACCCATTCCCGATTCGGTCGAGTCACGGCAGTGAGCGCGGTCGTCGTCGCCGGAGCACTCTCCGGTGTCCTCGGCGTCGGCGCCCTGGTCGACGCTGACCAATCATCGCCGACGCTGCGCGTGGACAGCGACGAGCACCGAGCGATCGCCGAGTTCGCACGCACCAACGGACTGACGGGATTGTCACCGGCGTCACTCACGTCGAGCGAATTCGCAGCCCGTGCCGCCGAACTCGCGGCCATCGCCGAGTTCGCCAGGGCGAACGGGTTGACCGGTCTGTCTCCTGCGTCGCTGAGCCGGCCGTGAGGTAGCGATTCGCTCTCGCGTCGGTTGGGGGTGCGTCGATGACGTCGCTGTTGCCGACGGCGGCATCGGCAGGACTCCCGAACGGTGCCGGTTCCGCCGACGGTCGGTCCGGCGGCTAACTTTGCCCATGGGGCCGCTCATCGGTGGCCGGGAATGGGGGATGCAGATGGCCTACGGGGGCGATCACGTGGAGATGCCACCGGTCGACAACTGGTTGACCGACTGGGACTGGCTCGACGATCAGTGGGGTCCGAACGCGATCGACATCTGGAACTCGGTGCGCGAGCAGTGCCCGGTCGCCACGACCGAGCGGTACGGCCGTGCATTCATGCCGGTCACGATGGAAGCCGTCGCTGCGGTCGCCAACGACACGACCAACTTCTCGTCGATCTGGGTCAACGTGGGACGACCGGACGCACCACGCTCACCGGCGCCGCCGATCACGTCCGACCCGCCCGACCACCACGGGCACCGTCGTCTGCTCCTGCCGGCGTTCAGCCCGAAGAAGGTCGCGCCGCTCGAAACGCAGTTGCGCACGTTCTGCCGCAAGCTGATCGCCGACCTCGACGGAGCCAGCACGGCCGACGCCGCCGAGCAGTACTCGCAACACATCCCGGTCCACGGCATCTGCATCCTCACGGGCCTGCCCGAAGAGGATGCCGACATGTTCCGCGACTGGATCTACCGCAACTTCCAGCTGGCACCGCGCGACAACACGGTGCGCGTCGCCGTTGCCATGGAGATGGGCGACTACATCGACGCACTGCTCCGCGACCGGCTCGAGAACCCGAAGGACGACATGCTCACCCTCGTCGCCAACGCCGAGATCGACGGCGAGCCGGTCGACTGGAACCTCAAGCTCGGCTACATCCGGCTGCTGATCGTTGCCGGCATCGACACCACGTGGAGCGCGATCGGATCGGGCCTCTGGCACTTCGCCCAGCACAACGACGAAGTGCAACGTCTCGTCGCCGTCGACAACGACGACCTGCTGTGGAACACCGCGAACGAGGAGGTGCTGCGCTACTACGCGCCGGTCACCATGGCCCGCAAGGTCATCGGCGAGACCGAGATCGGCGGCTGTCCGGTGCACCCGGGCGACCAGATGCTCGTCACGTTCCCGGCCGCCAACCACGACCCCGCAGCCTTCGAGACACCCCGACGTGTTCGACATGGATCGCCTGAACAACCGCCATGTCGCGTTCGGCCTCGGCATCCACCGCTGTGTCGGCTCCAACCTGGCCCGGCTCGAGATGGTGGTCGCCCTGCAGGAGTGGCTGCGGGCGTTCCCGAACTACTCACTCGACACGTCCATCGAAACCACCTGGGCCAACGGCCAGGTGCGAGGCCCCCGCAACCTCCCGGTGCTCCTCAACCGCTGACCGTCAACGGAGCATGGGGCGGGTGATCCGGGGAATGGCGATGACCACGACACCGGCGCTGATCACCGCCGCCGCCGAGTACCACCACGCCTCACTCCAGAACAGCTCCAACTCGAAGAAGTCCCGCAGGAACGGCACCGCGAAGACGACCGCGTAGCTGAGCCCCATCAGCGCAACGAGGCCGGCCTTCCACGGGCGAAGTGGTCGGCTCGTCACCGCCAGTACCACCAGGCCCAGAGCCAGCAGGGTCACCGTGACCAGCGTTCGTGCCTCGGCCAATGGCAGTTCGGTGATCTCGAGCGACGCCTCGTAGGCAGCCAGCGTGGCCGACCCGATGGCGATCCCGGCCGGAACCGTGAACCACAGCACCCGACGCAGGAAGCCCGGGCGGATCAGGTCGACCTCCGGCGCGAGCGCCAGGAAGAACCCGGGAACACCGATGCTGAACGTACCGATCAGCGTCAACTGTCGCGGAATGAACGGGAACGGGCTGTCGAGAATGCCAACGACGAACGTCAGCAACACCGCGTACGAGGTCTTGGTGACGAACAGCTTCGACACCCGTTCGACGTTGTTGATCACCTTGCGGCCCTCGTTGACCACGGCGGGCAAGCTGGAGAAGGCGTTGTCGGTGAGGACGAGGTCGGCAACTGCCTTGGTGGCCTCGCTGCCCGACCCCATCGAGATGCCGAGATCGGCATCCTTCAGCGCGAGGACGTCGTTGACACCGTCACCGGTCATGGCGACGACGTGACCGAGTGACTGCAGGGCGTTGACCATGGCCTGTTTCTGCTGCGGGGCCACCCGTCCGAACACCGTCGACTGCTCGAGCGCCTCGGCGAGATCGCCGATGGCCTCGGGCAAGTCGCGGGCGTCGACCGGTTCCCCGACCACCGCCAGCCCTGCTCGTCGGGCGATCGACGCAACCGTGTCCGGGTTGTCGCCGGAGATCACCTTGAGCGTCACCTGCTGTTCAGCGAAGTAGGCCAGGATCTCCGGAGCGTCCGGGCGGATCTCGTCTTCGAGTTCGACGATCGCCAGGGTCGCGGCATCCGCGGGAAGGCCGCCATCGACGGGGCCATCCGGCGATGTCACGACGGCCAACAGTCGTTGACCCTGGATGCTGAGCGTCTCGACCAGCGCTCGCAGCGGATCGTCGGCACGCAGCAGGAAGTCGGGGGCGCCGAGGTAGAACCAGCCACGATCGGCGAACGAGGCGCCCGACCACTTCCGCTCGCTGTCGAACGGCTCGACGTGATCGACCTCCCAGATGGTTTCGGTACCCACTTCGGCAGCGATCGCCGCCATGGTCGCATTGGGCACCGTGTCGACCGCCGCCAACGCTCGCAACGCCTCGGTCACCTCCGCCTCGGACCGGGTCGGCGCCGGATGCAGCGCGGCGAACCCGATGTTGCCGGTCGTGATCGTTCCGGTCTTGTCCAGACACAGCACATCGACTCGCGCCAGCACCTCGACCGTCGAGAGCTGCTTGGCGAGTGCATTGCGGCGGGCGAGCGCGATCACGCCGGCCATGAACGCCAGGCTGGTCAACAGCACCAGCCCATCGGGCACCATCGCCACCGAGGCTGCAACCGTGCCGAGAAGCGCGTCCTGCCAGTCGTCCTCGCTCGCAAGAAGGTTCAGGAACAAGAAGAGGGTCGCAACCGGGATCACCCACGTGAGCCAACGCAGGATCCGGTCGACGCCCGCGCGCAGCTGCGACTGCGCCGGCTCGAAGTGCTTGGCCTCGGTGGCCAGGCGGCTGGCGTAGCTGTCGGCACCGATCGCCGTGGCGGTGAAGAGGCCGTTGCCCGCGACCACGAAGCTCCCCGATCGCACCTCGTCGCCGACCGCTTTCGCAACGGGAAGCGACTCGCCGGTGAGCATCGACTCGTCGAGGCGGAGCCCGGTCGACTCCAACACGAGCCCGTCAACGGACACCTGACCGCCGAGACGAAGCTCCACGACGTCGTCGATGACGATCTCCTCCGTCGCGATGTCCACTGATCGTCCAGAACGCACGACGTTCGCCCTGGGTTCGGTGATGACCTCCAGACGATGCAGCTCACGGCGCGATCGCACCTCCTGGGCCACCCCGATCACCGAGTTCGCAATGACGACACCGACGAACAGCCCGTCTTTCGGGTTTCCCGAGATCACGACGAGAACGAACAGCGTGAAGATGATGGCGTTGACGATCGTGAACGTGTTGGCGATCACGATCTGACCGAACGAACGGCCAGGTGGCGCGGGCACGATGTTCACCTGCCCGGCGGCAACGCGTGACTCGACCTCGGCCTCGGTGAGACCCGCAAAGGGAGCGACGGGCGATGAGTGCATCTGGCGCCGCAGAGTATCGGGCGCGACCTGGTTCACTGGGGAGATGTCACCCGGGTCCGGCAACGACGCATTGATCGCCTACGTGCGCGATTCGGTCATCGGTCGCGACGACGTGATCGACGGTCCGTACGGGCCCCGACCCATCATCTACGCCGACTACACCGCATCGGGTCGATCACTCACGTTCATCGAGGACTACATCCGCGCCGTCGTGCTCCCGCTGTACGCCAACACGCACACCGAGTCGTCGGGCACCGGTCTGCAGACGACCCGCATGCGTGAAGAAGCACGCGGCATCATCGCTCGTTGCGTCGGCGCGAATCACGACGAGCACGCCGTCGTCTTCTGCGGGAGTGGGGCCACCCACGCCATCGCCAAGCTCGTCGGCGTCATGGGATTGAAGATTCCGTCCGCACTCGACGACCGCTACGGGTTCGGTGCGTCGATCCGAACCGAGGATCGCCCGGTGGTGTTCATCGGACCGTACGAGCACCACTCCAACGAGCTGCCGTGGCGCGAGTCGATCGCCGACCTGGTGATCATCGACGAGGACGCCGACGGACACGTCAGTCTTGAACATCTCGAGCGCGAGCTGATCCGTCACGCCGACCGTTCGACCCTGATCGGCTCGTTCTCGGCCGCGTCGAACGTGACCGGCATCATCACCGACACCGTCGCGGTGTCGACACTGCTGCACGAACACCGTGCACTGTCGCTGTGGGACTATGCCGCGGCGGCACCGTACGTACCGATCGAGATGGGGTCGAGCGCCGACGGCAACCTGGCCTACAAGGACGCCATCTTCATCTCCCCGCACAAGCTGATCGGCGGTCCGGGAACGCCCGGCGTGCTCGTGGCGCGACGCGAGCTGTTCACCAACAGGGTCCCCGATGTACCCGGCGGCGGCACCGTGCGGTACGTGAGCACAGCCGAGCACGACTACCTCCCCGAGATCGAGCATCGCGAGGAGGCCGGGACACCGGCGATCATCGAATCGATCCGAGCCGGGCTCGTCTTCCAGCTCAAGGACGCCGTTGGTCCGGCCGTGATCGAAGCCCGCGAGTCCGACTTCGTCCGACGTGCGATCACGTCGTGGTCGAAGAACGCGAACATCAACGTGTTGGGCAGCCACGAGGCCGACCGCCTGTCGATCGTGTCGTTCGTGATCCGCTACGACGACAAGTTCCTCCACCACAACTTCGTCGTCGCCCTGCTCAACGACGTGTTCGGCATCCAATCGCGTGGCGGCTGCTCGTGCGCCGGGCCGTACGGCCACCGCCTGCTCGGCATCGACCTCGACCGTTCCCACGAGTTCCAGCGTGAGATCAACCGCGGCTGCGAGGGCATCAAGCCAGGTTGGGTACGCGTCAACTTCAACTACTTCATCGACGACGCAACGTTCGACTACATCGTCGACGCCGTGCACCTGATCGCCTCGCACGGGGTGTCGCTGCTCAGCGCCTACGACTTCGAACCCGACAGCGGCCTGTGGCATCACCGTCTCGGTACCCGCGGGCCCTCGATGAGCCTCGACGAGATCTCCTACGACTCGGGCGAGATGACGTTCGAGAACCGGCGCCACAGCGAGGCGATCGACCTCGCCCGCCATCTGACCGCTGCCCATGAGCTCCTCCATTCAGCGAGCGTCGAGGTGGCCTCCACGTGCTCACACCCGGAGACGAACGACGACTTCGAACACCTGCGTTGGTTCCCGTACCCGGACGAGGTCGGATCACCGGCCGACTGACGGTCGTCACCTGACTGTCATACAACCGTCATATTCCGCTACCATCTGCCCCCATGTCCACGACGTGGCGCGATCGCCGATCGATCTCTCGTGGACTCGCCGCGCTCGTCGCCATCGTGCTGCTGTCGCTGATCGGCCCCATCGTCGTCTCCGGCGCGGCTTCCGCACAGGACCCTGCGGCCGTGCGAGCAGCCAAGGAGATCCAAGCCGCCCGCGATCGCGCCAATGCGGCCGCTCAGGCCATGTTCGACGCCGAATCGAAGCTCGACACGCTCGATCTCGAGGTGGTCGAGGCGGAGAAGCAGCTCGCCGCCGTCGAAGCACAGGCGGCATCGATGCGATCGAGTCTGCAGGCCGATGCCCAGCGCAGCTTCGCCAACTCGGGCACTTCGATCCCCCTCCTGGTCGACCTCGACCAGGCCAACGCCGGCATCACCGCCGAACGACAGGCATCCGTCGCACGCGGCGCAGCCTCCGTCGAACTCGACGACTTCGACATCGCGATGAAGCAGGTCAACGAACAGCGCGCCGAACTCGAACGCCAGCAGGAAGCAACGGTGCAGGCCCGCGAGCAGTTCGAGAGCCTGAAGACCGACCGCCGAGGCCGAAGTCGTCGAGCTCGCCGAGATCGAGAAGCAGCGCCTGAACGACGTGGCCGTGCAACGCGAGCTCGAACGCCAGCGCAAGATCCGAGCCGACCAGGACGCTGCCGCGGCAGCATCTGCAGCAAGCCAGGCAGCCCAGCGGGCGAGCGCCGCACAGGTCACCTCCTCGAACTCGTCCGGTGTTCGTCTGGCGGTGCCGCTGCCGCAGCGCCACAGGGCGTAGCAGCAGCTGCTCCTGCTCCTGCACCGGCGCCCGAAAGCCCGCCGCCATCGAACGCCGGCAGCGGCATCGTCTGCCCGGTCGCCGGGCCACGGGCGTTTGCCGACACCTGGGGAGCAGCCCGTTCGGGCGGTCGCAGCCACGAGGGTGTCGACATGATGTCACCCGGCGGCACACCGCTCGTTGCGGTCGAATCGGGTTCGGTCCAGTTCAAGACGACCAATCTCGGCGGCAACTCGGTCTGGCTCAACGGCGCCAGCGGAACCCGATACTTCTACGCCCACCTCAGTGCGTGGGAAGGGTCATCTCGCAGCGTCTCGCAGGGCGAAGTGATCGGCTACGTCGGCGCCACCGGCAACACCACCGCCAACCACCTCCACTTCGAGTTGCACCCCGGCGGCGGCCAAGCCGTCAACCCGTACCCCTACGTCCGCGCCGTCTGCTGACGGTCTGTCGGGTCGGGTCCGGGGTCTGTTGGGGTCGGGTCCGGAAAGACCGGGGTCAGGTGGACATGAATCGGCTGGTGTAGGTCGCGATGTTGCCGATGTAGTTGGCCCGTTCGTATGCGGCCGGATCAGCCACGGCATGGCTCGCCACCGCACCGCGCATCTGGCTCACCGAGTCGTAGTCGTGCTCGACCATCCACTCGCGCAGCTGTGCCTCCATCGTGGCGAAGTGCGCAGGACCGTCGTGGAGGATCGCCGACGTCGACATCGCCACGTCGGCGCCGGCGAGGATCAACTTGGCCGCATCGAATCCCGAGTGGACCCCGGTGGATCCGGCGATCGACATCGAGAGGTGCTCGCGCATGATGCCGATCCACCGCAACGGCAAACGCAGCTCCTCCGGCGTGCTGAGCGCGATCCGGGGCATCACGTCGAGTGTCTCGAGATCGAGATCGGGCGAATAGAAGCGGTTGAACATCACCACACCCGAGGCACCGGCACGTTGGATGGCGACGACGAAGGCCGCCAGTGACGAGTAGTACGGCGAGAGCTTCACGGCAACGGGGATGCCGACCTCGTCGGTGACCAGCGCCACGAGTTCGAGGTGTTCCGCTTCGAGTGCGGCACCGTCGACCGAGGGGTCGGCGGCCACGGTGTAGAGGTTGAGTTCGACCGCGTCGGCGCCGGCGCCCTCCAGGAGCCGGGCGTACTTCACCCAGCCACCGATGTTGGTGCCGTTGAGGCTGGCGATCACCGGAACGTCGACACGCTGCTTTGCCGCCTCGATCAACTCGAGATACGAGTCGACGCCCGAGTTGTAGTCGTCGAGTTCGGGGAAGAACGACGTCGCCTCGTTGAAGCTCTCGTGGTGCACCGTGAAGAGCCGATCGATCTCGGCGGTCTCGTGCTCGATCTGTTCCTCGAACAGCGACGGCAGCACGACCGCTGCCGCCCCCGCTTGCTCCAGCTGCGCGAGCCGGTCGACATCGCCGGTGAACGGTCCGGCTGATGCAACGAGCGGCGACCGCAGCGACAGACCGAGGTAGGTGGTGTGCAGATCAGGCATCGTCGCCCTCCAGTTCGCTCGGTTCGATCTCGATCACGATCTCGGATTGCTCGTGCACTTTGCGTTCCACGCCCGCGAGTTGCTCGTAGTAGTGCCACCGCTCGTCGATGTCGCGTTGTGCGAGCCCGAGCAACATCGCAGAGCGATCGGGATCCGATCGAGCGAGCATCGAGAAGCGAGCCTCCTTCAGCGCGAACTCCTTGAGTGGGATGCTGGGTGCAGCCGAGTCGAGTTGGAACGGATGCTCGTGTTCCTCGACGGTCGGCCGGTAGCGGTAGAGCGGCCAGTAGCCCGACTTCACCGCGTCCTTCTGATGCGACATCGAGGTCTCCATGTCGATCCCGTGCGCAATGCACGTCGAGTACGCGATGATCAGCGACGGGCCGTCCCAGGCATCGGCCTCGGCAAGCGCCTTCACGGTCTGGATGTCGCTGCCGCCGATGGCGATCTGCGCGACGTAGACGTTGCCGTAGCGGCGGGCGATCGCCCCGAGATCCTTCTTGCCGGTCGACTTGCCGGCCATCGCGAACTTGGCGACGGCGCCGAGCGGAGTTGCCTTCGAGGCCTGGCCACCGGTGTTGGAATACACCTCGGTGTCGAGCACCAGCAGGTTCACGTTGCGACCGCTGCTGAGCACGTGGTCGACGCCCCCGAAGCCGATGTCGTACGCCCAACCATCGCCACCGACGATCCACGTGCTCGTCCGCACGAGTTCATCGGCGATCGACTGGAGGTGCCGGGCCGCGTCGGCGATGACAGCGTCGGGGCTCGCAACGAGGTCGACGAGACGTTCGCGCAAGATGGCCACCCGCGCCCGCTGCTCGACCACACCGGACTCGGTCGGCGCCGAGTCGGCCAGCAACGCCGCCGCCAGGTCACGACCGACGGCATCGGCCAAACCTTCGAGGAGACGACGCGCCTCTCGCTGGTGGTGCTCGATACCGAGGCGCATGCCGTAGCCGAACTCGGCGTTGTCCTCGAACAACGAGTTCGACCACGCCGGACCCAGCCCGTTGGCGTCCTTCGCCCACGGCGTGGTCGGCAGGTTGCCGCCGTAGATCGACGAACAGCCGGTGGCGTTGGCGACGACGAGTCGGTCGCCGAACAGTTGGGTGAGCAGCTTCAGGTAGGGCGTCTCGCCGCAGCCCGAACAGGCGCCGGAGAACTCGAACAGCGGCGCCAGCAACTGCGAGTTCTTCACCGAGTCGTGGGTGATGGCAGCGCGGTCGAGTTCGGGGATCGACGTGAAGAAGTCCCACCGCTCACGCTCGACGTCGCGATGCTCCTCGGCGGGCGCCATGTTGATGGCCTTGCGCTTGACCTGGGTCTTGTCCTTGGCCGGGCAGACCTCGACGCAGATGCCGCAGCCCGTGCAATCGTCGGGGGCCACCTGGATGGTGAGGAGGTGGCCATCGAGTTCGCGGGAACGGAAGTTCTTCGACAGGAAGCCATCGGGCGCACGGTCGAGCGCCGACGGCACGAATGCCTTCATCCGGATCGTGGCATGCGGACACACGACGGCGCACTTGCCGCAGTCGATGCAGAGATCGGGTTCCCACACGGGGATCTGGAGCGCCAGCTTGCGCTTCTCGAAACGGGTCGTGCCGGTCGGGTACGTGCCGTCGATCGGCATCGCCGACACCGGCAGGAGGTCGCCCTGTCCGGCGATCATCGTCATGGTCACCTTCTCGATGAAGGCCCGCTCATCGAAGTCGTCGACCGCCACGAGCACATCGAGCGTCTCCTCGAGCGACTCCTCGACGACCGCCGATGGAACGACCACCTCGGTCAGCTCGGCGAGGGCGAGGTCGACGGCGGCTTCGTTGCGTTCGACGATGAGGCTGACCGCGCCGGCCGTAGGCAGCGCTGATCGACTCCTTGATCGCGCCGATTGCCCGGTCGACATCCATCACGTCGGTCAGCGCGAAGAAGCAGGGTTGCATGATCGTGTTGATGCGGCCGGGCATCTTCAACTCGCGGGCGATCCGGGTGGCATCGATCGTGAACACCCGCAGGTCCTGCTCCACGATGCGCCGTTGGATCGACCGAGGGAGGTGGTCCCACAGTTCGTCGGCCGCGTAGGGGGCGTTGAGCAGGAACGTTCCACCGCGGCGGACGTCGGCCAGCACGTCGAAGCGGTCGAGGAGACCGAACTGGTGGCAGGCGACGAGATCGGCCTCCTGCACGAGGTACGTCGATCGGATCGGCTCGGGGCCGAAGCGCAGGTGCGACACCGTCATCGAGCCGGACTTCTTCGAGTCGTAGACGAAGTAGCCCTGTGCGTAGAGGTCGGGTTCGTGGCCGATGATCTTCACCGACGCCTTGTTGGCACCCACGGTGCCGTCACTGCCGAGTGCGTAGAACACCGCCGACCGACCCGCACGGTCGACCTGGAACGAGTCGTCGACGTCGAGGCTGAGGCCGGTCACGTCGTCGACGATGCCGACCGTGAAGCGACGCTTGGGGTCACGTCGGCCGGCCTCGTCGAAGACTGCCTTGGCCATCGCCGGCGTGAACTCCTTCGAGCCGAGGCCGTAGCGACCACCGATGACTCGCACCTTCGGGCGATCAGACTCGGCGAGCGTGGTGACGACGTCCTGGAACAGTGGCTCACCGACCGCTCCCGGCTCCTTCGTTCGATCGAGCACGGCGATCGAGCTGACCGTGGGGGGCAGTGCCGCCAGCAGCGCCTCGGTCGGGAACGGACGGAACAGGCGGATCGTGACGAGTCCGACCTTCTCGCCAGTTGCAACCAGTTTCGCGACCGTCTCGCCGACGGCGCCCGACCCGGAGCCCATCATCACGATGACGCGCTCGGCGTCCGGCGCCCCTTCGTAGTCGACCAGTCCGTAGCGGCGACCCGTCAGCTCGGCGAGTTCGGCGAACACCTCCTCGACAACGGCCGGGACGGCGTCGTAGTACGAGTTCGACGCCTCGCGGGCCTGGAAGAACACATCGGGGTTCTGGGCGGTCCCGCGCATGACCGGTGCCGTGGGGCGAAGGCGTCGCATCTTGTGAGCGGCGATGTCGTCGTCACGCACGAGCGAGCGCAGGTCGTCGTCGGCGAGCAGATCGATCCGATTGATCTCGTGCGACGTGCGGAACCCGTCGAAGAAGTGCAGGAAGGGCACCCGTGTTCGCAGTGTCACCGCATGCGACACCGCAGCGAAGTCGTGGGCCTCTTGGACCGAACTCGCGCACAGCATGGCGAAGCCGGTCGTGCGCGCCGCCATCACGTCGCTGTGATCACCGAAGATCGACAGGGCATGCGTGGCGATTGCCCGTGCGGCGACGTGGATCACCGCGGGCGTCAACTCGCCGGCGATCTTGAACATGTTGGGCAGCATCAGCAGCAACCCCTGCGAGGCCGTGAACGTGGTGCCGAGGGCGCCGGTCTGCAGCGCACCGTGCAACGTGCCGGCTGCACCGGCCTCCGACTGCAGTTCGACGACCTCGGGAACCGCACCCCACAGGTTGGTGACCCCGGACGCGGACCACGCATCGGCGAGCTCACCCATCGTCGAGGCCGGCGTGATCGGATAGATCGCCACCACCTCCGACAACGCGTAGGCCACCTTGGCCGTCGCCTCGTTCCCATCGATGCAGGCGGTCGTCTGACTCATGGGCTCCATCCTGTACCACGAGGAGCGCCACGACGACCGCCCAAAGTCCCCAATCCCCACTCCCAGCCCCGAAACCCCCCGAAATGTGCGCTGAAATGTGCACCCAGCGCACACGTCAGCGCATTTTTCGGGGTTTGGGGAGCGTCGGCTCAGGCGATGGGGTAGTCGGCGAGGAGCGAGCCGGCGACGAGCAGTGTGATGCCGGCGGCGCTCAGCAGCAACAGCCGCGCGAAGCGGGTCTTGAACGATGACGTGATCCCTGCGAAGAACAGGGCGGTGGCGAAGAACAACGTCAAACGGATGTAGTCGTCGGCAGTGTCGCCGGCCTTCTCCCCGCGTACCGACGCGGCGAGCGCCTCGGCGTCCGCGGCCTCGGAGGCCGCGAACAGCCCGTCGAGGTAGTCCTGGTTCTCCAGGAGGTTCGTCGGGACCTCACCCGCTTCGATCTGCAGCTTCCACTGATCGATGATCGGGCGGAACCCCGGTCGCACGATCGTTTCGTCGCAGGAACGTCTGCAGCTCGACGTTCTCGGCAGCAATCGCCTGGGCGTACTGACTCACGGCCGATGCGTCGTAGGCGACGATCTGCGTCGCGAGCGCGTACTCGCGGGAGGCGTCGATGCGGAAGGCGGCGGACGCGCGCGCCTCGTCGGTCTCGACCCTGTTCCACTGCGACACCTGGAACGCCGACCATGCCGACCCGACACTGGCGACACCGAGGAAGAGCACCGTCACGACCTCGATCAGGCGGTGTTTCGTCCCGCCTGACTGCTTTGCGTCCGGCGAGTCACCGGACCACGGCGACGTGCTCACGCCCACTCGTCCGTCGACGACGCTTCCTCGTTCAGGCTCTGCTCGTCACTGTTCGTCAGCTGAACCTCCGGACCCGCCGCAGCCGACGCGAGCGGTGCCGACAACGCCGACGGGATCGCCTGGTCGCCGTCCCAGCGCGCCAAGATGTCACGCCACGACTCGAGCTGGCGGTAACGCAGCAACACGTCACCATCGATGCTCGCAGCCAGTTCCCCCATGGCGGTGTCGTTCTCGAGCCGGGCCTGGCGGACCTTGACCATTGCCTGCTCGCGTTCGAGTTCAGCGTCGGCGCGCAACGTCGACTGGATGATCTCTCCGGTCTCACCGAGGTCGATCTCACGCAGGCTGAACACTCTTCAACTGGAACCCGATCTCGCCGAGCGCCTCACCGACCGCCGCACCCAGACGCTGTTCCAATGCCGGTACCGCTCACCGAACGCGTCGTCGATCGACACGTTGCCGGCCTCCGCGATCAGACTCCGGCGCGTCGTGTCACGCAGCGCCGACCAGATCCCCTCCGGCCCGAACTGGTCGTGCACCGACTGGAGCCGACTGGTGTCGAGCTGACATCGCACGGTGTAGCTCACCGTGGCAAACGTCTTGTCACCGAAATGGAGCCGAAGCGGCACATCGGTCGCATCGACCCGAGGATCGCCCGATCCCGGGCCGCCCGCAATGAGCGCCAGCTCCCGTGACGGGTAGAGCTCGACCATCGCCTTGCGCCACGGTTGCATGAAGTGGCGGCCCGGCTCCAGTGCCCTGCTCGTGGACTGGCCCCGCTTGAGCAGCAGAGCGAGCGTGCCCGGCTCGACCCGGATCGACGTTTCGAGGAGCACCAGCCAGACGACGAAGACCACGGCCCCGACGCCGACGAGCACTGCAATCCACCCAGCGGGACCCATCAGGAACACCTCGACTCAACGGTCATACGTCGCGCAAGAGTAGTCGTGGAGTTCAGTCGTGCAGCATGTCGAGGAGTTCACCGACGGTGTGTTCGCCTTCGAGGGGATGTCGCAGCCGGGAGCCGTCGTTGATCTCGTAATGGTTCCGGCGACCGACCTTCTGACGCCGCAGGTAGCCGCCCCGCTCGAGATCGTCGAGGATTCGCTGCACGGCGCCCGGGGTGATCCCGACGACGTAGCTGAGATCACGTTGGCGGAGATCGGGATCGCGACTGAGGGCGACCATCACATGCGCGTGGTTCGTCAGGAACGTCCACGACGGCAAATCGGGTTTCGGCTCGGTCAGCGTCACCCGGAGATCATACGTATTGCAAGACACGTGTTGCCCGGGTGCTTCGAGTCGGACTGCCACGGGCCCCACCGGTCACCGCCAACTACCCTTCCATATGTACATTTTTGAAAAGGTATGTTAGTCTGCCCTCATGGCCGCACACCGCACGATCGAGAACCTGCCCACCCCCTCCACCATTGGCCGACGACCTCACCGTCACGACCGCCGTGCGCTCCTCACTGCCTGCGACGAACGGGTCCTCGCCGAGGCGATCGAAGCCGGACGCAATGCGGCGCGACGCATCGCCGACGGCAGCGCACACGCCGGCGACGAACAGTTGGTCATCGACGGGGAGAACGCCCGCCATCACTTCATCGAAGCCAACGTCCGCCTGGTGCAGAGCATCGCCAACAAGTTCAACGTGCCGATGCACCTCGACCGCGACGACCTCGTCCAAGACGGCATGATCGGCCTCGACAAGGCCGTCGAGAAGTTCGACTGGCGCCGCGGGTACAAGTTCTCGACCTACGCCACCTGGTGGATCCGCCAGTCGATCCAACGGGGCCTCGAAGCGTCGGCCACCACGATCAGGATCCCTGGTCACCGCACCCGAGAGCTGCGCAACGCCGCGACTGCGAACTCCGGTCACCTCACCGGCGACCTGGCCATGATCGACATGCTCAGCCACCTCGAGTCGATGGACCGTCCCCTCGGCGACAGCACCGACACCATCGGCGCAATGGTGCGCAGCAGTGACGAAGGCCCCGACGAGGTTGCCGAACGAAACATCCGGGGCGATCAGATCGACGCTCTGCTCGACCACCTCGACCCCACGAGCCGGTACGCCGTGGCCGCACGGTTCGGCCTGCGCGGCCACGAGGCCGTCACGTTCGCCGACATCGCCGATGTGCTCGGCGTGACACCACAGGCCGTACGTCGCCGGGTGGAGCGAGCCATCGAGAAGCTCCGCGCCCACGCAGACCCGATCGCCGCCTGACACAGCGAACATCAGGGTCGTTGCACCTCGTTGCGCAATGGCTCGCCGCTGACGAACCGGCCGAGGTTGTCGAGGAAGATCTCGACGACCCGTTGCGTCGACCCATTGCTCGCCCCCGAGTTGTGGGGCGAGATGATCACGTTGGGCAGATCCCACAGCGGGTCGTCAGCGGGGAGGGGCTCGGTCGCGAACACATCGAGACCCGCTCCACCGAGGCGCCCCGATGTCAGCGCGTCGGTCAACGCAACCTGATCGACGAGTTCGCCCCGCCCGACGTTGACGAACATCGCGTGCGACGCCATGGCGGCGATCACGTCGGCCGACACGATGCCGCGGGTCGTGTCGGTGAGCGGGAGCGCAACCACCACGGCATCGGCGTCGCTCACCGCGTCCGTCAACTCGGCGAGTGGTCGGACCTGGCATGGCTCGTCACCGTGGGCAGCGCGACGGACGATCACCGGATCCATCCGGAATGCTTCGGCGAGGCGAACCACCTCCTGGCCGATCGGCCCGTAGCCGACGACCACGAGTCGTTGCCCGTCGAGCTCACGGAACGGGGCCGGGCTCCACTCGTGGGCCGCCTGCGCCCGCATCCACCGGGGCAAGCCGCGGCTCAGCGCCAGGAGATACAGCATCACCGTGCCCGCGATCGGCGCCGCGCTCGCCCCCGACGACGTGGTCACCCGAGCCCCCCGATCCATGAACATCGAGAAGATCGGGCTGTCGACCCCGGCCGACATCGAGTGGAGCCATTGCAGGTTGGTCGCCTCGAGCGCGACCTTCATGAAGGGTGCCGCCCGTTCCGGCCACGCATCGTCGGAGAAGAACGCGATGGTGATGCGCTCGATGTCGGCAGCCGAGACCTCCTCGCCACGCCGAAGCGCCACGATCTCGAGGTCGGGCGCGACGGCGGCGAGGCGGTCGATGTTGGCGTCGCGGAACGTGTCGGTGCAGAAGAGAGCCACGGCGCGCAGTCTCTCAGTCGGCGACGGCGCCGCGCAGGGTCAGGCGAGTCAGGCGGTGAGTTCGGCAGCGAACTCGGCGAACACGTCGGCGTAGCGCATGGCGTCGGCCTCGGTGTGCATCACCGAGATCAGCCACTGCTCGTCGAGACCCGGCGGGAGCAGGATGCCGCGATTGATGCCGTGCATCCACTGGGCGAACGCGAGGTCGAAGTCGGTGGCCTTGTAGTCGCGGTAGTTGCGCACCGGGTCGATCGACCACGTGATGCAGCCCTTCGCACCGAACTCGACGGTGTGTGCAGGAAGGCCCGCATCATCGATGATCTTCTGACACGCTTCGACCAAGCGATGGTTGAGGGCGATCGCGCGGTCGATCGCCTCGGGCGTGCACGCCTCGGTGAGTGTCGCCTTGGCAGCGGCCATCACGAGTGGGTTGCCGTTGTAGGTGCCGAGGTGGAGCACTTCGCCCGTGGTGATCAGGTTCATGTACTCGGCCTTGCCGCCGAATGCGCCGACGGGGAAGCCGCCGCCGATCGACTTGGCGAGCGTGATCAGGTCGGGTGTGACGCCGAGCTTCTTGGTCGCTCCGCCGAGGCCGGCGGTGATGCCGGTCTTGACCTCGTCGAAGATCAGCAGCGTGCCGTACCTGGTGCAGATCTCGCGGACCGCCTCGAGATAGCCCGGTTCGGGAAGGCAGATGCCGATGTTCTCCATCACGGGCTCGACGATGAAGCAGGCGACCTCGCGGCTGGCGAGCGCACGCTCGAGCGCCGGCGCGTCGTTGAAGGGGATGACGATGACGTCGTCGATCGTGCCCTGCGTGATGCCGGCCGACTGGGGGATCGACCACGGAGCGTCGGCAGGGCCGGCGTCGGCGATGGCCGGCTTGTTGGAGATCATCACTTCGTCGTGGTGACCGTGGTAGCCGCCCTCGACCTTGACGAGCTTCTCGCGCTTGGTGACGCCGCGGGCGAGACGGATCGCATCCATCGTGGCCTCGGTGCCCGAGTTCGTGGGCCGCCACATCGGCAAGCCGTAGCGCTCGCCGAGCAGCTCGGCCACCTCGGCATCGAGCTCACACGGCGTGACGTACAGCGTGCCATCGTCGAGCTGGGCCTCGACGGCCCGGCGGACCGCAGGGTGCATGTGACCGGCGAACAGGGCGCCGAAACCCATGTCGTAGTCGACGTAGGTGTTGCCGTCGACGTCGACCATGTGTGATCCCGACGCGTGCTTCACGACGATCGGATGCGGGTCGTACGCCTGGAAGCTCGATGGCACACCGGCGGGGAGGACCTTGCGAGCGCGCTCGGTGGCGGCTTGCGACCCCTTGGTTCGTTCCTTGTAGACCGCCAGCTCACGCTCGGTGATCTCTTTCGCCCTGGCGACGAGCTCTGACGTTGTTGTCGAGTCGGTCACGGACATGAGTTATCGCTCCTGATAGATGCGGTCGCCGGTATGACGACCGGTGTCCAGCGTACGCCCGTTCCCGTCGAGGCGGGGCGGCCCGGGCCCGATGCGGCTTCGTCCGCCGGGCAGCGGTGCGGTCACAATGGAGACGTTCACCTCGCCGTCAGGAGACCAGATGAAAACCGCCGCCACCGAGATGCTCGACATCGAGTTCCCGATCTTCGCCTTCAGTCACTGCCGTGACGTCGTCGCCGCCGTTTCCAAGGCGGGCGGTCTCGGAGTCCTCGGCGCCGTCGCCCACTCGCCCGAGCAGCTCGAGATCGACCTGGCCTGGATCGAGGCCGAGATCGGCAACCGGCCGTACGGTGTCGACCTGATCGTTCCGGCCAAGTACGCCGGCGACGAAGGCGGCGGCTACACGCTCGACGACATCAGGGCCCTGATTCCCGACACCCACCGCGAGTTCGTCGCCGACATCCTGCGGCGCTACGACGTGCCGGAGTTCCCACCCGACGAGGAACGATCGAGCGGTCGTTCGACCGCCGGCCACAACGGGGTCGCCCCGTTCAGTGCGGCCGCTGCGGGGCCACAGCTGGAGATCTCGCTCGCCCACAAGACGGCATTCGTGGCCAACGCGCTCGGCCCGCCGCCGCAGTTCCTCATCGACCGGGTGAAGGAGGAGGGACGCTTGATCGGCGCGCTCGCCGGTCGGCCGCAGCACGCGGAACGCCATCAGGCCGCCGGCGTCGACATCATCATCGCCCAGGGCTCCGAGGCCGGTGGGCACACCGGCGAAATCGGCTCGATGGTGCTGATCCCCGAGATCGTCGACGCCGTCGACATCCCTGTGCTCGGTGCCGGTGGCATCGGTCGCGGTCGCCAGATGGCGGCGGCGATGGCGCTCGGCGCGCAGGGGGTGTGGTGCGGCTCGGTGTGGTTGACGACCGACGAGGCCGAGACGCATCCCGTCGTGAAGCAGAAGTTCCTCGCCGCCACGTCGGCCGACACGATCCGCTCACGCTCGCTGACCGGCAAGCACGCCCGAATGCTCAAGTCGGCATGGACCGAGGAGTGGGACCGCCCCGACACGCCGGATCCGCTCGGCATGCCACTCCAGCCGATCCTCACCAACGAGGCGCAGGCACGCATCAACCGGGCGGCCTACACCCACGGTTCCGGCGCCGAGAAGCTCGCCAACTACTTCGTGGGCCAGATCGTCGGCTCGATGAACCAGCCCAAGTCGGCGGGCCAGGTGGTCATCGAGATGGTCGAGGAGTTCATCGAGGCCGTCGAATCCCTCGCCGGCCAACTCGAGTACTGACGCCAAGTCGATTCGTATCGGCGCCATGACCGTGGCGCCCCGGGCGAGCAGACCCGGATAGACGAACGAAGCGGGCGCACGGGTGACACGTGGGCCACATGTCACGGGCGTCACCCGTCGGCGTCTCTGCACCGTCTGTCTGAACATGCCTGCACTCGACGACCTCTCGGTGATCGAACCCGGGACCCGACCCGTCGGGGGACGTGCGTCGGCGTGGTGGATCGTGCTCGTGGCCCCGATCGCCGGCGCGGCGCTCGGCGTCGTGGCTCGTTGCTGGATGCGGCTCATCAGCGACGATCCGGAATTCTCCTGGGGCGGCACGATCTTCATCGTCCTCGCCTTCACCGTCGCTGGTGCCGGGCACGGGGTGGCCTGGGCAGCACGACGGGCACGTGTGCAGCGACGGTGGAGCACGGCCGCGCGGGTGCTGGCCGCAGTGCTGACAATGCCGATCTTCGCCGGCGCCGGCGCAATGATGTTGCCCACGGTCTTCGGGGCGACGGTGGCGAGCGCTCGCACCGACTGGCCGCGAGCCGTCCGCGTCGTGTTCGCAGTGCTCGCGATTCCCGTTCCGATCATCATTGGCGCCGACCTCGTGGGCAATGGCCTCACCGTAGGAGTGCTCCTCGGGGTGGTGCTGATGGTCGCCACCTACACCGTGATCGTCCGGAGCCTGAACGCCGTCGCCGCGCCGATCGACGACGGCTGGCGGATGCGCCGCCCCGTCAAGATCCTCGTCCTCGTTTCGACAGCACTGCTGGTGTTGTTCGCCGCCGGCACGTCGGTCGGGCTCGGCTGACCACGACCTCACAGCACAACCAGCAACCGGTAACCGGCAACCAGAAGGAGACACACATGAAGATCACCAGAATCCTCACTGCAGCGTTGGCGATCACCGCGGCGGGAGTCGCCGCGACGATCGCACCCGTCGATGCCAGGGACGGAGCGCTCCATGCCTCGGCCAGGCTGGCCGACTCTCGGGGCGTCCAGGTGGGCACGGTCCGCCTCGTCGAAGACGCCCATGGGTCGCTGCACGTCAACGTCAAGGTGGCCGGCCTCACGGCAGGACAGCATGGGATCCACATCCACGCGGTCGGCAGCTGCACGTCCGGCGCCGGTGCCTTCTCGGGTGCGGGCGGGCATCACAACCCACTCGGTGCCCTGCACGGCGCTCACGCCGGGGACCTGCCGAACCTCCGCGTGAACATCGCCGGGAACGGCACCGTCAACGCCACGACCGACCACGCCACGCTCAGCGGGGGGCCGCTGTCGGTGTTCGACGCCAATGGCTCGGCGGTCATCGTGCATGCGCTTGCGGACGACCTCGTCACTGATCCGACCGGCGGCAGCGGCGGACGTATCGCTTGTGGCGTCATCGTGCCCGGTTGAGTCATGGCGTGGAGATGACCCGCCTTCCGAGTCCACTTCGCCGGAGACGTTCGCATCCCGCCAGATGTGGCCGATCCGAGATGATCGCCCGAGCCGGACGAGTCGTCCGCCCGCACGCCGCCGTGCCAGGGTGGGCGCCGACATCGAGCTGGGGGAAATCACATGATCATTGACGCGATGGCTGCAGGACTGGATGACTCGAGACTGGGGCGCATCGACGAGCACATGGTGAGCCGCTACATCGAGCCGGGCAAGATCGCGGGCGCCGAGGTGGCCATCGTGCGCGACGGCGTGCTCGGCTACCGGCGGAGCTGGGGTGTTCGCGACCGCGAACTCGCGGTGCCTGTCGGTGACGACACCATCTGGCGGCTGTACTCCATGACCAAGCCCGTCACCGGCGTCGCGATGATGACCCTCTACGAGCGGGGCCACTTCCAACTCGACGATCCCGTCGAACGGTGGATCCCCGAGTGGAAGAACATGACCGTACGCGAACCGGACCCGAACGGCGGGATGCACATCGTGCCGGCACATCGACCGCCGACGGTCCGCGACATCCTCACGCACACGTCCGGTATCGGGTACGGGTACGAGAACGGCGACCTACTGCTGGGCGAGCGCAGCTGGCTGGCCGACCACGATTTGGCCACGATGGCGGCCACCATGGGCGAGTGGCCGCTGCGCTTCCAGCCGGGCACGCACTGGCTCTACTCGCACGGCATGGACGTCGCCGCCCGGCTGGTGGAGATCATGTCCGGCCAGCGCTTCGACGAGTACCTGCGCACCAGCATCTTCGATCCGCTCGGGATGGTCGACACCGGCTTCTTCGTGCCCGAGGCGAAGGTCGACCGGTTCGCCGCGTGTTACGGCCGCAACGCCCGCAAGGAACTGGTCCTCGTCGACGCCCCGGCAACCAGTACGTACCTCCGACCGCCGCGGCTGCTGAACGGCGGCGGCGGTCTCGTCGGATCGACCGCTGACTACGTGCGCTTCTGCACGATGCTGGCCAATGGCGGCGAACTCGACGGCGAACGCGTGCTGTCGCGCAAGACACTCGAGCTGATGACGTGCAACCACCTGGCGGGCGACGCGGAGATGACCGACCTCGCCCTGCCCATGGGCTACGGCGAGGTCGGGTTCGCCGGCAACGGCTTCGGCCTCACCGTGGCTGTGTCGAGAGGCCCCGGGGCGTCGGGCGTCGTCGGCTCGCCGGGCGAGTTCATGTGGGGCGGCGCCGCGTCGACCGCCTTCTGGGTCGATCCGGTGGAGCGGCTCGCCGTGGTGTTCATGACGCAGCTACTGCCGTCGGGCACGTTCAACTTCCGCGGCCAGCTGAAGACCCTCGTGTACGGCGCCCTGATCTGACTGTCGCGAGATCACTCGCGCCGGGCGACGAGGTCGGTCAACGGTCGTAGCCCGGCGCCGGTTCGCTCAACTTGAACCCCACGCCCTGGTCGTCCTCGCAGACCGCCTCGCGGCCGGAGTCGTACGAACTGACGGACACGACGGTGCCGCCGGCGATACGCACCCGCTCGACGGCGTCGTCGAAGTCGCGGACCGTGAACCACATCTCGATCTGTCCCGGGGAGGTGTCACCGAACTGATTCTCGGTCGGGCGAAGGCCGATCGGCATGTCGGTGTTGGTGACGTGGCGTCCACCGTTGTGGGGCTCGGCGAACTCCCAGCCCAGCACCGCTCCGTAGAACGCTGCGCCCCGTTCGACGTCGGGGGACGTCAGCGTCATGTAGTAGGGCTCGGACGGCGCACGGCGATCCGCCAACTGCTCAGGCGTGTACGTCGGCGTGCCCACATTCCAGCGATGCCCGAACGGGTCGACGATCCACGCGCTGCGCGAACCGTGTGCCTCTTCGATACCACGCTGTACCACAGCGCCGCCTGCGACAGCGCGGGCGACGAACTCGTCCACGGCTGCGACCTGGACGACGATGCTCACCGAGGTGCGCGAGCCGTCACCATCCGGCGCGACGACGCCGAGCTGCGGCGCCTCGTCGCTCAGGTAGAAGACCGCTCCCGACACGTCGACCTCGGCGTGACCAACTCGGCCCTCCCATGGAATGACGTTGGTGACCGTGGCTCCGAAGTGGTCTCGGTACCAGTCGATGGCGGCGGTCGCATCGCGAACGCAGATGTACGGGGTGATGACCTGGGACATGGTGGGATTCCTCTCGTTGCTGCGTGCGATTGTCGCGCCGTTGGCGAGGCGTTCGCCACCGATCGGTACGTCGTTCGTCATCCCGGAACTCACGCCGAGCAACACGTTTGCGGCGCGATCTCGTTGGGACATCCCAACAGAACTGCAACGCAAACCGTGGTGGTGACGGGGGTCGGACAGGGGCTCGATCGTGCTTTTCTGCCGAAGTTCCGGCAGCGTGGAGGCGTGAATTCCGAACGAGTCGACATCGCCGTGATCGGGGCCGGACCCGCAGGTGCCGCGACGGCGATTCGGGCCGCTCGGTCAGGCGCCAGGGTCGTGGTGTTCGAGAAGGGTGCGCACGGACGCGACAAGGTGTGCGGTGACGGACTCACCCCCCGTGCCGTCGGCGCACTGAACGAACTGAAGATCCCACTCGACGACGCCCACCACATCCGGGGCCTGCGCATGATCGCGGGCAAGCAGGTGCGCGAACTCGACTGGCCCACCACGGATCGCTTCCCCAACCATGGTGCCGTGTGGCCACGCCGCCGACTCGATGCAGCACTGATGGACGCCGCCGCGCACGCCGGTGCGGAGCTCGTCTACGAAACCGAGGCCACACCGATCATCGACAACGGTCGGGTCACCGGAGTCGTCGCAGCCGGCCGCACCATCGAGGCCGACCTCACCGTCGTCGCTGCCGGCGCGCAAGGTGCCGTTGCTCGGATGCTCGGCGCCGAGCGAGTGCCGGATGAGCCGTTCGGCCTGGCGATCCGCACCTATGCAGCGACACCTCGACACACCGATGCCCACCTCGAAGCGTGCCTGTCGCTGAAGGACGAGAACGGTACGGCGATCCCGGGCTACGGCTGGATGTTCCCCGCCGGCGACGGCACGGTCAACATCGGCGTCGGCGCGCTGTCGACCATGAAGGGCTTCAAGAAGCTCAACCTGAACACGCTGCTGGAGTCGTACCGCCATCTCGTGCGCGACGACTGGGATCTCGGCCCCAACCTCGAACGCCCGCGGGCATGGCGCCTGCCGATGTCGACGCAACGACGCCACGGACCGGGATGGGTGGCAATCGGTGACGCCGCTGGGCTCGTCAACCCGATGAACGGCGAAGGCATCGACTACGGGCTCGAGTCGGGCATGCTCGCGGCTGATCTCTTCCTCGCTGATCCGGCAACCGCACCGGCGCGCTACGACCAGTTGGTCGGCGAGCGGTTCGACGGGTTCCTGCGCACTGGCCGCCGATTCTCGTTCCTCATCGGGCACCCCTGGATCCTCAAGCCGGGCCTCCGACTGTCGGTCAGCACCGACGCCATCGCCAACATCACGCTCGCCGTGATGGGCAACCTCGTCGACAACACCACTCCGGGCGCCGCGGGGCGAGTCATGACGTTCGCCGACAAGACCCTCGGCCTCGTCGACCCGATCCTCCGCAAGACCCGCGCCGCCGCCTGAGCCCGCGTGGATCGGGACGGTGATCCAGCGTGCGACACTGGTGCCATGAGCCTGAGTGTTTCAGCCATCACGTTCGATTGTTCCGACGCCGCAGCGCTCGCTGAGTTCTGGTCGGCGGCGCTCGATCGACCGATCGAGCGTGAGGGAGACATGGCAGCGAGCGAGTTCTTCGCCATGATCCCGGGTGATGGTGGCGCCCCGACGATGATGTTCATCCAGGTGCCCGAGGGCAAGACGGCGAAGAACCGGGTGCACCTCGACCTCGGCGCGGTCGACCGTGCGGCCGAGGTCGAGCGCCTCATCGGTCTCGGTGCCACCGCCGTGTACGAGAAGAACGAGTTCGGTTTCTCGTGGACGACGCTCACCGATCCCGAGGGCAACGAGTTCTGCATCGCGACCCACTGAGGGACCGGCGACGACGACGCGGGCGATGAACGGCGGAGTTTCAGCGATCGAGGGCCTTCAGAACCGGTTCGAACTCGTCGAGTTCGCGCACGGCAAAGTAGTTGATCCCCCACCGCTCGTTGCACGTCAGCATGTGCTCGACGATCTCGTCGACGGTGCCGACGAGCAGGTAGGGCGTGGCATGGGCATCGTCCATCGTGAGACCCTCGACTCGTTCGCAGATCTCCGCGAGTGCGGCGTCGCGGTCGTGGGTGATCTGGACCACCTGCACCAGGGCGTTGAACTCGAGCTCGTCGAACCGCTCGCCGGCTCCGTCACGCACGTGCGCCAATTGTTCGTCGAGGTGAGCCGAGCGCCAATCCACCGTGTGCGAGTGACCGTCCTCGAGCGTTCGGCCAAGACCCTGAAGGCCGACGAGGTCGGCGTGGGCTCCGGCATGGGTGAGCAACGCCTCACCATTTCCCCCGACGAGAATGGGGAGATGCTGCTGGGTCGATCGATCGATGTGGGCTCGCTCGACCTGGTAGTGCTCGCCGTCGTGGTCGACCGTCTCACCGTCGAGGAGGGCACGAATGATCTCGACGCTCTCGGCGAGTCGCTGTTTGCGCACGAAGGCAGCCGAGCGCTCGACGCCTGTTGCGACGTACTCCTGGGGTGTGTGACCGGCCCCGAGGCCGAGTTCGAAGCGCCCGTTCGACAACGCGTCGATCGATGCCACCTCCCAGGCGAGCTGCACCGGGTTGCGCATGTCGTTGTTGAGCACCATCGTGCCGAGACGGATCGTGGTCGTCGCAGCGGCGATGGCCGCGAGCGTCGGCAGCGGCGCCATCCCGGTTCCGACATGGTCGGCCACGAGCACGATGTCGAAACCGAGCTCCTCCGCTCGTCGAGCAGCGTTCACAGGTGAACCCTTCACTCGTCCGGAGAGCTGGTGGCCGAGACGAAGCGGCCGCTTCACGATGCCTCGGAATCGTCCACGGTCAGTCGATGTCCTGGTTCGACAGCCGCCATGCCGCAATCGCCAGGGCCGCAACGGCCACGACGAGGGGGACGACGACCCCCATCGTGAGTGAGAAGTCCGCGAGGTCGAGGTCGGCGCCCGTGCGATCGACCACGATCGATCGCGTGTACTTGCGCAGGGCGACCCGAGCGACGCCGGGTCCGGCCTGCGCGATGAACCCCTCCCAGATCAAGATGTAGGCCAGACCCCACACGATGAAACGTTTGAGCCACACACCGAACAGTGTGAACACGCTCACGTAGGCGATCAGGCCGACCACTGTCGCCAGCAGCGTGCCGGCGACGATCCCGTTGCCGGCCCCGGTGAGCACTGCGGCGAGCACGATCGAGATCAACGTGATGGGTGCGGCAATGGTCGCTGCTGCGCAGGCAGCACCGACGACGATCGGCCAGCGGTCCATCGGCCGCAACCACAGGTACACCAGGGTCTTGTCCTCGCGGAGTTCGCCCAGAGCGGCGCCGCCGAAGACGAGGGCGACGATCGGCAGCACCAGGGCGAACCCGACGCTCGCCACGAGGTTCACCGCGTCGTCGAGCGAGGGGTCCGACCTCCCCAGCGCCCACGCCGACACTGGTGCGATCAGTGCCAGGAGACTCAACCCGATGATCCGGCCCCGACTCGTCAACTGCCGCAGCACGACGCGATACGACAACCCGACCGCTGTCGCGGCGCCGACGTTTCGGGGCGATGGGCCCGGACGCGAGACCGCGCTGTCGAGGTCGGTCATCGTCCCTCCACCAGGTAGCGGAACACCGATTCGAGGTCGTCGTCCAGCGGGCTGACCTCCGTCAGACGCACCCCGAGCTCGACGCTCAGGCCCGCGAGTTGACGCCCCAGCGCATCGACGTCGAGCGTGTCGACCATCACCGTGTCGTCGTCGATCGACACCCCGCTCACGAGGCCCCGCTCGACGAGTGCGGTGGCCAAACGGCGGGGTTCGGATGCGGCGATACGGATGCGATGCGCGCGATCATCCATGAGTTCGCGCAGATCCCGGTAGTCGCCGGTGGCGATGAGCCGACCCTGGGCGATCACCAGTACCCGCGAACCGAGCTTCGCCACTTCGTCGAGGACGTGGCTCGACACCAACACGCAGCGGCCATCGTCGCCGAGGTCGTGGAACAGCGAGATCATGTGGCGGCGTTGCACCGGATCGAGACCGGTGAGCGGTTCGTCGAGGATCAGGACTTCGGGATCGTTGACGAGCGCGGCAGCCACCTTGACCCGCTGTCGCATCCCTTTCGAGAACTGGCCGACCGGCTTGGGGCCGACGTCGTCGAGTTCGACCTTGGCGAGCGCCTCGGCGGCCGCGAGCGTGGGATCGCTCACGCCGTGGGTGCGAGCGGCGAACTCCAGGAACGACGAGGCACTGAGATGATCGAACAGAGCGTCCTGCTGCGGTACGAGTGACACCCGACCGCGCACGTTGCGGTCGCGACGAGGATCGGAGCCGAGCACTTGGACCGATCCCCGCGAGGGTGGCGTGAGTCCGCAGAGCATGCGGAACAGCGTTGACTTACCCGCACCGTTCGGGCCGAGCAGCGCAGTGACGCCGGCTTCGATAGCGAAGCTCACCTCGCTCACTGCGACGACCGATCCGAAGAACTTGGACACCTGGTTCACTGCGATCATTCCGGCAACCTGCTGTTGGCCCGCGATGACTGCCGCCGTTGCCGGTGTCGGGGCCGGCAACGCACGAGGTGGTGGAGGCAACTCACTCATCGGGCGATCACCAGCTTGGAGTAGCGCCACCACACGACGGCCACGCCACCGAGTGTCCAGACGAGATTGCTGAGAACCACGCTCCAGGTCGACAGTTCCGGGAAGTTGCCGGGCTGGTCGTAGATCCGGAAGACCAGCTCGAACGGCATCGTGGAGATGTCGATCAGACGCCACGACGGCGACAGGTCGGCGCCTTCGACGAGCGCGGCGGCGAGGATCGGCGATGCCAGCACCAGCAGCACGATGCCGATCGCGGCGAATGCCCGACGGTCCGTCAGGCTCGACGCCGCCATCGACACTGCCGCCAACGCGGCCGAGATGGCAGCACCCGACAGCAGGATGCGTCCCAGGGTGAACAGCCAGTCGTCGGGCCCGGACGGCCCGACGCCTTCGACGGTGTAGCCGATCAGCAGCAGGAGCGGCGGGCCGACCGTGACGAGGCTGAGCGTCGCGACGACGGCAACCCCTTTCGCGGTGAGGTAGGTGCGCCGATCGAGCGGAGTCGACAGGTACATCGCGAGCATGCCGTTGCGCCGATCCGACACGAGCACCTCGGGTGCCACGAGCGCGGCGAAGAGCACGATGGCGAGGATGATGAATCCGTAATAGCCCGGGTAGTCGGCAACCTCCTCGGGGTCGAGGATGTCACCCGGGATCAAGACGGCGATCCCGACGAACACGATCGCGGGCAGGTAGGCGATGACCACGGCGATGACCGGGAAGATCTTCGTGCGCGCCGGTCGACCGAGGCCGAGCGTGGCACGAATGCTCTCCCAGCTGACGCTTCGGATCGCGCCGGGCACGCCGGACCGGCGGCCCTCGTACCGCTGGAAACCCCGCTCGACGATCTGGGCGTCGCCGCGACCGCTCACGTCGGTGCTCCGGGCTCTGCCATGGAGAAGATGTCGTCGAGTGAGCGGCGATGCTGGCCGAGCCGGCGCAGGCGGGCTCCGGCCTGGGCGACGCATCGAGCCGTGAGGTCGAACAGGTCGTCATCGGCCAGACCGACGACCGAGAGTGACGATCCGGATCGTGTGACGCCGACTCCTGCCGCCGACAGCAGGGCCACGACGTCGTCGATCGACGTCGGCCGGTCGAGCAACTCGACGAGTTCGAGTTCGATGCCCCCCGATGCGCCGGCGAGTTCGGCCATCGAACCCTGCGCCACGAGGCGACCCTCGGCCAGCGCGACGACGTGGTCGCAGACCCGCTCGACTTCCTCGAGCACGTGCGACGACAGCATCACGTCGATCCCGAACTCACGGTTCACCTGCACGATGATGTTGAGCATCTCGTCGCGTTGCACGGGATCGAGGCCGTCGGTCGGTTCGTCGAGCACGATCAGTCGCGGGTCGGCGGCGATCGCCTGGGCCAGCTTCACGCGCTGACGTTGGCCGGTCGACATCGTGCCGAGAGCCCGGAATCGCTCCTCACCGAGACCCACGAGATAGAGCGAGTCGCTCGCGCGGCTGCGGGCCTCGTCACGCGGGAGCCCCTTCACCTCGGCGAGATGGCGCACGAAGTCGTAGGCCCGCAGGTCGTCGGGGAAGACGTTTCGTTCCGGTCCGTACCCGATCATCGCCCGAAGTTCTGGCCCATCCGCCTCGGGATCCAGCCCGAGCACCGAGATCGAACCGGTCGTGGGTTTCAGGAGGCCGAGCACGAGGGAGATCAGCGTTGTCTTGCCGGCGCCGTTCGCGCCGACCAGCCCGGTGACTCCGTTGGGGATCGAGACGTCGAGCGCGTCCAGCGCCCGGGTCGACGTGAACTGCATCACGAGGCCCCGGGTCTCGATGATGGCTGCCACGATCGACGAGTCTTGCATCCCTGGCTCGGTGTGACGGTTCGGTACCGTTTCATCATGAGTGTCGTCCACCTACCCAACACGGCGTCCACCGACCAGATCCACGACGTGCTGCTGCATGACGGGGCGCTGATCATCGACGACCTCGCCGAGGTCGAGCTGATCCATCGGATCACCTCGGAGATGAGGCCGTACATCGACGCGACGCCGCCGGGGAGCGACGAGTTCTCGGGACGCAACACGCGGCGTACGGGCGCGCTCGTCGCACGCTCACCGGCCAGCCACGAACTGATCCAGCACCCGATGATCCTCGACGCGACCGCCAGGCTGCTCGAGCGTGCACAGAGCTACCAGTTGCACCTCACCCAGGTGATCTCGATCGGGCCCGACTCGCCCGGTCAGTCGATCCATCGCGATCAGTGGGCGTTCGACTTCTTCGAGTTCCCGAGCGATTACCACGTCCAGTGCAACACCATCTGGGCGCTCACCGACTTCACGGAGGAGAACGGCGCGACACGGCTGATGCCCGGGAGCCAGGACCTGCCGAACAGCTTCGAGCACACCGTCGACGAAACCGTGCCGGCGGAGATGTCGGCGGGTTCGTGCCTGCTCTACACGGGCAAGGTGTACCACGGTGGCGGAGCCAACCGATCCGACGAGACCCGGATGGGGCTCAACATCACCTATGACGTCGGCTGGTTGCGACAGGAGGAGAACCAGTACCTGTCGGTGCCCCACGACGTGGCGGCAACGCTGCCCGACGACCTGCTGCGACTGATGGGATACCGCACCGGCGCCTACGCGTTGGGCTACATCGACGACGTACGCGACCCGATCGAAGCGATCCGCGGCGCCACCGGCTCGATGTCGTTCGGCACCATTACAACAGGGGTCTGACCCGTGTTGTAATGCGCCTCCGGTCAGGCGTCGACGAGTTCCTTGTCTCGCTGCTCTTCGTCGTGGGCGAGCGAGATGGCCGAGGCGTGTGTGCCGCCCTCGACGTTGAGCGTCGGGAGCAGTCGGTCGAGCCAGCGCGGCAGCCACCAGTTGCGGGCGCCGAGCAGTTCCATCGTCGCCGGCACGAGCAGCATGCGCACGAGGGTTGCATCGAGGAACACGGCCGACGACAGGCCGAGCCCGAACATCTTGATGATGCGATTGTCCTCGAGCACGAAGCTGCCGAACACCACGATCATGATCGCCGCGGCAGCGGTGATCACGCGGGCCGTTGCGGCGAGACCATCGGACACGGAGTTGACCGGGTCGCCCGTGCGGTCGTACTCCTCCTTCACGCGTGACAGCAGGAAGACCTCGTAGTCCATCGACAGGCCGAACACGATGGCGAACATCATCATCGGAAGGAACGGCTCGATCGGTCCACCGGCAGTGTTGAACAGCGATGCACCCCAGCCCCACTGGAACACCATCACCACGATGCCGTAGGCGGCCCCGATCGACAGCATGTTCATGATCACGGCCTTGAGCGGAACGAGCAGTGAGCGGAACACCATCATCAACAGCAGGAACGACAGCGACAGCACCGCAATGAAGAAGATGGGGAGCCGCTGCGCGAGGTAGCTGCTGAAGTCGATGTTGGCGGCAACCGCTCCCGACACGTTCACGACGACGTCCGTGCCGTCGGTGACCGAGGGAACCACGTCGGAACGCAACGACTTGACGAGCTCGTCGGTCGCCGCGTCCTGGGGGCCCGTCGTCGGTGTCACCCGGATGATCGCGGCGCTCGCCGATGCGGGATCGCCGAAGGTGTTCGGCACCGGACCGAGCACCTCGGCGACGCCGTCGGTCTGCTCGAGCGTCTCGGTGAGGGCGACCAGGACCTGGAAGTCCTGCGGCTGCGACAGCTCGGCGGTGAGGATGAGCGGGCCATTGGCGCCGGGCCCGAACGCCTCGCTGGTCAGCTCGAACGCCTCGCGGGTCGTGCTCCCCTCGGCGAAGTTGCTCTCGTCGCTGAACCCGAGTCGCAGGCTGAGCACGGGGATCGCCAGCACCAGCAGGAAGATGGTCGTGATGATCGCGATCGACCACGGACGATGCTGGACGAACCGGCTCCACCGATACGCAAGCGACTGGCGCAGCGGCTTCTCCTTGCGCGGAGGCAGCTCCTTGCGAAGGGGCGCGTACGCGAGTGAGGCGACCAGGATGATCACGGCGATCGGGGCGCCGACCAGGAGCGGCTGGATGCCGAGGCCGACACCGAGCAGTGCGATGGCGACGAATCCGGCGGCGAGGATGCCGCGCCAGCGAGTGACTTCGATCTTGTGCTGGGCGAACCCGAGGAACGCCGGGAGCAACGTGACCGACGCGATCATCGTGACCAGCACGGTGATGGCGGCGCCGGTTGCCAGGCCGTTGATGAACGCCAGGCCCATGATGTACATGCCGAGCAGCGAGATGACCACGGTGAACCCGGCGAACACGACGGCGCGACCGGCGGTGTCGAGAGCCGTCACCGTTGCCTCTTCGGGTGACTGGCCGGTCTTGAGGCCTTCTCGGTAACGGGTGACGATGAACAGCGCGTAGTCGATTCCGACGCCGAGGCCGATCATCGCACCGAGCGTCACGGCGAAGTCAGGGACTGAGATCACGTTCGACAGCAGCGTGATGATGCCGGCGCCGATGCCCACGCCGAAGAGGGCGACGCCGATCGGGAGGCCCATCGCAAGCACCGAACCGAAGGCGAGGATCAACACCACGATCGCGAAGGCAATGCCGATGAGTTCGGATTCGGGCGGTTCGAACTCGCCGAGCGCCTGACCGCCCACCTCGATCTGGAGTCCGTCGACGTCGGTCGGCAGCATGTTGCCGATCTCCACGCCGATCTCTCCGGACTGCGTTTCCGACAGGTTCTGGTCGAGATCGACCTGGGCGTAGGCGACCAGGCCGGCGAGTTCACCCTCCGTTGCGACCTGTCCGCGTATCTGTCCTTCGGGCGAGTACGGACTGGTGATCGTGACGCCCTCGATCTGGGCGACCTCGTCGAACAGCTGGGTCATCGTCGCTTGCACGTCGGGATCGTCGACGCCTCGATCGGCGAGGAACACGATCGTGCCCGAGCGGCCACTGCCCGCACCGCCGAAGTACTCGTCGAGCGTGTCGAAGCCGCTCTTGGACTCCGAGTCCGGGATCGAGAAGGAGCTGTCGCTCGATGCACCGATCGACCCGACGAGCACGAAGACAGCCACGAACGTGGCGATCCACGCACCGAGCACATACCGCCGCCGGCGAAAACTGAACCGGCCGAGTCGCGCCCACAGGGACTCGGTGGTGCCCGACTCGGACGAGTCGGAGGGAGCGTCCGGTGGGGACATCGAGATCGTTGACATTGTTGGACATTCTGTCCAGTAGATTGGACAATCACAAGCAAACTTTCGGTGACGTGTCACACGACACACCGTCGTCGCCACCGCACACTGCCGATGCCCTCCACAACCATGAGCAACGCCCGACGTCCCGGTGACCCTCGAGTCGAACGCACACGCGCGCTCGTCATCGCTGCCGCCGCGCGAACTTCTCGTGGCGGACGGACCCGGCGCAGTCACCCACGCGAGCGTCGCATCGGCGGCGAAGGTCAGCCGCACGACGGTGTACAACCACTGGCGAACCCGCGAGGACCTCCTGCGGGCAACGATCGACTCGATCGGCAAGGCGCCACCCGCAGTCGCCGACCTCACCGGCTCGCTGCGGACCGACCTCGGGATCCTGTGCGAGCATCTGATCTGCGACCTGGTCGACGAACAACGCGCGCCGATGATCGCCAACATGATGGAACGATCACTCCACGACCCGGCGGTGGTGGCGGTGCGCAACCAGTTCCTCGCCGAGTTCGAGCATGTGTTCCGAGCGATTGTCGCCAAGGCGATCTCCGACGGTGAACTCCGCCGCGATCTGGATGTCGGGCGAAGCCTGGCGGGGATCTTCGGAAGCTTCCTGTTCGCCCGCTTCATGGCCGGCGAGGTGTTCGACCGGTGCTACGCCGACGCAGTGATCGACGACTTCATCCGGGTGAACGCTCCCCGCTGACCGCCCAACTCCCCCACCCCCCCGAACTCCAGGTTTGCGTGACGGTTCGGTTGGCCCGCCCCAACGGAAACCTCCCGCAAACGAAAGAGAGGGGCGGGGGCGGCTGGTGGTCAGTGGCGCCGAACGATGACGCTGCCGACGGAGTAGCCGGCGCCGAACGAGCAGATCACGCCGAGATCGCCGGTTGTCGAGGTCGCCGCGATGCAGATGGAAGGCGATGACCGAACCGGCCGAGCTCGTGTTGGCGTACTCGTCGAGGATCACGGGCGCCTCGTCGTCGGTCGGGAGACGACCGAGCACGCCCTTGGCGATGAGTTGGTTCATCTTGAGGTTCGCCTGGTGCAGCCAGAAGCGCCGAACATCCGCCGCGTCGAGACCGAGCGCGTCGAGATGGGTCGTGATGTGCGCAGCAACCATCGGACAGACCTCGCGGAAGACCATCTGACCGTTCTGGCGGAACACGAGCTCGTGTGCGTCGCGTTCGACCACCTCGGAGGAATTGAGGAAGCCGAAGTCGTTGCGGATGTTGTTGGAGAACTTGGTGGCCAGCTTCGTGCCGAGCACCTCCCACTGCGCGAGCGCCACTGCATCGTCGGTTCGTTCCAACACGAGCGCCGTGCAGGCGTCACCGAAGATGAAGTGGAAGTCGCGCAACTCGAAGTTGTTGTGGCCCGACGTGATCTCCGGATTGACCACGACGACGCAATTCGCGCTCCCATTGCGGAGGGCATCGACCGCAGCCTGGATCGAGAACGTCGCCGAGGAGCACGCCACGTTCATGTCGTAGCCCCAGCCGGCCGCGCCGAGTGCGTCTTGGATCTCGATGGCGACGGCGGGATACGCGCGCTGCAGATTGGAGCAGCCGACGATCACCGCGTCGACGTCGGTGGGCTCACGACCGGCCTGCGCCAACGCCTCGAGAATTGCCGGCATCGACATCTCGGCCTGAAGGCCCAGCTCGTCGTCCGACCGGGTCTCGAGGCGCGGCCGCATCCGGGCCGGGTCGAGCACCCCCGACTTCTCCATCACGTATCGCGACCTGATCCCCGACGCCTTGAGGATGAACTCCTCGTCGGGCAACGGTCGCTCTGCGAGTTCGCCGGCGGCGATCTCCTCGGCGTGCTCGGCGTTCCACTTCAAGGCCGACTCGGTGAGCGACGCCGCGAGCTCGGCGTTGCTGATCGACTCCGGTGGCGTGAACAAGCCGGTTCCGGTGATCGAGACGGCAGGGCAGTACGACGGACGGCATGCGTCGACGCTAACGAACTCAGCCGACCCAGTTCCGTACGAGCGAACGGAGCGCGTCGATCCCGTCGCCCTTCGATGCGCTCACCCACACCACATCGCCCTGATCGAGCTGGCAACCCGCCGCCAGTTCCTTCTTGCGCGTCGCCCGCTTCGACGACTTCACCTTGTCGAACTTCGTGGCGACCACGGTGTGGGCAACGCCGTTGTAGCGGAGCCAGTCGAGCATCTGAACGTCGAGTGTGGTCGGCCCGATCGCGCCGTCGACGAGCACGAACACCATGGCGAGGTTGCTCCGTTCGAGCAGGTACCCCTCGATCATCTCCGGCCAGTCGCGCTTGACGCTCTTGGCCGCCTTGGCGAATCCGTAACCAGGCAGATCGACCATCGTGCCCCGCTCGGGCCGAGCGCTCTCCACCTCGAACAGGTTGATGAGCTGCGTGCGCCCGGGCGTGTTCGACACCCGTGCGAGCTGCTTGCGGTTGGCGAGCGCGTTGACGAGCGACGACTTGCCGACGTTCGAGCGCCCCACGAATGCCACCTCGATCGGGGACGCGGGGAGCTGATCGGCACGGCTCGCCGACTGCAGGAAGGTCAGGCGCAGCGGCGAACTCATGGCACCAATCTTCCAGATCCGTACCCCCGACAGGGTTTCTGGCACCGCCGTCGACAAGTGCCACATGACCCTTCCGCCGCTGACCTGATCCGATCTAGGTTCTGCACATGACGAACAAACGCACGATCAGCGTCTCACGGGGTCTCCTCGTCCTCGTTGCCGGCGCAACGGTGTTGACCGCCTGCGGTGACTCGGGCGAGCAGGGCGTCGAAGAACTGATCGAACAACAGAGTGGCGGCGACGTCGACATCAACACCGACGACGGTGGCATCGCGATCCAGACCGAGGACGGCTCGATGACCATCGACGAGGACGGCAACTTCGTCGTCACCGACGAGAACGGCGAGACCATCACGGGCAACGCCGACTCCGACGATGGTTCGATGACCGTCGAGGGCGAGGACGGAAGCTTCAGCGGGGGTGCGACGACCGAGCTTCCCGACGAATGGCCGAGCGACGTTCCTGCCCCGGATGGCCTGACGATCGCCTCGGCGTTCGTGGTCTCGGACACAGGTTCTGATGCAATCACCGTCAGCGGAACCGTCGACGGCGAGGACTTCCTCGACGACTACGGGTCGCAGCTCGAAGACGCCGGATTCGATTCGACATCGGAGTTCAAGGCGGACGGAACTGCGAACCGCGTGTACTCCAGCGACGTCTGGACGGTCGGTATCAACTACGTCGAGGACGAGTCCGGCAATCAGGTGACGATCTCGGTGTTCGCCGCCGACTGATCAGGAACTGACGAGCGACGCAGCCGCCCAGATCGCAGCGACGAGGCCGATCGCGGCGAACACGACACTGCGCATCACGGGCGCCCGTTCGAGATTCGTGTCGTCGAGTTGCCTGGTCGGCGGCTTGACGATGGCGAGCAGGTTGCCGACGAAGAGCGCTCCGCCGAATGCCAACGTCAACCAGGCGAGGAGATCTTCTCCGAGAAACATGCCCACAGGATGCCGCGGGCCATGGGGCCTTCGTCGTCATATGATCCTGCGGTGGCAGCAGGCGGCCTGATCCATGCGATCAACCATCCGGCCCGACTCGTCGTCGCAGCCTTCCTGACGCTCATCGCCGCCGGTGCCGTCTTGCTGGCTCTGCCGATGGCGGCCGACGGACCGGGCACGATCGGTGTCGACAACGCGCTGTTCATGGCGACCTCGGCGGCAACGGTCACCGGGTTGGCGAGCGTCGACGTGACGGATTTCTCGCTCTTCGGTGAAGTCGTCGTCATGACGCTCATGCAGGTCGGCGGGTTCGGCATCATGACGATCGGCTCCGTGCTCGTGCTGCTCGTGTCGAATCGGGTCGGGCTCCGTCAACGGATGCTGACGCAGGCCGAGATCGGTTCCGTCGAACTCGGGGATCTGAAGCAGTTGCTCCTCGCGATCGCGAAGATCACGTTGGTCGTCGAGTGTTCCGTGGCGTTCATCCTGTTCCTGCGATTCTGGCAGGGCGGCTACGAGGACGGTCCGCTGAGTTCGGCGTACTCGGCGCTGTTCCATTCGATCGCCGCATTCAACAACTCGGGCCTCTCGCTCTATCCCGACAACCTCACCCGGTTCGTCGGCGATCCGGTCGTCGTGTCGACCGTCTCGGCAGGCTTCATCATCGGCGGACTCGGCTTTCCCATCATCGTCGAGCTGCGCCGCCGGCGCCAGCTCCGCCGGAGTGCCGGGACGACTCGACGACCACCGTGGTCGCTGCATGCGCGGATCACACTGCTCAGCACCGCCGCCCTGATCGTGATCGGGGTGGTCTGTGTCACTGCATTCGAGTGGGCGAACCCGGCAACACTCGGCGGTCTCGACCTGTTCGACAAGGTGCTGGCCGGGTGGTTCCAGGGCGTGACCCCGAGGACCGCCGGGTTCAACACCGTCGACATCGGCGGCATGCACGAATCGACGTTGGTGGTGACGGCCATCTTGATGTTCATCGGCGCCGGCCCCGCGTCCACGTCCGGCGGTATCAAGGTCACGACGTTTGCCGTGCTTGCCTTCGCGTTGTGGTCAGAGGTTCGCGGCAACCCCGACGTCAATGCATTCCGGCGACGGATCCCTCCCAGTGCGGTCCGTCAGGGTCTCACCGTGGTGCTGCTGTCGATCGGCCTCGTCATCGTTGCGGCGTTGGCCATCATGGGATTCGACGACCTCACCTTCGCACCAGCACTCTTCGAGGTCACCTCAGCGTTCGGCACGGCCGGATTGTCGACCGGCATCACCGCTGCGCTCAGCCAATCGGCGCAGATCGTGTTGATGCTCGTGATGCTCGCCGGCCGAGTCGGACCCATCACGTTCGTCACTGCCCTTGCGTTGCGTGAACACCCGCGCGCGTACCGTTATCCCGAGGAGCGACCGATCATTGGCTGACAAAATTCTTCACACCATGCTGGGTGGGCTGCGCCCCCGGGTCGAGCACCGCGGCGAGATCGTCGTCATCGGGTTGGGCCGATTCGGATCGTCGCTCGCATCGACACTGGTCGAGATGGGTCACGAAGTTCTGGGCCTCGACTCCGACGAGACCCGCGTACAACAGCACGCCGGCCTGCTCACCCATGTCGCCCAAGCCGACACCACGAACGAACGGACACTGCGTCAACTCGGTGTCGCCGATGCAGTGACCGCCATTGTCGCCATCGGCGCCGACATCGAGGCGAGCGTGCTGACCACCGGCGCGCTCGTCGACCTCGCTGTTCCCAACATCTGGGCCAAAGCCCTCACCGACTCCCACGGCCGCATCCTGCAGCGGGTCGGTGCCCATCACGTGGTCTTCCCCGAAGCCGAGATGGGGAGCCGCGTCGCTCGACTCGTGACCGGCGCGCTCATCGAGTACTTCGCGCTCGACGACGACTTCGTGATGGTCGAGATGGTGGTGCCCGAGCGCCTCGCCGGCAAGCGCCTGGGCGACACCGACCTTCGCGCCACCTACAAGGTGACCGTCGTGTGCATCAAGCCAGAGGGCAAGACCTTCACGTACGCCGAGAGCGCGACCGTGCTGGGTGAACACGACCTGGTGGTGGTGGCCGGCCACCGCAGCGACATCGAACGGTTCACTCACCTCGACATCTGACTCCGGGTCGAGCCGCGCCGGATCCGCCAGCTACAACATCGGGGTGAGCACGACCACGTTCGATCCCGATGCCTTGCGCGAGAAGTACCGCGAGGAGCGCGACAAGCGGCTGCGTGACGCGGGAAACGACCAGTACATCGAGGTCACCGGTGAGTTCGAGCGGTACCTCCACGATCCGTACGTCGCGCCGATCGAACGCGAACCGCTGACCGACGAGGTCGAGGTGTTGATCATCGGCGGCGGGTTCGGCGGTCTCCTCGCCGGCGCCCGGCTACGCGAGGCCGGCATCGATGGCATCCGTGTGATCGAGAAGGGTGGCGACTTCGGCGGCACCTGGTATTGGAATCGCTATCCCGGTGCCGCGTGCGATGTCGAGTCGTACGTCTATCTGCCGCTGCTCGAAGAGATCGGATACATGCCGCAGGAGAAGTACTCCCAGGCCGCCGAAATTCTCGCGCACAGCCAGGCGATCGGCCGCCACTTCGATCTCTATCGAAATGCCTGCTTCCAGACCGAGGTCACCGAGATGCGCTGGGACGACGCCATCAGCCGCTGGATCGTGACGACGAACCGCGGTGATGCGATGCGCGCTCGCTACATCGTGATGGCGAGCGGACCGCTGCATCGCCCGAAGCTGCCCGGCATCGAAGGCATCGAGTCGTTCGAGGGCCACAGTTTCCACACGAGTCGGTGGGACTACGACTACACGGGCGGCGACTCGAACGGTGGTCTCGTCGGCCTGGCCGACAAGCGTGTCGGCATCATCGGCACCGGTGCAACCGCGGTGCAGTGCGTCCCCCACCTCGGGGCATCGGCGCAGGAGTTGTTCGTCTTCCAGCGCACGCCATCGTCGATCGACGTCCGCGACAACCGGCCGACCGACCCCGAGTGGGCCGCCGGTCTGGAGCCGGGTTGGCAGGAACGGCGGATGGAGAACTTCAACAACCTCGTCTCGGGAATCCCCGAGTCGGAGGATCTGGTCGACGACGGCTGGACCGACATCATCGGCAACCTGCTCATCCGGGTGCGCAGCGGAGAGGGCGACCTCACGCCAGAGGGTCTCATGGCCACCATGGAGCTCGCCGACTTCGAGAAGATGGAGCAGATCCGCGCCCGAGTGGAAACGATCGTCGACGACCCGACCACGGCCGAGGCCCTCAAGCCGTACTACCGCCAGTTCTGCAAGCGCCCGTGTTTCCACGACCAGTACCTCGACACGTTCAACCGAGCGAACGTGCACCTCATCGACACCGAGGGTCGGGGTGTCAAGCGGATCACACCGACGGGCATCGTCGTCGACCAGCGCGACGCCGACGGCAACCTGGTCGAGCAGGAGTTCGAGATCGACTGTCTGATCTATGCCACCGGTTTCGAGGTCGGCACCGACTACACCCGGCGAGCGGGATACGAGCTCTACGGACGTGACGGGCTGACACTCACCGAGAAGTGGCACGACGGCGCATCGACCCTCCACGGGATGCACAGTCGAGACTTCCCGAACTGCTTCATCTTCAGCCTCACGCAGTCGGGCTTCACGGTGAACTTCCCACACATGCTCAACGAGCAGAGCAAGCACCTCGCGTACATCCTCGCCGAGGCGAAACAGCGTGGCGTCACCGTCATCGAGGCCGGAGGCCGACGCCGAGGCCGCGTGGGTCGAGACCATCGTGAACCTGTCGCAGATGAACCAGCAGTTCCTCGAGTCGTGCACGCCGGGGTACTACAACAACGAGGGCAAACCCGCGCAGAGCAGTGTGAAGAACGGCAGCTACGGCGCCGGCTCGGTCGCGTTCATCAAGGTGCTCGAACAGTGGCGCGCCGACGGCGCCATGGCGGGCCTCGAACTCACCTGACCATCGCCAACTCGGCGTGGGTGCGTCCGGGTCGGGTTGGTGGGTCGGCGAGCGCGAGACTTGCCCATGGCTGAGTACGACCTGATCATCCGGGGCGGGTCCGTCATCGACGGCACCGGCGTCGATGCCCGGACTGCCGACATCGCCGTGCGCGACGGCATCATCGTCGAGGTCGGCACGGTCGACGCCGGCGCCGCTCGCGAGATCGATGCCGACGGCGCCCTCGTGATCCCGGGCATCGTCGACATCCATTCCCACTACGACGGACAGGCCACGTGGGACACCCGGTTGCAGCCGTCGTCATGGCACGGCGTGACCACTGTGGTCACCGGGAACTGTGGCGTCGGGTTCGCTCCCGTCCACGACGCCGACCACGACAAGCTCATCGAGTTGATGGAGGGCGTCGAGGACATCCCGGGCGCGGCGCTCCACGAGGGACTCCGCTGGAACTGGAATTCCTTCAAGGAGTTCCTCGACGCAGTCGAATCGCTCCCCCACGACATCGACGTCGCCATGCAGGTGCCGCACGGCGCGGTGCGGCTGAACGTGATGGGTGAGCGTGGCGCCAACCACGAAGACGCCACGCCCGACGACATCGCAGCCATGGCCGAATTGGCCCGCGAGGGCATCGAAGCCGGGGCGCTCGGGTTCAGCACGAGCCGGACCCGCAACCACAAGACGTCGACCGGCGCGTACACCCCCACCCTGACCGCCGCACCCGACGAACTGATCGGCATCGCCCAGGGAGTCGGCGCGACGGGCACCGGCGTGCTCCAGGTGGTGTCCGACTTCCTCGACCCCGACGCCGAGTTCGACACGTTGCGAAGGATGGTGGAGATGTCGGGTCGACCGATGTCGATCTCGATCGCCCGCAACCCGATGGTGCCCGACGCATTCCGCGGGCTCCTCGACCGGATCACGCAGGCCAACGCCGACGGACTGACGATGACCGGCCAGGTCGCACCCCGCGCCGTCGGACTCATCCTCGGGCTGGAGTGCACACTCAACCCGTTCGTCACCAACCCCGTGTACCGCGAGATCGCCGACCGACCGCTGGTCGAGCGAGTCGCTGCGCTCCGTGACACCGGCTTTCGCGAACGACTGCTCGCCGGGGCCGCCGAGCGATCACGCGACAAACTCGGCGGGAACCTGATCGGGCGTTTCGACCTCCTGTTCGAGATGGCCGACGAACCCGACTACGAACCCTCGCTCGACACGTCGATTGCCGCCATCGCTGCGCAGCGAGGCCTCGAACCCGAGGAGGTCGCCCTCGACGCGATGCTCGCCGACGACGGCCACGGCCTGATCTACCTGCCCTTCCTCAACTACGTCGACGGCAACCTCGATGGCTGTCACGAGATGCTCGTGCATCCACACACGGTTCCGGGCCTCGGCGACGGTGGCGCCCACGTCGGCACGATCTGCGACGGCAGCTTCCCCACCACCCTGCTGGCGTACTGGGGCCGCGACCGCGACCACGACCGCATCCCGCTGCCCTTCCTCGTGCAGCGGCACTGTCGCGACACGGCGCGAACTGTCGGGCTCCTCGATCGCGGTGTCATCGCTCCCGGCTACCGAGGCGACCTCAACGTCGTCGACTTCGAGCGGCTGCGCCTCCACAAGCCGACCATCGTCCACGACCTGCCCGCCAACGGTCGCCGGCTGCTGCAGCGAGCCGACGGGTGGCGCCACACGATCGTCGCCGGCCAGGAGACCTACCACGACGGCGTTGCCACCGATGCCCTTCCCGGTCGGCTCATCCGAGGCGCCCAACCCGCACCGACAGGAGCGTGACCATGAGCACCATCGAATCCAGCCCCCTCCCGACAGCGGACGACATGATCGAGTTGGAGACCCACGCCAACTGGCGCGCCGACGACATCGGCGACGTCGAGGAGTGGACACTCCGACTCACCGACGCCCACCATGCGGAACTCGACGCGGCACTCGCCCACGCCCGCTCGGTGACCGACGAGGTCCTCGACGTCACGGCAGAGGACTTCCCACTCCCGACGCTGTCACCACTGCTCGACGAGCTCGCCGAGGAACTGGTCAACGGACGCGGCGTCGCCCGCATCGCGGCGCTCGACGTCGAGCGACTCGGTGCCGAGGGCGCGTCGTGGATGTACTGGGGCATCGGCATGCACCTCGGCGAACCCTGGCCGCAGAACGCGAAGGGACACCTCCTCGGCGACGTGAAGGACCAGGGCAAGTCGCCCGACGATCCGACCGCTCGCGGCTACGAGATCGGGGGTCACCCACTCGGTTTCCACAGCGATGGTTCCGACCTCGTCGGGTTGTTGTGTCTCGACTCGGGCGTCAGCGGCGGCGAGAGCCTGGTCGCCAACGCACTGGGTGCACACAACGCGTTGGTCCGTACCCGGCCGGATCTGGCAGCCGTGCTCTACGAACCGCTCCCCTACGACTTCCGTGGCGAACAGCGCGATGGCGCCCGTCCCTTCTACGAGGTGCCGGTGTTCACCCGGCACACCGGGCCAACGGGAGACCGGCTGTTCGTGAGGTACATCCGACCGTACATCGAAGCGTCCCAGCGCCACGCCGAGGCTCCGCGGCTGACACCGATCCAGGTCGAGGCGATGGACGCATACGACAGCCTGGTCAACGACCGTGACAACCGTGTCGAGATGACCCTCCGACCGGGCGAGATGCAGTTCGTCAACAACTATCACGTGCTGCACGCTCGCCGCGCCTACGTCGACGACGCAGCTGCGGGCCGGGTGCGCTGGCTGAAGCGACTCTGGCTCGCCACCGACGTGCTCGGCCCCGATGACCGTCCCGAACGATTCCAACGGGTCGGCGCGATGGGCCACTGGGGTGAGCGTCGCACCAAAGCGTGAAGGTGGCCGGCAGTTACGCGAGACCGTCGCGGCGCGTCCGGCGTGTCCGGCGCGTCCGAGACGTCGGCGCTGAGGACGACAACGGCGGCGGACGGCGGCGGGTCGGTGGCGCCCACCAGGGTCACGGTCTCGTCGCCGCGGTCATCGGGCTGCTCGCCGACACCACTGGTGAGCGAGCGCATGAGCGTGGCGGCCAGGCCGTCGAGCGATCCGCCCCCACCCGTGACGAGCACCTCGGGGACCACCGTGATGTGGCCGTCGGCCACCGCGTTGGCCACCGCCACCAACGCTGTCGCGGACGCACCCAGTGCTTCGGTCTGCGCCTCGAACCCGACGGCACGAGCGAGTCCGAGCGCCTCCGTCGCCTTCGCTTCCGCGAGCCCGATCGCCTCGGTGCGTGCGGCCTCTGCGTCACCCGTGAGCCGCACGTAGGCCGCCTCGCCCCGCGCCTCGGCCTCTCGCGCCTCTGCCTCGTTGGTCTTGATCTGTACGCCGACCTGCGCGCCGGCGAGCTGCGACTGCATGTTCGCGGTGCCCTTGGCCTTCTCCATCTCGATGCGCGCCGTCTCCGCTCGCTGCTGCTCGTCGAACGTGGCCTTCTCCTGGTTGGCGATCTCGCGCTCGGTGAGCACGCGAACGAGTTCGGCGGGGAACACGACGTCTTGGATGTAGACACCCTTGGTCTCCACCTGGTACTGGCCGAGGTAGCCGGTGATCGCGTCGAACGCCGCGCTCTGCACTGCCTGGCGGGTCTCGATGAAGCGCACCGCCTCGAGCGCCTGCAGCGTGTTGCGGAAGTGGTTGCCGACCGCGCTCTGCAGCACTTCGCTCACGAGGTTGCGCATCGTGCCCACCATCGAGATCACCTTGGGTGCGCGCGTGTCGGGGACATGGATCTGGACCTGCAAGTCGATCTGGAAGACGAAGCCCTCGCGGCTCTTGGCCACGATCGACGACAGGTGCGCGTCGAGGTCGTGGGCCTCGGAGCTCGCCTCGGCCCAGTTGAGGGTCAGGATGAAGGTGGGCACGATCTCGGCGGCGTACACCCGCGGGTTGATCGCGTACTTGCCGGTGCGAAGTGGTTCGGTCCAGATGCCTCGATGCCCGGGGCGCACGATCGAGCCGAACTTGAACTCCTCGCCCGACGTGTCGGCGGTGGGGAGACCGACGAAGCCCTTGATCACGGCGACCTCGCCCTGGTTCACCACGAGCATCGGCACGAGGTCGACGCGTACGAGGAACGGGTTCAGGAGGTAGGCGCCGTACAGCAACGGGTCGTGCTGCAGTCCGATCCTGCCGCCGGCATCCAGGAAGGCCTGGAAGTCCTGGTAGTTGTTGTGCAGGGTGTTCTTGCTGCCGAGCAGGAGGTCGATGAGCTCGGCATCGGTGGTGCTGGTGCTCCCGCCGGCGTTCGACTCCTCGATCGCAGCGATGTCGGCGAAGCCGCCGAGCCGGCTCGCGATGTCGCCCGACGGGAGCGGTTCGCCCTCGAGTGCGGTGACGACGCCGACCAGGTCGAGGGCGGAGTCGGGCGCGATGACCATCACGTGCAGCTGTTCGGGTGACAGTCCGAACGATGCCGGGGTGAGCACGCCGTCTCGGGCCTGGCCGGCGAGGTCCGGTGACACGGGCAGCCCGTACACCGTCTGGGGCGTGAGCACGAGGAACGCGACCGGGTGGATGGGCACGAGTGTGCCCGGCGGCAGCACCGGTCGCTGCACACCCTTCTGGCCGCCGTGCTGCACGAAGCTGGCGATGTCGGAGAAGTTCCTGAGCTCGGGCTTGTACACCGCGCTCTTCGCGCCGATGGGGAGGGGGTCGCCCACCTGTGCGATCACCACCCCGATCTCGCCGGCCGGGACCTGCACCCACGGGAACTTCCTGACGTAGAACATCGGCCAGAGCTTGAAACGCAGCCCAGGCATCAGCAGCGTGGCCTGGTATCCGGCCTCACCGCGGAATGCGATGGGGTTGTCCTCGCCGAGCTTGCGGAACGCGAAGCGTTTGGCGACGAGCCCGACCTCGGCGGCGCCAATGGCGTGGAACGACTTCCACACCAGGATCGCCAGCAGCGCGATCACCACGATGATGACGATGATCTCGACACTCATGGGCTTCTGCCTTTCCTGGGTGGTCGAACGGTCTCCTACTAGAGCTCGTCGAGAATCTGCTTGCGTTTGACGTCGTACTCGGCGTCGTTGACGAGGCCCTGCGCGCGGAGATCGTCGAGTGCCTTCAATCGTTCCTGAGCGGACGGCCCGGCAGCGGGCGGCGGCGGCGGAACATGCTGCTGCATGGCTTTGGCCAGTGACGCTGCGTTGCGATCGGAGTCGGCCTGCTCGTCGGCTTCGACCTGCTGGAAGATGAGCGTGCGGACCTTCTCGGGATCCGGAATGTTCTCGAACACCGAATCGCCGGTCTCACCGGCGGATTCGATCGTCACGATGCCGTTGTTGAGTGCGCGGGCGATGAACGACTGGGTGAAGTTGACGTTGTTGACCCGATTCAGCGGGATCGACACGCCTCGTCGCTGGATGATGCCGCTCTGGTATGCCACGCGCTGGTTGGTGATGGCGAACCGGGTCGTCTTCCAGCCGATGAACGCATAGATCGTGGCCAGGATGATCACCACGAACACGATCCCGGCGACGAACTTGATCGTGTCGTTGATGACGCCATCGCCGAAGACGACCATCAACAAGAGAAGGCCGAGCAGACCGAAGGAGGCAGCGACCTCCTTCCAGAAGTACCACCAGTGCGGGTTCGCGTAGAGGATCATCTTCTCGCCGGGCATGAGGTCGATGGTCTTGTTCGAAGGCATCGACCAAAGCGTAGTACCAGTGCCGCAGTCAGCCGATGAGGCGGGCGATCGCCGTGGCTGCCGACGCAAGCAGGATCACGACGACGAACGGCGCCCGTCGCCACAGCGCGAGGCCGGCCACGATCAGACCGACGAGCCGAGCGTCGAGGACGATCTCCTGGCCGTCACCGACCGTCGACACGAGCGCCAGCGCTGCCAGCAACGCTGCGGGCAGCAGATCCACGACGCGCTGAAACCCAACGGGAAGTGCACGGTCACCGAGCACGAGTGGCCCGGCCGACTTCAGGGCGAATGTGCCGACCGTCATGATCACCAGCACCGCCGTCGCGGCGTTCATTGCTGCTCGCCCACGCCGGGATCACCCGACGGCCACACGAGCGCCACGGCGACACCGAACATCGACGCCAGGATCGGAACACCCGGCGGAGCGACGGGAATGAGCACGAGCGCGATCAGCGACCCGGCGAACGCGGTGTGCCGCTGCGGCGCCGATGACAGGCGCGGCCACAGCAAGGCGAGAAAGGCCGCCGGCCCGGCCGCGTCGAGGCCGAGGTCGGTGATCAGGTCGCCTGCGTCCGAGAACACGACGAAGCCGACGATGGTCGTGAGGTTCCAGACCACGAACACGCCGATGCCCGCGATCAGGTAACCGGAACGGCGCCAGCGCAACCCATCCTGTGCGGCCCCGACCGCCGTCGACTCGTCGATCATCAACTGAGACATCGCTGCACGTTTCCACCACGGACCGATCAGTGCGGGGGCCATGATCAAGCCGAATGCCAGCGATCGCACGTTGAGGAGCAGTCCGGAAATCGCTGCGGAGGCGATCGAGCCGTCATCGCCCAGGATCTCGATCGCCGCGAACTGCGAGCTGCCACCGAACACCAGCGACGAGAACCCGACCGCCTGCCAGAGATCGAGGCCGGCGGTGGCCGCTGCGGCACCGAACACGACGCCGAACGGTGCGACCGCAGCGATGATCGAGGCGGCCTGCCGGCGGATCGCACGCCGTCGGGCTGCATCGTCGGCCACTTCCGCCAGGGTCACCGCAGGAGTCTGCCCGCCACCGCCACACGATCGCACCGATAGTTTCCGGGGCATGCCCCAGCCCGACGGACATCGATGACCACCGAGGCCCGCTCGATTCGCCGACCCGCTGCGTCGTTCAAGGTTCGGCGGCGCTCGCTGTCACCGAAGCGACAGGCAGAGTTCGACGCCTGGATCGAGGTGTGGGGGTTGCCGATCGACGGCCCGCTCCTCGATTGGTCGGACGTGTTCGGACGCGCCGGCGATGTCGTGCTCGATGTGGGGTTCGGCCACGGCGAGTCGACCATTGCACTGGCGGCCGTCGAGCCCGACATCGACGTGATCGGCGTCGAGGTACACACACCCGGGGTGGTCACCGTGCTCGACGCCATCGAACATCAGGGGCTGCACCAGATCCGAGTCGTCCACGGCGACGTCCTGCCATTTCTCGACCGAGTACCGGCGGAATCGCTCGCCGGCATCCGCGTGTACTTCCCCGACCCATGGACGAAGCGGCGCAACCATCACCGCCGCCTCATTCGACCGGACGTGCTCGCCGCCCTGGTCGACCGTCTGCGCGCAGGTGGCTTCCTGCACCTCGCGACCGACATCGTCGACTACGCCGAGTCGATGCAGGCTGTCTGTGACGCGGAGACTCGCCTGACCGGTGGCGTCATCGAGCGACCGGATTGGCGCCCGCTCACCCGCTTCGAACAACGAGGTCTCGACGCCGGCCGCCAACCGGTCGACCTGCTCTACACCCGCTCGACCTGACCCGCCCTCGCCGAAGACCTACCGAACACCTACCGAAAAATGCGGGGAGATGTGCACCCAGTGCACATATCCCCGCACATTTCGGGGTCAGACCACGGCGGCGGTCGACGCCGGCCGCAGTTCATCGAACGTGTCGATCCTGCGGAGCGAGGGGAAGACCACCGCGAAGGTCGCGGCGACTCCAACGGTGATCAAGCCTCCGCCGGCAATCGCCCACGGCACCCCGAACATCCGAGCTGCGACACCGCTCTCGAACGCTCCGAGTTCGTTCGACGCACCGATGAACACGCCCTCGACGGCACTCACACGGCCGAGTTGATCGTCGGGTGTGACGAGCGGGACGATCGACCCGCGGATGAACATCGACACCATGTCGGCGGCCGAGATCACGATCAACGCAACGAACGCAACCGCGTAGTTCGTCGTCAACCCGAACACCATCGTGCCGAGGCCGAAGACTGCCACCACGATCAGCAGTGTCGGGCCGACCCGTCGCGTGACCGGGCGCACGGCGAGCCACAGCGCCATCACCGCCGCGCCGATACCGGGTGCCGCGCGCAGCCACCCGTACGCGATGTCGCCCACGCCGAGTTGCTCACTCGCGACGGCCGGGATGAGGGCGATCGCTCCGCCGAACAGCACGGCGAACAGATCGAGTGAGATCGTGCCGAGAACGACGGGAGTGTGACGGACGAACCGCAAACCCTCCAGTGCCGTGTGGAGGGTCGGCCGGTCGGTGATCCGGCCCGGTTCGCGCGCGTAGACGATCATCAGGATCGGGATGATGGCGGCGAACTCGAGGACACCGGCAAGCGCATAGGCCTGGGCAGGGCCGACCGAGTAGAGAAAGCCACCGATCACCGGACCGACGATCGCCGACGCCGTGAACGTGGCCGTCCAGAGCGCGACCACCTGTGGGAACAGCTCGGTCGGAGCCAGCAACGGGGCGATCGAGCGACGCGACGGAGCCAGCATCGCGTCGGCGGCGCCGAACACGAACGCGATCGCGAACAACGGCCAGATCGAGCCCGAGTCGCTCTGGCTGTAGATCACGAAGCCGACGGCACACAGTGTTCGAGCGAGGAGGAACACCGCCGTGACGCGGCGACGGTCGAATCGGTCGGCGACCCAGCCGCTGACCAGGACGAGCATCACCGCAGGGATGAACTGAGCGAGGCCGATGAGCCCGATCGCGAGCGTGTCACCGGTGATGTCGAACGCCTGCTTGAAGAGCACCGTGACGAGGATGTTCAGCCCGACTGCGGCCAATGCGGTCGACAGCAGGTACCGCCGCACGGCGGGATACCGGAGCACATCGCGGGCGGTGGACACCACGGCACGCTAATGGGAGGCGACCAGCCGGCGTCAACAGCCGCGCATCCAACCCGAAAAATGCGGGGAGATGTGCGCCAGGTGCACATCTCCCCGCACATTTCGGATGGATTTGATTGCGGGCGCAATGTTTGTCGTGTGACCGTAGACTCGACGCATGGCTGATGCACTTCTGCAGACGTTCCCGCTCGGTACGCAGTGGCCGACGATCGATCCGTTCCTCTTCTGCGCACATCACCGCGACGACTACCCCGAAGGCACCGAGGGGCTCGGTCCGGACGCACCGCTCGTCGGACGCGACATCGGGATGGACTTCGCCGGGGTGGACGGGTGGAACATGTACCACGGCTCGACCGTGCCCGGATTTCCGCAGCACCCGCATCGCGGCTTCGAGACCGTCACCTACGTCCGCACCGGCTTCTGCGATCACAGCGACTCGCTCGGTGCGACGGCACGTTTCGGGCGGGGTGACACGCAGTGGATGACTGCCGGCAAGGGCATCGTGCACTGCGAGATGTTCCCGCTTCTCGACCACGACGGTCCGAACCCGCTGGAGCTGTTCCAGATCTGGCTCAATCTTCCCGCCGCCGACAAGATGGTCGATCCGTACTTCACCATGCTGTGGAGCCACGAGACGCCGACTGTCATCGCCGAGCCGTCGGACGATGGGGCCATCGTCGACATCACGGTGATCGCCGGCTCGCTGGCGAACGTCACTGCACCGGCTCCCCCGCCGAACTCGTGGGCTTCGAAGGCGGAGGCCGACGTTGCGATCTGGCACCTCCGTTTCGACGCCGGTGCCCGATGGACGATGCCGGCCACCGCCGATGCCGACACGCACCGCCTGCTCTATGCCTTCGCCGGCTCCTGGCTCACCGTCGACGGCGAACGGCTCGACGCCGGGCACGGGGCCGTGCTCGACTCATCGCGTCCACTCGAGCTCGTCGCCGGTGACGACGGGGTCGAGTGCATGGTGCTGCAGGGCCGGCCGATCGGCGAGCCGGTGGCGCAGTACGGACCGTTCGTCATGAACACGCAGGCCGAGATCCAGCAGGCATTCGAGGACTACCGTCGCACGCAGTTCGGTGGCTGGCCGTGGGGCAGCGACGACCCGAACCATGGCCCGACACCGCGCCGCTTCGCCCGTCACGCCGACGGCCGGATCGAAGCCTTCGACGTGGAACCCGTCCCCGTCGACTGAGACAACGCCCCGGCCGGCACCCCGCCCGCCCCCATTCCCGTTTGTGTTGCAGAACAATTGGAACGGGCCAACCAAACCGTCACGCAAACCGGGGTGGGGAGACCATCTGTCAGCGAACGACGGCTGACCGGAGCTCGAGGGCTCGTGCAACCGCCGCCGTCGCGACATCGGAGGTCACCGTGAGGTGGCCCATCTTGCGGCCCGGCCGAGCTTGGCTCTTGCCGTAGAGATGCAGCTTGGCGTGCGGATCGTCGAACACGATCGTCCAGTCGGGCTCGCCGCTCTCCCACAGATCGCCGAGCAGGTTGACCATCGCGACCGACGGAGCTGTCATCGCCGTGCTCCCGAGACCGAGGCCACACACCGCCCTGACCTGTTGTTCGAACTGGCTGGTGACGCACGCGTCGAGCGTCCAGTGGCCGCTGTTGTGGGGCCGAGGCGCGAGTTCGTTGACGAGCAACTCACCGTCGACCACGAACAGTTCGACCGCGAGGACTCCGACATAGTCGAGCGCATCGGCGATCGCCATCGCCAACCCAACCGCACGATCGGCGACCTTGCGCGGCACCGCCGCCGGCACGACCGTCAGATCGAGAACGCCGCCGACGTGGCGGTTCTCGGCGACCGGCCACGCCTCGACACGTCCGTCGACGGTACGCGCCACGATCACGCTCAACTCGGTCTGCAGGTCGAGACGCCGTTCGACCACGCACGGCACTCCGCCGAGTTCGGCCCACGCCGCCAGCGTCTGCGCGACACCGTCGACCGAACGTTGCCCCTTGCCGTCATAGCCGAGACGGGCCGTCTTGACGACGGCACCACCATCGACGAGTGATGGCTCGATCGGCGGCTGATCGACGTCGGCCAGCACGGTGTACGCCCCGACCGGAAAGCCGTTGTCGATGAGGAACGCCTTCTCGGCGATCCGGTCCTGCGCAATGCCCACCGAATGCGGCGACGGTGCGACGATGACCGTCGCGGCCAGTTCGTCGAGCGCCGCTGCGGGAGGGTTCTCGAACTCGGTCGTCACGACGTCGCAGTCGAACGCCAGTCGTCGCAGCGACGCCGGATCGTCGTATGCGGCAACGAGGTGCTCGTGAGCCATCGCCCCCGCCGGAGCGGACGGATCAGGATCGAGCACGATGGTGCGATAGCCCATCGTCGCTGCCGCCATCACGGTGTAGCGCCCCAGCTGACCTCCACCGAGAACCCCGAGCGTCGCCGGGGCGTGCACCGGCTGGCGACTCATCGAGAACCGTCACCCACCGGTCGGATCCTCGGGTGGAAGCACCGACGACGTGGCCTGGTCACGGCGCGACGTTCGGTACGCCTCGAGCGCACCACGGAGCTGTGGATCGGTGTCGGCGAGCAACGCCACGGCGAACAGCGCCGCGTTCGTGGCTCCGGCCTCGCCGATCGCGAACGTCGCCACCGGCACACCGGCGGGCATCTGCACGATCGAGTAGAGCGAGTCCTGGCCCGACAGGTGGCGAGATGGCACGGGAACGCCGAGGACCGGCACCGTCGTCTTCGCTGCCAACATGCCGGGCAGATGGGCGGCCCCACCGGCGCCGGCGATGATCACGCGGATCCCGCGCGCACGGGCTTCGGCGGCATAGGTGAACATCTCGTCGGGCATCCGATGGGCGCTGACCACTCGGGCCTCATGGGCGACACCGAACGAGACGAGCACGTCGACGGCCTTCGACATCGTCGGCCAGTCACTCGACGACCCCATGACGACACCGATGACGGGGGCTGCTTCGGGCACGGTTGAAGCGTAGGCGCTCAGACCGGTGCGCAACTCAGAGGGTGCCTCAGGAGGTGAATTCAGCCGGTGACCTCAGAAGGTCACTTCGGCCTCCAGGCGTCCGTCCTCGCCGACCACCACGACCATGCGCGACATGCACGGCATGCAATACACCTTGTCGCCGGGGCGGAGTTCCCGTGTGGCACGGATGACGACCTTGCACACCGGGCAGATCACCTCGTTCGGCGCCAACGTGTCGTAGGCGCCCTGCCAGTAGCGGTAGAACTTGCGCCACTTCTTGGGGACTTCCTTGAATCCCATCTCCTCCAATTCGAAGCGCTGTCGAGTGGGGTCGGCGCCGATGTGGGGAGCGGAGACGTCGATGTCGGTCATCAGGTCAGCCCGAGTCGCTCGACGGCCTCGAGATACTCGCCGGCGAGCTGCTCGTGGCCTTCGGTCGGGGCGCCGATGTCGGCGAGGGCGGCTTCGAACACCCCGAGCACCATCGCATCGAGCCTGGTGCGGATCTCGCGAAGGTGTCCGCGCCCCGACGGATCAGTGGCAAGGCTGCGGCCCAGGTCGTTCTCGCCGAACCCGGCGTGGCGGCGCTCGTCGGAGATCACCCCTGCCAGTACGTCCTTGGTCACCGGGTCGGCGTTTGCTGCATGCAGGCGAAAGACGGTGTATTCCATCGTCTCCAGGATCACGTTCTGGGCGAACAGCGCCGCCTGCCAGTCGCCTTGGTCGACCAACTCCAGCAGGGCGCCCTTGAAGTCGACGAGCGCCGGTTGCGCCCGGCGTTCGATCTCCCGCTCGGGATCGGCGACACCGAGTTCACGCAGCCGGTGCAGGAAGACCTCGAGATGACGTGCCTCGTCGACCACCTGCGTGGCCATGAAGATCTTCGAGTTGCGATCCGGAGCCAACTGCACCAGGCCTGCGGCACCTTCGAGCGCTGCGGTCTCGCCCACGCAGTAGTTGCACAGCGAGGTGATGAGCCGTTCGCGACGGGCGTCGTCGAGCACCTCCTCGACGGTGGTCTCGAGCCGCCCGTACGGTCGATCCGTCAGGTAGCCCTCGATCGAGTCGAACCAGAACTGGAACGAGTGGACCTCGTCGAGGAAGTCCTGCTCGTCCAGTGCGTGCGGATCGAAGTCGTCGGTGTCGACCGCGGTCATGCCGGGACGGTGGGGGTCTGATACTCGAGTCCGACCCGAGCGAGACGGGTCTTGAATTCGCCGATGACGGTGTTGGCGAGCACCGCCTCCATCTCCTCGGGCGTCGCGGTGGCCAGGTTGGTGCCGTGGAAGTCGGCGGTCGCCGTCGAGGCCGTCGGTGCGGGCGCCGGCTTGCGATCGGCGTTGCTGAACGAGTCACTGAACGTGGCGAGCATGTAGTACGCCATCTCCTGCTGCATCCGTTCGATCTCCGGCTTCTTCTCCGGGTACTGGACGATGAGCGAACCGATGCGGTTCTCGCCGAAGCCGACATGGCGGCGTTCGTCGGCAATCGTCCCCTTCAGGGTCTGGGAGAACTTGGGGTTGAACTCGCGGTTGCCCGCCTCGAGCAGTTCGAACACGGTGAACGCCATGCCTTCGAGCACGATGTTCTGGCCCACCACGCCGGCGACGAAGTCACCCGCATCCACCTTCTCGAGCAACACCTCGGCGAACTTCACGAGGTTCGGGTTGGCGTAGCGGCTGATCGTCGACTCGAGATCGTCCGGCTTCACGCCGAGATCGAACAGTCGCTGGGTGAAGATCTCGACGTGGCGCGCCTCGTCGAGCGTCTGCGTCGCGAGGAATCGCTTGCTCGGGTAGTCGGGTGCCGCGTTGACCAGTCCGGAGGAGGCCGCCAGCGCGCAGCGCTCGCCGACAACCAGGCCCACCGTGGTGCGGATCGCTGCCTCGCGCTCGTCGTCGTCGGCAAGCAGCATCTCGGGTTCGTGAGCGTCCGCCTCATGGCCGTAGACGGTGTCTTCCAGGTAGCCCTGCGGACACATCTCCATCCACCGTTGGATCGAGTACTGCGCGAGGAATTCAGCCATGTCGGGACCAGCTTTCTGCATTGGAACAACGTTCCAGAATTGGAACGTTGTTCCAATATCTTCCTCGGCGTTCACCTCCGGCAGGGTCTTTGGTCCCAACGCGACGTTGGTGCGCGCCAGCCCGGCTTCAGCCGAGCACGTCAGCCAGCGCGTTCACCGCCCGATCGAGATCAGCAGGCGAGGTGTAGTGCACGAACGAAAGTCGCACGACACCACGGTCCGGGTCGATGCCGACACCATCGAGCATCCGAGCGGCGTAGTAATGACCCGAGCTGGTCTGCACGCCCCGCTCGACGAGTTCGTGGGCCACGACCTGCGGATCCTCGGCGAGGGGGCTGAACGCAACGGTGGGACACCGGTGCCCCGTGGTCGCATCGAGCGTCGCAGGCCCGATCAGGCGAACATCGTCACGGTCGGCCAACACGTCGAGCAACGCCGGTGTCAGCGAGTCCTCGTGTTCGCGCCAGAGCGCCGAGACCGCAGCCGCAGCGACGGGGAGTCCGTCGGTGTCGGCGCCGCCATGGTGACGGTGCAGCGCCTCGACGTAGTCGAGCACCGCAGCAGCCGACGCCACCTGGGCGTGATCGGGACCAGCCGGGTTGAGGCGCTTGTCGGCGACGTTGTCGTTGAAGAAGTGGCTCTGGTTCGGCAACTCGGCCATCAGCCCGGCGCGTACCACCATCAGACCCTGATGGACCGAGTACGTCTTGTACAGGCTGAAGAGGTAGACGTCGGCGCCGATCGCGGCCACGTCGGGAAGGCTGTGCGGGGCAAAGGAGACACCATCGACGATGACCCTCGCGCCGACCGCGTGGGCCAGCGTGGTGATGCGGGTGACGTCGTTCTCCTTGCCGACGATGTTGGAAGCGTGCGGTACCGTCACCAGCCCGGTCCGCTCACTCAACAACTCCTCGAAGTCGGCGATGTCGAGCAGCCCGGTGACCGGATCGGTCCGCCACTCCTTGATGGTGCAGCCGACACGCTCGGCGGCTCGACGAACGGCGCCCGTGTTGGCCTCGTGGTCCTGATTGGTGACGATGACCTCGTTGCCCGGCTCCAACACGTCCGCGAAGGCATGCGCCAGTACATAGGTATTGGCCGAGGTGGACGGACCGAAGACGACCTCACGGGGCTCCACCCCGAGCACCTGCGCCCATCTCCCCCGTGACCGATCCATCAGTGCGCCGGCCTGTGCCGACGACTCGAACTCGCTGTACGGCTGCACCTTGAGATCGGTGTAGTAGCTGCTCATCGCCTCGATGGTCTGACGACAGGCGAAGGAGCCACCGGCGTTCTCGAAGAACGACTGGTCATCGTTGATGGGGCGGGAGAAGGCGGGAAAGTTGGAGCGGACGAAGTCGAGGTCGAGCACAGGGCCACGGTAGTGCCGGGAGCTTCGACCAAGATGGGGTCGTGACCTCTCCGACACCCGTGACGATCGACGACCTGACCACGCCGGCACTCCTCGTCGACGCTCCCACGTTCGACCGCAACCTGGCTGCGATGGACGCCGTGCTCCCCGGCGCCAGCTTCGCCCACACGTCAAGGCGTTCAAGTCGACCGAGATGGCGAAACGGCTCGACGCCGATGGGCACCACAGCTTCTGCGCCGCGACACCGCGAGAGATCGAGGGACTCGTGGCCGCCGGCCTCACCGATGACCTCCTCCTCGCCAACGAGACGCTCGACGCCGCCCGACTGGGAGCGCTCGCCGACCGAGCGAACATCACCGTGGCGATCGATTCCGACGAGACGCTCGACGCCGCAGTTCGCGGAGGTGTCCGCTCGGTGCTGGTCGATGTCGATGTCGGCCTGCCACGGTGCGGTTGCGATGTGGAGGATGCCGGGCGCCTCGCTGATCGGGCCCGCTCGGCCGGCCTCGAGGTGCGCGGCGTGATGGGGTACGAAGGCCATCTCATGATGATCCACGACCGCGCCGCCAAGCGCGAGAAGGTCGAAGTGGCGATGGCGATCCTGCTGCAGGCGCACTCGATGGTGGGCGGCGACATCGTGTCGGGCGGGGGCACCGGCACGTTCGATCTCAACACGTGGTGCACCGAGATCCAGGCAGGTTCCTACATGCTGATGGACACCCAGTACGACGAACTCGAGTCACCGTTCGAGAAGGCGTTGTCCGTGCTGGCCACCGTCGTGTCGATCAGCTCGAAGGGTTGGATCATCGCCGACGCCGGCCTGAAGGCCTTCGGCATGGATCATGGCAACCCGTCGTGGGACGAGGGTGACGTGTTCTTCTGCTCCGATGAACACATCACACTGCTGCCTCGCGAACTCGGCAACTGGAAGGTCGGCGACCGCGTCCGCATCTGGCCGTCGCATGTCGACCCGACCGTGGCCCGACACGAGAACTTCTGGATCGTGGACGGTGACAACATCCGCGACCGTTGGCCCATCGACCTGCGCCACTGGTGACGTACACGATGTGTCTGACACATCGTGTACGTCACATCGAGCGGGCGGCGTTGTCGAATCTCGTGTACTGGCCGAGGAAGACCAGTCGCTTGGTGCCGATCGGGCCGGATCGATGCTTCGAGACGATCACCTCGGCCGAGCCCTTGTCGGGCGACTCGGGGTTGTAGACCTCGTCGCGGTAGAGGAACATCACCACGTCGGCGTCCTGTTCGAGCGAGCCCGACTCGCGCAGGTCGGCCAGCATCGGACGTTTGTCCGACCGGGCCTCGAGGTTTCGGCTCAGCTGGCTGAGCGCAACGATCGGCACCTCCAGCTCACGGGCGAGCACCTTCAGGTTTCGACTGATCTCGCTGACTTCGAGCTGGCGGTTCTCCGAGCGCCCACTGCCGCTCATCAGCTGCAGGTAATCGATCATGATCAGCGCCAGTCCGCCGTGCTGGGCCTTGATGCGCCGTGCCTTGGCACGGATCTCCATCACCGTGACCTGCGGGTTGTCGTCGAGGAACAACGGCACTTCCAACCGACCGACCGCGAGCCCGATCTTCGACCAGTCGCTTTCGCTGAGCTTGCCGGTGCGCAACTTCGTCGAGTCGACCTTCGCCTCGCTCGCGAGGATGCGCTGCGTCAGTTCCGAGTGTCCCATCTCGAGCGAGAACACGAGCACCGGCTTGGCCGAATGCTTCGCAATGTGGGTCGCCATACCCAACCCGAAACTGGTTTTTCCCATCGCCGGGCGGGCACCGACGATGTTCAGGGTGCTCGGCTGGAGACCCGACAGCAGTTCGTCGAGATCGTCGTAGCCGGTTGCCGCACCGGTGATGGTGTCGCCGCGCTCGTAGTTCTCCTCGAGTTGATCCATCGTCTCGTTGAGGAGTTCCTGGATCTGGCGGGTCGAATCGACCACACGATCCTCGGCCACTTCGAACATCTTCGACTCGGCGAGGTCGACGGCCTTGGTGACGTCGTCGGGCTCACTGAAGGCGAGGTCGGTGATCTCGCCGGCCGTCTGGATCAGGCGTCGCAGCAGCGCCGTGTCCATCACGATGCGGGCATAGTGTTCGGCACCCGACACCGACGGCGTGGCGTTCTGCAGGTCGTTCAGCCGCGCGATGCCACCGATCTCGTCGAGCAGTCCGTGGCGGCGCAGCTCGTCGGCAACCGTGACCACGTCGACGGGGCCCGACGACGAATACAGCGAGCGGACCGAGTCGAAGATCTGCTGGTGCGCAGGGCTGTAGAAGTCACGGACGTTGAGCCCGGCCTCGCCGACGACGCCGATGGCGTCACGCGACAACAGCAGTGCGCCGAGCACCGACTCCTCGGCCTGCAGGTTGTGGGGAGGCACGCGCCCGCCACGGCTTGTGGCACTACCACTGCGCTCAGTGCGGTTGGTTCCGAGTTCTCGATCGATCGACATGGGGATCCCACTCTCTCAGGGGTTTCCTGTGCGATGGAAGAGGAACAACCCTGGGTCTTGCCTGTTGAACGCCTGTGGACAACTCTCGAATCCTGTGGACCGACAGTCTGTGCACAACCTGTGGGCAAGCGCGTTGAACCAAGGGTCTCACACCACACTTGTCGACATCGGACCTGGCGTGTGCCAGGCCGTGCGACGTCGGTCAGTTGGCTGCGACGACGTCGATGGTGATCGGGAACGACACGTCGTTGTGCAGCGACGCCGTCACCGTGTGCTGACCGACAGTCTTGATCACGTCGACTTCGATCTGACGACGATCGAGCTCGATGTCGGTCTGCTCGTGGACGGCGGCAACCACGTCAGCCGACGTGATCGAACCGAAGAGCTTGCCTTCGGGGCCGGCCTTGGCCGACACCGTGATCACCTTGGGCACGAGCGTGCTGGCAATGGTGGTCGCAGCTTCACGGGCGCTGGAGTCGCGCTGATCGCGGGCCTGGCGCATCTGGCCGGCCTGCTCGACCGCACCGTCGGAGGCCACGATCGCGTGGCCCTTCGGGAACAAGAAGTTGCGCGCATGGCCGTCGGCCACCTCGACGATGTCGCCACGCTTGCCGAGACCATCGAGATCGGAACGAAGAATGACCTTCATGATCAGGCCTCCTCGGTCTCGGCAGCGGCGTCGATCGAGATGTCGAGATCGTCGATCAACTCGTCGTCGACGATGGTGTCGTTGGCGGTGTCGTTGACACTGTCGCTCAAGCTCGTTTCGCGATCGCGGCCACCGTCACGACCGCCTTCGCGGCCACCGTCACGACCTCGGCCACCGGTGCGGGTCGACGCGACACGCTTGGCGTACGGAAGCAACGCCATTTCACGGGCGACCTTCACGGCGTTGGCGATCTCACGCTGCTGCTGCAGCGTGTTGCCGGCAACACGCCGGTTCTTGATCTTGGCGCGGTCGCTCATGAAGCGGCTCAGGAGATCGACGTCCTTGTAGTCGATGAACTCGACCTTGTCGATGACCAGGACGCTGGTCTTCTTCTTGAACTTCCGGGGGTTGAGGTCACGGGCGCTGCGCGCCTTGTTCTTCTTGCTTGCCATGGTGATTCCTTACGAGTGGTGATTCAGATCAATGGGGGGTCAGAACGGCTCTTCGTCGCCGTACACGGGATCGGGTGCTCGACCGGCGCCACCGCCACCGCCACCGCCGGTGCGGGCTGCGGCATCGTCGCGGCTGATGCGCTCGATCTGCACCTGCGCCCAGCGCAGGCTCGGGCCGAGTTCGTCGGCGATCACTTCGGTGACGTTGCGCTTCTCGCCCTCTTTGGTCTCGTACGAGCGTTGCTCGAGTCGACCGGTGACGATGACGCGGTTGCCCTTGTTGATGCTGGCCGCTGCGTTCTCGCCGAGGTCGCCCCAGGCGACGATGTTGAAGAACGACACCTGCTCCTGCCACTCGCCGTTGACCTGGTAGCGACGGTTGACGGCCAGCCCGAAGCTGGCGACGCCGCGGCCACCGGTGGTGTAGCGGAGTTCAGGATCCTTGGTGACGTTGCCGACCAGGGTGACGCTGTTTTCCGATGCCATGTGATTCCCCTTCGTGTGGCTGCTGCCGCTCAGGCGGCAACGACTGCCATGCCGCGGCGCTCGGCCTCGGCCTCGGGCAGTCGGATGAGCTTGTGACGGACAACATCGTCCGCGAGACGGAGCGTGCGCTCGAGTTCGTCGAGCGAGCCGGCGGGTGCCACCAGCTCGGCGACCATGTAATAGCCGGACGGCTTCTTGTTGATCGGGTAGGCGAACTGACGCTTTCCCCACCAATCGATCTTGCCGTGAAGCTCGCCACCGACGGCGACAACGCCGTCGGTCACCGTCTTCATCCAGGCCTGGGCCTTGGGGTCATCGACGTCGCCGTCGATGATGATCATCAATTCGTATGCACGCTTCATGCGTGTTTCCTCCCTTCGGATCCCCCACGACTGCCTGATGACAGCGCCGTGGCGGGAGCCCCGGAATGGGGCAGGGCCAATATGGACGTACGCAACCCTACCGGGGCCGATGCAGGTCGCGTGACGGTGTCTCATGGCGATCATCATGGCGAGGGGGTGTCACGGGGTTGGCGACATCGCAGCGGTCCGCCGTGCGGCTGCGATGAGATCCAGGTGCAGGGGGTGCTCGCGAAACTCATCGCAGCTCGGTTACTCGGGGGCGGCGAGCGGACAGCCATCGGCCTCGGTGCCGTCGATGAGTTCGAGCTGTGACCCGGGGCCGACACCGAGATCGGCGAGTCCACCCTCGAACACCTCGAGTGCGAGGTCGTACTCGGCTCCCGGCGAGTACAGCGGGCAGTCGCCCGCCGGGGTGTCGAGGCACGGCGCCATGTCGGCCGAGCCGACGTGCGTGCCATCGGGACCGAACCACGCAATCGACAGCGGCGTCGGCGTCTGGAACATGTAGAAGGATCCGTCGATCGGCTCCTCGAACCGGAACACCATCCCGACGGCATCGCCGAGGTCGGTCACACCCATGAGCCCGCGCGCCCGTTCGTCGGACGTGTCGGCCAGCCACACGCAGACCTCGCAGATCTCGCCGTCGGCCTCGGTGATCTGCGCCATCATCGTCGAGAACCCCTCGGGCTGCTGACCGGATGGACCATCCTGCTCGACCTCGACCTCGACCCCTCCCTCGACGTCTTCCTCGACCTCGCCCACGGACACCGGGCTCGATGCGACCGTTGCCTCGGTCGAGTCGTCGACCGTGGCGGCCTCGCCGGAACAACCGACGCCGAGCAGGACGATCGCACCGATGCGCACCGACGGATCGAACGAGCAACCGCTGAACGAAGCAACCCACGTGATCTACGGCCGGCCGCCGACGGGAATGATCCGCAGCAGATGGTTCCAGCGACACTCGACGCACGCCTCGACGACATAGGCACTGAGTTCGTCGCGACGGTCGTTGAGTTGGCGCATCTCCTTGGCGGTCGACACACAACGTCCCTGAGCCGACAGGCGGGGACCGAACACGTAGGTGACGAGCTTGAGATCGGCTTCTTCACAGATCGGACAACGCATCGTGGTCTGCGTGCCCACGTTGCGAGCGGCACGGATCAGCTCCGGATGCGCATCGCACACCTGATCGAGCGGAACCCGCCCCTTCTTCACCTGGGCGATGAGCATGCGGCGCGCCAACCGATGGTCGATCAGGCCACGCGAACCATCGGACCCGCGGAGTGCACCGACGGTGAACGCCATGGCCTCGGACACTATCCGCTCGACATCGCCGTGCACGGTGTGATCCCCGTGATCGTCGGCCAGGTCGGGCACACTGGGTGCGTGGTCGCCAACATCAACTTCGGACCCGGTGCGCCAGACGACGACGAGTTACGTCTCTGCGGCGATGTCAGCGACGGACGCCGCGCCGTCGAGCTCGGCATCTCACCCTGGTACAACTCGATCGGGTTCGCCCGGGCAGGTGCGAAGGCGATCGCCGTCGACACCGACGCCGCACGGATCGCCGAGACCCGCAGGCGTGCGGCGTCAGCCGAGGTGCCCGTCCAGTGCCTCGAGACCGACCTCGCCGACCTCGGCGACATCGCATCGACCTCCTGCGAGGTCGTCCTCGCTGCGCACACGATCGGCGATGTCGACGACCTCGGCCGCCTGTTGCGCCAGGTCCACCGCATCCTCAAGCCGAGCATGCCGTTCGTGCTCTCGATGCCGCACCCGTTCGCCAGCGTCGACGCCGGCCATCCCTACGGCGCGGACGAGCGGACGATCGGCTCGTGGTTCACCGCGCTCAACCGCTCGAACTTCCGTGTCGATCACGTCATCGAACTCGGTGCGTCGGCGACGCAGCCATCACCGACCACTCTCGTGCTCCGCGCCCGCAAGGAAGGCTCCTGACAGATCAGGCGTCGGCACGTTCGGCGGCGGTGATGCCGGCCGGGCGAGGACGACCGAACAGGTAGCCCTGGCCCTTGTCGCAGCCCAGTTCGCGTAACCGGCTGAGCTGCAACGGAGTCTCGACACCCTCTGCGACCACGCTCAACCCGAGCGAGTGTCCGAGACGGACGACGGCTTCGACGATCGAGGTGTCGTCGGCCTCCAGGCCGAGCCCGGTCACGAACGACCGGTCGACCTTGATGGCCTCGACCGGGAATCGCTTGAGGTAGGTGAGCGACGAGTACCCGGTGCCGAAGTCGTCGACCGACAGGTGCAGCCCGAGCCCGCGAAGGTCGCGCAGGGCGTTGCCTGCCGCGTTGGTGTCAGCCATCAGGGCCGTCTCGGTGATCTCCAACCACAGCGAATCGGCGTCGATCCCGGTCTCGCCGAGCGCGTCGTGCACCAGATCGAGGAAGCTGGAATCGATCAGCTGCTGTGTCGCGACGTTGACGGACAGCGAGCAGTCGGCGAACCGCAGGCCGACGGCTCGCCAGTGGGCGAGTTGCGCCAACGAGTCCCGCAGGATTCGAGCACCGAGGTCGACCATCAAACCGGACTCTTCGGCCATCGGGAGGAATTGGCCCGGCACGAGCAGACCGCGGTCGGGATGCAACCACCGCGCCAACACCTCGAAGCCGACGACCTGGCCGCCGTCGAGATCGACGATCGGCTGGAAGTACGGCACCACTTCGCCCCGCTCGAGCCCGCGTCGGAGTTCGCTCGACGTCTGCAAGGCAGCAATCGACGCACGCCGCGTCTCCTCCGTGAACGCCTCGACCCGGTCGCGACCACCGGCCTTGGCCCGGTACATCGCCGCGTCGGCATCACGCAACAGGTCATCGGCGGTGAGCCCGAGCGCGCTGTTCACGACGAACCCGATGCTGGCGGTCGTCACCAACTCGTGACCGTCGATCACCACCGGCCGCTGCACCTCGCGGCGCAACCGCTCGGCGACCTTCGCGGGGTCGACGCCACCGTCGACGAACACGACGAACTCGTCGCCACCGAAGCGAGCGAGTCGATCCGTGTCGCGCATCACATGGCGCAACCGGCGGGCCACCTCGCGGAGGAGTTCGTCGCCGACAGCATGGCCGAGACTGTCGTTGACGACCTTGAAGTTGTCGAGGTCGATGAAGAGCACCGACACCTGGCCCGGCATCGCTCCGGCGAGCAACTCGTCGAGCCGGTCCACGAGTGCTGCTCGGTTGGGGAGTTCGGTCAGGTCGTCGTGCGTCGCTGCATGCGTGAGTCGCTCGGCGGCCATTCGCTGGTCGGTGACGTCTTCGATGTGGGTGATCGCGAGCGCCACGCCCTCGTCCTCGGTGACCGACACACGCGTGCGGGCCCACACGAACTCGCCGTCGCTGCGCAGATACCGCTGCTCCAGGAGATACGTGTCGGCGATGCCGAGCTCCAGCCGGGCACGTTGCGTCGCAGCAGCACGGAGATCGTCGGGATGGGTGATCTGGCGGATCCCCATTCCGATCAGCGAATCGAGTGGTCGATCGAGCATGTCGGCCAGCGACTGGTTGGCGTCGATGATCCTGTTGTCATCGAGCCGGACGAGCGCCATGCCGGTCGGCGCCGAATGGAATGCCTGTTGGAAACGCCGGCGCGCCTGTTCCAGGGCAACGGTACTGCGGGCCCGATCGGTGACATCGCGCAACAACACCACGAGCCCCCCGGTGGTGCGAGCATCGTCGACCGACGGGCGGTGCAGCGACGCTTCGACGAGGTGCGCCTCGCCGTCCGCGTCGACCAGTTCGAACAGCACGTGATTGCCGATCGGGCCGGTCCCGTCGAGCGGCTCGGGCATCGGGTCGTCGAAGTGCCAACGCTCGGTGACGACGTCACGGTCGGAATCGCCGATCATCTCGAGGAACGTGCGACCGACCAACTCGTCGACCGTCCGACCGGTGAGCAGCGCAGCGCGGCGATTGGCCGATTCGATGACCCCACGCTCGTCGAGCCCCATGACCGCATCGGGAAGATCGTCGAGCAGTCGGCGCATCTCGCCCTGCGTGCGCTCGAGTTCGTCGATCGTGCGACGGAACCGGTGCCCGATCCGACGCGACTCGACAGCCGTGGCAGTCACCGCGATGATGGCGAGCAGGCCGATTCCCGCGACTGCTGCGACGGTGCTCGGGCGCGGATCGGTGCCGTCCCTCACGAGTGCCAGCACCACCAGGACCACCAGGGTCACCGACACCGCGACGATCGGGACGATCAACCACCATCCTCGAAACGTCCCGTCAGCCTTCGATTCCACCGCCCAACGGTACGACGACGAGCCCAGGTCAGCTGGGGATGCTGCGCGCCGCCCACCACTCGTCGAGGCGCGTCCGGATCGCATCGTCGCCGAGCAGGCCCTCGTCGAGACGGACCTCCATCAGGAAGCGCATCGCCTCGCCCACCTCGCGACCCGGCGTGAGGCCCAGCTGTTCCATCACCGCCGTGCCGTCGAGTTCAGGCCGCAGCGCCGCGAGTTCCTCGGCGGCCTCCAGTTCGGCGATGCGCTCCTCCAGTTCGTCCATCCGCTTCGACAGACGCGCCGCCTTCTTCGCGTTGCGGGTCGTGCAGTCGCAACGCGTGAGCACGTTGAGTTCGCGCAACAGCGGCCCGGCGTCGCGCACGTAGCGCCGCACCGCCGAGTCGGTCCAACCCATCGAATAGGTGTGGAATCGCAGGTGGAGGGCGACGAGTTCGGTCACCGCGGCGACATCGTCGTTGGAGTAGCGCAGCGCATTCATCCGTTTGCGGGTCATCCGGGCGCCGACCGCATCGTGATGATGGAACGTCGTGCCCTTGCCCTCCAGATAGCCACGCGTGCGCGGCTTGCCGACGTCGTGGAACAGGGCCGCGAGCCTCGTGCGACGGAAGTCGAACGTCGGCTCGTCACCGGCGACGATCCCCGGATGCTCGTGCGGCGGACGCACGTTCTCGACCACGGCGATCGAGTGCGACAACACGTCCTTGTGACGGTGGATCGGGTCGTGTTCGAGGCGCATGGCCGGCAACTCGGGCAGGAACTGATCGGCGAGACCCGTGTCGACGAGGAACCAGAGTCCGGCGGCCGGGTGGTCGACCGTCATCAGCTTGTCGAGTTCGTCACGGATTCGTTCGGCCGACACGATCTCGAGGCGCGATGCCATGTCGCGAACCGCCTGCACGAGATCGTCGGTCGGCTCGAGCTGGTAGCCGGCGATGAAACGTGCCGCTCGCAGCATCCGCAGCGGGTCGTCGCTGAAGCTCACGTCCGGGCCGAGCGGCGTCCGCAACGTTCGCGTCCCGAGATCGGCGACACCTCCGAACGGATCGATCAACGCCGGAAGATCACCGTCGCCGGTCAGCTCCAACGCCATGGCATTGACGGTGAAGTCACGCCGGGAGAGATCGGCCTCGATGTCGTCCGCGAACACCACGTGCGGCTTGCGGGAGTCGTCGGTGTATGCCTCGGCTCGAAACGTCGTGATCTCGTAGATCCGCTCCCGACCGGTCGCAGGGTCGACGCGTTGGGCGCCGATGGTGCCGAACTTCTCCCCCTGGTTCCAGATCGCGTCGGCCCACCCTTCGAGGCACCGCTTGATCTCCGGCGGTCGCGCATCGGTGGTGAGATCCAGATCGAAATCGGCTCGATCGCCGGCCACGAACAGATCACGCACGGTCCCACCGACGAGATAGAGGCGGTGACCGGCGGCCCGGAACCTCTCCGCGAGAGGTTCCAACTCGCGCAACACCGGCGTCAATCGTTCGGGGACCACGTCGTCAGGCTACGACGGGCGCGGACGCGTCCGGCGCCGTGCGGTCGCCGCATTCACTCGTGCGAGTACCTTCAGTGCCGTGAACACGACGGCGGCCGAACATCCCGTCCGGGCTCGTCTCGGTCGATGGCCCGACAACGCCGACGTCGCGCATCTCGTGCTGCTCGATCATCACATGGTGCCCGACCGGAACCATGTCGAGTCGTGGGTCGCCGACGCACGTGCGCAGGGTGCCGCCACGCTGCGCACCGGTGCCCTGTTCCCGTCCTCCGCCCCGGCGTTCCTCGCTGCCGGCTTCGAGGTCATCGACACGCTCAGCCTCCTCGAACTCGACGATCTGACCGTCACGGCGGACGCGACGGACGCGACGGCTCGCAACCACGACCAGCCGGCCGCACGGCTTCGTCGGCTTCGTCCGTCGCAACTCGACGACGCGGCGATCGTCGACCGACACGCCTTCCCGGCGCCGTGGGCGAACAACGCTGCCGCACTGCACGACATCGTCACCGCCACGCCGCGATACCGCGCCCGGTGCGTCCACCACGACGGGCAGATGGTGGCGTTCTCGATCAGCGGTCGAGCATCGACGTGGGGCTATGTACAGCGCCTCGCGGTCGATGCCCTCCGCACGACGGCGTGGGCTGGCCCGCCTCCTCGTCGCCGATGCGCTCGACTGGATGCGACGGCGCAACGTCGAGCGGGTGCTCGTCAACACCGCAACCGACAACACCGCCGCGCTCGCCCTCTATCGATCGCTCGGCTTCATCGAACGACCGGAGCGCCTGACGATCCTCGAACGATCGCTGCGATGAGACCGATCTCTGCATCGTCGTGTCGTGGGCTCGGATCAGCGGTCGTGGTGCTCGCCGCGCTCACGCTGTCCGGCAACGTCGACGCCTCGACCGGACGAACCACTCAGGTGACGCCGACGACCCCACGCCTCGAACTCGTCGGCCAGAGCTTCGCGTTCGAACCCGATGGAGTCATCCAGCTTCGATACCGGCTCGTCGGCGTCGCAGACGATGCACTCGAACTCGCCGTGCAGCCCGCAGTGGTCGACGAGGTGGTCGAGGCACCGGTCGACACCACCGCCGACACCAGCACGCCCCCCGACGCTCCCGAGCCGATCCCGCTCACGATCGAGGTGACGAACTATCTGCCCCTCACGAACAGCGCCGACGTCGACGAGCTCGTGGGCAGCGATGTCGACCCCACCGCGTTCACCGGCGCCATCGACGGCGTCGCCATCACCGACCTCCGCGAACGTGCGACAGTCGGCGACGACGGATCCGTCGAGTTCACACTCGAGATCCAGACCGACGTCGTCGACAGCGTCGAGCAGCGGCTCAAGTTCGAACGTCCAGGCCTCTACCCCCTGCGCGTGCAGCTCAAGACCGGTGATCCACGCGACGACAACATCATCGCCACCGCCGGCACCATCGTGCAGCGACTGCCGGGACCGACCGAGACGCCGGCGCCACCCATCGATCTGTCCGTCGTCGCAGTGACCCCCTCACCGTCACCACGAGCAACCTCGGCCGAACGCGCAGCCGCCCAGACAGCCCTCGACGAAGCCGTCGACCTCGCGGCGACGCTCGACGCACCAGTCACCCTCGAGGTCCCGCCGACGCTCGTGGCAGAGGTGGCGGCGACACCAGCGGGGGCCGAGCGCCTCGCCGCCGCGCTCGAAGGTGACGAACTCGTCGCGCTCCCGGTCGTGCCGCTCGACGTCTCGTCGGCCGTCGCGGCCGGACGCGCCGAGACCTACACCCGACTGGTCAACGCCGGTGAGGAACTGCTGACCGCGGCAGTTCCCACCGCGGCTGCCGTGCGCACCGTGTGGATCACCACCGACGCGCTCAGCGCCGGAGGTGCCCAGCAGTTGCGCGATCTCGGCGTCCGCTTCGTGGTGATGCCGGCCGAGTTGTACCGCGACACGGTGAGTTCGCAGCTTCCCGACACCGATCTCTTCGTCGACGCCGAACTCCCCGACGGTGGGACACTGCCGATCCTGATCGTCGACGCCCTCTCGCTGCAGCTCACACCGGCCGGCGCCGACGACATCCTGGCCACCTCGACGGCCACCGAATGGTCGGTGCAGACCGCAGCGACGATCCTCATCGACCGCGCCGAGGCCGACACGGAACGCATCGGCCCACCCGCCCAACGCAGCTTGATCCTCACGACACCCGACCTCGCCACACCTGACGCCCGTCTCCTGGCCGGACTGGAGGACCTCGTCGCGACCACGCCGTCGCTGCGCTTCACCGCTGCGTCGTCGCTCATCGGGGTGACCGACACACAACTCGACGGCGGCGCGCCGGTCGACGGTCGAACTCCCCGACGTCGCCGGGCCGTCACTCTCCCAACGTGTTGCGTTGATCGACGCGACCGCAACTCGAATGATCGGCGTCGCGTCGATGCTGCCGCCGGACGACCCCCGGCCGACCGAGTGGGCGAACGAACTCGACGCACTGATCTCGACGGCCTACAGCGATGCCGACGTCGAGGCGGCGACGACTGCACTCGTCGCTCAGGCCGACGCGCTGGAGAACGCCGTCGAACTGCCCGAGCCGTTCACGTTCACCCTGACCGGCCGCAACGGCACGATCGAGATTCAGCTCGGCAACTCCAGCAACGAGCCGCTGAACGTGACGATGCGCCTCGAGTCGTCGAAAGTCGAGTTCCCCGACGGCGACCAGGAGGTGACCCTGCGCCCCAACGACGAAACCACGATCGTCGTTCCGGTCGAGGCCCGCGCGAATGGCACGTCGTCGATCACCCTCACGGTCACCACGCCGGCAGGCGACACGATCGACGAGCCGGTCACGCTGACCTCGCGGGTCACGGGCTTCACCGGGCTCGGCCAGCTCCTGACCGGGGGGTTCATCCTCGTGCTGCTCACCTGGTGGTTCTCGCACTGGCGTTCCAAGCGACGAGCGCGTGGTCGACGACGACGGACGCGACCGCCATCCAACGGCGCGCGCAGTAGAATCTGACGCCCCATGAGCCCCCAGCACTCCAACGATGTCGTCATCGTCACCGACAGCTCGTGTGACCTCCCCGCATCGATCGCCGACGACCTCGGCATCGTCATCGTGCCGCTGACGATCCGTTTCGGCGACGAGGAATTCGTCGACCGCGAGGAACTCTCCACCGCCGAGTTCTGGTCACGATGTGTCAACTCTCCGACACTGCCCGAAACCGCTGCGCCGGCCCCCGGCCAGTACGAACTGGTCTACCGTGACGCTGCGGCCAACGGTGCGCGCAGCGTGCTCGTCGTCTCGTTGTCGTCGGCGCTGTCGGCCACGATGCAATCTGCGCAGCTCGCCGCTCGAACGATTGCCGCCGACGAATCGATCGACCTCGACGTGCGCGTCGTCGACAGCCGAACGATCACGATGGGCCTCGGCACCATCGCCATCGCCTGCGCACGCGCCGCCCACCGACGGCGACGGCATCGACGACATCGAACGTCTCGCCCACGACCTGGTCGACCGCACCCGCGTCTTCGGGGCCCTCGACACACTCGACAACCTCAAGAAGGGTGGCCGCATCGGCAACGCCAAGGCGATGCTGGCGACTGCGCTGTCGATCAAGCCGATCATCGAGGTCACCGGCGGAGTCGTCGAACAGGCCGGCAAGCAACGGACCCGATCGAAGGCGCTGTCGTATCTGGTCGACAAGGTCACGAGCTACGACGGCAACATCGAGAACCTCGCCGTGATGCACGCCGACTGCAGTGATGTCGACCTGTTCGTCGAGTTGCTCGCAGAGCACTATCCCGCAGAGATCGTCGTCGGCGAGATCGGCCCGGTCATCGGTACCCACGGTGGCCGCGGAACGATCGGTGTCGCCTTCCAGGTCACGCCCGCCTGACGTCTCGGCCGAGGCGTCGGATTGACCCCACCGCCGCCACCGCCACCGCTAGCGTTCGCTCCCAGTCATGTCCGCTGCGGCTCCGCCACCCACCTCGACGGTCATCGCGCACCGCTACGAACTCCAACGCATGCTCGCCCAGGGCGGCATGGCCGAAGTGTGGCTCGCGGTCGACCTCACGCTCGACCGCAAGGTCGCCGTGAAATGGCTGAAGCCCTCGTTGGCCACCGACCCCGTGGTGGCCGAACGATTCCGACGTGAAGCCATCGCGGCGGCGAGCCTCAACCATCCCAACATCGTCGCCGTGCACGACGTGTTCGAGCAGGACGGCCGCCAGGCAGTCGTGATGCAACTGGTGGAGGGCAAGAGCCTGCGCCAGGTCCTCGACACCCAGAAGCGGCTGAGTCCGGAACTCACCTGTCACATCGGCACCTGTGTGGCCGCGGCGCTCGACCACGCCCACGCTGCGGGTTTCGTGCACCGCGACGTCAAGCCCGGCAACATCATGATGACCTCCGACGGGCGGGTGCTCCTGACCGACTTCGGCATCGCCAAGGGTCTGCAGTCGGCCGAAGCCGACCTGACCAGCGACAACATCATGATGGGCACCGCCAAGTACCTGTCACCCGAGCAGGTGCGCGGCAAGAAGCTCGACGGCCGTGCCGACCTCTACTCGCTCGGACTCGTGCTGTACGAGTGCCTGGCCGGCCGGGTGCCGTTCCTCGGTGAGACCGACGCCGACACGGCACTCGCCCGGCTGCAGCGCGACCCCACCGACCTCACGCGTCTGCGCGCCACGCTGCCCACCAAGCTCGTGATCGTCATCCACCAGTTGCTCGCCCGCAACCCCGCACAACGCCCGGCATCGGGGGCCGAGCTGGTCAGCACGCTGCGCGACGCCGCGAAGGAGGGGCCGCCTGCGATCGATCCGACCCCCTACGAGCGCTCGCCCGTGGCGCCGTTCGGCGGGCGCCGCCTGCGTCGCGCTCCCTCCGACGTGGTCGGCCGGGCATCCGATCGGGTTCGTGCAACCAGTACCCCCCCGACCGGTGCGCCGACCGTCGGCGCGATCCCCGGCGAGGTCGGCCACACCGGCACCACGCCGATGGTGACCACGACGACCGCGACCCCGTTCGCCGCCCTCGGCGCCCATGACGAACTCACCCCTCCGGGCGGTGCCGACCTTCGGGGCAAACCGGCGCGTGGACTCACCCAGGAGTGGAAGCCGGCCTTCACCGTGGTCGCGGTGCTGCTCGTCGCCGCCATCGGTGTCGGTGCACTGCTGTGGGCCAACTTGGAGTTCGGTGGCGGCGAATCGGTCGCCTCGACGCCTGCGGTCCCTGCGGGCAGCGTTGCCGCACCGGCCGGCAGCACCCCACCCGCGGTCGTCGGCACCGCCATCGCGACCATCACTGCCTACGACCCCGACGGTGACGGCAGCGAGAACGACGGTGACGCCGTGTTCGCCACTGCAGATGGCAACCCGGCAACGTCGTGGGGGACCGTGTGCTACTCCTCGAAGTACCTCGGCGGCAAGGGAGGCGTGGGGCTGGTGGTCACCTTCGACGCTCCCATGCAGAAGGCGCTCCAGGTCGATCTCCAGACGGCGCCCTATCAGGTGACGTTCTTCGCGTCGGACGCCGAGACCATCCCGGCGAACATCGGCGACTGGGGGCCGGAACTCGGTGCCACTCAGTTTGCCGACGAGACGGGCACGGTCACGTCGGCCGTCCCGCCCGCCCCGGCGCGCCACATGTTCATCATGCTCAAGGAACTCGGCCCTGATGCCACCTGCACCACCGCCAATCCCTATCGCGGACGCCTCGGTGAGATCGCCATCGTGAACTGAGCGGTTCGTTACGCTCCGAGCATCTCCACACATCTCGACGACAAGGCACTGGTTGCCGCCGCGCAGGGCGGTGACAGGAACGCGCTCGACCAACTGCTGCGGGCGCACTACGACCGGATCCACGCGGTCTGTCGTCGCATCGCCGGAGGCAGCCGTGACGCCGACGATGCCTGCCAAGAGGCGCTCATCAAGATCGTCCGCAACCTTCCACGCTTCGATGGCCGATCGTCGTTCGGTACCTGGGCGTACCGCATCGCCACGAACGCCTCGCTCGACGAACTTCGAAAACGCGACCGGCGACCGAGGCTCGACGACGGTGACGACGGCGCGATCGAACGCGCCGACGACCGTGCCACTCACGACGTCGACGGTGTCGGCGATCGCCTGATCCTCGACGAAGCCCTCGCCGAACTTCCCGACGACCTCCGTACCGCGGTGGTGCTCCGCGACGTCGCACACCTCGATTATTCCGAGATCGCCGAGGTGCTCGACATTCCGGTGGGGACCGTGAAATCACGTATCTCGCGGGGCCGAGCCACCCTCGCCGCACGACTCCGCCTCGACCTCGACCTGCCGATTTCATCAGAGCCCGGGAACCAACCGCCCTCCGACGAACGTCCAACAGAGCGCACATGAACGACGACCTGACTCTGCTTGCGAGCGCGTACCTCGATGGTGACGTGACCGCCGACGAGCGCGCCCGTGTCGAGGCCGACCCGGCACTGCTCGTGGAAGTCGACCGGCTGCGTTACGTCCGCGTGCTGCTCGCTGACGTCGAGCCGTCGTCGATCTCGGTGCGCGAATCGCTGCTGGCGAATGCCCTCGACGCGTGGGACCGAGTGCCCGCACCACCCATCCCACTCGCCGAGCGCCGACGCCCGAACACGAATCGCCGGCTCCTGGGTGCCGCAGCGGCCCTCGTGCTCGTGCTCGCCGGTGGCATCGTCTTGCAGACCGTCTCGTCCGGCACCGACGACGACTCGGCGACGCAATCGGCCAGCGAGGTGACCAGCGCACCCGAGGTCGCAGCGCTCGCCGAATCGACCGAAGCCGAAACCGCGATCGTCGCCGACGAGGTGGCGCCGTCAGCACCGGGTCCCGCGATCGCCGCCGCCGACGGCGCCGAACTCGACACCGGCATCAACGATGCCGCGCCACCGACCGAGACCGAACTCGAGCAACTCGACACGCCCGAGGAACTCGGGATCTTCGCCTCCGACGCCGTCGGTGCGCCGCAGGACCCCGAGGTGCCGGCCGCAACCAGCGAATCGATCGACGACCGACTCACCGATTCGCAGGCGACGATTCTCGCCGCACAGTGGCCGTTGTGCCTCGGTGCCGACTACGTCGTCGGCCCGGCGCGATACGGAACCACCAGCGTGGTCGTCGGCGTCGACGAGAGCCGTGAACTGGCCATTGCGTACGAAGCGGCGGACTGCCGCGAAGTCGCCCGCGCGCGCCTTCCGTGAGCGGCGGCTAACCTCGCCGCCATGCCCGCAAATCCGCTCACCGATCCGAACTGGGCCACCGAGACCACCGACATCGTCGTCAGCTTCATCGACACGGTGCGGTCGAAGACGACGCAGAACCTCGTCTATGCGGCGCGCGGCGTGGTCTTCGGCCTGATCGCCCTGATCGTCGGGGCGTTCGCGCTCACCATTGCGCTCGTGATGGCGATGCGCGGATTGCAGTCGCTGCTCGAACTGGCCACCACCTGGGAACGCGCCGTCTACCTGAGTTACTTCATTGTCGGAGGTGTCTTCTCGATCGCCGGCGTGTGGCTGTTCAAGAAGCGCAACACCGCCGCGAGTTGAGCGCTCGGCCAGTCCGTCCACTGCGCGCTTCCCAACCCCCAACGCACTCGAGGAGTCCCCATGGCCGACGTCCGTGACGTCATCATCATCGGATCGGGCCCTGCCGGCCTGACCGCAGCGATCTACACCGCCCGAGCCAACCTGTCGCCCCTGCTCATCGAGGGTGAACCGTCGAGTACCAGCGATCAACCCGGCGGCCAGCTCATGCTGACGACCGAGGTCGAGAACTTCCCGGGCTTCCCCGACGGCATCATGGGCCCCGACCTGATGGCCAACATGCGCGCGCAGGCCACGAGGTTCGGTACCGAGATCATCACCGAGAAGGTGACGAAGGTCGACTTCTCCCAGCGACCCTTCCGGATCTGGATCCGCGACGACGAGTACTTGGCCAACGCCGTCATCGTCAGCACGGGCGCCCAGTCACTGATGCTCGGCCTCGAGGCCGAACAGCGACTCATCGGCCATGGATTGTCGACGTGCGCCACCTGTGACGGCTTCTTCTTCCGAGGGCACGAGATTGCGGTCGTCGGCGGCGGCGATTCGGCCATCGAAGAGGCGACGTTCCTCACGAAATTCGCCGACAAGGTCACCATCATCCATCGCCGCGACGAGTTGCGTGCCTCGAAGATCATGCAGGATCGCGCACTCGCCAACCCGAAGATCGAGTTCCTCTGGAACTCCCGGGTCACCGAGATCTTCGGTGAGACGAGCGTGAGCGGTGTGGAGGTCACCAACACCGTCGACGGCTCGGTCTCGACGCTGCCCGTGACCGGGTTGTTCGTGGCAATCGGACACCGTCCGAACACCGACCTGTTCATCGATCAGCTCGACTTGGACCCGACAACGGGCTACCTGGTGACGAAGCACGATTCGTCGTACACCGATGTCGACGGCGTGTTCGCGTGCGGCGACGTGCAGGACGACGTGTACCGCCAGGCGATCACGGCGGCCGGATCGGGATGCATGGCGGCCATCGATGCCGAGCGCTGGCTCGAGGCCAACGTCCACCACTGAGGCGGGGCACCAACTGCGGCGCCGCGGGCGGGAATGTTCTGTGTCACCGACCGGTTGACCCGAGGTGCATCTAGTCTTGCCACCAGGCAGTGCTGAGAAAGGACCCCCAATGGCCAACGGCATCGTGAATCTGTCGTCCAATACCTTCGACGAGACCATCATCGGCTCCGACAAGCCTGTCATCGTCGACTTCTGGGCCGAGTGGTGCGGGCCGTGCAAGCAGATCGCCCCGATCCTCGAGGAGATCGCCGGCGAGCGATCCGAGCAGCTCACCGTTGCCAAGCTCAATGTCGATGACAACCCCGACCTCGCCATGCGGTACAACGTGATGAGCATTCCGACGCTGCTCGTGTTCTCTGGTGGTGAGGTGGCCAAACGCCTCGTCGGCGCCAAGAGCAAGGGCGCCCTGCTCCAGGAGCTCGACGAATTCCTCACGACCTCACCCTGAAGAACCTGCTCCCGCTGACCGAGGGTCAGCGTGGAGAAGCAGTTCGCGACCTCCAACGGCGCCTTGGCGCCGCCGGGTTCCCCGCCACCGGCGACGAGTCGGGCGTGTTCGGCACGTCGACGCGCGACGCCACCTCGACATTCCAGCGCCAACGTGGCCTGCACGTGAGTGGAACATGCGACGAACCGACCTGGCTGACGTTGGTGGAGGCCGGATTCACCCTCGGCGACCGCCTGCTCCTGCTCGGGGCGCCGCAACTGCGCGGTGACGACGTCGCGACGCTCCAGACCGCGCTGAATCACCTCGGGTTCGACTGCGGACGCCCCGATGGCATCATGGGGCCCGCCACGGTGCGGGCGCTCGAGGATTTCCAACGCAATTCCGGTCTCGTGGTCGACGGCGTGTGCGGCGTCCACACCGTGCGCATGCTCGAACTCGTCAGCCGCCAGAGTGGCACCGGGCCCGGGGTTGCGGTCGTGCGTGAGAACGAATCGATGACCGCGCACGCATCGCTGGGCACGCTGCGCATCGTCGTGGGTCAGTTCGGTGGGCTCAGCTCGATCAGCCGATCGCTGACTCGTGCCCTTCGGGATGCCGGCGCCACGGTCATCTCGACCGACGAGTACGAGGCAGGTGCCCACGCAGCGGCAGCAAATCGGTTCGGTGCCACGCTGTACATCGGATTCGAGGCCAGATCGGACAAACGATCGATCATCTCCTACTTTGGCGTACCCACGTTCGAATCAGTCGGAGGTCGCACGTTGGCCTCACAAGCTGCGGAACGCCTGCAGGACGTCCTCACCGTCGCGCCGGAGTTGCGCGGCATGCGCCTGGCGGTCCTGCGTGAAACCCGGATGCCGGCCGTGCTGTGTTCGCTCGGGCCGGTCCGCGAGGTCGTCGATGCCACCGATGCCATTGCCAATGCGCTGGTGATGGCCATTGTCGCGTGGGCCTCGTCGCCGATGACCGACCGCCGTCCCGAATCACCCGACACCCGCTGACGTTCCGCCGTCGACACGGTGCCTCGTGCACAGACGTGGTGTTTATCCACAGTGTTGCGCACAGCTTGTGGGTTTGTCTCGACCAGACGTTGAGCAGATCACCACCGAGAGTGGGTGAACGGCCGGTGAACGGAGCATGGCCGTGACGCTTCGCGTTCACCTGTGCGGTCGATCGCGATCTCACGCGCGACCTGAGGATGACCATCCTCATGTCGTCATCGAGGTCTGCTCAGCCGACGATGACGCGGTAGATGCGCTCGAGGTCCTCCAGGTCGGCGAACTCGATGCTCACGCGACCCTTCTTGGCCGACATCTGCACGCTCACGCGCGTCTCGAGATGCTCTGCCAACAGGTTCTCGAGTTCCAACAAGCCAGGCGGGCGCAGCTTGGTGGCCGGCGTCAGCCCAGCACCGTCGATCGAGTGCCGTTCGATCAGGTTCGGCGGGAACCTCTGGCTCGCCATCGCGCCGGACGGCGTCTTCGACCATACGAACCGACCAACCACCCGCAACCGCCTCACGAGCCAGCGACTCCTGGCGTGATCGGTCGGGTGTTCCGAGGAGTGCGCGCGCGTGTCCGGCCGACAACTGCCCGTCGGCGAGCAGACGCTGCACGGCCGGTGGGAGTCCCAAGAGCCGCAGACTGTTGGTGATGGCCGAGCGACTCTTGCCCACCCGAGACGACACCTGATCGTGCGTGAGGCCGAAGTCATCGATCAGCTGCTGATATGCCGCCGATTCCTCGAGGGCAGTGAGATCCTGACGATGCAGGTTCTCGACCAACGCCTGCTCGACCGAGCTCACATCGTCGGTCACACGAATCACCGCGGGAATGGTGGTCAGCCCCGCTCGTTGCGCGGCTCGCCACCGGCGCTCTCCGGCAATCAGCTCGTAGGTGTTGTCGTCGAGTGGCCGGATGAGGATCGGCTGGAGCACGCCCATCTCGGCGATCGATGCGGTCAACTCACTCAGGCTCTCCTCATCGAAGAGCACGCGCGGCTGGTGTGGGTTCGGGGAGATGGCCGTGACGGCAATGTCGGCCAAGACCGCTGCCGAGGCAGCAGCGTCACCATCCGGGCGTTCAGCCGTCGGGATGATCGAACTCAGCCCCTTGCCCAGACCACTAGATCGTGCCATGGTGCACCTCCCGTGCAGCGTCTCGATAGGCGATCGCACCCCGAGAGGTGGGGTCGAACGTCGTGATCGGTTGGCCGAACGACGGTGCCTCCGACAACCGGACCGAGCGAGGAATCACCGACTTGAGCACCTTGTCGCCGAAGTGTTCACGGACCTCGCTCACGACTTGGCCGGACAATTTGGTCCGAGCGTCATACATCACGCACAGGATCGTACTGAGATCCAACGTCGGGTTGAGGTTGCGCTTGACCAAGTCGACATTGCGGAGCAATTGACCGAGACCCTCGAGTGCGTAGTACTCGCACTGGATCGGGACCAGCACCTCGCTGGCGGCGGCGAGGCCGTTCACGGTGAGCAGCCCCAGCGACGGGGGGCAGTCGATCAACACGTAGTCGTAGTCGTCGAGCACCGCGTCGATCGCCCGTTTGAGACGTTGCTCACGACTGAACGCCGGGACGAGTTCGATCTCCGCGCCCGCCAGATCGAGTGATGCGGGAGCAACGAACAGATTACGCACGTCGGTCGGCTCGACGACGTTCTCGAGTGGCTCCTCGTGCATCAACACGTGGTACATCGAGAGCTCGAGACCACGGTTCTCGATCCCCAGTCCCGTCGACGCGTTGCCCTGCGGGTCGAGGTCGATGATCAACGTGCGTAACCCCATGTCGGCGAGTGCCGCACCGAGGTTCACGGTCGTCGTCGTCTTGCCGACACCGCCCTTCTGGTTGGCCAGCGCGATGATCCGGGGCAACGGATGTCGATCACGAACGGTCAACGAGGGTTCGGACTCGCCCGGGTCAGTGGGTTGGTCCGGAGAAACGGACGCCAGGGCGTCATGATCCGACACGAATATTCTCCAGGGGAATGTGCCGCGGGATGTGGGCTCCAGCGGCGGGATGTCCACACTCTGCCGTACTGAACGACGCGAAACAAGCATCACTCGGATGTTTCACGTGAAACAACCGCCGGAATGTGATGTGATCCGCTCGAATGTTCCACGTGAAACATTCGAGCGGGGACGCTGCGGCAGGGGAGTCGGCGCTTGCTCGACGGTCATCCAGCCGGGCGATCGGCACGGTCGGTCTCGCTCAGACGGATGAACACCGCAACGCGACCAACCGGACTGCTGATCCGTTCGACCCGTGCCTGCGTCAACACCTCGACGTCCCAGCGATCGCCGGTCGGAGGCTCGCTGATCACCACGCGCCCGCCGACACGAACGAGACGAGCGGCCACCGCCAGTGTTTCGGCGGGGGGGCCGAAACCTCGGGCCACCGCGGCATCGAACAAGGGGTCGGGGTGGAAGGCTGCAACATCGGTGGCCGTGACCGAGACGCGCTCGGTCCAGCCAAGTCGACGAACGCTGCGTTCGAGGAAGTCGGTGCGCTTCGTTCGTCGATCGAGCAGTGTCACGTGAAGGTCCGGACGATCAGCGGCGATCACGAACCCGGGAACACCCCCGCCAGAGCCGAGGTCGATCACACGTGCATCCGCCGGGAGTTCACTCAGTGCCCCGACGAACGCTCGGGCATGCTCGATCACCTCGGTGATGGGACGTGCGCCGAGAAAGCCGAGGTGTTGGGCTTCGGTCAGGATTTCGACGAGTCCGTCAGCCACCAGACATCACCCGGTGAGTACTCAGGCCGGATCGACGATGATGCGGCGATCCGGATCTTCGCCCACTGAACGGGTGGTGACACCGTCGATCTCGTTGAGGACATCGTGCACGACCTTGCGATCGGCCGACGTCATCGGCTCCAACGATCGTGCCGTCCCTGAGGAGAGCACCTGCTCGGCAACGTCGCGAGCGAACGAACCCAAGGCTGCTTCACGGCGCTCGCGGTACCCGGCGACATCGACACGCAGGCGGGTCTCATGGTCGCCGAGACGACGCTGTGCGGCGACTCGAGCAAGGTCTTGCACGGCGTTGAGTGTCCTGCCACCCGGGCCGACGAGCAAGCCGAGTTCGCTTCCCGTCACCGTCACCTCGAGTTCGATTCCGTCGACCTTCACCGCAACGGCGGCGTCGGCGCCGAGCGCGGTGGTCAGACCTTCCATGAACGCAACGGCCGCCGCGCCGACTTCGTCGGGGGTCACCGTGGACTCGGGTCGCTCGTCATTGGTCCGCTCGTCACTGGTCATCGTGGGCTCCTCGTTGCGCTTGCTGGTGGTGGTGCGCCGACGAGCACGTTGCGGCGTCGACGTGTCGGCTGACGACGACGTGGTGGTGGTGGAGGAGGCATCGTCCGGTGCACTCTCGCTGTCGCTGCTCGTCGATGACTTCGACGATGATTTCGACGGTGACTTTTCCGATGACTTTGCCGATGACTTTGCCGATGCTGATGTCGGAGTCGACGATTCGGTCTCCGACGAGGCTGCTGCGCCATCGGAGCGGCCCCGACGTCGACGCTCCTGCTTCGGACGCGCCTGGGTGGGGCGAACCCGTGCCCGCAGACGGGCCTCCCCGCGAACTCGACCGAACAGCCCGGGACGGGGCTCCTCGATCACATCGAATTCTGCTTCGTCGGCAGCGACGCCGAGCTGATCGAGGGCCGCCTCGCGGGCCGCATCGATGGTCTTCGCGGTGGTTTCTACCCACTCCATGATCATTCACTTTCTGGTACGGGCAGCGGCGTCGACGACGGCGCTACCAGGGGGCGTCAGTTCGACTTCTTGCTGGGCTTGGGGCGTGACGACTTGGCGGCCTTTGCGGCCTTGGTTCGTTCCGCCTCGGCTTGCTGGCGCGACGGTGTCGGGCGGCCCTTCGCGTTGGCCGACGGTGTCGGACGATTCTTCGGCGGCGTGACGCGCTTGCTGGTCACGTCCTTGCTCGTTGCCGGTGTGGTGTCCTTCTTCGATGTCGAGGACGACTTCGGCGACGATCCGGCGCCGAGGTCTCGCTTGGCCTGCGAGAACATGCCGCCCGTCTCACCGTTCTTCTTGGCTTCCTCGCGAGCTGCCTCGCCGGCTCGTTGAGCCTGACGTCCGAGTGACTCGTCGTGACCGTAGAACGCTCGAGTGATGTAGGCCTGCTGGGCAATGCGCAGCAGCGTCTGGAAGATGTAGTAGACGACCAGGGCGGACAGGAAGAAGATCTGGAAGACGGCAAAGAAGACGGGCAGGTACTGCATCAGCTTCTGCTGACCCGCCGACATCGTGGGGCTGATCGAGGCACGGGCAGCGACCATGCGCTGCTGGACGAAGTACAGCGCACCGAGCACCACGACCAGGAGCACGTAGGGCAACGCCGCGACGAACCCGTTGGTGATCTCGGTGGCAGCCGACTTCGACAGGTCGAGGCCCAACGACATCATCTCGTGTTTGCCGTACAGCGACTTGTACAGCGCCGAGTCGAGCGACAGGTACCGCGGGAGGAACCCGGGGTCGGCCACCTCGTCGGGACGCTCGAATGCGCCCCAGACAGCATCGGAAATCGGCCGGGCCGAACCGCGAGGTGCATACGTCAATCCGCGCAGGACGCGGAACATGATGATGAAGACCGGCATCTGCGCCACCAGTGGCAGACACGAGGCCATGGGATTGACCTTGTGCTCCTGGTAGAGCTTCATCATCTCTTCGTTGAGCTTCGTGCGATCGTTGCGATACTCGTTCTGCAACTTGCGCATCTCGGGCGCCAACCGCTGCATCTCGAGCATTCCCTTGGTGCTCTTGAGTGTCAGTGGCGTCGTGATCGCCATCACGACCACCGCGATGAGCCCGATGGCGATGATGTAACTGTTGGTCAGGCCATAGAACCACGACAACAGTGCGGCGGGGATTTCGAACATCGCTCAGTGGTCCTCTTGGGCATGGGGCATCGGATGGGCACAGTGTGCAGCAGCACTGCGTGGGCCGGCCTCGGGAACCGGGTCGAAGCCCGATGGACCCAGCGGTCGACAACGCACGAGGCGACGAAGGGTCAACCAGGATCCCCGGACCGTACCGTGCGTCTCGTACGCCTCATGGGCGTAGGCAGAACAAGTGGGATAGAACCGACACGGGGAGGGGCGTCCGGCAAAGGCACGTTGGTATCCCTCGATCAACGACAACGCACGACGCTGCATCCACGTCATGTCGGTGGGGCCGATCGATCCGCAACCTTGCGTATCAGCTCTGTCAGGCAGCGCTCGAGTTCTGCGAACGTACGTTCGTTGGCGCGAGTGCTGGCGCCGATGAGCAGGAGCCCCGGCGGCACCTCGCACTGCCGAAGCACTGCTCGAAGCCGTCGACGCAGCAAATTGCGTTGGACGGCAGACCCGGTGGCGCGACCGATGGCGAACGCCACCTGCGGTGGAACCACCTCGGAATCGGGAACGAACGAGCACCAGAGCGGCTCGATCCGCACACGGACGCCGTCTCGCCGAAGGCGGATGAATGCGTCGCGCTCGCGGATCCGGTCGATCAAGCCGACAGACGGGCTCGGCCCTTGGCGCGACGGGACTTCAGCACGGCGCGGCCGGCGCGAGTGCTCATGCGCGCACGGAAACCGTGCTTGCGGGCTCGGCGGCGGTTGTTGGGCTGATAGGTACGCTTCACGGCGATCTCCGGACACTTCTCGATGCAGCAATCACGAACCGTACAGGGAACCACACGGTCCACCTGCACAGACTGACCTGCCAAGGCTACGGCCATGCGTGCACTTGCGCCAACCACCGTCGGCAAACCACACGGTTGTAAGTTGTCCACAAGGCGAGCGGATTCGCGTCATCCCAGCATAACGGCCATGATTCGGGCTGATTTATCGCCGGCTCCCCCAGGTTTTCCTGCGTCGGACAACGTGGTAGCTTCATCCGCCCGCCCACTGTCCGGTACATGTCCACATCGTGTGGACAACCGTGTGGACTGTCGGCGGCGCAGATCGGGAGATGACCAGGTGAGCGAGAGCACGGACGTGTGGACCCAGGTGACGCTGTCGTTGCGCTCACAACTCGCCGAGTCCGTCTGGTTCTCGACCTTTCAAGACGTGTCACCGTTGGAATCGGATTCCGACACGTTGCGCCTGCTCGCACCGAGTGCCTATGTCCGCGACCGGATCCTCACTCGCTACCTCCCGTTGGTCACTGCGGCACTCGAGGATGCCAACGAAGGGCACCGCCACGTGGAGATCGACGTCGAGACCGGTGAGGCCGTCGTCGAGGTCGACACCACCTCGCTCGACGACCGGAGTTCCGACACCGACACCACGGCGCGGGCCCACGAACGCTCGGCACAGCAGTCACTGCTGCTCGACGAGGCGGGGTTGAACCCCCGCTACACGTTCGAGACGTTCGTGAAAGGTGCATCCAACCAGTTCGCCCTCGCGGCCGCCCTGCGGGTCGCCGAAACTCCGGGACGCAGCTACAACCCGCTGTTCATCTACGGGTCGGCCGGCCTGGGCAAGACACATCTCCTCCACGCGATCGGTCACTACGTCCACTCGAACTATCAGCATCACGAGGTGAGATACGTCTCGACCGAGACCTTCATGAACGAGTACGTCGACGCGATTCGCCAGAACACCACCAACTCGCTGCGTCGCCGATACCGCGACATCGACGTACTGCTGATCGACGACATCCAGTTCATCGCCGGAAAAGAAGGGCTCCAGGAGGAGTTCTTCCACACGTTCAACTCACTCCATGGTGCCAACAAGCAGGTCGTCATCTCGTCCGACCGCATGCCCGACGCCATTCCGACACTCGAGGAACGACTCCGCGGACGTTTCAAGTGGGGCCTGATCACCGACATCCAGCCGCCCGACCTCGAAACCCGCCTCGCCATCTTGCGCAACAAGTCCGAACGTGACCGGGTGATGGTCCCCGACGAGACACTCGAGTTCATCGCCACCAACATCGCCACCAACATCCGCGAACTCGAAGGTGCACTGATCCGGGTCACGGCCTACGCCAGTTTGAACCAGGTACCGATCACGACCGACCTGGCCCAGACACAACTCGCTGATCTGCTCAACGACAGCAAACCCAAGGCCCGCACCGACGAAGAGTTGCTGGCCGACATCGCGGTCATCTTGAAATTCCCGGTCGAAGACCTCAAGGGCCGCAGCCGCCAACGACCACTCGTCACCGCGCGACAGATCGCCATGTACGTGTTCCGTGAACTGACCGACCTCAGCTATCCCGCCATTGCGCGGCTGTTCGGCGGACGTGACCACACCACCGTGATCCACGCCAACGAGAAGATCCAGCGCCTGATGAGCGAACGCAAACAGATCTACGACCAGGTCACCGACCTGCTGCAGCAGCTCAAGGCATGACCGCAGCAGCAACATCGCGAACAACGTTGGGGACGCGGACGGGACAACACCCCGACCGCCGGTGGACATCGCGACGTTGTCCACCGGACTACAACGTCGTCATTCCCGTCATGGGGATCACGGCCCCATCCCGTGTGGACGCCGACAACGGTCCTACGCTGCAACGACGCGTGCTTGTCCCCAATCCACAGCACCTACTACTGACATTGAACATTGAGACATCCATGCATGAGGAGAAGTGCCCACTGTGAAGTTTCGTTGTGAACGTGATGTTCTCGCCGACGCCGTCGGTTCTGCCGGACGTGCGGCCACGAACCGCACCGGCACGTTGCCGGTGCTCGCCGGAGTCCGCATGGAGGTCGAAGGCGACCGCCTCACGGTGACCGGCACCGACCTGGAACTGACCATCCGCCTGACTGTCGATGTGGGTGGAGAACGTGACGGGGCTGCCGTCGTACCCGCCCGACTCGTCGGCGACATCGTGAAAGCACTGCCTGCCGGCGCCGTGTCGGTCGAGCTCCACGACGACGAGATGTCGATCAGTGCCGGCCGATCGCACTTCTCGGTACGCCCGCTGTCGCTCGACGACTATCCGGCACAGAGCGAACCGGCCGCCGATGCAGTCACGCTGCCGGCGGCGATGGTGGCCGAAGCTCTGCGCCAAGTGGTCCGCGCCGCCTCGACCGACGACGCACGTGCGGTGCTCACGGGTGTGCTCCTCGCCTCCGAGGACGATGGGCTGCGCATGGTCGCCACCGACTCGTATCGACTCGCGGTTCGCGACCTGCCGGGGACCACCGTGCTGGGTGCCGGCAGAAACGTGTTGATCCCGGGCCGTGCGCTCAACGAGTTGCAGCGGGTGATGGGCGACGTGGAGGAGCTCAGTGTCCGACTCGGCGAACGTGAGGCGACGTTCGAGGCGGGCGGCACCCGACTCAGCACGCGCTTGATCGAGGGTGAGTTCCCGAACTATCGGAACCTGTTGCCGTCGAGCTATCCGAACCTGTTGACGGTCGGCAAGGCCGCCATGCTCGAAGCGATCCGGCGTGTGAAGATTCTCGCCCAGGACTCCACACCGGTCCGCCTCACGCTGGGTGGCGACACGGTGCAGCTCACGGCGATCACCCAGGATGTCGGCAACGCAGCCGAGGAGATCGACGCCAGCTACGACGGCATCGAGATGACGGTGGCGTTCAACCCCGACTATCTCGCCGCCGGCATCGACGCGATCGACAGCGACGACGTGACACTGGCAACGATGGATCCGATGAAGCCCGCCGTCCTGCGCGGGGTCGGCCGTGACGACTACCTGTATCTGCTGATGCCCGTTCGCGTGCCGTAATGCGGTGATCATCGAGCATCTGGAGTTGGTCGACTTCCGGAACTACGTGACGGGGTCGTTCGAACTGCACTCCGGCACCACGGTGGTCATCGGCGACAACGGTCAGGGCAAGACCAACCTTGCCGAAGCCCTGGCGTTTCTCGCCACGCTGACGAGTTTCCGGTCGGCTCCGACCGACGCGCTGATCCGCGCCGGTGCCGACACGGCGATCATCCGGGCAACGATCCGCCAGGACGATGGGCGTGAGACGTTGATCGAGGTCGAGCTCGCTTCCGTGGGCCGCAATCGCGTCCAGGTGAATCGACAGAAGCTTGCTCGGGTGCGCGACCTTCTCGGTGCCGTTCGTGTCACGGTGTTCTCGCCCGACGACTTGATCCTCGTGAAGGGAAGCCCCGGTGATCGACGTCGCTTCATGGACGACACGCTGGTTGCACTGGCGACGAAGTACGACACCGTGCGCCTCGAGATCGACCGAATCGTGCGTCAACGAAACACCCTGCTCAAACAGGCAGCCGGTCGACTCACCGCCGAGATCGAGGTGACGCTCGATGTCTGGGACACGAAGTTCGCCGAGGTCGCCGATCAGTTCGGCTACGCGCGCGCCACGCTGGTCGCGCGGCTCACCCCGATGGTGCAGGAGGCCTATGAGCAGCTCGCCGGAACACCGACACCACTCGATCTGTACTACGAACCCGAGTGGCGGTCCGGGGGCCTCGGCGCGGCGCTGGCGATGGCCAGGCCACTCGATGTTCGTCGGGGGGTGAGCACGGTCGGTCCGCATCGTGACGAGTTGCAGATGACCATCAACGGACTACCGAGTCGCACGCATGCATCACAGGGTGAGCAGCGCACCTTGGCGCTGGCCTTGCGTCTTGCAGGGCATCGTCTGGTTGCCGAGCGAACCGGCGAGGCGCCGGTGCTGGTGCTCGACGACGTGCTGTCCGAACTCGACGACCACCGTGCGACGGCGTTGCTCGGTCATCTCCCCGCTGGACAGGTGGTGATCACGACAGCGAGCGAACTGCCGTCGGCCGCACGCGCCGACCACGTGCTCCGCGTGATCGCCGGGCACGTCACCCAGGAGTGACCGGGTACGTTGGCAGTCATGGCCGAGCCTGTTCCGATTTCGCGGTCGCTCGACTCGATCATGAAGTCGTTACGCGGGACCGATCGCATCCAGATCGGGGGCGTCTTCGGACGCTGGGACGACGCCGTCGGGCCGACCGTGGCGGCACACGTCCGACCGGTTCGCCTCGACGACGGTGTGCTCGTGGTGGAGGCCGACGAACCTGCGTGGGCAACCCAGGTGAAGTTTCTCAGCGGCACGATCACGGCACGTCTGGCCGAGGTGGCCGGTGTTCGGATCGAACGGGTCGAGGTGCGCGTCGGACGACCCTCCAGACCATCCTCCAGACCATCCTCCGGACCCTCGTCGGACGCTTCGGATTCCCCGACTCCGTGACACCCCGCTGGTAGGCTGGTGACCACTCGCGATGCAGCGTGGGCGCCGGTTCGACAGGTACGTCGAGGGTCGGCCGACCTCGCTGTTCGCCCCACCAACGTGCCCCTTTCGGGGCATTCCGCCAGACAGCCAGAAGTATCGAGGTACGAGTGTCCAACGACACCGAATCACCAGCGACCGACGTTCCCGACACCAACGGGGCATCGCCGCCCAAGAAGAAGTCGAACACCAACTCCGCCACCACCACGGCGGCCTACGACGCCAAGGCAATCCAGGTGCTCGAGGGCCTCGACCCGGTGCGCAAGCGTCCGGGCATGTACATCGGCTCCACCGGTCTGCAAGGGCTCCACCATCTGATCTGGGAGGTCGTCGACAACTCCGTCGACGAGGCAATGGCCGGCCATTGCACGCGCATCGGGGTCACGCTGCTCGCCGACGGCGGCTGCCGGGTCGACGACAACGGTCGCGGCGTCCCGGTCGACCCGTTCACCTCAGGCGAGCACAAGGGCAAGAGCGCTGCCGAAGTCGTGCTGACCGTGCTCCACGCCGGTGGCAAGTTCGGTGGCGAGGGCTACAAGGTGTCCGGTGGCCTTCACGGCGTCGGTGTGTCCGTCGTGAACGCACTGTCCGAGCGTCTCGTCATCGAGGTCGACCGTGACGGCAAGCACTACCGCCAGGAGTACGCACAGGGCGGCAAGCCCCAGGGCAAGATGGCTGTCGTCGGAGACACACCCAAGCGGGGTCGCGTCACGGGGACCACCATCACGTTCTGGCCCGATCCCACGGTCTTCGCCGCCGAAGGGGTCGAGTTCGTGTCGCGCACCGTGCTCGAGCGACTGCAGACCATGGCGTTTCTCAACCGGGGTCTCGAGATCGTCTTCGAAGACCAGCGCGAGAGCCGCGAGCAGACGATCTCGTACCAGTACAAGGGCGGCATCCTCGACTTCGTCAAGCACCTCAACGCCACCAAGGAGCCGTTGTTCTCCAAGGTGTGCCAGTTCGAGGACGAAGACACCGAAGACGGCCAGATGCTCGACATCGCGATGCAGTGGAACACCGGCTACTACGAAGGCATCCACGGGTACGCCAACGGCATCTCGACCACCGAGGGAGGGATGCACGTCGAGGGCTTCAAGACGGCGCTCACGTCGGTGCTCAACAAGTACGCCCGCGCCAAGAATCTCCTCAAGGAGAAGGACCAGAACCTCACCGGCGAGGACATCCGCGAGGGCATCACCGCCATCGTGTCGGTGAAGCTGCGCGAGCCGCAGTTCGAGGGACAGACCAAGGCCAAGCTCGGCAACGTGCCGATGCGTTCGTTCGTGCAGAAGGCGACCTACGAACGTCTCGGTGAATGGCTCGAGGAGAACCCGACCGAGGCGAACAAGGTCGTCAAGAAGGGCCTCGCCGCCGCGCAGGCTCGAGTCGCCGCGAAGAACGCCCGCAACGCGATCCGACGCAAGACGGCCCTGTCCGGCGCCGGAATGCCCGACAAGTTGAAGGACTGTTCGTCGAAGAACGCCGACGAGTCCGAACTGTTCATCGTCGAGGGTGACTCCGCCGGCGGCACCGCCGTCGATGCCCGCGATCCTCGCACGCAGGCGATCCTGCCGATCCGCGGCAAGATCCTCAACGTCGAGCGGGCACGCGTCGACAAGATGCTCAAGAACAACGAGATCCAGGCGCTCATCACCGCGATCGGTGCCGGCGTCGGCGACGAATACGACGTCACCAAGTGCCGCTACCACAAGGTGATCTGCCTGGCCGACGCCGATGTCGACGGCAGCCACATCCGCACGCTGTTGCTCACGTTCTTCTTCCGTCAGATGCGCGAGATGGTCGAGGCGGGTTACTGCTACATCGCTCAGCCCCCGCTGTACTCCACCGAGGTGGGCAAGGAGAAGATCTACCTCAAGGACGACGTCGCCAAGGCGGCGTTCCTCGCGGACCGTCCGAACCACAAGAAGGGGTTCAACCGCTTGAAGGGCCTCGGTGAAATGGACTGGGAGGAGCTGCGCACCACCACGATGCTCGACGGCACCCGCACACTGCTCCAGGTCACCGTCGAAGAAGCGGCGCTCGCCGACGAGATCACCTCGATCCTGATGGGCGACGACGTGCCCGCACGGCGAGAATTCATCACCACGAATGCCCGCGACGTCCGCAACCTCGACTTCTGATCCGACCGCGACGACCTGCCTGAAACGAAACACCACACATGACTGACACGAACGACACCCCCCCGAACGAACCCATCCAGCCGATCTCGTTGAGCGACGAGATGGAGAGCTCGTTCCTCGAGTACGCGATGTCGGTCATCATGTCGCGCGCCCTCCCGGACGTTCGCGACGGCCTCAAGCCGGTACACCGCCGGATCATCTGGGACATGGAAGACCAGGGTTTCCGTCCCGACCGTGTCCACGTCAAGTGCGCTCGCGTCACCGGCGACACCATGGCGCGTTTCCACCCGCACGGCGACAGCGCCATCTACGACGCATTGGTCCGCATGGCCCAGCCGTTCTCGCTGCGTCATCCACTCATCGACTTCCACGGCAACTACGGCAGCCCCGACTTCGGCCCGGCCGCCGCTCGCTACACCGAGTGCCGGTTGAACCCGCTGGCGATGCAGTTGCTCGCCGACATCGACGAAGACACCGTCGACATGATCCCGAACTACGACGGGATGTTCGAACAGCCCGTCGTGCTGCCGGCGCGTTTCCCGAACCTGCTCGTCAACGGCAGCCAGGGCATTGCCGTCGGCATGGCGACCAACATCCCGCCGCACAACCTCGGCGAGGTGATCGATGCGGTCGTTCACCTGCTCGACAACCCTGATGCCACACCCGACGACCTGATGGAGTTCGTGAAGGGCCCGGACTTCCCGACCGGTGCCAGCATCCTCGGCAAGGCCGGCATCATCGACGCGTACCGAACCGGGCGTGGTTCGGTGAAGATGCGTGCCACGGTCGAGATCGAAGAGTCGAAGACCGGTCGCATGGAGATCGTCGTCAGTGAGCTGCCGTATCAGACGAGCTGCTCGGCGATCGCGTCGCGGATCCAGGATCTCGTCGACGGTGGCGACCTCGACGGCATCGCAGACGTGAACGATGCGTCGTCGGGTGGCAAGACCAACCTGATCATCACACTCAAGCGTGACGCGAATGCCAACGTCGTCAAGAACAACCTGTTCAAGCTCACCCAGCTGCAGTCGACGTTCTCGATCAACATGGTCGCCCTCGTCGACGGTGTTCCGCGCCAGATCAACCTGCGTGACGCCCTCGTGGCCTACGTCAAGCACCAGCGCGACGTCATCACCCGGCGATCGCAGTTCCGTCTCGACAAGGCCAAGCGTCGCGAGCACATCCTCGAGGGGCGCATCAAGGCCCTCGACGTCATCGACGCGATCATTGCGCTCATCCGCGCCAGCGACGATGTCGCGGCCGCCCGCGACGGCTTGATGGCCGCGCCGTACGAGTTCAGCGAGATCCAGGCCAACGACATCCTCGACATGCAGCTGCGCCAGCTCACCCGGCTGTCACGCCTCGATCTGCAGACCGAACTCGACGAGACCCGAGCCAAGATCATCGATCTCCAGGAGATCCTCGACAGCCCCGAGCGGCTCAGCACCGTGATCCGCGACGAGATCACCGCCATCAAGGATGAATTCGCCACGCCGCGCGTGTGCGAGTTGACCTACGACGACGGCGAGATGTCGATCGAAGACCTCGTCGACGACAAGGAACTCGTCATCGTGATGACGCAGGCCCAGTACGTGAAGGCCGTGTCGGCCGACTCGTTCAAGACCCAGGGCCGTGGTGGACGTGGCGTGTCGGGCGGCAAGATGAAGGTCGACGACATCGTGCGTCACGTCATCTTCACCACCGCGCACGCGCACCTGCTGTTCTTCTCCAACCGGGGCAAGGTGTACCGCCTCCGGGCGCTCGAGATCCCCGAACGTGAGCGCACCGCGAAGGGCATGCCGATCGTCAACCTCCTGCCGCTGCAGGCCGACGAGCAGATCCAGGCGATCATCGACACGCGTGACTTCGCCGGAGAGCGGTTCTTGTTCTTCACCACCAAGAACGGCACGGTCAAGAAGACCGCGTTCGACGCCTACGACAAGAGTCGCCGCGATGGCCTGATCGCCATCAACCTGCGCGACGACGACGAACTGGTCCGCGTGATCGAAACGAGTGGCAGCGACGACATCTTCATGGTGAGCCGCAACGGCATGACGATTCGTTTCGACGAGAACGACGTCAGGGCCATGGGTCGCTCCGCCGGCGGTGTCAGGGGCATGAAGCTCAAGAACACCGACGATCGTGTCGTGTCGGTCGATGTCGCTCGTGACGACACCGCCATCTTGCTGATGACCGAGGCCGGCTACGGCAAGCGGACGCAGCTCGACAGGTTCAACCGTCAGGGCCGTGGCGGACAGGGTGTCCGCGGTATCAAACTCACCGGCAAGAAGGGCGCCGTCGTGGCAGCGTTCATGGTCGGACTCGACGACGAGATCGTGGCGGTGTCGAACAACGGCGTCACCATACGCATGGAAGTGCGCGGCATCTCCTCGCAGGGTCGCGACGCCACCGGCGTCAAGGTGATGAACATCGACGACGGCGACGCCGTCAGTTCCGTGGCCCCGATCCTCGCTGCCGACGACGCCTGATCAGTTTCCGCCTCGCGCCCGGCGCCACCTCGCGATCGATTCGATCGCCATCCGAGCATCGGTGGAAGGAGCGCGCCATGACGCGTGCGGTTGGCGATCGAGGTCAGGCGGCGGTGCTGCTCGTCGTCGTGGCGAGTGTGATCTTCCTGGTGACCACGACGGCGCTGGTCGTTCTCGGCGGGCGCGTTGTCGAGCGCACTCGAGCGCAGACCGCCGCTGATGCCGCGGCACTGGTGTCGCTCGACGGTGGCCGAGCCGGCGCGGAGCTGCTGGCTGCACGACATGGCGCTGAGCTCGTGTCGTGGGTGCGTGGGCCGGCGTACGGCGAGGTGACGGTCGTGGTGCGCCTCGGAGGTGCTCGCGCGACGGCTCGAGCAACGAACGCGCCGTGACACCTTGACAGGACCTTGATCGACCTCGTGCGTACACTTGCCGCGATGAGCAAGACCGAGCGCGCCCTCGACGAGGCGCTCGACGATGGCTACGACGAGCCATTCGATGTCGATGTCGATGGCGACGAACTCGACGAACTCGACGAGGCGCCGTTCGAGTTGCCGGAGATCGTCATGGCCACCGAGGGCGACGACGACGATGTCGAGTCGGGCGGGGACCCGCTGCTCGTTCGAGCCGGCGTGCCCACGACGAACCGGCCGCGCTCGATCCGGGCCTCGAGCCGGATGTGTCCGACGACGTGCTCGATGAGCTTCGTCGTGCCGACATCGATGGTCCGACGGTCGCGCTCGCACCGCAGGACGACACGTCGTCGGGGGTTCGCCGTCCCCGCCGAGCTCCCGATTACGACCCGGCGCCGTTCCCGATTCCGATCAACGTTCCGCGCATGCTCGGTCGCAAGCCACGTGTGCGTCGAGTCACGCGGGTGGTTCGTCACGTTGATCCGTGGAGTGTGTTCAAGATCGCACTCGTCGCCAATCTCGTGCTGTATCTCATCGTGCTGACGGCTGCGGTGCTGCTGTGGAACGTGGCGTATGCGACTGGCACGGTCGACAACGTCGAGCGCTTCTTCGAGTCGTTCGGCTGGTCGTCGTTCGACTTCAACGGCGGCGAGCTCTATCACAGCGCATGGATCGGCGGACTGTTCCTCGTGATCGGGTTCACCGGTCTGGCCGTCCTGCTCGCCACGCTGTTCAACCTGATCACCGATCTCGTCGGCGGAATGCGTTTCACCGTGCTGGAAGAGGAAGTCGTCGAGGCGCGTACGTCGCCGATGCGGCGCTTCGTGGTGCGCCGAGCCGAGCCCGAGGTGCCGGCGCTGATGTATGACGAGTCGGGTCCGATCACCCGCGACGCGATGATCGACGACAGCGGCAGCCTGCCGCGTTGATGCATCATCGCGAACTCATGGCGGCGCGTGGCGTGAAGCCCGCGAGCGACCGATAGCCTCTCCGACTTGCCGGGGCTATAGCTCAGTCGGTTAGAGCGCTGCCCTGATAAGGCAGAGGTCACAAGTTCGATTCTTGTTAGCCCCACCACCCGGTTCGGCCCCTGGACGCAGGAACAGGGGGTGTCCCGCCGAGTAGCCTGCGCGTTCCGATGAAGTTCCTCCGACGTGCATTCTCCGCCATCTTCATGATGGGTCTGGCGGCTGCCGTGCTGCGCGTCAAGGGAACCGGCGGGACGCCGCCGCAGCATGGTGGCTGGCGTCCGCTGGAACTCCCGGAGCGTTGATGACCCGGATCGGTGTCGTCGGTCGCGGCGTCGTCGGTGACCGGATCGCGCGTCGCCTCCCGACGGTGGTGCGTGACGTCGAGGTGGTCGATCTCGATCTCCGCACACAGCGTCGCCCCCGCGACGACCTCGACGCTGTCGTGCTTGCACACAGCGGACCGCACGCCCCGTCGGCATCGGTCTTCCTCGAGGCCGGTGTCGCTGTCGTCTCGGTGAGTGACGACCTCGAAGATGTGCGTGCCCTGGCCGACCTCGACCTCCTGGCGCTCGGCAGCGGTGTTCCGTTGGTCGTCGGTGCTGGGATGTCACCCGGTCTCACGGGGCTGCTCGCTCGTTTGCTGGTGACGGAGCTGGCGAGCTGCGACGAAATCCACGTTGCGTTCCACGGCACAGCCGGGCCGTCATGCGCTCGCCAGCAGCATCGAGCACTGCGGGGGCTCGCGGTGGGGTTGCGCGACGGCACATGGATCCAGCGGCCCGCGGGCTCTGGGCGCGAACTCTGCTACTTCCCCGAACCGGTCGGCCCCTACGACTGCTACCGCGCCGAGCTCCCGTCGCCGGTGCTGTTGCACGAGGCATTTCCGGAGGCTGGTCGAGTGAGCGCGCGGGTGTCGGCCAACCGTCGTGACCGGTTCACGGCCTGGCTGCCGATGCTGAGCCCACCGCACCGTGAGGGCGGTATCGGAGCGGTTCGGGTGGAGGTTCGGGGCAGCGACGAGTCCGGCGGCCGTCGCACGCTGATCGCAGGTGCCGCCGAGTTGGTCGGGACGGCCGCCGCGGCCACGGCCATTGCGTTCGCGTCGGCGGCCGTGAACGGCCGTTTGGAGCCCGGTGTGGTTCGAGCGGGTGATCCGTTGCTCGACACGGTGGCACTCCTGCGAAGTGTCAGTGCGGTGGGTGTTCGACTCCAGGAGTTCACCGGGGTGCCCTCCGAGCGCAGGATCAGGGCGAATCCGTGACGCCCGGATCGCCGGGCTCGGATCCGGCAGTCGCTGCACCGACGTTCGCCAACTGCGCAACCTGATCAGCGAGCCGTTCGACGATGTTGCTCAGCTGTTGGAGCTTGTCGTCCAACGCTTCGCCCGTGACCATGTCGGACAACGCGAGTCGCACGCCGGCGATCTCGCGTGCGAGGAACTCGGTGTCGGCCTGGGTGCGTTCGGCGACCTCGCGGTCGTTCTCGCCGGTGATCCGGTCGCGCTGTTCCTGCCGATTCTGAGCGAGCAGGATGAGCGGCGCCGCGTAGGACGCCTGGAGCGACAACACGAGGGTCAGCAGCACGAGGCCGCGGCTCCATGGATCGAACTGGAGGCTCTCGCTGGCGACGGTGTTGAGCAGGAGCCAGGCAATGACGACCACCGTCTGCCACACCAGGTAGCGGGCGGTTCCGAGGTAGCGGGCGATCGACTCGCTGAATGCGCCGAATGCATCGGAGTCGTAGGAGACTCCCACGCGTCCCGTCGCGCGCGGAGTGGTCAGGTCGCCCCGTCGCTTCACACCTCCACCGCCGCAGCGCTGTGGTCCGCGTCGCCGCTCGAACCGAGCGCGGCGCCGTGGCGCCGCCGACGTTGCGTGGTGCGCCAGCCATCGCCGAGCATGCGGTCGATGACGTCGTCGACGGTGACGGCTCCGAGGAGACGCCCGGCCTCGTCGGTCACCGCAACGGCGAGCAGGTCGTAGCTGGCGAGCATCTCGGCGACCTCGCGGTCGGTGCTGTCCGGCGCGACGGTGGGGTCGTCGGCCACGAGGCGACCGAGACTCATCGGCGGCGGCTCGCGAAGGAGTCGCTGCACGTGCACGACACCGATGAGCTTGCCGGTCGGTGCTCGGAACGGGGCCTGCGTGACGAACACCTGCGCGGCGATGCTGACGACCCAGTCGGGGTCGCGGATCTGGGCGAGGGCTTCGGCGACCGTGGCGTCGGGGCCGAGAATGATCACCTCGGGGGTCATCAGACCGCCGGCGGTGCCCTCCTCGTAGGAGAGCAGTCGCCGCACGACGTCGGCGTCGTCGACGTCCATGACACCGAGCATGCGCTCCTGGTCGGCCGGCGCCATCTCGCCGAGCAGGTCGGCGAGGTCGTCGTACTCCATCTCGTCGAACACGCCGACGAGACGATCACGGTCGAGTTGTTCGACGATGCGGACCTGCTCCTCCTCGGGGAGTTCCTCGAGCACGTCGGCGAGTCGTTCGTCGTCCATGGCTTCGGCGAGTTGGCGGCGTTGGTCGATCGGGAGCGCTCGAACGACGGCGGCCACCTCGGCAGGGTGGAAGTCACGCAGTCGGGCGGCTTCGGCCTGCATCTCGGTCGGGGTGTCGAACAATGCCGGCACCTCGTCGAAGTCGACGAGCCGATAGCTGGGCCGTCGGCGCAGCGAGCTCTTGCGTGCCAGGCGGACCTTGTCGATCACCCAGTAGGGCAGACGGGCATCGTCCTGGCTGCGAAGGGCGATGTCGCTGACGGTCTCGTCGCCGATGCGTCGGTCGATCAGTTGGGCGCCGATGAGGACTTCTCCGACGCGAGGCTTGAAGGGGTTGAGGTCGACGTCCCAGCTGCGCAGACGGGCACCGTCGCTGTTGAGCTCGGCGACACGGTTCGCGTTCACGAAGATCCGCCGTCGCTGACTGCCGGCGACGAATCCGACGATGCGCGGCGGAATTGCCGGTTCGCGACCCTTGCCGGCGCGGCCGGGGATGGCAACGATGTCCTCGATGCGTCCGATGGGCGCCCCGCCCGCATCCAGCAGCGGTAGCCGCATGACCCTGAATGCGTAGATCAGGTCACCGGGCATGCCCGCAGGTTACCGACTGCCCCAACGCCCAACGTGCGCACGTACACGATGTGTCAGACACATCGTGTACGTCAGGCGGGGAGTGGTTCGATCTGGACGAGTGTGTCGCTGTAGGCGATGCCGCCGCCCCACTCGGTGAGGGTGTCGTTGGTGAGGCTGTTGGCGACCTTGCCGTCGGGATGGTGACGGCTCCACCAGCCGAACGGGATCGCCACGACACCGGGGCGCAGCCGTCCGGTGATCTTGACGGGGACGGCCACCGATGCTCTGTCGTTCCAGACCCGTGCCAGTTCGCCGTCGACGAGGCCACGAGCGGCGGCGTCGGCGGTGTCGAGCTCGACGAACGGACCACCCTCGGCGGGGCCGTGCTTGGGGAGTTGCGAGTAGCCCGAGTTGAGGAACCGCGTGTGGTGCTTCGGGGTGAGCAACTGCAGGGGGTAGCGCTCGAACAGTTCGCCGCCCGGCCCCTCGTTCGGCGCAACGAAGGTCGGCACCCGCGGTTGGCCCATCCGTTCGAGTTGATCGGAGGCCAACTCGACGCGCCCGGACGCGGTCTCGAACTCACCGTCGCCGAACGGGCGACCATCGTCGGGATACGGAACACGGACCCATCCGACGCGGCGCAAGTTCGTCGACGTCGACGGTCGGCAGCGCGTCACGCAACAGTGTGTCGTCGTCGTCGAACAGGCTCGGCTCGGTGTACTCCATCGCGGCGGCCAGGCGGCGGAAGAACTCGGTGTTCGAGCACGACTCGCCGAGCGGCTCGATGGCCGCCCCGTTCCAGCCGGCCCACAGGTGGCCCCAGGGCAACACCACGTCATCGCTCTCGATCTGCGTGGTGGCGGGCAGGACGATGTCGGCGTAGCGGGCGGTGTCGGTGAGGAACTGTTCGTGCACGACGGTGAAGAGGTCGTCGCGCTCCATCCCTGCTCGGATGAGCTCGGCGCGGGGCACCGTGGCGAGAGGATTGCAGTTCCACACGATCAGCGCGTGCACGCCGGGGCCCGATGTTTCACCCGCGTGGGGGGCGGTGAGGATCTCGCCGAGGCGACCCATGTTCAGCTCGCGGGGTGTGACGCGACCGTTGGCACGTTCGAGGTCGGGCCGGAACAGGGCGCGAACGTCGATGAGCGCGTCGGTGTAGGAGCCGACACTCTTGGCGATGCCGCCGCCCCGCTCGGCCCAGGCTCCGGTGAGCGCCGGAAGACAGCCGAGCGTGCGGAAGAACATCGCTCCGTTCTCGTGGTGCTCGGCGCCGATCAGCGTCCGGATGCGCCGCTGGGCGAACCGTCGCGTAGTCGATGGCGAGTTGCTCGATGACGTCGGCGTCGACGCCGGTGACCGCCGCCGCACGGTCGGGAGTCCAGTCGGCGACTGCATCGCGAAGTTCGTCGTAGCCCGTGGTGTGTTCGGCGATCCACGTGTCGTTCGCGAGCCCGTCACGGATGATCACGTGCATCATCGCCAACATCATGGCGATGTCGGTGCCGGGGAGCGGCTGGACGAACCTGTCACCGCGGGTCTCGTCGATCGCCTCGGCTGTCACGGTGCGGATCGGGTCGATGACGACGAGGCGGGCGCCCCGCTCGCGAGCCAGCTCGATGGTCGGCCACAGGTGGCGGTTCGTCAGCCTGGTGTTCGTGCCCCACAGCAGGATCAGCTTCGAGTGTTCGAGCTCCAGCGCATCCATGCCGCGGCCGGTGCCATTGGTCATCCGCAGGCCCGCACCAACAGTGGGTCCACAGATGGCCCGAAGGAGCTTCGAGGCCCCCATGTGCGCGAAGAATCGGGCGTTGATCCCCATCATGGCGAGGAGGCCCTGGTTGCCGGCGTCGGAGAAGGGGAGTACTGCCTCGGCGCCGTGCTCGGCGATCGTTGCGTGCAACCGTTCGGCGATCTCGGCGAGCGCTTCGGCCCACGTGACCTGTTCGAACTCGCCCGATCCCTTGGGGCCGACCCGGCGGAGTGGATGCAGGATGCGGTCGGTGTCGTACACGCGGTCGATGAACCGGTTGACCTTCGGGCACAGCTCACCGGCGGAGTACGGATGATCGGGGTTGCCGCGCAACTTCACGGCGACCGCAGCGACGCCTGCTGTGTCGCCCGCCGTGTCGTCGACCGTGACAGTCCAACCACACGTGTCAGGGCAGTCGTGGTGGCACGTGCCGTTGACGGTGCGCGTTGACATCCCTCGATGCTACGAGAACGAGACGCGGGGTCAGACCCTCGCTCGCTCATTCGATGATGGCGCGGAGGTGGGGCCAGGCGGCCGCGAAACCGAAGTGCAACGGGAGGAGGTCCACCTGGTCGAGTGGGAACCAGCCGACCTCGTCGGTCTCGAAGTTGAGCGACGAACCGAACAGTGCCTCGACCTCGACCACGATCGTCGTGTACTTCCAGTCGGTCGCCGGTTCGAACACGTACTGACCGAGCAGTCGGGGAACACCCGGTGGTGGCCCGACTTCTTCACTGGCTTCGCGCAGCGCGCCCTCGAACGCGGTCTCGCCGAGGTCGAGCGCGCCGCCGGCACACGACCAGTTGCCACCTTCGTGGGCCATCGCCGATCGCTTCTGCAGCATCACCAACGGCGAGCCGTGAGTGTCGTGCACCACGAACACCACGCCGGCGGCGCCGTAGACGCCCCAGCGGACGTGTCCGTCGCTGCACCGCATGAACCCGTCACCTGTCCGTCGTTCCACCACGCCCCAACCCTGCCCGATCGGCGACCACTTCGCCAATGGGAAGGAATCACGTGCTCACACGGTTGGGTCTTCTTCGTGAGCATCGACCAGACCACCGAAGCGTTCGATCTGATCATCGTGGGGAGCGGATCGGGGAACTCGATCCCGTCCTACCTCGACGACTGGAAGATCGCCATCGTCGAGCGCGACGTGTTCGGCGGTACCTGCCTCAATCGGGGATGCATCCCGTCGAAGATGTTCGTCTATCCCGCCGATGTGGCGGTGGCGTCGGCAACGTCGGCGAAACTCGGCATCGACACGCAGTTCAACGGCGCAGATTGGTCGGCGATCCGAGATCGCGTCTTCGGACGCATCGATCCGATCGCGCACAGCGGTCGCGAGTACCGGGCGAACGGGACACCGAACGTGACGCTCATCGAAGGAACGGCCGACTTCGTCGATGCGGGCACCCTCGACGTCGAAGGCCGCCGCATCACGGCTCCGAACATCCTGCTCGCTGCCGGTGCGCGCCCGGTCGTGCCGCCGATCCCGGGGTTGATGGAGACGGGATTCCACACGTCCGACTCGATCATGCGACTGGCGGAGTTCCCGAAGCGGCTCGGCATCATCGGTGGTGGGTTCATCGCGGTCGAGATGGGCCATGTGTTCTCGGGGCTGGGCTCGCACGTGACGATCTTCAACCGGTCGAACATCCTGCTGCGCGAGTTCGACCGCGACGTGTCGGAGCGGTTCACCGAGGTCTTCGGGCAACGAGTCGATCTCATGCTCGGACACGTGCCGACCAAGGTCGAGCGGGTCGCCGACGGCATCAAGATCACGTGTGCGGTCGGCGAGTCGGTGGTCGACGAATTGCTGGTGGCCACCGGCCGCGAGCCGAACAGCGACCTCCTCAACGTCGATGCCGCGGGCATCGAATGCCACCACCATGGCACCGTTGCAGTCGACGACACGATGGCCACGAACGTGCCCGGCATCTGGGCGATCGGCGATCTCGCCAACAACTACCAGCTCAAGCATCTCGCGAACGCCGAGGCCGCCGTGGCGTTCTGGAACATCGCCCATCCCGACGACATCCGCCACCAGAGCTACAAGGCGGTTCCCGAGTGCGGTCTTCTCCAACCCGCAGGTGGCCACGGTCGGGCTCACCGAACAGGAGGCGGAGCGTCAGGGCCGTTCGTTCCGGGTGGGGCGGCGGGACTACTCGGGTACGGCGTACGGCTGGGCGATGGGCGACGACACCGGATTCGCCAAGGTGCTCGTCGACGACGAGACCGGACTGATCATCGGGGCGCATGTGATCGGGCCGCAGGCGTCGTCGATCATCCAGCCCCTGATCCAGGCCATGCAGTTCGACCAGCGAGCCGACGACGTGGCGCGCGAGGTGTTCTACATCCACCCGGCGCTGACCGAAGTGATCGAGAACGCGCTCCTCGACGCGCTCGATTGACGATCGCCCGAGGTCGTTGACGACAACGTGGGTGATGACGCTTACAGTTCACGCATGGGAGTTGCGACGAAGAACTGGGCCGGCAATCAGCGATGCATTCCGGCCCACGTGCACGAACCTCGATTCGCCGACGAGGTGGCGACGATCGTGCGGACGGCAGCTGCCGCCGGCGAGCGCGTCAAGGTCATCGGCGGCGGCCACTCGTTCACCGATGTCGCCATGACCGACGGCCATCTCCTGTCGCTCGACGCCATGAACCAGATCCTCTCCGTGCACGGCAACGACGTGACCGTGCAGGCCGGCATCCGGCTCCGCGATCTCAACGACCAGTTGTACGAGCGGGGCCTGGCGCTCCCGAACCTCGGCGACATCAACGTGCAGTCGATCGCCGGCGCCACCTCGACGGCCACGCACGGAACCGGAGTCGGATTCGGCAATCTGGCGACCACGATCGTCGGGCTCGAGATCGTCACTGGCGACGGGACGATCCTGCGCGCCGACGAAGAGCACGAGCCCGAGCTGCTTCGTGTTGCCCGAGTGGGTCTCGGTGCGCTCGGCATCCTCACCGAGGTGACGCTGCGGTGCGTCCCCGCTTTCAACCTGCGCGCGGTCGAGACCATCGAGCCGCTCACCGACGTGCTGGCCGACTTCGGCAACGTGATGCGTTCGACGGACCACGTGGAGTTCTACATGATGCCCGGCGCGCGCCGGTGCCAGGTCAAGCGCAACACCCGAACCACCGAGCCCGCCCAGCCCCAGTCGACGGTCGGCTACGTGCGTGACAAATGGATCGGCGAGAACCTCGCGTTCGGCACGGTGTGCAGGGTGGGTCGCCGCTTTCCGGCGACTGGCTCCCAAGGTCGCCAAGCTGATCATGTCGGCGGCGTCGGAACGTGACATCGTCGACCGCAGCGACCGGGTGTTCTGCAGCCCGCGCCACGTCCACTTCGTCGAGATGGAGTACGGCATCCCCTTCGACGCGGTGCCCGATGCGCTCGGCCGGATCGTCGAGCTCACGTCCCGATTGCCGTTCCCGCCGATGTTCCCGATCGAGGTGCGCGCGTCGCAGGCCGACGACATCCCGTTGTCGACCGCCAACGGTCGTGAGTCGGGTTGGATCGCCGTGCACCAGTACATCGGTGCCCCGTACGAGGCCTACTTCCAGGGGGTCGAGCAGATCATGAACGACTACGCCGGTCGTCCGCACTGGGGCAAGATGCATTTCCAGAGCCGTCACACGTTGGCCCATCGCTACCCCGAGTGGGACACGTTCATCTCGTGGCGCAACAAGCTCGACCCCGCCGGCACGTTCCGCAACGCCTACCTCGATCGGGTCCTCGGCGAACCCTGATCGTTCACAGGGGTCTGACCCCTGATGCAATTCGCGGGCCGAGATCGGTGAACTCCCGGCTCATCCAGATCGAGTCGTCCACCACGAAACCGTGGTGCTCGTAGAAGCGTCGGGCTCGTTCGTTGTGCGACTCGGTCTCGAGGAAGATCCGAGCGAGACCGCGCTGCTCGGCGTCGGCGACGAGGTGGTCGATGAGTGCGGAGCCGTGTCCGTCGCCGCGCTCACTCACGAAGATCTCGTCGAGAACGGCCTCGAGTCCGCCTGCTTCGATCGACCAGCCCCACGTGAGCACGGCATACGACTCGGGGTCGTCGGTCACCCAGACGACGCCGTGCGTGTCATCGGCGAGCAGCGGGACGAACGCCGTTCGCACTCGATGTTCGTCGAAGGGATGATGGTCGAGTTCGCAGAACGTCCGGTTCATCGCCACGACCCGGTCGAGGTCGGCGGGGCCGGCACGTCGGACGACGACGCTCGTCATGTTCAGTCGCTCGTCATGTTCGGTCGGCGGTGCGGTCGGAGATCTGGCGGGCGATCACTCCGTAGCGGTCGAAGCGTTCGGGTGTGTCGAAGGCCGGGTTGTAGAACACGAGTCGGTCGATCGTGTTCGCGTACTTGGCGATCAATGCGTCGGCGAGATTGTCCCAGGTTGCTTCGGTGCAGAACACGGCGAGGTGGTCGTCGGTGATCTCGGCGGCCATTCCCGCCACATCGCCGGCCTTCTGTTTCGAGCGGATCCGCTCGGTGGTGCCCTCGAAGCCGGCCTCGTCCCAGATGAACGCATAGTTCGGTGTCGACCCGTAGAACGACAACGTGAAACGAGCGGCGTCTCGACTCGCGGCGATCTCGGCGTCGCTGTCGCCGACGATCGTCGTGACGGGCACGATGATGCTGACATCGTCCGGTGAGCGACCCGCACTCGCTGCGCCGGCGGCCACGCTGGGCACGACGTGTCGGGCGAGGTAGCCGGGCTCGCCGATCGGGTGGACGTGCACGCCGTCGGCGACCTCTCCGGCCATGTGCAGCATCCACGGATTCACGGCGGCGATGTCGACGGGCGGATCGGCAACGTCGATCGGGCCGGGGCTCCACTGACGGTTGAGGAAGTCGAGATCGTAGAACTCGCCGTGGTGATCGAGCGGTTCGCCGCGGAAGCCGGCGAAGCACGCCTTGACAGCGCGGACGTAGTCGCGCAGACGGGGGCCCGGGTGGTCGAACTCGACGCCGTAGCGTCGCACCACGTGCGTGCGTACCTGTGTGCCGAGGCCGAGCCGGAAGCCCCCGCCCGTCAGTTCCTGGAGCTCCCAGGCGACTTGCGCCGTGATCATCGGGCTGCGCGGGAACGCCACCGCGACACCGGTCGACATCTCGAGGCCCGGTGCGGCCAGCGCCGATGCGGTGACTGCCGGGTACGCGGTTCGGCCACCCTCGGTGAAGAGCATGCCGTCGAAGCCGGCCCGCTGGGTCCGCTCGGCGATCGGGCCCATCTCGCGCAGTGATCGCGGCAGGGTCATCACATCGACACGCACGCCCCGACCGTAATCTCGTCGACGATGCATCCTCTGCTCGAAGCGCTGCTCGCTGCTGCCGACGGAGCCTTCCCGCCGATCGACGGTCGAGTCGAGGTGCTCGAACCGCTGGAGGGCGATCACCACGGTGTGGTCGAGTTCACGGGCCACTCGGTGGTGCTCACCGACTTCCCGGTGGACGAGGTACGCGCTCGTGGTGCCGACGGGTTCGGAGGATCGTCGCACCCCGACGTCGTGCGCTGGTTGGCTGGACCCGACGGATGGATCGGTTCGCATGACGTCGTGCTGGCGGCACGCGGGACCGGTGGTGGTCGACTCCGTGAATCCAGCGACCACGAGACCCACCCGCGCGTCGTGCGGTCTCGGGTACACCGGCGCGACGTACGTGTGTACGCGGACGATGTTGGTGTCGTCACGCTGGGTCGTGGGCTCGTCGATCGCCAGGAACTGTCTGTGGAGCTCTTCGAACCCGGTGCCGGCGGCGGTCACGGACGCGGACTCATCACCGAGGCGCTCGCACTGGTCGAGCCGGGAGTGGTCGTGTTCGCGCAGGTCGCCCCTGGAAACGCGGCGTCACTCCGGGCCTTTCTGAGCTGCGGGTTCGTTGCGATCGGAGCGGAGACACTGCTCAGACCGCTGATCAAGTGACATCGTGACTGCAGTCTCGTGACACACGATTGGAACACGACTGATGAACCCATTGTCATCTCGAGGCGCTAGACCTTGACGGTCATCGCACCCCGGGCAGTTGGGCCGGGGGTACGCGAACTCGTTCGAGGCGGCATGAACCACGACATCATCATTCGCAACGGCACCGTCATCGACGGCACGGGCGCCCCGGCGATTCGCGCGGACGTCGGCATCAAGGCCGACCGGATCGCCGAGATCATCGGATCGGACGACGGCGGGATCGACGGCGCGGGTGCTCGTGAAATCGACGCCGAGGGTCGGCTCGTCACGCCGGGCTTCGTCGACATCCACACGCACCTCGATGCGCAGCTCGCCTGGGATCCGATCGGCACCTCCAGCTGTTGGCACGGGGTGACGAGCGTCGTCATGGGCAACTGCGGAGTCACGTTTGCGCCGTGTCGCCCCGAGGACCGCTCGACGCTCGCCGAGATGATGGAGAGTGTCGAGGACATTCCCCGCGATGCGATTCTCGACGGGTTGGCATGGGACTGGGAGACCTACGCCGAGTACTACGACTCGATCGATCGGCTGCCGAAGGGTCCGAACACGGGAGGACTCGTCGGACACAGCGCGCTGCGCACCTACGTGATGGGTGAACGTGGGCTCGACGAAGCTCCGGCGACCGGTGACGACATCGCCGCGATGGTCCGACTGGTCGATGATGCGATGCGCGCCGGGGCGCTCGGTGTGTCGACGAGCCGGACCCTCATGCACAAGGTTCCCGATGGCCGTGCCCATCCCGGGCACGTTTGCCGCCGCCGACGAACTGCTCGCGTTCGCCGAAGTGCTCCACGAGCACGGTGCCGGCGTGTTCGAGGGAGCGATGCGCCTCGGCGAACGCGACAACGACGACCTCGACAACACCCGCGCCGAAGTGGCGCTGATGGGCGAGATCAGTCGGCGGAGCGGCCGACCGGTCAGCTTCGGACTGACGCAGAGCAACCGTCGACCCGACCTGTACGAGCGCGTCATCGACTTCGTGAAGTTCGAGAACGCCGCAGGTGCCAACGTCCGGCCACAGACGACAGCACGAGGCGTCGGCATCCTGTTCGGTCTCGAGACGAGGACACCGTTCGACCGGGCGCCGTCGTGGAAGGAACTGCGCGGCGCCGTCAACGGCCGCAAGATGCAGATGGTCCGCGACGCCACGTTCCGACAGACGCTGATCAGCGAAGCCGACGTCCACGGCACACCGATCGACCTCGAGGGGCTCTTCGTTCTGCCGGAGGGTGAAGCTCGCTACGACTGCGATCCGGCGAACTCGTTGGCGGCGATCGCCATTGCACGAGGTGTCAGCCCGGCGGCGGCGTTCATCGAGTTGATCCTCGAGACCGACGGCGCGCTCGTGGCGAACATGCCGTTCCTCAATCAAGACCTGTCGGCGGTCGAGTCGATGCTGGACGATCCGTTGGTCACGCTTGGTCTGGCCGACGCCGGTGCCCATGTCGGCCAGATCATGGACGCGAGCCAACCCACGTTCTTCCTCACGTACTGGATTCGTGAGCGCGAACGCTGGAGCATCGAGGAAGCCGTCCGCAGGCTCACCACCGACACCGCCGATCTGTTCGGCATCCGCAACCGAGGCCGACTCGCCGTCGGGGCCTTTGCCGACATCAACGTCATCGACTTCGACAACCTGCACCTACCGCACCCCGAGTACGTCAACGACTTCCCCAATGGAGCCGGTCGATACGTGCAGGGCTCCGCCGGGTACGACTACACCCTGGTGAACGGCTACGTGTTCATGGAGCACGGCGAGCACACCGGCGCCCTTGCGGGTCGGATGCTCCGGTCGAACTGACGGATGGCTACCGTCGTGCGGTCGGCGTGGTGATCGTCACCCGTCGAGCACCCAGTCGAGTCCGATGAGGAGATCCCGATGACCGCTGCCGCCATCCCTGCCCTCGAACAAGAGGTCCGGTTCGCCAAGGAGCTGTTCGCCACGCTGACACCGGCGGAGTGGGAGATGGCGTCGGCGTGCGAGGGCTGGCGCGTGCAGGACGTCGCCCAGCACATGGCGTCGGTGTTCCAGCAGATCGCTGATCCGACCTCGATCGACATGGGTGATTCGGGCAAGGCCGAGTCGTCGGCCGAGGTGCCGGTGCAGGCGCGTCGGGAGTGGACGATCAACCAGGTGGTCAGCGCCTACGACGAATGGTCACCGAAGGGAGTCGAGGCGCTCACCGCGCTGCAGGAACCCCCGATGGCCGATGCGCAGGTACCACTCTCCGACCTCGGCACGCACCCGCTGAACCTGCTCGGCAATGCCATCGTGTTCGACCACTACTGCCATCTGCGCTACGACATCGGCGCCGTGATCGATCGAGCCGCTGCGCTGCCCCGCGACGAGGGCGCCCTGGTGGCGACCCGCGAGTGGATGTTGGCGGGCTTGCCGCAGATGTGCGCCGGGGCGCTGGCGGACGCCTCCCAGCAACCCGTCAACCTGGTGTTCGACGGCCCCGGAGGCGGGAGCTTCGTTCTGGCCCCCGGCGCCGACGGATGGACCGTCGACGAGGGTTCGGAGACGGGCGCGCCGACGGTTCATACGACGGTCCACGACTTCGTCTCGTGGGGCACGAAGCGCTCCGACTGGCGCGACGTGGTCACTGGCGACACCGACAACGCCGACCTCGCCACCGTCCTCGACGCCATCAACATCATCTGACCGCCCCCGCCCCCGGCCCTCCCGACCGACCATTCCCGAAAAATGCGGGGATCTGACCGCTCAGTGCACAAACTGGCGCACATTTCGGTCGGAGGGGGTGGGGTCAGAGGCGGCGGCGGAGTTCGACGTAGACCTCGGCGCCGGCGAGTGCGATCAGTGAGTCGGCCATCGAGTCGATGACGCGCTCGTTGCCGCTGTAGGCCTCCCCGCCGTCGTCGCGCTCGGTGCAGCACCACGCCATCGTGCGGCCGTGGTCGCCCCAGTCGGCCCGACTCCAGCGACGGACCGTCGCCGACTCGGTGCGGTCGTCGATCTCCTGCCAGTCGACGCGCAACGGCAGCTGCCAGCACACCGACGGCTTCCACTCCGTCGGTGATTCGTCGGCCTCGAGTGCACCGAGATGCAGTGCACAGCCTTCGCCGCCCGAAAATCCGGGCCGGTTGAGGAAGATGCAGGCGCCGTCGACGACGCGAGTGTGGGTCCGTTCGGCGTCGCCGAAGATGCCGTTGGCGCCGGAGTCGGGATCAGGGTCGCCGTGGGCGACGTGGTGGTACTGGAACTGTTCCGGGGCGAGCATCGACGCGTACGCATCGACGTTCATCGCCTCCGCTTCGCCGGCGGGGCCGTCGCCGAAGTGAGCGCCGAGAGAGCAGCATCCCTGGTTCAGCTCCTCGGCCGGTCGGTCGAGGATGCCCTTGCACCCTTGGCCGAACAGGCAGGTCCAGTTCGATTCGAGGAACTCGCGCTCGAAGCGCCAGACCGTGTCGTCGCGCACGATCTCGATGAAGTCCGCGTCGGAAGCGGGGGTCGGTTCGGTCATTGTCGGGTGAACTCCACGGTGCGGCCCGTCGGGCCGAGATCGATCGTGTCGGTCCCTGTCGCGGCGTCGGCGAGAGCGAGGCGACCCTCGATTGCGAGCGCGACCTTCGCGCCGTCGGGGGAGAGGCCGACCATCGCACCGACCCCGTCGACGTCGACCGTGGCGACGGACTCGGGTGAGGTGACCTGGTATCCGGTGGCGACCCGCGATGCGACCGTGCAGCCGTCGACGGTGGAGAACAGCGGAGCCGTCATCGCTGCCTCATTCAGTGTCGAACCATCGTCGAACGCGACGAGCGCCACCTGGCCCGACGTGTCGTCGGTCAACGCCACGCACGTCGATCCTCGTGCAGCCCACGTCTCCGGAGCCAGCTCTGCACCCGGGTAGTTACCGATCTCCACACCGGTGTCGTCGACGAGTGCCGACCCATCGGCGCCGACGACCACGAGACGGTCGCCGCTCGTGGTGACGACACCGAATTCGACCGACCCGAGTGCGAGCCGGCCCACCGACTCGGTGTCGCCCGAGGAGGTCGACATCGTCACGATCTCACCGTCGACCGTGATCAACTGGATGGAATCACCGCCGATGAGTGCCGCTCGAACCGACGTGGTGGCGCCCGATGAGATTGCCTGTCCATCGTGGTCGAAGACGTTGACGGTGGCTTCGGTACCGACGTTCTGGGCGGTGACCACCACGTCGTCGTCGACGGCGAGCGCCAGCCCGGGGAAGTACGAGGGCTCAGCTCGATCGAACGAGAACAACACACTCTGGAAGTTGCCCGAGTCGGTGACCAGGATGTCGCGGCCCGATGGGCCACTGCGGGCGCCACTCCATTCGTACCGGGTGCCAGCGATCGGATCGAACGCATCGGTGTCGATCACGTCGCCACTCGGACCGTGGATGATCAACCCTCGAGCGGCACCGGTATCGGCAGCGATCATCGTGAGGCCGGTGCCCGTCGGCCATGTGACGGTGTCGGTACCGATCGTGTGTTCCGTCGATGTCTCGTCGGCAAGGTCGACGATGCTCGTTGCCGTGGCCGACACGACGACCGCGGTGGAGTCGACGACAGCACTGTCGAGCACGGATCGGATGCCGGTGTCGATGCGAGCAAGTTCGTCACCTTGCGCGTCGTCGACGATCACGCGGCCCGTTCGTTCGTCGACCAGCACGATTCGATTCCACTCTGCGCTCACCGTCCCCAACGGCGCCGCACCATTGGAACTGCTGGTCAGCGTGGTGATCACGATCGCAGCGGTGGCGACGACTGCCACGACTCCGCCGACCACGACTGCACGCCGGAACCAGTAATGCGGCCGCGACCGAGCGTTGACGGGGTCGTCGTTGCCGATGGCCTCGACGGGTGCGTCACCCTCGTCGTCGAACGGCGGAGTTGGCGACGGCATCGCTGTGGATCGTAGGCGCACTAGCGTCGACCGACATGGAGTTCTCCTGCCCTCGCTGTCATGGAGATGTCGTCGACGACTTCTACGGTCCGTGTGACTCGTGCCGCACGCGGCTTCGTGATGAATTCCGATCGGAGGGACGGGCAGTCGAGGTGGCCGACTACGAGCCGAAGATGAACGTCACCCCGAACGCCGTCGCACTCAAGGACGATTGACCGTCATTTCGACGTTTGCGTCACGGTTTGGTTGGCCCGTTCCAACGGAACTGTCACGCAAACCGGCGTCTTTGGTGACGGTCAGCTGGTGGAGGTGGGGAGGCCGCCGCCGGGCCGGAACTCGGACTGCTTGGCCTCTTGTGCCGCAGCGGCCTGGGCGGCCTGCTCCATGGAGACCTGCATCGCTGCTGCTGCGCCCTCGTGCGCGAGGATCTTGCTGACGACCGCCGCCGATGCTCCTGCCATCAGTTCGGCCTGGTGGCGGTTGAGGTACTCCTGCGACTCGCGCAGGCCGGCGGTGTAGCCGTTCAGTTCGGGGATCACGTACCGAGCCAACAGCTCCCACGACCGCAGGGTGGCCTCACGGTTGGCCCAGTCGTGCGCGAACCCGAGTACCACGCCGAAGCCCCCCGTGATGTCCTGCAGATGGCGGATGGCTGCAACGAGATCGTCGGGCGTGCCGATGACACCGGCACCGGCGCCTGCCGCGCCACCGGTGGTCTGCTCCAGCAGTTCCCACTTGTCGTCGACATGGGTGGCGTTCGGGCGTCCCAGCGTCCAGACGTTGTACTCGTTGTGCCAGCGGTGCAGGCCATCGACGGCCTCGTTGCGGGCCTGCTCACGACTCTCGGCGAGGTGGAACGCCATCAGGACCCGCCAGTTCTTGCGATCGACGCTCTGGCCGTGTTCGGCGGCGGCTTGCTCGGCGAATCCCCATTGAGTCGGGAGAGCTTGGATGCCGGCAGTCGAATTCGAGGCGATCGAGAGCACCCCCATCCCGTACTTGCCTGCCAACGTCATTCCCGACGGCGAGATCGACGACGCTGTCACCATCGGGATGTTCTCCTGCAGTGGAAGGAGTTGGAGTCGGGCGTCGTTCGAAACGAAGACGTGACATCCGGTCGATGGTACGGAGTTCGAAATCTCCACTCCCACCGGACGGCCGTTGCGCGATGCTGCCCGCCGTGGAGTCGAACCGTGATGTCCAGGTCGTCCTGCGCCCAGCGACCGAGGCTGACGTGGATGCGATCTTCGCCGTGCAGGTTGCGCAGGACACCGCGTGGTGGGGGACGCCCGATGGTGACGTCGACGACACCCGTGCCGAACTCGACCGGGTACGGCACGCCATGGGATCACTGGATCGGGGAGCGCGGGTTGCAGTCGTGCCGGGTGCCGAGCCCTCCGTCGTCGGCTTCGCCCTGCTCGTCGGACACGGTCACACCAATCTGTCGATCGATCCGTCCGCGTCGGACGCGGCGAGCGCACGGCGACTCCTCGTCGGCTGGCTGATCGAGGCGGGTGGCACACAGATCGATGCACCGAACCAGGACCAGCTGCTGCTCGATGTGCTGGACGAGTTCGGGTACCGACCGACGCGGTCGAGCTTCGAACTCGAGCGTCGCGCCGACATCGCCGATCTCGGGTCGACGGTCTGGCCCGACGGCATTCGGTCGGCTCCGTTTCGTCCGGGCGTCGATGACGAGGAGGTCCACGCGCTGATCTACCCGATGTGGACCGACGTCGTGGGCCACACCGATCGGCCGCTCGACGAGTGGCGGGCGCTCTTTCTCCACGAGGCGTCGTTCGTCCCGGAACTCGCAGTGCTGGCCCGACGCAACGAGGGGTCGGGCCCGGTTGCTGGTGTAGCGATGTGTCGGACATTCACCGGAGGTATCGGGTGGGTCAGTCAACTCGCGGTGGGGTACGCCGACCGAGGGGTAGGGCTCGGCAGAGCTCTCCTCGTCGAGAGCTTCCACCGATTGTCGGCCACCGGTGTGGAGATCCTCGGCCTCGGCGTCGAGGCCGACAACGTGAACGCGCTCGGTCTCTATCGCAGCGTCGGCCTCGAAGTCGCTCGCGAGTGGGTGCACTGCTCGCCGACCTGAGAGGTATCGTGTTCGGGTTCCGTTCGCGGAATCCCCAACCGGGGGACGTAGCTCAGTTGGCTAGAGCACCTGCTTTGCAAGCAGGGGGTCGTGGGTTCGATTCCCATCGTCTCCACCATTAAAGCCCCTGGTAGCAGAGCTGCCGGGGGCTTTCTCGTTGCAAGATGAGGCGCGGCGTGCCAGTATCGTGCCAGTAGCAGCGGGCAAGAAGGGTCTCGTAGATGGCACAGCGGCGAGGTTTCGGGTCGGTTCGCAAGCTCCCGTCCGGTCGGTGGCAAGCGCGCTTCACCCACCCACAGACGGGCAAGATCCAGTCGGCCCAGAGCACGTTCGACACGAAGGCCGGTGCCGGACGATGGCTCGCCACGATGGAGACCGACCTCGACCGAGGTGATGCGCTCGACCTCGATCGAGGCAAGATTGCGTTCGGCGCATACGGGAAGGCATGGCTCGACTCGAGAGGAGATCTCCGTCCCAAGACGATGGAGCTGTACCGATACCTGTTCCGGCAGTATCTCGAACCGCCTCTCGGAACCGAGGCAGATCGGCCAGATCGATTCGGAGAGCATTCGCAGTTGGTACGGCGAGATCGGTGCTGGTTCGCAGAGTCGAGTGACGACAGCCAAGGCGTACCGGTTGCTCCGTCAGATACTCCAGGCCGCAGTCGACGACCGAATACTTCGGTCGAATCCGTGCAACCTCAAGGGAGCCGCCGTCGAGCACAGCACGGAACGACCGATCTTGTCGATGGACGACGTTCTCGCACTCGCCGACGCGATCAAACCGCGTTACCGACTGATGGTGCTCCTCGCGAGTCTCGTCGGGCTGCGCCGTGGCGAGTGCTTGGCCTTGCGAGTGAGCGATGTCGTCGAACGTGATGGACGGTGGACGATCACGGTCGGCTCGTCGATCGTGTTCGTGGGTGGCGTACCCCGACGCGAGCTTCCGAAGACCGACGCCGGAACGAGGCGACTCGCACTTCCATCGGCGGTCGGCAGGGAGGTCGAGCGCCACCTCGCTGAGTTCGGTCTGACCGGCGACGACCTGCTCTTCGCCGACTCGCGGACCGGAACGACACCGACGATCACGGTATGGCGGCGCGTGTGGAACAACGCACGCCGCGACGCCGGCGTCGATTGCACTTTTCACGATCTCCGTCATCACGCAGGAACGCTCACCGCGAGCGCCGGCGCCAGCATCCGCGAGTCGATGGCCAGGCTGGGCCACGCGTCACCGCGAGCGGCGTTGCGGTATCAGCATGCAGCCGAACATCGTGACGTTGAAGTTGCGTCGTCGATCGATCGACTCATCCCTGGGAGTGCCTGAACGTCAGCTTGGGAGTCTGATCCAGGCGAGCCCCGGCACGGCCCCGAGTCGTTCCCAGCGTGAGATCACGAGTTCAGGACGCCGCGGCACCGCACGCACTGCTCTCGTGTTCCCGAGCGAGTCGATGAATGGTGTGGTCTCGTCGCAGACTGCTCGGTGCGGAGCAGATGCGCAATCAGTGATCGGTTGGCTTGGTCGGTGAGCGAGACTGCACCGGAATGCCTAGACCTGAAGTACGGGACGAGAGTCGCCGCCGCTCTCCAGCAGCTGTTCGACAAGCGAGATCGGAAGCCCCGCCCGGTGCGCGAGATCGATTAGCGAGATGTCCATCGATTGCAGGAGAGAGCCAGCGCGCCCGAGCAGAGTGGGCTCCTCGAGCGCCCCTCCGAAGTGATCGCCGGGTTCGTCTTTCCGCCAACCGCGTGCAGAAATCAGCTTCATCGCTCGCGTGTACTCGCTCTCGGGCATGACGCCTAGTGAACGAGACCGGTACAGCAATGCCTGCATCGACACCCGCCACAGGTTCTTCAGTTGAAGGAGTCGATCGAAATCAGCGAAGTGCGGCAGCTCATTCTCGATGTCCTGACGCGGCATGAGGAACGCCGACGCAAACGCTTGCGCCTGCTTCTCTGCAACCGAACTACCGGCGTCGTCGTCGTTGTGGAGCAGCAGATGCGCGAGCTCATGAGCTGCGTCGAACCGCGACCGCGTGGCGACACCCTTGGTCCGTCCGAGCACGACGATGCAATGGTCGGGGTACCTGACGGAGTAGGCATCAATTGAGTCCTCGAAGCCGCCCTGTCGCACGACGATGCAGCCATGACGCTCCAGCGATCGGATGACCGAGTCGACCGGTCCAGGCGGGAGTTCCCATTCCTGCCGCACGTGATCAGCGACTGCTTCAATAGATCCGAAGTCGGAGAGGTCGTACCGGGGGACGCTCAGCTCGGGTAGGCGCACGAACTCACTTATCGCCTGCACCAGATCGCGCAGCAGCGAGGGCGCGGGCAAGATGTGACTTCCCGGGTTCTTGCTGGCATCGAACGCAGACCTCGGAAGAATCCGGGTGGTTCCTCGCTGCCGGCCCGGGTGGCGAAGTAGCTGGCCGGCATTCCGGTCGCCTTGCAGATCGCGGCCAGTGTCGGGCGGCTCGGCTTCGTATGTCCTCGCTCGATCTGGCTCAGAGCCGCGGGAGTCAACGCACCCGACCGAAGACGCGAGCTCAGCTTGGGTGAGTCCGCAAAGCTCGCCGAGCCCGGCGAACGCGTTCGCCATCGACGAGTGCGGGGTCGATGCTCGGTCCTTCCTCAACCACTGCGCCCCTCCTTCGTGGACGAGTATAGTTGTCTCAAGACAATTCTGGTGAATTTCTTAAGTGCAGGAAGATTTGGAGTCAAGCAGACAGAGCTCAGCCAGGAAAAGCTTGCAAACGCTTGCGTCACTCGGTTAGGTCGCACGCGAGGCTTGCCCTAGCGCTCCTGCGCCAACGACAAAGGCCGGCACACAACGGTGCCGGCCTCCATCAACAAACCCGTTCCGAGGAACGAGCCGCTTCTTTGTTAGCGCTTCGAAGTCTAGGCACACCTCCTCGGGCGTACAAGCCAAGCCCGAGGAGGGCCTGACATGAACTACCTCGAAACCGACCTGGGTCACCTCGGCGCCGAACGCGCCGTGCAGTTCACGCTGCAGGGCCATGCCGCGAACGTTCGCATCGTCGACCCGATCAATCTCGCCCGCTTCAAGCGCGGCGACAAGTTCCAGTATGTCGGCGGCCACGCAACGCAGAGTCCGGTCATCGTGCGGATCCCCTCGCCTGGTCACTGGCATGCCCTGGTTGACCTGGGCGGTGCCCCGGGCCAAGTCCGAGCGAGTGTACGAGTGCTCGGAACGAAGCGATGAGCATCGATCTGACCGAGCTGCTCAAGGAAGCAGATGATCATGTTCGAGAAGAATTGGCGGCCAAGCCGGACGTCATTGAGGTGTCGGACCTCGACCTGGATGATGATCCGGCCCCGATCACAGCCCGCCGGTGGTACAAGGTCGTCGACGTTGTCGCCGTGGTCGCCGATCTCAAGTCGTCGACGCAGCTCGGGGTAAGGAAGCACGCGGCGTCGACCGCAAGCATCTACGCCGCGGCGCTCGAGCCGCTGTTGCGCATTGCTCGCAGCCACGGAGCTGGCTACGCACAGTTGCAGGGCGACTGCGTGGTCGCTCTCTTCTGGGCTGAGGATGCCGTTGAGCGAGCCATGTGTGCCGCGATCACGATGCGGACCTTCAGCGAGGACAGCCTCGTGCTTCGGATGGAGAAGAAGTGGAGAGATGAGGGTCAGCTTCCCGCCACCGGATTCAAGATTGGCGTTGCGACGAGTCCGCTACTGGTCAAGCGGATCGGCATCGCGAACACGTCGTTTCAGGATCTCGTATGGCCAGGCAAAGCCGTGAACTACGCTGCCAAGGCCGCGCAGTCCGCAGACCGCCACGAAACTGTCGTGACAGGGTCGATCTGGGACGCAATCGCCAAGAACGATTACCTGACGTTCTCGTGCGACTGCGGCACTCCGAGCGACAGCATCTGGCAGGACCACGGGATCGACGCGCTCGACCACGATAACGCAGAGCAATCTGGCCGACTGTTGACCGCCGACTGGTGCGACACCTGCGGCTCCTCGTTCCACGCAGCGATCCTCGCCGGCGAGACACGCCGCGACACGGTGGACCCTGTCCGTGCGGAGTTGAATCGCAACCTCTTCCGCTCGGCGCTCGCGAAGAAGCACGCCCGAGAGCGTGAGAGCGTGCGGCATCAGCTCTCACGCCGAGGTGTGCTGCGGTGAGCGAGGAGCGTCTGATTCGGTTGCTCGATGAGAACCGAGAAGAGCTAAGCCGAGTCGACGGGAAGGCCAGCCTGCTTCTGGCGGTGGTCCTCGCGTTGGCAAGCGGTTTTGGGCTGGCCGT
>CAVURC010000018.1:0-363785 GCA_963743825.1 Ilumatobacteraceae bacterium | reverse complement strand
ACATGATCGAGGCGGCGAATCCCTGCAACAGCAGGTCGAGCTTCCATCCCTCGCTGACCACGCTGCGCAGACCGGCCAGCACGTAGGTGACGGGGTTGTAGGTCGCCACGGTCGAGAGCCAGCCCGTCAGTGCCTCCTTCGGAAGGAACGTCGTGGTGAGGAACGCGAACGGGAAGAACAGGATGAAGCTCGCGTTCACCGCGCCCGGATTGCCCGTCTTGAGTGCAATGGCATACGGGAAGCCGGCGAACGCCAGGCCCCACATGGCGCCGTACAGCAGGAACACGAGCATGCCGACGAGCCCCGTCTCGAAGGTCACACCGAGCACCAGCCCGAGCAACAGCACCGGAATCGTCAGCAGGATCACCGAGACGAAGTCGGCCGCCATCAGGCCCAAGAGGAGCATCGGTCGCCGGATCGGGGTCAGCAGCAGGCGATCGAAGTAGCCGCTCTGGATGTCGGTGACGAGTGCGCTCGCCCGCGACACACCGGTCACGGCGAAGATGATCGCCACGGGTAACTGAAACGCCTTGAAGTCGGCGACCGTGCCGCTGCCCTCGGCGAAGTCCTGCAACGCGCCGACTTGGACGACGAAGAAGAACACAGGCGTGATGAGGGCCGGGATGAAGAACTCCGGCTCGCGGAACACGCCGCGGATCGCGCGATGGGCGATGGTCGAGAAGTCGTGCCACATCGAGGCGCGGCGTGCCAAGGGCACGTAGGAGTTGCCGGCGACGGCGTCGGGTGATGTCGTGCTCATGATGCGACCTCCTGGCTCGAGGTGGCGTCGCGGGCACCGTCATCGGAGGGCTTGTCACCGGCGAGATGGGTTCCCGTGACGTGGAGGAACACGTCGTCGAGCGTCGGTGTGCGCAGCGTCAGCGATCGCACCGGCACGCCGCACCCGTTGAGTGCCACGGCAACCTGGGCAATGAGTCCGGCACCGTTGGGCGTGGCCAGCGCGAGTTCGTTGTCGTGGATCTCCACCTCGTCGATCCCGTCGATCGCCCGCAGCGCCTCGGCGGCGACGGCGATGTCGCCGCCCACTTCGGCCACGATCAGGTCGGTACCGATGGATCGTTTGAGATCGGCCGGTGTGCCCTCGGCCTGGATGAGTCCATTCGAGATGATGCCGACACGGTCGGCCAACTCGTCGGCTTCCTCCAGGTACTGCGTCGTCAGGAAGATCGTGGTGCCGAACTCGCCGTTCAGCCGCCGCACCTCGGCCCACACGGCGGAACGACTCGCCGGGTCGAGACCGGTCGTGGGTTCGTCGAGGAACAGGATCTGCGGTCGGTGGATCAACGACATCGCGAGGTCGAGTCGGCGCTTCATGCCGCCGGAGTACGAGTCGACTCGATCGTCGATGGCGGTGCCGATGTCGACGAGGCCGATCACGGCGTCCATCCGACTGGCGATGTCGACGTTGTTCAACCCGTACAGGCGACCTTGGAGTTGCAGCATCTCTCGGCCGGTCTGCTTGCCGTCGATCGAGTAGTCCTGCAGCGCCACGCCGATGCGCAAGCGGATGTCACTGGCCTGTGTGGCGACGTCGAAGCCGGCGACGGTCGCCGTTCCCGACGTGATGCCGAGCAGGGTGCAGAGCATCTTCACCGTGGTCGATTTGCCGGCACCGTTCGGGCCGAGGAAGCCGTAGATCTCGCCGTACGGAATGTCGAGGTCGATGCCGGCCACCGCGTCGTTGGTGCCGAAGGTTCGTGTGAGGGCCTTGGCCTCGATCGCGGAAGGCATCAGGCCTCCAGGCGGCCGTCGATGATGTGGACGCTGCGATCGCAGAAGTGGGTGATGCGCTCGTCGTGTGTGACCACGATCGCCGCCGTTCCGCGTGACTTCATCTCGTTGCGGATCAGCTCCATCACCTGCTCGCCGAGCTTGGTGTCGAGTGCCGAGGTCGGTTCGTCGAACAACACCAGTGACGGGTCGTTCATGAGCGCACGCCCGATCGCCACCCGTTGGCGCTGGCCGCCCGACAGCTGCGACGGCAGGTTCTTCGCGCGGTCGGCCAGGCCGAGCTCCTCGAGCAACTGATCGGCCCTCGCCTTCGCCGGTGCGCCGGTGCGTTTGCCGAGTTCGTCGACGACCAGCAGGTTCTCGCGGGCGTTGAGGAACGGCACCAGGTTGACCGACTGGAACACGAAACCGACCTTGCTCTGGCGGAACTTGGTGAGTTCCTTCGCGCTGTGGCCCGAGATGTCCTCGCCGCCCACGACGATGCGTCCCTCGGTTGCCGACAGGATCCCGCCGGCGATCGAACACAACGTGGTCTTGCCCGAGCCGGACGGGCCGACGAGTGCGACCATCTCGTCGCTGCCGAGCGTGAGCGTGGCATGGTCGAGCGCGACGACTTCGGAGCCGTCACCCATCGTGTACACCTTGCGCACGGCCGACATCTCGAGTGCCGTCGTGACGGTGGTGGTTGTGCCGGAGTGTGCAGTGTTCATGAAGTGGTTCCGATCGCAGAGGCGGGATCGATGCGCAACACGCGGCGCAGCGAGAACGAACAGCCGAGAACGGCCGCGACGAGCAGGAGCACGACGCTCAGGATGATGCGCGCCGGGGTGACGAGCAACGGGATCGACCCGGCCGGGATGACGAGATCGAGGATCACCACGAGCGTGCCGGCGATCAGCGCGGCGATGGCGGTGACGACCACGGCCTGGGCGACGAGCCCGGCGAAGATCGTCGACGACTTGGCACCGAGCGCCTTCAAGACGCCGTACAGACTGGTGCGCTCCACGGTGAGGAGCGCGAAGAACAGCCCGATCACCACCAGGGCGATCGCGACCGTCACACCGATGATCTGATTGAAGGTGTTCTGCTGCTCGGTGATCCCGGGAATCGCCGCGACCGCTTCGTCGACCGTGTACGAATCGGTGGCGCCGGCGGTGGCCGCATCGATGGCGTCGGGCAGGTCGCCGCCGTCGCCGCGCACGATCAGGGCCTGGAACACGTCGGGACCCAACTGCGCATCGGGTCGGTTCGCGCTCAGCGCGTCGCGCCAGGTGTCGGGCGATGCCCACAGGCTCGACTGGCCGTTGAAGTTCGTGTCCTCGACGAAGCCGATGATCTCGATCGGGGTGCGCGCCGGACCGACTTCGATGATCATGCCCACTTCGACGCCGTCGGCCTCGATGGTCTCGTCGGCCCATGCCTGGCCGTATGCCGGCGCGTCCGGGACACCCGTAGGCGCGAGTTCGTAGCCGAACAGGGCAACGCTCGCGAGATCGCGGGGACCCTTGCCCGGCACCCGGGCTCCCAGCTGCACGTTGCCGATCCCGCCGACCTCGGTCACGCCGTCGACAGCCTCGACCTGGGCGCGCAGCTCGGGATCGATCCGGCTGCGAACGAACGATGCCTGCGCCGTGTCGGAGTAGACGATGGCGTCGGCGTCCTGCGCCCGGATGGCGCCGGTCGACGACGCGATGAGTCCATCGAGCAACCCGCCGAGGAACATCAGCAGGATGGCGATGAGCGTGAGGATCACCGTCGCAGTGGCGAATCGGCCGGGCCGACGGCGGAGTTCCTTCAATGCGAGCTTCACGAGCCGACCCCCTGACCGGTGGTCGCTTCGATCGGATCGATCTGCAACACGCGGCGCGCCGCCACGAGCGAACTGAGCACGCCGAGCGACAACAGCAGGATCGACCAGAAGATCACCGCGCTCGTCTCGAATTGCAGGGCGATGCCGCCGAGGGCCTGTTGCGAGATCGGGTAGTAGAGGAGCGTGCCGATCAGCAACCCGATCCCGATGATGACGACCACCTGGATCAGGAGCGACGACACGAGCCGGCCGGCGGGCGCGCCGATCGCGCGCAGCAGCGTGAGCGAGTTCGCCTTCTGGAACGTGACGATGAGGAAGAACAGGCCCGTCACGCACGGCACGACGAGGCCGTACAGCAGGAAGATGATGTTGAACGACTGTTGTACCTGCGCGACGCCTGGTGTCTCGGCAGCCGCGTCCTGCTTGGTCAGTGCGTCGAGGTCGAGTGACTGCTCGTTGATCGACGTCACCGCCTCATCGGGTGTGTACCCGTCCGCGGGGATGACGCCGAGCACGTTGGGCAGCGGAGTGCCCGCGTCGGGGTTCACACTCTTGACGGCCCCGAGGAGGGTGTCGTACGAGACGAACAGCGTGGGCGACACGTTGAGCTGCGCGTTCTCGGCGACGCCGACGATGACGATCTCCTTGCCGCCCGGAAGGAGCGTGACGGTGTCGCCGATGCCGTAGCCGAGCTGCACGTCGGCGTCGCTCACGACCGCCTCGTCGTCGGTGGTCGGCAACCGGCCCTCGACGACCGTGGTGGGTGCCCCGATGCCGTTGCCATCGGGGCCGAGTTCGTAGCCGATGATCGTGGTGTCGAACGCCTCACCGTCGGCGTTGCCACTCGGCAGGCCCGTGAAGGTGCCCTGCCCGATCGGGCCGACCTCGCCGGCGCCCGGGGCGGCACGAACCTGGGCCTCCATCTCCGGAGTGATCACACTGCCCTGGATGACTCGTTGGCCGTCGACGCTGTAGACGAGCACCGGCGCGCTCTGCTCGCGGATCGCTCCGATGAAGCCGGTGATCAGACCGTTCTGCAGCGACTGCTGGAACAGGATCAGGAACACCAACAACGCAATGGCGGCGATGAGGAGGGCGAAACGCACCTTGGCGCGGGCCATTTCCTTGAAGGCGAGAAACATGGTGGTGGGGGACCTCGGACGGTGACGCTACCGGTGTGCGATGCTGATCCGATGAGCTATCCGGTTGCGTTGTATCTCCAGGACGCCCACGACATTCGTCAGGGAATCGAACTCGTGCGCTACGCCGAGGCCAAGGGCTTCGACGCCGTGTGGCAGGCCGACAGCCGCCTCGTGCGCGATGCCGTCGTCCCGATGGCGGCCTTCGCCGCGACGACCGACCGGATCAAGATCGGCTCCGGCGTCATCGACTGCTGGACGCGCAATCCGGCGCGCCTCGCCTCGACCTTCTCGACACTCGACGACCTCGCACCCGGTCGGATGATCTGCGGACTCGGGGCGTGGTGGGATCCCCTGGCCGCGAAGGTCGGCATCGATCGCAGCCGACCTCTCAAGGTGATGCGTGAGGTCGTGGAGGCGGTGCGTGGCCTGCTCGCCAACGAGACGGTGACGATGGACGGATACCACGTCCACCTCGACGGCGTGGAGCTCGACTACGTGTACCAGGAGCGTCGGGCGAAGGACGTGCCGATCTACATCGGAGCGACCGGTATGCAGATGATGGAGCTGACGGGGGAGATCGCCGACGGGGCGGTCCTCAACTACCTGGTGTCACCGAGCTACAACGTCGGCGCGCTCGAAGCGCTCGCACGCGGCGCAGCCAAGGTGGGACGCACGCTCGACGACATCGACCGCCCGCAGCTCATCGTCTGCTCGGTCGACGACGACCGTCAGGCCGCGCTCGACGGCGCCCGACTTCTCGTCACGCAGTACCTCGGCCAGCAGCCCCACATCATGAAGGCGTCGGGCGTTCCGCAGGACCTGCTCGACGAGATCGGCAAGGTGCTCACGTGGCCGGCCACGCACGACGAGGTGGTCGCTGCGAGCAAGCTCGTGCCGGACGACATCGTCCAGATGATCACCGCATCCGGCACACCCGACGAGGTGCGCGCCAAGGTCGACGAGTACGTCGCGTCGGGATGTACGTGCCCCATCCTCTATCCCCTCGCCGACGACGTTCATCTGATGATCGACACGTTCGCCCGCTGACCATGCGCATCACACTTCCGTCCGGAACCGAAGCTGAGATCGCGGGCGACCCGTCGGCGATGGGCCTCGTCATCACACCCGACATCTTCGGGCTGCGCCCGCTCTTCGACGACATGGTCGCTCGGCTGTCGTCGGAGTGGTCGATGACGGTGATCGCCGTCGAACCGTTCCCCGGCCTCGAACTCGGCCCCGACGTCGAGCCCCGGATGGCCGCGATGTCGAATCTCGACGACGCCATCCATCTTCGTGACCTGGAGCAAGCCGCCGACGCCACCGGGTGCGATCGGGTGGGGCTGCTGGGGTTCTGCATGGGCGGGATGTACTGCTTCAAGTCGGCGCGCAGTGACCGTTTCGCGAGGATTGCCAGCTTCTACGGAATGATCCGTCTGCCCGACGCGTGGAAGGGTCCGGGGCAGGGCGAACCGCTCGATCACCTCGCAGCCGGTCATCCGGACCGTGTGCTCGCGATCATCGGTGCACTCGATCCGTACACGCCGCCCGACGACGTCGTCACGCTCGAAGCGGCCGGCGTGAGCGTGGTGCGGTACCCCGACGCCGAGCACGGGTTCGCTCACGCCCCCGAGCGTCCGGCCCATCGTCCGGCCGACGCCGCCGACGCCTTCCGACGCGCCCGCACCTGGCTCACCACGTGACACGTACACGATGTGTCAGACACATCGTGTACGTCAGCGGGAGCGGAGTTCGAGGCGGTCGCGCTGGGTGATGCGGTAGGTGCGGTCGTTCTGTTCGAGCCAGCCCAGGCGGATGAAGCTGGCGATGGCCTTGTTGACCCGCTCGCGCGACGCGCCGACCATCCCGGCCAGCTCCTCCTGGGTGACCGGCAAGGTGAACTCGTCGGTGCCGTCTGCCAACTCCAAGAGGCGCTTGGCCGTGCGGCCCGTGACGTCGAGGAACACCGAGTCGGCAAGCGCCTCGTCGGTCACCCGGATCCGTTGGGCCAACAGCCGAGTGACGTTCCACAGCAGCTTTGGATTCTCCTCGAACATCTCGAACACGGGGCCGTACGGGATCGACAGCAACGTGGTCGGTTCGAGGGCGCGAGCCATGGCCGAGCGGGGTCCGTCGTCGAGCATGCCCATCTCGCCGAACAGGTCGTTGGCCTCCATCAGTGCGACCACACTCTCGCGTCGGTCGATCGGATTGGCCAGTGCGATCGCGATCCGGCCCCGCAGGACGAGATAGAGCGCTTCGGGAGGATCACCCTCGTTGAAGAGCACGTCGCCACGGATGAGGTGCAGCTCATGGCCTGCCGCGGCGACGCGCCGCAACGCGTCGGTCGCTGCGTCAGCGAAGAAGTCGGTGCGGGCAAGGGTGTCTTCGTGAGCCATGACTTCGGTCACGGTACTACCCTGCGCCGTTGTGACCGGCGCTGAACACATCTGGACGATCGTGGTCGGTGGCGGCAGCGGCCAGCGCTTCGGAACCTTGAAACAGTACGAACTCCTCGGCGAGCGTCGTGTGATCGAACACGCCTGCGCGAGTGCCGAGGAGACCTGTGATGGTGTGGTCGTCGTGGTTCCGGCCGCCGACGCCGATCGCGAACGAGCCGTGGCCGGCGGAGCGACCCGCAGTGAATCGGTCCGTGCGGGCCTGGCCGCGGTGCCCGACGATGCAACGATCATCTGTGTGCACGATGCCGCACGGCCGTTCGCGACGCCGGAACTCTTCCTCCGGGTCATCGATGCCGTCGTCGCCGGAGCCGACGGAGCGGTTCCCGCCGTTGCGGTCACCGACACCATCAAGATCGTCGCGGATGGTGCGGTGGTGTCGACCCCGGATCGGTCATCTCTGGTCGCCGTCCAGACGCCTCAGGCTTTCCGAGCCGACATCCTGCGGCGTGCACATCGTGGCGGTGACGCCTCCACCGACGACGCAGCGCTCGTCGAGCGCATCGGTGGCCGCGTCGTCGTGGTCGCCGGCGAGCCCCGCAATCGCAAGATCACCCATCCCGACGATCTCGAGTGGGCCCGCCGGCAGCTCGTTGCCGACCCGACAGGATCCAACTCATGACGCACCCCGTTCCCGATTTCCGAGTTGGTCAGGGCTTCGACATTCACCGATTCAGCAGCGATCCGGATCGGATCCTCGTGCTGGGCGGCTGTCACTTCGACGGCGAACCCGGGCTCGAGGGTCACAGTGATGCCGACGCAGTCGCTCATGCGTGCGCCGATGCGCTCCTCGGCGCCGCAGGGCTCGGCGACATCGGAATGCATTTCCCCGACACCGATTCGCGGTGGGAGGACGCCGATTCGATGGTGCTGTTGCGCCACGTCGCGGCGATGCTCGCCGAGGACGGATGGCGGGTGTCGAACGTCGACTGTGCCGTGGTGTGCGAGCGACCGAAACTGGCGCCGATGCGCGACGAGATGCAGCGAAATCTGTCGACTGCCGTCGCCGGGCCGGTCACGGTGAAGGGCAACCGTGCCGAACAGCTCGGTGCGATCGGTCGCGGCGAGGGCGTGGCGTGCTTCGCGTCGGCATTGATCCATCGCACGGTGGAACCGTCGTGAGCACCGGTCGATCGTCCGGCCGTCGACCGAGTGGCAAGGCGTCGAGTGGCAAGGCGTCCGGCGCCAAGGGTCCGAGCAGCAAGTCGTCGAACGGTAGGGCGTCGAGTGGCAAGCCTGGCCCGGGACGACGAGCGCGCCGCGTGGATCGGGATCTCGCCCGCCGGGGCGTTCCTCGGGTGGTCGCCCGCCCACCTCGCGTCAAACGAGTGGAAGCGCCGGTGCAGCAAAGGGGCTCGGTGGTCGCCAGGTCGAAGGGCGTCAGGCAGTTCGTGAGCTTCTCATCGCCGAGCGACGCAAGGTGCACGAGGTGTGGATCAGCGCCGAACTCGAAGGTGATGCCGGCGTCGCCGACATCGTCGAGATCGCTGCCGCGCGCCGTATCCCGCTCCTGCACGTGGCAAGGGCGAAATTGGAACGCGAGGCGCGAAGTGAGGCGCCTCAGGGCGTGCTCGCCCACGCAGCCGAGATCCCCGAGGCCGATCTGGGCGACCTGATCGGAGCCCGACGGTCCGGTCGCGGAGCCAGTCCGTTCCTCGTCGCGGTCGACGGTGTCACCGACCCCGGCAACCTCGGCGCGATCATCCGCACCTGCGACGCCGCCGGCGTGACCGGTGTGTTGCTGCCCAAGCATCGGGCCGTCCACGTCACCCCGACCGTCGCCAAGTCGGCTGCCGGCGCCGTCGAGTACGTTCCGATGGCGCTCGTGCCGGGTCTTCCGGCTGCGCTTCGCCAGCTCACCGAGCATGGAATCTGGATCGTCGGACTCGATGATGGCGCCGACCGAGGGCTCTACGACATCGGGTCGCTCGCCACCGAGCCGATTTGCCTCGTCCTGGGTGCGGAGGGTGCTGGATTGTCGCGATTGGTGCGAGAACGCTGCGATTCCATCGTCGGCATCCCGATGGCAGGCCACGTCAGCTCGCTCAACGTGTCGGCCGCGGCCGCGGTTTCCTTGTACGAAGTGTCGCGACTGCGTCTCAACCTGCCCTAGTTTGCGTGAATCAGCGGCCGCCAGAGCCCCACTAACGCCGATCCCGGTAATGGCACCACTGACGCCGGCGCCACGGTGCAGCTCGGTCGCCGTGCGTTCATCGCCGGGACCGCCGGAGCGGTCGCTGGGGCCACCCTGCTGTCGGGGACCGCCGACGCGGTCGAGCCCGGTGCGAGCTACTTCGAAGTTGTCGACCAGCGACGGCTGTGCGACACGCGCACTCGCCCCGGCTTGCCCGTCGGGTACGGATTCGAGCGGCTCGGCGGGCGATGGATTCGCGTCGGGATCACGAGCCAACCAGGTGTGCCCGCCGACGCGGTGGCTGCCGTACTCACGGTCACGGCAGTGAGTCGTGGAGCTGGTTGGAACTTCGTCACGGTGTTCCCGGCGGGTGAGCCGATGCCCGACACGTCGAGTCTCAACGCGGGGGCATTCGACGGCGCCGTTGCGAACCTCGTCACCATCAAACTCGGAGGCGGCGCAGTCGATCTGACGTCGTTTGTCGATTGTGATCTGATCGTCGACCTCATCGGGGTGTACCGGCCGAGGCCCGACCGCTTGCCGACCAGCCTCCAGTACCGCCTGATCTCCACGTTCCTGTTCGTCAGCTGGGAAGACCTCGGCTGACCAATTGAGTGCGTGCCGGTCGGTATCCTGACCCGACCCCGCCGGGTTAGCTCAGTTGGTAGAGCACTTGATTTGTAATCATGAGGTGGCGAGTTCGATCCTCGCACCCGGCTCCATGTGAAATCCCAGCTCTGTTCAGGTCGGCATCGGCCACCAGGCGTCGATGACGGCATGGGCGGCTTCGTGGTGGGCGAGCGCGACATGGGTCACCTTGGGGAACACGTGTTGGGTTGCGTCGGGGAACAGTTCCTCGACGCCGGCTTGCCCGGCGAGTCCGCCGGCGCTCGAGGAGGTGACGAGGGCATCGCCGATGACCTTTGCCAACGGGTGCTCGGGATCGGCGGTGACGGTTCCGGCGATCGTGAGATACCGGGCACGTCGCAGCCGAAGCACGCGATGGGGATGTTGTCGGGTCCGGGTGCCAGGGTCTTGCTCGAGCCAGTCCTCGTCGGCGATGGCGCCGAAGCGTAAATCCTTGATGCCGGCGCTGCGACGATCCAACCCGAAGCCCACCAGTCGTGTCGCAGGAACGGGAAGCGCCCACAGTGCGGCGCTGACCGTGTTGACGATCACCTCGAGCGGGGCACCGGTGTTCGGCACCCCGATCAACACCACCCGCCGAACCTTCGAGGTCCACCGGCGACCGAAGGGGAGGTGTCGTCCAAGCGGGCGAATCGAGCGCGCGTAGTGGCAGGCGGACCGCACGACGAGACCGCCCATACTGTGCCCGATGAGGTTGATCTCTCGGACCGGCACCGGCCAGGCCCGCATCAGCCAAGTCAGGATCTCGGCCAGTTCGCGCCCGTTGGTGGAGATGTGGCGACCGGTGTTGTACCGCAACGACAGCGTCGTGACCCCGTGGTCGCGGGCGAGCAGGGTCCCAAAGGTTGTCGACCCGTCGGTGGGGTAACTCCACACGGATTCGGTCGACATCAGGCCATGCACGAGCAGGCAGATCCGTGACGTGGCATCGGGAATCGCCTCTGCCAGCGCGGCGCGCGGCATGTTGCGTTCGAGCGGGAGAACCACAGCGCCGGCCCGGACCGTCATCGGCGTCGCAAGCGGCGAGTCACGTTCGTCGAGGGCATCGCCGAACAAGCCATTGACCACTGCGATCACGTCGTCGCGCCGTCCCGGCAGCAGGCCCAACAGTGAACGTGCGCCGACCGTCAGACGTGATCCATCGTCGAAGCCGCCATCTGGCCGATCGACACCGATCACATAGCGAACCTAGCGTGGCGCCCTCGCCAGCGGATGCAAGTGTGGGCAGAGCGGCTTTGCCGAGTGTGATCGCCACCCGTTGGCGGTTGCCGCACACGGCGGCGGCGACCTCGTCGGCCGACCGGGCAACGTGACGGCGTACGGCTCGTGGCTGTCGGCGATGTGAATCGGGTGGGGCTCGTCGAGTCGCAACCTCACGCTCTCATCCGCCGTCGGCGCCGCCCTCATGAGCCCGTCCCTCACCCTTCGTCGTCAACCCGCCCGTCGTTGAGCGCGGCCTCGAGTTCGGTCACGCCGGTTGGCGCGGCAGAGCTGGTCTTCGGGGCTGGTGTGATTGCGATGGTTTCGCCGCCAGGCGTGGTCCCAGGACACGTCGAGGATCGAACGCGGGCGCGCCTTGGACACCTCGAGTTCGACGCCGACCTGTTCGACGAATTCAGCCTGATCTGGCTCGATCACCTCCGCCACGGCGCCTGATCGCAGGTCGTCGATGAGGCCGCTCAGTGGCGACGTCGGCCAGCTCGACGAGATGTCGGATCGCGGTCGAACGCTTCACACCACAGTCTGACCGGCGCCGACGTGGTTGTGGTGCTGTCATCGGTCACCGCGGAGTGTCCGCGGTCACCGATCACGTCACCAGTAGTGGGCGCGCCCGCCGATCTGACGCCCCGCCTGACCGGCGATCAGCAACACGAGCCCGATGATGAGCACGATGATGCCAAGGGTCCACAGGAGTGGAACGGCTAGCACGAAGCCGAGGAGGAGAAGGATGAGTCCAAGAATGATCATGACCCTTCCGTACCCGACGAGCACGAATTCCAAACATGCTTCGCCTCGGATGTTGTTCGCTGTGTGTGACGAACTGGCCGAGCAGGCCGGCGTCTCGTCACTCAATCGTCGAGCGTGATTTCCCGGACGCGCGCGAGCAACACCTCGAGCGCCGGGCGGTTGAGGCCGCCCTCCGGGATGATCACGTCGGCGTGCCGTTTGCTCGGCTCGATGAAGCGTTCGTGAGCCGGACGCACGGTGCTGAGGTACTGCTCGATCACGAAGTCCGGGGTGCGGCCACGTTCGGCGACATCGCGCCGGAGTCGACGAATCAGGCGGATGTCGGCCGCAGTGTCGACGAAGATCTTCAAGTCGAAGCGCTCGCGTAGCGCCCTGTCCCAGAAGACGAGGATCCCGTCGACGACGATGATGCGTGCGGGATCCACCATGCGGACCTGATCGCTGCGATTGTGTTGCGCATAGTCGTACACCGGTACCGGCACCGAGGCGCCGTTGGCCAGTGCGGCCAGATGATCGTTGAGCAGTTCCCAGTCGAACGCGTCCGGATGGTCGTAGTTCACGGCCTCGCGTTGCTCGATCGGCGCGTCGCCGAGATCGAGGTAGTACGAGTCGAGCTCGATCAGCGAGAGGTGTTCGTCGCCGGTCAGTGCAGCCAGGCGTTCGGTGACGGTGGTCTTGCCCGAGCTGCTCCCACCGGCGATCCCGATGATGAATGGACGCCGTTGCACGTCGGCACGTTAGGTCGTGTTCGAACCTCTGGAGCTGGTCGCGCTGCGATCCGAGTACGCCGTCGCCATACCCGAATCGGCGTGCCGTCGACGGGGGTGCTTGTAATTCGCACCGCGTTGCGGCCAACCTGTGCAGTGATGCTCGACGAACGCTCCGCCGCCATGCTCGATTTCGAACGGGCATGGTGGAACCACGACGAACCGCGTGACCAGGTCATCCGCGCGCGTTTCCAGTGTTCGCCGGAGGATTACCATGCCGAATTGACCAGGGTGCTCGACGACCCCGCTGCGATGGATCACGACCCGCTCGTGGTACGTCGACTCAAGCGGCTCCGTCTTCGGGCCCGCAAGGCTCGTCTCGACGGCATGGCGTCCAGCGGGGCAGGAGAGGGAGCGCACGCATGACCAACGAAGATCCCAACGCACCGACCCAGGGCGCTCCGGCACCTCCTCGCCGATCACCTCGCCAGGGTGTGGGCGGCTCACCCATGGGCTCCACGCTCAGCATCGTGCTCGCAGTGGTGGCGGTGGTCGTCGGCTTCCTGATCCTCAACAACATCACGAGCGACAGCAGCAGCTCCGACGGGAGTTCGTCCGTCGAGACGACCGTGGCGAGCACCGTCGAAACCACGATCGCTGCCGAGACGACCACCACGGTGCCGCAGCTCGTGACGCAGGGCGCAACCGTGGTCGTCGCCAACGCAAGCGGCGTGCCGGGTTCGGCGGGTCGCATGTCGGCCGAACTCGCCGGCGCCGGCTTCACGATGGCCGAACCCACCAACGCCACGTCGGCGCTGGAGCAGTCGGTGGTCTACTACGACCCGAGCAACGCTGCCGCGCAAGCTGTCGCAACATCGGTCGCTCAGGTGATGGGTGGCCTCGCTGTCGAGACCGTGCCGTCACCGCCGCCCGTCGAGGGTGAGACCCTCGGTGACGCGGCAGTTGCCGTCATGCTCGGAAGCGCGCAGGCCGACAAGACGCTCGTACAGCTCGCCCCGGCGACCGCCACGCCAACCGTCACGGCACCACCGGTCGCCGGCACCACCGACACCACGCCGCCGAGAGCACCACCGGTACCACCACCGGCTGAGGCACGGGCCGAGTCGTCAGCGGTTGGCTGTGATCCAGGCAGCGACCGCTTGTTCGATGGCTCGCTTCGGCTCGCGGAACGCGATGTCCTCACCGACGAGGTCGACGAGCGACAGCACCTCGAGATCGTGGACGTCGGTGCCCGTGGCGACCGATCCCACGACGGCGAGGACCGGAATGCCCATCTCTGCAGCGACCGTGGCCACGCCGCCAACGACCTTGCCGGCGAAGCTCGTGGCGTCGAGTTCGCCTTCCCCGGTGATCACGAGGTCGGCGCCATCCAGATGGTCGTAGAGGTCGAGCTCGTCGGCCACCAGCTCGAAGCCCGGCAACAGCTTGCCGCCGAGCGCCGCGAGCGCACCTCCGAGCCCACCCGCCGCACCGCCGCCGGGAATCGAGCCGACATCGACGTCGAAGTCGTCACGGAACATCTGCACGAGTCGTTCGAGCCGGCGGGTGAGCATCTCGACTTGAGCCGGTGAGGCACCCTTCTGCGGGCCGAAGACGGCGGCGGCGTCGGTGAACGTCGTGGTGACATCACAGGCCACGAGGAGTTCGACGCGCTTCAGCCGGGCGATCGCCGTGATCGCGCGGATCGCCCCGAATCCTCCGTCGGTCGTGGCCGATCCACCGAGCCCGACGATGATGCGCCGTGCTCCGGCGTCGAGTGCGTGATCGATCAGTTCGCCGGTGCCCGTCGTGGTGGCGTCCATCGGAGCGTTGCCCGCTGCGCCGCCGACCAATGTCAGGCCACTTGCTCGGGCCATCTCGATGACGGCCGTGTGCTTCGAGAGTCGCCAACCTGCCTCGACCGGATCGCCCAGGGGGCCGGTGACGATGGTCGTGCGGTTTGCTCCGCCGAGAGCGTCGAGTAGGCCGTCGCCGCCGTCGGCCATGGGTACTTCGACACAGTCGACGCCGAGCTCCCAGCATGCGTGGCCGATCGCCGCGGCGACATCGCGTGCACTCGCTGTCCCCTTGAACTTGTCCGGCGCGGCGACGACTCGTCGGATCGGACGGCGGGTGGGCACAGCGTCGACGCTACTGGCCGCCGGTGGCGCCCAGAGCTTGATTGTCGACCACGTCGCTCGGGAATGGCGCCGGTAGCATCGCTCGCATGGCAGTGACCGTTCGCATCCCCACCACCATGCGCCCCCTCACCGGCGGCGACAAGCAGGTGTCCGTCGAGCCGGGCACGCTGAGCGAGGTCGTTGCGGCGCTCGAAGCGGCGCATCCCGGCCTGGCCGACCGTCTCGTCGATGAGGATGGTGCGCTGCGCAAGTTCGTGAACATCTTCGTCGACGACGACGACGTGCGGTACCTCGACGGGCTCGACACCAAGGTGGTCGACGGCATCACCGTTTCGATCATCCCCGCCGTCGCCGGCGGCTGACCCGAACGCCCCACCCGACCACTCTCGGTTTGCGTGACACTTCTGTTGGGCCGTCCCCACGGATCTGCAACGCAAACGGGGTGGGAGTCGGGGTGGGGACGCGGTTGCGAGGGGCGTGGGTGAGGTCTGGCAGGCTTCGGGGATGACGGTGCATGTGGAGGATGTCGGCTCGGTGCGGGTGATCACGATCGATCGGCCGGAGGTGCGCAACGCCGTCGATGGGCCGACGGCGCAACTGTTGTACGAGAGGTTCGTCGACTTCGACGGCGACGATTCGGTCGCGGTGGCGGTGCTGGCAGGCAGCAGCGGAACGTTCTGTGCCGGGGCCGACCTCAAGGGCATCTCCGACGGTCGGGGCAACTCGGTCAACGTCGATCCGGCTGATGAGATCGTCGGGTCGCTCGGCCCCATGGGCCCGACTCGGCTCTCACTCGACAAGCCCGTGATTGCGGCTGTTGAAGGGCACGCCGTTGCGGGCGGGCTGGAACTCGCGTGTTGGGCCGATCTCCGGGTTGCCGCCGCCGACGCCACCTTCGGCGTCTACTGCCGGCGATGGGGAGTGCCGCTCGTCGACGGTGGCACCATCCGTCTCACCCGGCTGATCGGGCACTCCCGAGCGCTCGATCTGATGCTCACCGGACGCGGCGTCGACGGGGTCGAGGCAGAGCGGATCGGCCTGGTCAATCGGGTGGTCGAGCACGGCCAGGCGCTCGGTGCCGCCATCGAACTGGCCGGCGAGATTGCCGCGCTGCCGCAGATCTGCCTGCGCTCCGATCGTCGTTCGAGCTACGACCAGTGGTCGCTCGGGCTCGGCGAGGCGCTCACGAACGAGACCCGACTCGGACTCGCCACGATCGCCTCCGGTGAGACCCGAGCCGGTGCCCAGCGCTTCGCCGACGGCGCCGGTCGCCACGGCCAACGCGCCGACAATTGAGGTTTGCGTTGCAGTTCCATTGGCCCGTCCCAACCGAACTGCAACGCAAACGGAGAGGGGTGGGGTGGTTGCGTGGTGGTCTGGTTGCGGGATTAGCAGTCGCCGTCGTAGAGTGCTAACCGGCATCGACCGGGTCTTCCGGCGATGCAACGACACATCGAACACGTCCAACGGAGGACACACAAGATGGCGAAGATGATCGCATTCGACTCCGAGGCTCGCCGAGCACTCGAAGCTGGCATGAACCAGTTGGCCGACGCCGTGCGCGTCACGCTCGGCCCCAAGGGTCGCAACGTCGTGCTCGACAAGAAGTGGGGCGCCCCCACCATCACGAACGACGGCGTGTCGATCGCAAAGGACATCGAACTCTCCGACCCGTTGGAGCGCATCGGCGCCGAACTGGTCAAGGAAGTCGCCAAGAAGACCGACGACGTCGCCGGTGACGGCACCACCACCGCCACCGTGCTCGCCTGGACGATGGTCCGCGGCGGATTGCGCAACCTCGCCGCCGGCGCCAACCCGATGGGCCTCAAGCGGGGCATCGAGGCCGGGGTCGCTGCCGCGATCGAGTCCATCAAGGAGATGTCGATCGAGATCGACTCCACGTCGCAGATCGCTCAGGTTGCCGGCATTTCCTCGGCCGATCCCGAGATCGGCGAGATGATCGCCGAAGCCATCGACAAGGTCGGCAAGGACGGCGTCATCACGGTCGAAGAAGGTCAGACCTTCGGCATGGAGATGGACCTCGTCGAGGGCATGCGTTTCGACAAGGGCTACCTCTCGCCGTACATGGTCACCGACACCGAGCGCATGGAAGCGTCGTTCGACGACCCGTACCTGCTGTTCGTGTCGTCGAAGATCTCCACGATCCGCGACCTCGTCCCGATCCTCGAGAAGATCATGCAGACGGGCCGCCCCCTCGTGATCATCGCCGAGGACGTCGACGGTGAAGCACTCGCGACGATCGTCGTGAACAAGATCCGTGGCACCTTCAAGTCCGCTGCAGTGAAGGCTCCCGGCTTCGGCGAGCGTCGCAAGGCGATGCTGCAGGACATGGCGACCATCACGGGCGCTCAGGTCATCAGCGAAGAGGTCGGACTCAAGCTCGAAACCGTCACGCTCGACCTCCTCGGCGAGGCCAAGCGCGTCATCATCACCAAGGACGAGACCACCATCGTCGAAGGTGCGGGTGCAGAAGACGACATCAAGGGCAGGATCAACCAGATCAAGGCCGAGATCGAGAACACCGACTCCGACTACGACCGCGAGAAGCTCCAAGAGCGCCTCGCCAAGCTGACGGGCGGCGTCGCCGTGCTCAAGGTCGGCGCGGCAACCGAGGTCGAGCTCAAGGAGAAGAAGCACCGCATCGAAGATGCTGTCTCCACCACCAAGGCGGCCATCGAAGAAGGTGTCGTCGCCGGTGGCGGTGTCACGTTGCTGCGTGCCCAGGCCGCAGTTCACGCGGTCGCCGACACGCTCGAAGGCGATGAGGCAACGGGCGCCCACCTCGTGGCAGCGTCGCTCGAAGGCCCCATCAAGCAGATCGCCGAGAACGCCGGCACCAATGGTGGCGTCGTGATCGCAAAGGTGCTCGAGATGAAGGGCAACGAGGGCTACAACGCAGCGACCGGCGAATACGAAGACCTCGTGAAGGCCGGTGTCATCGACGCCGCCAAGGTCACCCGCTCGGCCCTGCAGAACGCAGCGTCGATCGCAGCGCTGTTCCTGACGACCGAAGTGGTCATCGTCGACAAGCCGGAGAAGTCCGCCGGCATGCCGATGGGTGGCGGAGACATGGACTTCTGATCGACTGTCGCTCGGTTGCTGGAGCGTGATTGCTCCTGGTGGCCGACGCGATCGCTTGCCAGGGGTCAGACCCCAGTTTCAACGCCTTCGGCGTCCAACTGTTCTGACCCCTTCGCATAGCCTGACGGCATGCGCATGGAAGCTGGTCTGGCCGTCGTCCACCTGTTCGGCAAGCCGAATCCATCTCTCGATCGTGAGGCCGTGGTTGCGGCGATCAAGGCCGCCGAGGCCGACGACTGTCAGGTGATCACCGCCGCGATGCTCGGCCACAAGGCCGATGTCGCATTCATGGCGCTGGCCCCCGACTGGCGTACGTTGCGCACGCTACAGACGTCGTTGCAGCATGCCGGGATCGACATCGTCGACAGCTACGTCTCGATCACCGAGGTCAGCGAGTACGCGAAGGGCATGCCCGAGCACATGCTCCAGGCCCGACTGCATCCCGAGATTCCGCCCGAAGGGCTCAACGCGTTCTGCTTCTATCCCATGAGCAAGAAGCGTGAGGCGCACGCCAATTGGTTCGCCACGCCGTACGACGAGCGCAACGAGATGATGATGGAGCACGGCAAGAGCGGCCGCACGTTCGCCGGCCGCGTCGCTCAGCTCGTCACCGGATCCACCGGGCTCGACGACTACGAGTGGGGCGTCACGCTGTTCGCCGCCAGCCCCGACGTGATCAAGGATGTCGTGTACACGATGCGCTTCGATCAGGGCTCCGCGCTCTACGGCGAGTTCGGGGCGTTCTACGTCGGCTACCTCGACTTCATCGAGAACGTCCTGTAGCGACGCACGACGCGCCACGCACGGGCGTCAGAAGCCCACGGTGACGGTGCGATCGAACGTGTCGTCGCCGTCGGCGTCGTACACGAAGCGGTCGAACAGCGCCCGGGAGGGGTCGCCCGTGCGAGCGATCTCCGTCAGGCCCGATGGTCCGTTGTAGTCGACCTGGAGGTCCGCGTCGATGGCCGCGACGCAGTCGGCGAAGGTCCGACACACCGACCCGCCGGAGCTCACCAGTGCGATTTCGCCGGCGATGTCGCTCGGCGCGTCGGAGTCGGCGCGAACGGCGGCCAATGCGATGAGGTTGACGCAGTCGAAGGCATTGGCAGCGAAGAGCCCCGGTGGATCGAACGGCGCGGCTTGGATCGGCCGATTCGGCTTGGGGTGCCAGTCCGACGATCTTGTCGCGCAGATCGGTGTCGAGACCGGCGATTCGCTGCGGCGTCGTCGGACTGCGCATGGCGTCGTTCACCACCACCGCTTTCAGAGCGCTCGTGTCGAGTTCGCCGAGCGTTTCCAGGAAGCGGGTGCCGTCGTCGTCGCCCGCCAGCACGATTGCCACCTGCGCACCCGAATCGAGGAGTTGGCGAGCCTCGTCCGTGAGGTCGACGTCGCGAGCGGTGAAGGTGATCGTTTCGGTGACCGAGATGGAACCGTCCGCGATCGCCGCCCCCACGCTGTCGGCGAAATCGCGCCCGTAGGCGTCGTCGATGTGGACGATCGCGGCCTCCAGCGCGCCGGTCTGGTCGGCGACGTCGGCGATCGCATGTGCTTGGAGTGAGTCGCTCGGCGCCGTGCGGAAGAACAGTCCGCCATCGGGAAACCCGTCGAGCGCGAGCGCACTTGCGGTCGGCGAGCACGCCAACGTTCCCGACGACACGATCTCGTCGAGCGTGCTGAGCGCGATCGTCGACGACCCGGGGCCGACGATGACGTCGACGTCATCGTCGAGGAGCGATTGGATCGCGGTGGTCGCCGACCCTGTGGTGCTGCCCTCGTCGGCGACCACGGAACGCACCGGCACACCCATCACACCCCCGGCCAGGTTGATTCGCTCGATCGCCAGCTCAGCTGCCGACACCATGGGGTCGCCGATCACCGTGTCGCCCGTCGGCAGCAGGATGCCGACCACGAGGCGTCCGTCGCTGTCGGCCCGGGGCGGGATCGTCGTCGTCGTAGCGGCGACCGACGTGGTGGGGACCGCGTCGCCTCCGCTCGAGCAGCCGGCCGCACCGAGCCCGGCCACCACGGCAACGGCGATCAGGTGGCGGCGACGGGTCACGACGATGCAGCGTAGAAGAGGTGGCTCGCGTGAGGTGGGCAGGGCCGCCACGCGCGGGCACCGCGTATGCTCTCGGCATCGATGCCACCGACGACGTGAACCAGCTCAACCGCGCTGCCGCTCGGCGGGCAGAGCGCCTGGTGGAGGCGGATGCCCGGGTCGGTCGGTTCGGGCGCGAGTACTGCCAGGTGTTGGCCGAACTCACCGACGACTGGGTGATCGAACTGTTCGACGATGCCATGCGGACGACTCCACCCAAGTCGGGGCGCGTGGCCATTCTCGCGATCGGTGGATATGGACGCGGTGAACTGGCGCCCGGCAGTGACCTCGACCTCCTGCTGGTCCACGACGTCAAACCCAAGAAGATCGCGAAGGACCTCGAGCCGACGGCCAGCGCCCTGTGGTACCCGCTCTGGGATTCCGGCGTGAAGCTCGGCCACGCAGTGCGCAGGATCGACGAGCAACTCGAACTCGCCCGTACCGACCTCGATTCCGCGACGGCGTTGATCACCGCGCGGCCGCTCGCCGGTGACGATGAACTCGCCGCCGAGGTCGTTGCGAAGGGCCAGGCGCTGTGGCGGTCGAACGCGCCGAAGTTCCTCCGCGAGTTGCGCGCCCGGGTGCGCGAACGAGAGGAGTCGGCTGGTGATGTCGCCTACCGGCTCGAGCCAGACCTGAAGGACGGTCACGGTGGACTGCGCGACGTGCAGTCGCTCTGGTGGGCGCAGGAGGCCGGCCTCGACCTGCGCGCCGAGGACCTCGTCGATCTCGGCCACTGCTACGACGTGTTGTTGCGCGCTCGGGTGTCGCTGCACCGATCGACCGAGCGCGCCGGCGACGTGCTCCGTCTCGAAGATCAGGATGCGGCGGCCGCGGCCGGGGGATGGAACGACGCCGACCACATGATGACCGACGTCGCCGCGGCCGGCCGGACCGTTGCCTGGCTGTGCGACGAGAACTGGGGTCGGATCGCCGTCACGCGTGCCGCCCCCGACCAGGCGGTTGCGCCGGGTGTCGTGCTGCGCAACGGCGAGATCGAGTTGGCAGCTTCGGCCGATCCCGCCGCCGACAGTACGTTGGTGCTGCAGACCGCGGTTGCGGCCGCCCGGCACGACGCCCGAATCGGCCGGTCGACACTCGATCGCCTCAACGACCAAGCGGTCGGCTGGCCCGGTCCGTGGCCGGTCGGCGCCACCGACGACCTGATCGCACTCCTGCTCGAAGGGCACCGCGCGGTGTCGGTGCTCGAGTCGCTCGATCAACGCAATCTCGTCGCCCGGCTGCTTCCCGAGTGGGAGCCCGTACGGTCGAAGCCGCAGCGCAACGCATACCACCGCTTCACCGTCGACCGCCATCTCTGGGAGGCGGCCGCCAACGCTGCCGATCTCGTCGATCGCGTCACGCGCCCCGACCTGCTCGTGCTCGGGGGCCTGTTCCACGATCTCGGCAAGGGATACCCGGGCGATCACACGGTCGTGGGCATGGAGTTGATCCGCTCGATCGGCCCGAAACTCGGCCTCGTACATGCCGACGTCGAGGTGCTCGTCACACTCATCGAGCAGCACCTGCTGCTCCCCGACGTGGCGATGCGCCGTGACCTCACCGACCCGGCCACGATCCGCCACGTCGCCAACGCGGTGAAGACGGTCGAGGTGCTCGACCTGCTGCACGCGCTGACCGAAGCCGATTCACTGGCAACCGGGCCCGCGGCGTGGGGCGATTGGAAGGAGGGGCTCGTCGCCGAACTCGTCGCGCGGGTACGTCACGTACTCGGCGGTGGTGACGTCTCGGAAGTGACGTGGCGGTTGTTCCCCGACGCCGAGACGCTCGCCGCGATGGCGATCGGCGAACTCGACATCTCCCGCCGCGACGATGTGATCACCGTCGTGAGCCCTGACGCGACCGGGAACTTCAGCCGCATCGCGGGGGTGCTCTCATTGCACGGCCTCGACGTGGTCAGCGCTCAGGCGCACTCCGACGAAGGTGGGATCGCCGCGTCGCAGTTCCGCATCGTGGTGCCCGACGACGGGCTCAACTGGCGGGCGGTGAAGGCTGACCTCGGTCGAGCACTGGCACATCAGCTCGCGATCGAAGCGAGGTTGGCCGACAGGGCGCAGACCTACCGTCGACGTCGGCGCACGCAGGCCGCAGCGCCCGGGCCGCCGTCGGTCGTGTTCGACGACGATGCATCGAGCAACGCCACCGTGATCGTGGTGCGCGCCGTCACGAGGATCGGCATCCTCCACCGGATCTCGAAGGCGCTCGGCGAACTCGGCCTCGACATCCGTCATGCCACCGTGCAGACGATCGGGATGGAGGTCGTCGACACGTTCTATGTGCGGGCCAATGACGCGCTGGTGACCGATGCTGCCTACCGCAAGGAGATCGTGCGGGCGTTGCTCCATGCTGTTGCGTGATGCCGTAGCGTGAGCGACGTGACCGTGAGTGGGCGCGACCTGGCGCGATGGAGCGAGACGTTGGCGGCGATTGCCCGCACCGGCATGGGGTTCACCGAGAACCTCTACGAGCGTGAGCGCTTCGAGGAGGTGCTGCACGTTGCCGCCGACATCAAGGCCTGCGCCCGTGAGCTCGATGACGCGGTCGCAGTGGAGCGTGAAACCGATCACTTCGTGCAGGAATGGATGGAGTCGATCGGCGAAGGCGTGCCGGGCTACGTCACGCCGAAGGTTGCTGTCGGTGCAATCGTCGGCAACGGGGCCGGAGAGATCCTGCTCGTCCAGCGAAAGGACTCGGGGATCTGGTTGTACCCGACCGGATGGGCCGATGTCGGCTACTCGCCGGCCGAGGTGGCGGTCAAGGAAGTGAGCGAGGAGACCGGCATCGAGTGTGAGCCGCTGCGGCTGCTCGGTGTGGTCGACGGACAGCGCATGGGGTTCAGCCGTTTCGGCATGTACATGTTGCTGTTCCACTGCGTCGCAACGGGGGGTGAGTTGACCCCGCATCCGCTCGAAACTGCCGATGTCGGCTGGTTCGCCGCCGATGCGCTTCCGGAGGCAACTGCCGGAGCGCAGTGGTGGGGTCCAATGGCGTTCGCGGCGATCGACGGTGCCGAGTCGCCCGCCACCTTCGATCCGGTCCGCTCACCCATCTGGCGCACCGAATGAGACGCGGGGTCTGACCCCCAGCTCAGGGCGGCGTCTCAGTCAGTCGGGGTCGCGGTCGCGGAGGAACTGTTCGACTTCCTCCACCAGGGCATCGGGGTCGACAGGTGTGTCGGCCTCCATGTCGCCGTCGTCTGCCGGGTCGTCGTCGGTGAGCTGTTCGAGCCGCGACAGGTATTCGATCATGTCGTCGTCGTCGCCGATCATCGCGGCGACGCGGGCGTCGTACTCGGAGGCCTCCACAGCGAGTCGAGCGAGTGGCGCCGGGGTGCCGATCATCGAGCAGGCACGCTCGACGAGCGCGAGCGCGGCTTTGGGTGACGGGATCTGTGACGCGTACCCGGGCACCGCGGCCCAGAGCGAGGCGGTTGCCATGCCGCTGCGATTGAGGTGATCGTGGAGGACGCCGACGATGCCCGTCGGGCCCTCGTACTCGGAGCGACGAAGTTCGAAGCGCTCGATCAACTGGTCGTCGGTTGCCGTGCCGATCAGGGGGACGGGGCGCGAATGAGGGACGTCGGCAAGTAGTGCGCCGAGCGAGATCGCCATGTTGACGTCGAAGCGATCGGCGATGCCGTCGATCTGCTCGCAGAACAGCCGCCACCGCAACGCCGGCTCGGGGCCGAGCACGAGGATCACATCGGTGCCGGGTAGCGATGCCGACCACACGCCGACGGTTGGCCAGACGATCGACCGATGATGATCGGCGTCGAGGCGGACCGAGGGTCGCACGGTGGCGAAGTCGGTGAACGGCTCGGGGTCGATTTCTGCCAGAGCCTGGGCGCCCCACGACTCGACCATCGTTCGCAGTGCGCTCGACGCGGCGTCGCCGGCGTCGTTCCAGCCGGTGAACGCGGCCACGAGCACGGGACGATTGAGGTTGGGCTCTGCCAGCCAACGGACGTGCTCGGTTCCCACGGCGACCACGCTACCGGTGCCAGGCACTAGCGTCAGCTGGTCGTGAGCGAGACCCTCGGTGATCCATCGTCCTCCGTCCGCATCGAACGCGCCGAGCGTGTCGACGACGAACTCGTCGACGCGTTCGAGCGGTTGATCCCGCAGTTGTCGTCGTCGTCGCCGGCACCGTCGGCCGAACAACTTCGCGAGTTGGTGTCGAGCCCCGACACGGTGCTGTTCCTCGCACGCGTCGATGGCCGGATCCTCGGAAGCTTGACGCTCGCGTTCTACCGCATCCCGACCGGGCTCAAGGCCTGGATCGAAGACGTGGTCGTCGACGGTGAGGCACGCGGTCACGGAGTGGGTGCAGAACTCAATCTCGCCGCGCTCGTCGAGGCGAGGGCACGCGGCGCCAAGGACGTGAGCCTGACCAGCCGGCCATCACGCGAAGCCGCCAACCGCCTGTACCAGCGCATCGGCTTCCAAGCCCGCGACACGAACGTGTACCGCTACACCTTCTGAGCGTCGCCACCCGTGCGTACACGATGTGTCTGACACAGTTCGCTCGATACGCGTCCGGTCCGATCGGCGGCGTCAGGACTGGGCGCGGCGGAGGTCTTCGGCGGCTTGGCGGACCTGCCAGTCGCGATCTTCCAGGGCCGCGTCGATGGCGGCCTCGACATCGTCGCCTTCGAACGGGGCGAGCGCCAGCACGGCACGACGGCGTACCGCCGGCTTGTCGGAACATGCGGCGATGATCGTCGCCACTGCTCGTTGGTCGCCGATGGCTCCGAGTGAGGCGACGGCCGCCTCGCGCACGAGGGCGTCGTCGGCGGTCGATGCGAGTGCGATGAGCGTCTCGATCACGGCGTCGCGATTCGACTCGTGTTCGCCGCACGCCCACGCTGCAACTTCCACGACGCGAGGGTCGTCGTCGCCCAATGCCGTCACGAGATCGATGTCGGGATGGTGGGCGGCGAGTTCGCAGGCACGCCGGCGCACGACCACATCGGCGTCGGCGAGTGCGGCGATCAACTCGTCGTCGGTGAGTGCGCCGAGCCGTTCGAGTGCGCTGATCGCGGCAGCGCGCACTCCGGGGTCGCCGGCCGCCAGACCCTCACGGGCGATGGCAGTGTCGCCGGTGTGACCGGCGATCGTGACGGCGCGACGGTCGGGTCCCGTCACTTCTTCAGCAGATCGGTCAGGGTCATCACGAGCACGCCGGTGCCGAAGGCGATGATCACTGCGGCGACGGCACCGATGACGATGGCGATTGCCGATCCGGCCACCGCGGCCATCAGCCGCCGCAGCAGGCTCGGACGCTTGTAGAGCGATGTCGTGGTCTCGGCGATCGGGATCGGTTCCCATTGCCGGCGAACGACGGGCTCCCCGCGTGGTGTCCGGGCCGCTGCTCTGGCATTCTTTCGCCAGCCGGCGAAGACGAGCGCCAACATGGCCAGGCCGGCCATCCACGCAGCCGAGGTAGTGAGATCCGTGACCGACACGACAGCCGACATCGTAGTGATCCACCCCCGCAATCGGTGGTGGGCGTGGGCGTTGGCCACCGTCGGTCTGCTCACGCTCGCCGCGATCGGTGTGGCGTCGTTGGTGCCGTCGAGCCTCGTGTCCGACAAGGAGAACAAGCGAACCGGCGAGATGGAACCCACCCCCTATGCGCTCACGCCGGCATCGGCCGACCCCGTGAACGACCGCATCGTGTTCGGTGAACTTCCCGACGACGTCGCCCGCTACGACCCCGAACACAACTTCGTGTTCGTCACGGTCACCGCACCGAACCAGTCGGCACTGTCATGGCTTGTCGGTCGCGACGATCCGGCAGTCGACTTCCTCACGGCGGAGGACAAGTTCGGCGCTCGCACGCCCAGCCAACGGCGTGAGTTCAACCTGCAGATGATGCGCAGTGCCGAGCAGGAGGCACAGTTCGTGGCGCTGACGAAGCTCGGCTTCGACGTCGAGATCACTGCGGGCGATGTCATCGTCCAAGACGTGCTGTGCAAGGTGCCGTCCGACGACGGTGACGACTGCGCGGAGTGGTTCCCGTCCGACGAGCAGATCGACCCCGCCGACCGGATCATCGAGGCCGATGGAGTCCGGCTCGAGTCGGTCGACGACCTCAGTGCGGTCCTGGACACCAAGGCGCCGGGCGACGAGATCGACCTGCTCATCGAGCGTCCGGGTGAAGGTGAGGAGACCGTCACGGTGGAGTTGTCGGCATCGCCTGACGATCCTGATCGCACGATCATCGGGTTCGTGCCGTTCGACACGCGGGCGATCGACCTGCCGTTCGAAGTCGACATCGACACCGGCGACATCGGCGGTCCGTCGGCGGGCCTGGCGTTCACGTTGGCGCTGATCGACGAGTTGTCCCCCGGTGCGCTCACCGGTGGTCAGAACGTCGCCGTCACGGGCACGATCGACCTCAACGGCGACGTCGGCGCGATCGGCGGGTTGGCGCAGAAGGTGTCGGCGGTTCATCAGCGAGGGGTCAGGGTCTTCCTGGTACCTGCCTCCCAGTCGGAACTCGAGACCGCCGAGGGGCGTCAGCGACTTGATGACGCCGGACGCGGTGAGGTCGAGATCATTCCGGTTGCCACCCTCGACGAGGCGCTTGCTGCACTGGAGCAACTGGGCGGCGACCCGCTCGTGGCCGTGTCATGAGGCCAATTCGCGCGATGCGCGCGCTGATTGCCACCATCTGAGGCCACGCGCTGCGTAGCGTTGCGACATGGCCATGTCATTCTCCCGCCCCGACCCGTCGTCGCCGGCGTCGGTCGCCGATGCCGGTTTCAGTACCAGCCGCCGCGGGTTCGACCAGGCTGAGGTCCGCGACTTCCTGAGAATGATCGCCGCCGAGCTCGGCCGACTGCAGGAACGCGAACGCTTTCTCGAGCGTGAACTCCGTACCGCTCAGACCAATCCCGACCTCAATTCGGCGCAGCTCGACGATGCCGCGCTGACGCGGTTGCTCGGCGAGGAGACCGCCCGGGTGCTGACCACCGCCCGCGAGAGCGGTGTCGAGATCCGCCAGAAAGCCGAGCAGGCCGCCGCGCAGATGCTGAGCGAGGCCGCCGACGAGGCAACCCGTATGCGCGAGGAGGCCGGGATCGAGGCGTCGCGTCGGCGCACCGACGCAGCGTCCGACGCCGAAGCCGAGTTGGCGATGGCCAAGCAGCAGGGCCGCGAGATGGTCAACGAGGCGCGTGCGTATCGCGAGCGTGTTCTCAGTGAGCTCGCCCGCCGTCGCGAGCTGGCCCGCGAGCAGATCGAGCAGCTGTTGCTCGGTCGTGATCGCCTGATGCAGTCGTTCGAGCGGGCCCGTCTCGTGGCGATCGACGTGGTCGCCGAACTCCAACCGCTCGTCGAGCCCGACGAGTACGTGAACCTCGCTCCCACCACCGGCCCGGTGCCGGTGATGGTGCCGAACTCGCCCCGCCCCGCAACTGCCGAGCCCGATCCGGCGAACGACGCTGTCGATGATGCGGTGCCGGAGGTCGAGGAGCTCACGGTCGATGCGGACGTCCCGGTCGACGAGGTCGCGGTCGACGAGGTCGCGGTCGACGACGTGGCGGTCGACGACGTCGCTGTCGACGAGGTCGCGGTCGACGAGGTCGCGGTCGATGACGTGGTGGTCGACGAGGAGGTCGATCTCGACGACGACGGCGAGATGATCGAGATCGACGCGGACGCGGTCGACGTGGCGATGACGATGACGGCGACGATGACGATGACGTGGTGGTCGATCTCTTTGCTCGGCTGCGGGCCGAAGCGGTCACGATCGAACCGGTCGACGACATCGAACCCGACCTCGGCGCTGTACCTGACGACGCCGCACCTGACGACGTCGCACCTGACGACGCTGCACCTGTCGATGCGGTCGTGGTCCTCGAGGTCGAGGTCGTGGAGTCACCGGAGATCGTTGACGCCTCGACGGGTGAAGAGACAGTCGAGTCGACGCCGTTCGAGCAGCGCGATGCCGACCTCACACCGCTCATCGTGAGCGCTGCACGCAAACTCAAGCGTGTCCTGGCCGATGAACAGAACGAGGTACTCGAGGCGTTGCGACGCAACGAGCCGGTGCGTGCACTCGATGCGCTGCTGCCTTCGGTGGGCGATCACATCGCTCGCTACGGCGGCGCCATCTCCGACGACCTGCTCGGTGCCGCGCAGGCCGGTGCGGGACTGGTTGCACCAACGGGCTCGGGGCCGCTGCGTAAGGCCGATGTGGCCGCGGCGACGAAGGCGGCCGACGACGTGCTCGGCGAGTGGCTCGTCGTGCCGTTGCGTGAACGTCTCGAGCGCTGTGTTCTCGACGGCGACGGCGACAATGCCGGCATCGGCAAGCGTGTCCGGGCCATCTACCGCGAGTGGAAGACCCAGCACATCGACGAGCAACTCGATGACGTGCTCCGCACCGCCCACGGACGCGGTGTGCTCGCGGCGATCGGCACCGGCACCGCCGTGATGTGGGTCTGTGATCCCGCTCATCACGGCTGCTCCGACTGCGACGACAACTCGCTGGCCGGTTCGATCAAGGCCGGCGAGACGTTCCCGACGGGGCACCTGTGCGCTCCGGCACACGTCGGGTGCCGATGCATCTTGCTTCCCGACGGCCGTTAGGGTCAGGCGCCAATGCGGCGCAGTTCTGATGTCTCTGTCGATCGGCCTCGACGCCGTCTCACCGGGCGCGGTGTCATCATCGCCCTCGGCGTGTTGCTGTTGTTCGTCCTCGTCTTCGGACGAGCGATCGCTCGGTTCTATGTCGACTACCTCTGGCACGAGTCGCTCGGCCGTGAGGACGTGTTCTGGGGCGTGTTGCAGGCCAAGATCACCCTGTTCGCCGTGTTCTTCGGCATCTTCACGGTCATCGCCGGCCTGAACCTGTGGATTGCCGACCGGGTGGCACCCGTGTCGTTCCCGGCGAACGTGCATCCGTACGTCGAGCGGTTCCACGACGTGTTCGGCCATCGCCTGCGCCTCGTGCGGTACGGCATCGCACTCGTCTTCGCGCTGCTGTTGGCGCTTCCTGCCGTCGCGTTGTGGCAGGACTGGCTGTTGTTCCGCAACGCCCGCGAGTTCGGCATCGCCGATGCTCAGTTCGGTGCCGACGTCGGCTTCTACATCTTCCAGCTGCCGTTCTTGTCGTTCGCGCTCAACTGGTTGTTCGCATCGCTGATCGTGGTGCTGTTGCTCACCGCGGCTGCGCACATCCTCAATGGTGGCGTCGTCTTCGTGTCGCCGGTGCCGGTCGTGCGCCAGGCGACCAAGGCCCATCTGGCCGTGTTGCTCGCTGTGCTCGCCGTGGTCAAGGCGGGCGACTACTGGCTCGACCGCTATGCCATCACCAATACCGAGCGCGGCATCGTGCAGGGCGCCACGTACTCGGTGGTCAAGGCGCAACTCCCGGCGATCATGCTGTTGATCCTGATTGCGCTGCTGACTGCCGGTTTGTATCTCTCGGTCGTTCGGAGTGGGTCGTTCCGGCTTCCGTTGATCGCGTCGGCGCTGTGGCTCGTCGTGGCGATCATTGGCGGACTGATCTACCCGGCGCTCGTGCAGGCGCTGGTGGTCAACCCGAACCAGGAGGTCCGCGAGGCGCCGTACATCGACCGCAACGTGACCGCGACCCGCCAGTCGTTGGGGCTCACCGAGGTCGAGGTCCGCTCGGTCGACTTCGCGACGATCTCGTCCGATGACCTCGCGGAGAATCTGGCACCGCTCGAGAACGTTCGCCTGCTGAACCCGGCGCAGATGGAGACCCGATTCCTCGTCGACCGTGGCGAAGTGGCCGGTCTGACGATCGACGACCTCGACGTCGACCGGTATCCCCTCGACGGTGAGGATCCGGAACAGGTGTTGATCGCCGCTCGTGAACTGCAGCTCAGCGGGGTGACCAACAAGAGCTGGCAGGGCCTCCACCTGATCAACACCCGCGGCTGCGGGCTCGTGTTGGCGCCGGCCGGTCGGGTGCTCGAGAACCAGCGGCCCGACTACCGCACGCTCGAGCTCGAGCGACCGGAGCTGTACTTCAGCCCGACTCTCTCCGGATACGGGATCGCCAACAGCGACTCGTCGGAGCGTGAATGCGACGAACCACACTCGTATGAAGGCACCAACGGGGTCGAGATGAACTCGTTCACCCGTCGCGCCGCCTTCGCGCTGGCGTTCCTCGACTACAACGTGCTCGGTTCCGGAGCGATCAACCCTGATTCTCAGATGCTGTGGGTACGAGGGGTCAACGATCGGCTCAACAAGATCGCTCCGTTCCTGTCGTACGACGCCGACCCGTATCCGGTGGCAATCGACGGTCGCGCCGTGTGGGTCACCGATGCCTACACGACGACGAGTCGCTACCCGTACGGCCAGCGCATCGGTGACGTGCAGCGGTCGCCGCAGTCGGGCCTGGCCGACAACGACAACTATGTCCGCAACAGCGTCAAGGCAGTGGTCGACGCCTACAGCGGTGAAGTGACGTTCTACGTCGTCGACGAGCAGGATCCGATCCTTCGGGCGTGGCGGGGCGCCTTCCCCGACCTGTTCACCCCGTTGAGTGAGATGCCGACGGAACTTCAGGAGCATCTGCGTTACCCCGAGGATCTGTTCCGCATCCAGACCGACGTCTATTCGAAGTACCGCATCGATGCGGAGCTGTTCTTCCAGCGCGACGGCAACGCCTGGTCGGTGGCGCAGGCGCCGAGCACCCAACCGTCGCAGGTGTCGGTTGTCGCCGCTGGGGCCGCCGTGGCGGCCGACGCAGCGACCACCGCCGCCGAGAGCACGTTCGCGACCGAGTCGAACGCCAATCGGTTCACGCCGTACTACACGATGTTCGACACGGCGCCGTCGGGCGAGCCGTCGGAGGAGAACTTCGTGTTGTTCCGCCCGTTCGTGCCGTTCTCGACGAACGACGAACGCACTCAGCTCCAGGCGTACATGACTGCGTCGAGTGATCCGGGGAGCTACGGAAGGCTCACGACCTACGTGGTCGAGGACGACAACGGCAACCTGCCCGACGGCCCGTTGCGTGTTGCCGGCAACGCCGAGTCGACCGAGGCCATCTCGCGACGCATCTCACTCGACAACGTCGGCGAGGGTGGCACCCAGGTGGCCTTCGGTGATCAGCAGATGATCCCGGTGGCCGACGGGCTGATCTACGTTCGCCCGTACTACGTCACGGTGCCGCAGAGCACCGCCGACGCCGGTGTGGTCACGGAGTACCGAGCGGTGATCGTCACCTACAACGATCGTTCGGTGTTGGAGCCGACGCTCGGTCAGGCGCTGGCGCGGTTGTTCCCGGGCTTCCGTGGTGACCTCGGCGATGAGATCGCCCGTCCGGCCGAGCCGACGGCGAACGACCCGGACCCGTCTCCGACCGATCCGACCGTGGTCGACCCGGGTTCAGAATCGTCTCAGGATCCCGCCGAATTGTTGAACCAGGCCGACGCGTTGTTCGTCGAGGCGGACGAGGCACTTGCCGCAGGTGACCTCGGGTTGTATCAGGCGAAGATCGACGAAGCCCGCGATCTGATCGCTGACGCTGTCGAGATCCTCGCCACCGAACCCTGACCGTCACGCGGTGCCCGCCCCACTCGCCGCGGGGCCGAACGTGACGTTTCGGTCTCAGGAGGCGTTCGGTCGCCGGAGTCGTTCGGCGAGTTCGGCCAGGTCGGCGCGGAACTGGATCTCGTAGCGGGCCTGCTCGGCGGCGAGTTTCTCGGTGGTGTCGAGGACGTCGTCGATCGCGGCGTCGAGGCGTTCGGCGAGTCGGGCCTCGAGTTCGGCGGTGTCGATGTCGACCGATGTGGTCGTGTCGTCTGCTGCTTCCGTGCCGGATTCGACGGAACGGCGGTTCAGCTCGTCGATGTCTCGACTCAACTCGGTGAGCTGATTGGCGAGTTCGGTCGAGATGCTCGTGATGCGGACGTCAGTCGACGCCATGCGTTCGTCGGCAGCACCGAGGAGTTGGGCGAGTTCGTCGATCTCGCTGAGACGCGCCTGGGTCTCGGTCATCTGCCCGGTGTGGGCGGCGACGGCCGCGGCGAGCATTTCGAGTCGTGTCGACAGGTCGTCGAGACGGCCGTCTTCGCGTGCTGGGGGCGGCGGGGGCGGCGGCGTCGGCGACGCGGGCGGCGGTGGAGGTGGAACGGCCGACGGTGGTGGTGGCGGGGTGATCGTGGTCCGGGTGTCGAGTTGCTCGGAGAGCTCGCGCAGGCGAGCGTCGAGGTCGTCGACAGCGAGCAGGCGTTGGTTGAGCTGTTCGTTCGAGGACGTCAGGGTGTCGAGCCGGCCCCCGAGCATGGTGACTCCCTGGTCGATCGTGTCGAGCCGCACGTCGAGGTGAGCGTTCGCCTCGTCGAGCGTCGTGATCTTCGCATCCAACGCCGTGTTGAACTCGCCGAGTGCTCCCAAGCGGGCTTCGAGGTCGACCTTGGCGTGTTCGGCGGCAGCGAGCTGCTGCTTGATGGCGTCGAGCTCCGCCTGCATTCGGTCGGCATCCGACGCCGTCATCGGCGCCGGTTCCTTGGGCTTCTTCCTGAACAGTCCCATCAATCCCCGTTCGTCTGGGCGTGACTGAAACGTACCTGACTACGGTTGGCCGATCATGGCTTCCACCGTTCCGCACCGAATCGACCTCTCCGAATCCGACATGCCGACCCAGTGGTACAACCTGGTCGCCGATCTGCCGACGCCACCACCGCCGGCGCTGCATCCAGGCACCCATCAGCCCGCCGGCCCGGAAGACTTCGCGCCGTTGTTCCCGATGGCATTGATCGAGCAGGAGGTGACCACGCAGCGCTACGTCGACATCCCCGGCGGGGTGCTCGACGTGTACCGCCTGTGGCGTCCGAGCCCGCTGTTCCGGGCGCATCGGCTGGAGGCGTTGCTCGACACCCCGGCGCGGATCTACTACAAGTACGAAGGGGTCAGCCCGGCCGGGTCGCACAAGCCGAACACGGCGGTGCCGCAGGCGTACTACAACCATCAGGAGGGCGTCACGAAGCTGACGACCGAGACCGGTGCGGGCCAGTGGGGCACTGCGCTGGCGTTTGCGACCGCGCAGTACGGCATGGAGTGCGAGATCTGGCAGGTCGCCGCGTCGTATCGGCAGAAGCCGTACCGCAAGACGATGATGGAGATCTGGGGCGCGACGCTGCACTCGAGCCCGTCACCGTTGACGGAGTTCGGCCGGTCGTTGCTCGCCGAGGATCCCGACCATCCCGGGTCGCTGGGGATTGCCATCTCCGAGGCGGTGGCGATGTGCGTCGCCGATCCGAACGCCCGCTACGCGCTGGGGTCGGTGCTCAATCATGTGCTGATGCACCAGACGATCATCGGTGAAGAGGCGCTGCTGCAGCTGGCGATGGTCGACGAGGTGCCCGACGTGCTCGTGGGCTGTACCGGTGGTGGCTCGAACTTCGGCGGGCTGGCGTTCCCGTTCCTGCGCGAGAAGTTGGCGGGAAGGATGAACCCGACGATTCGCTGCGTCGAGCCGGCGGCGTGCCCGACGCTCACCAAGGGCGAGTACCGCTACGACTTCGGCGACACCGCCGGCATGACGCCGCTCATGAAGATGCACACGCTCGGACATACGTTCATCCCCGAGCCGATCCATGCCGGTGGGTTGCGGTATCACGGGATGAGCCCGCTCGTGTCGCACGTGTACGAGGAGGGTCTCGTCGAGGCGATCGCCATCCCGCAGCGCGAGTGCTTCGCCGGTGCGTTGCAGTTCGCCCGGACCGAGGGGATCGTGCCGGCGCCGGAGCCGACGCACGCGATCGCCGCCGCGATCCGGGAGGCATTGGCGTGCAAGGAGTCGGGGGAGGAGAAGGTGATCCTCACCGCGCTGTGCGGCCACGGCCACCTCGACCTGGCGAGCTACGAGACGTACCTCTCGGGTCAGATGGTCGACTACGACCTGCCCGACTCGGTGATCGCCGACGCCATGGCGTCGGTCCCCGTCATCGCCTGACACCCCCGGACTCCCTACCTGTTTGCGTGACACTTCTGTTGGGACGGGCCAACAGAGTCCTCCCGCAAACCGGTGGAGGGGGCGGCGGTTCAGATGGCGAGGGCGAGCACGGCGGGGTCGTCGGTCGGGCGGAACCCGATGCGCTCGAGGTACTTGCGGTGGGCGTCGGTCGAGCCGTAGCTGCGCACGGTGGTGATGCCGTCGCGGCGGAACACGTCAGCGCCCCGCCCGAACAGCCAGTAGCCGAGCCGTGAGTCGCGCCACGGTCCGAGCACGTAGTCGAGGTCGATGGTCAGGGTCGGACCCGCACGCCGCCCGATGAGCAGGCCTGCCGGAAGTCCGTCGCGGTTGAGGAGCCAGGCGGTGACGTTGCTGCCGGTCAGCAGCTCGAAGTCGGGTTGGAACCGATGGATGTCGGCGAGGTGGAACTCGACGAAATCGCGCAGGAACGGCGAATCGGGCTGGATGTGTGACGCGCCGAGGTCCACACCGCCGGACCGTACCGGAGGCGAACTCCTTGCGGAGGAACCACGCGTTGATGACGATGATCGCGGCGTTGGTGATGACGATCGGCGTCGACTCGATCATGACGCCGTAGGTGACGAAGGTGATCGAGCCGAGCAGCGAGATGAAGCGCAGCCGGACCACCGAGGTCATGGTCAGTGAGATCACCACCAGCGCTGAGGCCAGATACCCGACGAGTGCTTCCAGCGACAGTTCGAACACTCCCGCAACGTACCGTCATGAGACGCGGGTCGGACCCCGGTGCGCGATTGGCCGTACACGACGATGGCGAGGGCGCCGATGACGACGGCCATCGCGGCGGCCTGGCCGGCCGACACCGCTTCGCCGAGGAAGGCCCACGCCATGATCGCCGAGAACACGGGGATCAGCAGCGTGAAGGTGGAGCCGACCCACAGCGGGATGCGCACGAGCGACCAGTTCATCATGGCGTGGCCGATCAGGCCCGAGCTGATTGCCATGAGGATGATCAACCCCCAGTTCGACAGCGATGGCCACGACATGTCCTGGCCGAAGGCGAGCCCGAGCGGCGCGCAGATGGCGAGGGTCCACAGCGACGTGCCGGCCGTGAACTCGGTCGGGGTCATGTTCTTCTTCGAGTTCTTCGAGGTGATGAAGTAGGCGCTCCACGACAACATCGCCGCGAGCGCGAGGAGGTCACCCCGCCAGTCGCTCGTGTCGTCGCCGGCCGACGCGGCCACGACGAGCACCGTGCCGATGAGTGCGACGAGCGACCACATCACATTGCGCAAGCCGATCTTCTCGCCGAAGAATTTGGCGGCGACCACGCCGACCACGATCGGCTGCATCGAGCCGATGATCGTTGCGTTGACGACGCTCGTCAGTTTCACGGCGGAGAAGAACAGTGCGATGTCGGCACCGAGGGCGATCCCGCCCCACATCGAGTCGCGGATGATCCGCAGCCGGAACGGCGTCCGGCGGGCGTACATCCAGACGATGATCATCAGCGCGAAGAAGGCGAAGCGGTAGAAGCCGATCGCCAGGCTCCCCATGTCGATGTACTTCGCCAGGATGGTGCCGGTCGACCACGCGCACACAGCGATGCCGGCGCCGATCAGTCCACGTGAGATGTCCTTCGCCTCTGCGGCCGCCGTTGCGGCGTCGGTCGACGAGGTGGTCACGCGCGCAACGTAGCGGGCGATGTGCTCGACGGTGCCATCCTGGGCTGATGGCACAGCATCCGACCACCGGTTTCGATCTCGACGAGGCCGACCGTCTCCTCACCACGACCAAGCAGGTCCGTAAGCGGCTCGACCTCACCCGACCGGTTCCCTACGACGAACTGCTCGAGTGCATCGACCTCGCCAATCACGCGCCGATGGGCGGCAACCTCGAACGCAACCGCTGGATGATCATCGACGACCCCGACACGAAGGCGAAGATCTCCGAGTACTTCGGCGCCGTCGGTCGGCCGTACCTGCAGATGAACGCCGAGGTCCGCGCCGACGATCGCAGCACGAAGGTGATCGATTCGGCAACGTTCCTGGTCGACCACCTTCACGAGGTGCCGGCACTCGTGCTGGCGATGCGCCTCGATCGGGTGCCGGACGGCTCGTCGACCGGCGCGTACGCCGGGTACTACGGCTCGGTGCTGCCGGGCGTGTGGAGCTTTCAGCTGGCGGCCCGAGCCCGTGGTATCGGCTCGGCGTGGACGACGTTCCACCTCGAACACGAAGCCGAGGTCGCCGAGCTGCTGGAGATCCCGTCGAGCGTGACCCAGGTCTGTCTCCTCGCTGTCGGCTACTACACCGGCGACTCGTTCACTCCGGCGCCCCGCCGTCCCGCCGCAGAGGTCACCTACCTCAACCGCTGGAAGGCCCCGGTCGAGTAGCCCATTCTCGTGAACTCGTTGCGCAACTATTGCGCAACGAGTTCACGAGAACGTGGGGCACGAGCCCAGGATTTGGATGTGGCACACTTCCGACCTGTGTCGGGCGAACCAGGAGATGGGTGATGACCACTGACGTTGCCGGGGTTGACGAGAGCCCGAAGCGGGGGTTCCAGGACCGTCTGCTCGACGGCATCGAGAAGGCGGGCAACAAGGTCCCGCACCCGGTGATCATGTTCCTCTACCTGATCCTCGGTGTGGCCGTCCTGTCGGCGATCCTGGCGGCGTTCGACGTGTCGGTCACCGAGAGTGTCGCCGTTCCCGTCCCGATCGACGAGATCCGCGACATCCGTGACGCACTCGGTGGCTCGGTCGTGCCGTACGACGTGATCACCGGGCAGGAGGTCGAGATCCCCGACTACCTCGTGCAGGAGCAGACGTTCGACGTGCGCAGCCTGCTCGTCGGTCGACGGCATCCGATTCGTCTTCTCCTCGTTCGTCAACAACTTCGCCGGCTTCGCCGTGGTGGCGGTGACGTTCGTGGCGATGGCCGGCGTCGGGGTGGCCGAGAAGGCCGGGATGATGGCGGCGCTGATCCGCAAGCTCGTGAAGGTGGCGCCGCGGAACCTGATCGCGTTCTTCCTCATCTTCGTCGGCGTGCTGTCGAGCGTGGCGTCCGACGCTGGGTACCTGATCCTGATCCCGCTGGCGGCGACGGCGTTCATGACGCTCGGCAAACACCCGCTCGCCGGCATGGCGGCGGCCTACGCCGGCGTGAGCGCGATCTTCGCGGTCAACGTCCTGATCACGCCGATCGACTCGATGCTCACCGAGATCACCAACGAGGCGATCGGCCAGACCGGGGCCGAACCGATCGACATCACCGCCAACCTGTACTTCTCGATCGCGTCGTCGATCCTGATGGCGCTCGTCGCCGTGGTCGTCACCCAGCGGATCGTCGAGCCCCGCCTCGGCCCATACGATCCGTCGCTGGGCGACCCGGCGTTCGTCGGGATGCCCGCCGACGCGGACGTCGTCGACGGCGCCACGAGCGGACGCCACGACCCGGTGCACCACGAGGGGGTCGACGCCGCCGAGCAGGCCGACGAGGATGCCCTCGAGGCCAAGGGGCTGCGGTACTCGCTCTACACGTTCCTCGCGATGGTCGCGGGCATCCTGCTGCTGACCCTGCCGTCGGGTGCGCCGCTGCGCGATCCGCAGACCGGGGCGATCATCGGCACACGCCGTTCATGGCGAGCCTGATCTTCCTGATCACGCTGATGTTCCTCGGCGTGCGGCATCGCCTACGGGATCGGCGCGAAGACGATCACGAGCAGCGCCGACGTGATCGACGGGGTCACCAAGACCTTCGCCGGCCTCGCCGGGCTGGTGTTCATGCTGCTGATGATCTCGCCAGTTCATCGCCTACCTCAACTACACGAACATGACACGGGTCGCCGCGGTGGAGCTGGCGGGCGTGCTCGAGCGAGCCGGGCTCGGCGCGTTGCCGTTGCTGATCGGCGATGATCGTCGTGATCATCTTCCTGAACCTGATCATCCCCGGCGTCGTGCCGAAGTGGGCGATCTTCGCGCCGGTGTTCATCCCGATCTTCGTGCGTCTCGGCGTCGCGCCGCAGACCGTGCTCGCCGCGTACCGCGTCGGTGACTCGCCGACGAACGTGATCACGCCGCTGATGGTGTACCTGCCGTTCATCGTCGTCGTCGCCCAGCGGTACGATCGCAAGGCCGGCATCGGCACCATCGTGGCGCTGATGCTGCCGTACGTGCTCTTCATCGCCGTGGCCTGGATCCTGCTGTTCGTCGCCTGGTGGATCCTCGGGATCCCGCTCGGGCCGGGCTCGCCGGTCGCCGTGTGATGCGATGACCAGTGACGGCGAGGCCGCCAACGACCGCGACCAGCTGGTCGCATTCCTGGTCGAACTCGGAAAGCTGCTGATCCTGTCGGGTGAGTCGGTCGACGTGATCCGGCGTCGTCTGCTCACCGTTGCCCGTGTTGCCGACGCGAGCGACCTCGACATCGTCGTGCTTCCGACGGTACTTCTCGTGCAGGCGGGCGGCATGTCGAGCGGACAGGTCAGGCTGACCTCCGCGGTGTCGGGCGTTCGGCTCCGACTCGACCAGGTGAGTGCGGTCTACGACCTGTCGGGCCGGGCCGAGCGTGGCGAGGTCTCGATCAGCGACGCCCACGCCGAGGTTGCCACGATCCTGGCGCTCCCGGCTCCGTTCGGCAGGGTGATCCGCACGCTCGGCCTCGGTGTGCTCTCGGCCGGGTTCGCCCTGGCCCTGCAGCCGACACTGCTCGGGGTGGCGGGGGCGTTCGTGCTCGGCACGCTCGTCGGACTCGTGTTGCTGATCCGGGTCGCCGAGTTGCAGGCGGTGATGCCCGTCCTGGTGTCGTTCGGGGTTGCGGCGATCGTCTTCGTGGCCGCCGACTATTACGACGGTGAGAACCCGATCCGCAGCCTGATTCCGCCACTCGTGGTGTTCCTTCCCGGAGCGGCGATCACCACCGGCACGATGGAGCTGGCGGCGGGGCAGACGATCAGCGGTGCGAGCCGTCTCGTCGAAGGTCTGATGGATCTGCTGCTGCTGGCGTTCGGCATCATTGCGGCGGCGGCGCTGGTAGGGACGCCGCCGACCGATCTCATCGACCGACCGTTCGATCAGCTGGGGTCGTGGACGACGGTCCTCGCTCTGGTCGTCATTGCGCTCGGTAACCACCTGCACCTGTGTGCACCGCGCCGGGCGATGCCGTGGATACTCCTCGTGCTGGCGGCCGCCTCGGCGGGCCAGGAGTTCGGTGCCGCTGTGTTCGCGCCGGAGCTGTCGGGGTTCTTCGGGGCGCTGGCGATGACACCGCTGGTGTTGCTGATCGGTCGACGGCGAGAGGGTCCGCCGTCGATGGTGCTGTTCCTGCCGGCGTTCTGGCTGCTGGTTCCGGGAGCGGCCGGACTGATCGGGGTCACCGCGATCGTGGGCACGACGTCGCGGCTCGGACCGGCCGACTTCACGACCACGATGGTGACGGTGTTGTCGATCGCCCTCGGTGTGCTGATCGGCACGGCGGCGGTGAAGGCGGGATTCGAAGTGCGCAACCGGGCCGTCTCGGCGGCGACGACGGTTGGCCTGCTGCGAGAGGACTGACGTGGCTGGTTGCGATCGTGCATCGAGCCACGTAAAGTGCAAGTCCACTTCGACGCGGGGTGGAGCAGTTCGGTAGCTCGTCGGGCTCATAACCCGAAGGTCGCAGGTTCAAATCCTGCCCCCGCCACCACGAAAGCCCTGGTAGATCGCAAGATCCGCCAGGGCTTTCTCGCGTCCCCACCCGTTTATCTAACGGTTTATCTAACGGGTTGGTCGTCGGTCCACGCGCTGAATCCGGCATTTCAGGGTGATTCGTCCGCTGGATGGTCAGACGACGGGCGGCACATCCCGTCTCGTTGCGATGTGCAACTGTCGTGTTCCGACGTCCACCACCGGCCGCATGTCCCGCAAGGCCCGCCAGTCGAGCCCATCGTCTGCAGCAGCCAACAGGTTGAACTAGTCGACGTCGTTCATCGTCGACGGCCAGTAATCGCGGTCCATCGTCCTGAACTTCTGCGTAAGGAACTCGGTTGCTTCCTGAGCGCAACGAACGGTCGCAGAATCGGAGGGTCCGTCACTCATCAGCAGCCGCTCGAGTGTGAAGCGCAGATAGAGCAGCACTACGAACTCGAGAAACGGGAACGCTACGCCGATCATTCGCTCGTCGTAGCGCAACTCCAGGCCGAATCGTTCGGGTGCGCCGGATCGCTCAGAGGCGCGCCGGAGGGCCGCCCCCGCCTCGTGCATATTGCCATGGGCGTACGAGGACATGATCCGGTACTTCGCCATCTAGTCGAGTCGTAGTTCGATTCGCATGAGATTGGTGGCGTTGAACGCTCTGATCCCGTTCGGCGGCCGGTTGACGAGCACCGCATAAGGCTCTTCTGGAAGCAGGAGACGTGAACGACGCGAAGGAATGCGTCGTAGCTGCTGCGGATCAGTGTCAACGCTGTCCTTGCATGAATCCCTTCGACAATCGGTCCATCGCTGAGTGCAGCGCCTTGAGGTTCTTCGCGAGGAGAACAAACTGGATCGAGCGATGCGCAGGCCAGGTGCTGCGCTCGTGGAAGTTCACTTCATCGACGAGATCGAGCAGTGCGCCGTACTCGACGTAGAACTGCGACAATCCGTGTCCGTAGGATCTCTCGAACTCATTCAAGTGCTGGTCCTCGTACAACTTGAGATCCGTCAAGACCGACGGCTGATTTCTCTGCACCCATTCGTCGGCCCAGGCGAGGGCTTCCGCCACGTCGGTGAACGAGGCAGCAATCGGCCCTTGAGTTCGGTTGGGTCAGGCGAGCCTTCCTCAGTCATGCGCAGCGTGTCGGCTCTCAGCGGGCCATGTTGTGATGGCAAGGGCGGATATGCGGTTCACGGTTCGTGATCGAAGAGTCTCATCGGCCCTGCCTTGTTGGCAAGGTATTGCGCCACCGCCGCCGACCCGCCCGACGATGCAATCTCGACGAGCGCTTCGAAGGACCCCCAAGAGATGACGACCGGGCCCGGACGATACATGGCGCCGCGACCGCGACCCTCTGGTGCAAGCAGCCCTGCGGCACTCAGGCGCCGCAAGTCACGACTCAGAGTCTCGTCGGAGACGGAGAGGTATCGCGGAAGTTGGCGTCGGGTAACCGACCCACCGACGATCGCCAGCCAAACCGGAATCACCGTTCTCGGCAGGATTCTCGGATCGCTGGGTGCGAGCTCCGAGTGGACGATGCCAGCGACCACCGCACTGAACTCGGCGATCGATTGGCGCAACCTACGTTCGGCATCGGTGACCTGCGCGGCGACAGCGGTGAGATACCACTCGATCCATCGCGTAGCGACCACACGATCCGGCGCCCAACGCGGACCGAGTACCTCCGCAAGCATTGACCCGTACTCGAGTGCGTGTTCGCCGAGGTACTGCTCAAGAGACCAGAACGCCTGCGCCTTGTAACCCTCGCGGATCATCAAGAGCGAGCACATGAGCCGGCCGACTCGGCCGTTGCCGTCCGAGAACGGGTGGATGGCAACAAAGTTCAGATGCGCGAGCGCATTCACGACGTAGGGGCTGGTGCCACCGTCGGATCGCCGGCGAACCCACTCGACGAACTCGTTCATCAGATCGTGGACCTCGGCAGGGCGAGGCGGCCAGTAGATGGGTTCGCCAGTACGTCGGTCCTGCACGTTGTTCTGTCCATGGCGGTACTGACCCAACGGTTCGTAATCGGCGCCGAGTTCAGTCCCAACCATGAAGTGGAGGGTGAGAATCGTCTCGTGGGTCATTCGCCAGCTCGGGTCTTGAGATCGAGTCTGCGCCCACCGCATCGCCCGGAAGTAGTTGAGTGCCTCGGTTCTGTCCTTCTGCGGAACCTCGATCGCCTCGCCCGCAATAATCGACTCGACCTGGTCGCGCGTGAGGACGTTTCCCTCGATGGCCGTCGAGTAGTGGACCACAGCGGCCATCACTTGGCGTCGGATCACGCCGTGCCAGTCCTCCGGTTCGCTGAGATGTTGCTCAAGCAGGGCACGCGCATTGGTGATCTGCTCGAGCGCCTGCTGCATTGTCTCGGTGTGCTCGTAGCGATCGATCAGCATTGGGTTTCACCCATGGCGCCATTGAACAGGAGCATGCAACGATTTAAACATGTCAGAGTTGGGATGCCGCGATTAAAGCGCGCCAATGTCGCCTACCAATGCGTCAAACGCCGCGGTCGAACACTGCAGCGCTGAACGCCGCAGCTGCGTCGGCCTGCATGCCGGGGAGGACGTGTTGGTACACGGTCATCGTGAAGGCGGGGCTGCTGTGGCCGAGGCGTTCGCTGACGACCTTCACGGGGACGTTGGCCTTCAGCAGGATCGAGGCGTGGGTGTGGCGGAGGTCGTGGAGGCGGATGCGGCGTAGGCCGCTCTCGCGCACCAGGCGCTCCCATGACTGGGAGAAGAAGTCGGGGTGGATCGGCTCGCCGTCGGGTCGCGTGAACACGAAGCCGTCGTCGTCTCGCCGGCCGGTGCTCAGCCGTTGCTCGAGCTGCTGGCGGCGCCACGTCCGCAGCACGGCGACGGTTCGTGGGTCGAGGTCGATCGTGCGCCGGCTGTTCGTCGTCTTCACGTCGGCGACGTGGGTGCCGTACTCGACCGACAGGATCTGCTGGTCGACGACGAGGCGGGCGGCGTCGAGGTCGACGTTGCGCCAGGGAAGCCCGAGCACCTCACCGCGTCGCATGCCGGTGTTGGCGGCGAGGTAGATCGGCACGTACCACTCGCTGTCCTCGATGCCGGCGAGGAACTGGCGGAGCTCGTCGGCTGACCAGATCGTCATCTCCCTCGACCCGCCGACGCGCACCTTGGGCGGGTCGGCGAGGTCGGCGACGTTGCGGGTGACGGTGCCCTTGCGGTGCGCGTCGGCGAGCGCCTTGCGGATGATGCCGTGGATGATCCGCACCGTCTTCGGCGCGAGCCCACCGCCCTTGCCGTTGCGGCGACCGTCGACGAGCAGCTGCGCGTAGAACGTGTCGAGGTCCTCGGGCTGCAGCTTCTGCAGCGGGATCCTGCCGATCCGCGGGTTGATGTGGATCTCGACGTTGTTCTTGTACGACGCGAACGTCGACGGTCGCAGCTGCGCCTTCTTCGTCGGCAGCCAACGCTCGAGGAGGTAGTCGCCGAGCGTGATCCGCTCGGGCGCCCGGTAGTCGCCGTCGTGCACGCGCTTGACGAGATCGCCGAGCACCTTCTCGGCGCCCTTGCGTGTCGCGCCGGCGGGATACCAACGGTGGCGTTCCTTGCCGGTGGCCGGGTCGATGCCTTCGTAGACGACCGCGTAGTAGCGATCGCCGCGCTGGACGAGATGTCCCCTCATGATGACGTCCTTCGTCGATTGGTGACGGTTGGTGTCGTTTGGTACGCCCGGCTGGCTTGGCACCGCTGACGGTTCGTCACCGCCAGGTCGACGTGGATCACGTCGGGACCCTGGCGCTCGCGGGCGACGAGGCGCGCGCCATGTCGTGAACATACACCCGCGTGCAAGAGGGCGTCCCGGGCCCGACCGGGCTCGGCCAGCGAAGCGATTCCCCGCCAGCGCCACCTCGGATCCCGTACGGATGACGAGAGACGTAACGACCTCTGTTCCGGGTGGCATGTCGTCAGACGTATGAGCAGCCGGCGCACAGAAGTTCCAGTCGACGTGTCGCGAGAACCCGTTGAGAGAGGTGGGGTTTGTCACAAAGTCGCGAATCCAGAGGCATGTGTAGGTGAGGCCATGACCAGACGAACCGTTCCCGAGGAGCCACCGGACTACCTCACGGTCGACGAGGTCGCCGCGGTCATGCGCATCAGCCGCAACGGCGCGTACCAGCGGGTTCGGCGCGGTGTCGCGACGAATGGCCGCGAGGGCATCCCGGCCGAGCGGGTCGACAAGCAGTTCCGCATCTCGAGGTACGTGATCGAGGAACGCCTCGGCGGTCCGATCACCTGGCCGATCCCCGGCTTCCACGACATCCCGAACACCCGGACCGCAGACCCGACGCCCGAGCCCCTCGCGACTCAGCCCGACCCGAAGCCCGAGACCTCACCCGCGAAGCCGACCCGTCGCAAGCGCTCCAACCCGCTCGACGCGGTCCCCGGCAACCAGCTCCGGCTCTTCCCCCTGTAGGTCGCCATGCCCCAACTCCACCCCATCCGACCTCACGACCCTTCAAGGACAGACGAGTGCACAAACATCCCTGGGAGCTATCCCGGGAGTACCCGAGCGGAGTGTGAGACGCCATGACCGTGCGCGTCACCACCCTCAAGGGATGCGACGCCGGCGCCTACTACGTCGAGCAGCTCCCGAACTACTACCTGCAGTCCGGCGAGCCCCGCGGCACGTGGCTCGGCGACGGCGCACCGATGCTCGGCCTGTCGGGCGAGGTCGACGACGACGCCTTCCTCGCCCTCATCGCCGGCATGGACCCGCAGCGCCCCGACCGACATCTCGGACGCCGCTACAACGACGACTCGGTCCGCGGCTTCGACGTCACCGCCTCGGCACCCAAGTCGGTGTCGGTCCTGTTCGCCCTCGGCGACGACGACATCCGACGCGAGGTGCTCGACGCCCACGACGCCGCAGTCACTGCGCTCGCCGGATGGATCGAACGTCACGCCCACACCCGCTACCGGATCGGCGGCGAGGTCGCCGTCGTCGACGCCGAGGGGATCGTCGCTGCGATGTTCCGGCAACACACCAGCCGGGCGCTCGACCCGCAGCTCCACACCCACCTCGTGATCGCCAACCGAGTGAAGTCGCCCGACGGTCGCTGGCTCGCCCTCGACGCCCGCCTCATCAAGGGCGACCAGCGCACCCTGTCGGCGCTCTACCACGCCGGTCTGCGATCCGAACTGACGCAACGTCTCGGTGTGGTGTGGCACACGCCGGAGAACGGCATCGCCGAGATCCGCGACGTGCCCGAGGCGCTCCTCGCCGAGTTCTCGATCCGCACCGCCCAGATGCGTCGACGCGTCGAGGAGAAGCTCGACCGCTTCGTCGACACGATGGGCCGCGAACCGACACCACAGGAGCGCTGGCTGATCGACCGGGAAGCGGCCGTCGACAGCCGCCCCCGCAAGGCGAAGTCGGTCGACGCCGCGAGCCTTCACGACGGCTGGCGCGAGCAGGCCAGAGCGCTCGGCATGGAACCGAGTCGGGTGATCGAGGACGCGGTCGAACAGGTCCTCTATCGGGGAACGATCGACCACGACCTCGACGACGCGATCACGGACTGGTCCATCCAGTCGATCAGCGAGCAGCAGTCGTCGTGGCGACCGACCGAGCTCGTCCGTGAGGTCGCCTCGTGGTGCCCGACCGAAACCGCCGAAGACGCCGACACAGTCGTCCGGTGGGCAGACGAACTCGCCGGCCGTGTCGCCGCCGAGCGTTGCGTCGACATCTCCAAGCCGATCCCGCCCGGCGCACTCCTGCGACGCGACGGTCGACCGGTCACCGAGTCGGTCATCGACCGTGCGCTCACCACCCAAGCGATCCTCGACCAGGAGCGGTCGCTCATCGAGTGGGCCGACCGCCGCTTCGAACACGACGGCCCCGACGATCCCGCCGCCGTCGACCGCAGCGACGTCGACATGACCCTGCCCCAAGCCGACGCCGCGGGCGCCGTCGCCGGCCACGCCGATCTCGTCCTCGTCGTCGGTCCCGCTGGCACCGGCAAGACCACCGCACTCCGCCCCGCCGTCGAGCACCTCCGAGCCAACGGCCGCGCGGTGTTCGGCGTCGCCCCGTCGGCCACCGGCGCCGAGGTGCTGTCGGAGGAGACCGGTGTCGCCGCCGACACGATCCACAAGCTGCTCATCGAGCACACCCTCAACCGACCGCCCGACCACCGCTACGACCTCCCCGTCGGCGCCACCGTGATCGTCGACGAAGCCGGGATGCTCCCGACCGAGAAGCTCGCCGAGATGGCCCACCTCGCCGACACCCGAGGCTGGCGACTCGCGCTCGTCGGCGACCCGCTCCAGTTCTCCGCCGTCGGCCGCGGTGGCATGTTCGGGCTGATGGTCGACACGTTCGGCGCGATCGAACTCGACGAGGTCCACCGCTTCGCGAACGAGTGGGAACGCGAGGCAAGCCTGCGACTCCGTCGTGGCGACGTCAGCGTCGCCGAGGTCTACGACGCCCACGACCGCCTGCACGCCGGCACCATCCCCGAGATGGAGCGCGCCGCCGCGCGCCTCTGGCACGAACTCCGCCAGGCCGGCAAGCGCGAGCTGCTGATGACCCCGACCAACGAAGCGACGGAGCGTCTCAACGAACGATGCCAACGCCTCCGCATCCGCGCCGGGGAGATCGACGCCGACGGCCGCTCGGTCGACGTCGGCGCCTACCGGCTGTACGTCGGTGACGAGATCGCCACCCGACAGAACGAACGTCGACTCCTCACCGACCGCGACGACATGGTCCGCAACCGAGCCGTCTGGACGATCGACGCCATCCACCGAGACGGCTCGCTGACTGCGACCGGCAAGTCAGGCGTCGTCCACCTCCCGGCCGAGTACGTCAACGAACACGTCGAGCTCGCCTACGCCCGCACCGGCATGGGCGGCCAAGGCCGCAACGTGCTTGGTGGCCTGCTGTTCGCCGATCGCCTCACCGACATCCGCAACCTCTACGTCGCCATGAGCCGAGGCTCGGAGATGAACCACGCCTTCTTCGGCGTGACCGGCGAAGAGACCGCCGTCGACGTCTTCGTCCAGTGCATGACCACCGACTGGATCGACCAACCGGCGACCGTCCGCCACGCCGAACTGAACCAGACCACCCCGCATCGACCCGGCCTCCTCGACGGTCCGGTGCTCCGAGCGATGATGGAACAACGCCACGAGATCCTGACGAGCCTCGACGATGCCGAGTCCATCGTCGACGCGTTCCACCCTCATCGACACGTGCTCGAAGCCGAGATCGCCGAGGCACGCAAGACCAGGGCTCGGGCCGGAGCCGAGTACCGAGCGGCCGAGAACGTCATCGAGACCCACGACCGTCCACTTCGTCGCAGGAAGCACGAGCACGAGATCCAAGCAGCGCAGCGTGAGCTGCAACGCCAACCCGAGGTCATCCGTCGAGCCGAGGCCACCATCGCGGCGGCCGAGAGCAAGTTGACCGATCTCGCCCAACGAACCAGCGAGGCAAAGGAGTTCCTCCGCCGGCGACCCGAACTCGAGTCGCGCGTCACCGAGATCGATGAGCGACTCGCTCACGACCGGCGAGTCCGAACGAGGATCGCCCGACTCGAACAACCGGCAGCGATCGTCGACACGCTCGGGCCCCGACCACGAGGCGCCAAGAAGGCGCAGGCATGGGATCAGGCCGCCGGTCGCGTACACCAGCACCAGGCAGCGTTCGACATCCGGGATGGCATCGGAGATTGGCCCGGTCGCTACGACCGTTCCGCCTACGGCGTGAGCTACGAAGCCGTCGATGAGGCGATCTGGAAACTCCGTCCCCAGCGCCCGACCATGGAAGTTGCCCGCCCCGAGATCGGCCTCTCGGGCATCGAGATGTAGACGCCCTTTCGCGGGATTGCCGGACCGCGGACTGCGCGGGACTCAGGTCCCCTCTCCAGTGGGCTTTGCCTGGCGCGGTACCAGTCGGATCGGTGCAGCTGTGGCGGTGTCGCCGGTCGGGCTGGCCAAGGCTCGCTCGAGCCCGGTGAAGAGCTCGACGACATCGGCTGCCTCGAAGACCCGGTAGCGCTGTCGTCCGACGTTGCGCTGGCGGAGCACGCCGGCAGCTTCGAGACGGTTGATGGCCTCGCCGGTGCGCATCTCGGACCGTCCGATCAGCTGCGCTGCGCTCTCGACGGTGATGACTGGGAACGCCTGGCAGGACATCGAGGAGGAGCTCGACTGCTGAGTTGGCGCGGACCCGTCCGAGTTGTTCGCGCCATCGTGCGTCGAGCGCCTCGATCCTGGTCGCGTAGGCCTCGGCGTCGTGGCACGATCGGTGTGCTGCGGTTGCGAACGTGCGAAGCCATGTGGCTGCGTCGGTGGAGCGCTCAGGGCTGTCATGGGCGCCGACGTGTCGATACGCCGTCAGACCGGCGATGTAGTCACTCGCCCAGGTGGCGAGCACGAGGCTGATCGGTGGCACGAAGCGCGGAGCAAGTCCGCGCCGGCGCAGGATCACGTGGATGAGTGCGCGTCCGGTGCGTCCGTTGCCGTCGGCGAAGGGGTGGATCGTCTCGAACTGTGCGTGAGCGATCGCCGCCTGCACGAGAGCGGGATGGTCGTCGCCGTTGACGTAGATCAACAGGTCGTGCAGCAGGGCGTCGAGGAACTCCGGCGGTGGCGGGACGAACGCCGCCGAGCAGGGGTTGTAGCTGCTGCCGCCGATCCAGTTCTGCACGGTGCGGACGACCCCGCCGATCTGCGGTGTGGGGGACCGCTCCATCAGCGTGTGGTGGATGCCGAGAAGGTCATCGAGTGTGATCGTGCCCGTCGCGGAGCCCAACTCGACTGCAGCCTCCATCGCAGCGACGTTCGCGAGGACCTCGACGGCGATTCGATCCGCGGCGTCGCCTCTCTGAGCGAGTACGACCTCGGCGTCGAGCAGCCGGCGTGGCCCGGCCTCCAAGCCCTCGATCTTGGAGGAGGCGACCGACTCGGCGCGCAGCAGGAACCGCGCGAGTCCCTCCAAGCTGACGTGCGACGTCGCCGAGGTGTTCAGCCGCCGGATGGCTGCTTCGGCGTCGGTCAGGTCGGCGACGAGATCGGCGGGAAGTGCGAGATCCCACCCGGCGAGCGGATCGGGGAGGTACGCGTCGAACTCGCAGCCCTGACGGTCGCGACGGCTCATGCCCTCGAACGACGAGGTCCAGTGGTGTCGGATCAACGTTGCCACAACCGTGAATACCTCCGTCGCTAAGTAACACTTGCACTCTAACCGTTACTTGGAGCGAGGTGGATGCAACGCAAGTTCAACGCCCGCAGTGTCTTCCTTTCCCCGCCGAGCTGTGTCGCTCATCCGGTCCCCACCATCTGAGAGTGTCCGATCGAGACGCAGTCAGCCTGCGAGTTCGTCGAGCGCCCTCCCGTAAACGACGATCCCGTCGCGTTTGATGTTCCGCCAGAGTTCGGATCGGCCGCGCAGCTTGCGGGTCGCCTCGGAGGCAGTTGCCTCGATGATCTCGACGTCGTTCCCTGTGAGGGTTCGGACCTGTCGGCGCCATGCATCGATCGACTCTGCCCACCCCTCATCATCGTCGTCGACGTCGTCTGCACGAACGACCGCGAGATCGATGTCGCTGTGGGCGTCGGCCTCTCCGCGCGCGAACGATCCGAAAGCAACGACGCTCACCGGCTCAGGTGAGATCGCCGAAACGGCTTCACCGATCTGGCGAAGCGCCATCGAGCGTGCATCGGCCAGGGCGAGGAGCAGCTGGGTGACGACGCAGTCACGAACGAGCAGGAACTGCGATGCGGGCGGCACCTCATGGCGGTCGACGATCCCTAGTTCGACCAGACGCGGCATCACGCGGGAAGCCTGAGCCGGGCTGACACCAGCGAGGCTGGCGAGCCGCCGCAAGGTGAGCGGGGCGGTTGTCTCGAGTAGCACTGCGAGGAGCCGTCCCTGTGCACCCCCGACAACGGCCTCCACGGGGCGGACGAAGTCCATCAGAACAGACTAGATCCCGATGTCTCATTTACGAAACGATTGTTCCGTCCCTGAGAGTCGGTGTCTCGTCGCGGCTCCCTGAAGCGCCCGACTTGGACAGTTATGCCCGTGAAAGTGTGGCGCGAGACTTGGGCCGTTCCCGAGTGGTCGTTGCGCGTCGGCTGGGGGATTACGGCGTTCACGTTATCGGGTGCTCTCCGGCCGCGCCGTAGCGCTTGGCAACCTCGTCTCAATGCGGGTCCTCAACCGGACGCTTCCGGTCGATCAAGCGTGCTCATGACCGACGTTTCGACATGCCCGGTGTTGTGGGCAAAGCTGTTTGGTCTGGGCAGCCACCTGCGGGTGTCCTTCACACTTGGAGGGGTCATGGCTTCAGTAGCTGGTCAGCGTCGGGGTTTGTGGAGGTCGCGTTGGGCGGCGATCGGAGCTGCGGTCGCGGTCACGCTCGGCGGCGGCGGGATGGTTGCGGTCAACGCAGCGTCGAGTGTGCCGTCGTCGGTAGTGACGATCGACCCGGTTCGTATCTTGGATACGCGTGACCCGGTGAACATCGGCTTGCCAGGGCCGTTCGTGTCGGCGGTCTCACAAAAGCTGAAGGTCACCGGTGGAGCGGTGCCTGCCGGTGCGACCGGTGTGTTGTTGAACGTCACAGCGGTGGGACCGACCGCCAACGGGTTCTTGTCGGTGCGTCCCGGTGACGCCTCGGGTGCGCCGTCAACGTCGTCGTTGAACTTCAACGCTGGCAGCGTTGTACCGAACTCGGTGCAGGTCGGGCTCCCGACCGTTGGGGCGAACGCCGGTCAGATCGACATCACCTACGACGCGTACGGGGTCGCCGGGCCGACCACCGAAGTGCTGATTGATGTCGTGGGCTACATGGTTGCCGGAGGTGGCGGCGCAACCGGAGCGACCGGGCCTAGTGGACCCGCTGGGCCTGCGGGAGTAGCCGGGCCCGGAGCACAGCTCGTTGACGTCTCGGTCGCACAAGTCGGGCGAGTTGACGAAATCGGCACGTTTGAAGGCGTCCGAATCCTCGCCTATTGCCAGACCAATCAGACATATTTGCAGTTCGAAACCGACGGTGACAACTTGCGGGCGGGAGGGATCGCCTTAGCGGAATCAGTGCCGCGGGAGATCGACGTTCGAGGAGTTTCGCAAGTAGCGATATCGTCACTCTCTGGTGTCGGTGGTGCGGCGCACTACTCCGGTCTGGTCGAGAACCTCACCGTGAGGAAGTCTCTCCAGGTGGAGATGCACATGAGTTTCGCCAATCCGTGCAGGGTGTGGGGGAGCATCATCCCGGTCAGGTAAGCATCGGCACAGCGACACGGCCTCATCCTCGGAATCCTCACCGATGACGCGAGGACCCTGCCGGTGCGACGGGAACCGTGCCCAACGGCATCGGGAACCGTAGGCACGCAGACCGCGTCAGTGGAATGGCATGTGTCCGTAAGGGGGACGCCCGCCGGACGGATCAGCGGACGCCGAGTGTCGCTGATCAACGTCGGCGCGAACGTCTCATCTGACGGTCCTCAACCGGACGCTTCGGGTCGGCATCACGAAGTCACACGACGTCCAGCGATCGGCTGGGATTCTGTAGTACAATATTCTTGTGTGGACGTCCACTCCTCCGCCCGCCGGCATGGCGTCGACGACCTCGACATCCAGCACGCCGTCACTCACCCGTTGGCGATCGAAGACATCGGAGAGGACCCAGACCGATGGCTTGTCATCGGCCCGGATCGAGCGGGCAACCTGCTTGAACTTGTGGTCCTCGTCGACCAGCGAGGCGAGATCGTGATCCACGCAATGGCACTGCGACCCAAGTACCGAAAGCTGCTCGAATCATGACGACGAACCGAACGCTCACCGATTCCGAGATCGAAGCTCTTGCCGATGAGGCCGAGGCGGGGTACGACGTTGACCACCTCGTCACACGGCGCAACAAGCGAGGGCGCCCGACACTCGGAGCGGCACCGGCCTCTGTCGAGTCGGTGCGCCTCGATCCGGACCTCAAGTATCAACTGCTGCTGCGCGCCGAACAGGATCACACGTCACCATCTGACGTAATTCGAGAAGCGCTCCGCCGATACCTGCAACCAACCTGAGCGTCAGAACCCGCACTCGGTATCGGCACGCATAATCCCAGGCGGCGCTGCTCCCGGAGTGTGCGACTGCGGCCCCTGTCGAGCACGACACGTTCACCGGCAGCCACGTGTCCGCGAGGAGGCGATGTCGTACCGCCTCACTTGCCGGTCCTCAACCGGACGCTCCAGTGTCCACAAACCGGCGGCATGGGGCATAGATGTGCGGAAGCGCCAACCGTCGACACAGAGACGATCAGGTGCGTGGCATGACGACGCCCGACACCCGATTCGAGACCAGCTCGAATATCGCGCGACCCGGGGCGCTGATCATCTGCTCGATGTCGGTGCGGGGCCATGGGTAGTCGGGGTGATCGGCGCCGTCGAGAATCAACTGCTGGAGCTCGGGTGGGTTGTCGCGGTGGATGATGACCTTGCCGTCGACGGTCACGAACGACCAGGGTTCATGCGGGTTGACGATCGTGATGGTGACGCGTGGATCGTTCGCCAGCATTTTGCCCTTGGCTCGCTCCATTGTGGTCGTGAAGAAGAGGTGGTCGCCTCGGCGGGCGAACGACACCATCGAGGATGACGGTGAGCCGTCACGACGCAACGTTGTGATGATCGCAATGATACTGCGAGTCACGAACTCGTCTTGGTCGAAAGACCCCAACATGCAGCAGCCTCCGATCGGCGTGGTCGGGACATCGAATCATGTCGATCGGCCAGGTGACAAGGGCCCGGCCAGTGCGACGGCACGGAGGGGACGCGAGGTGCCACGCTTGCCCTACCTCAGCGGGCCAGATCAGCCCGCCGCTCTCTGCGGTGTTCGGGTCTGCTCCCTTGGCGTAAATCCGAAGCGACCGGTGCTGACCCGGCGTTCTGAATCGGCGTGGAGGGGATCTCAGAAACCGGTTCTCAACCGGACGTTTCTGGTCGACAGCGACTATGCGGTGGGCGTTGGCTTCGTGAAGGTGACTGAATTGGCCGAGCTGCTGGGCCCGTCCGAACGTTCCGCTACGCAATTACGAGCGGCCGCGTTCAGTTTGGCTTGGGAGTCCGTGTGTCGAGCCAAGCGGCAGATACACCGCGTCCCTCAACTGCGCACTCCGTCGTGCCCGACGACCCGCGGTGGCCTGGACGTCACGGTGCGCGTAAATCGCCGGACTAAAGATGATTAGTCCGGGCATGCTCGGTGGATCGGGGAACTGCGGTGGGCGTTCGGGGAAGTCGTGTCGGCGTCGTCGGCGGGAGCATCGGCGGATGTGCGGCAGCAATCGCGCTTGCGAAGCTCGGGTGTGACGTGACGGTGTTCGAGCGGTCCAGCGGAGCGCTTCGCGATCGTGGGTCCGGCATCGCCATTCCCGTTGACCTGCGCAACGAGTTGATCGAGCACGGCTACCTGCCGGCCGGCTACCACTGCTGGCCTGACGACGCCACGCCTGATGACATCCGCCGTGCGGGGACTCGCCGCTGGGTCATCGCCGACGGTTCACCGGCGGGGCGCCTGCTGTGGGAACAGCCGAGCGGCGGCGCAGCGGTCTGCAACAACTGGAGCGTGCTGTGGCAGGGCTTGCGGGCTCGGGTCCCCGACGCCTCCTACCGCGACGGCAGCACCGTCACCGCGGTCGTGCAGGACGACACCGGTGTGGATGTCGTCCTGGATGATGGAGTCATCGAGCGCTTCGATGTCGTGTTCGGCGCCGACGGCTACCGATCCCTCGTGCGGAGCCTCGTCGACTCGGACTCGGACCTACTCGACGCCGGGTACATCCTGTGGCGCGGCAACTTCCCCGAAGCCGAGCTCAGCGACCGCCGAGCCTGGGACGAGGTCATTGCCACCACCTCCACTCCCGTCGTTGTCTTCGACGGTGGCCACGCCGTCATGTACCCGATCCCGGACTTCGAGGGGCTCGGCGGCGGCTTGCGAGTGAACTGGGGCATCTACGCGACGAGACCGCCCGAGCTGGAGCTCGACGGGCCGTCGTCGATCCCGCCCGGGATGGTGCCCCCAAAGGTGTTCATCCACCTGGAGCACCTGCGGGCAGCAGTAATCCCCGCCGATCTCCAGCCGCTGTGGGCAGGGTCGACCGACATCGTGTCAATCCAGCCGATCTACGACGAGACGGTCGACCGCTACGTCGAGGGCCGTCTCGCTCTCATCGGTGACGCGGCGACGCTGGCTCGACCTCACACGGGCAGCGGGGCAACCAAGGCGATGCGAGACGCCCGGTATCTCGAGCAGCTCGGCGCCGAGCACCACGAATGGTCGTCGTTGCTGGAGGCCTACGACGCCCACCAGGCCCCTGCCGGTCGAGCGCTCGTCGAACTTGGTCGCCGGATCGGTCGAGACCAGGTCGAGCAGACACCGCCGTGGACCGACATGACACCGAACGACTTCGACAACTGGGTGGCGGGCTCGCTGAGCGGCCAGCAGCTCTACTTCTACGGCACGACCGACGACCGAGAGGACTGACGACCACAGGGGTCGAGAGCTGCTCTCCTCACATGCCACTGGTAGGCGCACTTGAAGCGAGCGCAGGCCGGTGGCTCCGCGACGGCGCGAACCGCTCGGTAGCGCGGCAATCCCGCAGGGTGGAGTTACCGCATGGACATGCGGACCCCTGCTCGCGCTGGATCAATTTGGATCACGCGGACCCGCACCCGGTGGGATGCCTCATCTAGTGTCTGGCCATGGAGGGGATGGGCGTCACGTCGACGCGGGCGGTGGTGTTTTGTGATGTGGTGGGCTCGACCGAGATCCGTTCACGGTTGGGTGATGTCGCTGCGGATGCGTGGTTCGATCAGTTGATGGCGGCGATCTCCAATGCGGTCTTCGACGTCGACGGGCTGGTGGTCAAGTCGTTGGGTGACGGCGTGATGGCGGTGTTCACGTCGGCCTCGGCCGCGTTGCACGCCGCGGTCGGCATCCAACAAGCGGCCGATGCCCATGGCGTCGAAGGTCGTTCAGAGCCGGCCCCGTTGCGAGTTGGGGTGTCGATCGGCGATGTTGCCGAGGCCGACGGCGATTGGAGCGGTCTGCCGGTCGTGGAGGCGGCGCGTCTGTGTGCTGCTGCCGACTCGAACGAGATCTATGCCTCCGACGTCGTTCGGATGCTGGCAGGCAGCCGAACCGATCAGCAGTTCGAATCGGTCGGTGCGCTGGAACTCAAGGGCCTGCCGGATCCCGTCTCGACGGTTCGGGTGTTGTGGTCGCCTCGCCGTGCAGCGTCGGCGTCGACGGCGCTGCCAGCTGCGTTGGCGACGGCCGTTCGGGGCCCGTTCGTCGGGCGCGATCACCTCATGTCGGAGTGTTTCGACGAGTGGAAGGCCGGGGTGTGGCGCGGCTTGTTGGTGGCGGGCGAACCTGGCATCGGCAAGACCCGTTTCGTCGCGGAACTCTGCAACCGCATGGCGCAAGCTGGGGCCAGTGTGGTGGCGGGCAGATGTGACGAGGACATCGCTGCTGCGTACCGGCCGTGGACCGAGGCGCTGGAGCCGTTGGTTGCGGCGATGTCGACCGACGAGCTCGCCGAGTTCTCCGATGGCCACGGTGTCGGGCTCGCGCTCGTGGTTCCTGCGGTGCGTCGACGGGTACCCGACCTGGAATCCGTCGTGCCGCATGGATGCGCAAACCTTGCAGAGTGTCGTGGTCGACGCCATCGTCGCGTTTCTCACTCGTCACTCGGCCGAAGGTCCGCTGGTTGTGGTGCTCGACGACGTCCACTGGATCGATGCGTCGTCGCTGGTGCTGCTTCGTCAGATCGCCGCTGCTGCGCCTGGCGACGTGAGTCTGATCGCGACGTACCGCGACACCGATCTCGACCGGGTTCATCCGTTGAGCGCGGTGTTGGCGGATCTGCGCCGTGTCGACGGTGTTCGGCGGGTTGCGCTGCAGGGTCTCGATGCCACCGACGTCGAGGAGTACCTCACTGTCGCGGCCGGTCACGCGCTCGATGCCGACGGTGTGCGTCTTGCTGACGCCGTCCATGAAGGGACCGCAGGGAACCCGTTGTTCGTCGGTGAGGTGCTTCGCCATCTGTCCGAATCCGGCGCCATTCGTCGCGCGGATGACCGGTGGGTGGGCGAGAGCGGTCTGGCGTTGCCGGAGGGCTTACGTGAGGTGATCGGTCGTCGGCTCACCCGGTTGGGCGACGACGTCAATGTCGTGTTGCGGGTGGCGGCGGTGCTGGGTCGCAGCTTCGACCCCGAGATCGTCGAAGCCGTCGTCGGCCACGACGTCCTCGACCAACTGGAACTCGCATGCAGATGCGGGAATCATCATGGAGACCGGCCGGTCGTTCGAGTTCCGTCACGCCGTTCTGCGAGAGGTGCTGTTGGCGGAACTGTCCGCCACACGACTACAGCGGATGCATCGCGATGTTGCCGACGTGCTCGACCGGCGATGGGCGCTGAGCCTCGACCAGCACATCGAGGAACTCGCCCACCATCACGCCGAAGGCGCCACGACCAACGCTGCGCAGTGGTGCCTACGAGCGGCGCAGGCAGCGAACGACGAGTTCCAGAGTGTCCGCGCCGTGCAGTGGGCCGACCGTGGGCTGGAGCTGATCGAGTTGGCCGATTCCCCCGACCTGGTCGTGCAGTGCGACCTGGCAATCGCGAAGGCATTCGCCCAGATCCGCGAGGACATTGCATTCGTTCCTGCCCGCCAAGTCTGCGTTCGATCTGGCTGCAGCGATCGACGACCATCCGCGGATGGCCAAGGCAGCGCTCACGGCCGGCATGCCAACCACTGGAGCTGTGTCGTCCGACCATGTCGAGTTCCTCCAGCACGCGCTCGAGCTCCTGCGTGACGACCGTTCAGCCGACAAGCTGATGCTGGAGCTCTCCCTCCTCAGCGTCGAACGGGTCGGCCCCCACCTGGCCCCGGCCGTGCACGCCGAACGCAGCCGTCAGATCCTCGACCAGATCGACCCGGACGACCCGATCGCGAGCCAGACTCGCCTGGAGCGTGGCAGGCGGCACTGGTGATGATGAACCAGCATCGGTCGGCGCAAGCCGTGTTCGCCCGCTACCCGACCCGACAGCGAGGCCGATGGTCACCTCACTCGGTCTGCCGGTCGAGCGTCTCCGGGGACACATGCATCTCGCGACTCGGAGATCGAGACGGCTTCGCGGAGAGCCTCGTAGCCTACGAACGCGAGCTCGGTCCCCGATTGCGCTTCTACCTGGCGAAGGCGACGCTGCTCCAGTCGCAGGCAATGGACGCGCTCCTCGACGGCGACTGGGCACGAGCCCGCGCGCTCGTCGACGAGATCCAGGCGATCGCCGGCCACGACGGAAACCTTGCGCTGGGATGCTCATCACAACGTGCGTGGATCGCCCGCGAAACGGGGCGCACCGAGGAGCAGTACCAAGGCAGCCGGCAGTTGGTCGAGATGCTGCCCGACTTCCCCGTGCTCAAGGCGCTCCTCGTCGGAGACGCCGCCGAGGCAGGCCATCACGACATCGCTGCGGCGATGCTCGACGAACTTGCCCCCGACGAGTTCGCCGCCGTCGGCCGCGGCTGGCTGACGACGCTGGCGCTCGGCAACGTGGCCTGGGCCGCCATCACCGTCGATGCCCGCCACCACGCCCCCGTGCTCCGTCGACTCCTGAGTGAATACGAAGCCACCATCGCAGTGATCGCCTCGGGGATCTATGCGATGTGTTCGGTCGATCGCCTCCTCGGCGGTCTTGCCGCCCTCGACGGTGACCACGCAGAAGCCGACCGGCTCTTCGAAGCAGCGCTCGATCAAGAAGAAGGCGTACGCTCGTCGCCGTTGGCGGCCCGCACCCGCCACTGGTGGGCCCGCGCGCTGATACGACGCGGCGACACCGAACCGGCACTCCCACTGATCGCCGGTGCCCTCGAAACCGCCGACAGACTCGGCATGAAACAACTCTCCGCCGAACTCAGAGCGCTCGCCACGTCAGTCGCCCCGCCCGCTGATCGAACGCCAATTGCATCAGGCCCCTGCGCGACGCTCACCTCACGGGTAGCAATCCGCCATGATCGAGCGCTCGGTATTGTCCGATAGGGGGACGCCAACCGGACGCGTCACCGAAGCGCCGCGCTCGGTCCAGTGGCCCGACCTGCGCAGTCTCATTCGGGTGGTACGAATCGATTCTCGATGAGGGCTCGCTATTCGTTACACCCGCGGACTGGTCCGCGACCACCTCGGCAACATCGGACCGCTTGCTGCGATGACCAACGGGCAAGCTGGCGAGCCGGTCGCAAACCCACTCGGTAATGCCGGCCTCGTTCACCGCTCGTCGCGCTGAAGTACCGGCGAAGTGTGTGGACCTCTTGGCTCGATCGCCCCACTGCATAATCACTGCGGTTCCAGCCAGCAGCACCCTCACAGAGTATTACCCGATGGGTGCACTCAATCGTTGCGTTTCGTTACACTCCCACCATGACGGTCCCCGGCAAAGGTGGACGGCCACGCAAGTGGCGGTCGGACGCCGACCGCGTGCGGGCGTTCCGTGCTCGGCAACGAGGCGAGGAAGAACCCGCGACGTTCGAAGAGGCGCTCGTCGACGGCGACGATCTCGCTCGGGCAGTCGAACACTCCCGACAGCTGCAGGCCGATCTCGTCGCAGCCATGGCCTCGCTGTCCGAGTCGAACGAAGCGCTACAGACCGAGCGTCGACGACACCAGTCGACACAGCGCAGGCTCGATCGGGTCAGGGCGGAACTGGACGGCCTGCGCACCGCCGGTGCTCGCCGCGAAGAAGAGCTCGAGTTGCTGCGAGAAGGCCTCGCTGAACTCAGGGCCGAGAACGCAGCCCTCCGGGCACGGATTGCCCTGACCGCCCCGGCCGCTCAACCCCAAGGACTCAATCGCGCTGATCGGCGCCGAGCCGCAAAGCGAGACCGATACAAGGACTGAGCTGCAGCAGCCTGCGGCCGAGACCCCTGTTACGGAACGAAACGTAACCGTGCACCAACCGGGTAATGATATGTGAAGGGCTCCCCTACGGTCCCCGCACCCACTCCCACGCCGACTGCTGGAACCTCACACCGGGAGCCGCCGTCGCGTTGCCGGCGGGTTTCAACCACGTCGGTCACGGCTTGATGGCCGAGCGAGAGTCGACTCCACCCGACGTGCGCCTCGATCTGGCCGACAGCCCGATGGCATCGTCGACCGGACACGGTCGAGTCGGGCGAGGTCACCTCGTCCGAGCTGCCTGAAGGCAGACGACGTCGATCCAACCCAGAGGCAGCGATACGCAGGACGTGTGAGCGGTCGTGTGTGTGCAGGAGGCGCTGACCTGGGGAAGGGAGTGATCCGAGGAGTCATCCGACACCGCCGGCCGACGGTGGTAGTGATCGTGTGTGTGGTCGTGGGAGTGATTCGATGAGTCCTCTTTGCGCACGATCGGCACCATGAACCGCACATCGATCATTCGAGCAGCACCCCCAACACCCCGCCCGCCTCGCAGAGTCCCCAGCGACCCCGGGAGTCCGTCGACCCGACCTGAACCGGTAGCCAACCGCCGACGGACCTACACCGTCGCCGAAGTCGCCGCACTGCTCGGTATCTCCCGTTCGACGGCGTACGAGTGCGTGCGCCGCGGGGAGATTCCGTCGCGGCGGTTCGGGCGACGCATCGTGGTCCTGCACCACGATCTCGAGGGGCTGCTGACGTAGATGTCGCTCGCGCTCGAGTTGGGACTTCCCGGACGCAGAGTGGCGCATCGTAACTTTTGTGTTACGCTCACCGCATGGAGCGGCAGAACGAGAACTGGCGCTGAACGGTACTTCGCCGAGCGCGCCAAGTCCCCGGAGTTCGGCGAGGCGTACGACGAAGCACGCCGCCGCGTCGACCAGATCGATCGGTTGGTGCGAGCACTCGATGATCGTCGCGATGAACTGGGACTCTCCAAGGCCGAGCTCGCCCGCCGCGCCGACATCGCGCCCGAAGCCGTCCGACGACTGTTCAGCGCGGACGCTCCCAACCCGACCATCGCAACGCTGACGGCAATCGCAGATTCACTCGACCTCGAACTCGTCCCGCGCAAGCGCCAAGCGGTCTGAGTCGCTACTGCAACACGGTTCGTCGAAGAACGAACTCTGCGCGTAGACGAATCGCCCGTCGATAGTCCCTCGAATCGGCGGCCGAACGTTTCGGCTTCGTCAACCCGTCGATCGCGACGATTGACGGCCCGCCGAGATCGTCGGCGTGGCGTTCGAGGATGCAGAAGAGGCGGTGGTTCATCCCTGCTCCCCGCACCCGGACCTCGTAGAACCCCGCCATCTCACCGTGCATGGCCTCCCACTTGCCGCCACCCGAGAATGCCGGCGGCGGTGCCTCGGCGACAGCGTCGAGGACTGCGAGGATCTCGGCGACCACCTTGTCCGACAGCCCGTCGAGGAAGTCCCTCGCAGGTACGGACTGGTGGCGATCGTCGTCGGGGTGGCGCTGGAAGAAGTGCAGGTTCCACGGTTCGTTCATACCTACACCCCCGGCCGTGCGCGGCCGTCAGGCTTCTTCCCCGTAGGTGGAACTCATGATCTGTTCAGCCGCGTCTCGGGCGAGCGAGGGCACCACGTGGGAATAGAGATCGAGGGTGATGCCGACGTTGGCGTGGCCCAGGCGCTCGGACACGACCTTGGGGTGCACGCCGGCCTTCAACGCCAATGTCGCATGGGTGTGGCGCAGGTCGTGGAGACGGATCCGCGGCAGATCGAGTTGCCGAATCAGCTTGCGCCACGCATACGACATCGACTGCGGTCGCACGAAGCCACCGAGCTCGTCGGTCAGCACCCAGTCATGGCCGCTGTCCCACGCCGGGCCCGCGGCGAGCCGTAGCTCCCGCTGGCGTTGGCGATGCTCGCGCAACGCCGTCATCGTCCGACGGTCGAGGTACACGTTGCGGCGACTGCGTGCCGTCTTGGGTGGACCCATCACCGTGTCGGCGCCGACCTCGGTGATCGTGTTCGCCACGGCGAGCTGGCCGAGATCGAAATCGACATCGCTCCAACGCAGACCGAGCACCTCACCGCGTCGTAGGCCGGTCGCTGCGAGAAGCCGGAACGCGATCCCGTACGGGTGCCCCTCGACCGCTGCGAGGAACGAGCGCAGGTCGTCCGACGACCACGTCGTCAACTCGGTGCTCTCACCGGTCGGCGGGCGTGCCGCCGCTGCTGCGTTGCGGGTGACCAGCCCCATCCGCTCGGCGTCGGCGAGCGACTTGCGCAACACGACGTGCGCGTGCCGCACCGTCTTCGGTGCCAGCGGTCCACCACCGTGACCGCCCGACTCGAGCAGGTCGGTGTAGCAGCGCTGAACCTGCATCGGCGTCAACGCCTGCAGCTGATAGTTGCCGAGGAATCGCGTCAGCCGACCGATCGACTGCTCGTACCCGCGGGCCGTGGTCGGTCGCAGCGAGGGCCGGGCGGTGGCGAACCAGTCGTCGAGATACTCGCCGACCTTGACCGTCGACCGCGACACCGCCATACCGCGGGTCGCCGCGCCGACCGCTTCGGCCAGTGCCTCCTCGGCAGCACGCTTGGTGCCGAAGCCCTGGCGCAGGAGTTGGCGGCGCTTGCCGGTTTCAGCGTGGAAGCCCGCGTCGACACGGAATGCCCAGCCTCCGTTCTTGCGGAACACCGACCCGCGAGCCATTCGAGAAGCGTACGCGCCTTCGACGCTCTGTGCACCTTTTGTGCACCTTTTGCGCTTTTTCTTGCGTCCGCATGCTTCGCGATTTGCATATTCCCTGGTAGATGTGCCCGGGGCGGGATTTGAACCCGCACTCCACGTGAGTGGAAGGGGGGTTTAAGCCCCCGCGTCTGCCAGTTTCGCCACCCGGGCCGGTGCGTGTGGGGACGAGGTTAGGTGATGACCGTACGGCCCTGGGTGGGCGACCAGGTCGACGGGTCTCCCTGCCGTCCGTTTGCGTCACGGATCGGACGGGACGGCCCAACCGAACCGTCACGTAAACCGGAGGGAGGGTCGAGGCGGGCTGGGGCGGTAGCGGTCGTCTGCCGGAGCGGGCCGCGGGCAGACTCTGCTCATGCCGCAGCCCACCGTTCGACCCCGGCGCAGTGCGCAGGATTCCCCCGCCGTCTGGCGCTCGGCGGAGCTCACCGACGACTCGTGGCGGATCGAACTCACTCGGGAGCAGCAAGAAGCGATCGTCGCGGCGACCCGCGTCGCGATCGCGGCCGGCGTGACGATCGGCTCGGCGCGACCAGCTGATTTTCCCCTCCCGTCGATGACCACGGACATCGCGGCGTGGTCGACGATGCTGGAACGTGGCCTCGGGTTCCTCCTCCTGCGCGGATTTCCGATCGACGTGCTCTCCGATGCCGAAGTCGAACTCGCCTACGTCGGCCTCGGCACCCACCTCGGACGCCCTGTCGGCCAGAACGCGGGCGGCGACCTGCTCACCCACATCCGCGACGAACGGCTCGCTCAGGACGGCGCGCCGGTGCGGCTGTACCGCACCAGAGAGCGTCAGGATTTCCACACCGATGGCGCCGACATCATCGGCCTGTTGTGCCTGCACCGAGCCCGCAGCGGGGGCGAGAGCCGCATCGCGAGTTCGGGCGCGGTGTACAACGAGATCCTGCGCCGGCGGCCCGATCTACTCGAGGTGCTCTACCATCCGATGTGCTGGGACCGTCAGGGAGAGGCTCCTCCGGGCGAGCGGCCGTGGTTCTCACTCGCGCCGATCACCGATCTCGACGGTGTCCCGCGTGTCTTCTATCTCGGCTGGTACATCCGCGACGCTCAACGCCATCCCGACGTGCCGCGCCTCACCGCTGATCAGGTCTCGGCGATGGAGCTGCTCGAGTCGATCGCGAACGATCCAAATGTCCATCTCGAGATGGACTTCGAGCCGGGTGATGTCCAGTTCCTCAACAACGGTCGCATCCTGCACTCCCGCGAGGCGTACGAGGACGTCGACGATCCTGCCGAGCGACGCCACCTGTTGCGCCTGTGGCTCGCCGCGCACACCTTCGCGAGCGTCGAGGATGGGCTGCGTACCGGGATCAACACCCCGCCCTGACCCCGATCACCACGACAGTGCGTTCCCTCCGTTTGCGTTGCAGTTCCGTCGGGACGGGCCAACCGAAATGCAACGCAAACCAGAATTTTGGGCGTCAGCCTCGGCCGACCATGGCGTCGCCGACGAGGAATGTCTGGACGTCACGCACGAGGCGCGGGCCCAGGTGCGCCCGGATGACGTCGAGTGCGACGTCGGCGTCGGTGTCGCCGGTGCGTTGGAGTTCGTCGAGGTCGATCATGTCGTCCTGCAGCGCGAGACCCAAGGCGCGGTGGGCGGCCATCACGACGTCACGATCAAGCGGGATCGGGACCTCGTCTGCCTGGCCGAGCGTGGCTGCCCGGTCGCGGATCCGTTCTGCTGCGGGGCCTGCCGAGTCACCGATCGTTGCAGCGACGTCACGCAGCACGTCCATCATCTGGTTGTGCTCCTCGGCGAGGTACTGGTCGTACACCGGCAGGAGCTGGCGGACGCCCTGGAGGATCGACTGCATCATCTGCGCAGTGGCGTGGGCTTTGGGGTTCACGAGATTGGGCACGATGTCGGTGCTGATGCTGACGATCACGCCTTCCAACATCTGGTCGATGCTCGGTGATGTGTTCACTGGGGGACCCCCGGATAGTCGAGAAGGCGCAGCAGGTTCGGCACGGTGCCGCCGGCCGCTTGAGCGATGTACAGGTGCAGGAACTCGGAACTCTCACCGTCGACGCGGCGCTTGATGGCTGCTTGGACGGGCACCGCGATGTTGGCGGTGCCGAACAGGGTGAAGTAGTCGACCTCGTCCTGGGTGATGTCGAACCCGGTGAGCTTGTTGTAGTAGCCGAGAAATCCACCTTCGTCGATCGGATGAGCCATGACCTGGGTGTTCGAGAGGATGTCCATCGTCGTCATCCAGCCGAGGTCTTCTCGGGGGTCGCCGATCCGGGCGTTCTCCCAGTCGATCAGCGCCGTCACCTTCCCACCTTCGTAGAGGAAGTTCGCCGGGTTGAAGTCGCCGTGGACGAGCACGAGCGGGAGTGGACGAGGAATGTCGCGGCGCAGCGTGAGGAACAGGTCGAGGATCGACATGACGCTGGGGTCGTAGTTGATCTCGGGAAACGACCGGACGTAGTAGTCGATCGTGGTGTCCATGTAGACGGCCCACGAGCCGGCGTCGATGCCGACCCCACGAGGGTCAGCGAGTACGCCATGGGGATCGAGCGTGGAGATGTCGGTGGTGTGGAGTTCCACGAGCACCTCGCACAGGTGGCGCATGACGTCGTCGGCCTGGTGCGTGTCGGGCCCGTCGTGGAACAGGTCCGACGTCTGGGAGTTGCCGTGCATCCGCTGGATGACCATGGCGGGCTCGCCGAAGCGGGCCGGGTCGGGCTCGTGGCCGAAGCTGCGGCTCACCGGAATGTCGGTGTGCATCCGCAACGCCTCGATGAGGTCGTGCTCGATGGCCCGGCTCGTCTGGAGGAGGGCCACCTCCGCTGGCGGGTCCTTGCGCAGGATCAGCGCATGCTCCTCCTCGGTGCCCCGGGTGCGCACGACGGCGTCGAAGCGGAACGTCTCGCGCGAGTAGCCGCCGGGGATCGGTTCGAACCCGATCACCTCGATGTGTTCCGCCTCAGGAAAGTACTGCGCGAGTAGTTCGACAAGTCGAGTTTCCATGACCCCAAGCCCCCTCATCGGTCGCCGCAGAAAATAGCACAGCAAACGACACGTCAGCGCGCGGAGTCGCCATCACCCGTTTGCGGGAGCATTCCGTTGGGACGGGCCAACCGAAGTGTCACGCAAACCGGGTGGACGGGGCGGGTCAGGCGTTCTCTGACGGGTACGACTCGATCATCCCCCAGGCGTCCTCGGTCAGGTGCCTGGCGAGGTCGTGCAGTGCTCTCGCCGCTGCCAACTCCTCGCCCACCTGGGGCACCGACGGGTCGGTGGGATTACGACGGGACCGTCCGTAGCCGGACAGCGACCGATCGCCGGCGTCGAGGTGCACGACGATGTCGCAATGATCCTCGGTCTCACGGGTCTCGAATCTGAGTGTCCAGCGATGTGGTTGAAAGCTCTCCATGACTCCACTGTCGGGCCGCTGCCCGCCGAGCGACCAGGGCCGGACGTCACCGCTTCTCGTGCTTGCGGGACGTTCTTCTCTACCGCTTCGGGGTGGTCGCCTGAAAGGCTCGAACTGGAATCTCGATCACCTCGAAGGGGGTCCGTATGTTCGCCACTGTCGGAGATGAACTGATCGTCGAGGGCCACCGGATCGGTGAACCTCGACCGCGCGGGAAAGGTGGAGGAGGTGCGCGGTGACAACGGCGGGCCGCCGTACCTGGTTCGCTGGGACGACACCGGTCGATCCACGCTCCTCTTCCCGGGGCCGGATAGCCGTATCGAACATCTGAACGGGACTGGAAAGGAGTCGTGATGAACGTTTCAAGTCTTGCCGTCCGAGAACCTGTCGTGATCGGCACCGACGCCACCGTCGCCGACACCGCCGCACTGATGGCGAGTTCGGGCGTCGGTTGCGTGATCGTCGTCGATGGACAGACCCCGGTCGGTGTCGTGACCGACCGCGACATCGTCACTCGCGGCGTGGCGCGCCAGTATCCGATCGACGGGCGCATCGATGGTCTCATGAGCATGGGTCTCATCGCGCTCGACGTCGGCCACGACCTCGACGACCTGCTCCACGTGTTCCGCGACCATGCGATTCGACGCGTCCCGATCGTCGACCACGATCGGGTCGTCGGGATCGTCTCGCTCGACGACATCCTGGTGCTCGTGGCCGAGCAACTCTCCGGCGTGTCCAAGGTGCTCGCCGGCCAGATCATGTTCCCCCACGCGGGCGACGAGTCGAAGGCGCCGGCACCCGTTTCCTGATCGAGGCGCCGGGGCCTCACCCGAGCGGTCGTGGACGGGGGTGCGCGCCGAAGATGTCGGTGGTGAACGCGGCCGTCACCGCACCGGTCGCCAGATCGACTCGGCGAAGCGAACCGCCGACCTCGTCGACGAACACCACGCTCGAACCGTCGAGGTCGAAGGTCGGCTCGATCGCCGACCCGCCCTCGCCGGTGAGCGTCGTCAGCTGGCGGACGTCGGAGCCGTCGGGGCGGATGGTGAACAACTCCGCCGCCGCAGCATCGGGTGTCGGCAGGCCCGAGTACACGATGAGGTCGCCTGCGGGGTTCCAGTCACCCCACGACGCAAACAGAGTCGGATCGGTGAGCGGCCGGATCGCCGGCGGATCAGCACCGAGGTTCACGATCGACAACGTGACGTCTACTGCGTCGTCGAGGAGTGACGTGCCGGTGCGGTGTGCCAGTTCGAAGGCGATTTCCGACCCGTCGGGCGACCACCGAGGTCCCCCGCAGAAGTCCTCCGGAGCGAACGTCGCCAGGGTCGTCTCTGCGCCGGTCTCGACGTCGATACCGACGAGCGACCCGAGGTGACCGTCGCCGGAATCGGTCATCTTGCAGGCGGCGATCGATGCACCGTCGGGCGACCACGCCGGATCGTCGAGGAAGTCACACGGGTTCTCGCAGTCGTACACCTTGCGGGCCCCGTCACCGGCGACACCGACCACCCAGAGATCGGCCCGCCCGTCGTTGACCAGGTAGCTGACCTGCCCTCCATCGGGCGACCAGTCAGGATTGTTCTCGTCGGATCCGGAGTTCTCGGCGGTCGGCGAGAACGAGCCGACGCCGTCGGCACCGACGACCACGATCGCGGCATCTTGCTGGATCACCCATTCGGCATCGAGCGGGTCGAACGACGCCACCGAGTCGGTGGTCTCCGTGATGTCGGGGCCCGTCGAAACCGGCGTCGACTCCGGGATGGACCCGGGGATGGACGCCGGGACGGACGTCGCATCTGATGCTGGCGAATCGTCACCGGACGAACAGCCGGCCACCACTGCGAACAAGACGAGGAGGACGGAAACAAACTTCATAGCGAAGCACCGTGGCGTGCGAGGACAGGTGTCGCCCATGTCGAGAGTGTCGCGCAGTCGAGAGACCGGGCGTGACGGTCGCAGGACCTCGAGGTCGAGCAGGGAGCAGGTCAGCTCACGACGGTGCCGAGCGTTCCACAACAGCCCATGGCGCGGGTACCGGGGAGCAGGGATCGAGATCTCACGGTCGACTCGTCCAGAGCGAGATGCCGCCGGCGATCGGTCAGTTGCGCAGAGCGCTTCGATCTGCATGCGCGATCGCTCGAGGTCGCGCGCCGGGTCGCCGTCGACGAGCGAACCCCAGGCCTGTGGGCGCCGGCCGACGAGGTCGACCGCGGCGGTGTACAGCGTCGCCCAGCGCCGACGGCCCGGCGGCTTCGACGGCGGAACGCCAGTGGGTGAACCCGTCGACTGCCAGGTCGCGTCGACGAACGGCCGCGTCGGGTGGATCATCGGTCGTGCGGCCATCGGCGGGGAGATCGGCGGCAGCGCGGTAGCCATCCGAATCCGCCAAGCGCGACGGGTGGAAGGCGAGGACCATGTCGCCCGCCTCGGGGAGGCCGGCATTCGACATCAGGACGTAGAGCTCCAGTCGGCCGTCGAGGTTGACCAGCCGGTGCACGGTCCCGGGTGAGAACCACGCGATGGTGCCGTGCACGAGTGGCGTCTCGGCGTAGCCCTCCCCCGACAGGGTCTGCACCATGCCCTCGCCGGCGATCACCAGATACGCCTCGGTGCACACGGTGTGCAGATGGGGTGACCCACCGGCGAGGCCGTCGGGCCCGATGGTGTCGTACACCTTCACGTGGCTCACCGACGTCCCACCCGGCAGCGCCAGTCCGAACAATCCACCCGGCGTGGTCACAGCCAGCCCCGCCCCCATCTCCGCCCCCACCAGTTTGCGTGACACTTCTGTTGGCCCGTCCCAACAGAACCGTCACGCAAACAGGGAAAGGGCGGCGGCAGGGGGGAGATCATGCGTCGGGCTGCCAGGAGGAACGGGCGGGATGGTCGGCAGCGAGCGGGAGGGTCTCCACCGATCCGGTGCGTTCGGAGTGGTACCAGGCAGCGACCAGTTCGAGCGATGCCTGGGCGTCGGCGAGCGTGACCGGGAACTCACCGTCGCCGGCGAGCGCATCGGCGAAGCCCTGGAACTGTCCGGTGTACTGCGAGCCCGACGGCGCAAGGTCGGTCCACGCCTGCTCGGCTTCCTCGGCGAACGCCGACCGCCGGAACTCGAAGTTCCACGGTCCGGCGGCGGGGTCGTACGCCTCGCTCGACGACGTGATCGTCACGTTGTCGAAGTGCCACACGAGCTGCGACGACTCACTTGCTGCGCCGAGCGTGACGTTCATCGTGATCAGGGCACCGTCGGTAGTGCGCCCGATGGCGACGGCGCAGTCCTCCGTCTGCACGTCGTTGACCCGGGTGGTCGTCATCGCCCGCAACTCGACGATCGGCCCCGCGATCCAGGTGAGCATGTCGTGGTTGTGGATCGCATGGCTCAGCACGCATCCGCCACGCTCGCCTGCCCAGGTGCCGCGCCACGGCGCCTCGGCGTAGTAGCCCTTGCCGCGTCGCCACCAGGTCGACGCCGATGCCGTGAAGAGTCGGCCAGTGATCCCGGCGTCGATGAGCGCTCGCGCTCTCGCCGCACCGTCGCCGAAGCGGTACTGGAAGATCGGCATGAAGCGGGCACCGGAGGTGGCTGCTGCGCGCTCGACGGCGATCGCGATCCTGTCGCACGCCGCAACAGAATCGACCAGCGGCTTCTCGCAGATCACGTGCACTCCGGCGTCGAGGCAGCGGATGATCTGTTCCTCGTGCATCGACGGTGGCGTGCAGAGGTCGATCACGTCGACGCGATGAGGTGAGTTCGGGTCGAGCAGGTCATCGAGCGAGGCGATGCCGGGGATCCCCCAGGCGGCTTCACCCTGGTGGCGCTTGGCATCGTCGATCTCGGCGAACACCGTTGCCGACGCGCCCTCGACCGCGAGCCAACTCAGCAGATGACTCTGACCGATCCCCATGCCGACCACGCCGACTCGCAGATCGTCTGCTCGCAGCTCCGTCATGGTCGCGATCCTGGCAGTCCCCACGGCCTCGCGGCGGCTTGGGCGCGCAGGCACACGTCGGTGACGTCGATGGCGTGCTGTTGCGTCATGAGTCGCTCACCGCCGTCGGCGAGGTCGGCGATGAGCTGGTCGCCCCAGTCGACCACGACGCCGGAGATGTCGACGCGCCGCGTCCCGTCGGCGTCGACCACGATGAGGTGCTCAGCTCCCTCGACGCCGGCGGTGTCGATGTTGGCCCGCGCTTCGATCGTGCCCTCAGTGCCCACGATCGTGAGGCGGCAGTCACCCCATGTGCCGAGCCCCTTCGCCGTCAGATAATCGAGCCGATGATCGCTGACGACGCCGGGCGCGGCAAGCGTCATCGAGCCGATGTCCTGCATCGAGGGGTGGTCGGGTGATGCGACGTTGCCGACGGCGGCCGTGACGATCTCGGCGTCGGCGGCGGTCATGTCGGTGATCGAGAGGAACTGGTCGACCTGATGCGAGCCGATGTCGACGAGGATCCCGCCGGTCGCCTCGGGATCCCAGAACCAGTCGGGTCGACGCTTGGCCCACAGGGTGTGCGGTCCGGCGCCGATCACGTGGACGATCCGACCGACCGCGCCCGAGCGTGCGAGCCGCACCGCCTCGGCGATCGCCCGGTTCTCGTACCGCTCGGTGAACAGCACCGTCCACGGCCGCCCGGGTCGACCGGCGACGGCGGCGCGGATCGCGTCGAGCTGCGCCATCGTGGTGAGGCCCGGCTTGTCGGTGACGACGTGTTTGCCGGCGGCGATCGCGGCGAGGGCGATCTCGGCGCGGCGGTTGGGGATGGCCGCGGTGACGATGAGGTCGATCGAGTCGTCGGCGAGCATCTCGTCGAACGTCACGCGCTGCGAGTCGGTCTGCCACCCCTCGTACGCCTCGAGGAAGCCACCGTCCGGCACGTGCACGGCCGCCTCGGCACCGGCCTTCACGAGCCGGTCGACGATCTCGAACACATGGTTGTGGTCGAGCCCGTTGATCCCCATCCGCACGCTCATCGACCCACCCCCGCAACCCCAACTGTTACATCCGGGGTCAGACCCCAGATGTAACACACCGTCGCGACGCCACTTGTTACATCTGGGGTCTGACCCCGGATGTAACAGTTCATGTCACTTCCCGGGTCATGGCGTCGAAGTCGTTCGACCAGGTGGAGTCGCCGGCGGTGAGGTTGTACTGGCGCGAGAGGTGTTCGATGCCACCCCACGGCGACTCGTGTCGAGGGAAGTCGGCGAGCTGCTGCTCCTCGCCCTCGATCAGGAACGGGCCGGTGCTGGAGAAGTCGACGATGCCCGCCGACGGCGACGTCCACGACACCGTGAAGCCTGTGTCGTCACGTACGACCGACGGCTCGGCGGCGGTCAGTGCGGCGACGAAGTCGTCGAGCGTGCCGCCGCTGTCGCTGCCGACCTCGACGAGCCACACGTTGTCCGGCCCGCCTTCGGCGACGAGGTCGAACGGCTTCACCATCCCGTTCGTGGCCACCACGGCCGGGTCATATTCACGCCACGTCGGCGTCCGCCACGACCACAACGCGATGTAGGCGCCGTTCTTCGCGGCGATGGTCCAGTTGCCCACCTGGCGCACCTCGTCGAAGTGGTCCTGGGGCACGTAGGCATGGGTGAAGGGCCGGTACTCGAACACACCCCACACCAGCGGGTCGGTCGCCTCGTCCCACTTCGGTTGGTAGATGTGCACCGCCGTGCCCTGGTACTGCGCCGAGCGGGGCATGGCAGCCTCGCCGGTCCAGTAGCCGGGCTCGCTGTCGTCGGCCCACACGGTCGACTGCGCGGTGTCGGTGACGGGATGGTTGGTGAACACCATTGCCTTCTCGTCGATCGCCGCCTGCCAGGCGTGGCCCTGGTCACGCATCTCACCGAATCGATGGTCGAGCACCGACGCCATCGACACCTTCGGCTCGCGGTAGGCGTAGGTGTTGGCCTCCGACAGGAAGCCGAAGTTGATGACTGCCGCGCGCTCCTGCTCCCACACCCGGATCTTCGCCGGGTCGTAGTCGTTGAGCTGGGCGAGCAGGTTGATCTCGACGAACTCGGACGTCTCCCACAGCCGGAACTCGTTGGCGGTGGCCACGCTGACCTCGGCCATCGGCCACATGCCGAGCGCTCCGAGGCTCCACCAGAACGGGAGGTTGGCCGGGTCGGAGAAGTCCTTGCCGTAGGGCGCGACCGGGCTGTCCTCGAGCGGGCTGCTGCCGTCGAAGTACACGCCGTGTCGCTCACGCACGACGCTCGGCGCTTCGTCGGTTGCGATCTCGACGACCACCTGCGGCGGGCGGTACCGCTTCGCCGACGCGAAGTAGGTGACACCCGTGTCGCTCGTCGACTGGTACTGCTCGGTGGTGTCGTCGAACACGAACTTCGCGGTGCCGAAGGTGTCCTCGTCGAGCGAGGTCATCTTGTCCTTCTTGTAAGTGCGGCCCCGCGGCGCGGTGTAGCCGCCCGAGTGGTTGTGCGCCGCCATGTCGACGAGACACAGGTCGAGTGCCATCGCCGCAGCATTGACGATCTCGGGATCGTCGGCCAGTTCGGCGAGCATCAGGAGCGGCGTGACGTTCTTGAGCATGTAGACGTTGGAGTGCCACTCGAAGAAGCCGAGGTCGGCGCGCTCGGTGATCCAGTCGACGATGTCGGGCGCCGCCCGCCCGAGGTGTTCGGCACCGGTGAGACCCGTAACAGTGAAGGTCTCGTCGGGGTACCGCTGGCCGGAGAGGTACTCGATGGCGAGGTTGATGATGCGGTGGTTCTCCGACCAGAACCAGAGGTTGTCAAGGCGGTCCGCGGGCAAGGGGTCGTCGTAGCGATAGCGGTTGGCGAGCATCCGCTCGTCGATGGCGGCGATCACGTCGGGCGACAGTTGCGTCATCGGCGTGTCGCCCTGGCCGAGGGCGAGCATCCAGTGCAGGTACATCAACTGGAAGTCGCGGGTGTCCTCCCAGGCGTCGATCTGTTCGAAGACCTCACCGAGCGACTCGACAGTGACGTCCTCGATGTTCCACACGTAGTCGGGATCGCGGTGGGCGCGCCCGAGGTGGGCGTTGATGCCCGACGGGTTCGAGGAGTGATCGACCGTCGTCGCGAAGGCGAGGAATTCGTCGACGCGGGCCTGATACGTGGCTTCGTCCATCAGGCCGGGTGATCCGGGCGCGAGGAGGGCTGCAGCGGCGGCGCTGAGCGGCTCGGCCGGCACGGTGGTGTCGGCAGCGACGATGTCGCCCACCGAGGTCTGGGGCGTCTGCGGCGTCGACGTGTCGGTGGTGGCGTCACCCGTCTCGCCATCGCTGCTCGAGCAGCCGGCGACGACCGCAGCGGTCGCGGCCGCACCCGCGATGAGGAACCTCCGCCGATCGAACGCGAAGCGAGAGGAGGAGTGGTTGCCGGTCTGCACGTCGACACTGTAGAGAACGCCCGGCCGCCATTCGATTCCCGTCGTTTCACGAATGCACTAAGGTGAGTACCGACGAAGGGGGTCACTCGTGGTCGATGTCGGGGCGCAGGCAGACGCACTGCTCGGATCGGATGCCGTTGCTCACGTGTGGACCACCAATCCGGACGGCACACCCCAGGTGTCGGTCGTCTGGGTGATCGCGCAGGGCGACGAGATCGCGTTCGGCACCGACACCTCGAGCCAGAAGGCGAAGAACCTGCGGCGCGACAACCGGATCGTGTTGTCGATCGAAGACACCGAACGCAACGAGCGCGGGTTCCAGCGTCACCTCATTGTTCGTGGGCGCGCCCGGATCAATCCCGGCCCCGATCCGGAGCTGATGGATCGATTGGCGAAGAAGTACCTCGGACTCCATCGTCACCCGTTGGCGCTGCGTGACTCGCCCACCAGCGTGGTCGTGCGGGTGAAGATCGAGCGCATCAGCGGTGTCGGTCCGTGGGTCGAGCACTAGCTCGGCCTGCCGCTCCTCGACGCCGTCTGTGACACGGTGGGCGGATGGACGGCTTCCATCTCGCGCAACTCAACATCGGGCGCCTCAACCATCCGCTCGACGCCGACGAGTCAGCGGAGTTCAACCTGGCCCTCGGTCCGATCAACGCACTGGCTGAGGCCACGCCCGGGTTCGTGTGGCGGCTCCAGGACGACGACGGGCAGTCGTCGAGCTTCGTTCGACTCCCCGGCGAGGACGACCCCTTGATGATCGTCAACATGTCGGTGTGGGTCGACCTCGAGTCTCTGAAGCACTTCATGTTCCGCAGCGGGCATGCGATGTACCTGCGCAGACGGCGCGAGTGGTTCGAGCGGAGCGATGAAGCGACGTCGGTGTGCTGGTGGATCCCGTCCGGCGAGATTCCCGACCTGGCCGACGCTCATTGCCGCCTGTTGCACCTCCGAGCGAACGGCCCGACCGCCACCGGCTGGCCGGTCAACGACCCCCGAGAGAACGACCCCCGGTAGTCACCTCAGCCCGGCGTGTTGTGAGCGATGTGCGCAACTGCTGCGCTCATCGCTCACAGCATTCGGTGCCAGGGGGTTCACGACGAGAGTTCGGCGGCTGCGGCTTCGGCGATGGCGATGTCGTCGGCTTCGGGGAGGCCGCTCACCCCGATCGCGCCGACCACCTCGCCGTCGACGACGAGCGGGATGGCGCCACCCCATCCGACGTACCGAGGGTCGCCGAAGTTGGTCATCGGGAAGCCCTCGGTGCGTGACGCGTCGCCGACGGACTTCGACGGCATGCCTTGGCGAGCGGCGGTGAACGCCTTGTTGATCGCGATGCTGATCGACGGCAATCGGCACCCGTCGGTTCGCACGAACGCAACGAGTTCGCCATGATGGTCGACTACGGCGACGGCCGCTCCCCGGCCGGTTCGATCGAGTTCGGCCTGCGCGGCGGCGAGCACTCGTTGGGCGTCGTGGTGCGACAGATCGTTCACCCCGCCGAACCTAGCGACCATCGCGATTGGGGTCAGACCCCAATCGCGACAATCCGACCGAGTTGGCGACTCAGGCGGCGAGCGCGGCGAGGGCGTTGCCGATGAGACGGCGGGCTTCGGCGGCTATCGGGCCGAGTTCGTCGAGGCTCGTCATCGACACCATCAGGCCGGGGTCGAGCGCGTCGATCTGGACGGCGTTGCCCACCTGCCGAACGACAACGTTGCACGGCAGCAGCACCCCGATGTTCGGTTCCACGTCGAGGGCCGCGCTGGCGAGCTTCGGGTTGCAGGCCCCGAGGATCACGTACGCGTCCATGTTCTTGTCGACCTTCGCTTTGAGCGTTTGCTGCATGTCGATCTCGGTCAGCACACCAAACCCCTGGGCGGCCAATGCGGCCTTGGTTGCGGCAAGGGCCTCCGCGAACTCGACGTTCAATACGACGGACTCTTCGAACACCATGGCGTTCTCCTTTCTTCGAGGATGCCTCCAGCCTGCCGCGGATCATTCACGCCAACAAGGGCCGAATGTCGGTCGTGCAACAGGGTTCTGACTCCCAGATGCGAGGTCAGGAAAGGATGCGGCGGGTGCCGAGGGTGTCGGTGATCTGGTCGGCGGCGGCTTCGGCGCTGGTAGCTGCGGTGTCGATGCGGACCTCGGGGGCTTCGGGTAGTTCGTAGGGCGAGTCGATGCCGGCGAAGTTCAACAGTTCGCCCCGGCGGGCCTTCGCGTACAGGCCCTTCAAGCCGCGTTCCTCGGCGACGGCGAGTGGGGTGGCGACGTGGACCTCGATGAACTCGCTCGCTTCCACGGCCTCGCGGGCGCACCCGGTCCGTCTATTGTCCACTGGCTCTACGGACAATATCCACAATCGGTAAGAAGTGCCCCGGACACCCACCTCCCGGGTTTGCGTTGCATTTCTGTTGGCCCGTCCCAACGGAAGTGCAACGGAAACCCGGGAAAGGGGGAAGGGGGAAGGGGGAAGGCCGGGCGGGGCGGGGGCACGGCATCCACCGCGGACGACACTACCCCGTACGACTCCGGCCACCCGGCCCACCCATCGCCTACCCTCGGGGCATGGCACTCAACGAATCGCTGAAGGATCTCCAGATGAAGGGGATGAACGCCGTGCACAAGACGGTGCTCAAGGTCTCGGGCGGGCGGTTGCTCAACAGTTTCGGGACAATGCCCGTGGTGGAGTTGCACACGATCGGCCGGACGAGCGGCAAGCGTCGCACGACGATGTTGACGGCGCCGATCCACGGCGATGGCACCTACGTGCTCGTGGCGTCGAAGGGCGGCGACGATCGTGATCCGGACTGGTACCGCAACCTGGTTGCGAATCCCGACATCGAACTGACCGTCGACGGTGAGACGTTCGAGCTGACGGCCCGGATCGCCTCGAGCGGAGAGAAAACGGAGATGTGGCCACGCATCGTCGAGGCGTACAAGGGCTACGCCGGCTATCAGAAGAAGACCGACCGCAACATTCCCGTGGTCGTGTGCGAGCCCCGGTCCGCCTGAGCCGAGGAGTACGGTCGGGCGTATGAGCATCGATCAGGTGAGCGTGGAACGTCTCGGCGGATCGTGCGGCGCGATCGTGCGCGGGATCGACGTGACGCGGCCTCAATCGGCCGACGAGGCCGAGGCGATCCGCCGGTTGCTCGACGAGCACCTGGTGATCGCCCTGCCGGGCCAGCGGATGGATCTCGACCGGCTGGAGGCGTTCACCGATGAACTCGGCGGGCGCGACATAACCCCGTATGTCACCCCGGTGGAGGGTCGCCCGTACGTGATCCGGGTCATCAAGGAGCCGAGCGACGAGTTGAACTTCGCCAACGCGTGGCACACAGATCTGTCATATCTGGTCGCTCCGCCGGCGTACACCGTGTTGCATGCCCACGACGTGCCGCCGGCGGGTGGCGACACGATGTGGGCGAACCAGTACCTGGCGTACGAGACACTGCCGGCGAGCGTGAAGGACCAGATCGCCAACCTCCGCGGCACGCACTCGGCCGGGATGGCGTACGGCTCGGGCGGCTATCTCGAGGCGGTCGCCGACAAGACGTCGATGTCGATCGAGCCGTCGCCCGATGCGTACGCGAGCGAGACCCACCCGCTCGCGATCCGCCATCCGCGCACCGGCCGCCCGGCGCTGTACGCGAACTCGGTGTACACCACCGGCATCGAGAGGATGGATCCCGACGAGGCCCGGTCGCTGCTCGCCCGCCTGACCATGCACGCCACACATCCGAACTTCACGTGTCGCCTGCGATGGGAGCCCGACATGCTCGCCATCTGGGACAACTCGGCCACGCAGCACTTCGCCATCAACGACTACCCGGGCGAGCGCCGCGAGCTCTTTCGCACCAGCGTCACCGGCAAGCAACCCCAGCCCGCCGAGTAGCGCTGGGCGTCTGTTCTGGCACGAGACGTTCACGCGGAGGCACCGATCGCTCCGGCATCGAGAGCGCCGATCGCGATGTCGCTTTTCGCAATGCTGAGCTGCCTGTGCTGCGTCGAGCACTCGTCGGGCGTCGTGGTGCGACAGATCGATCACTCCACCGAACCTACCGATCGTCGTTGCTCGAGTCGGCGAGCGCGGCTTCGATGAGTGGCGGGCCCCGGCGGCGATCGGGCGAGTTCGTCGCGGCTGTTCGTCGACACCATCAGGCCAAGGTCGAGCGCGTCCACCCTGACCGCGTTACCCACCTGCCTGACGACCATGCTGCACGGCAGTAGCACCCCCAAGTTCGGTCCCACGTCGAGCGCCCCGGGGTCGCGTAGTTCCAGCAGTGCCTCGTCGAGATCGAGCGACGAGGGCGTCACACCCCGATCGTGAGCGGTACGACGATCGGGGTGACGACCAATGTGGCGATGGTGAGCGGGAGGCCGAGCCGGGTGAAGTCGACGAACCGGTACCCGCCGAGGCTGTACACCATCAGGTTCGTCTGGTAGCCGATCGGCGACAGGAACGAACACGACGCCCCGATCAGCACCACGATCGCCATCGATCGCGGGTCGAGGCCGCTGTCGATCGCCGTGGCGACCGCCACCGGCAACATCACCGCCGCGGCAGCGTTGTTCGACAGCAGTTCGGTGAGCACCATCGTCGTCAGCCAGAATCGCCACCAGACGCCCGATGTCACCGAACGGATCACCCGCCGAGCTGAGCACTGACGCCACCTCGACGGCCAGCCCGCTGACCGCAACCGCCGTGCCGAGGCTCACCGACAACGCGATCGTGAGCACCACGTTCAGGTTCACTGCCCGACGGGCTTCGTTGACGCTGATCACCCGGAACACCACGAGCGCTACCGCGGCGAGCAGCGACGCCTCCATCAGATCGAGCGTGTTCGTGACCGCCGAGCGCGATCATCCCGAAGATCGCTGCGAGCACCATCCACGCCCGCTCACGGCGCGGCGGCAGCGACGTGTCACGCGACGCGATCACGCTGAAGTCGCTGTGACCCCGCCACACCCGCTCGAACTCAGGCGTCGCCAGCACCAGCAGCACGTCACCAGGTCGCAACAACACCGTGCCGAGCTTGCCCGGCAAGTCGTCGTCGTGGCGCTTGATCGCCAACACCGCGGCGTCGTAACGGGCCCGGAATCCGACGTCGCGAAGGGTGCTGCCAGCGAGCTCGGAACGCTCCGACACCACCACCTCGTAGAGGCCGGCGTCGGGACGGTCACCCGTGCCTTCGACGTGGGCCTGCTCGGCGCTCTCGAGGCCCGGGGTCTCCAACAGATCGACCACGTCGTCGACATCGCCGGCGAAATAGCAGACGTCGCCGGGCCCGAGCATCGTCTCGGGCCGCGCCGTCACGAGCTGCCCCGATCGTTCGACCCCCGCGAGGAACACGCCATGCAACGACCGCAGGCCCGCATCGTGCACCGTCCGCCCGGCGATCGGCCCGTCCTGCCGCACCCGCAACGCCAGCGTGTACGTGGCTTGCGACGCCGGGGTGGAGTCGGTCGACGCCACCTCGGTCGCCGAGCAGTCGAGGCGCGGTCAGCACGAGCACGACCACCCCGACCAACGCCACCGGCAGCCCGACAGGAGTGATCTCGAAGATGCCGAGCGCCTTACCGCCGCCGGCGACGAGCAGGTCCGACACGACGAGGTTCGTCGACGTACCGATCACCGTCACCACCCCACCGAGCACCGCCGCGTACGACAGCGGCATCAGATACGTCGACGCCGACACCCCGACGCGGCGACACCAGGTGACGACCCGAGGTGCGGCGAGTGCGACGAGCGGCGTGTTCGGCAGCACCGCCGACATCGCCGTCGTTGCGACGCACAGTCGAGTGAGCCGCCACCGATCGGCCCCACCCGCGCCGTCGCCGCTTCCGTCTCCAGAGCGCTTGCCGCGGCCCGCCATCAGCCCGATCGATCACCGGCGTCAACGCACCCGTCACCGTCGCCGCCCCGGCCAGCACGTACAACGCAGCGATCGTCACCGCGGCACTCGACGAGAACCCCGACAACGCCTCCGTCTGGTCGACCACACCGGTGAGCAGCAGCACGCCGACCGCCGCGCCCATGCCCGCCGCCGCCGACACCCGCTCGGTGGCCAACGCGACGAACGTGACGACCAGCACGACCAGCGTGATCCACGCGTCGTCGTCATGCCCCGCTGCTCACTCGATGATCCGGCGGTGCGCGCAGACGCCGCGATGATCTCGTCGGCGGCCGCTTCGGCGCTGGTCGTCGCCGTGTCGATGCGGACCTCGGGATGCTTCGGGTGGTTCGTACGGCGAGTCGATGCCGGTGAAGTTGGACAGCTCGCCACGGCGGGCCTTCGCGTAGAGGCCCTTCGGGTCGCGTTCCTCGGCGACGGCGAGTGGCGTGTCGACGTGGACCTCGATGAACTCGCCATCCTCGACACACTCGCGGGCGAGGCGGCGCTCGGCGCGGAACGGTGAGATGAACGACACGAGCACGACGAGGCCGGCGTCGACCATCAGCGCCGACACCTCGGCGACGCGGCGGATGTTCTCCACCCGGTCGGCGTCGGTGAAACCGAGGTCGCGGTTGAGGCCGTGGCGGACGTTGTCGCCGTCGAGGAGATAGGTGCGCACACCGAGGGTGTGCAGTTTCGACTCGACGATGTTGGCGATCGTCGACTTGCCCGACCCCGACAAGCCCGGTCAGCCACACGACCGCCGGGCCGATGGCTGTTCTGCCCGGCCCGTGCGGACTTGTCGACCGTGACGTCCTGCCAGTGGATGTTGTGCGAGCGCCGCAGCGCGAAGTGCAGCAGGCCGGCGCCGACGGTGACGTTGGTGAGCTTGTCGATGACGATGAAGCCGCCCATGTCACGGTTCATGTCGTACGGGTCGAACGGGATCGGCCGGTCGAGGCTGATGTTGCACACGCCGATCTCGTTCAGCTCGAGCGTCGTCGCGGCGAGCTGATCGAGGCTGTTGACGTCGACCCGATACTTCGGGATGCGCGATCGTCGCTCCGACCGTGCGGGCACCGATCTTCATCAGGTACGGCCGGCCCGGGCAGCATCTCGTCCTCGTGCATCCACACGACGTGCGCCTCGAACTGGTCGGCCACCTCGGCGGGGTCGTCGCGCCCGCAGATCACGTCGCCGCGGCTGGCGTCGATCTCGTCGGTGAGGGTGAGGGTGACCGACTGGCCGGCGATCGCCTCGTCGAGGTCGCCGTCCATCGTGACGATCCGCTCGACGGTGCTGGTGGTGCCGGAGGGCAGCACCCGGATCTGATCGCCGGGGCGGATCGTGCCGCCGACGATGCGACCCGAGAACCCACGGAAGTCGAGGTCGGGCCGGTTGACCCACTGCACCGGCATCCGGAACGGCTGCTCGGCGAGGTCGTCGTCGACCGGCACCGTCTCGAGGAACCCGAGCAGCGTCGGGCCGTGGTACCACGGCGTGTCGGCGCTCGGCGCCGACGATGTTGTCGCCCTTGAGCGCCGACAGCGGGATGAACGTCATCTCCTCGAGCCCGATGCGGGCGGCGAAGTCGCGGTACTCCTCGCTCGATGGCGCCGAACACGTCACGGGAGTAGTCGACGAGGTCCATCTTGTTGATCGCCACGACGACTCGCTTGATGCCGAGCAGACGACACGAGGAAGCTGTGACGGCGGGTCTGGGTGAGCACGCCCTTGCGGGCGTCGACGAGGATCACGGCGACGTCGGCGGTCGACGCGCCGGTCACCATGTTGCGGGTGTACTGCTCGTGGCCGGGGGTGTCGGCGACGATGAACTTGCGGTGCTCGGTCGAGAAGAACCGGTAGGCGACATCGATCGTGATGCCCTGCTCACGTTCGGCCGACAGACCGTCGAGGAGCAGGGCGAAGTCGAGGTCGCCGCCCTGCGTGCCGACCTTGGCCGAGTCGGCTTCGAGCGCGGCGAGGTGATCCTCGAACACGAGATGCGTCTCGTACAGCAGGCGTCCGATGAGCGTGCTCTTGCCGTCGTCGACGCTGCCGCACGTGATGAACCGCAACAGGCTCTTGTACTGGTGCGAGATCGAGGTATTCCTCGATGTTCTCCGCGATCAGATCGGATGAGTGCGCCATCAGAAGTAACCCTCCTGCTTCTTCTTCTCCATCGAGCCAGCGGAGTCGATGTCGATGAGTCCGACCCTGACGCTCCGATGTGGTGGCGAGCAGCATCTCCTGGATGATGCCGATGAGCGTGTCGGCGTCACTCTCGATGGCTCCCGACAGCGGATAACAGCCGAGTGTGCGGAATCGCACCGACTTCATCTCCGGCACTTCACCGATACGCAGCGGCATGCGGTCGTCGTCGACCATGATCAGCGTGCCGTCGCGGTCGACGACCGGGCGGGGCGCTGCGTAGTAAAGCGGCACGATCGGAATCTGTTCGAGGTAGACGTACTGCCACACGTCGAGTTCGGTCCAATTCGAGATCGGGAACACGCGCACGGTCTCGCCGTTGCTGCGGCGAGCGTTGTACACCTGCCACAGCTCGGGGCGTTGGCGCTTCGGGTCCCACTGATGCTGCGCCGTACGGATCGAGAAGATCCGCTCCTTCGCACGTGACTTCTCCTCGTCACGACGAGCGCCACCGAAGCAGAGGTCGAACTTGTTGGTGTCGATCACCTGCTTGAGACCCTCGGTCTTCCACATGTCGGTATGCACCGCAGACCCATGATCGAACGGGTTGATGCCCTTCTCGACGCACTCGGGGTTCTGGTGCACGACCAAATCGAGGCCGAGTCGGGCGGCGGTGTCGTCGCGGAACTGGTACATCGCGTTGAACTTGAACGTCGTGTCGACATGCACCAACGGGAACGGCGGCTTCGACGGGAAGAACGCCTTCATCGCCAGGTGCAGCATGACCGAGCTGTCCTTGCCGATCGAGTACAGCATCGCCGGGTTGTCGCTCTCCGACACCGCCTCACGCATGATCTGGATCGCCTCGGCCTCCAACCGCTGCAAATGCGTCAACCGCCCCGCCGAGATCAATGCCTTCCGCACAGGTGTCGATGTGCTCATCTCACGGCTCCGTTGTCAAAGTTGTCTACCATGACTACGGACAATACATGGATACCAATGAATGCGCTCAGGTCTTGACGGAGTCTGAACGATCCGCTTGCGGCACCCTCGAACGTGGCCCGCTCGACTCAACCGCCGAGAATCTGCATGACGGCGGCGATCACCTCATCGTGATCCACGCCGCCGGTGGCCACGACCCCTCGATTGCGCTCGAGGCGACGGCCGTGCCGGAACTCGAGCGGCGCTCCGGTCACATCCGTCACGCGACCGCCGGCGCACTCGACGACGAACTTGCCGGCGGCATGATCCCAGATCTTTTCGAAGTAGTCGTCCCGGGTCGGCAGTCTCAGGTAGATGGAGGCATCGCCGCGGGCGACGGCGCCGTACTTGCACTGGCTGTCGATTCGGTAGGGCTCACCAGCGATGCCCAGCAGGGCGGCGATCTCAGCGGACTGCCCCTGGTCGGAGTGACCCGACTCGACCGACTCACAGAACCGGGCGTCGGACATCGTGGGCTGCATCGCCACCTGAACGGGCGTGAGCGTGGCCGAGGATCCGTAATAGGCAGCGCAGGCCGCCGATGACCCATTTGAGCGTCCGTGACCGGCGTCGGTCGATGCACCGGCGAGGTCGCCGGCAACGAACAACGCCCCGACGGTCCCGTCCGCATTCGGCAGGTTCGGACAGCCCAGCACGCCGAGCACCACCTCACCGTCATCGATGAGTGCGAGGGCAATGGCGTACTGGTCACCGCGCACGAACCCCTTGGTGCCATCGATCGGGTCGAGCGTCCAGTAGCGCTCCCCCCGGCCGTCAGCAGAGCCGATCGAGATCCAGTCGAGCACCTTTGCTGCGGGCACGGACTCGCCGAGCTGTTTGCTGACGATCGCGGCCACGCCGTCGAGCAAGGCGGCGCGGGCGGGTGCGCGCAGGTCGGTGTGATCCTCCTCGCTCACCATGACGATGTCGCCGAGCGCCTCGGTGAGGGCCGCACACACGACGGCCTGAGCTGCGAAGTCGGCGACGGTGACGGGGCTGTCGTCGCTCTTGGTGATGGTGTCACCGGAGCGCAGACGCCCCTGAACACCGGCACAGAGCTCACCGGCCGCGCGCACGGCAGCAATGGCAGCTCCCATCTCGATGTGCAAATTGTGATCAGCGCGCATGTCGTTCCTCGGTCTTGCGTTGGGGCGGCGTCTGCTGGCGCAACCATGAACGCAGGAAAGGTAGTCGGTACGCGGGTCCTCCTCCACCCCAGACCGCTCTTCGGCCCGGCCACCGCAGCGGCATCGTCAGGGGGCGGAATTTGCGACAATGAAGGTCTCTCCGAGCGCGCGGTCCCACATCGTGACCGAATACACCGAACCGTCGAACCGCCGACCGCCCCCTGCCGTGTCACCGACGACAATGGAATAGGTCGGGTTCCAACTCGTGAGGTCGCCCCACGGCAGAGACGTGCTCTTGACCTTGACAGCGTCGACCCACACCTCCAGCGTTCCCGCTCCCCAGGTGACGTCGACGCGGTGGACGGTGTCGGCGCGCACGACGTCGGGGGCGACCACCGCGTTGAAGCGTTTGCACGCCGTCCGCAGACGAATCCTGAGGTCGTTGCGCTCGAGGCTGATTTGGAAGTTGGCCCGGTTGTTCGCGGTCCTGTCGCTGATCGTGAAGAGTCGAACGGGGCCAGTCTGGCCGAGGTCGGTCGTACGGAACACGACGTTGACGCTGAACTCGTTGGTGGCGACCAGCCGGGCCCGGAGCTCAGCCGCCGTTGGCTCCTCGATCTCAACCGGCCACTCACCATCACCGCCGGTGGCAAATTGCTCATTCAACACGACCTCGGGCGTTCCCGGTGCGGGCGGCGGCGGGGAGGGGCAATCGGCCGGCAACGCCGTGGCTGATCCGGTCACCGACAGCCGCAGGGCGAACGGTGCACTGGCGACGACGAGTCCGGCGAGCAACATGACAGCCACCGTCGCTGACCAGCCTTGCCGCCGGCAGGCAGCGGCACCGATCACCGCGCCAATTGCAGCACCGACGGCGGAGAACAGCATGTCGTGAACGCTGAAGGTGCGGCTCGACGCCGCAAGCTGGATGAACTCGCCTGCTACACCGGCGAGGGCGACCGTCGCGAACACCGCCCACGGACGCGCCCTCACTGCTGCCATGACAAGCGCTGCGAGCAGAGCGAAGGCAACGATGTGCTGAGCCGCCTCCGACGCCACCCCCGGAAGTCCGACGACCTCTCGCCGATCGTCCGTGCCGAGCCAGAAGATCCACACCGACCACATGAGCGCTCCGAGCGCTGGCAACCAACGCGGGGGCGAACTCACCAGGCCACGATGACACATCGCTCGAGCACCGTTCGGGCAGCGCAAACCGCTCGATGTCCCACTTGGGTCAATCGACGTAGCGGGCTTCGGTGGTGCGTTGATATGAGTCGGCGAGCGCAGCGACATCGGGCGGCAGGTCTCCGGCGACAAGGTCGGCGACGGTGACCGTCTCCAACACGCTGCGCAAACTCCCGCGAATCGCCATCCAAACACGTGGTAGCGCTTCGGCCGGCGCAGGGTACTCGAGGTCGCGCAGGCTCTCGTCGTGCACGTCGGCGAGTGGCCCGTCGATCGCCCGAAAGATGTCGGCCAGCGAGATGTCGGTCGCCGGCCGGGAAAGAGCGAACCCACCGTCGGGACCGCGCTTTGATCGCACCAGCTCGGCCCGCTTGAGGTCGCGGAAGATGTCGAGCAGGTACTTCAGCGAGATGTGTTGGCGACGCGAGATCGCCTCGGCTTTCATCGACGTGCCGTCACCGGCTGCCAACTCGGCCATCGCTCGCACGGCGTTGTCGACCCGCTCGGAGATCCTCATCGAGCGATCCTCATCTTCCAGACCCCATCGTCGAGCGACGCTACCCGTTGCCGGCTCATCCACATCACGGATTCTCGACGGGATCGCACTCAGCGAATCGCTGAGGATCCCGGCCCGCTCGGGGCGTGAACACGCTGGTTCGCGGGTTCACACCCCAAGCGGGTCGTCGGACGGTTACGGGGTGACCAGTACTCCGAGCGGCTCGAAGTTGTAGCGGTTGCTGTTGATTCGCAGGTCGTCGACGGCGCCGTGGAAGGCGCCGTCGCCTAAGCCTTGCGCCACTGCCACGGTGCTGATGACTGCGTCGGGCAGGAACGCCTTCATCTCGGCGAAGGTACATCCGGCAGTGCCGCAGGTGCCGGCATCGAACTCAGGCGCGGTGAGGCGCCACGTGCCACTGGTGGTGGCGTTGAGGTATCCGCTCCACGTGTTGGCTGGGCTCAGGGTCGGCGTCCACTCGAGCCGCGAGAAATCGACATTGATTCCGGGGACGTTGGGGTCGACCTCGAATCTGATGCTCGGCATTTTGGTCGCATCGGTTCTGAAGACCCTGTAGCCGACGGTGGTCAGCCCGGCGACCGTAGTGCCCTGGAAGTCGACCTCGTTACCGAACGAGACTCCCGAGCCGCCCGACGTGACGAGGATCTGCAGGCTGCCCACGCCGAGCGGCGCTGCGCAGGGGGGGGTGGTCGAAAGGCACGGGCCGCCTCGGAGCGACGCGTTCCCTGACCCGGTCGTGTCGCGGCAGGATGACTCCCCACTGCGGGTTGCTGTACGTGGTGGCTCCAGCAGGACCAGCAGGACCTGTCGCTCCAGCAGGACCAGCAGGACCAGTCGCTCCAGCAGGACCCTCAGGACCTGTCGGTCCAGCAGGACCGGTTCCTGCGCCACCGGCGACCATGTAGCCGACAACGTCGATCAGCACTTCCGTTGCGGGTCCAGCGACCCCGAACGCGTCGTAGGTGATGTCGATCTTTCCGGCGTTCGCACCCGCAGTCGGGAGCCCAACCTGCACCGAGTTCGGGATCAGATCGCCAGCCTTGAAGTTCAACGACGACGTCGTCGGCGCACCGGTTGCGTCACCCGGACGCACTGACAAGAACCCGTCAGCAGTCGGTCCCACCACCGTCACGTTCAGCAACGCACCGGTCGCACCCGCAGGTACGGCTCCGCCTGTCACCTGCAACTTCTGTGACACCGCCGAAACGAACGGACCCGGCAGGCCCACGTCGGTCCGCGTGTCCAAGATACGCACGGGGTCGATCGTCACCACCGACGACGGCGCACTCGACGCCGCGTTGACCGCAACCATCCCGCCGCCACCAAGCGTGACCGCGACCGCAGCCCCGACCGCCGCCCAACGCGACCTCCACAAACCCCGACGTTCCGCCATCATTCCTCCAATTTGTAAAGGACGCCGCGATCTACGGACAGCCATATTCTCGCATCCGGCGCCGCATTGCGACAAATTCGCCGAACAGTTCGAGGTGACAGCGAGCGTACGTGAACGAAGCCCGACGCGGTCCATTGGGCACATCAAGAGTCGCTCAAGATGCAGCGGGTCTGCATGGTCCGTTCGTCTCCGTCCGATCTGTCCGTGCATTCGGCTCGCCTTCTTCCAGACAGGTGTCATTCCTTCCAACCGGCGGCGTTTGGCGGCGTGCCCATCGTGTGGGTTCATCCGGCCTGACGTGGGACGCAGTCGTGGGTGCGTGACCGCTTGGGGTGGTTTTCTGTGCCTTGGGCCCTTCGCTGTCGGTGGGGTCGTCGGGCCGCCGGGTGGGGGTCGCGTCGTGCTGATATTCTCGGCCAATGCGGGTGCGGAAAGAGAAGGTCTTGAGTCGTCGGGCACGGGTCGTTGCTGGCGTGTTTGTGGGCGTGTTGATCCTCGGTACGGTCGTCACGGTGCGTGGTCGTTCGGGTGGGGTGAGCGAGGTTGCCGACGCCGCTTCGATGGCTGCTGCGGTGTCTGTGCCTGACGTTGCTGCGGTGTCGGTTCCTGACGTTGCTGCGGTGTCGGTTCTGACTCTCGTCCTGACGTTGCTGCGGTCGACATCAGCGTCTCGAGTTCTGTGCCGAGCGCATCGCAGGATTTGTCGTCTGGGGATTCCGTCGGTGCGGTCGACGCGGCGGTGGGCACCGGTGTGGGTTTGGCGGCGCCGGTCGACGATCGTCGGGCGAGTCGCGCTCACTTGGTGATGGATTTCACGAACGACGAGATCGGTTCGCTGCCGGCGGGGATCTCGTTGCCGTGGGCGCAGGGCAACGTGGCGGTTGCTGCTGACGCGTGGGCGGCTGACGGCAAGGTGTTGCGTTTCGGTGCGACTGGTGACGCCGGCGCGGTGGTCGCTGTGTTCGACGCGCTTCCCGATGTCGGCGAGGCCGAAGTTCTGATTCGGATGCGCTCGCTCGACGCGTCGAGTACCGGCTCGAGCGTGGGCGTTGCCGCGCTGGTTGCGGGGAGCTCAGGCGCTGAGGACGGCGTCGTGGTCGATCTGCAGAACGAGGTCGCGGTTGGCACGCTCGTTGACGGCACGTCGAAGTTCGCGTCGGTCGACGCTGATCCGGGCGAGTACGCCCGCGTCCGTTGGCGTGCGGGCCAGGTGTATGTGCGGACATGGACGGGCGGTTTGGCCGCTGAGCCGGCCGAGTGGACAGCCCAGGATCTTGGCGTCGACCAGAACGGGCTGGCGGCGGGTCGTATCGGCATGTCGCAGCTTGGCGGTGGGCAACCTTTCGATGTCGACTGGGTCGAGGTCACGGTGCTCAGCGACCCGATCGCGAGTTCGTTGCCTCGTGCGGTCGAACCGTTGACGCTCGCGAACTCCGCTGAGGCGGTCGCAGTGACAGCGACGTCAGCGGTGGTCACGTGGACAACCAATCTCCCGGCCACATCCGCGGTGGCCTACGGGCTCGACGATCAACTCGGCCAGCAACGCGCGACGTCCGAGCCGGTGACCTCGCACGAGATCACGATTCCTGATCTCGCGTGCGACACCGCATACCGATATCAGATCGATTCGGCAGCAACAGTCGACAGTGAAGATCTCAGTGCGTCGTCTCCGATCGCGACGTTCGTGACCGCACCATGCGAGGGGCTCGCACCAACGATCATGGCGTTGACTCCGCCACCGGCGGATGAGACGGCCATTGCGGGTGCCAGCACCGCGGGGTTGACCGATCCCGTCGACCGCTGGGTCAAGCCGGTGGCGTCGGCGATCTGGTGGAACGACGATGCGCAACGATGGGACGGCATTCTGCCTCGCGGCAACGGCGAGCACTGGTTGGTCACCGGCTTCACCAAAGCCTCCCCGACATTCGTGATGCCCCTCGACACCCGCGCGGAATCACGTCCCGATATCGCCTGGAACGAGGCAACCAACGACTTGTTCGTCCACTTCACGAGCCTGAGCACACCCACCATGTGGCACCTGGAATACGCGGCCGGCGCGTACACGACCGTGACCAGCGCGGTCACCGTCCCCGGCATGCGAGTCGACAACCAAAGCGACGGGGCCAACAACCATCCGTCGACGGTGTATCAGACCCCGAACGGTGATCTGTGGGTTGCGGTGCTCTACCTCGGCAACTTGAACCTGCAACGCTCGGAGGACCTCGGCGCGACGTGGTTGGCGGCGCCCATCGTCGTCGACGCCACCATCTCGAGCGACGGTGGCGTCGTAGCGATGGCCGATGTCGTGCAAGGTGGCATCACCCAACTGCTCGTTTTCGTGAGCGAGAACAAGTCGGGCCGACAGCTCGTCTATCGCATCAACCAGAACGCGACGGACCTGTCCGCCTCGAAGTGGACCAACGAGTCCGCTGCGCTGCCGCCATGGGTTGGCGCTGAACGATCCGACGATCACCTCGCCGTGCGTTCCTACGACAACCGGGTCTACGTCGGATTCAAGACCGAAGGCGCCGCAGCGCCCGACGAACCCCTCATGGGGCTCCTGGTGCGCCAGCCCGGCGGCAACTGGACCCGCTACACGTCGTTCTTCACCGACGACGGACGTCGCGAGACCCGACCGGGTGTGGTGATCGACGAGTCCAACAACGAGGTCTACCTCTTCTACGACATGATCAACGCGCCGAATGCGGGCGCCTACAAGCGTGTGAAGATCTCGTCGCTCGGGTCGCTCGCGACGGCGACCGAAACCCAGGTCTTCACACAAGGAATCCATTCCAATGTCCTGACGAGCCATCACAGCGTCACGTCTGCAAGCAACCTTGCCGTGATCTCGGAGTCGCGCACCACCACCGACATCGACAGTGCCGTCCTCAAGGTCCAGTCACCACCGCCGGTGGTGTCGGCCGTCAACGTGGCAGTCACACCCACCACCGCGGTGGTCAACTGGACGACCGATGTGATCGCTGACTCCAGAGTGGCCTACGGCCTGACGAGCGCATACGGCGCCACGGTGAGCGACGCCGCAGCGGTGACGTCGCACCAGTTGACCCTCGTCGGTCTCGTCTGCAACACGACGTATCACTACCAGATCTCCTCGGCGGCCTCACCCTCAGGTGTCATCGGCGTCAGCACCGACGCCACGTTCACCACCGCAGCGTGTCCTCCGGTGATCTCGAATGTGCAGGTCGCGCCGGCCCGGGACTCTGCGCTCGTGTCGTGGACGACGGATCTCCCATCGTCGTCCACGATCAACTACGGACCCACGACCGCATACGGGCTCACCGTCAACAACCCCGCTCTCGTCACCTCACACGCGATGCAACTGATCGGCCTCACGTGCGCATCGACCTACCACTTCGCCGTGACCTCGACAACTGCGCTGAATGCGCCGGCATCGTCACTCGACGCAACGTTCTCGACGACTGCGTGTCCGCCACCACCTCTCCAGGTCATGTCGGGGGCGACGGCCACCGAGTTTGCGGTACGAGGGCAGGCGCAGCGCTACCCCTGACTCTCAGGCGGGGTTGCCACTGATTGCGAGTTGAATCAGGCTCACCTGACATGAGCGCGGGTCGGTGAGTCCGGAATCCGTGTGACGTGTACGGCACCAGTTCATCCAAGCGTCTGCTGTCCGACCGGCGTCGCCTCTCGTAGCCGGTGACGAGTTGACAGTACATGCACTGCGGCGGCACCTCACATGCTCACTGCAACTCGACGCGAACTGCGACACGGAGTCGAACGCAACACCGTCGAGGGAAAAGGGGCTTTGCGGTTGACTGCGGTGGGTCCATCGGGCACTTCAAGATTTGCTCAAGATCCGACAAGTCTGGATGATCCCGAGTCGGCACTCGCTCGAGGAGTTGGTGAACGCCGAGATTTCCGAGTTGTCAAGGTTTCGTAAAGGTCCGAACGACAAGCGGTTGCGGAGCCATCTGGGGGCACGCCGGGTCTGCCCACGTCTCGTGCTTGTGGACCTGCGTTCGGTCTTGGGGGCAGATCCTTGGTCAACGATGTTGCGGTGAGGTCGGCGGTTCGGGGTCGGGTGGGTCGCTGGTACCTTCTGTCAGGTGTCCGGCACTTTCGTGGGTGCGTGACCACTTGGAGTGGTTTTGTGGGCGTTGAGTCGCCCGGCGACCGTGGGTCGTTGTGACCGCCGATGCATCTCGCGTCGTGCTGCTACTGTTGTGCATTCTCTGGAGGTAGTGAGTGGGCATACGGGAAAAGAAGGGTTTCGTTCGTCGAGGGCGTGTCGTTGCTGGTGCACTCGTCGGCCTGCTGATCGTGGGCGCGGTCGTCACCGTGCGTGCTGATTCGGGTGGGGACAACGACGCTGTCGAACCGGTACCCACCTCGACGTTGCGTGGTGAGTCGGGTGGCGACGAGGTTGCCGTCCCCGAATCCACCTCGACGGTGTCTGCCCGAGACGCCGCTTCGGTTGACACCAGCGACTCGACGTCGGTGTCGAACACTTCGGTCGATTCGGTGTCTGATTCGGTGTCCAATTCGTTGTCTGAGGATTCCGTCGGTCACGGCCGGCGTCGCGGTGGGAGTCGGTGTGGGTTTCACGGGGGAACCGGTGGTCGATGATCGTCGGGCGAGTCGCGCTCACTTGGTGATGGATTTCACGAACGACGAGATCGGTTCGCTGCCGGCGGGGATCTCGTTGCCGTGGGCGCAGGGCAACGTGGCGGTTGCTGCTGACGCGTGGGCGGCTGACGGCAAGGTGTTGCGTTTCGGTGCGACTGGTGACGCCGGCGCGGTGGTGGCTGTGTTCGACGGGCTTCCCGATGTCGGCGAGGCCGAAGTTCTGATTCGGATGCGTTCGCTCGACGCGTCGAGTAGCGGCTCGAGCGCGGGTGTTGCTGCGCTGGTTGCGGGGCGCTCAGGCGCTGAGGACGGCGTCGTGGTCGATCTGCAGAACGAGGTCGCGGTTGGCACGCTCGTTGACGGCACGTCGAAGTTCGCATCGGTCGACGCTGATCCGGGCGAGTACGCCCGCGTCCGTTGGCGTGCAGGTCAGGTGTATGTGCGGACATGGACGGGTGGTTTGGCCGCTGAGCCGGCCGAGTGGACAGCCCAGGATCTTGGCGTCGACCAGAACGGGCTGGCGGCGGGTCGTATCGGCATGTCGCAGCTTGGCGGTGGGCAACCTTTCGATGTCGACTGGGTCGAGGTCACGGTGCTCAGCGACCCGATCGCGAGTTCGTTGCCTCGTGCGGTCGAACCGTTGACGCTCGCGAACTCCGCTGAGGCGGTCGCAGTGACAGCGACGTCAGCGGTGGTCACGTGGACAACCAATCTCCCGGCCACATCCGCGGTGGCCTACGGGCTCGACGATCAACTCGGTCAGCAACGCGCGACGTCCGAGCCGGTGACCTCGCACGCGATCACGATTCCTGATCTCGCGTGCGACACCGCAGTATCGGTATCGGATCGATTCGGTCGCGGTGGTGGTCAGCGATGATCTCAGTGCGTCATCGCCGATCGCGACGTTCGTGACCGCACCATGCGACGGGTCGGCACCCACGATGATGGCGTTGGCTCCGCCGCCGGCGACGGCCACGGCCATTTCGGGTGCCAGCACCGCGGGGTTGACCGATCCCGTCGACCGCTGGGTCAAGCCGGTGGCGTCGGCGATCTGGTGGAACGACGATGCGCAACGATGGGACGGCATTCTGCCTCGCGGCAACGGCGAGCACTGGTTGGTCACCGGCTTCACCAAGGCCTCCCCGACGTTCGTGATGCGCCTCGACACCCGCGCCGGATCACGTCCCGATATCGCCTGGAACGAGGCAACCAACGACTTGTTCGTCCACTTCACGAGCCTGAGCACACCCACCATGTGGCACCTGGAATACGCGGCCGGCGCGTACACGACCGTGACCAGCGCGGTCACCGTCCCGGGCATGCGAGTCGACAACCAAAGCGACGGGGCCAACAACCATCCGTCGACGGTGTATCAGACCCCGAACGGTGATCTGTGGGTTGCGGTCCTCTACGGGGGCAACTTGAACCTGCAACGCTCGGAGGACCTCGGCGCCACGTGGTTGGCGGCCCCCATCGTCGTCGACGCCACCATCACCACCTACGGCGGCGTCGTCGGCATGGCCGACGTCGTCGAAGGTGGCATCACCCAACTGCTCGTTTTCGCGACCGAGAACAAGTCGGGCCGACAGCTCGTCTATCGCATCAACCAGAACGCGACGGACCTGTCCGCCTCGAAGTGGACCAACGAGTCCGCTGCGCTGCCGCCATGGGTTGGCGCTGAACGATCCGACGATCACCTCGCCGTGCGTTCCTACGACAACCGGGTGTACGTCGGATTCAAGACCGAAGGCGCCGCCGCGCCCGAACGAACCCCTCATGGGGCTCCTGGTGCGCCAGCCCGGCGGCAACTGGACCCGCTACACGTCGTTCTTCACCGACGACGGACGTCGCGAGACCCGACCGGGTGTGGTGATCGACGAGTCCAACAACGAGGTCTACCTCTTCTACGACATGATCAACGCGCCGAATGCGGGCGCCTACAAGCGCGTACCAATCTCGTCGCTCGGGTCGCTCGCCACGGCGACCGAAACCCAGGTCTTCACACAAGGCATCCATTCCAATGTCCTGACGAGCCACCACAGCGTCACGTCTGCCAGCAACCTTGCCGTGATCTCCGAGTCGCGCACCACCACAAACATCGACCGTGCCGTCCTCAATGTCCAGTCACCGCCTGTGCCTCCGGTGGTGTCGGCCATCAACGTGGCAGTCACACCCACGAGCGCCGTGGTCAACTGGACGACCGATGTGATCGCCACCTCGAACGTGGCCTACGGCCTGACGAACGCATACGGCGCCACGGTGAGCGACGCCGCAGCGGTGACGTCGCACCAGCTGACCCTCGTCGGGCTCGTCTGCAACACGACGTACCACTACCAGATCTCCTCGGCGGCCTCACCCTCAGGGGTCATCGGCGTCAGCACCGACGCCACATTCACCACCGCAGCATGCCCGCTGCCGACCGCGCCGCCGGTTCCGTCGGGTCTGGCGGTTGGTGTGGTGTCGGCCACGGCGTTGGGTGTTTCGTGGTCAGACGTCGCGGGCGAGACGTCATACGAGTTGGAGATGGGTCCGTCGGGTGGTCCGTTCGCGTCGGTGGCAGGTTCGCCGTTGGCCGCGGGCGCGGTGAGTTACGCGGCGACGGGTTTGTCGACCGGGGTGGAGTACTGCTTCCGGGTGCAGGCCTCGAACGCCGCTGGACCGTCAGGGTTCTCGTCGCCGGTGTGTGCAACACCAGTGACGTCGACCGTGGTTCGGATCGAAGATTCCGCAGCCGCGATGGTGTTCTCGTCGGGGTGGACGACGAAGTCGTCGTCCACCCGTTCGGGCGGTTCCTCGAAGAAGTCGTCGACGACGGGCGCATCCGTGCAGGTGGTTTTCGAGGGTCCGTTGGTTCGGCTGCTGAGCACGACAGGTCCGACACTCGGTGTGGCGTCGGTGTCGATCGATGGCGCCGCACCGGTGAAGGTCGATATGTACGCTCCCGCCATCGGGTATCAAGTCCGAGTGTTCGAAGCGTCCGGATTGTCGCCGGGGACCCACACGATCACCGTGACGGTCTCCGGCACGAAGAATGCGTTGGCAACAGGCAGGAACGTCGACGTCGACGCCCTCGAAGTCGCTGGCGGCCAGTCACCGCCTGTGCCTCCGGTGGTGTCGGCCATCAACGTGGCAGTCACACCCACGAGCGCCGTGGTCAACTGGACGACCGATGTGATCGCCACCTCGAACGTGGCCTACGGCCTGACGAACGCATACGGCGCCACGGTGAGCGACGCCGCAGCGGTGACGTCGCACCAGCTGACCCTCGTCGGGCTCGTCTGCAACACGACGTACCACTACCAGATCTCCTCGGCGGCCTCACCCTCAGGGGTCATCGGCGTCAGCACCGACGCCACATTCACCACCGCAGCATGCCCGCTGCCGACCGCGCCGCCGGTTCCGTCGGGTCTGGCGGTTGGTGTGGTGTCGGCCACGGCGTTGGGTGTTTCGTGGTCAGACGTCGCGGGCGAGACGTCATACGAGTTGGAGATGGGTCCGTCGGGTGGTCCGTTCGCGTCGGTGGCAGGTTCGCCGTTGGCCACGGGCGCGGTGAGTTACGCGGCGACGGGTTTGTCGACCGGGGTGGAGTACTGCTTCCGGGTGCAGGCCTCGAACGCCGCTGGACCGTCAGGGTTCTCGTCGCCGGTGTGTGCAACACCAGTGACGTCGACCGTGGTTCGGATCGAAGATTCCGCAGCCGCGATGGTGTTCTCGTCGGGGTGGACGACGAAGTCGTCGTCCACCCGTTCGGGCGGTTCCTCGAAGAAGTCGTCGACGACGGGCGCATCCGTGCAGGTGGTTTTCGAGGGTCCGTTGGTTCGGCTGCTGAGCACGACAGGTCCGACACTCGGTGTGGCGTCGGTGTCGATCGATGGCGCCGCACCGGTGAAGGTCGATATGTACGCTCCCGCCATCGGGTATCAAGTCCGAGTGTTCGAAGCGTCCGGATTGTCGCCGGGGACCCACACGATCACCGTGACGGTCTCCGGCGCAAAGAATGCGTTGGCAACAGGCAGGAACGTCGACATCGACGCCCTCGAAGTCCTGACGCCATGACCTCGTCGGGCGCGGCGCATTCCTCGACGGGTGCACGCGGGATCTCCACCAAGCGTCCACGACACGACCCGACCGCCGGCTCGCCTGCACGCGTGACCACAACGAGGACCTGAGTCGCGATTCTTGGGGCTCAGCGCTTGGTCGTCAGGGTTTCGCACCAGCGGTGTCGGATCAGATCCCACAGAGACCACCGCCCGTTACCGACTCAGCCCGTCAGAAGACCACTCCATAGCGTTCCGCCAGTTGTGCGTTGGGGACGGCGAACTGGTCGGTCAACCACTCGACTGTCTCCGGGAGCGTCGGCTTGCGAGAACCGGCGTTCTGAGTTTCGAACGTGGGCGGCGGGGACGCGTCAGGATCGACGCCGATGAACTCGAGAGTCTTGCGATCGACCGACAGAGGCTGCGAGACCAGGTCAGCGAAGGACAGGATCAACATCTGAGAAGGGCTGAAGTGCGCCGCCCAGCGATCGAGTTGTTCGGCGTAACGACCTCGTGCCACGTAGCTCTTCCTCGGCAGCAGCCTGCTTGGTTCTTGGCCGCGCGCCACCCGGTCCAGATCAGGTGCAATCAAGTCCGCTTCGGCCGCCAGCGCATCCTCCAACGACAGCGACTCTCGCCCTTGCCTGACCTCATGCCAATAATGGGAGATCGCTCGCTGAACCGGATCGCGGAGCACGACGATCAGCTTGACCTCCGGCAACACGGAATGGACGCGTTGTGGCACCAGCGGATGGAACAGGTAGTAGGGCGTCGCCTCTCCCGTCACAACTGTTCGTCTCCGCACACGTGCCGCGGCATCAATGCGAACTCGCAAAGGGAATTCTGCCCAGTAGTCGCCAATGTCGCTGTCGGCCCAGCGGCGATCGAAGAAATGGAGTTCCTTTGTCCGCGGACCGATGACGTCGGCGTGTTGCGTCAGCCAAGAGAACAGGGAAGTGGTCCCTGCTTTCTGAGCTCCGATGATCATGAAGTCGGGCTTGGAGTTCACGCGAACCGGCGACATTGCCATCAGGCTCGTCATCAGGCTCCTCGCACGGCCCCGCACCCCGGTGATCACAGCACAGACCCTAGTGGCTCTCGGTTGGTTTGTACCACGCGGGACCGCGTGACGCGTTCAGATCGGACCGATTGGATTGAGCGAATTGAAGCGCCTCGGGCGGCGTGTCGCCCCAGCCATCCTGACGTGGCAGGTGGACAAGCATCGTGAATCGTGTGGTGCGCGCACCCGAACCGGTCACGGTGTTCGTCGATGAACGCGACCATCTCCGGTGACACCGCCGCAGCGCCATCGCCGGACCGCCCAGCTCACTTGAACCCGTGACAGCTAGCATCCCTCGCAACATCGCGAAGGAGAACTGACTGCATGGCGGCACTGCTGGGGGGAGCGTCGATGCTCCTCGACACCGATCGAATCATCGAGGTTGCCCCGCCTGACGCGTCGACGGCCCGATTTCTCCGTGAGTGCGGCTGCCAGCGGTACCTCGCACTCGTCCCGCCGGCCGAACTCGAACAGGTCCGTTCGGACGCCGGTGAGTTGGCCGACCTTTTCGTCCCGATGCAGAGCGCAGACGAGGTGCTGCACAACAACGCCGACGTACTGATCATCCACGGCGACCATCGGCGCACACTGTGGTATCGCCGCGTCGGACACGCCCGCCTGATCGCCTTCCCGAGCAGCGGTACTGCAGGTCGCGAGGCCAGCCTGGCGTCTGTGCTCCATCGGCGTCGGCGATCCAGAGCAGACTGGGGAGGTCGTCGCTTCGAGCTGCGCGAACAAACGGTGCACCGCCCGTTTGTCGCTCGCCACTATGTGTCGCAGGTCGTCGGTCTCGACCGTCTGCCCGAACTGTTGGACGAACGGAGTATCCAGTACGCGGTGCTGCGTTGGTTCGACGAACTTCCGAATCTCGCTGCGGGAGAGGACCTCGACGTTCTGGTCGCCGACGAGGATCTCGAGGCGCTGTGGCGTTTGCTCGACGAGCAGCCCGGCACCATCCCATCCGACATCTACAGCGTCAGCGGACTCCCCGGCTCCGAGTTCCAGTCGATGGCGTACTACCCGCCGGCGTTGTCGGCGGGGATCCTGGAGCGGGCGGTGCAGTTGCCCTCCGGCTATCTTGCGCCGGCACCGCTCGACCACTTCCGGAGCCTCGCCTATCACGCGGCCTACCACAAGGGTGAGGCTTCGGGCCTACCGACGTCGGTCCTCGACGTCACCCCGCTCGGTCAGCCCGATCATGATTATTCCATGGTGCTCGGGGAGCTGGCCGTAGGGCTTGGAATCAGCGCGCCCATCACGCTCGAGGGTCTCGACGAACACCTGGCCGAGGTGGGCTGGCGGCCGCCTCGGGACACGCTGTCGCGGCTGTCGCACGGAAATCGTTGGATTCGCGCCCGCTTCTTCGCTGACGGCGATGCTGCGCCACAGGAGATTGGGCTCACCGCGTTTCTCCTTCGCGACAAGGCGGCCGACGACGACATGGTTCACCGCGCTGAGCAACTCTTGCGCGAGCGGGCGTGGGACGTGCTCGACGTTCATCGCCTGTCCGCGTCCGAGCGCGACCGGTGCCGCGCCGAGATTCGCGGCGGGAACTGGGGTCCGGGTCCCTTCCCGACGTCCGGGGGGGATCCTGCCGTCCTGATCGTGGCGCTGGATCATCGTCCGTCTGTGCCGACTGCCGGACAGCGTCGCCAGCATCCCGGCCTGGCCAACGCCAACACCCTGGTGGTCAAGCTGGCTCTGCGTGATCACCTGACCGCCGACCTCGCCGAACCGGAGCGCTTCAATCCGATGCACTCGTCTGACGGTGAACTCGATGCCTGGCACTACGTTGAACTGGCCCACCCCGATCATCTGGACGAGCTCCGTCGCACGGTCGAGGAGCGCCGCACTGCGGGGCCGCTGCGTCAAACCGGTACCGGAACTGCGTCGGCGGCGGACACCGCGAAGCGTCCCGGTCTGCGGGTACGACAGGGCCAGGTGACGGCGCGGGCACGGTCCTCGTGGTCGCTCATGGTTCGGCGCGCCAAGCGGTTGGTCTCGTCCGGGTTCCGCCGGTTCGCCTCATGGCGCGTCACAGGTCGGTCGTCGCCACACTGACCCGACAGTGCCGCCATACAGTCACTCTTCCTGATGGAACTCGCATGCCATGCTGGTGGACATGGTCCCCTCCCACTACTCGAGCGGCCCGAGTCGCATCCGACGCTCGATCGCAACACGTGGGGTACGTGCTTCGTTCTTTGCCGGCGCCCACAAGGCTCTTCGGTCACTCGAATCGGCTGTGACACCAGCTCACGGCATGCAGCCACCGACGAAGTTCATCCAGTTGATCGACGTGGCCGACCCCGTCGAGGCCGTGTACCGAGCCGGATTCAGGACCGCTGTCATTTCGGTGCCACTGCAGTCCATTCGCTGGTCGCGGGTCGGGCTGCGTCTCGACGACAACCGAAACCCATTCGTCACGCTTGTTCAAGCCCATCTGTCTGGAGCGGCCACGGGCTACCCGGGATCGGCACTCCAACGTCACTACGACGATTGGAGACCGGCGACTACCGGGGATGCATGGGGACTCGCACACTCCGAGGCCAGTCCCGGACTCAACCAACCGGCAGCCTCGCTTGCCCTGCCCTGGGCAGCCGAGGCGGGGTCTCTCGACCCGAGTGAACGCCTTCGACTCGCCGATACCTGGAATCGCCGGGAGTCAGCGGCGACTGGCACGATGCTCGGAATCGACCAAGGACACAAGCACTTTGGCCCCGTCACCGAAGAGCTCGGCCAACTGGAGTACGGGCGCTACACCCAGCTCGCCGACAAAGTGGCAACCAGGGGTTTCATACCGTACATGGATGGCGAATACGTCGGCATCCAGATACTGACGACTGGAGAAAAATGGGTAGCAGTCGTCACCGGCCCGGGCCTGCATCGTGCGGTCGTTGCCGCGGCGATCGGAGTCAACCCACTCGTCGTCGCCGTTGACAAGCTCCCCGCGATCGTCCACCGGGCCGATGCCCTCTCGTGGCCTGGGGTGCGCAGCGGTCTCTTCAGCGCCGCCGACGCACGTGCGGTGTTCGATCGGTTCGTGGACGGTCAGCCCCCGATCGGGTTGTCATGGTCGCGGGACGACTGAGCCTCGGCGAGCACGGCTCGACGTCCATCGCCTGGGCCGTCACCCGGTCGGTCACGGGTGAAGGCTGAGCGAAACGAGCGGGATCTTGTCATCTAGTACGAGAAGGCTTCGAGGTCGGCCGCGTAGTATTCCTCGACCTGCGCGAGCAAGGACGGGGTGTAGGGATCGTCATGGGTCGACGATGAGCGATTCGCATGGGGTAGCACTGCGGGAATGCCGAGTTGCTCGAAGACGGTCCGAGTATCGTTCTCGAAGTTCTCGAATCGACCGATGAAATCGACGTGTTCGACGTCGACAAGCTGTGTCTGCGGGCGGAAGTGATGGTCGCACGTGGTTGGATCCTGCTGGACGACGTACTGGACGAAGTCGCCGAAGTCTTGCAGGCTCGCCCGCTCCTCGAGTCCGAGCGGCCGAGCGCTGGCTACTCGTGGCTTGAGAATCTTGTCTCGCCAACAAGAGACGAGCCGTGCTCGTGGATCCCGCACGAACGCGAACCGAAAGAAGTCGTTGGTCAAGCTCGGTGGGACGCGGACGAAGTACGGATGGTCGGCGATGAAATTCACGTTGTGCTCGTGGAGCGCCGTGACGATCGATCGCGTGCCGACCTTGGCAACCCGATACCACACGAACTCCGGATCCCGGCCGATGGTGAGGTTGCGTGGCGGAAGCGACGTCGTGCGCTGCAGCACCCGCTGGGTTTGCCTGGCGAACGGACCCAGCTCCGACTGATATCGGTCACTCGGGTCGAGTCGACGCGTGCCGACGACGGCCATCAAGACGGTGCCACGCAGCAGCATCACCAGACCGTACATCACCTGCTCGGGCTCGCTGGAGCGTTCGGATCGAAGAACTCGAACACCACCTCCGTGCTCGACGCCTCTCAGCCGACGTCGAGCACGGTGCGCACCGCAGCGAACACCTCGTCGTGGTAGCGGCCAACGATGGCGACGACACCACGGTGACGTTCAAGTCGCGCTCCACAGGAGAAGTCGAGTGGTGCGCCGGAGATCGGTGACCCGACCTCCAACAGCGGCTCGTCGGAGCCGATTGGCCGTCAGCACTTTCGGGTCTGCAGAGCCCCTGTGTCGCGGCCGGGGCCACCTACACGGTCAACCCTTTCCCACGCTCCCACGCTCAGATCCGAAGAACCGCTTCGACCTTCGCAGCAACACACGAGCATGATAGTTCGTCATTACGAACAGAAACCTTCGGACCCCGACTTGTGAAAGAAGAAATTTTTCTTGCCTCTTCATCCAAATATTCAGGGATCCTCTCGAATTCTTGTCAGCATACGTCTCGAGGCGCATCGCGAACTGCAAGAATACCGAGGCCCGAGCATTCCTCTCGATCTGGGGCAGGTATTCTGTCAAACGAAATTCGAGACTCTGATATCGATCTGGTGTCAGCATGACCGCCGTCGCGGATTCCCGCCGCTTGGTCACCTTCACGAAGACTCGGTCGAGGGAGAGCAATTCGCCCTGCGGCACCATCGATACCAGACGCAGGCACATCTCGGCATCGCCGCCAACTCGCTCAGAGGTGCGGAATCGAACTCCGTCCAGCAATGAGGCGCGAAAGACAAAACAACTGAAGTTCCCGGCGGGGTTTCCCCAGCATTTCAGCACATCGGGAAGCGCATAGCGGCGAGAAGACCTCTCGGCCGTACCCAATGGCCTGCCCGACTCGTCAAACCAAACTACCGAGGAGAACGTCCCAACGTGGTTTTCAGGGGCTGCATTGAGAGCGCTGACACTCTGAGCGAGAAAGTCCGCAGGCCACTCATCGTCACCATCGAGAAAGGCGACCCAGTCGCCGGTTGCGTGTTCGAGGCCCAAGTTCCGCGCTTCGTATGCTCCCTTGTTGGAGTTCATTTCAATCAGAACAATCCGCGCATCCGACATGGCTGCATTCTTCACGACGCGAGCGGTGCCATCGGTCGATGCATCATCGATAATGATATGTATATAGTCACCAATTGTTTGAGCCTGGACCGAGTGAATGCAACGCTCAATGAGGTTCTCGACGTTGAATACCGGCGTAATAATCGTAACGCTGGGCAACACGTGCTCAACCATTCAGCCGCCGCTCCGTCGAAGTTCCACCGTACTCATGGGTCGCCCCACCGTACTTTATTGAATCAAGCGTATTGCCACAGAGGGCGCCGCGAGCACCGTCAATCCAGGCGTTGGGGCTTCGCCTCTCGGGTCGCCGGCCTCGAGCAGCCCAGCCAGTTTCGACTTGGCAGCATCGTCAAGGCGTTCGTGAGCGAGCGTCACCGATTTGCGGCACTCGAGACCGACCGCCGTCGTCGCTCCGATCCGGTTCGGGTCATCGGTCAACACTCGACCGTGATGGTGGAGACGGGGCCCCTCACGTCGAGTCGCGTCGCAATCCAGCTGTTCCCCACGCAGAAAGCATCGACGCTGCCATCGAGCCGAGGCTGAGGCGACCGTCCGCCGCTGCTCGTGCGCCGGCCGCAAGGCGCTCGCGTGTTGTCGGTTCATTGACCACGGATCGCAGGTTCGCTGACAGTCCCTCCAGATCACCGGGCGCGCTGAGAAGACCGGACACGTCGTGCTCGACGAGTTCGCCGATGCCGCCCATCTCGGTGGTCACCACGGGCAGGCCGGCGCCCAACGCTTCGGCGACGGCCCATGGTGACATGTCCGATCGCGTCGGCATGGCGAAGACGTCCATCCCGGGAAGCAGCTCGGAGAGCAGTGTCTCTCGTGGAACCGGCCCGTGCCAGTGCACGTTGGGATCGTGACGATCAGTCGGTGCACCGGCCGAGCAGACGTGAAGGTCAGCGACATCAACGAGGTCACGCTGGTGGATGGCAAGGAGATCCGGCCCCCCTTTGCGCTCCCAGGCATTCCCGACGAACACGATCTGGACTCGACCTGACGTGGCAATCATTCCGCTCCGCTTGTACGTCGACCGCACCGCCGGAGGGACGACCACGAGTCCTTCCGTCCGACCGGTCTCCGCAACAACGGCATCTCGCGCCCACGAGCTCAGGCACATCACAGTCGACGAAGCGTCCATGATCCGGCGCTCCACCGCCCGCAACGGAGCGTGACGGCGATCGGCATCCGCACTCGAAATTCCGCGACGCGACGACTTGCTCTGACGGATGGTCGCATCGAGAGCCACCGAGAGAGGTGGTCGATCACCGACGGAGAGCAAACCAGCGGCAGCGAGGTGCGGCGTGACGTGGACGACGTCGAAACGGTCGAGTTCGACCGAACGCCGCAGTTCAGTCGCTATCCATCGACCGGCGACGAGAGTTCGCCGGTAGTGCGCATCGAGACGCCCGGTCAGTGACCGGCCTGCCACCTTCGCCCCTGCGAGTCGAACCGAGCGGGGCGGATCCAGTGCCAGGTGTACGAACTCGTGGTCAGTGAGATCGGCGAAGGCCGCTTCGACCGTCGCTGCATAGGTCGACCAACCGAGTTCCAGCGCAGTGACAGTTAGAATTCGCAGGGTGATGTCCGATCGCTGGGTTCGGGCAGAGGAGGCGGCATGGCGAGCTTTGCAATCTTGGGGTCGCGGGGATATCCCTCGACCTATGGGGGCTACGAGACACTTGTGCGCCGATTGGCACCGTACATCAGAGATCACGGGCACGTCATCTCGGTGTATGGCCGGGGCTCGATCGGCCGTTCCTCCTCACGCGACATCGACGGGATTCTCACCATCGAACCACGCTGCGTCGACCGCAAGAGCCTCTCGACCCTGACGTCGGGCCTGTCGTCGGCGCTCGACGCTCGACGGCGTGGCTTCGACGCTGCTCTGGTGCTCAACTGCGCCAACGGTATTTGGCTCCCATTGCTACAACGCAAGCAGATTCCCGTTGCGGTCAATGTCGATGGCCTGGAGTGGGAGCGGGGCAAGTGGGGACGAGTGGCCAAGAGTGTGTTCTGGCGGGGAGCGAAGGCAACTGCGAAATCCGCGAACGTGATCATTGCCGATTCTGTCGAGATCGCCAGAGTGTGGTCCGAGATCTTCCACGTGGAGTCGCAATTCATCCCGTACGGAGCCGACGTCGTCACCGAGATGTCGTCGGACAAGGTGACAGCACTCGGCCTCACCCCACAGTCGTACGTGCTCGCCGTTGCGCGGCTGGTGCCTGAGAACAACGTCGAGTTGCTCCTCGACGGCATCGACGCGGTCGGGGGTGACTTTCCCGTGGTGATCGTCGGCTCCGCGAACTACGACAGCCCTGTTGCCGCCCGCCTCCGCGACTTCGCAGCGCATCGACCGAACACGTATGCGTTGGGGCACGTCGACGATCAAGAGCTCCTGAGTCAGCTGTGGTTCCATGCCGGGGTGTACTTCCACGGCCACTCAGTCGGTGGCACCAATCCGGCCCTGGTGCAGGCTCTCGGCGCCGGAAGCCCGACGCTCGCCGTTCGTAACGAGTTCAATCGGGAGGTGATCGGGTACGACGACCAGCTGCTTCCCCACGATCCCGAGGCAGTGGGCATCGCCGTTCGGGACCTGCTCGGCGACGCCGCGCGTCGCCGCGAGTTGTCGGAGCGAGGACGTGCCACGATCTCGGAGCGATACCTCTGGGACGACATCTGTTCGCGCTATCTCCAGGTGCTCGTCGACCTCGCGGAGCAACAGGGCTGACATGGTTGCGCAGCTCGACATGCGGGCCGTTCGGGCGTCACCGGGACGCGCCGTGTCACGACTGGTCGGCTATTCGTTGTTCGAGGGTCGACCGGCAACCACACGGGGTCGATGGTTCAATCCGGTTGTTGTCGGCAACCTCCGGTTCGGCGCGCGCCTCGACACGAATCGACCGGTCCGTGCACCGGTGTTCATCGTCGGTATCGGCCGTTCTGGAACGACGCTGCTGGGTCAGTTGCTGGCGCTGCACCCCGACGTGGGCTATCTGAATGAACCGAAGGCGCTCTGGCATCAGATCCACCCCGACGACGACATCATCGGCTCGTATTCCCCTGGGCGGGGACGCCTCCTCCTCACCGACGCCGACGTCGACGACGCAACCCGTGCCCGTGCGCATCGGATGTACTCGTGGTATCTGCTGTGTTCTCGTTCCCAACGGGTGGTCGACAAGTATCCCGAGCTCGCCTATCGGGAATCGTTCGTCCGGGCGATCTTCCCAGATGCCCGAATCCTGGCGATTCTCCGACATCCTTGGGATGTCGTGCATTCGATCGCCACCTGGAACGGGGACCACGCTGATGCATCGTCGAACTGGTGGGGCGTGAACGATCTCAAATGGTGGACGCTGTGGAACGAGGTCGTCGTGGGAAGCGAAGAGAACAGTTGGTTGACCGCGCTGATCGATCCGGTCACGGCCACTGACCATGTCCGAGGCTGCGTGGAGTGGTTCCTCGGCACGTCGATGGCGTCGGCGATCGATGCACACCGTCTCGACTACGACGACCTGCTTGCTCGTCCGCGTGAGGTTCTCTGCGAAGTGATGGCAGCGTGCTCGCTGAGCGCGAGCGAACGGGTTCTCACCTTCGGCGATCAGTTCGTGCGCCCCAATCGCGATCATCGCTCCCCTCCTGCAGGCATCCCGACCGAACTCGTCGAGCGTTGCGAGGCGTTGTACTCACGGATCCGATCCTGATGCGGATCCTGATGGTCAACAAGAACTGGTACCCGCACGGCGGACTGGAACGTCACATGTTCGAGGTGCGACGGATCTTCGAAGAACGCGGCCACGAGGTGGTGGCATTTGCAATGGAGGACAGGCGCAACGAGCGCGTGAGCACCGAACAGTTCTTCGTCAGTCCGGTCGAGTTTCGTAGCGGGACCGGGGCGGAACGCGTCCGGTCGGTCGAACGTGCGTTGCTCGGTTCACAATCCGTGCGTCACCTGCGTCAACTCCTCGCGTCTCAGCGCATCGATGCCGCCCATGTCCTGCACGGGTATCACCAACTCGGCCCGGCATTCATGCAGGTACTCAAGCGTGCCGACATCCCGACAGTCGTGTCGATGCACGACTACAAGATGGGGTGTCCCAGCTATCGGCTCTTCAACGACGCCACCGGCCAGATCTGCACCCGTTGCTTTGATCATCGATTCGACTTCCTGTACGCACCGGCCACGACGCGGTGCTGGGACGGTTCTCGTGTCGGCGGAGTGCTCCTCGGCCTCGAAGCAACCTCCACGCGACTGTTCGGCACGTACTCCCGTGTGCCGGGCGCAGTGATGACCGTGAATCAGCTCCAGGCCACGGGGGCGCTGCGCATGGGCGTCCCGCAGTCGCGAATCCATGTCGTACCCCACTTCGCGGAGATCGAGGACCACGAGCCCGAACGACTTCACAACGACACGGGCGTGACGGGCACCGTGTTGTACGTCGGCCGGCTCGTTCCCGAAAAGGGTGTCGACGTGCTGATCCGAGCGGCGGCGGCAGGCGGATTCCCGGTGCGGGTCGCCGGCGACGGCCGAATCGACGATCAACTCCGAACACTCGCTGCCGATCTGGACGCCGACGTCACCTTCCTCGGCCGTCTGGCCGAGGACGACGTTCGCAAGGAGATGCGGCGGGCCGCCGCGCTCGTGGTTCCTTCGGTGTGGCACGAGGTGTGGGGGCTGGTCATCAACGAGGCGTTCGATGTGGGTCTTCCCGTGATCGGAACACATGTGGGAGCGATTACCGACCTGCTCGACGACGGCAGGGGCCTGTTGGTCCCTCCGGGCGACCATGTCGCGCTGCAAGCGGCTGTTCGATCTGTCATCGAGGACTCCGAGACTGGACGCGTGCTGGCGGGCCGGGCTCGTCGTTGGGCCGCTGCCGAGCTCACCCGCGAGCGGTTCATCGGTCGCCTGTGCGAGATCTGGGGCACCGTCGGGGTGAAGTTGTAAAGCTCGACACTCCGACTGCCGAAACAAGCAGATGACATGATGCTCCCAGACTTCATCATTGCCGGCGTGAACAAGGCAGGAACAACCACTCTCTTCGACGCGATAGCGGCGCACCCCGAGGTGGCCCACAGCTCCGTCAAGGAGACCTGCTTCTGGTTGCCGCTGCGCTACGGCGAACCACAGCCGGGCATCGAGGCGTACGAACAGTTCTTTGCCGGTGCTCCGCACCGGCCGGTCACGATGGAAGCAACGCCCGGCTACTTCTACGGCGGTGCCAAGATCGCGCCCGAGCTCAACCGGACGCTCCCCGACGTCAAGATCCTGATCGCTCTGCGTGAACCGGTCGCGCGCCTTGTCTCGTTCTTCCGTTTCCAGAAGTCGATGCTCCACCTCGACGCCGACCTGACCATAGATCGGTATGTCCGTGACTGCCTCCGCCATGCGCCGGAACAACTCGTCGCCGATCGAGCATTGAACCCCTGGTTCGGGGTGGAGGGCGGACGCTACGATCGTTATCTTCCGGCGTGGATCGATGTCTTCGGCGATCGCTTGAAGATCGTCTACTTCGAGCAATTGGCGACAGGACAAAGCGAACTGCTCCACGAAATCGGCGCCTGGCTCGGCCTCGATCCGGCAGGATGGAGCAATGATCCGGCCGCATCGTCGAATCGCACAGTATCCCCGCGCAATCGGCAGCTTCATGCCCTGGCGCTGGCCACGAACCGACGACTCGAGCGGCGCCTACGCAGCTCCCCCCGCCTCAAGGCCGTGACACGCGGTGTGTATCAGCGGGTGAATACGGAGCGCCCATCCGAGTCGGTCTCCGACGAATTGCGCCACGAGCTGCACGACCTGTACGCCGAGCACAATCGGGGTCTCACGCGTGTCCTCAGCGAGTTCGCGACGCAACCACCGACATGGAGCACCGAACCATGAGGGGTCATCGTGCATGGGCAGTAGAATCCGGGAGAATGCTCTGTAGCAACCGAGCGGCGGGTGAGTGCGAATGATCGTGACCGACCAGAACCTGTTCGCGGACAGCGTTGGGACTTCGAGATGAAGGCCCCGTGGAACCGTCGGAAGGTACCGACGAACCAATTCCCGTCCGACGTCGCGATCGGCGAGGTCACCGTCAACGTCGGCAGCTTCGCCAACTGGTCGCCGACGCTCCGGTCGATCCGGCTCGCCACTGGTCCGTATCCCGGTCGGATCTCGCTGCTTGTTGTGCTCGCCGTGATCGCCGGCATCCTCGACGCACTCGTGTTGTTTGCGATCGCAAAGCTGGCCCTGCTCCTCGCCAACGGTTCCGACGCGTCGGCCACTCTCGGCCTCGGCCCCCTCGGCAAGTATGACCTGGCGTTCGATGACCTATTGCTGGTGACGGCGGCGATGCTCGTGGCCGTAGCACTGATCAATGTGCCCATCGCCCGGATCACCGCCTCGCTGTGTCGCTCGACCCTGATCCGGTCGCGGAGCCGGGTCCTGTCCGCCTATCTGCGGGCGTCATGGGGGCATCGTTCGACCCACTTCGAGGGTCGCCTCCAGGAGTACATGAGCAGCTACTCCACCAAGAACGAAGGCGTGATCCTGCAGATCTCGACGATCATCGTCATGTTGTGGAGCATCACCGCGATCGCGTTGGCCGCAATCGCCCTCGCAGGATGGACGGCGTTGGCGGGAGCTGCGGCGCTGGGAACCATCGCGCTGGTGATGCGCCCACTGACCAAGCGGATCAAGTCGCAGTCAGCCAAGCAGGCGAGGCTCAACAAGAAGTTCGCCTCGGCGGTGGCCCAGACCGCTCGCGTTGCGCCTGAGATCGCAACGTTCGACGTGGCGGACGCCGTGTCCCGAGCCGGCGTCGAGGCTGCGAAGCCGACGGGCGATTCCCTCGCTCGACTTCGCTTTCTCACGAAGGTGATCCCCACGACGTTCCAGTACTCAGCGCTCGGGGTCATCCTGGCGTTGATCTATGCCGTGTACACCCTCGATCTCGGCGACCTCACCGTGTTCGGGCCGCTGGTCGTGCTCCTCATGCGCGCGTTGGGGAACACCAAGCAGTTGCAGCTGGCAGCACAGTCGATCTTGCAGATGCATCCCTACGTCGACGGCCTGGAGAAAGAGATTGCGGATCTCAACGCCCACCCGATGCCCCACGGAACGATTCCGCTGGCCGGAATCGGGACGGTGCGCCTCGAGAACGTCGGCTTCGCCTACGTCGCGGGCCAGCCGGTGCTGGAGAACGTCAGCCTGGAGTTCAGCGACGGGGAGGCAATCGGCATCATCGGCCCTTCCGGGGGTGGCAAGTCGACGCTGAGTCAGCTACTCACCGGGCTGAGGTCGCCGACCAGCGGGCGAATCATGATCGGCGACGTCGATCTCGAGGACGCCACAACCCGGTCCTGGTCGCGCCTCATGGCGCTGGTGCCACAGGACAACTCACTGATCAGAGGAACGGTCTCCGACAACATCCGCTTCTTCCGATCCGGGTTCAGCGACGACGAGGTCCGAGCGGCAGCCCAGGCTGCACAACTCCACAACGACATCGTCAGCCAGCTCCCCGAAGGGTACGAGACGCGTATCGGTCCCGGTGAACGAGAGTTGTCCGGTGGTCAGCGTCAGCGACTCGGCATCGCGCGTGCGCTACTCGGGCGACCCCGCCTGCTGGTGCTCGACGAACCGACGAGTGCGCTCGACGAACGCTCCGAAGAGCTGATTCGCCAGACGCTCGAGGAGATCAAGGGCACGACAACGCTGATCGTCATTGCCCACCGACCGTCGACGCTGCGCGTCTGTGATCGGGTGTTCCGTGTGTCGGGCGCCACGGTGACGGAACTCGCCCAGGATGGAAGCGAGTTGGTCACCCAGATCAAGGAGCTCGAGGCTGAAGTCTTCGAGCCCGCGCCGTGGGAGCCCCCGCTCCGAGACGTCGCCGGGCGATGACCGACACCTCATCGCCTGATCGCTTCGCCGCTTCGGTCATCATGCCCGCCTACAATGCGGCCGAAACGATCGGCGACCAACTCGCCGGCCTCGCTGCGCAGGTGGGGGCGACGCGTTTCGAGGTGATCGTGGCGGACAACGGTTCGGCCGACGGCACGCGCCACGTGGTTGAGCGTTGGAGCGGATCGTTCGAACGCCTGGTCGTCCTCGACGCGTCGCAGAGGCGTGGGCCGTGTGCGGCGCGGAATCTCGGAGCTGCAGCAGCGTCGTCCGACGTCTTCCTGTTCTGTGACGCAGACGATCGTGCTGAGCCGATGTGGGTCACATCAATGGTGGACGCCCTCAGCCAGTACGACCTCGTGGGAGGGCGGCTCCTCGACGACAGGTTCAATTCAGAAATCGTTCGTTCCTGGTACGCCGGTATCCCCGACGGGCTGTTCAACAAGTACGCCGGGTTCCTGCTCTATGCATCGGGGGCCAACCTCGGTGTCACGCGTGAGCTGTTCGAGACGATCGGTGGGTGGGACGAGACATTCACCAACGCGACCGATGCCGACTTCTGTTTCCGCGCACAGCTCGATGGCGGAGCCCAGGTCGGCTACGCCCGCGACGCCACCATGCAGTATCGCTTCCGTGGGGATCTGGCGGGCATGTCGCGCAATATGCGTTCGTACGGTCGTGCTGACGTGCAGCTCGTCGAGCGGTACCGGGCGAGCGGACTCCGACCTCGCTCCGCCACCTCGATCCTGCGGTCGTGGGGGGTCCTTGCCGCCCGCTCGCCCGAACTCGTGCGAGGCACGACGGCGCGCGGGCGCTGGATCCGCCGTGCTTCGGTCGAGTCGGGCAGGCTCGGCGAGAGCCTGCGACGCCGAGTGCTCGCCTGAGTGTTGCGCGGTCACGCGCGACCGACGACCCGATCATGGACGACTCAGACAGCGGGCAGCACCTCGTCTGCACGGTAGTCCACGATGCCGAAGCGGTCGAGGAGGTCCTGCGTGCGTGTCACAAGACCGCTGTCCACGCCGTCGCGCCACTTGGCGAGTTGCTCCTGCGGGCTCTCTGCGAGAACGCCGAGGAAGTCCGACGTACTCGCCCGTCCGAAGTCGACCGATGCCACGGGATCCGGATCAGTCGTTGTCCACTTCAGGCGGTCAAGTACCCGCCGGAAGGTCTCCTCGGGGTCGAGGAGGAGGTGTTCGTAGTGAATGACGACCCAGTCGCGACCGGCGTGCGGATGGTTGAGCGCAACACGGTTGGCATAGCACCAGCGGGCAATACGAAAGAGCACCGGGTCCTCCTGTTCGGCGATGATCCGGGCGTACGGATCGAGCGAGTCGTCGACGACTGGCGACCGGTTAGCAGGGGTGGGGGTGAGAATGCCGAAGTTCGTGTTCTTCGAGGCGATCGCCGCCAGCGGGTGTCTCACGAGGAAGATCGGAGGCCGTTCGAGGGGAAGTTGACGGACCATCCACGGCAGGAGCAGCGATGCTCGCACGAACTTGTGCACCCCAACAGTGGCCACAGCAGCTGCCGCAGGGGTCGCGTGGGAGAGCGTCCAGCGATTGCCGATGCGGAAACGGAACAGGTCGTCGAACCAGGTCTCGAGTCGCGCGTCGGGCTGATCCTCGGGCACATACGGGCGCCATCCCATGTTCCACTCCGACGGCAGTACCCCTCGATCGGGGTGCATCGGCTCCCAGTTGCACACGGTGCCGGGGAGTTGCCCGACGAGCTCCATCAACCACGTACTCCCCGAGCGAGTATCGCTACAGAGAATCACACTTTCGGTCGGATTCAGATTCCGACGGACGAGCGTGCGCCTGAGGGAGTGAGCTCGCACGGACCGACGACCGACGGAGATCGACGTGCGAACAGGATGCCAGACATTCATGTCTCGACGTCCGGGTCGTCTCCCCGCCGGCAGGGGCACTCGCTGCCTCGACCGGCAGCCCGCTTGATTGCTACGTGGTGGATGTCAAGCTCCTGACGCACCGTTCGCTCCCTCTGAACACTCGCGCGTTCTTGAGCGCAGTCGACATCGCTGAGACTACAGCGGTCTTTCGAATCGAGCGTGGATGTCGTGAGGTGAGCCGGGGTCGGTCCACAGACAGAAGTCGTCCCCGGCGAGAGGTCATGATCCGTTCTGGAGGTTGACTTCTCGATCCAGACGAGCATCAGGGCCGACGGCGCCGGCTGCCGAGCCTTCGACTCGCAACTCGGAGTATCCGTCGGGATCGCGAGAGATTCAGTGCGAGTGCCATCGCTCCCTTGAAGGGCAAGATCGCGGCCGATCCCATGGTGCGCCAGGGTGAACGATTCCACCCCGACGCTTCGTAGCCGAACGCCTCCATCGTTGCTGCGGTGAGGTGTTCGGTGGTCGTGATCTCGGTGCTCGTCAACCCCCCGCTGCGCCACCGGCCGACCGCGTTCCGATCGAGCCCCGACGCACCAACTTTGAGAGGACCGTGACTCGAGCCGGATTGCGGCACATCGAGAAGACGTTGCTCGAACGGAACACCCGTTGCGTCGCACATCGCGCGGACACTCGCCTCCGGTGTCGTGACGAGATCCTCGAAACGAACGACGTGAACCCGGGGATGCTCGCTGAGGCGCTGACCGACCTCGGCCGCCGAACGCCAGAGGTGCGACATCGTGATCGGGTGATACCCCGACCAGAGGCGCAATTGATCCCGACGAGACATCGTGTCGATCCCACGTTGACGCCGTCGCCACCGGTTCTTCTGCGAAAGCAGCACATCCCGCGGGTCTCGTACCACGATGACGGCCCGAGCACGTGGGTACCAGTCGAGAAGCTCCTCGAGCAAGTAGACGTTGCGTGGAGTTTGGTCGCACACGATCGAGGTGCCCGTTGCAGCCGCCCGATGCGCGACGAACGCCGCGTAGACGGCGGGACCGGCGGTGTCGGTGAGACCGTCGAGGATGGAGTTCGCCTCGTGTTCACACGCTGCCACCGGCGCCGGGTGTCGGAAACCATCTCGCTCGATGCCGACGAGACGAGCGGTGGCCTCGCGTGCGCGGTCAGCACTCAGAGGCCGGTCGTCGGATGGGTCCCAAATGCCCTCGAAGTAGTGGAGTTCCTCCATGGTGTGGACGACCGGCGATCGTCCGAGAAGTCGACCCGTCATCGTCGTCCCACTGCGACTGCTTCCGCAAACGAACACGACCTGCAGATTGGCCGTGTCGGTCGGTGAACGCCGGATCCCTGTGTTGTCGCTCACGAACCGCATCGCCGATCGATGGTCGATCGATACACAGCGCGCGCGCGTTCCATGTTCGTTCGGCGGGCGAGGCACGTCTGACGCCGGAGGGAAGCGCGAAGCACGTGCGTCGTTGCTCCCGGTTGCGGAGCGTGCCACATTCGGGTGGTCCTGTCGACGTACCGGACGAGGAAGTCGCTGTCCGTCAACAACTGGTCCGACATTTCGTTCAAATCCTATCGCTCGACCGATTTCATTCCATCCAATGTGTAGGGCTCGGCCTCGATCTTGACGGAGACTTGAGCGAAGATCAGGCCCGAATTCGCCACCACTGCTATCGTCATTGTTCTGGCTACGTCGACTCATCATCTCAACGTTCGTCAAGCCGGTGAGGCTCACCAACCCGGTGCCGCACCGTCGACCCGACCGAACCCGCGTCGCAGTCGTAGCGGAAGCGTGCTGGCTCCGATCGCGCTCGTCGGAGCAGGATGCGCAGTGCTTCTCGTATTCGGGACGCTCGCACTGGCAGCTTTGTGCCTGACGGCTATTGGCGTCCTCGTCGGGCGACGTGTCTACCAATCGCATCCGACCGAGTTGGTGCTGTTCGCGTGGACCGTGACGGTCTTCAGTCCAGCCCTTGCTTCCCAGTTCGGACGAACGAGTCCGATTGCGGATCTCGTCAAACAGGTCGACGAGCCGCTCGTGATGCTCCTGCTCGCGGTGACACTGCTCGAACGACGTCGCCCGACTGCTCGGTGGCTCGTGATCGTGCCGGCCCTCGGGTTCCTCTGCGCAGGGGCGGCATCGAGTATCCTGCTCTCGGCGTCGATCCCGGCGATGATCGTCGGCGGCTGGTCCGGCATCAAGATCTGGGTCCTGCTGTATCTGACCATCAGTTTGCCGTGGCGCAAACGTGATTTCGAGATGCTCAGCCGTTGGATCACGGCGGTCGTGGTCGTGGTGATGTCGATTGCGGTGGTCGAACTGTTCGCCCCGTCGTTGCACCATTCGATTCTCCCGGTGCAGTCGCTTTATGCCGAGCAACGCTTTGGTCGATCGGGCCTGCAGTCGGTGTTCACTCACCCCGACCACTTCGGTTCCTTCGGCGGCCTGTTCGGCGCCTGGTACCTCGCTCGGTTCGTTGCCACCGGTAACCGCCGTCACCTCGCTCTCGGCCTCGCCTGCATCTCACTCGGTCTGTTGTCGTTGCGCCTCAAGGTGATCCTCGGCATCGTGGCCGCCTTGTCCGTGCTCTGCCTGTCGGCGACACGCCTGTTCGTGCGGCGGCTTGGCGTCGCCGTCCTCGTCATCGTCTTCTTCGTCGCCGCGACCGGGGGGATGCTGGCCGACCTGACCACGCAGCAGTTGGACCGATACCTTTTCGACGACACCGTCACGGTGCGGCAAGAATTGTACGACGCCGGCCAGGCGATAGCCGTTGACAACTTCCCGTTCGGGGCGGGTCTCGGCCAGTTCGGGAGTGGCGCTTCAACCACATTCAACAGTCCGATCTACGAGGAATACGGGCTGAATCGCGACGGCCTGACGCAGGAAAGCCCGGGGGTCCGTCACGACACGACGTGGCCGACAGTGATGGGTGAGACCGGCGTGTTGGGCTTGATCTTCTTCTTCGGCGGACTCTTGTACCTTGGCGTCCGACTCCTGCAATACTCTCGGATGCCGGACCGTCGACTGCACGAGATGGCGCTGGCGGCGCTTGCAGTGCTCGCGTCGGTGATCATCGAGAGCGTCGCTCGGCCGTCGTTCTTCAACGCAGTCACCGCATTTTCGCTTGCGATCGTCGTCGGCGGGGCCCTCGAGGTCGGCAGTCGGCGACGAGTTCTCCAATCACCACTCAACAGGTCAATCAACCAGCCACTCCCGGCCGCTGGCCCCGTAGCCAAACCAATCGGCACGAACAATGCGAGGACCAATGAACGACCAATCTGATTTCCAACATCTGCTGAGAGTCGCACGACGTCGCTGGCCGTGGCTCGTCTTCATCCCACTCATCTGCTCGGCGCTCGCATACGGTGCAGCAGCGCGTCAGGACGACGTGTTCCGAGCCACTTCCGAGATCCGCATCGACGGCACCGACATTGCGACCGATGTCGAGCTGATCACCTCCCAGGAGGTCAGCGCGGAGGCAAAGAACCGGCTTGGGGATGTTGCCGACGACGTGCTTTCCGTCGATGCATCGACCATCGAAAATACCCAACTGGCAAGCATTACTGTGCGTGCGACGCGCCCAGAGTCTGCTGCACTCGCAGCGAACGTGTGGGCGACGGCCTTCGCAGACGTACGCAACGACGGTCAGACGGCTGACCTGCAGGTCGAGTTGAAGGGCCTCCTCGACGCGGCAGATCTGCTGCTTCCCGAGCTCATCGAGGTCGAGGGACAGATCACGGCGCTGGAGGCAATTGTCGAGCCCACGAACGAGAACAAGGCAGATCTCGCGGACCTACGTTCACGTCAGTCGCTGCTCGAGTCCCAGCAACGTGACCTGGTCGATCGGGCAACGGCGATCCAGACCCAGCTGGTCACCGCTCCGACCATCATCACCACGACCAACCAGGCAACCGAGCCCCGGCAGCCGACCGAACCAAAGCCGCTCCGTCAGGCACTCTTCGGGTTGTTCGGAGGCCTATTCCTCGGCGTCCTCGCCGCAGGACTGGCAGAACTGCTCGACGACCGAATCTGGGAGCCGGGTCACTTGGCGGCCGCGACCGGCGGGCTTCCGGTGTTGGCGAGTATCCCGCCAATCGGGCGAGCCGGACGCAACAGCCGCGATCCGGTGACTGCGAGCACCCCGCAGCACCCTGCATCAGAAGCCTTCGGGATGCTGGGTCGAACCCTTCGACACGACGAGGGCGTCCGGGTGTTTCCGATGATCGCGGCGACATCGGCTTCGCCCGACGAGGGGAAGTCGATCGTTGCCAGCAACCTGGCGATGGTCTTCGCCCGCCTCGGCGAGAGCGTCCTGTTGGTGGAGATGAACTTCCGTGACAAGGGTCAGGATCTCCCCTTCGACATCGACCGGACGCGGGGCCTTGCCGACGCGATCGCGTCGGACATGTCGCCGACGGACTTCGTGGTTCCCATCGTGGGGTCGGGTCCCGGCTCGTTGTCGGTGCTCCCTGCCGGCGTCGCACCTGTCAACCCGAGCGACTTTGCAGCGTCGCCGAAAGTGGCCGAAACGCTGCGCAAGCTGCGATCGGAGTTCGACCGCATCATCATCGACGCCGGCTCACTGCTGGTCGGGACCGAAGCGGTGAGTATCGCGGAACAGGCCGACGGTGTTTGTTTCGTGGTGCGCTACCAGGAAACTCACGCCCGTGACATCGAGCGTGCGCTGAGTCGGCTCGACCAGCTGGGTGTCGTCAAGATGGGTGTGGTGATCTGTGACGCACCCGACGAGTCGTTCTTCATGGGACAACCGTCGAGATCACTGGTGACCACCCGCTCGGAGAGCGGGGTTCGCGATGACGGGGGCCCGGACTACTTCGTCGGTTGATCCACGCATTGATCGCCTGGAAGGTCTCGCCGCGCGTGTGTCGAACCGGTATCGGTCAATCAGCTCTTTTCGATCGGTCCGCACCTCACCTCGAGATCGTCGTCGCAAACCGAATCCGATGGTGACCCCCTCTAGCAGGGTGATGAAATTCGGCTGAGGGTGCCCGCGTTCGGCGGTCGGATCGAAAAGAATGGGTGCATGCGTGGAGCGCCTGATCCTGAAGCCCGCCTGGCGCGCAAGTCGCCCGCGACCGCGGCGAAGCTGTGCCACGCCGGGCATCACGGAAACGGGTCGAGGAACCGTTCCGGTGGATCAAGACCATCGGCGGAGGCCGCAAACTTCGCTACATCGGCGGCGAGCGAACGCGATCACCCTCCAGCTCTCGGAATCCGGCTGGAGTCGGCGTCGTAGACATTGCCACACCGAACCGAAGGGACGACGCATTCGTCGATCAGGCGCTTCTGGGTCTCTGGATGCCAAGCGTTGAAGAAGTCCGCATGCATCGTGAACCACGCCCCCGACGCCAACGACACTCCATCGCCGTTCGTCTCGTAAGTGATGTACATCGTCAACTGCGGCATCGCCACCGGATGCGTCGACGGGCACAGTCGCTTGTTCGTGTGATACGCAACGTGCGACTGGCCCGGCGCAGACAGATGGACGCCATCCCAACAATCCGGATACACGACCTTCAGCGTGATTCGCCCCGACGTGTTCGCCGTGATCATCTGACCACTCGTCGTGTTGTTCGACGCGTTCTGGAACTCCTGGAACCAGAAGTACTGCGGGTTCTGCGGTCCGGTTGAACCGGCATTGCCGGCCACCATTTCCAGACCGAACGGGATCGGCTGGATCGATGAGCGATCCTCCACCCCCGGCTTGTAATAGAACGTCGTCATCGTCGGCTCACGGCGCTGACCGTTCACGAACAACGCCGGGGCCCAATACGCCGACCTGTCATCGCGCGTCGTACACGTCGTCGGCGACGCTTGCAGATCCGACAACGTCGTGAACGCATCCGTCACCGTGGCCCCGAAGAACTCATGGAAGTGTGCACGCCCCGCCTGACCCGGAAACACGATCGGATCATCGTTCGAGGAATGACTCCAATCACACGACACCGAGAACCCGATCTCGGAGCGCTGCGACACCGTCTTCTTCAACGGCGTCACGTACGGCGTCACAGGGCCCAACTCGACGGGAGCCGGGCTTGCCGGCACGGTGACCGTTTCTGTCGAGCCGTGATCCATCGAGCCGTGATCCATCGGGGCCGTCGTGGTGGTGGTGGCGGCGGTCGTGGTGGGCGCGGCGGTCGTGGTGGTGGCGGCAGTCGTGGTGGTGGCGGCGGTCGTGGTGGTGGCAGCGGCGGTCGTGGTGGGCGCGTTGGTAGTCGTGGTGGTCGTGGTGGTCGTGGTGGTCGTGGTGGCGGCAGGGGTGTCGCCGGGCGTTGCAACGTCGATCCGGACCCCGTTCGGCACCTCGATCACACTGGCGTCCTTCCACACCGGATACCACAGAACGAGCTTGGGCCCCGATCCACGGCGGATGATGGCGATCTCGGTGGAACCGAACTCGCGCAGTTTGACGGTCACGTCTGGGCCGACACGGATTTCGGCCGGCTTGACGGAGATCTCCCCAGGAGCACCATCAAAGGTGACCACCGTACTTGACTCAGTGAGACTGACGTGCCGATCCGTCGACGAGGCAGTTGCCATCGAGTTCGGGTCCGCGACGGCCGTCGCGAAGATGGCAAGGATAACCAAGGTCATTGCGAGTAGGCGTTTCATGCACTCTCCCTGTCGTTGCGGTTGCGGTACCGACAGGGTCATCGGCTCCGAAGTGCCTCGACTTGAGCGATACTTGACCGAAGCACGACGGGGTCCAGAAACGGTGACGACTGGGTGACTTTTCCGACTGCAGCTTCTCCGACTGCAGCTTCTCTGGCAGGCCGCTCGGATCAGCTGTCGCCGGGAGAGTCCAGTTCAACGTCGATACGTTCGACGCCAGCAGTGTCGAGATCACGCCTCACGACTTGTGAACCGTTGTCATCATCCACCGTCAGATCGATCTGGATTGGCGTCGACCCGACCGTCGGGGGAGAACGGACGAGCAGCGTGTAGCCATCTACCGGATCGAATGGTCCGCTGATTCGCACGCTGACGGTTCGGGTCTGGCCCGGGGGGATGAGGACAAACGCCGAAGTCACGTAGTAGCCGGCTTCGAACCCCGATTCCGCGGGCACCGCCACACCGTTGACGGTCAAGTCCGACGCCGGCAGCGCTGTGAAGATGGAAACGTAGGTCTGATTCGTGCCAGGTGGCTGATCAATCGCGTTACCGATCACATACCGCGGCTGGAGTTCCGTCGGGGCGGTGTTCTCGAGACTGACCTCGAACACACCGTCGACGGTGCCAGCACTGTCGATCGTCGCCTCGTATCGGCCAGAAGTTTTCAGGAAGTAGTCGATCTTGTTGCCCGCTGCGTTGTTGAACGCGACCGTGACTGCGTCGTCAGTGCTTCGGGGAAGAAGCGTGCCGGCCAACCCGACCTGTTCGAGCAGGCTCTGCTCGTCGGGTCGAACAGCCCAACCAGCAAGTCTCCCCTGTTCGGCGAGCGGGCCGAGCCTCCGGAGTAACTTGTTCGGCTCCAGCTGAGCGCCGCCGAGTGACTGATCGACGACAGAGCGCGACGTCTCCTCGATGAGCTCGACCCGTTCGTCCTTGTCGGGAAGCAGGTATTGGGTGTTGAGCAGGAACTCCGCTGCGTTCTTGGCGTTGATGCTCGCGTCTGCACCAGCCACGTCGACAGGTCCAGTGAGGCGCAGAAGCTCGGCGAGAACGTACACGTCGGCGGCGAACACGCCATCAACCTTGCGTCCCCCGCTTTGGGGATAGAGCTCAGCGATCACCGACCCGGTCGACGACATGAGTGGCGACATCGTGATGTTCTTGAACGGTGTGGCGCCGACCGTGCCTCCCGGTTCGTCGTTGAAGCCGTACGATCCATAGCGCTGCAACCAGTCCGCAGGACCGGTGATGGTGCGTGCACCTGCGGGGGCCGCGCTGTCGAGTTCATCAGAGCGTCCGAAGCCAGTCATCGCAATCCGACCGTCGTCGGCCGTGATCTCAGCCCAGTTGCCGGTGAACCCCCCGAGCCCTCGAGCCTCAGCCGGCGTGGTGAACATCACGAGATACACACGTTCACCCTGAGCGCCCAGCATGTCGGGCAGTCTCGTCATCACGTCGATGGCGTTTGCGGCCCGGACGCGCTGCTCGGAAATCTCCGAGCTCAGGTCGTCGAGTCGAACGGTCACCGGCGAAAGAAGCCACGGACTCGACACCCGTGTGACCTCAGCATCGAGGCCATCGAGCGACACCTGGATCTCCTCGAGTGCGTCGGTGAAAGCATCAAGGCTGTCGAGATCGATCTGGGCGTCGGTCACCGTGAGCGCTTCCGGGCCCAGACCATCGAGTAGATTTGTCAACAGTGCCGTCACGTCGCTGGCCTCGGAGCTGACCGTGAGCGAAACATCTCGGTGCTGAGCAACGACCGGCACGGCGGCGGCCACTCCAGCGAGCGGTGAACTCAAACGCTCTTCCGCCTTCGAGAACTGGTGGTTCGCCTGCCGGAACGCAACGAGCGCAGCATCGATATCGGCATCGCCGAGGTGCCGGAGACCCTCGCGAACCGACTGCTCACCATCACTGAGTTCGTCGGCAACGGTCATCGAGACAGCCCCGAAGGCCACCGAAGCGGCAACGGCCGCAATGATCAGGCCCAACGACCCGAACCCCACGACCCGCCGGGCCACAGTCCCGCGCTTGGCCAGACCGGCAATCAGGATCAGGCCGGCGATGGCGATGGCGACGGCGGACGAAACCCCGAGCACCCCGCCAAGTTGGCTGCGTGCAGCGAGATTCAAGGCCACGCCGGCAAGAGCGGCGTTGACGATCGGTGCATGCCACGAGTCAGCCACGGGGTACTCAGCGGCCCGGGCGTTTCGCTCGCTCGCGTAGGCCATCGCGAAGACGACGAGCCCGATCACGATGGCGGGGATCCACAGCGACATCACCCCGGCGATGAGCACGGTCCACGCAAGGACACGCCTTGACGCCGCCGCACCGACCCAACAGACGGCGGTCACGGCGAGCACCACGAGCACCGCGCTCGGGCCAGAGGACCCCGTCGGTTCGGGCCCGGCGACGGCACAGAGTACCCCGGCAACGAGGCTCACCACGGCGACCAACAGCGATGATGAGCGAGTCTCCATCACCTCGCCCACGTGATGCATCGTCGGCGCAGGCATCGGTGCTCGGCGCCGCACGACATCCGCCCACCTTCTCTCAAATCAAGCACGTCGGCATTATGCCAACACTGACACCCGTCCAGCGGTCAGCACGTCGAGTTCGTGGCTCACCTCGCCAGGGCCGAAGTCTCCCGGCGCTGGTTGCGTTGGAGAGTGCGGCCCTTTGCGGTTCGAGTTGGGTGCGGTAGGGTTCGATGCGGGCTCTCGTCAAGCCTGCGAAACACGGCGGGCGAAGGGCGTGCATCATGACAAGATTGAAGAGCTTCGGTCGAGGATCATCGAGGGGATCGAGCGCTTGGCGTCTGCCGGTGATCATCACGATCGGATTGCTGTGGACGGGCGTGCTCGTGGTCGTGGCGGCGAACAAGTCCGGCGGTGACTCCGGGGTCGACTTCGGAGTCGTCGGGCCTCCTCACGCGATTGCCGCCGACGACGACCTCCTGACACCGCTTCGGACGGGAACAGGCGAACTTACGACGACCGCACCTGATCGTGCGGAGCCCGAAACGGGAACGACTGCCCCGCCCGTGATCGAGACCTCGATACCGGCGATCGATTCGACTTTGATCGTCGGCGCCGTGGCCGAGGGATCTCCATCGCCCCGTCGGTCGCGATCCACCACTTTCGGACCGGACCTCGCATCACTCGATCCCGAGCCGTCGGCCTTCGTGCCGGCTGTGACGATCCCGCCATTCATCGCCAATCCGACACCGACCACGACCGTTCGGCCACAACCAACGAGCCCGTCGCCGTTCGTACCGGTGACGACCATCCCGCCCTTCGTGGCCAATCCGACGCCGACCACCACCAACGCGCCGACCACCACCAACGCGCCGACCACCACCAACGCGCCGACCACCACCAACGCGCCGACCACCACCAACGCGCCGACCACCACGACCGACCCACCCCCGACCACCACCAACGCGCCGACCACCACGACCGACCCACCCCCGACCACGACCGACCCACCCCCGACCACGACCGACCCACCCCCGACCACGACCGACCCACCCCCGACCACGACCGACCCACCCCCGACCACGACCGACCCACCCCCGACCACGACCGACCCACCCCCGACCACGACCGACCCACCCCCGACCACCGACCCACCGTTCGGTTCTCCGGTCTGAGTCACCCAGGGTTGATGGCCATGTGGCCGCATCGACTGTCGAATGTCGTCGACATCAAGACCACACGATCACGCGATGTGAGCTTCACCCCCGTTGGCCGGTCACGTCGATGACTCGACCAGCCCGGGCTTGGCACCTGACCGGCCGAGCGAAACTTGGAGAGTGTGGCCACATTCGCCCGTGAACGCCGCTATGACGACGTGCACGACAGACCAAAGTGCCCTGCAACCACGCACCCGCATACCCGGCGCGAGCCAGATGGGATCAGCGAGGTCGCGGCGGGCGAGCGAGCGGGCGAGCCGTCGTCGCCCGGTGCTCGGTGCAGCGGGTGAGGCCGTCGCACGGCGCGGTGCGGGTCCATCCAGCCGGAGGAGTGCACGCTGCATCCTCCTTCCCACATCCAGGAGTACCTGAAATTCGCTACTCGTTGTGCTGTTTCTGATCCGTTGTGTACTCACTCGATCGTTTGCACGCACCACCAATGTCGAACGTGACGGAGGGTTCGTCGGTGTCAACAGTTCGCGCGGCTCCAGCGAGAAGGCCCGCAGGATGTAGTTGCTCGAACACGCTCCGTGGTTATTTCTTGACGAACTCCTTGAAAGTTGAGGATCTCCGATCAAACTGTTGACGCATGGGTCTTGCAGTTCTGACTGCGTTTGGTACCATGAATCAGGCACCGGAGCAGGATCAGTCGTGATTCAGACACAGCCGGAGCACACAAGCAGCCTGGAGGCGGGAATCATGATGAACGGAAGAGATCCACTACGCACAGCGCGAACTCTGGTGATCGCTGGCTCAGTTGCTGTTGTCGCTTTGATGGCAGTTGGTGGCTCGGCGAACGCTCAGTACCCACCAGTCGGTCCCCCGCCAAAGCCACCGATCAGTGTCCAGTCGGTCACCGTGGATCTCACCCCGACGTGCGTGGGTCCAGACGAGTATGTGGAGTACGTGATCAAGCCGGCCGGCGTCATCACCGGCGACACAACGTTGGTCGTTCGAGACGAAGGTGGCAACGTTGTCCACACCTCGAAAACTCTGTCGGGGAGCTTCGCCTATCCCGGCGGAACCATCACTGCCACGGCGCCGGTCAATCCACCCGTCGTTCGGTCGTTCGTGTACCCCGCAGACAAGACGTGCTCGGCGTCATCACCCCCGGGCGTTCAGGGGGCCCAGGCTTCGTTGCCGACAACCGGTAGTTCGGGCGTTTCCACGACTCTGCTCGTCGCCGGTCTGGCCTTGCTGACCGGTGTGGGCATCGCTGCCGGAACCAGGTTGTCGCAGCGTCGCCAGGCCACTCGTCACCCCGCCTGACTTCGGGTCGGGTAGGCCGCTTGGACCTCTGCCGATCGGACTCTTGCCGCAACGAAGGTCAGCCTCCGCGCGAGCGCAATCCTTGTCGACCCCAGCCCGCCTGACGTACACGATGTGTGTCTACATCCTGTACATCAGGCAGCTGTGGATCGGGCGGCGGTGGCTTCCAACGCGGTCCAGAGTTCGGTGCGCAGGCGGTCGGCTTGGGGCGGGCGAAGGCGATTGGCGACGACAACACCTTCGATCATGTCCGCGATCACTGCGCCACGGGGCCGCCCCTTGAGCCGGATCGACACGACGGCACCATCGGTTCTCCGACGGATCGAGCGGTCGACGCCCACGAGCCGTGGCGGACAGCGATAGCTCGGCGCCGCCAACCCTCGCAGCCTGGCCTCGCGGGCGAGGGCGCGGGCGGCGCTGGCGAACTCGACGGTGGTTGCGGCTTCCATACGCCATTCATCATGACAAAGGGGTGACACAGAGTTCCCACCCCTCCCCGCCGCCGTCCGCACGCCGCCGAAAGAACGACCGGGCTCCGCCGCCCGCCGGGAGCCCGACGGGACGGCACATCATGTGGTCAATCGCAGCCGTTCTGCAAGCCGGCGCTCGCGGAACCATCGCGCACCGGAGCGGAGGTCATCTCGACGACGTCGAGCGAGCGCTGCAGGACACCAGCGAAGCTCTCCACGTTGCCCCGCTCGAAGAGCGAGAAGTGATCGCCAGAGATCATCACGAACTCGTAGCCGGCTTCGAGCCAGCCACTCCACCGCAGCGCCGGACCGCCCGCTCGGACGCACGAAGGAGCCGTCGCGTACAGGCTGACTGGGAAGTCGACGCCCCGACCCCGGTAGTTGAGGTACGAGACGTGAATGGAGACCTTGAGTGGATCGCGCGGTTTCGAGTTGCTCGGCTTGGGGCGCTTGGCTTCGGGCGCCGGCTGCGGCCGGGCGACCCGCAGCGCCCGTTTGGCGGCACCGCCGGCTACCGGGAATCGCCGGTGCAGATACACCAGACCCTTCTTCCCCATGTACCGGATCCTGAGGCGTTCATCAGGAATGTCGAGTGCCTCGCCGAGGTGGTACCACAAGTACTCGCTCGGCGAGAGTGGGCGGAGCTTCGGCCGAATGGTGTCGATCATGCCCACGAAGGCCACCGGTTTTCCGCCCGCGATCAGCCGCCGTGCTGTTTCGAGCGCAACCACACCACCAAACGACCAACCGATCACCCGGTACGGCGGATCCACGGGCAACTCATCGAGAACGGCGAGCACGTGATCGACCCAATCGTCGACGCGGCGCGGGAGTGCGCCGGCATCCGACTTCGGTGGAAGCACCGAGAAGATCGGACGATCTCCCAGAGCCTGCGACAAGGCCTCGTAGTGCATCACGTCCGAGTGCCAGGTGTGCACCGCGACCAGCGGTGCCTGATTGCCGTCACCAACCCGACACCATCTGTCGCCACCCGGCGCATCTGAGTTGGCATCCTGCGAGCCTGACCGCACGGGAGTGAGCATTCCGGCGGACGCTAATGGAGCTCTGGCTTCAGATCAACGATCCGGGCCGACTCGAACGAGGCGGTTACTGCCCGCGTTGCGCGGGCCGACCGGCCGCCGTTTGACCCACCCAAACAGCAGGAAGCCCCAAAGATGCGTCGATCTGCGCGCTCAGCGCAATGAGGCGCTGATTTCAGAGGTGGGAGGATCGGCGACGACGGTCAGTTGGCGCGGTCGACGCCGATGTAGGCGAGCAGTTCGGTGTCGACGGCAAGGTCGACCGCTTCGGGCGCCTCGGCGAGCGGGACGATGAACTCGGGCAGGAGGTCGAGATCGTCGGCCATGCGAGCCGCTGCCGCCTCGAATCCGTCCGCATAGTAAATCGTGGTCAGCTCGACGACTTCGGTGCCGTCGAGTGGCGTCACGTCGACGTAACCGAGGTCGACCAGCCGTGCCACTGCCCGAGCGGCCGCGCCCGCGATTCCGGCGCCGTTGGCGGCCCCGACGATGATCTCATTGCGGTCGGGCAATCTCGGCGGGCACCGAGTCGGTCGTGTCGGGCTCGGTCGTGTCAGAAACATCGGGCTCGGTGGTCTCGGTGGTCTCGGGCTCGGTGGTAGTCGGGACGGTGGTCTCCGGCGCCGTCGGCGTGGGCGCGTCGGTGGTGGTCGGGCGGGATGATCGTGGTGTCGACGGGCACGTTGTTCGGCATACCTGCGATGGCCACGCCCGCGCCGATCGACAAGAACGCAACGATCGACATAAGCCAACCACTGGTGTTTCATGGCGCCCCGAGGCTACCGACCCACTGTCTCCTCAAGTGGTCAATCCTCTGCACAAGGGCGGTCGGTACAGTCGTGGCGGTGAGCGAGGAGGTGGCAGGCGACGGCGCGGTGAGCGGCATGGACAGCCTGACGCCGACGCAGCGCAACACGCTCGAGGCATTACGTCGGTCGGCCGAGCCACTGCTGTTCGATCCTGATCTGGTGGCCGACATCCGTGCCGAGATGCGCATCGCGCTCGACGAGTTCACCGAGCGACTCCAGCCGAACCAGGAACTGTTCATCTCCAAGCACAAGCTGTCGACGGTGCTCGACTGCGAGGAGTACCATCTCGTCCCCGACGACTTCGAGTGGCGGCCGGCCATGGCGAAGGGTCAGGTAGCGCATCGGGCGATCCAGTTGACGTTGTCGTGGCGGGGCGAGCCGAACCCGACGGACCTCGTCGACGAGGCGATGGCGCGCCTGGCCGACGAAGAGCGTGGCCTCGGGCCGTGGATCGCCGCCCTCTCCCCCGCCGACGAGGCCGATCTGCGGGGCCAGTCGGTCGAGCGCTTGACGAAGTTCATGGAGTGCTTCCCGCCGCTCGACAAGCGGTCGAACCCGATGACCGAGTCGTCGATCCGCTGGCCGAACGATGGCCCGATCGTCCTGTCGGGCAAGGTCGACCTGGTGATGGGCCGCCCGCGTGGGGCCGAGAGCAGCAAGGTGATCATCGACCTGAAGACGGGCCGACCGAACGTGAAGCCACCGCCAGGACCTCGGGTTCTATGCGCTGCTCGAGACGCTCGTGCGGTCGGTGCCGCCCCGCAAGCTGGCCACGTTCTACCTCGACGCCGCCGAGGCCCAGGTCGAGGACGTGAGCGAGCGCCTCCTGCGCACGTCGGTGCGGCGCACGCTCGACGGGATCAACGCGATCGTGGAACTGCAGTCGGAGGGCCGCCCCCCGGTGCGCCGCCCCGGGGTGACGTGCCGCTGGTGCCCTCTGGCGGAGAGCTGCGACGACGGCCAGGCCTTCCTCGCTGCCGGCCCCGACGACTGACCGAGCGACACGGACCAGCTCGGAACATCGGTGTTACCGTTGGTCATGAGCCACGTTCTCAGATCGCACCACCTACGGACAGCCGTCGCGACCATGTCGCTGAGCCTGCTCGTTCTCGCCGGAGCGGGTTGCGGATCAGACGATGATTCGTCCACGGATACAGCGGCGCCACAACCGTCGACCGTCGTCGACACGAAAGCGCCAACCACCCAAGCGCCCACAACAGATGCACCCACGACCGAAGCGGTCGTTTCCGACCTGACACAGGATGAAGCGACCCTCATCGCCGAGGAGGTCGTCGCAGCGTGGAACGCCGACGACGTGACCCCGATCGAGGAGATACTCGGACCGACCGGCGTGTGGATCGCGATCACCGGTGATCCGTTCGACGCGACCACCGTGGCGGGATGGCTCGACCCGATCCTCGCGGCCACCGGTGACACCGAGATCACGGGAGACCCGGTCGCGGTGGCGAACGGATTCTCGTTCCCGGTTGTCGACGTGGATTCCGGCGGGCCGTTCTTCCTGGTCATCACGCACGACCCCGACAGTGTGCTGACGATCGAGGAGACCGAAACCGCTCCCGTTGCAGCCGGGTGATTCCTCGCCACAACCGTGACGCCACGTGTGGACGCGAGCCGCCCACCCGTGTCGACCCGATCTCCGGTTCCGTGCGGAAGGTGTCCCAGGCGCTGCGACACATTCCGCTCGGAACGGTGAGTGAGCGTCGGACAGCGGGTCAGGCCGCGTCGGGAGGGCCCGGTGACACGTCGAGTTCGGCCGGACCCCACCGGTCGCAGGCCGCGCGGATCCGGTCGGCGGTCGACTTCGGCCGGGTGGTGATCGCCCGGTAGGTGAAGCGCACGATGATCCATCCCGCTGCCGTGAGACCGGCGTCGCGGTCGCGGTCGCGTTCGAAGTTCGCCCGGTCGAGCCCGTGGTAGGCCCAGCCGTCACACTCGAGGATCACGGGCGAGCCGATCACCCGGAAGTCGACCTCGTGGCCCTCGATCACCGGATGGAACTCGACCGGCGGGAGATCGAATCGATCGATCAGTCGCTTCATCACCACCTCGAGGATCGAGTCGGCCGGCTTGTCGTCGATCGACCAGTCGGCGATCGCGTCGCGAACGGCGACGATCCCGCCACGTCCCCGTCGGGCGTGCTCGCCGGCGGCCGCCTCGATCGCCTGGAGCGACGCGAGGCGGTGGGCGACAGCGTGCCCGACCGCCGCGTGCACCCCGGTGGGGTCGACAGCGCCGAGGTCGATCAGCGTGCGCAGGATGTTGGTGCACGGAATCCCGAACTGCCGCTGCGGAGTCAGATGCGCCCGATCGGTCGACCGGTGGATGACGACACCGTCGAGCCGGAGGTCGCGTCGTTCGGCGGTGAGGATCACGTCGACCGGGTCGTCGTCAGGGCGGGGAACCCCCCACAGGCGCGCGGCGGATCGATGCGAGGCGAGGGCCGGCTCGCGGATGGCGTGCACTCCGGCGACGATCCGCTGTTCGGGCGAGTCGGGCGTTCCGACGAGTCGTGCGACCCCGGGATGGATCTGGAGCAGCGTGCCCCGTTCGATCTCCCGGTACCAGCTCGAACGTGTCAGGCCGGACGCTTCGAAGGTGATGATGCCGTGATGGGCGCGAGCCCAGTCGTCGAAGTCGGAAAGCTTCATGCCCCCCAGTGGGCGACGAGTCGACAGATCGGAACGCGCAGTCGGTTCCACCATCCCCGAATTCGGATCTGTGCGGAATGTGTCTCAGGTGCTGCGACACATTCCGCACAGAAGCGGCGGGGCGGGGGCGGGCGGGATCGGGCGGGCGGTAGCGGGCGAAATGGCAGCGGGCGCTGGCGGTCAGTTGGAGATGCCGATGGTCTGGATCTCGTCGACGTCGTAGGCGACGCTCACCGTGCGGTCGATCGAGCCTCCGTTGCCGGACGGGCCCGACGATCGGTACGACACGTCCCACGTCGCCGTCACCGACAGCACGAACGGCGCATCCTCGGGCGACGACGCACGGTAGGTGTACCCGCACGGCCCCTCCCCCGGATCGTCGACATCCACGATCGCCACCCCGGGCCCCTCGCACACGACGACGTCACCGTTGCCCATGTCCCATGTCGTCGAGGCCAACGTCACCGTCGCCTCGGCCCAGTGCGTCCCGGCCTCGGCTCGGACGGTCACCGGATCCTGGCCCGCCAGCGCCAGCCACAACCCGAGGTTCACGATGCCGCCCACGTCGGGTGGCGGGCTGATGTCGAGTGTCGGTGACGGCACGGCGCCGCGGGCGCGGTCGACGGCGTCGTCGATGACGTCCTGCACGGTCACCGACGTGTCGACCCACGTGAACCCGGAGGTCCCGTCGGGGCACACCCGGTTGTAGACCGTCTCCTCGCGCCCGTCGGGGAACTGACGCACGATGGCGCCGTCGGCCCGCTGCGCGAACGTGTAACCGGATGCGCTGATGTTCCCGTACCCCGCCGGATCCCACCCGTCCGCCGCCGTCGCCGGCACCCACCGACAAGGCTGCGGCGCCCCCACGATCCCCACCGGCCGCGGCGCGGCGGCGGCGCCGGGTCGGCGCACTCGACCGTGACCGAGTCCGAGTCGGCTCGTGCTCGTGCAGCCCTGACGGACTCGCGCTCGATCCCGCGGCGAACGTCGACGGATGCCGACGAAGTCGACAGAGCAGACCAAGAGCGCTGCCAACGACGCCTACTGCGGCGGACACTGATTCGCCTCCTGCCCATCGGCCGAGCTCGTTGCCGCCTTCGAACTTCCAAACGCCGTCGACCTTCCGCAGGAAGAACGATCGATCGGTACGCTGACAACATCCGGATTCACGACCGCGTCGGTGCCGTTCGGGCCGGCACCGACCTCGACGAGGATCCAGGAGTTCACCTCGCAGACCTGAACCTCGGCAACGTCTCGCTGTTCGGCCCGAGGAAGCTGGGCACCTTCGACAGTCACGGATGCGGGCACGTCGGGGTTCGGGCGTGAGCGCGTAGTTCCTCGCGCGGTACTCGGCGAGCGTGGCGCTCAAGTTCTCGGCGATCACGCCCAAGCGACGATCGAGCGCCGCTTGCTCCTTCTCGGCGTTGAAGGGGTCTTGCGACGCCTCGCGGCCAAGGCGTCGAAGGCTTCGAGCAAGTCGGCTTCGACTTCGGCGGCGAGGGCTGGCGGCGGGGTCCACGGTTGTGGTGGGGGCTGACGTCGTCGACGGACGCTGTCGAGGCGACGGTGGGATCGGTGGTGGAGCGCGGCGGTCGAGGCCACGGAGGTCAGCCGCGGGTGAGGCGTCGTCGCTCGAGCATGCGGCGAGGGCGCCACCCAGACAGCGCCAGCACGATCAACACGGTGCCCGCTCGTGTCATCGCCGAATCGTAGTCGGTTGCGCACCACCCCGCCAGTGGGCGCCTGGCCTCCCTGCACGGAACCGGCGACGCCGGCCCACGTAGGTCCCAACCGATCACCGGGGACCAGCTTCTCGCCCGGCCGTTGGAGCCCACAAGAGTGGCACCCCAGCATGGCAAAGATCGCCGGCATCAAACTCTGCCATGCAGCGAACTCCGCAGCATCGACACACCCGCCACCGTCGGCTGTTGATCACCCCCGGGGAAACCAGGTGACGCAACGGCCTGCGAGGGGCCGGTCAGGCGGGCGACGGCCGCTGGGGATCGGGAGGCGGCGTGGAGCCACCAAGAACAGGTCCATTGATCCTGGCATCGTCGTCCCGCCGCCGCCACATGACGACGAAGAAGAGCGAGAGCAACAGTGCGAGCAGGCCGAGGAAGGTCCGGTAGACGGCAGTCGAGAATCCGAGGTTCGGCCAGCGGTCGCCCCCGGAGACGCCGGTGGTGAACACGTCGGTGTCGGAGCCTGTGGCTTGCGGAACCACGACGATCGTCGCATCGACGGTGATGTATTCGACCAGGAGACGGTCTGGCCTGTCGGGGATGTCAGGATTCGGGTCGTCCTCGGCAGGCATGAACGCAGTGACCGGGTACACGCCCGCGGGGAGCGGCGCGACGAACGTGACTTGTGCGGTGAATGTGTCGGTGGAGCACAGGCTGCTGCGGCGCCGGATCACGTCGGCGCCCGTCGGCGGGACTTGCGGCTCGCTCGGGAGGGGTGGCACCCACGACGACCGTGCAACTCTGAAGAAGACCCGCTCGCCGGGGAAGCAGTTCGTCACCGTGGCCGTGAAGTTGAAGCGCGGGGGTCCTTCATCCGCTGTCACCGTCAGGATTTCTCGTGACACGGGCTGGTAGGCCTCTACCGGGCCGCTCGAGAACGCGCCGACGCAGACCACGCCAAACGCGACGATTGCGAGTGCAGTCCGCTTCATGCCATCTCGTTCATCGGCGAAGATAGCTCTCAACTGAACCTCAGACTACGGAAGGCATGAAAGCGGCGACCGGATCAGCGGCCCTACGATGTGGCCGGTGAAGGCTGGATCTCTGCTCGATGCGCTGCGGCGGCGCGGTGCTCTCGTGCTCCTGCCAGCGGTGTTGGCGGCCGTCGTCGCACTGGTGCTCTCGCTGCTCTCCACCGAGATGTTCCGAGCGTCCGGCCGAGGTACTGGTCGACGCCGGAGACAGGTCGATCACGTCGGAGGCGGCTGTTGCATCGAGCTCTGCGGTCGAGGACGAGGTACGCGAGATCATCGGTAACGAGCCGGACCTGCTGGTCGACGTGGTCGACGACTCCGAGGTGCTGGTGTTCACGGCGACCAGCTCGAACGCCGAGAACGCAGCGATCGCTGCGAACACCCACGCGGCCGTGTTCGTCGCCCCGCGTAGCGATGGCGCCCAGGTGATCGAACCGGCGACCGTGCCGTCGGACCCGTTCGAACCCGAGACCGTCCGCAACACGCTCCTCGCCTTCTTCGTGGGCCTGTTGATCGGGGTCGTTGCCGCCCTGGTGGTCAGTCGGCTGGATACCACGATCCGGTCGGCGCGCCGGCTGGCGGCGATCACCGGAGGTTCCGAACCTGGCGGTCATTCCGCGGGTGCCGCTCGGTGAGCGACGCCCCGATGACCTCGCCGCCTTGGGCGACCCGAACTCGATCGAGGCCGAGGCCTACCGAACGCTGCGCACCGCCGTGGAGTTCCTGCTCAACGAGTCGGGCGCGAAGGTCGTCCTGGTGACGAGCCCCCGGCCCGGCGAGGGCAAGTCGTCGGTGGCGGCCAATCTGGCGGTGACGGCAGCGCAGGCGGGCCGCAACGTCGTGTTGATCGACGGTGATCTCCGCAAGCCGCAGATGCACCGCTCGTTCGGGTTGCGCAACGACCGGGGCCTGTCGTCGGTGTTGACGGGTGACTCGACGTTGAGTCAGGCAGTCAAACGAACCGAGGCCGAGCCGAACCTCGCGGTTCTCCCGGCCGGTCCCCCTCCACCCGATCCGGCCGATCTGCTGCTGTCCGACCGCTTGGCGAAGGCGATCGACGGGCTCGCGCAGGCCGCCGACCTGGTGGTGATCGACGCGCCACCGGTGCTCCCGGTCACCGACTCGACGATCCTCGTCCAGCACTGCGACGCCGTGCTCCTCGCGGCCACGTCGGGCCTGAGCGATCGCCGGGAGTGGCAGGAGACCCTCGACCGGCTCGCCGTGGTGCGGGCGAACGTGATCGGCACGGTGCTGTCACGCCCCGACTCACGTGTGGACTCGACGACGGCCTACCACTATGCGCCGACGGCAGCGCCGGCCAACTGGTGGGTGGCGCAGGCGAGCGGGGCCGAGCGGGCCAACGTGGCCGCACCGGCAGATGTCACGACGGTGATGACGAGAGATCCTGTCGATGATCTGATCTGGGACCGCAAGCCGGCAAGTTCGGCGAAGCCGGCTGCATCGGCTGGTCCTTCGACGGCGCCAAGCCCGGTGGTCGCGTCAGCGGGTGGAGCTGCGCACGAGGCGATCGGGACCCCTGACGATGATGACAGCGACGATGGCCGAGACGGTGCCGGCAACGGCGACGGCGACGAGCGCGGGCCCGATGGTGGGTTGCAGGGCACCGGTTCGAGCGACGGCGAGTGGCGGCGACACCACCGACGAGCTCGATCCCCCATCGCTCGAGACGCCGGGCGGCGGGGCGCTGCCGCCACCGCAGCCAGAGCACAGCTGACGCCACGAGCACGAGCGGCCAGAACGCGAAGAGCGCTCCGACGATCGCCGACGACCGTCCAGTGGCGCCGTAGAGGCCCGACCACAGCACGATCGCCGCGGCGACGATCTGGACGACGGCGCCGGAGGGTCGACGGGCGACGAGTTCGATCGACGGCGAGGCCGGCGACCATCGCACCGATGGTCGGCATCTGGTCGGTCTCGGGCACGCAGAGGTAGATGGCGAGCGCGGTCATCGCGAGCAGCCACGGGTACTCGCCGGGGCACAGGTGCGACAGGGGTGACTCGGGCATGTCGGCGTCGGGTCGCCGCGGGTCACCCCGCCGTAGCGGGTGGCGGCCAGATCGTTCCGGTCGGGTTCGGCGGCCGTGCGGGCCCGTTCGCTGGCGAACACGATCGGCGGCAGGCACCAGAACAGCAGCACGAGCGGCAGGATCAGCGACCGTTGGCGGGTGAGGATGCCGAGGTTGCCGATGCTCGCGAACGCCACGCCGAACGTGACGACGCACAGCAGGGCGAACACGACGTACGGCGTGGTGAGCATCAGCTTGGGCGCGTTGGCGAGGCGGCGCCAGCTGATGATGCCGACGAAGAGCAGCGCGGTCATCTCGAGCGCCGGGAGCAGCGTGGCGAGCCCGCTGGCTTCGGTGAGCAGCGGTCGGGTGATGGTGCGGAACGTGGCGTAGGGCCAGTCCTGGGGGCCGTTGATCGTGATCGGCGTGAACGACGAGCCGCCCTGGGTGGTCTGGTTCTCGACCTTGTCGAAGATCGACGAGAACTGGTCGGTGGTCGCGGCGTCGTCTTCCTCGGACGGGCCGAGGTAGTTGAGGGTGATGCTGGCGATGACCGCGAAGCCGATGCCGGCGATCACGACGAGCAGCAGCGAGCCGAGCTGGAGCCGCCGGCGCTCCCCCGTCCGGTCGGAGCGGCGCATGGCGTCGAGCGCGACTCGCGAGGCGAGCGCGATGACGATCGCTCCGGCCCAGATCGCCGCGAAGTGGGGCCGCACGTAGGCGGAACCGATCAGCCCGATGGCGATGAGGACGACCCCGAAGGCGACCTTGCCGCGTCGGGTCGAGCACGAGCGCGGCGCCGTAGGCGGTGATCCCGAGGAAGAAGCCGACGACGGCTTCCTTGCCGATGCTGGAACCCCAGTAGACGAGGCTCGGGAACAGCATGACCCACAGCAGGTAGCGACGGGTGGCGAGGCCGGGCACGGCGTGGTGGGCGGCCTTCACGAAGAACACGAGACCCCAGAAGCTGAGCCAGGTGAAGACCATGAAGCCACCCAGCCGGCTGGATCCGAACACGGTGTAGACGAGCCCGGTGAACTCCTCGATCGACCTCGTGCCGGTGCTGCTCGGGAGCACTTCGAGCAGCGAGGCCGACCCGTCGCGGACGGCGCCGGCGAGTTCCTTGCCGACGCTGTGGTAGCGCCCGGCGTCGGCGCTGCCGCCGTAGGCGTCGAAGCGGACGCTGTAGCCGACGACGGCGCCGGCGAACTTCACGAACATGCCGGCCCACGCCCACGGCCGCAGCGGGGCGAGCTCGCCGGAGAACGCCCGCTGGATGAGCGGCGCGGAGATGAGGGCGAGGATCGGGACGATCACGAACGCGCCCCAGATGTCGTAGGACAGGGCCTGCATCGCCCAGCCGAGCACCAGGAGGTAGGCGACGCCGGCAGCGACGACGGCGGCCTCGAATGGCCTCATGCGCCGACGGGGATCTCCTTGGCCTTCCGGCGTCCGAACATGTTCGTGTCCTTCGGTTCGGGCTGGGCGTAGAAGTAGTACTTGTCGGCCTCGCCGGTCTCGCCGCCGACGACGACGAGCACGAGGTTGCCGGTCGAGAGCGAGCGGATCGTGTCGACGGTCCTGCGCGCCGACGAGGCGGTGGTGTGCCCGAGGCGGACGACCATGACGATGACGTCGGCCTGCGGCACGAACTCCAGGACCTCGGCGGTGGCGCCGACGGGTGACGTGTCGATCACGATGGAGTCCGCCGCCTCGGCGATCCGAGGGATGAGCGAGGCGGTGACGCGGGCGAGGTCGCCGGGGGCGACGCCGCGCATGCCGGACAGGTCGAGCACAGCGAGTCCAGGATTCTCGCCTGGGGCGAGGACGAGTTCGAGCGGTGCACTCTGGATGGATCGCAGGTCGAGCCCCGACGGTTCCGGGTCGGCCACACCGAGTCGTGCGCTGAGGGTGGGGCGACGGAAGTCGGTGTTGATGGCGACGGTCCTGCTACCGGATTCGACGAACGCGGCGGCGAGGTTGGCCGACACCGAGGTCTTGCCGTCGCCGGTGCCGGGTGACACGACGAGGGTGACGCTGGCGTTGTCGTCGGGGTTCTCGCGGCCGGCGTCGAGGAAGGCGATCATGCTGCGCAGGGTTCGGTACGAGTCCGACAGCGGGCCGTACTGGCCGGGGCGAACGGCGAGCTTGGTTGGGCTTGTGGTGACGCACGGCCGGGATGGCCGTGTTGACCTCGAGGCCGAGCAGTTCGGTGAGCTTGGTCGGTCGTGCGGATCCGACGGTCGGCGCGGGCGAGCAGGAGGGCGATGCCGAACCCGATGGCGCCGCCGACGAGGGCGCCGAGCACGGCGCGGGACACCCGCGACTGTGGGGCGCTCAGACCCTTTTCCTGGATCGGTACCGCCTTGGGCTTCCTCGAGCGTCGTGAGGACGAGCTGGCCCTGGTCTTCCTGGAGTGCGTTGTACTGCTCGAAGGCGACGCTGTACTGGCGGGTGAGTGCGTCGAGCTGGGCCCGGGCGATGGGGTCCTCGGTGGGCTCCCCGCCGGGATCGGTCTGCGGGAGCAGCACGGTCCCTTCGACGTCGTTGATCTGCGCTTCGAGTGTGTCCAGTCGGGTGAGCGCGGCGCTGACCTTGTCCTGGCGGAGCTGTTCCTGGCGTTCGGTGAGGTAGGAGACGAGTTCGTTGGCGAACGCATCGGCGACGGCGACGGCGTCGTCCTCGGTCTCCTGGGTGGTGGAGATCTGCAAGGCGCCGGTCTCCTGGTCGGCCACGACGACCACCTGGCTGGCGAGCGCTGCGGGAGACCCGTCGTAGTCGAGCGCTTCGGCGGCCCGTGCTGGGACCTTCCCGGTCGTGGCGAACAGCGTGAGCTGGTTGAACGCCAGCGGGTCGCTGAATCCACTGTTGGAGGTGTTGGAAACGAGCAGTGTGTGAGCCGCGCTCCACGTGGTGACCGAGTCTGTTGCCTTCTCGGGCGCCGGGAGACCGGCCACCACGGCGCCCGCGACCGTGAAGATCACCACGATCCACCAGAACCGGCGGAGTGCGTCGAGGGGGCGGATGCTGTTCATACCGATCGGAACGCTAGTTCCCAGCGTGTTCCGCGTGGTGGCAATGCCACGTCGCGTGGTCAGCGTCGTTCGGCCGGCGTTGAGTAGTCTGCACACAATGGCGGCACCGAGCGGGCCAACCCTCGACCGGAGCACTGAACCATGGGTTGGCGTGTTCCCAGGATTGGGCACCGTTCGGGTGCATGCAGACGGCGCCGTCGACGTCGAGATCGAGCTTGATCAGGCCGATCCACCGGAGGACCCTGCCCTGCGAGAGGCCGCTCTCCGACACGGCTGGGCCGAGCCCCTCGGGTTCGTGCGCCAGGGCTATCGCTGCGCCTGGGGCAGCGCGTTGGCACCTCCTGACGGGCATGGTTGTCTCATCGTGAACGGCACGATGCACGACGTCGCGGTCGTCCTGCTCGAACTGGTCAGCGACGGGTGGTCCGTACTCGCAGATCACCTCGTGCCCGCACGGTGGGTCGACGGCCGGCTCGTTGCGTTCCCAGCAGACGCACCAGTGCTCGTGTCAGATCGTCGAGCCCGTCGCCGGGAGTTGAAGGGCACGTCGGTACGGGCACACACCGATGCAGTTCGAGTCGACGTGCCACGAGCACCATCGCCGCAGCCCGTCCGAGCGGTCGTCGTGGTAGGGATTCGGCGACCGGACGACCCCGTCTTCGAGGATCTGCTGGGCCACGAACGCTTCAGCGCCGCGTCGCAGGTGCTGATCGGCGGCGTGATGAAGAACGATCACGATGCCGACGGCGCCCCACGGGACGTGATGGGCGAGCACCTCGATTTGTCGAAGTTGCGCTTCGCGAGACTCCGGTTCGACGACGACACGCTCGGCGCCGACGTGGCCGAACTCACGCGTTGGTGGTCGGCATCGGCACTCCCCGGAGGATCGCTGTGACGGGCCGCACAGTCTGGCTCGCCTCGTATCCGAAGTCGGGAAACACCTGGGTGCGAGCGATCGTGACAGCCCTGTCGACCAATCCCCATCTCTTCCAGGTCAACCAGCTCAGCTCCGGCGCGCAGCCGTTCTCGGTCGCCTCCGCGCTTCCGCAACTGGGACTCGACTCACGGTGGTTGAGCTTCGACGAGAACGATGAGCTGCGCGCCGGCCTCATCAGGTCGAGCGGTGGAGCATCGCTCACCGGGTCGGGCGCCGACGCCGTCGAACCTGAGAATCCGCCACCGTTGTTGCGCAAGACCCATGAGCTGTGGCGGCCCGGCACGGAGGGGTGCGAGCCATTCCCTGCCGACGCCACGCGGGCGGCAATCTTGGTGGTGCGCGACCCACGCGACGTGGCGTGCTCCTACGCGCCGTTCTTCGGTGTGGATCTCGAGGAGGCCATCGAACTGATGGCACGCTCTCCGGAGCCGGGGCTGGGCCGGCCGTCTCAGGGCATGACCGCCCAGCCCTGGGGATCGTGGTCGGAGCACGCCCGGGCGTGGCTCGCCTCCGATGTGCCGTTTCCTGTCCACGTGGTTCGTTACGAAGACCTGCGCGACGATGCCGTGGCGGCTCTCGAACCACTCTTCGGCTCGATCGGTCTGCGGTGCACCAGGGACCAACTCACAGCAGCGGTCGCGCAGGCAGAGTTCGACCGTCTCCGCGAGTCCGAGGCTCGCGGCGGCTTCAGGGAGGTCAGCCCGCAAACTCGCGTCTTCTTCCGCGAGGGCCGTGCGGGCGGGTGGCGAGATGTCCTGACTGATGCGCAGGTGGCGGCGATCGAGGCGGACCACGCCGACGTCATGGTCAGGTTCGGTTACGCACTGGTGACCGGCGAAGCGTCGAGACGGGCGCTCGCCGAGTCGCGGGCGTCGCAGCGCCGTCAACGAGTCACCTTCTGGATGAATCCACCGGCGCACCTCGGCCTCGAGGTACGGCTCGGCGTCGTGCCTGACGAGCTGCCCGAAGCCGAACGACCGCGGCCTTGGCTCCAGACCACCACCCGCGCCACCCGGGTGCAGTTCGCTGACGGCAACGCATTGCTCGTCGAGGACGGTCGAGACGTCACGGTCCAGTGGACCAATGATCCGGACGAGGCAGACGCCGACCTGAGCTGGCTGGTGCAGGGATGGTCGGTGACGCTGGCGTCGCTGCAGCGCGGAAACCTCAGTCTGCATGCCTCCACCGTGCAGATCGGCGACGAGGTCGTTGCACTGGCGGGCCATCAGGGCGCGGGGAAGTCCACGACGGCGATGGGGCTTCGGGCACGGGGCCACCGTCTCCTCGTCGACGACACCACGGTCGTCGAGTTCACCGACGCAGGAGCGTGGACCACTCCGTACGCGCGCAATGTGCATCTACTCCGTGACACCGCCGACGCGCTCGGGGTGGATGCGGACGCGCTCCCGCTCCTCGCCGGACGGCACGCGAAGTTCGCGTTCAGAGCCGAGGAGCCACCGGTCGAACCGCACCGGATCGACCGCATCGTGGTGTTGACACGCCCGGCGGACATCACCGAGGTGAGCCTCGCCGCCGTGCGCGGCGCCGACCGGATCCCGCTCCTCCGTCAGCACGTCAGCCGGCGTGGTCTCGCGCCGGTGATCCTGGGCGAACGGGCCTTCTTCGAGCAGCTGGCGAAGCTGGCCGACATGACCGCGGTGCAGCTGGTCCGACGACCGCCCGACGGCTGGACCCTCGATGCGGTTCTCGATGCGATCGAATCAGGTTCGGTCGTCGGCCATTCCGCCGATTGACGGATCGTCGGGCCCGCCGTCCAGAGATTCGAGGTGGACCTCCCGCGCCGTGAGTCCGCCGGTGACCTGGAACACCGTGGTCGCCGTGAATCCGCGCGCTGCGCGACCACCGGTCAAGGCTCCATGGCGACCGAGCAGCCAAGCGTGCGCGTCCCACTCCGATAGGGGAGCCGGGTCGCTCGGCCGGAGGCCGACCACCACGACGCCGGAGGAGCCGAGTTGCCGCAACATCAGCTGGCCGGCGGTGGCTTCGGCAAGGCACTTCGGAGTCCAGGGGACCATCCGACTGGCACTTTGCACGGCTTTGACCACCTTGCGCTCCTCCACCGTGGCCCATCTGAGTGGAAGCTCCTCGATCCGTTCGCCGCGCCAGTTGTCGGGCGCTGGTCCGATCCCGCCCAGCAGCCGGGACCAGCGGGGCATGGCGATCCATCGCTGGGCGATTGCCGCGAGCGTCAACAGCCCCATCACCTCGATGACGCGCGCTCGGTGCGCCCACCGGCTGGCGACTCGCTGTCGTCGGCGCTGCGTGGACGGGCTCACCGCGTCGAGCATAAGTACACGTGCGCGACGCCGCGCGTACGCTCGGCAGCCATGACCAACAGCGCGGCGAGCAGCGGGAGCACGGGTTCCCCGATCCGCCGGGACGTGGCGACGCTGGTGTCCGCGGCATGGGCGCTCGACCGGCGCCGCGCGGTGCTCCAGATGGTGCTGCTTCTGGTGGGCGGTCTGCTCAGCGGTGTCGGGCTGTTGCTGCTGGTACCGATCGTCAACTCGGTTGCCGATACTGCCAACACGATCCAGATACCCGTGATCGGCAGCCTCGACGTCGGGTCGCTCCCGCTCTGGGCGCTGTTGCTGATGTTCGTGGCGGTGGTCGGTGTCCAGGCGGTGATCACGCAAACCTCCACAGTCAACTCGGTTCGGCTACAGCAGGAGATCGTCGACCGGTTGCGCCACGATGCATTCGAGGCGATCCTCTCCGCTCGGTGGTCGTTCGTCCTCGGGATGCGCCGCAGCGACATCGTGCAGGTCGTCACCGAGGGCGCGGGTCGGTCGGGAATGGCGGTGAGCCAGGTCATCTCAGCGGCCGTGGCGCTGGCGCTGGCGACCGCGACGGCCGTGGTTGCTCTCTTCGTGGCACCCGGTGTGGCCGCGATCGCGATCGTGGCGGTGGTCGTACTGGCACTCGCTCAGAGCAGCGGCATCCGACCTGCTCGTCGGCTCGGCCGCGATTTCAACGAGCGCAGTCGCGACCTTCAAGCGGTCGTCACCGACTCGCTCGACTCGCTCCGACTTGTGCGCGCGCACGACGCGTCGGGTCTTTGGGTCGACCGGTTGTCCGACGCTTTCTCGAATGCGCGACAGGTGCAGGTCGCCAACGTCGAACGGATGAGCACGATCACCGCGCTGTCGTCGGTCGGCACGGCCGCTGCGGCCTCGATGTTGGTACTGGTCTCGGTTTGGGCCGACGTCTCACCGGCGTCGATCGTCATCCTCGTGGTGTTGGTCGCGCGTTTGAGCGGGCAGGTACAGGGTCTCGTTCGCACTCTCACCCAGCTGGCGAACTCGTTGCCCGCCGTCGGCGACATCGTCGACCTCACAACAGATGCACAGGCGGCACGGGAGGCACCCGCCGGCCAGTGGGCGAGTGGGCGCCGCGATCTGACCGACGACCCATCGATTCCCATCTTGGAGTTCAGGAACGTCACGTTCCGATACGCGTCCGTCCGGTGGGGGCGTGGCCGATCTGAGCATGGTGGTTCCCCGCGGGGGCATCACGGCCATCGCCGGACCGTCGGGCGCCGGCAAGTCGACCACTGCCGACCTGGCATTGGGCCTCCTCGAGCCTGACTCGGGAGAGGTGCTCGTCGGCGGCGAGGTACTGCACGCCTCTGATCTCTCGTCGTGGCGTCAGCACGTCGCCTACGTTCCGCAGGAAACCGTACTGATGGCCGGGACCCTCCGCGACAATCTCGTGTGGTCGGTACAGCATGAGGTCAGCGACGAGGAATGTCTCGCAGCGCTGGATCGGGCTGCTGCGCTGTTCGTGCGGGACCTCCCCGATGGCCTCGACACCCTGCTCGGTGACCGCGGGGTCCGGTTGTCGGGTGGCGAGCGTCAGCGTGTGGCGATCGCCCGGGCGCTGCTTCGCCGACCAGCGTTGCTCGTGCTCGACGAAGCGACATCGTCGTTGGACGACGACACCGAGGCAGCCGTGCTCGACACGATCGCCGCACTGGTACCGGCGATGACGGTGCTCGTGATTGCCCATCGCCGCACCACCCTCGACATGGCACAACACGTCGTTCGCATCCAGGCCGGTCGAGGTGGCGGGCCGGCGCGGGGCGGCGGGGATACGATTCCGCGGTGAACGGCGATCGAATTCTCGTTCGGCATCCGGATGCCCTGGAAGCCGAGGTCGACGGTCAGCGAGTGCTGATGAGCCCCAAGGACTTCGCCTACTTCGGATTGGTCGACACCGGAGCGCTCGTGTGGGACCGGATCGATGGGAAGACGTCGCTCGACGACCTGATCAGCGATCTTTCGACTGAATTCGAGACCGACGCCGCACGAGTCCGCTCGGACGTCGACGATTTCGTTTCGGCGCTCGACGCCGCTGGATTGCTCGCCGAGGCCTGACGGGCGTGAAGAACCACGTACGAGTCGATGCCTCGACTCGGACTGCGCAGGCCGCCCTGACAGAAATGCTGAGCGTGGCCAGCCGTCACGGTGTTGAACTCCATCCGGGTCTGTCGGCTGAAGGAACGCGATGGGAGGCTGTCGGTCCATGCGGATGCGTCGGAAGGCGAGACGTTGGTACGGGTGCCCGACGAACTTCTGGTACCGGTGGACCGGACAAGGTGGGTCGTTGCTGACGGTGCGCTGCGAATAGCCCTGCATGACGACGCAGCAACCCCTGTACAAACCGAGTTGGGCGAGGCGATGGTGGCCGTGTACAACGCCACCGCCAAGGTCTCCTGGGCAGAGGGATCGCTACCGGTACTTGCGCTGCGCACCGTTCCTTCCGCAGTTGCGGCGATCCGAACTTCTGCGTCCGCGCTTTGCGACCCAACCAATTTCCGTTCCCGAGACGTTCATCCGGACGCGCGTGTTTCGCCGGCCGGTTCGCGAGCAACTCCGCGCCGAATGCACGGGGTGAGTGCTTGATGCCCGTGATCGACATGATCAACCACCACGAACGGGGGGCGATGTGGCAGTTGGGCGAAGATGGCTTGACGGTTTGCGTCGCGAAACCAACTATGGACAACCAGTGCTTTGTGTCCTACGTCAGGCGCGGCGATCCGCTTGATCTCGCCTTGGCCCATGGATTCCTCGCAGAAGCATCGACAGTTGTGCGCTCCGCGCCGATCACAGTCGAAGTCGACGGCATCCTGTCGATCGACGTTGCGGGGGAGCGCCTCGACGTGCTCAACGTCCTCGATCCGCCACGGGTCAGAATCGAACAAGGGCGACTCCGGTTGAGTCACGTCACATTCGACGTTGAACGCCCAGATCGCTTGTTCGACATTCTTCAACTTGCAGTGTCAGCGTATGTCAGGCGGCAATCCCCGGAGATCAAGAACACGCGAGCTGTTACTCGAGATGTCCTCGAAGCCCTGATGGACGGCAATATCTCGCGGCTGGAGCAAGCAAGGGATGCACTCGACGACACCACCGAGTCAGACGCTCTGTTGACTGTTCGCCGCGCGGTCGCTGAACAGCTACGGCTGATCCGGATCGTTCGGCGTCAACTTGACGCTTGAGCCTCAAGAATCGCCAAGCGACGCCGATGACCATGTTGACCGGAGTCGAGGGAGCCTGTAGCATCCCCTTAGACCATTGCGGGCAGATTCGAGACAATCGTGAGCGAAACACATTCCGATCAAACAATCGCAGGACGCTGGGTCGCTCCTCGTCTCGTCTCGCTGACATCAGCGGGGGCGAGTCAAGGTGGTGTGCTCTCGGGCTACATCGAGGATTACATGCTCACCCTCCCGGGTGGCGGCATGTTCAACGGCTACGGCCCCTCCTGAGCCACAGCTCATTGACTTGTCACAGCGCGGTCCGGTAGACCGCCCACCGCGTACTGACCAATTGGTCACACCCATGGTTGCTTCGGGCTGCACTGCCAGCCTCCGCCACCCCTCACCATGATCGGTGGCGCACCGGAAGGGGTTGACGTCTTCCGGCTTGATCCGTCGTCGGAGCGTCAGCGTACACGGTCGCCTGAAGTCCTGTGGGCGGCCCCTGGATCGCTCTCCATACAGCATCTCGCCGAGATCTGGAGTCGACGCGGGTCGCTCTGCGATCTGGCAGACATCGCAGGCCCATGGGCTGTCGCACTCTGGCAGCCGAGTTCTCAAGCCTTCCTCGTCGTGACGGACCCGATCGGTGTGCAACCCCTGTTCTGGGCGCGAACGAGCGATCGACAGGTTGCAGTGTCCTCATCCCTCGATCTGCTGCTCCAAGCACCGGGCGTCGACGACTCCATCGACTACGAAGGTGTGCTACTTGACTCGACTCCGGGCTTGTTCGATCCATCGGTGCTGCAACGCACTCGGTTCAGCGCCGTTTCGCCGCGTTCCCGGGGGTCGAGCGGTCATCGTGGACCGAGATCGATCCGTTCGCGTCCACCAATACTGGGATCCAAGTGAGCTTGGCGATCCCGACACCTCACTGACACTTTCCGATTGTGCAGACCTGTTGCGGAATCGAATCGATGCGGCTACGCGCAGTGTCGTCGACGTCGGAGGCCCAATCGGTGGTCACATCTCCGGCGGTCTCGACTGCACGTCGATCAGTTGCCGCGTCAACCAACTCTTGGTCGAGACCGGACAGTCCTTGGTTGCCGGCTACTCCTGGGCTCCGAGCAACAGCGACATCCCGCGGTTCGTAGGCGACGAGCGCTCACTGCTCGATGATGTCTCAACTTCCGAATCGGTCGACATTCGGACCATCACGTCCGACGGGTCGGGTGACTGGTTCTTCGACCTCGACCCTGACAGATACCCGGGCACTGCCCAGGCCCGCGAACGCTTCGTGCTGCCCCAGGCGCGCTCCGATGGTGCGCGCGTCATGGTGTCTGGCTGGGGCGGCGACGAACTGGCCAGCTTCAACGGACGCGGGGTACTCCGGTCCTTGGTACGTCGTGGAAGCGTGCGAACCGTCTGGGGACAAACGAACCGGCGCCTGGAACTCACCACTGGTTCGACGAGCTTCAAGAAACGAACACGTTCGTTCGGCGCGACCGTGCTGGATGCGGCGCCCGCTTGGATCCCCGACCCGAGACATCGATCGGAGCGTCGCCGTCAATCCGAGGTCGACGCCGAGATCGATGCCGTCCTGCGATCTGTGTCTCCCCTCGCTGCGGACACACGTCAAGAGCGACTTCGGACATTCCAACAGGCATCGGATCACCATGAGATCCAGTTGGCGTTGCTCACCGGTGGGCACTTGCAACGCCGGTGCGAGAGTTGGTATCAGACGGGCCGGCTCTTCGATGTGTCGTATCGCTATCCGTTGCTCGACCTCGACGTCGTGATTGCAGCACTGAGACTTCCGTGGTGGGCGTTCCGCTCCGAGGGCTGGACCAGAACGGCGTTCCGGATGGCCGTCGAACCGTGGGTGCCTAAGTCGGTGGCATGGAACATCACGAAGTCGGAGCCGGCACTGTTCGCTCCTCGGCCACCCGATGTCGTCCAGCGCAAGGACGACTCCGTCGCTTGGCGCGCGGGCGATGAGGAGTACCAGCGCGTGCTCGCGATAGCTGCACGTGTCAATGCCTTGTCGAGGGGTGATGGCCGTGCACTCCAACCTGTGCGCTCCCGCCCGGACGCGGCCCCGAGCGCCAGTTGATGTGAACTCGAATTGTGGACACCCGGTTCGGTCGACCCGCCTGCGAGACTGAACTCGTGCAGCACCCGGGTTCCGCGTGGACGGCGGCAGCGGCCGCCTCGGTGCTGGAGGCCAGCCGCCGGGGCATCGGCGTCACCACGCCGCCTCCGCCCGAGACTGATTGGTCGACGGTCGTCGAGGCAGTAATCCTCCATCGGGTTCACGGTCTACTCGGCCCCCATGTCGTCCGACTGGGCATGCCCGGGGAACATGCCACGCAGATCTCGGCGGCGCAGCGGCGAATGCTCAACAACGGAATCACCGAGGTTCGCGACACCGATTCCGTCTCCCGAATTCTGAACGGTGCGGGCATCGATCATCTCGTCGTGAAGGGCGTCGTTCTGGGTGCGGCTGTTGGGGAGATGCCCGCTCTGCGAGGGGGCGGCGACATCGACGTGTGGGTTCGAGAACGCGAAATGGCTGAGGCGGAGGCAGTGGCACGGGCTCACGGTTGGCAGCGTCGGCCGATCGCTGAACGACTCCCCGAGCCAGGTGACACGTGGCGTTGGCGGACACTGCTGCGATTCGCCCATGAGGAAGCGCTCGATCATCCGGACCGAGCGACGCTCGACCTCCACTGGCGACTCGCCGAGCGCCAGGGCGAGTTGCGTTTCGACTTCGACGATGCCTACTCGCGATCAGTGCCCGTGCCGGCGGTAGGCCCGATGGTGCGCACGCTCTGCCTCGAGGACGCCTTCGTTCATATCGCCCAACATGGCCGTAAGGAGGCGTGGTCTACGCTACGGCATCTGGTCGATGTTGTCCGACTCGTCGAGGTCTGCGGCCCTGAGGCCAGCCGAGGCCTTGCACGTACACACCGCAATGTCGCGCTTGCCGTTCTGACCGCTGCTCATATCGATCCGTCGCTTGCAGACCTGGCTGAATCTGCGACCAAGCACATTCGTTCGCTTGCGATCGAGGCGTGGGAGGGGTGTCTGTCGCTGGAGTTTCCTCAGCAGATTCGCCGGGCCCAAACCGGGCGAAAGCGCCCGACAAATTCGGCGGCGGTACGAATCCTGGCTGGTTCGGTCCTCCCCCGACTGGTCGACCAGGGCGGAGTGGGCAATGCAACTCGCCGTGCCGCTGCGTCCCCTCGTCGACCCTGATCCGCCGTTCGTTTCGATTCCTCGTTCGGCTGTCCGTAATCTGGCGCGGCTCGTCGAGCGGTAAGCCCCGGCCCGACGCCGACGGGGTGTTCAGCGCATCCCGGACAGGATCGAGCGCTTCGCGGTAGAAATCGTTGGTCTTCTCGAGGTTCTCGGGCGTGTCGAATCCCTTGAGTTCGCCGTCCTGGATCACCATGATCCGGTCGCAGATCTCCAGCGTGGAGAGCCGGTGCGCCACGATGATGATCGTCATCTTCTCCCGGAGCGTGTTGAGCGTCTGACGGATCAGATGCTCGCTGCGCACGTCGAGCGCACTGGTCGGTTCGTCGAGGATCAGTACGTCGGGGTTCTCCACCAGGGCCCGGGCGATGATCAGCCGCTGCTGCTGGCCGCCGCTGAGATGGCTCCCCTGCTCCCCCACTTGCCGCTCGTAGCCCTCAGCGAAACCGGCAACGTCGTCGTGCAGATTGGCGAGACGTGAAGCCTGCTCGATCTGCTCCTGCGTGACGTCGTCACGCAGGAACCGAATGTTGTCGGCACACTGTCCCGGCGATGAGGTGCGCCTGCTGCGGGACGAACGTGACCTTTCGCGCCCACTCGGCGCGAGAGAAGTCTCTGATGTCACGAGCTCCGGCGAGCACCGCACCGCTCGTCGGGATCGCGGAGCGCCAGCAGGAGTTGCACCAGCGTCGACTTGCCACTCCCTGACGGGCCGACAATGCCAACGACCTCGTGTTCCTCGATCGCAAGGCTGATCGAATGCAGCACCGGTGTATCTGTGGTGTATTCGAACGTTGCATCAACGAGGCTCAGCCGTCCGACGCTGTCGACGCCCGATCCTCGGTCCACCACCGCTGCCGATTGGTATCGCTCGAGTTCCAACTGAAGCGATTCGAGGAATGGCTTCGTTGCGTTGATGGTCGCCGACGAGGTCTGCAGGGCCTGCCCGTAGCTGAGCGAACGAAGCATGACGAGCATCACTGCTCCGACCGACGTGATGTTTGCCGAGTCGAGTGTCGCAACGACCGCAAGGCCACCGACGAGTGCAAGGTAGGCGAGTCCGGTGTAGATGGCCGGAACCATGCCGCGCAGAAATGCCAGCCGCTCGGCCGCTCTGGCATTCGCCTGAATCAGTCCAGCGACGCGACTGCGAGTCTGTGGCTGAACATGGAAGATATGCATTTCCATTCCGAGTTGGGAGATCTCGCTCAGCGACGTTGCGTAGTCCATCCCTGTTCTCGAAGTTGCCACGGCTTGCCGCCGCACTGCAGCACGAAGTGGGCGGAGCACTGAGGCGAGCAGAGCGACGACGACGATCAGCGCAAGCGATGCGAGCGGATCGATCAGGACAGCGGACAGCAGCAGCGCGAACAGGCTGAAGCCTGCCGTTATGCCTTGCATCACACTGTCGACCAGGCTGGCCCCCTGTTGTGAGAACGTCGTCAGGAGCTCTTGAAGCCGACCGGCACGTTCGCCGTGCTGCGCTGCCCAGTTTGCGCGAAGAACGTGTCGCCGAGTTCGGTGCGAAGGCTCGCGGTCACCGTGGTGCTCAGTCGGGCGGACTGCCAGGTAGCAGCGACCGCAAAGGCAACTCGCAGTATCACGAGCAAAAGAGCAAACCCGAGCGCTGCCCCAATCGAAGCCATGCGCCCGGCGACAAGCCCGACCGCGTCGGCGCCGTCAGTTATCGCAAATGCCGAACGCGTGACGACCACCAAGAACAGAGCCTCGAGCAGTCCGCCCACGAATGACGTCAGGGAAAGCCAGGCCACCGAGGATCTGTGGGTGGCGAGTAACGCTCGTGTGCCGCTCGGGCGGCCGGGCTCGTTCTGTTCCATTGGACTCGACGGCAGGCTAGATCCTCGGCGACTGTTTGAGCCGACCTTCGCTGATCCGTCAAGTCCGCGTGCAGGCGGGCAATAGCTGTTGACGCCGCTTGCTCGTCGATTCACTGCCCGGCAAACGGCTTCGACAGTAGCGAACGGGTTCCGGTCTCGGTGAGGACTGACACAACGCGCTCGGCCATCGAGGCGCCTACGCCATAAGGGGACGCAGACCGCGCGTCGATCGACTCCGAGAATTCCAGCGCCGAACGGCACGCTTGGGCGATCAGCCCGGCGTCTGGTGCGACGTCGATCACCGATGATGCGCGTGGCCGTCCATCCTGTCGAGATCCGACGTTGACCGTTGGCGTACCCAGGAGCGGCGCTTCGATGATCCCGCTCGACGAGTTGCCTATCAGCAATGCGCATTCGCGGAGCAGCGAGAGATAAGCGGGTTGCCCGATGCTTCCGAACGCCACGATTCGCGGGTCGCGGAGGGATCTTGCTTTGATTGCCGCCGCAATCAAGTTTGCCTCTTCATCCGCGTTTGGCAGGCTCGCCAGCACTTGCCGGAACCCAGCAGCAAACAGTCCGTCAAAGATCGCTTCCACCGCTCCTGACGGGTCCTCCGCTCCGGCGGTTGCGGGGTGATAAACCAGCAGGGCAGTCGGAGGCTCGAACGTCGCGTTGAGGATCCTCTGGAGCTCGGATCGGTCCACGGTGGTGAGTGTTGACAGAACGTCCTGCACCGCTGGCCCGCACACAAAGATGCGGTCGTCCGGCTCGCCCATCTGTCGTACACGCTTGGCGAACTCGGGTCCCGCTACGAAGTGCAGATCCGCCAGCTTCGTGATCGCATGCCGAAAGCGGTCATCCTTCGCCCCTTCCGACGCCTCTCCGCCATGGAGGTGTACAACCGGAACGCCGTGGACAACCGCGGCAGTGGCGGCGGCGAGGGCCTCGAATCGATCACCGAGGATGACGAGGTAGTCGCATTGCGCACGCTCGAGTTCTCGTCCGACGTCGATGACGGTGAGTGCGAGCGCCTTGCACACGGACTGGGCTGAGTCGGACGCGAGAATCGACTCGAGCACGAGCATCGGGTACGAATCCGTCGGCGATGATGTGCTCGATGGTGTAACCGTGGAGGTGCGAGAGATGGGTTCCCGAGACGAGAAGATGCAGTTCCAGCATCTCGTGCTGGTGGATCTGGCGTAGGAGCGGGGCCAGCAGCCCATACTCGGCTCGTGTCCCGGTGAACACGGCAACTCGGATCGGTCCCGTCATAGTCCCTCGTCCTGCTTCGTGTGTTCGTTCATCCCTCGATCAGCGATCTCCGCAGGCGCCAGGAATTGAGGGTCAACGGCCTCACCGCGCCGCACGTCGTGCAGGAGTGTCCTGCCGGCAAGGTCCCAGGCGGCCGGGGCCCCATCGGCCGGTCGGAGCAATTGCGTGTCGGACGCCTGAAGAACCTGCCCCTGCCTGCAGGTCACGCGTGGCGTGGTGCGAACGGCGCGCGGCCATGGCGACTTCTTGCTCACCTGGTGTCGGGCGTTTGTCCGGTGTTCCGAGCATAGTCTCGGTTGACCGAATCGCTGACCACGAAGTCTGCCGAACTGTTCAGGATCTGACGAGGCCAGGTGGTCAGGCCCGGGCATGGACCGGTCGAGCGTGATGTGCTTCTCGATAACGGTCGCACCCAGACGTCACAGCCATGACTGCGGCTTGGACGCCCAACGTGTGGTCAGACCACCCCGTCGGAAGGTGATAGCGGTCGCGCATCGCTGGGATCACTGAGAGGTTGGTTGCTTCTGGGGGCGTCGGATAGAGGCTGACGCAATGGAGCAGAGTGACCTCCGGAGCGTTGGTCGATGAAGCAACGGCCAGATCCACGTCATCCCAATCGGACATACCGGTGGAGATCACGAGAGGCAGCCCGAGATCTGACGCCCGTGCGATGAATCTCACATTGTCGATCTCGCCGGACGGAATCTTGATACGACGAAGGCCGATCTCCAACAACATCTCGAGGCTCTGCCAATCGAACGCTGTCGACAAGAACTCGACGTCGAGCTGCCGACAGTGATCAGCAAGGTCGACCCACGCACTCCTGGGAAGCGAAAGCCCAGCGAGCATCTCCTGCTGACTACGTTGTCCGGTCGACTGCAACTGGTACTCGGCCGTGCGCCCGGATGCGGATACCACGAGCTGAGGATCGAAGGTCTGGAACTTGACCACGTTGGCCCCCGCAGCGGCCGATGCCTCGATGAGCCGATGTGCGAGATCGACGTCACCGTTGTGGTTTACCCCGACTTCAGCAATGACGAGGGTGGACGAAGATCGCACGGCCATAGATGATGACAGACTGCGAGCGGGAAGCCATGGACGCTCGGCCGTTGAACCGAGCTTCTCGTGAGGGGCTCGGCGAAGGTGAGGCCGGCTGGTTTTGTCCGAGCGGCCTAGATTTGAGGGGTGATCTCCATCCGCGTGCTGCGTGAGAGGCCTCCGTTGGACGCTTCGGTGTTCGTGGTCGTGAACGACCGTCAACCCGAGGCGTTGCGGATTTTCGCGTGACCTCGAAGAAGGCAGAGAGAGACCACCCTTTGCGAGTCGCTGTATGGGGCGCAGGTTCAATTGGGCTGCGCCATTACTCGATACTCGCGCGGCGACCCGATGTCGACGTTGTCGCCATCCCCGTTCGGAGCGGGCGATCGGAGGAACTTCGAAAACAGGGTGTCCGCTCTGTCGACACATTGGCCGAAGCGGCCGACTGGGGTGCAACGGCAGTTCTCATAGCGACCGACTCCGGCCGACACGAGCAAGACACGCTTGCTGCAATCGCGAAGAATCTTGATGTACTCGTGGAGAAGCCGATAGCCACTGAGTCCTCAGCTGCGCAACGGATGATCGACGCTGCGAATGAAAGGCACGTTCATCTTCACGTGGCATCGTGCCTGCGATTCGACGATGGACTCGAATGGGTGCGTGAGCGAGTCGGGGACATCGGCGAGATCGTGCTGGCCGACATCGAGTGTTTGAGTTGGCTACCGGATTGGCGGGGTGGCCGCGACTACCGGACCGGGTATGCGTCGAGGCCGAAGGAGGGCGGGGTGGTGTTGGACCTCATCCATGAGATCGACTACGTCAACTGGATCCTCGGGCCGTTGGACTTTTCGGCGGCTGAGTTGAACAACCTCGGAATCCTCGATCTTCCGGCCGACGTGGAAGAGACCGCGGTGCTGTTGGCCACTCGAGTCAAAGGTCGGGCCCCGATCGTGATCCGCCTGAGTTATGTGTCGAAACGCGAGTCTCGGCGCTGCCGCATTCTGGGTTCAAAAGGAGAACTGACGTGGAGCTACCACGCCGGCACCGCCATCATGTGCACAGCCGACGGCGCTGAGATCGATCGGCTCGTTTGGGAGAGCGGGGCACCGATGTATGAGAAGCAGATTGACGCTTGGCTCACGACCCTCCGAGGCGAGGGCGAAGCTCGTCTCTCGACTGCGTTCGATGGGCTCGATGCGTTGGCAGTGTGCGATGCCGCTCACGCTGCGCACCGGGACCGCCTGGACCGGCCATGACGCCCAGATGTCTTGCGGTCGTGCCAGCTCGCGGCGGTTCGAAGGGCCTGCCCGGCAAGAACATTCGGGAGCTTCTCGGGATTCCCATTGATTGCCCATTCACTGCGCTGCGCCGCGATGGTTCCACAGATCACGCGAGTCGTCGTCTCGACGGATAGCGACGAAATCGCTGCGAAGGCCAGGGAGTCAGGTGCGGACGTACCGTTCATGAGGCCGTCGTCATTGGCCTCCGACTCGACTCCGATGATGCCCGTCCTCGCTCACGCGGTGTCAGCGGTCGAGCAACTCGAGTCGTCCGAGTACGATCTGGTCTTGCTGCTCGACCCAACCAGCCCCTGCAGGCTCCCGGAGGACATTGAACGGGCATTCCGGATGCTCGAGGCAGACATCGAGGCCGACGGTGTGATCGCGTGCTCGAAGCCCCACTTCAATCCGTACTGGGTTGGGGTCGCGAAACGTGCTGACGGCTCGATCGCTCCGGCGTTTCCGGGAGCGAAAGATGTGACTCGTCGTCAGGATGCACCAGATTTCTTCCGAATCAACGGAGCGCTCTATCTCTGGCGTCGGCAGTTCGTTGCTGCAGCCAAGAGCGTGATAGACGGCCGGCAGCTTCTTCTGGAGATCGACGAAGAGCGTGCCTTCTCGATCGACACAGAATCTGATTTCAGACAGTTGAATGCGGTACTTGATGCTGGTCTTGTCACGTTTCCGTGGATGAACGCGTCATGACCGCAACGCTGCAAGAGTTGTCCTCGCTCGACGGTCGCGTGGTGCTCATCGTCGGCGGGGCCGGGCACATCGGGCGACGCATTGCGCATGCCCTTGCCGAATGGGGGGCATCCATCGCGGTCGCAGACATTGATGTCGACCGTGCGCACGAGGTCGCCAGTGACGTACGGCTCGAGCATGGCGTGGATGCAGATCACTTTGCCATCGATCTCGAGGACTCCGACGAAGCTCGACAACTCCCTCGACGCGTAGTCGAGCGTTTCGGCAGGCTCGACGTGCTGGTGCATTCAGCGGCGCTCGTGGGCACGACACCGCTCGAGGGCTGGACTACTCCGTTTGAGCAACAGAGCGTTGTCACCTGGCGCCGCGCGCTCGAAGTCAATCTCACGTCGGCCTTCGTCCTGTGCCAATCCGCCGCGAAGCATCTCGCCGAGTCGGGCCACGGGTCAGTGATCCTGGTGGGATCGATCTACGGAACCATGGGCTCGGACCCTTCGCTGTACGAGGGAACCGATATGGGCAGGCCGGCCGGCTACTTCGCCAGCAAAGGAGGGCTGAATCAACTCATGCGCTGGATGGCGACTGAATTGGCGCCAGCTGTGCGCGTGAACACGCTGTGCCCGGGCGGAGTCGAACGTGGGCAGGATCCTGAGTTCGTCACGCGCTACCAACAGAAGACGCCGCTGAAGCGGATGGCAACCGAGGATGACCTCATCGGCGCCGCAGCGTTCCTTGCCTCTGACCTGTCCTCCTATGTAACCGGTCAGGTGTTACTCATTGATGGCGGAATCTCGATCACGTGACCCTCGCCCGAAAGTGCGCTGCTGAATAGGCAATTCGACAGCGACGGCGACCGCACGATCAACAGCGACCCGCAAGTCGTGGCGTTCGGGGCTATGTGCCAACCCGCTGCTCCGATACGCGATCTGCTTGCCGGCAACTCGTGGAGGGGCATCGAAGCACCGCTCACGGGTACACCAACGGTCAACAAGGGATCTCGACAAGATGGGCGATTACGCGCATCGCCGGTCATCGAGGTGGCGCCAGACGCTCAGCTGATCGCTCGACCGCGGCGGAAGCATCGGAACCGGTCGATGCTCGGTCTGCGTGCCTCTCGCGGCTTCGATGGCCCAGGGCTTCGTACCACTCCTCACGGATACCTTGACCCCTTGCCCTCGATCCAAACCGTTTGCAGAAGAACGAGTTGTCCGGGAGCAAGACCTCTGCGGCGATCTCCCGTTCTCATTCAGAGCGGATATCGGCACTCGCCCGAGAAGCCCGCCCGATGGCCTCGAATACGGCGAGATCTGTTTCGGTCATGCTGGCGATGGGAATCTGAAAGGCTGGCTCGAAGGCCCGGAGCTCCTCCGGCGACAGGTCCCACCAACAACTCCTTTGAACCTGATCGATGAGGAAACTGCTAAATCGATACTTGAGAATCCTGGCGGGAGTTCCTGCGACTACAGCGAAAGGCGGCACATCGCGAGTCACGACTGAGCCCGCACCAATCACTGCGCCATCGCCCACAGTGACACCCTTAAGCACTACTGCCTGGCGCCCGATCCAGACGTCATGTCCAATCCGAATGGCTTCACGCTCCACCTGCCCGCTCAAGCGTCCCTCCATCAATCGCGAGTTGGTGTATGTGGTCAGATAGCGAAAGGGATGATCGTTCGCAACCATGCCGACCGAGGGTCCGATCTGGCTGTATCGCCCGATCCTGATTGGGCCAGCGAAGTCGGCGAATGCGCCCACGGTCGAACAAAGCCCGATCTCTATCTCGCCAGAGAATGACCCCATTCGGCCGATCAGGTTCAGGCCCTCGAATCGAATTTGGCCGGCCCCACGGGTTCGCTGCCCGACAAGTGCATCCCCATGCGTTCCCTCATGCAGAGTATGGGAGGGCTCCAGCCTGGCCGCTTGCCGTCCGATCCAGCGGAGGCCAGGCTTTGCCCGTTGCAGGACGGTCCAGATTGGAGTTCCAGGTGCCAGGAGATTTTGGGAAGTGCCGAATCTCACTGCTTGTCAGACTAAAGCAAAGTGAGGTTGCCGCCGAACCTCGGAGGTCCCGATTCAGGGAATAAGCGCGACGCGTTCGGTATCTGGACGAGGTGTCCAAGTGTTGGTGAGTGTGTGTTGGGTCATCGGCCCGCGCCAGTTGCAGCGGAGAGCGATTGAAATACACGATCGTCCAGTTGCGCATCGCGCGCCCGGTTACGACGCTTGGGCGATTCTCACCGCTCGTTCCACAGCTGCATCGAATCCCGCATCCGGGAGCAGCCAAGCTCGTAGGTTCTGCGAGTAGAGCGTGGCCCGATCGTCCGGCTTCCGTAGCCAATCAGCGAGGCGGGAGCGGATCTCACCTTCTGCCGCTCGGAAGGTGTGGTCTTGGCTGAGTAGGTACTTTCGGATGTGGTAATTCCTCTGGGCCGACTTCAGCCAGACCAGCCCGGGGCCGCTCAAGTCCGAGAACTGCAGGACGGGCATGCCCGCCAATGCTGCATCCAAGCCAAAGGTCGTCACCGAATTGACCACGAACTGAACGCGAACAAGGTCTGCCAACCGGCGGTTGTTGTAGTCGTCATCGAGGAAGTAGTCCATTGGCGTCGGGGCATCCACCTCATCAGAGATCTGGACGTTCGGCCAGCGTTCCGAGAAGGCGACCCAGTCTTCCTGACCGCCTGTGGGCTTGAGTTTGAGCAAGACCTCCCATCCAGCATCGTTGGCCGCCGCACAGACGAGTTCGGCCAATCGCAGCTCGGCTTCCTGCCAGTCCGGCGTATGCGCCGACGTTCCAACCGCAAACATGAACCGTTGATCCGCGCAGGGCTCGATCGGATACCGATCGGCGGCATAGCGGAGCTTGAGCGGTGCACCTTCGAGAGCAGCCCCGGCCCCTTGAATGTCGGCCCAGTCGTTCGCCAAATCCTGGTTCCAACCAACGACGACATCAGACCGATAGCCAGCCGTCCTTCTCACGGGGTGATCCCAACTGTCCACAAGCGTGATCACCTTGTGTTGCCGTCCGAGCGCCAGAGTCGGTTCGGTCAAGAAGGAAACGACCCAGACATTTCGCTCCGGGATTGGGCCTCGGACAAGGTTTCCCAGCGCGCCCACCGCTTGGTTCAGTCTCCTGGGCGGCACGCGGCGAGTCTGCTTGAGGATCTCTTGACGAAGCCGTGCGCTTCCGCTCGACCGGTGATCAAAAGTCTGTCTTTGATCCGAGTTGGCCCCGGGGTCGAAATTCGACAGTGCAAACACGGTCTTCTTCGCAAGCGTCGACCAGAGCGGTACCGAGACGCCATGAGAATCGACGACGTCGACAACATCCGGCACGAGCGATCGGGCCTGGTCGGCAAAGTCGCCCAGGCAATACATGCGGACGGTTTGACCCATCCCACTCAGCGCCGAAGCGAATGGGATCGCAGTCGAAAGGCCAACACGATGCGAGACGACGAGGGCATTCTCAGCCTGCGACGCTGAGATCACGAGTTCCTTCGGGGCGACAACACTCGTCTCAAGCTACTGCTCTGACCAAGAACAGCGAGCGGTGCTCAGAGGCCCATGTAACCCTGGTGCTCCAGATCACTGTGAACCGCTGGCCCCACCGGAGATCGTCGCTCGGCATCCGCTTCTAGGCATTCAGCCGCGCAAGACACGTCGCTGTTATTGCATCCCAGGAACCCGAAGCAGCGATGAGAGCCCGACCAGCTGCTCCCAGGTCGTGCCGCAGTGCGTCATCGTCGGTGATCTGCTGCACGGCGGATGCGAGCCCCGCTGGATCTCCGGCGTCGTAGAGCATGCCTGTGTGCCCGTCCTCGAGGAACCTTGCGATTTCACCGACTCTCGGCGCGACGACGGGTAGACCCATCGCGAGATACTCCCGGAGTTTCAGAGGCGAGTAGTGAAACGCCTGGTCGGCGCCCGCCGTCAGAACGGCAATATCGACGGAGGCAAGGAAACCCGGCATCTCCGCGTTCGGAACCTGCCCGACGAAACGCACCCACTTCATGATTCCGAGCTCTGCGACGAGGGCCTCAAGCCGCGGACGGTCCTGACCGTCGCCAGCGATGGCCAGGCCGACGCTGCAGCCCTGCGACCGCAAGACTTGTATCGCACGCAGGGCGATGTCGACGTTGTGGAATCGCCTCACCGAGCCGGCCCACCCGAGCACGATGTCACCGACCGGATGTGTCGTAGCCCACCAGCTGGAACCATCGACCTTTGGCGAGAAGCGGTCAATGTCGACGCCCATCGGCGCAACGACGGTTCGATCGCTCGGGATACCCATTCGGACGATTTCGAGCTGCACCTCCTCGGAGACGCATGCGACGAGGTCCGCCTCTCTCAGCTGCGGACATTCACCTAGTCGCTCTACAAGTGACGCCGACCCCGGGCGCTGCACTCCCCAGCGCTTCGCCTCCCAGACCACCGGGGCATGCACGTATTCGATCAGGGGAACGTCGAACCTCCGGCTCAATTCAGATCCAGCCCGGTGAAACAGCTCATGGTGTTGCCATACGTATCCGGTCACCGGTTGACTCGCGGACTCCACGAGCTCAACAGCTCGGTGGCTGTATTTGCGACCCCTGATTGCCCGCTGACCGTCGCGAACCGCCTGACGAGCCCATTGTGGCCCTCGCCACCCGCGATGCGCCCCAGCCGCCGGGCCAATGGAGGTGGTCTCCATGCACTCTGCCACTGACATGAGCCCACCCGGAGTCAAGATTCCAGGAACGCCGCCACGGTTTGTCTCGGCCGTTGCCCAACCTGCGACGGTCAACCACAGTGCTCCGGCCCCACCCCACTCACCCGGAGTACGCGGCATCGCGAACACTGGCGAGAGCTTCACGTTGCCTCCTCGGGCTCGAATCGCTTGGAACCGTCGACCACTTCGCCAAGCAGATCCACCCAGAGTGGAGCAGTCGCCGCAATGGTGAAATGTGTCGAACAATGCGCCTGAGCACCCGACCCGAGGCGCTTGGCCCGTTCTCGGTCGGCGCACAACCAGTCGACCGCTGCCTGCAGAGCATCAAGGTCGTCGGGATCGACCAGCATGCCCGTCTCACCGTCCAGGACTACGTCGGCAATAGCGCCGATCGGACATGTGATCGCCGGCAATCCACACAGGCCTGCCTCGATCAATACAGCAGGCATCGAATCGCCCCCTCGGGATGGAAGCATCAGGAGATCGGCCGCCGCGTAGAGCGAACGAGGATCGTCCACAGAACCCAGAAATTGCGCCCGATCACCGAGTTGCTCGGCCGCCAGCTCCTCGAGTGCACCACGCTCCGGACCGTCGCCGGCAACGAGCAAGCTGCAGTGGGCCTGCTGGGCCAAGGACCTGATCGCCAAGTCGACACCCTTCTCGGGCACGAGCGCACCAACCGAGATCGCCAACAAAGCGTGCTCATCGACCCCGAGTTCAGCGCGTGCCGCCGTCCTCTCCGCCTTACTGGACGGCGCGAATCGTTCTCCAGGAACAGCATTAGGGATGACAATGATCTTGCTGCGAAGCAGACCGTAGTGGTCGCTCACGACGTCAGCAGTCCAAGCAGACAGGGACACAACGCGTTCACTTCGACCGAGGAACGCCTTGGAGCGCAGGCGTCTCGCGGTGGTGGAGGCCCAGAACAGCGGATCGCTGATCTGTCGATACACGAAGGGAACCCCCGACCCAGCGAGGGCGACCGCGCAGGCGAACAGCGTCGTCGAGCCGTGAGCGACCACCACGTCGAAGCTGCGTGCTCGTGCTCGAAGTGCCCGAAGTGTGGACGGCGAGCGGCGACGCGGCCCCAAGGCGTCGATGGCCAGCTGATCCCCGTGAATCCCACGGGTCAGCGCGACCGTGTCGACCTCCAAACCGAGGTCGCTCAGGCCCACAGCAAGATCAGTCGCGTACACCTGGGCCCCTCGCCGATCACGATCCGTGACGACCTGGAGTACGCGGAGGCGTCGAGATCGCGACGGCACGGTGTGATGGCTGCTTCCTGGGGTCACCGGGCCCGGGCCACGGCGAGGAGAGTGTTCTGTGCAAGTCGGTCGGGCAGCACGGATCGGATGGCTCCCGCAGCAGCGCTCCTCACGCGCCCCGGCGTCGTGTGCTTGAGGTAGGAGATGCTCTCCACCTCGAACTCGTGGCGCTCGAGCAATGTCGCCAAGGTGTCCTCGCAGAACCAACAAGTGTGCTCGGCGTTCACCCGTGGCCGACCGCCGACGCGATAGACGAAGTTGCTGATCGCGAACGCGTTCGGTGTTGTCAGGACGAGTTCGCCACCGAGTTCGAGGTGCGCTCGCGCGGTCTCGAGTAGTCCCGAGAAGCACGACAAGTGCTCGATGAGTTCGCCTGCGAACACGACATCGAACGTCCGACCGAGCCGGATCTCCTGTGCATCGCCCTGCACCAGCTCCACGCCGCGTTCCTTCGCCCCAGCCACGAACTCGGGCGAGAGCTCGATGCCGACAACGTCGTCGGAGACGCTGCGAATCAGTAGGTGGAACCAATCTTCTCTCCAATGGCCGCTGCCCGCCCCGATGTCGAGCACCGAGCGGCCCTGCACGAGCGGGCGGATGGCGTCGAATCGATCCTGGTGCGAGCTGCCGGTCCACGACGGTTGAAGCGGGTGGCTTCGTTGGTCGATCTTCTCCTTGGTCGTCACTGCCTCTCCATTCGGTCCACTAGAACAATTCCACGTCGCCCATGCCAACGTGCCAGTTCGCGAGCGGGGGCATCGCCTCGGCACACACCGAACGCCAGGTGACGACCGGTCCACCCGGCGCCAGCACGAACCCGTTGCGACCATCGATCGCACCGATCCGGAGCGCGTGATCCAGCCCATTCGCTTTCAGCAGCCGCCTGGCGATTCGGTCGACTGAAGAGACGTCGAGCCCCGGCAAGTCGAGCATCACCAACTCCTTGGCGTCGCCCCGCTGACGAACCCGGCAGACGAGATGACCGCCGTCGCCGGCCACGGCCCGGTAGCCGAGGAAGTCGGCGCCATAACGCCATTCGTAGAACGGAGTGCTCACGTTCGTGGTGATCGTGGACCGATCCAGCATGGATGCGTCGGCGGCAGCGAAGTCCACCACGGCATCCATCACCGGCACCCCGAAGTCAGCCTCCAGCGGCCAGTGCGACGATGCGACGCGTGATCGAACCATGCGCACCGCCGAGCCCGGTCCGGCCACCCGAATCGCGACCGGCAGCTTGCCGACCTCCTGCCAGCCCATCTTCAGGTAGCCGGGGCGGCTCTTGTCGTTCGGCGTGTTGAACACGAAGTCGATGCCGTCGGCCTTGATCTCATCGAGGCCATGCATCGTCATCGCCGTGAACAGACCCCTGCCTTGAATGTCGGGGTGCGTCGCCGTGTCGACCGCACGCACGGCGTGCAGCACCTCACCACCGCGCACGAACTCCCACCGCATGAAGGCTCGCAAGCCCACGATGCGATCGCCATCGGTGGCCACCCACATGTACGACGGTCCGAACGCGTTCTGGTCATGCTTCCACGAGAACAACTGCTCGAAGCGAGGATCGTCACCCCAACCCAGCGAAGCCCGACACAGCTCGATGATCGCCGGCCGATCGTCGGGCGTCGCCTCACGGATGTCGAGACCCTGCGGCAGCGGTCGGCGGGCAGGCGCCGGTGTCGACTCCGCCGGCTGACTGGCGGCCACTGGGGCCAGGCGTCGGTAGACGGCTTCGATCCGGTCGACAGCTCGACGCACGTCGAAGTCGCCCGCACGCGAGGACGCCGCCGCCGACAGGCGCTCGCGGAGCAGCGGGTCGACAACCACACGTTCGATTCCGTCGGCCAGCGCCACAGGATCTCGCGGCGGGACGAGCAGCGCATCGACGCCGTCGTACATCTCCTCCCCCACGCCGCCCACGTTCGTCGCCACCACCGGCAAGCCGAGTGCGAGCGCCTCCATCAACGCAACCGGCAGGCCCTCCCACTGCGACGCCAGCGTGAACACGTTGCATGCGCCCATCACCCGGACCGCGTCATCACGGAACCCAGTCAGAATCACCCGTTCGGCGAGTCCCAGGTCGTCGCGGAGCTGCCGGGTCTCGACCTCCTGCGGGCCTTGGCCAACGGCGACGAATCGAACCGGCACCTCGCGGTCGGCGAGCAACCGCGCGGCCTGCAACAGGTTCGGGTAGTCCTTCTGTGGCCTGAAGTTCGCCACCGTCCCCACGACGATCTCGTCAAGGCCGATGCCCAGCTCGGCTCGCACCGCATCACGATCGGCGACCGCCTTGGCCGTCACCTCCACGTCGATACCGTGCTGCAACGTCTCCGCGAGCTTCGCCGCCCGTCCGGACATCGAGTTGCGAACCTCGTCGGTGACGGCAAACGATGCGTCGTCCCAACGGCTCGTCAGGGTGTTCAGCCAGCGCGTCGCTCCTCGGTGAGTCACCCAACGGTTGTGCTCGGTACTCACCAGTTTCGGTCGGGCGGCCTTGCGCATCGTACGAGTCGCGAGGCGTGCGACCGATCCGGGCAGCGGCGAATGGACGTGCACGATGTCCCAATCGCCGTCGCGCACCAACTCGGTCAAGCGGAGGGGCCAACGAAAGTCGCTACGCCTCCCGCTCAGGCAATGCGTGCGTACGCCGGCTCGCTCGAGGTCCTCGGCAAGATGGTCCTTCCACGGGAGCACGAACGCGCACTCGATGTGGAAGTGCTGGTGGTCGTGCGCTCGGGCCGCGGCACACAGCAATCGTTCGGCTCCCCCGGGCCCGAGCCCCTTGATCACCCAGAGCACACGAGCCGGCACAGGCACCACGGTACTTCGACAGCGTTGCCGCTGGGCGGAGAGCCGCCAATCGTCGATGTCAGGATGGCTGATCGAGCAGTCCGCGAGAACGGCAGTGCAAGGCTGCACCTCGCGCAACAGATCGGAACTGACAATGCCGAGTCGTCCAATGTGGTCATCGTCGGCTGGGGCTTGGTGGGGTCGTCCGCCGCTTCGGAGCTGGGGGATCCTCGAAGCCGAGACACTCGAACTCAGCGGTTCGCCGCACGCCGACGCGTTCAGACGGCGATCTTCTCGCGATGCCAGCGGTAGAGCCGGAGTTCGTCGCCCCACCGCGTCTGTTGGAGTGCGCCTAGACGATGCTCGAGATCCGACCGGTGCTGGGGATGGGGTATCACCATGAAGAATCGGGTCGTGCCCCGCGATGCCCGCACGGCCGCCAACGGCTCCACCCCGAGTTGTTCTTGGATGTCGGCCATTCTCGACTCCGCCTGTTCGGCGACCGGTTCGGAACGATCCGCATGGTGATACGCCACCACGCTCTGGCCCCGGTCGAGCAGACGCCCCACCTCCGACAGATATGTGTGCTTCTCCGAGAGGTTCCGATGCGACGGCACCGAGTGGTCATCTCGGCGCAGACCGTTGTCGGGATCGACGAACACCAACGAGCACGGGTCGACGGCAACCATCGCCTCGTGGAACCAACGCTCACGCCGAACGATGCGTGCTGCACGGTCGGTCGAAGCGAGGTCGGCGAAACTCAGGACCTGGTCGAAGCACAACGTGCCCGTCGGCAACGCACCGCACGCAGCGAGTCCGGCAACCGAACGATTGCCGGCAGCCACCATGCCACGGAGGCGATCGTAGAGATCGGAATCGAGGGGCCGAAGATCCTGGCCCGCCCGGGTCGACGGGTCGAGGTAGGCCACGTGCTTGCCGTCGGCGTTGTGGTGCTCGTCGGCCCCTCGGAACCACACCATGCCGAGACGGTGCTGCTGCAGGAACGGCGACGGAGCCGCCAGCCATCGCAGCAGCCCGAGTTTCAGGAAGTCTCCGACATCGCCCGCGTAACGATCTTGCACGTCGGATCATCGGCATCGCCGACCCGGTTCTGAAGTGGCGGCATTCGGCGAACGGAACCAACCGGAGCTGACATCACTCGAGGTGACCAACGTCACATCAAAGGTCGGGCGGAAACCCGGCAACCCTGTCACACCCCCGTGCGCATGATGGGCGTACCGACTCCCCTCCAGTTTCCGACAACACGAAACGGAGGATCACCATGAAGGACACCGACCGGTTGCGAGGCGCCGTCGAGGCGTTGCTCGTGACCGATCCCGGCTGCCTCGACGGCGAGGAGTTGGCGACGGTGGTGCGTGCGTCCAGCGAGATCCGCGGGTGGCTCGATGCCTACGAGGTGCGCTGCGCCCGTCGCAGTCGCGAACTCGCGGCCGAGGGCACCGCACCGCCACCGGAATCGTTGCTCGGAGCCGCCGGGCGCCGTTCCGGCAAGGACGCTGCGACGGTCACCGAACGCGATCGTGTGTGTGGCGCCACCCAACAATTCGAGGATGCTCTCTCCGCAGGTGCGGTGTCGGCCGGACACCTCGATGCCCTCGCCAACGCCACCCGGCGCCTCGACGAAGAACTCCGCACCGAGTTCTTCTCTCACGAGGAGCTGCTCCTCGACGCTGCCAGCAAACTGAACGTCGACACCTTCGAACGGCAATGCCGAGATCTGTCACGACATCTGATCGCCGACACGGCCCGGGCAGCGACGTCGACGAGCTCGAGGCTCAGCGGGCACGGTCCAGCGTGAAGCGCTGGATCGACAAGACCACCGGCATGCACCACACCAACCTCGAGCTCGACCCCGTCAGCGACGCGAAGCTGTGGAAGGCGATCGACGGACAGATCGCATCCCTCCGCCAGAGCAACGGCAACGCCCGAACACCATGGCAGCGGCTTCAGGTCGATGCCGTCCTCGCAGCCGTATCCGCCGGCGGGGGCGCCGAAGGAGTCACCGAGATCAGCGTGCTGATCGACTTTGGCACGCTGGTGTCGGGATGGCACGAACACGGCATCTGCGAGACCGAAGACGGCACAGCGCTTCCCGTCGACACCGTGCGGAGGATGTGTTGCGACGCCGAGATCCTGCCCGTCGTGCTCAACGGCGACGGCGAGGTGCTCGACGTCGGGCGATCGCTTCGCACGGCAAACCGGGCACAGAAGCGAGCGCTCCAAGCGATGCACCGCACCTGCGCGCATCCCGAGTGCACGGTGAAGTTCTCGGCCTGCTCGATCCACCACATCCGATGGTGGTGGCGTGACAACGGCCCGACCGACATCGAGAACATGATTCCGCTCTGCGAGCGGCACCACCACCTCATCCACGAAGGTGGGTGGTCACTCACCATGGCCCCGGATCGAATTGCCACCTGGACCCGACCCGACGGAACGGTCCACTGGACCGGAACGACCATCGACCGGGCCCCACACGGGGTGGCCGCTCGAACGGCGGTCGGAGCAGCATCGTGACCGCCTGACCCCACGACGCCAGCCGCGCAACGTCAGGTTTCGATTCTGGAAGTCGTCAAGATCCCGTGCCCACGTGCCGATGAGAATTTCGAACGCCAACGCGCGGTCAACCGACCGGGTACGAAGCGATCGCACAACGTCGCACCCTCCCGAACGAAAGAGCAACGACATGACCACTTTGACACCTCCCGCCGCATCCCCCTCCCGCACACCTGACACCAAGCGGCGCCGCAAGATCGCCAAGTTCGCGCTCGCCGGCGTCGCCGTGCTCGGCGTGGGCGCAGCGCTCACCTCCGCGGCATGGACCGACGACGTCTTCTTCGCTGCCGACGCCACCTCCGGCACGCTTCGACCTCCAGGGCAGCCTCGACGGCACCACCTGGTTCGACGTGGCCAACGTCGACGACACCGCCACCACCCCGATCCAGATCCCGGTGACCGCCTTCGAGAACCTCGCCCCAGGCGATGTGCGCGTCGTCACGCTCAACCTCCGCAACGCCGGATCGGTCGACCTCACGCTCGGCGCACCGGTCGTCACCGAGACCGGTGCGCTGTTCGCCGATGCGGGCGCCAACGTCGGCGTCACCGTCGGCGCCTACGGCGCCTCAACACTGGCTGCCGGTGCCACCACGACGTTCACCGTCACGCTCACGGCCCCGAACTGGACCAACACCGACTACGCCAACCTGACGGGCGACATCCTCGTGGCCGTCACCGGCACGTCGGCCTGACGACCCCGAGCCCGTTCCCGGTCACGCGCCACCAGCGTGACCGGGAACGGTGCGTCCGGGTCACGCACCATGTTCCGTCTCCTGCGCTCACTCGGCGGCGCCGCACTCTGGATCGGCGCCGCCCTCGGCGTCATCGCCGGCCTGTTCTGGCTCGCCAGCGCATCGCCGGGCTGGTCCAGCCGCTCATCGTGATCTCCGGATCGATGGAGCCGACCATCGACACCGGCGACCTCCTCATCGCCACCAGGGCCGACACCGCCGACCTCGAGGTCGGCGACATCGTGTCGCTCCCCAGCGACCTCACCCACAAACTCGTGACCCACCGCATCGTCTCGATCACGCCGCTCGACGGCGGTCGATGGGAAATCGAGATGAAGGGCGACGCCAACCCCAGCGGCGACATCGCCCCTACGTGGTCGGCGATCAGGTGTGGAAGCCCGGTCCACAGTCTCCCCGGCGTCGGCTACACCGTCTCGACGCTCATGGGCCCTGGATTCGTCGTGCCCGCACTGTTCGCGCTCGTCGCGCTGCTCGGATTGTCACTGCTCAACGACGAGGGACGACGACGGCGGACGATGACGACAGCGACACACAGCCGACGATGTCGACGCTGGGCACCGTGCGCGCGTCATGGCCGCCACCGAGGGCACTGGAGACCGCATCACGATGACCTCGCACCGACGGATCGTCGCAGCCGGGCTGCCGGTCGTCGTGCTGATCGCCGCGCTCGGCGTGCTGGTCGGCAACGTCACCGCCCGAGCCGCCGAGGTCGAGCGGGTCGACGTGGTGCTCGACTTCACCGGGCTGGTCCCCGGCGTCGTCCGCTGAGGTCACCCATCCCGTCGAGGTACCGGTCGACGCGCAGATCGCCGAGTCGGGCTTCGTCAGCGTCACCGGAGTCGCCGAACAGATCGACTGGACCATCGACCTGTGCAGCACCCAGTCGTGCCGCGACATCACCGACGGAGCGGCCGGCTCACTCGTCGCACCCGGCAGCTACACGCTGAAGGTGAGCGCCGTGCTCACCGCGGACGTCACCGGCGACGGCGAAGCACTCGGACGAGTCCGCCTCGTGGCCGTCGACACCCTGGCCGCGACCGGCACGACCGTCGTGTGGCTGACGTCGATCGTCGCCGGACTCGTCGTGCTCCTCGGACTCCTGACGATGCTCGGCTCGCGCCGACGTGAGGCACCACGATGAGCCGGGCCCGCACCTCCATCGTCAGGGCGATGATCGTCACAGTCGTGGTCGCCCTGCTGGCCCTCGCCGGGACCCGGCTCGTCCCCACCCAGGCATCCTGGAACGACGCCGCCGCATTCACCGCCACCGCAAGCACCGGCACCTGGCCGGGCAACGACATCAGCGACGGTGGCATCAGTGTCGGCAATACAACGACCGTCATCGCCGGCATCGCCTGGACCGTGACGAGCCCCACCCAGTTCTGTGTCGTGGTCACCGTCACCGGAACGTCATCGACACCACAGCCCTGGCAGCTCGACGTCGACCTCACTCAGCCACCGTTCAACGGCGTCGGCGTCAACCAGGTGACCGTGCAGCGCGGACGCAAGGCGCAGGGACCGGGCAGCACGATGATCGTCACCGGAACGACGCGTGCGAACAGACCGTTCAACGCGAACAACAACAACACCCCCATCACCAACGCCCAGCAGGCCTTCCCCCGCATGTGCGTGACCACTGCCACGCCGGCGCAGGGCGACCCCTCGTGGTACACGGTGAACGTCACGCAGGGAATCGGGACGAACTGGACTGCCACACGAGCGTGCCTGACCGTCACCGTGACGACCACCGTCGCCGACCTCGCGTTGAACCCCTTCTTCTACGGCTGGCAGACCACGCTCGACCTCACCCCCGCCCTCAATCGGATCACGGGTGCCGGCGGCACGCCCGACGCCGTCGACATGGACTCCCGTTCCCTCCGGGGGAGCGAACTTCACCACAGCACCCACCACCTACAACCCGGTGCAGCCGAGCTACGCCATCACCAGCGGCCCGAACCTCGCCGTCCGTGGACAGGGCAGCGGCCGGGAGACCGCCACGCTGACCGGGTGCGTCCGCGACTACGGCTGACATCCGCATCCGCGCTCGGCCTCCCGATCCTCTGGACCAGCTGCCAGACTGTCGGCCGTGCCCGCCCGGACCATCATGAAGCAGGTGCTCGCCCAGGGCGACCGGGTACTCAAGCCCGCACCCGGGTGTCACCGTGCTGATCTACCACCGCGTCGGCGGCGGATCCGGCAGGCGAGGTCGACCTCGACGTCGACGCCTTCCGGGCGCAGCTCGAACACCTCCGCGAACACCACACCGTGGTGTCACTCGACGCTGCCGTCGACCTGCTCACGCCATCCAGCACCACGACCGACGCGAGCGCACGTCGACAGCGCCGTCGTCATCACGTTCGACGACGGGACCGACGACTTCTGCGACCACGTCGTGCCGGCACTCGTCGAGTACGAGATCCCGGCAACCCTCTATGCGGCGACCCACTTCATCGACAGCGGCGAGCCGTTCCCCTGGGGCGCCCCGCCGGCCAGCTGGACAGGGCCTACGCGACGCCGCTGACACCGGCCTCGTCACCATCGGCTCGCACACCCACACCCACGTCCTGCTCGACCGCGCCGACGCCACCGACCCCGCCAACCCGTCGATGATCGGCGACGAACTCGACCGGTCGATCGAACTGATCGGCGAACACATCGGCACGCCGCCCGCCCACTTCGCCTACCCCAAGGCCCTCCCCGGATCCGCGGCCGCCGAAGCCGAAGTGCGCCGACGCTTCACCACCGCCGCCCTCGCCCGCAGCCGCGTCAACCAGCCCGGTCACACCGACCTGCACCGGCTGTGGCGCACACCGATCCAACGCAGCGACGGCCACGACTTCTTCGTCGCCAAGGCCGCCGGTGGCATGCGACTGGAAGGCGAACTCCGCAACCTCGTCGCCAAGGTCAAGTACCGCGGCGCCACGAGGTGAACTCCCCCGCCGACGACATGCGCGTCCTGCTCGTCACCAAGGGGCTCGACCTCGGCGGCATCGAGCGCATGGTCGTCGACCTGGCGTTGGGCCTTTCGACATCAGGTGTCGACGTCGAGGTCGCCGTCGTCAACTCGCAGCGAGATCGCCTCGCCCCCGCACTCGACGCGGCCGGGATCACCCTGCACCGGCTCGACGGCACCGACCGCATCGGCATCAGCGCCACTCGCCGTCTCGCGCAGCTCGTCACCGACGCACGGTTCGACGTCGTGCACGTCCACGGACCGCTGCCCGCCGTCGTCGCCCGCCTCGCCACCCGTGGACGCCGGCTGGTCACCACCTCGCACACCCCGTGGCGATCGTTGCGACTCCCCACCCGCGTCACCTGGCGTGCCACCGACGGCCTCGATACCGCAAGCATCGCCGTCTCTTCGGCCGTCGCCGCATCACTGCCGGCACGGGCCCGCCGCCGCGCCGTCGTGATCCCCCACGGCATCGACACCGCCCGCATCGCGACCGTGCTCGACGCGGCCGGCGACCGGACCTCGGCTGCCGACAGGCCGGTCACCGCGGTCACCGTCGTCAGCGTAGCGAGCCATCGCGACGCCAAGAACTACCCCAACCTGCTGCACGGGGTGCGTTCTGCGATCAATGCCGGTGCACCGATCCGGCTCGTGACCATCGGCGACGGACCCAACCTCGGGGCTCACATCGAACTCGCACGCACGCTGGGGCTCGGCGACGTCGTGACGTTCCAACCGAGCACCGACGACGTGCTGACCGAGATCGCCGGGGCCGACATCCTCGCCGTCGCCAGCGACTACGAGGGCCAACCGATCGTCGTCGCCGAGGCCCTCGCGCTCGGCCTGCCCGTGGTGGCCACCGCCGTCGGCCGAGTACCCGAGATGGTCGAACACCGCGGTCGGGCGCGTCGTGCCTCCACGTGACCCCACGGCCCTCGGCGCCGCGCTCGCCGAACTCGCCACTTCACCCGAGCTACGCGCCGAGATGTCGGCCGTCGCCCGCCGCCAGCTCCACGCGTGGACCCTCGACGACGTCATCGCCGCCCACCTCGCGCTCTACGCCGACGTCATCGGACGCACGGACTGCGGGAGGCGTGAATAGATCAGTTTGATCTGCGCAAATCGTAGAGTATGCGTCGACGCGGCCGTGATCACGACCGGAACTGACGCGTACCGGCGAACGGACGGGATCGCTGTGGTCCCATTGGGTCTACTCGGAGCGTGAGTGGCACGCAGCCCGGCGTTGCGCGCCATAGGGTCAACGCTATGAGGGTCAACCGAATGGGGGTCGAACCGAAACGTGTCCTCGTCACCGGAGCTGCCGGGTTCATCGGATCCCACGTCGCCGAACGACTCGCGTCGCAGGTCGAGGTCGTGGGCATCGACGACCTGTCCACCGGCTCGACCGCAAACCTCGAGGGCATCGCGATCCGACTCGTCGAAGGATCCATCCTCGACCCCGACGCACTCGCCGACGCCGTCGACAGCGTCGATGCCATCGTCCACCTCGCCGCCCGACCGTCGGTCCCGCGTTCGATCGTCGACCCCGTCGCCAGCCACGAGGCGAACGCCACCGGCACGCTGCGAGTACTCGAGGCGGCCCGCACACTCGACGACCCGATCGTCATCGTCGCCTCGTCATCGTCCGTCTACGGCGCCAACCCCACTCTCCCCAAGCGCGAGGATCTCGCCACCCAACCACTGAGCCCCTACGCCGTCAGCAAGCTCGCCACCGAACAGTACGCACTCGCCTGGCAACACAGCTACGGCCTCCGCACGCTCGCCTTCCGCTTCTTCAACGTGTTCGGACCACGTCAGGCACCCGGCCACGCCTACGCCGCGGTGATCCCCGCGTTCACCCATGCCGCACTCACCGGCGAGCCGCTCATCGTCCACGGCGACGGCACCCAGTCACGCGACTTCACCTACGTCGGCACCGTCACCGACGTGATCGTCGACGCGATCGAGCGCGGCGTCACCTGCACCACCCCGGTCAACCTCGCGTTCGGGTCACGAACCAGCCTGCTCGAAGTGATCGACCGACTCAGCGCGATCATCGACACCCCACTCGAACGGCAACACATCGACACCCGGCCCGGCGACGTACCCCACAGCCAGGCCGACAACGCACTCCTGCGATCGCTGTTCCCCGACGTGGAGCCGGTCCCCCTCGACGACGGACTTCGCGCCACCGTCGACTGGATGCGCGAGTACCTCGTCGCTCCTGCACAGTGAGCGGCATCCGATTCACACGGGCGAACGACGTCGTGTGGCGCTCCGGCCCCGACCGGGTGTTGGTCCAGCGCATCAGCGGGCCACCAGAAACCGCGGCCACCGACCTGATCGGTGACGTCGCCTACATCTGGCTCGCCCTCGACACGCCGGCGACGCGCAGTGAACTCATCGCCCGCCTCGCAGACGCCGGGATCGATGTCGCCAAACTCGATCGTGACATCCAGCACCTCGTCGACCACGAGCTGATCACGGAGCCCCGGTGACGGATCTCACCCCCGCCCAGCGAACCGTCGCGACCTTCGGTCTGCCCCAACCAGTGAGCACCCCCGACGGGAGCACGCTCGACCCGATCGAACTCGATGCGATCGAACTCGGCGACGTGACCGCCTGGGCCGAGACCGAGCGACTCGACGGACTCCTGTGGAGCGCCCTCGCTGGCGGGAGACTTCGCGGAAGAGTGCCGGCAGTGCCGACAGCCCACCAGGCGCCGACGTGGATGCCCCCCGTGTCGCGCACCTTGCGGGCCTGCGCGGCTCCCTCGCAGCCGAGGCCACCGGAGTCGCCGCCGTCGCTGCCCTCGCCGACGCCGGGATCGAGCCCACCCTGTTCAAAGGGCTCGCCAACGCGCACCTCGACTACGACCGCCCGGAACAACGGACGTTCTTCGATGCGGACCTGCTCGTCAGCCGCAGAGAATTCGCCGCGACCGTCGACATCCTCGTCGCCGCCGGGTTCACCCGAACCACTCCCCCGCTGCGCGAGCGATGGGAACAGCGATTCGCCCGTGCCATCGAACTCCGGTCACCCGACGGCGTCGAACTCGACCTGCACGCCTCGCTCGCGACCGGCTACTTCGGCGAGATCCTCGACCACGACGCGCTCCGCGACGACGCGCAGGCCAATGCCGGTGCGAGCACCGTCCGCCTCGCCGGCGTCGACCACCGCTGCTTCGGACCCGCCGGCCGTCTCCTGATCTCGAGCTACGCGATCGTGCTCTCGCGGGGCCCGGGCATCCGCCTACTTCGCGATCTCGCCCAGCAACTGCTCGTCACCGGCGCCGACTGGAAGCACGCCACCCGGCTGGCCGGCGACGGCGAGTCGGTTCTCGCGGGCGCCCTCCTGGAGATGGCAGGACAACTCGGCATCACGCATGAAGCCATCGACTGGGCCCGCACGGTCACGCCGTCACCGGCCGCGGCCCGCGCCCTCGCATACGCCCGCGACGCCGAGCACCAGGGCTGGTCGGCCGACGCCCGCAGCACGATGCTCGCACTCGGCCCGGTCGAACGAATCCGATTCCTCACCGGCATCGGGCTCCCCAGCCGTGCCAACCTCCGCTCCCGCGGCCGGACGATCACGAGCCACCTCTCACGGTCGTCGACGAGTGTCGGCGACTCCGGTGACTCCAACGCGTCCGACGACGGCGCGCCGTCTCAGGCGCCTGACCACAAGCGGTAGCGCTCGACCAGACCATCCCACAGCGCACGCTGATCGAAGTGGGTGGCGACCCACTCCGCGCCGGCGTCGCCCAGCTCACGGCGCCGTTCGGGATCGTCGATCAGCTCGCTGAGCGCCACTGCCAGCTCTGGCCCGTCGCCCACCGGCACCAGCACACCGCCGACACCATCGGCGATCGCATCGACGGTACCGGTCGCTGCGAAGGCCACTACCGGCACCCCACACAGCTGCGCCTCGAGCGGCACGTTGGGCAGACCCTCGCGATACGACGGGAAGGCCAGTACGTCCATCGCGCGGTACGCCACTGCCGTATTCGCCAGCCACGGCACCGTCACGATCCGATCGTCGGACTCGATCACGTCGCGTACGGCCGACGGAACCGGGTCGCCGCCCTCGAACTGGCCGACGAGCAGCAGCCACACGTCGGGGCGCGCTCGCAACGTCGAGGTGAACGCCCCGATCAGGTCGGCGATGCCCTTGTCACTCGTGAATCTCCCGACGAACCCGATGACGATCGCATCGTCGGGAACGCCGAGTTCGTGACGCGCTTCGGACCGGGTCGGCAGGACGTCGTTTGAGAACCGGGCGACGTCGATCCCGTTGCCGGACCCACCGCCGATCACCTCGCCGCGGCCGGCCGGGACGATCCCTTCGCGTTCACCGACCGCCAGCAGGCTCCGGCTGTTGAACACGAGGTAGTTCGCACACCGCATCGCCAGCCGCTCCAACGATCGGAACAGGCCGTCGTCGCCAACCCACCGCCGTCTCGAAGCGCAACCCGCGCACGACATAGACCCGCACCGGTACCCGGCACATCCACGCAGCGAGCATCCCCAGCAGCCCCGCCTTGGGCGTCGACGCGTTCACGATCGTCCGGCCGGACTCGACGGATCAACCGGAGGGTCGCCACCAACGCCCGGAGGTCAGCGAACGGCGACGGCTCCCGCACGAACGGCAGTGGCACGACCGTCACGCCACGATCCCACACGCCCCGAGTCGCCGAGGTAGGCGACGCGGGCGACGTCGGATCACCATCGCTCGGTGGTGCCACCCTCGTCGCCACCGTGACGTCGAAGCCGTGCTCGATCACATGGCGAGTTGCCCGCGTACGAGCACACTCGAGATCTCGTCGGTCAGCAGGTACAGCACTCGTGTCGATGTCACGTCGCACCCCGCACAACCATCGACGATGCCGTCAGAGCAGCTCACCTTCGAAGGAGTGGCCGCGCAGGAGGTTCTTCGTGTCGAACACCAGCCGGGAATGCTCCGCGATGACCGCCGGGTCGAACTCCGGATGATCGACGAGCACGATCACCACGTCGGCGGCCGCCAGTTCGTCCGGCGAGAACGCCACGAGCGGATCGCTCAACAGCTGTGTGTTCACCTCGGGGATGTACGGATCACAGAACCGCACCTCCGCACCGCTCGCCTTCAGGCGAGCCGCCACGTGCACCGACGGGCTCTCGCGCCAGTCGCTCGTCGCCTTCTTGTACGCCAGGCCGAGCAGCAGCACGCGGCTGCCGTTCACCGCTTTGCGTTCACGGTTCAGCATCGCCGTCACACGATCGTGGACGTAGTCGGGCATGTGCTCGTTGACGTCGTTGGCCAACTCGACGAACCGGAACGTGTGACCGAGGTGCTGCTTCACCCGCCACGCCAGATAGCTCGGGTCGATCGGCAGGCAGTGCCCGCCCACACCCGGCCCCGGCGTGAACTTCATGTAGCCGAACGGCTTGGTCGCCGCCGCGTCGATCGCCCGCCACACGTCGACGTCGAGATCGCGGGCGAACATCGCCAGCTCGTTCACCAACGCGATGTTCACGTGCCGGAACGTGTTCTCCAGCAGCTTCACGAGTTCGGCCTCGGCGCACGACCCGACCGGCACCGTCCGCTCGACGAGCGCCGAGAAGAACGCGTCGACCACCGCCAACCCCTCGGGCGTCGACCCGCTGATCACCTTGGGGGTGTTGACCAAACCGTGCGTCGCATTGCCCGGGTCGATGCGCTCAGGCGAGTACCCGAGGAAGAACTCGTCGGCTGCGAGCCCGGAACCCTCCGCGAGGATCGGCGCGAGCAGCTCGGTCGTCGTGCCGGGATAGGTGGTGCTCTCGAGGATCACGCAGCCACCCGGGCGCAGGTGACGCGCCAGGTTGGCTCCGGCCATCTCGATGTACGACAGATCGGGCAGCCCCTCACGAAGGGGCGTCGGCACGCTGATCACCGCGACGTCGAACCCCGCGACGTCGGCCGCGTCCGCGGTCGGCCGGTAACCGGATGCCAGCGCCCGTGCCAGTTCGTCGTCGGAGATGTCGCCCACGTACGACTCGCCCGCCTCCAACGACTTCACCCGGTCGATCGACGCGTCGAACCCGACCACCGTGAAGCCGACCTCGACCGCCCGCATCGCGACCGGCAGGCCGACGTAGCCCTGGCCGACCACGACGACCGTCGCCGAGCGGTCCTCGATCCGGCTGATCGCATCCTGATGGTTCATGGGGCTCCTCTCATTGCTTCAACGGTCGCGCCGGCACACCGACCATCGTGAGGCCCGGCGCGACATCTGACGTCACGACCGCGCCGGCGCCGACGAACGCTCCGGCGCCGATCGTCAGACCCGGCAGCACATTCGCCCCCGTGCCGACGGTGACGCCCTCGCCGAGGTGCACGTTGCCGCTCACGGTGGCGCCGGGATACACGCTGACGAAGTCGTCGAGCACCGAGTCGTGGCCGATGGTGGAGTTCACGTGGAGCTGTGTGTGCCGCCCCAACGTGATGTTGGTCGTCACCCGTGCCCCGGCGGTGAGGATGCAGCCCTCGGCGATCCGACAGTCGCCACCGACCGTCGCCATCGGATGGATCAACACGAGCGGGCGTCGACCCGCCTGCGTCAAGATTTCGTCAAGGCGGCGCCGGACGTCGCCTGCACCGATCCCGATCACGAAGCCCGCAGCTCGCGTCGACCGTCGACCCGTCGGTGAGACGCTCGACCGCACCCAGGTACGGGGCACCACGGCGCTCGAAGCAACGGAACCGACGTGTCGGCGTCGTCGACGTATCCGGCGAACTCGATGTCGGCCCCGGCCGCGTTCATCGCCTCGACGACGTCGAGCACCTCTCGACCGAAACCGCCGGCACCGACGATCACCAGCTGCGAACTCCTCGATGCCGCAGCATGGATCACCGACGCGGCCGAGGTCACGCCGCACAAGCTACTCGCCCACCTACGCTCGGCTCCGTGACCCGATCGGCGTGGCTCGACTCCCCGCTCAAGCGCGGTACCGACGTGCTCGTCGCCGTCGGGGCGATCATCGTGGCCTCACCGATCCTCGTGATCACCGCGTTCGCCGTGCGGCTCCGCCTCGGCTCACCCGTGCTGTTCCGCCAACAGCGTGCCGGGCGCGCCGGACGGCCGATCGACGTGGTCAAGTTCCGGTCGATGACCGACGAGCACGGCCCCGACGGCGACCTCCTCGACGACGACGAGCGGCTCACGCCGTTCGGAACGCATGCTCCGATCGAGCAGCCTCGACGAGCTTCCACAGCTGTTCAGCGTGCTGCGGGGCGACATGAGCCTGATCGGGCCACGGCCGCTGCCGCTCGCCTACGTCGACCGCTACGACGACGAGCAACGCCGTCGCCTCGACGCGACCCCGGGGATCACGGGATGGGCACAGGTCAACGGCCGCAACGCACTCGACTGGCCCGCCAAGCTGGCGCTCGACGTGTGGTACGTCGACCACGCGTCACCACGGGTCGACCTCACCATCATCGGCCGCACCGTCCGCGCGGTGTTCTCCCGATCCGGCGTCGCCGCGAACGACCACGCCACGATGCCCGAGTTCCTCGGCGACCACTGCCCCGACGGTCGTTGACGTGGTTGACGCGCGCAGCGAGCAATCTGACCCGGTGCCCGGCGTCCGATTCTCCGACACGGACACCCCGACTGCCATCGACGGGCGTCGAGATCGCCGTGTTCGACGGCGAGGCGGTGCTGTTCGACGTGAACTCGTCGATGCTGCACCGCCTCGGCGCGATCGCCGGCGCCGTCTGGCTCTGCTGCGACGGTTCCACCGACGTCGCGACCATGATCGACGAACTGGCCGACATCTTCCACCTCGATGCAGTCCGAGATGACCACGGTCGTGCACGAGACCCTCGAACGGTTCGCCGACGAAGGGCTGCTCGCCGGCCACGAGGCTCCGACCCGGATGGCCCTCACGTCCGAGGCGACGCTCGCCGACGACGGCACGCAGATCCTGACCGGGCCGCCGGATCCTTGAGGCACCGCCGCTCGACCGCTCCGTTGGAGCGGGCACCGTGACGCTGCGCGTCGGCACGCAACTCGTCGGCCTGCGCGCCGATACCGACGCCTCGGTTCGCGCCTGCGGGCGTTGCTCGCGTTCTGGATCGACGATGATCACCCCGATGTGCCCTGGGTCTTCGACGTACGGCTCGAACCCTCCCGGCAGCTCGACGGGGACGCCGTGGGCCGCCGCCCGCAGCCCGTCCCCCAGCTTCGCCTCGGGCAAGTACTGATGGCACGGTCACGACACGCCGACGACGTACTGCGTGCCCTTGCCGGCGTGCTCGGCGGCGTACTCGCCCGCCAGGACGACACGCGGGTGTGGTCGGGGATGCGCACCTTCGCAGGCAACGGCCACATCGTCCTGGTCGACGCCCAACCACCGGCACTGTCGGCCGACCCCTTCCTCGCACGGGCCGGCATCGTGGAACTCCCGACGTGGAGCGTCGCGATCGACGGATCGAACGTCCACGTACCGCCCGCGCTCGATCGTCTCGACTGGGCATGCGGCCGGACTGAACCCACCCGATGCGTCGATGACGACCTGGCAGACCGCAGCACTCGCCGGCATCGTCGCCTTCGACCCTCGACCCCACCATCACGAACCCGACAACGACCATGAGATGGCGGTCGAGCTCGAGCGGGGCCGCGGCACTCCTCAGCCGGTTCGCCGTGCGCCACCCATCGCTCGCGTGGTTCTCGACCGTCGAACGGCTCATCCGCGACGGACGGGTGCTGGCAACGTCCGACCGATCGGTCGCGCGGCAACGAATCGTCGAGTTGGCCCGTCGATGACGAGTACCGGCCGATTCGAGGCACACGGCGTCAGGTTCGACATCACGTCGTCCGACACCGACGTCGTCGCCGCCTTCGACGACCTCCTCGTCGACATGCGCCTCAACGACCAGGCGGGTCAGCCGGCCCCGCAGCCGACCACCGAATCGACATCGAACCCGTTCCGGGACGTCACCGATGACGTCGGGCCGAGGTTCCGCGTCCAGTTCGACGGTCGCACGATCCACGACACGCTCGCCGAGGGATCGGTGGTGTCCCACGTGCTGATGGAGATCAACCAACGAGTCGCCGCAGCCGTGTGGTCGACCACGGCGATTCCGCTGCACGCCTCCACCGTGACCCGACCACCCGGCGCCATCGTGCTCGCCGGTGCATCGCACTCCGGCAAGACCACCCTCGCCGCGGCGCTGGCGATCGCGCGCCCGAACGAGGTCGAGTTCCTCGCCGACGAAGTCAGCGCGCTCGCACCCCACCGACCTCACCATCGCTCCGTACGGCAAGCCGGCCGCCCTGCGAACACCCGGACTCGACCTGCTCGTCCCGAACGTCACACGGCTCCAGCACCGCGGGAGCCGCTTCGAAACCGACGAACGCTTCGTTCCACCGTCCGAGCTCGGCGCGTCACGGTCGGCGCCCGCCCGCGTGGTCGCCATCGTGTTCCCTCGATTCGACGCGACCACCCTCGGCTCGGCCACCGACATCGACGTCGTGAGCCCCATCGAGGCGTTGACGCGACTGATGCGACTCACGCTGGGGAGAGCGCCGGTCGACGTCAGCACCTTCCGCGCGCTCGAACGGCTCGTGCGCGGCGTCGACGCCTTCGAGATCGTGTACGCCGACGCGATCGAAGCCGCCGACCAGCTCAGCGCCGTGTTCGTGGCCGCGCCATCGACGTGAGCCGAACGAATTCCTCAAGAAATCGTCTGGAACGCCGATGTGAAGATGTGACCAGATACCCACCCGCTGCGGGTTCAGCGTTGTACCGTTGACCGCATGGCGGCTGCCGACGACCAACCGCGTACGGGAGTCAGTCGCCGCGACGCGCTCCGACTGCTGGCGGCGTCCACCACCACCGTTGCCGCCGGTTCGATGATCATCTCGCAACCCGCCCACGCCGACAGCGGCAGCACGCCCTGCCGCTACGACTTCTCCCCGTCACCGACGGTCACCGTGCGCATGATCAACCAGAGCGGTAACCGCAGGGACTGTCCTCTCGATCACCGTCGCCGGCGTCGGCAATGCCCGTCTGTCCATGCGGTACCCGGACGGCCCACCGGTCCGAGTACGCCTACTACATCACGCATCCCGAACACCGGCACCGGCGGCATCGGATGGATCACCTCGAGTTCGGTGTCCGTCAGCAGTCCGGCGGTCCTGTGGCCCAACGACGGCGGCACGCGCCACGATCTCGGTCGGTGTCCGGGTCACGTGCCCGGCCGCGGTCGGCACCGCGGTGCGATGCCGGTACGGCACCGGCACGTTCACCGTCGGACGGAACCAGACTCGACACGCTTCACGTTCACGCTCGGCAGCAACAACGGCGACTCGGCCCCGCTCAGGGCTGCCCTCCTGTGACGTTGCTCCACTCCTCGGTGCACCCCAGCTGCGATCCGCCGGCGCACTCACGGCGGGCAGTTCGCTCGGCATCGTGAACGGCACCGCAGCAATGCCGATCCTCGACCAGAACGCCACCGACGATCCCCCAGTCGACCTCGGCTCGGTCGAACCTCAGCCATCCGACGCCGACTCCACGACGACGACCACAACGACGGACAAGCCTGGCAACGGCCCCAAGACACAGGACTCCACGACAACCACATCGTCGACATCAACCACATCGACCACATCGACAACGACATCCACGACCGCGCCTGCGTCGACCACGACACCTTCCACGACGACCCCGCCGCCCGGCGGCTGAGGCCGACGGCCCCGCACCACGCCGCGCTAGCGGGTGACAGTCTGTACCACGAAGGTCACCCGTTCGACCTGGGCGTCGGTGAGGGCACTGCCCGACGGCAGGCACAGGCCGTGCGTGAACAGATGCTCGCTCGTGCCGTCGACGCGCGCGGGCGCACCCGGCGAAGACCGGCTGCAGATGCATCGGCTTCCACAGCGGACGACTCTCGATGTCGACCGCCTCCAGCGCCGACTGCACCGCATCGCGTACCGCCGGATCGTCGAACGTCACACAGGTCAGCCAGCCGTTCCAGCCCTCGCGACGACGTCGGCATGAACGACAACCCTGGCGATCGCCTCGAGCGCCTCGCGGTAGCACCGGTTGATCGTCAGGCGCCGCGCCGACATCTCCGGCAGCCGCGCCAGCTGCGCCCGACCCATCGCCGCGAGCAGATTGCTCAGGCGGTAGTTGAACCCGACCTCGGTGTGCTCGTAGTGAACGGCCGGTTGGCGAGCCTGAGTCGCGAGGTACCGCACCCGATCGGCGACGGCGACGTCCGGCGACACGAACGCCCCTCCGCCCGACGTGGTCATGATCTTGTTGCCGTTGAACGAGAAGATCCCGCAGTCGCCGAACGTCCCCGCCGAGCGGCCCCTGTACGAGGCGCCCAACGCCTCGGCGGCATCCTCGACGACCGGCACGCCGTACTCGGCGCACAGCGGCACGATCTCGTCGTAGTCCGCGCACTGCCCGTACAGATCGACGACCACCACCGCCGCCGGCAGCCGGCCCGCAGCGCGCATCGCTGCCAACTCGTCGGCCAACAACTCCGGGTTCATGTTCCACGTTGCGGTGTCGCTGTCGACGAAGCGCGGCGTGGCACCGAGATACGTCACCGCATTGGCCGTCGCCGCGAACGTGAACGTCGACACGATCACCTCGTCGCCGGCGCCCACCCCGTGCACCAGCGAGCGCGAGATGCAGGGCAGCAGTGCCACTCGACATCGCCACCACGCCCGGCCACCCGACGAACGACGCGAGGTCGGCCTCGAAGGCGTCGAGTTCGGGCCCGACCGGCGCGACCCACCCGCTGTCGAACGCCCGCAGCAACGCCTCGCGTTCGACGCGGCCCGACGTCGGGCGAGCTGAGGTAGATCCGCCCGGATGACTCGATCGGCGCAGCCGTCACGCGTCGACCGTGCCGGGAACGTCCGACAACGCGATCGCACGGAGCTCGTCGAACGTCGGGACCGGACCTGCCGAACATCACCGGCAGCGGCGCCAACGGCTCGACCGCGACGTGCGTGATCAGCGGATGAACCCGGCATTCGCCGTGCTCGCACGACCGCGATGAGGTCCTCGTGGAGCTTCTCGTTCGGCCGCAGCCCGGTGAACACGATCTCGATCGGTGGGTCGTGCAGCGTCGCGAACCGCTGGGCGACATCGAAGATCCGCACCGGGTCACCCATGTCGAGAATCAACACCTCGCCGGGCGCCCCGATCGCACCGGCGTAGATCGTCAACTTCGACGCCTCTTCGATCGTCATGAAGTACCTGGTGATGTCCGGATGGGTCACCGTGATCGGCCCGCCGTTGGCGGCCTGCGACTCGAACGAGCGCAGCACCGATCCGTTCGAACCGAGCACATTGCCGAACCGCACCGACACACACTCGATCGGCCCCTGCTGCGACGCGTAGGCGGTCAGACGCTCGGTGATCCGCTTGGTCCAACCGAGCACGCTCGTCGGATCGGCGGCCTTGTCGGTGCTGATGTTCACGAGTCGCTGCACGCCGTGGCGCCGGGCGGCGTCGAGGACGACCTGGGTACCCCCGACATTGGTCTTCCAGCCCTCACTCGGATGCATCTCCAACAACGGCAGGTGCTTGAGTGCAGCGGCGTGGAAGACGACGTCGGGCCGATACGTGCCGAAGATCTCATCCATGCGGCCGGGATCACGGATGTCGGCCAGGATGAGATTCGGGTTGTCGAGCATGGCTCGACCCTCGATCGACAACTGCGTGGCGTGCAGGCCGCTCTCGTCACGGTCCAGCATGAACAGCTCCGCCGGCTCGAACCGCACCAGCTGTCGACACAGCTCGCTGCCGATCGACCCGCCCGCGCCCGTGACGAGCACCCGACGCCCGGTGATGTACTCCGAGACCGCTTCGGGGTCGATGTCGGCCGGATGTCGACCGAGCAGGTCGTCCTCGTTGACCGGCCGGATGTCGGTAACGTGCACCCCACCGAGCATCTTGTCGACCGGCGGCAACACGAAGACCTCGAGACCGGCGCCATCGGCGAGCGCGGTGACCCGACGGATGAACGGGCTCTCCGCGCTCGGAACTGCGATCAGCACCGCCGTCGCACCACGATGCTCGGCCACCGACACGAGTTCGTCGACCCGACCCTCGACCCTCACTCCCGACATGCGCAGATTGCGTTTCGCCGGGTCGTCGTCGACCATCGCGACGGGCACGTACGGAGCGGTCGACGACGACCGCATCGTGCGCAACACCTGCTCGGCCGCCTCGCCGGCACCGACGATCACGAGACGTGGCAGATGGTCGCCCTCAGGGCGGTCCCGGTGCTCGGTGTAGAGCCGCCACATCGACCGGACCGCGATCTGGCCGAGCAGGCTGATCGCGGTGGCGAGCAGCGGCACCGATCGAGGGACCGACCGAGTCGCCGTGTCGGAACCACCCCACCACAGGGCGGTCATCACGATGCCCACCGACAACGCCGTCAACGCAACGATCCGCACCTCGTCGAAACTCCCGTAGCGCCAACGACGCCGATACAGCCCGTAGAGCAGACCGAACGCCCCCTGCAGCGCCACGGCCACCCCGATCGCGATGGCGATGTCACGCTCCCACACCTTGTCCGACGTCGAAGTCGTAGCGCAACAGCACACCGACGGGGATCGCAATCGCCCAGAGTGCACTGTCAGCCGCGAAATGCACGAGTGGCAAGTGCCGCTGTGCTGCCTTGAACAATCCCGTGTGCGTCACGCTCGAGCCTCGATTCGCCGAACACGACACAGCTCAGCCGGATTCGACATGTCAGCGGTGGACACTGACACATCCCGCTGCGGGATGGAGGTGATGGGGCTCACCGATGGTGAGACTAGCCCCCTTGTCGGGTCGGATCGATGATCACCCCAGTGGGTTCATCGGCAACTCCCGACCGCCGGACGGGGTAAACCCGTCTCGGGGCCCCGAGGCTCAGTGGGCGCCGCGCCCGGCCAGCACGACCACAACCGTCTTGAGCACGATCTTGAGGTCATGCGCCAGCGACCAGTTGTCGACGTAGAAGAGATCGAGCCGGCGGTACTGGTCGAAGTCGGCCTCCGAGCGACCCGACACCTGCCACATACCCGTGATGCCCGGGAGAACGCGGAGACGGTTGCGAAGTTCCGGCGACCATTGCTCGGCCTCCGTCGGCAACGCCGGACGAGGGCCCACGACGCTCATGTCACCACGCAACACGTTCCAGAGCTGCGGCAGTTCGTCGATCGAGGTCCTGCGGAGGAACCGCCCAACCCGGGTCACGCGTGGATCGACGCGCATCTTGAACAACGGACCGGAACTCTCGTTCAACTCCTCGAGGCTCGGCACGCATGGCCTCCGCCCCGACCACCATCGTGCGGAGCTTCAGGATCTCGAACGGAACGCCATCCTTGCCGAGCCGAACCTGCTTGAAGAACACCGGGCCAGTGGAGGTCGCCTTGATCGCCACTGCGGCGATCGCGACGATCGGCAGCGTCACGATCCACACCACGCCCGCCAGCAGCACATCGAAGCAACGCTTCAGGAACAGATGGGTACGGGAGCGGTTCGTCGGCTCCACGTAGATCATCAGCCGCCCGTCGATGTTCTGCGACCTCGTCCGCGAGATGTCGATGTCGTACAACGACGACGACAACGTCACATGACAGCCCTCATCGGTGAGCACCCGCGTGAGCCGGTTCACCTCTGCCGGATCGAGCGAAGCGACCGACAAGATCACGCCGGTGGCGCCCGTCGCTCGCACAACGTCGAGCGTGGCGTCCACCGAACCCAACACACCGAGGCCGCCGCGCTCGCCCGTCAGATCGCCCATGAAACCGAGCACTTCGTAGCCCAACTCCGGTCGCCGCTGGGTCGCATGCAGCAACGAGATCGCATCGGTGCCCGTCCCAACGATGATGACCGGCCGAGAGATGCGACCCCGTCGGCGCAGACCGCCGAAGACCCGCCGAGCGACAAGCCGCGAGACCAACAGTGACACGGTCACGCACACGAACAACAACCCGACCCACAGCCGCGACAACACGCCGTACTTGACGACGAACGACACGGCGATCAGCACACCCACCGACATCGCGCTCGCCATCACGATGCGGCGCGCCTCCTCACCGAACCGACTGATCGCTCGGGCGCGAAACAACTCGTTGGCGCCCATCATCACGATCCACAGCGGCACGATGAGCAGCCCGAGCAACACCTCGACCGCGAGCGACTCACGCAAGACGGCTCGGATCAACTGCTGCACCACCGTCGCAACGATGAAGCCCAGCGTGACCGCAACGACGTCCGAGGCGATCAGCAATCGCCGCAGACGTCTCGGGTCCGTGCGCGGCGCCGTCTCCGTCACTGCGTCGGGTGTGTCCACTGCGTCGGGTGTGTCCACTGCGTCGGGTGTGTCCACTGCGTCGGGTGTGTCCACTGCGTCAGGCATGTGAGCCATGTCCGCTTCGATCACCTGCGGCAGTGAGCCCTGCGCCAGTTCTGGCGACTCGTGTGTCGTCATATCCGCCTGCGCCTCCTCCCGACTCGTTCAGCAATGTTCAACCTAGACGGTCGCCACGGACAGTGTTGTCCGAATCATGTCAGGCTTCGGTTACAACCTGATGACGAGCACCACTCATCGCATTCGAACCAGCACTGACAGGGAACCCGACCCCGTCAGCGTCGATCTGCCTCCCTCCCCCGTACCGCCTTCGACCACCCAGAGTGGTGACACCATCACGCGTCTTCAGACGACACGGGTCATCCGATCGCAGTCATCCAGACCGGGTCTGCAGACCCGGGAGGCGCCTCGAGTACCGGTCAGCGGGTCGGATGCGGACTGACGCCGTCTTGACGGGCAGCGACCGCACTCGCCCCGAAGGGCCGCGGCATCCCGAACGGGTCGGTGAGGCTCGGACGAGGGGACGGCCACGATCCACTGGTCGCAGGTGCTGCCGGACGGGCTCTCGAGGCCGAAAAGACCATCCATTTCGCGACGTTGAGCAGGCCGATGCTCAGCACTCCGAGAACGAGCCATCCCATGAAGATGAGCGCAAGCAGCATCACAAGTGCACAGTCTGCCCGATAAACATTCATAAACTTGTAATGGTCCGATGAATTTTCGGTGAACCGTCAACGTCACGAGTCGGCCGGCGCCTCGGCGTCGACGATCATCGTCTCGGGTTGCTGGGCGATTCCGGTCTTCGTGATCAGCGTCGAGCCGTCGGAACTCGTCACGTGAATCGTCTGCTGCTCGGGCACCACCAACGGCTGCGGCCGCACCGCAAGCGTGTACCCGGCCGGCAACTCCAGTTCTCCGCTGTACTCGACCGTCACGGTGATGGATCCGCCCGGCGGGATCCCCAGGAAGGCTGAGTTGACGATCCATCCCCCCTCCTCACCGTCGCTCATCACGATCGGCTTACCGTCGACGGAGGCGCTGCGCAACGGCAGCGCCGAGTACAGCGACAAGAGCGTGCGATTGGTCCCACGGGCGTCACCGGTCGCATTGCCGACCACCGAGTCCGGGAGGTCCTCCGGGCGAGCCGCGTTGGTCAACGTCAACTCCAAGGTCGCACTGACTGTGCCCGTGGGCTCATCGACAACCGCCGTGTACACGAGGTCACGTTCGAGATACACGTCGATCTTGTTGGGACCGGCGTTGTTGAACACCGCTGCGATCCCGTCGCCACCGTCCAACGTAGGGAGCGAACTGTCCAGCCCGATGGACTCGAACAGCGCCTGCTCCTCGGGATCGGTCGCCGAACCGACGAGACGCCCCTGCGTCAGCAACGGGCCGAGTTCCCCGGCCACGACGACCGGGTTCGGAAGCCCACCACCGAGCACCTGATCGAGCGTCGCCCTCGACACCACTTCGAGCAGATCGATGCGTTCGTCGTTGTCATCGAACTCGTACTGGTCGATCAACAGGAACTCGACGACGTTCGACTCGCTGAGTTGAATGTCGGACTCATCGACCGAGATCGGCCCGGTCAACGCCAGCAATGATTGCAGCATGTGTGGATCCACTGCGAACACGCCGTCCACCTCACCGCCTCCACTCTGCGGCAGCAGTTCCCGCACGACCTGCGAGGTGGACGGGAACACCGGGGAGATCGTCACGTTCGACCACGGAGTCTCACTCGTGCTGCCGTCAGGACCATCGGTGAACCCGAAGCGACCCCATTGGGCGAGCCAATCGGCGGGCCCCGTCACGTACCTGGGGGGCTCGCCCCCGAGATTCAGATCCCGAGTACGACCGAACTCTGCGAGCCGAAGGTGCCCATCGGTCGCGGTGAGGACCGCCCAGTTCCCCATGAAGCCACCCATCCCCCGTGCCTCTGCCGGCGTCGTGAAGGCGATGAAGTACCTCCGAACCCCGTCGGCACCGAGCATCCGCGGTGCCAGCCGCACCGCTGCCACTGCATTGTCGACTCGCTTTCCGTTCTCCGCAAGCTCGGTGTCGAGTTCAGCCAGACGATTCCCGATCGACGGGAGTACCCACGGCGAGTTCACTTCTTCCACCGCTTCGCGTAGCTCACCGACCGATTCCTGCATCGCGACGAACGGCTGCTCCATCAGTCGGATGGCATCGAGATCGAAGCGCCCGCCCACCAGTCGCAGCTGCTCGGGATCGACGACCCGCAACGCCGCTGCGAGATCGGCAGACGCCGACGCCGCCGACACCGACAGGCTCGCCGCCGCCGATCGCTGCTGAGCGACCAGCGGCAACCACACCGATGGCTTGGACCACGCGGCGTCCAGCTGATCGCCAGCTGTGGCGAACAGGCCCGACGCCTGATCGAACTGTGCCGCAGCGGCTGCGTACTCCCCGTCGCTGAGCAACGCGATCCCCTCGCGAGCCAACTGCTCACCCTCACTCAAGTCGCCACCTGCCTGGACCATTGCAGCCCCTGCACCGAGCGTCGCGGCGACGGCCACCCCGCCGAGCACTGCCACTGCGATCACCGCCCGGCGTCGGACACTGCCGCGCCGACGACGCACGCCGGACACCAGAACGATGACGGCAGCAGCCATCGTCATCAGCGCCGACAGCCCAAGAAATCCGGCGATGTCGGAGCGGATCGCAACGTTCAAGCCGACCGCAACGACCAGTGCCCGTGCGACCGGGAGGTCCCGCCGTCGCGTACCGATCCACGTGGCCGCCGCCACGGCAGCGACGCCGACGACAGCAGGTGTGAGCGAACTCGCGATCGTCGTAGCGACAACCGAGAGCAGGACCAGCGTCCACCAGCGAGCGGTCGCACCCGCCCATGTCACGACAGCGACGGACAGCAAGACGAGGACGACGTCCGGCAGTCGGGCCCCGGTCGGTTCGGCGGGACCGAGAGCTGCGACGGCACCGGCCAGTGCGGCGATCGGAGCGACCACCCGGTCGTCGACGCGATGAGTTCTCGTCGTCGCCATCGTCGACGCAGAGTAGTTCTGCTGCCTCACCACCCACGGTCACATCGACTCGACGCAGCCGAACCGGTGCCGAAGCGGTCGAGAAACCCCATGAAGTAACGTCACGTCGTGTCCCCCACCATGGATCCGCGTGCGAGCTGCTATGTCCCCGGTCACGCCGGCCTCGTCGGCTCGGCGGTCACGCGCCGCCTCGAAGCCGCCGGGTTCACGAACATCCTGACGGCCAGCCGCCAGCAGCTCGACCTCCGTGACCAGGCCGAGGTGTCGCACTGGTTCAAGGCGAACCGTCCCGAGTACGTGTACCTCGTGGCCGGCACCGTCGGCGGGATCATGGCCAACAGCACCCGGCCGGCCGAGTTCATCTACGACAACATGATGATCCACGGCACCGTCGTCGAGGCCGCCAAGCAGTACGGCGTCAAGAAGCTGCTGTACCTCGGCTCGTCGTGCATCTACCCCCGCCAGGCCACCCAGCCGATCACCGAGGAGCAGCTCCTCACCGGGCCGCTGGAGCCGACCAACGAGTGGTACGCGATCGCCAAGATCGCCGGCATCAAGCTCTGCCAGGCCTACCGCACCCAGTACGGCTGCGACTTCATCTCCGCCATGCCCACCAACCTGTACGGGCCCGGCGACAACTTCGACCTCACCTCCAGCCACGTCCTGCCGGCGCTCATCCGCAAGTTCCACGACGCCCGCACGATGGACCACCCCGAGGTCGAGATCTGGGGCACCGGCTCACCGATGCGCGAGTTCCTCCACGTCGACGACCTCGCCGACGCCTGCGTGTTCCTGATGGAGCACTACAGCGACGCCGAACACATCAACGTCGGCACCGGCGTCGACATCTCCATCCGCGACCTCGCCGAGATGGTCCGCGACATCGTCTGCCCCGACGCCACCGCTCCGCTTCGACACGTCGAAGCCCGACGGCACCCCCCGCAAGGTGCTCGACGTGACCAAGCTCAACGAACTCGGCTGGAAGGCCAACGATCGACCTCGAGACCGGCATCCGTTCCACCTACCAATGGTTCCTCGACCAGCAGGCCGGCCGACCACGAACTCCGCGGCATCGACACGCCCGTCACCCGCGGCTGAGTAAACGGGCCACAGGGCGCAAGGGTTGGAATCGGGTCGACCCCGATGGTGCTTACATCGGGAGACATCGTCGTCGCCCCGCTCACCACCGGCGCCGGTCGCTCAGTGAGCGCCGTGCCGTGCAAGGACAGCCGAGAACGTCTTCAACACGATCTTCAGGTCATGGGTCAACGACCAGTTGTCGACGTAGTAGAGGTCCAGTCGGCGATACAACTCGAAGTCGGCCTCCGACCGGCCCGACACCTGCCACATTCCGGTGATCCCAGGGAGAACTCGCAGACGCTCGTGCAGATCCGGTGTCCACTGCTCGACCTCCGACGGAAGTGCCGGCCGCGGTCCCACCACGCTCATCTCGCCGCGCATCACGTTCCACAACTGCGGCAACTCGTCGATCGACGTCTTCCGCAGGAACCCTCCGACCCCTGTCACACGTGGATCGGAACGCATCTTGAACAACGGGCCCGAACTCTCGTTGAGACCCTCGAGTTCCGAACGCCGTTCCTCGGCATCCTGCGACATCGTGCGGAGCTTGAAGATCTCGAAGTGGCTGCCGTCCTTGCCGACCCGAACCTGCTTGAACACGACCGGCCCGGGCGAGTCGAGCTTGATCGCCACCGCAGCGATCAACATGATCGGCAGGGTCAACAACAGCACCGGGAAAGCCACCACGACATCGAATGAGCGCTTCAGGAAGAGGTGGGTGCGCGAACGGTTGGTCGGCTCCACATAGATCATCAGTCGCCCGTCGATGTTCTGCGACCTCGTGCGCGAGATGTCGATGTCGTGCAACGACGACGACAGCGTCACGTGGCAACCAGCGTCGGTCAGCGTTCGCGTGAGCCGGTTCACCACCGACGGGTCGAGCGACGCGACCGACAAGATCACCCCGCTCGCCCCTGTCTGACGCACCACATCGAGCGTGTCGTCAACCGATCCCAGCACGCCGACTTCGCCGCGCTCACCGGTCTTGTCACCGGTGAATCCCAGCACCTCGTAGCCGAGATCAGGTCGGCGTTGCGTTGCGTGGAGCAGTGAGATGGCGTCGCCACCCGTGCCGACGATGATCACCGGTCGACGGAGTCGCCCGGTGCGACGCAGACCGCGAAAGACCCGCCGGGCAATGAGCCGCGACATCGCCAGCGATGCCGTGACGCAGACCAACAACAGACCCACCCACAACCGCGACAGTTGGCCGTACTTCGAGATGAACAACACCGCCAGCAGGAAGCTGATACTCATGAACCCCGCCATGAGGAGATGGCGCATCTCCTCGGCGAACTGGCTGACCGCGCGGGCGAGGAACAGGTGGTTCGCTCCCATCATCAGCACCCAGATCGGCACCATGATGGCCCCGAACAGCGCTTCGTCGCGCAGAACGCCATCTGGCAACGGTTCGAGCAGCTGCTGGATCACCGTCGCCGCCACGATCCCGGCGATGATGGCGCCAACGTCTGAGGCGATCAGCAACCGTCGCAGACGTCGCGGACTCACCCGAACCACAGGTTCTTCGTGCTCGATCAGATGCAGGCCCGGTCGGATGTGACGGTCGGCCGCACCTGCATCGTCCCGGTCGGTGAAGCCCGCCGTTTCCGTTTGTCGTGCAAATCCGCCCATGTCCGCCTTTGAACCCCGCTCGTCTGAACTCCGCTCGTCCGATCTCGCTCCGGTCACTCTAGACCGATGCCACTACCCGTGGTCAAGTGGCATTGTGTCAGGATCTCGTCAGAATTCCGTCAACGTGACCCGAAGGTCCCGATTTCATTGCTCTGGAAGGGGATCTGTCCGCTCGGCCGGCACACGACCGCGTCCGAATTGATCACTCAGAGTGGTCACGGTAACGCCCTGAGCCGATGCGTCGGCCCGATCCTTGACCTCGTGCAGACGGACAGGCGGGGTGGAACTCATTCGCCGTCGAGACCGGCGAGTCGGACACGGCCGTGGACCAATTCGTTCACGATCACCAAGGAGAGGAGCGAGACCTCCACGCTCGACCCGAACGTCGGCTCCGTCAGCGCCAACGGCGCCATCGTCCCGCTGATCGGCGCTGCCTCGTGTCGTCGAGCGGCGGCAAACTCATCGTCGACCTCAACGGCTGGTGGGTGCCCTGACTCCCGGATCGAAATCTGTGTGAGCGCCGATCGCCATCGGTCACGTTGTTGCTCACACACACCCGGGACGAGCAATCCCGGCTGACGCCGAACTCTCACCGGTTTCTCCGAGGCCCGCCCGCGCGCCCACTCGTCGGCAACGACACCGCGGGAGGGACACCACCATGCACAGATTTCGACATCCGGCCGTACACGGCCGAGCGAGCCGGAGCGACCCGATCACTGCGATGCTCGCGCTCGCAGTGGTGGCACTGCTCACCATCGGCGGCACGGGCTCCACCCCGTCGAGCGATGCCGCTCCCCCACCCGCCGGCCGATTCGCCCACGGCGCCGCCGGCACTGCCCGCAACGGGTTCGGCGGAGAGGTGGCGCCGTCGCCGACCATCGAGTCGTGGCCGGGCACCGGGTCGGGTGGCAATGGCGGTGCCTTCGCCTTCATCGGCGCCCAGTACGGCTCGCTGTGGAGCATCCCGCCGTCGAGCAACAACTCGATGGGCCTTGGGTACTGCGTGGTGGAGGACGTCGAGGGCAAAGGCACCGTGGTGCTCCAGCCAGACCCGGCCGCCTGGGATGCCGGCGAGATGGCTCGGGCCGCCGCGCTCATGGCCTCGTTCGGCGGCGACCGTGTGGCGCCCTACGGCATCGATGCGAGCGGGGCGTACGACGTGCCGTCGGGCGAGTGGCAGCAGCCGTCGCTGTTCGGAGGCGGCGAGTACACCCGCCGACGACAGGTTGCCGTCGGCTTCGGCGTGAAGATGTTCGTCGACGACGTCAGCCCGTCGGGCGTCATCGCCGGCCGCAAGCTCGCCCGCGACACCGCGATCGTCAACGGCTCCGGCGGCGAGTTCGCTGCTCTCCGCAACGGCTACGAGATGGCGCAGCGGATGGCAGCAGTCGCCGACCTCCAGCACGCCGTGGGCGGCGTCCGACTCGAGATGGTGTGGGACACGCCGGGCGGGGCCGCGCCGACCGTCGCCGGCACGTATCACCTCGCCGTTCGGGTGATCGACTCGACGGGCAAGCCGGTCGGCTTCGTGCCCGTAGTGCAGCTGTCCGGCATCGGCATGGGCGCCGAACGGTCGGTCGGTGCGGTCGCCCGCGTCGACCCCACCGCTGACACCACCGACGATCTCGCCCGATGGAACGCAGCCGAGCTGACCGGATGGCCAACTCTCGACATGGCCGCATCGTTGGCGGCCGACCCCCGATTCGCCCTCGCCGCGAACCAGCTGGGCGCCGACGTCACCGATACCGCCGGTGTCGCCCGCTTCGACGTGGCGATTCCCGGGCCCGACTGGGAACTGGCCTTCCACTCGCAGGCGCCGACCGCCAGCATCGATCTGTACTCGGGCACCGGCGTGCAGGGCCAGGTCACCTGGAGCGGGCCGCCGCAGTCGGCGTCGGTGCATCAGGCAGTCGCCGCCCCGGTGGTCGGACAGTTCCTGGTGCGCAAGACACTCGACGCGATCGACGTGCAGGGCGCCCGCGACATGTCCGGGTTCGTATTCGACGTGCACTCCGGCGGGTCGACCATCGCCACAGTGACCACGCGGGCTGACGGCCGCACGCCCCCGATCGGCGGCGTCGCCGGTGACTACCGGATCGTGGAGGTCGGCCGTCCCGTGTGGGCGGCCGGGTTGCGCGACGGCGGCCCGATCGATGTCCGATTCGATCCCGTCGGCGTAGCGGCACCCGACACGATCGAGGCCGAATTCGTCTACACCAACACGGTGCCGACACCGTCGATCACCACGCGTGCATCCGACGCGGCCGACGGCGACAAGTTCATCGACCTTCGGGACCGGACGTTCGACTCGACGCCCGGCACGCCGGCTGGCCCGACCCCCGGTGCGATCGTCGACGCCATCAGCTACCGGGGGCTCGTTCCGGGCACCGCGTACATCGCCCGCGGCCAGCTCGTCGTTCGCGACGGCACCTGCGACTCGTCGTGCCCACCGGTCACCGGCGAGACGGCATTCGTCCCCGACTCGCCCGACGGTTCGGTCGAGGTACGCATCGAGCTGTCTGGCGCCCTGGCCGGCGCGATCGATCGCGGGACCGTGGCCGTGGCGTTCGAACGGATCGTGACCGTGAGCGGGCGAGTCGTCGCCGAGCACATTGACCCCGACGACCTCGACCAGACCGTGTACTTCCCGGCGCTCACATCGAGCCTGCAACTGGCCGAGGGTGCACCGCCACCCGGGCCGATCGTCGACGTGGTGCACTACGCGGGTCTTGCGAGCGGCGAGACCTACCGGTTGGAGATGACCCTCCACGAGCGCCTCGCCAACGGTACGTGCGTGCCGACCGACGTCCGGGCGAGCGTCGAGTTCGAGCCGACGGAGCCGTCCGGGACGGTCGAGGTTCGAGGCGCTGAGCTACCCGGCGCGGGCGTGTTCGTCGCCTTCGAACACCTCCTGATCGACGACTCGCTGATCGCGGCGCACGACGACTGCGACGACCTGGCCCAAACGGTCCGGGCCGCGCCATCCACGACACCCACGCCACCCGCGACCACAACCGCCACCGCGCCAACGACCACGCCGACATCCACCACGACATCCACGACACCCATGACATCGACGACACCCATGACATCGACGGCGACGACCCCATCCACCACCCTGCCCGCGGCAATCGTCATGCCGCCGGGGCCGAGTTCGCTCCCACGGACCGGCAGCGCTCGTGCGCAGGAGGTCGCCACCGCGGCGCTCGCGATGTCGATGATCGGCGCCGGCCTCGTGCTCCTCGCGCGACGGCGAAGCGGGCTCAGGGGGTCATGAGCGCAACGGGCAGGCCGAGGCCCACCTCGTTGCGGATCGTGGCGATGCGACGGCCGGGTTGTACGGCGTCCTTCGGCGGCGAGATCCGATCGTCGCCGATCAGCGCGCAGGCCACGTCGAGATCGTCGACGTTGATCACGATGCCCCAGAACGCAGCAGGACCGTCGGGAACCTCGGGACGCTCGACCAACTCGACGATCAGGCCGCCGGAACCGATCCGGTGGAAGCCCTGGCGCATCGTGCCGACCTCGCGGATCCGCTTGAGTTCGCAGCCGGTCGCCTCGGCGATCGCGGCACTCGTGCGATCGAGCTGAGCGGTCATCACCACGACGTGGTCGAGCCCGATCGCGCCGAGCGGATGGTCGGCGAACACAGGAGTGCCGGCAGGGACGATCGTGGTCGACAGACCATCGATCGATGCGTCGTGAGCGGGAATGCCGCTCAACGTCCAACCGGTGATGCCGGACGGAACAGCCGATTCGTCGGGGGCAACGATGTGGAGCGAGGTGCCGTACAGCGGCACGTGTCCGTCGTCGGTGACGATCAGACCGAGCGATCTCCAGGCGTCGGGATCACCCGACACGGTGAGCCACTCGACTCGGGGGCTCACGGTGCGGCGACGAGGTCCGACGGGGCAGGAATCAGCTCGTCAGCGACCCATGTTGGGGCGCTTGCCATGATTCGCCTTCGAGCGGCGCATCTTGGCCTTCTTCTTCTTGGTCTTCTTCGACATAGCCAGCAATGCTACCGAGCGCCCCGGTCATTCCGGACCCGACCCCAACAGACCGGTCACGCTACGTTGCCGGGATGTCGAGCAACGAGACCCCCATCCATGGCACCGTGGCACCAGGATTCGAGGCGGTACGAACGGCGTTCGAGAACAACTTCGCCACCCAGGACGACGTCGGTGCATCGGTCGCCATCACCATCGCGGGTGTGCCGGTCGTCGATCTGTGGGGCGGCACGGCCACGTTCGACGGACCCGACGACGACGACGCCGGCGTGCCCGGCGTCGAGGGCGACGTGGCAGGAAGACACGATCATCAACGTGTGGTCGACCACCAAGACCATGGCGGCACTGTGCTGTCTCATGCTCGCCGACCGGGGTGAACTCGATCTGTACGAACCAATCGCCACCTACTGGCCAGAGTTCGCCGCCGCCGGCAAGGAGGCCGTCGCCACGCGCCACGTGCTCAGCCACACCGCCGGGCTACCCGGATGGGACGAACCGCTCACGATGTTCGACCTCCTCGACCACGACAAGCTCGTCAAACTGCACGCCGCTCAGGCACCGTGGTGGGAGCCGGGAACACAGTCGGGCTACCACGCGATCAGCCAGGGTTACCTGCTCGGCGAGATCGTCAAGCGCGTCGACGGTCGCACGCTCGGCACGTTCTTCGCCGACGAGGTCGCCGGCCCGCTCGGCGCCGACTTCCACATCGGCACGCCACCGGAGTGCGACCCGCGCGTCGCTCGGCGTGATCCCGCCGTCGTCGCATGCTAACGGCCGCCGACATCGATCCCGACTCGATCGCCATGCGCACGTTCAGCAACCCGATCATCGGCGCCGAGTTCTCGTGGCGCAAGGACTGGCGCCGTGCCGAGATCCCGGCGGCGGGCGGCCATGGCAACGCCCGCTCGGTGGCGCTCTGCCACACACCGACCGCGTGCGGCGGCACGGCCAACGGCATCACACTGCTGTCGGAGGAAGGCGTCGCATCGGATCTTCGACGTGCAGTACGAGGGCCCCGACCTCATCCTGCCGCTCCCGCTCAAGCTCGGGATGGGCTTCGGACTGCCGGGCGAGATGCTGCCCGTGCCGAACCCGCGCACCTGCTTCTGGGGAGGTTGGGGCGGCTCGCTCGCGATCATCGACGTCGACGCCCAGATGAGCTTCAGCTACGTGATGAACAGGATGGGCGAAGGCACCACCGGCGACATGCGCGGCGCCGGCCTCCTGCTCGCCGCCTACGGCGCCATGATGGCCTGACCGACCGACCCCCCATCCGAAAAATGAGCTGAGGTGTGCGCTCAGTGCACATTTCAGCGCACATTTCGGGGTTGGGGTGGTCCGATTCGGCGCGCTCAGGGGATCGAGATCACGGTGACGACGCCGATGTCGCCGTTGACCTCGATCGTGGCGCCGTCGGGGATGCGCTTGGTGGCATCGGTCACCGACACCACACACGGGATCCCGAGCTCGCGGCTGACGATGATGGCGTGACTCAACGGCGCGCCCACATCGACCACCACAGCGGCCACCGGCACGAACAACGGTGTCCACGACGGATCGGTGATCGGCGCGACGAGTATGTCGCCGGGCGCCAGCGCCGTCGGGTCGTGCGAGTCGAGCACCACCCGGACAATCCCCGTCACCACACCAGGGCATCCCGCCACACCTTGCAGGACCTCACCTTCGTCGACCTCGATGATCTCGACTGCGTCGCGGCGGGGATACGACGCCATGTCGGGTCGGCCGCCGTGGAACAGGAACGGCTCCTGCAACGCCGACACCTCGTCGATCAGCGCCTCGCGCTCACGGAGCACCGGCGTGAACTTGCCCGGGTCGTCGATCGCCTCGAGGAGTTCGTCGCGTGTGAGCAGACCGAAGTCGTTGATCTTGTGGAACGTGCCATCGGCCACCCGACGTCGACCGAACTCGTTGTAGCGCACTCGCAACTCCTGGACGAGCTTGATGGCGTTCGTCTTGGTGCGCTCCCGGCCGGGCATGAACACCGTGGCAGCGTGGAGCGCGGCGATGAACTGACCCTGGGTCTCCGGATCGCCCTCCAGCATCGCAGCGATCTCGGCGCCGATCGCCTCGCGTTCATCGGCACGATCGGTGTTGTGCTTTCGTGGCGCCGCGGACTCGTCGGAGAGACGCATCCGGTCGATCGCGGCGAGGGCAAGATCGGGCTGGGTTTCCCACGTCGGCGATCGGGTTTCCCACTCGTTCGGACCGCGGCAGCCGTAGTGGAAGGTGAAGTCGGCGAACGCGTCGAGGAATGCCTCGGCGTCGGGGCTGTCGCTCGCGACCAGCCGGTCGTACAGCCCGGCATACCCGGCGTCGAAGAGCGCGCCGAGGTCCGGTGATGCCGCCGCCATCCGACCGAGGTCCCACATCACCATCGCCGGTTCGGCCGATTCGACGTCGCCGAGTCCCGCGAGCAGCTTCAGCGTGTCGGTCTCGCGACCGACCGCCGCACACACCTTCGTGATGATGCCGTTCGGCAGCGTCGCGAGGAACGAGACGAAGATGTGCTCGGTGAAGAGCATCTCGAAGTACTCGTCCGCGAGGGCGAGCGCCGACTCGATCAGCTCACGGTCCGACATCGCCGTGAGGTCCGGACGGTTCCGCCGGAGATCGTTCATCAACTCCTCGTGCCGCTTCACGTCCGGCAGATCGGGTGTGGTCAGCGCCCAGTTGAACGTCGCCCCGATCTTCTCCGTCAGGTCCGGACGGTCGAACCCGGGTTTGACGACGAACTCGGGAACACCGGGGGCGCTCCCGAAGAACGCGTCGTCGATGTCCTGCACCGTCATGCCCGGTGCCCGGTGGCCGAGCATGCGCAATGCGCTGGCGTTGAGATAGCAGTAGCCGCCCGTCACGCCGATGAACACACACTGGTCCTCGGGGAGCTCACCCCGCTCCATCGCGCCGATGCGATAGTACGCGTTGCGGAACCCCATCTCCGAACCGCCCAGCCCGCCGGAGTGTTGGAAGTACGCGAACGACAGCGGCGCCACCGGATCCGGGAAGACTTCCCCGACATTCGCTCGCGTGTAGAAGTTCCACTCGTCGCTCAGATCGGTCTCGACCAACCACTTGTCCACCATCGCGAACCCCCCAGTTCAAGTGACGTGATTCGTGACCGTAGTACGTTGAGACGCGGGGTCATACCCCGCGTGTCAACTGATTCTCAGCCGGCCGTCCAGGCGAGGAGGTCGTCGACGGGCATCGTGTTGATGACCCTCTCGATGGGGACGCCACGCTCGGCGGCGCGGTCGCATCCGAGCGCCTGCCACTCGAGCTGTCCGGTGGCGTGCGCGTCGGTGTCGATCGAGAACCAGCAGCCGTACTCGATCGCCACGTCGAGCAGTTCGCGGGGTGGATCGAGACGCTCCGGCCGGCAGTTGATCTCGACCGCCGTGTTGAACTGCGCGCACGCCGCGAAGACGTAGTCGGCGTCGAACTCCGACGGCGGCCGCTTGCCGATCATCCGGCCGGTGCAGTGGCCGAGGATGTCGACATGCGGTGACGCGACCGCCATCAGCATCCGTTCGGTCATCTGCCGGCGTTCCATCCGCAGCTTCGAATGGACGCTCGCCACCACCACGTCGAGCCGTTCCAGCATGTGGTCGGCGAGGTCGAGCGATCCGTCCTCGAGGATGTCGACCTCCATGCCGGCGAGGATCCGGAACTCGTGACCCGCCGCCGCGATGTCGGCATTGATCGCGGCGATCTGGTCGAGCTGCTCGGTGAGACGCTGCTCGTTCAAACCGTGAGCGATCGTGAGGCGGGCCGAATGGTCGGTCTGCACCATGTACTCGTGGCCGATGGCGATCGCCGTTGCCGCCATCGCCTCGATCGGTGCGCCGCCGTCGCTCCAGGTGGAGTGGAGGTGGCAGTCGCCCTTCAGGGCGTTGCGGTACACCTGGCCCTCGGGGGTGATCGGCACCTGCGACTCGGCCTCGATCTTGGCGAGATACGCCGGCTCGCGACCCGCGAGCGCATCGGCGATCACGGCGGCCGTCGACGATCCGATGCCGTCGAGATCGGTCAGCGTGCCGGCGCCAGCGCGTTCGGCCAGTTCGTCGGGCGGCGTGGAGCGCACCACATCCAGCGCACGGACGAAGGCCTTCGACTTGAAGCCGCTCTCGTGTGCCCGATCGAGGCAATGGATGACCCGCAGGATCGCCTGCTCGGGCGTCATCGCGTCGGGCACCGTCATCGCGCCGATGGTACCCGCAGGTGACGGCACCCAGGAGAGAACGCCCGCTGCGACGGCCGATCCCCGACGCGACTCGGTGCTGCGCAACTCTCAGCGGAGCTGGTCGCGACTGTTGACACCACATCCGCCGAGAATCGTGCCTGCCGTCGATGTTCCGGCCGGCGGGCCCGATCGCCCACTGCCGAGCATGCAGCTCTCCGACTTCGACGCCTGGGCGCGCGCCCACCACGGCATCATCACGTACGAGGCGTCCGGGCTCACACGCACCGCCTGGTACCGGGCGATCCGACGCGGAGACCTCCAACAGATCCACCCGTACGTCGCCCGGCTGATCGGCACGCCGAGCACTGCGGAGCAGCGGATCATCGCCGGGGTGCTCGCCATCGGAGCACCCGCGCTCGCATCGCACCGCTCCGCAGCTCGCCTCTGGGGCGTGCCGCGCCCGGACGACGACCCGGTCGACGTCATCCCGTTGAGTCGACGCCGTGACCTCCACCTCGACGGCGTGATCGTGCATCGGCCGACCGACCGCGCCCGACTGACGCCCCAACGCAGGTCTGGCATCGCCTGTACCAACATCCTGCGCACCATCATCGACCTCGGCGCAGTCGATCCGTCCGGTGTCCATGCCGGCGTCGGTCATGCGATTGCCACCCGACTTGCGTCGCTCGACGCCCTCGAGGCCGCCGTCGGCGAGCACGCACGGTCCGGGCGTGGCGGGATCGCCGCCGTTCGAGACGCCATCGCCGACTGGTCGATCGACGACAAACCGGCCGACTCGGTGCTGGAAATCGTCATGACACGCCTCGTGGACCGGTACCGACTGCCGGCCGTCGAATTCCATCCGGTGATCGAGGGGCACGAGATCGATTTCCGCGTGATCGACACCCCGGTGCTCCTCGAGTGCGACGGGTGGACGCACCACGGCCTCGATCGACTGAACTTCGAACGCGACCATGACCGCGACGCCGATCTGATCGCCGCCGGATGGATCGTCGTTCGCTTCACCTACCGGGCCGTGACGACACGCCCGAAAGCGACCGCCGACCGGATTCGCGCAGCCATCGACCGATGGGCACCCGAACACACGAACGCCTCCGACCGCTTCCCCAGCCCCCCGCCCGGCGCTGCCTGAGCGTTTCCGAAGCGCTCACGTGACGCGTCTCGGCGGATCTGGTCGCGACTGCCGCACCCAGATCCGCCGAGAGTTGCACGGACAGTTGGCCGGGCGACAGCGTGACGAACCACGGCCGACGTCGTTCCGGCTCGGTAGCCTGCGGCGTCTCATGGAACGTTTCGGTCTGGTCGGTCTCCCCAACGCGGGCAAGAGTTCGCTGTACAACGCGTTGACCGGCGGTGGTGCGCTCGCCGCGCCGTACCCGTTCGCCACGAAGGACCCGAACATCGGTGTGGCCAAGGTGCCCGACGATCGTCTCGATCAGCTCGCCGTGATGTCGCAGACGAAGCGGACGATCCATGCATCGGTCGAGGTCGTCGACATCGGCGGGCTCGTCGAAGGCGCCAGCAAGGGTGAGGGCCTCGGCAACAAGTTCCTCGCCAACATCCGTGAGGTCGACGCCATCGTGTTCGTGCTGCGAGCCTTCGTCGACGACGACGTCACCGGCCCATCCGACCCGCTCGAGCACCTGCGCGTCGTCGAGATCGAACTCGCCCTCGCCGACCTCGAGACCGTCGAGAAGCGGCTGCACCAGACCCAGCGCGCGGCCAAGCTCGACCGGTCGATGGCGGAAGAAGCCGCCAACCTCCAGATTGCGTACGACGCCCTGTCAGAGGGGTTGCCGCTCTACCGGGCCGGCCTGAAGGACGACGTGCGAGATGCACTCGCCCCCTACTTCCTGCTCACCAACCGGCGCGTGCTCGTCGTCGTGAACGTGGGCGAGGACGACATCGAGTCGATCCCCGAGAAGGAAGCGCTCGTCGCCGCCGAGTTCAACAACGCCGGCGACAACGTCGAGGTCATCGGGATGTGCGTCCAGCTGGAGGCCGAGGCCGCAGCGATCGAGGATCCGGTCGAGCGGGCCGAGATCCTCGAAGGTTTCGGGCTCGGCGAAGGCGCCCTGTTCCGGATGGTCCGCAGCGCCTACCACCTGCTCGGACTGCGGACGTACTTCACGACCGGCGAGAAGGAGTCACGGGCGTGGACCTTCTACCAGGGCTCGACCGCACCGGTGTGCGCCGGTCGGATCCACACCGACTTCCAGCGCGGCTTCATCAAGGCCGAAGTGATCCAGTGGGACGAACTGCTGCCGCTCGGGTCGTGGAACGCGGCGAAGGACGTGGGCAAGATCCGCGTCGAGGGCAAGGACTACGTCGCGCAGGACGGCGACGTCATGGAGTTCCGCTTCAACGTGTAGCGAGGTGTCGCAGCTTGTACATCGATGGGTCTGACCCCTGATGTAATGACCCCGATGTACGGCTACAGGGCGGCTTCGATGAGGCGGGGGCCGTGCTGGGACATGGCCGAGGCGAAGGCGTCGCGGAAGGCGTCGATGGAATCGACCCGCACGGCCTCGACACCCATGCCGGTGGCGAGCGCCACCCAGTCGAGATCGGGATTGCCGATGTCGAGCATCGACAGCGCCTTCGGGCCACTGTCGGCGCCGACCCGCTGCAGCTCGATGTTGAGGATCCCGTAGGAACGGTTCGCGAAGATCACCGTGGTCACGTCGAGGTGTTCACGCGCCATGGTCCACAACGCCTGCACCGTGTACATCGCTCCACCGTCACCGTGCAGGCACACGACCTTGCGATCCGGGCACGCGACCGCGGCGCCGGCCGCCAGCGGGAGTCCCTGGCCGATCGCTCCCCCGGTCAACGACAGCACGTCGTGCGGCGCGGCCGTCGCCAGTGCGAGTGCCGGGCCGAGACCGGACGTCGCCGACTCGTCCGACACGATCGCCCCCTCCGGCAGCAGCCGGGCGATGACCTGGCCGATGGTGAACTGGTCGAACCGACCCGTCGGGTGATCGGGCAACGACAGCGGCGCCACCGCCACGCCATCCGACGGCGCGCCGAGACTGTCGGCGACCTCGACCAGCGCGGCGACGCCGTCCTCGTGCGGGTGGGCGAGATGCAGGATCGTCGCACCCTCGGGCGAGCACCAGCTCGGCTTGCCGGGATAGGCGAAGAACGCAACCGGCGGCGTCGACCCCACGAGTACCAGCTGCTCGACCGACGCCAGTGTCTCCACCAACTGCTCGGCGAAGTACGGCAACCGCTCGATCACGACGCGCCCCGCGCCCCGCTCGAGCCGCGGCGCGAACGTGTCGCAGAACAGCCGGGCGCCCGCTCGCCGCGGCAATCCGCCCGGCCGCCACGAGGCCCTCGCCGCGCAGCGACGCTCCCCGCAGCAGGATCGCGGTCGGCCTCCCGTTGCGGAGCGCCGCCACCGCCGCGGCGATCGCCGACGACGACACCGGCGCCGGCGCGGGCACCTCGAGCGGATCGGCAGGAGCCGCCGCCGGAAGCCACGCCACGTCGGCCGGCACGATCAGCGTCGCGATCTGGCCGGGCGCCTGACGGGCCGCCTGCACCGCACGGGCACCGTCGGCCGCCACCGACCCGGCACTCGTCGATTCGTGCAGCCAACCCGACACCGGGCGCGCGAACCCCACGATGTCCGACGTCAACGGCGCGTCGTACTGGGCGTGATACGTGGCGTGGTCGCCGACGATGTTCACGATCGGCGAGGCGGCACGGCGCGCATTGTGGAGGTTGGCGAGCCCGTTGGCCAAGCCGGGCCCGAGGTGGAGCAACGTCGCCGCCGGGCGTTCCGCCATGCGCGCGTACCCGTCGGCCATCGCGGTCACGACACCCTCGAACAATCCGAGCACCGGCCGCATCCCGTCGACACGATCGATCGCGGACACGAAGTGCATCTCCGACGTGCCGGGATTCGCGAAGCACACCTCGACTCCACTCGCAACGAGCGTGCGCAGCAGGCTTTCGGCCCCGTTCACTTCAGCTGGATACATGTCGGCTCCCTCCGTACGGCGGCCAGTCTCGCGAACCCGACGCGTCCGGCCGGTGCCGAACCATGCTCGCGGCGCGCCCTCGACCCTACGCTTCGGGGATGCGCACGATCTTCGACGACGAACACCACGCGTTCCGCGAGTCCTTCGCCGCCTTCGTGGCCAAGGAGGCATCTCCCCACTATCTCGAGTGGGAGGCTGCCGGCATCGCCCCGCGCGAGCTGTATCTCGCGGCCGGGCAGTACGGGTTCCTCGGCATGGCGATCCCCGAGCAGTACGGGGGCGGCGGCACGAACGACTTCCGGTTCAACGCGATCATCAGCGAGGAGTTCGCTGCCGCGGGCATCGGCGGAGCGGGCCTCGGGCTGACACTGCACAACGACATCACCACGCCGTACTTCATCGAGTACTGCACCGACGAACAAGCGCAGCGATGGCTGCCGGGGATCGCCTCCGGTGAGCTGATCACCGCCGTCGCGATGACCGAACCCGGCACCGGTTCCGACCTCGCCGGCATCGCCACCACCGCGGTCCGCGACGGCGACGAGTACGTCGTCAACGGCTCCAAGACGTTCATCACGAACGGGATCAACTCCGACCTCGTGATCGTCGCCGCGAAGACCGACCCGACCGAACGACACAGCGGGCTGTCGCTGCTCGTGGTCGAACGGGGCATGGACGGGTTCGAGCGAGGGCGCAACCTCGACAAGATCGGCATGCACAGCCAGGACACCGCCGAGCTGTTCTTCACCGACGTGCGGGTGCCGGTGGCCAACCGTCTGGCCGAGGAGGGCAAGGGCTTCAACTACCTCAGTGCGAACCTCGCGCAGGAGCGTCTGTCGATCGCCGTCGCCGGCGTCGCGGCGGCGCGGGCGGCACTCGGTTGGACGCTGGAGTACGTCGGCGAGCGCACGGCGTTCGGCAAGTCGATCGGCACGTTCCAGAACACCAAGTTCGTGCTCGCCGAAGTCGCCACCGAGATCGACGTCACCCAGGCCTACGTCGACCAGTGCATCCTGGCGCTCAACGCCGGTGAACTCACCGCCGCCCAGGCCGCGCAGGCCAAGTACTGGTGCACCGACCTGCAGAACCGTGCCACCGACCGGTGCCTGCAGCTGTTCGGCGGATACGGCTACATGAGCGAGTACCCGATCGCCCGCGCCTACGTCGATGCCCGGGTGACCTCCATCTACGGCGGCACCAACGAAGTGATGAAGACGATCATCGCCAAGTCACTCGGCCTCTGACGTACACGATGTGTCTGACACATCGTGTACGTCGGTCATGAGGGGTTGGTGTTCGGGGCTCGACGGCGCAGCTGTTGCGACGGGGTGAACAGCTCGCGGGAGATGCCGAGGCTCATCACCGCAGTCGTCGTCGCCACGCTGCCGAGCACGAGGTACATCACCGACACCTGGACCTTCACGGCATCGGCCGGATCGATGCCGGCGAGGATCAACCCGACCATCGCGCCGGGCAGGAACACGATCCCCACGGCCTTCGTCGATTCGATCTGCGGCACGAGCGCAGTCCGCAATGCTTGGCGCAGGTGGGGTTGGAACGACTCGGTCGCCGTCAACCCGAGTGCCAACCGCGCCTCGATCAGGTCGCGCTGGTCGTTCGCTGCGATCAGCAGCTGACGCGACACGAGCACCGTCGCCGCCAGCGAGTTGCCGACGACCATCCCGGCGAGCGGCACCAGCGTGCGACCCTCCAGGTCGTAGATCCCGAAGCCGAACAGCACGCCGAGCACCACGACCGCCGAGGCCGCATACGCGATCAGCGACAGCACCAGCACCTTGGGCACGTCCGGCGCCCGCCGCGACGTCGTGTACGCGGCGAACCCGACCATCGCCAGCAGCCAGATCACCGAATAGATCAACGGGTCGTCGGGATCGACCACGAACTGCAACACCCACCCGACGATCAACAGTTGCACGAGCGCCCGCAGCGACGCCCACAGCAGGCTGCGCTCCAGGCCCAATTGGCGCCAGAACGAGATCCCGACGGCGACCGCCACGAGGATCGCCGACGCGGCCAACCCGGTGACGCCGATGTCACCCTGCTGCACAGCGATCATCACGCTCCCCGCTCCGACCGCCAGGCCGGGATCATGGTGCCCCTACCGATTGGCGCACGAGGGGATCGTCGCTCGCATCGAGTTCGTCGAGATGTCCGATCGCCCGCACCGTTCCCTCGGCGAGCACGATCACGTGATCGGCGAGCCGGCGGAGCTGATCGGTGTCGTGGCTGACCCAGATCACGCCCACTCCCGAGTCGGCCAGCGAACGACCCAGATCCTCCACCGTCGCCCGAGCGGCCCGGTCGAGCGCTGCGGTCGGTTCGTCGGCGAGCAGCACCACCGGATCGGTGAGCAGCGCTCGCGCCACACACATCCGCTGCGCCTCCCCGCCCGACAGCGTGTCGGCCTCGTGATCGAGCAGTTCGGCGTCGAGCCCCACGTGTTCGAGCACGTGCGCCGCCCGCTCGGCGGCGACCTCGGGCAACGCCACCCGCAGATTGTCGAGCACGGTGCCGGGAAAGATCGGCGCCCGCTGGAACACCATCGCCACCTGGCGGCGCAGCTCCGTCGGCGCCCAGTCGGTCAGCGGTCGATCACGCCAACGGATCTCGCCCGCCAGCGGATCGTCGAGCCGATTGAGGAGGCGCAGCAACGTCGACTTGCCCGCACCGGACGGCCCGGCCAGCACCGTCACGCCGGCTGCCGGAACGGTCAGGTCGATCGACCTGAGGATCGGGGCACCCGCCGGCCCGGCATCGACGCGGCGCAGTTCGAACGCGTCAGCTGACGACATCAACGCTCACGATCGCACCTCACCGGGCGAACGTACCGCGCCGACGCCGACGCACGACGCGTCGTGGAGGAACGCACCGGAATCTGGCACACTGCGACCATGGCATGGCTGGTGTGCGACGCCCGTGTGCTGGCGTCGGCGGAGGTGGCCGACACTCGCAGCGCCCGTCGCCGCGGGCTGATGGGACGCGAATCGATCGAGGGCGCCCTCGTCATCGAACCATGTCGTTGGATCCACACCATCGGGATGAAGTTCCCGATCGACGTCGCCTACCTCGACCCGGACGGCGTCGTCGTCAAGACCATCCAGATGCAGAAGTTCCGCGTGGGCATCCCGGTCTGGAGCGCCCGGTCGGTGATCGAGGCCGAGGCCGGTGCGTTCGGACGCTGGGGTCTTCGTGTCGGCGACGAGATCGAAGTCCGCGTCGGCGATGCGGACGCCGTATGAGCCGCCGGCGCCCAGGCCGGCATTGCGGCAGCATCCGATGAGCACGCTGTGGCTGGTCGCCACTCCGATCGGCAACCTCGGCGATCTCGCACCCCGCGCCGTCGAGGTGCTGTCGCACGCCGCGCTCGTGTGTTGCGAGGACACCCGACGCACCGGGCTGCTCCTGCAGCACGCCGGGATCCGCGCCGCCCGGCTCGCCGTGTGCAACGACCACACCGAGATGAGCCGGATCAGCGACGTGTTGCGCACGCTCGGCGACGGACGCGACGTCGCCATCGTCAGCGACGCCGGCACACCCGGCATCTCCGACCCCGGCGAGCGCATCGTCCGTGCTGCCATCGACGCCGGCTACACCGTCAGCGCCGTGCCAGGCCCGAGTGCGGCAATCATGGCGCTCACCATCAGCGGGCTCGCCGCCGACCGTTTCGTGTTCGAGGGATTCATCCCCCGCAAGGGCGTCGACCGCGCCGACCGGCTCGCCGAGATCGCCGCCGAGCACCGCACCACCGTCGTCTACGAGGCCCCCCATCGCGTGCTGCGCACGCTCGACGACCTTCGTGACGCGTGCGGAGACGAACGCGTCGTCGTGGTCACCCGCGAACTCACCAAACTCCACGAAGAAGTCGTGCGCGGCCCGCTCGGCGACCTCGACATCGGTGCACCCCGAGGCGAATACGTGCTGGTCATCGAAGGCGCCGCGGTCGACGATCGACCCGCGAGCGACGACGACGTGCGCGTTGCGCTGCGCTCCGAACTCGACGCCGGAGCATCGACCCGTGATGCGTCGGCCACCGTCGCGAAAATGGTCGGACGGCCCAAACGCGAGGTCTACGCGCTCGCCATCGCTCTCGACCGCCAGACTGGAACCATGGGTGAACGCGATGAGTGAGTACGTCGGTGTTTCGGGCACCGGGCCGAGCGCGGCGTTCTTCGACCTCGATCGCACACTGATCTCGGGATCGTCGGCCTTCACGCTGGCACTGCAGGCCCGCAAGGCCGGGCTGATCCCCAACGTCGAGTTCGTCCGCGACGCCGCCGGTGCCGTCACGTTCAAGATGTTCGGAGCGAGCGACGACACCACCGACGCCGTGCGTGCCCGCGTGCTCGCCGCAGTGAGTGGGATGCGCCAGAGCGACCTCCAGGCGCTCAACGTCGAAGTGCTGCCGCGGCTGCTCGCACGCCTGCGTCCCGAGGCCCGTCGGCTCCTCGACCGTCACCGCCAGGCGGGGCGCGACACCTACATCGTGTCGGCGGCCCCGCAGGAGATCGTCGAGCCGCTCGCCCACTCGCTCGGCATGACGTCGGGGATCGGCACCCGCAGCAAGGTCGTCGACGGGTTCTACACGGGCGAACTCGACGGACCGTTCTGCTACGGCGCCGGCAAGGTCGAGGCCATGATCGAGATCGCCAACTGGAACGGCTACGAACTCCGCCAGTGCTACGCCTACAGCGACTCGGCGAGCGACCTGCCGATGCTCGAAGCGGTCGGCCACCCCGTCGCGGTCAACCCCGATGCGAAGCTCGAACGCCATGCCCGACGCAATGGCTGGCCGATCGTGATCTTCAGCGAGCAGACGAAATCGGTCGTTCGCCGCACCGTCCGATCGGTCGGGGCGGTCGGCATCGCCGGCGCCAGCTTCGCCGCCGGCGTCGCGCTCGCCGGCTCCCGCGGGGGCAAGCGCAACTCCGGCCTCCTCCGCCGCTGACCCGCGTCCCCACACGCCCACCGATGAGATACCAGCGCAAGGGGTGCACCCAAAGCTCATCGCAACCGGCCCCGTCTCGCCACCGATGAGATACCAGCGCAAGGGGTGCGCCCAGATCTCATCGCAACGGGTGGAGTCAGGCGGGTGGGCGGGGCATGAGGGCGAGCTGGCGCGACTGGGCGACGAGGACGCCCGTCGAGTCCCAGATCTCGCCGTCCTCGTCGAGCATGCCGTCGTGCACGAACCGTGACCGGAACGAACAGCGCAGCGGGCCCGGCGCCGGAACGCCCCGGATGTGCACGGTCAACTCGACCGTCGGCGCCCACGCCACCGGGAGGTCGGTGTTGAACACCGGCGGTGGGAACGCATCGGCCACGAGCAGCAGGCCGATCGCGTCGATCGGTTCGTGATCGGCGAAGGCGAACCAGCCGCGGATGCGGGCCTCACCGGTCGGCGTGCCGTTACGGAACCCCTCGTCGCCGGGATAGAGCCGGATCGCGAGCTGCTCCATCATCGCCGGCTTGGAACCCTCGTTGGGCGCCGGCGGCAACTCGCAGTCGTCGTAGTCGGGGATGTCGACCGGCCCCTCGGCGATGTACGACGGCCCGCCCGACGTCTGGTCGCCGAACGTGCCGAGCAGCCGGATGATCTCGCGGCGATCGTCGCCGTCGAACATCACCAGCGAGGCGGTCGCCGTCGCGAATCGGCGCCCGGATCGAACGGTCGTGACCTCGATCTCACAGCGACCGGTCGGCGCCGGCCGCAGATAGTGCGCGGTGAGCGTCACCGGTGGCCGCCCGACCGCTTCGCTCATCGCCCGCCCGGCGATCGCCATCAGGTAGCCGCCGTTGGCGTTGCCGCCGATGTCCCATCCCGGCTGCACCTCCGAGGTGAACATCGTGACGGTCTCAGCGGAGGTGCTCCCGGGATGGGACGTGGTCGACGCGGTCTGGCGGACCGCAGTTGCATTCGCGAAGACTCCGGACATCGCCCGAACCGTACCGAGCCGTGCCACCCCGCACCATCACGCCGTCCTCACTCCACCATCGCGGCGCAATCTTCGGTGGGCGCAACGGGGCCAGCCTCTAACGTGCTGGCGTGACCCGGTTCTACGTGACCACCCCGATCTACTACGTCAACGCCGAGCCCCACCTCGGCCATGCGTACACCACGATCGTCGGTGACGCGCTCACCCGGTGGCACCGGCTCCTCGGCGACGACGTCAAGTACGTCACCGGCACCGACGAACACGGCCTCAAGATCCAGCAGACGGCCGAGGCCGCCGGGCAGTCGCCGCAGGCGTTCGTCGACGCGATCGCCCCGAAGTTCGCCGAGGCCTGGAAGCGCCTGAACATCGCCAACGACGACTTCATCCGCACCACCGAACCTCGCCACAAGGCCGCCGTCGCCGAACTCCTCCAGCGCTGCTACGACGCCGGCGACATCGAACTCGACACCTTCGCCGGCAAGTACTGCGTTGCCTGCGAGGAGTACTACAGCGACGACGAACTGATCACGGTCGACGGGCCCGACGGCGTCATCGCCGACTGCTGCCCGATCCACAACCGCCCGGTCGAGTACTTCGAGGAGGAGAACTGGTTCTTCCGCCTCTCACGGTTCGAGGATCGCCTCCTCGACTGGTACGCCGCCCACCCGACGGCACTCACGCCGGAGCATCGCGGCAACGAGGCGATCGGGCTCATCAAGGGCGGGCTGCGCGACTTCTCGATCAGCCGCACCTCGCTCGAGTGGGGCATCCCCCTGCCATGGGATCCGAAGCATGTGACCTACGTGTGGTTCGACGCGCTCACCAACTACCTCGCCGCCGTCGGCTTCGGTGACGGCACCGACGGGTACCGCGACTGGTGGCCCGTCGACTACCACCTGATCGGCAAGGACATCGTCCGCCAGCACTGCGTGTACTGGCCGGCGATGCTGATGTCGGCCGGCGTCGAGCTTCCGAAGGGCTGGGCCATCGGCGGCTGGCTGCTCAGCGGCGGCGAGAAGATGAGCAAGACCTCCGGCAACGTGGTCGACCCGCTCGATCTCGTCGACGACGTCGGCGTCGACGGATTCCGCTACTACGTGCTCGCCGACACCGCCTACGGCAACGATGGCGACTTCTCGATCGAGGGGTTCACGTCGCGCTACAACTCCGACCTCGCCAACAACCTCGGCAACCTGCTCGCCCGCGTCGCAACGGTCGTGGCCAAGAAGTGCAACGGCATCGGCACGGCCCCCGATCCCGACAGCCCACTGGCCGGCGTCGCTGCGAGCGCCTACGCCGACTCCGCTGCCCACTGGGACGTGGTGCAACCGAGCCGCGCCCTCGACGCCACCTGGTCGCTCGTACGCGCCACCAACGGCCACCTCGAGGCCAACGAACCGTGGAAGGCCGAGCCCGGCCCCGGCGTCGACGCCGTGATGGGTGACGCGCTCGAGGCGCTGCGCATCGTCGCCATCCTCGCGTCGCCCGCAGTCCCCGACACCGCCCAGGCGATCTGGGAACGCATCGGCCTCCCCGGCCTCGTGGCCGACCAACGCCTCCCGGCCGCCGCCGCATGGGGCGGCTACATCCCCGGCGCCGCGGTCACCAAGGGCGACGCCCTCTTCCCCCGCCTGTGATGGCCTGGACCGACTCGCACTGCCATGTGCACGACGCGAGGATTCCCGACGGCACCGACGCGGCCGTCGCCGCCGCAGCCGCGGCAGGCGTCACCACGCTGATCACCGTCGGCTGTGATCGGGAGACGTCGCTCGCCGCGATCGCTGTCGCCGCCGACCACCGCCACGTCCATGCAACGGTCGGGCTCCACCCCCACGATGCCATCCAGGGCGTCGACACGATCATCGACCTGCTCGACACGCCGGGGATCGTGGCCGTCGGCGAGGCCGGGCTCGACTACTACTACGACCACTCACCGCGCGAGGTCCAGCAGCGCGTCTTCGCCGAACAGATCCAGCTCGCGAACGATCACCGCCTCGCGCTCGTGATCCATTCACGCGATGCGTGGGACGACACGTTCGCCGTCCTCGCCGACGCCGGCGTACCCGAGCGGACGGTCTTCCACTGCTTCACCGGGGGTCCCGACGAAGCCCGCCGTGCACTCGACATCGGAGCGACACTCTCGTTCTCGGGCATCGTCACGTTCAAGGGAGCGCCCGAAGTTCAGGCCGCAGCCACCATCTGCCCGCTCGATCGCCTGCTCGTCGAGACCGACAGCCCGTACCTCGCGCCGATCCCGCACCGCGGCAAACCGAACCGGCCCGCCTGGGTTCCCCACGTCGGCCAGTTCATCGCCGACCTCCGCGACATGTCCGTCGACGAGCTCGCTCGAGCCACGACCGACAACGCAACGGTGTTCTTCGCGCTCTCCTGAACGCCAGAAACTGGGCGACCACTCACCGTGGTCGACGTCGGTCGTCCGGATCGTCAATCACCGTGTCGAGGGGTAGAATTACGACCCCTCATCCCGACGTCTGCGCGTGTGCGCCGGCTCGCAGGATCGACGAGCAACCATGGCACTCACCGCACCCGACCGACGACGCATTCTGCTGGTGAGTGCGCTGACACTCGTGGCGATGCCCGCGCTCTGGTGGGCCAACAAATCCTCCGCGCCGAACGTCGCCACCGCCGGCATCGTGGTCGTCGACAAGTCGGCAACAACGCCAACCGCTGACACCGGCGACACCCCCGACGCCGGCGACGTCGCACCGGTCTTCCTCGACGGCCCGTCCGGGCAGGTCGGCGCCGGACTCTCCGAGATTGCCGTCCCCGCTCCCCCCGCGATCGCCAGCATCACGACCACCGCCACGTTTCGCAGCGCCCTCGGATCACCGTCGGCGTGCATGATCCCCGGCATCCCCAGCGGCCGGCAGGTGGTCGTCGTCAACCTCGACAACAATCGGTCGGTCACCTGCACGGCGATCCTGGCACCGGCCAGCGCTGCCGATCAGCTCGTGATGGCATCGGAACTCTTCGCCGAACTCGCCGATCTCACCGACGCACCGATTCCGGTCGAGATCCGTCAGTGACGCACTCGCGTCCGGCGATTCGAGAGCTCCTCGAGTCGGCGTCGCTCGCTCCCCGCCGAGACCTCGGCCAGAACTTCGTGGCCGACCCGAACACGGTGAGGCGCATCGCCGCCCTCGCCCGGGTGGGGCCCGACGATCGAGTGGTCGAGATCGGCGCCGGGCTCGGATCGCTCACACTCGCGCTCGCCGACACCGGCGCCCAGGTCATCGCCATCGAGATCGACCGGGGCGTCGTCCCGATCCTGCGCGACGTGGTGGCCGGCCGCGAGAACGTCCGCGTGGTCGAAGGCGACGCGATGCAGCTCGATTGGTCGACCGTTCTCGCCGACGACTCGCCCGAGCAACCCGGCTGGGTGCTCGTGGCCAACCTGCCCTACAACGTCGCCACCCCGCTGATCTGCGACCTGCTCGACGACGTGCCCGCGATCGAGCGGATGATCGTGATGGTGCAGCGCGAGGCGGCCGAACGCTTCGCCGCCGTGCCGCGCACCTCCGCGTACGGCGCCGTCAGCGTCAAGGCCGCCTACTGGGGAACGGCGAAGATCGTCGGCCACGTCCCCGCCTCCGTCTTCGTCCCGCGACCGAATGTCGAGTCGGCACTCGTCGAGATCACCCGCCACGAACCCCCGGCCACCGACCCCGCCGCCCTCTTCGCGCTCGTGCGCGCCGGCTTCGGACAACGACGCAAGATGCTTCGCCGCTCACTCGCCGGCATCGTCGCACCGGACACCTTCGACGCCGCCTCCATCAGCCCGACCGCCCGACCGGAGGAACTCGACGTCGACGACTGGTGTCGCTTGACCGACGCCCACCTCCGGGTCGATGCCGCGACGACCCACGGGTAACGTCACCGAGATGGGAGCCGCCGACGCAGTACCGGTGTCGCTGAGGGCCCACGCCAAGCTGACGAGAACGCTGCGGATCACCGGAGTCCGCCCCGACGGCTACCACCTGATCGACGCCGAGATGGTCAGCCTCGACCTCCACGACGTCCTCGTCATCGACCCCGCCGGCCGAGGGCTGGCGGCCACCGGCCCGTTCTCCAGCGGCATGCCACTCGACGACTCGAACCTCGTTGCCAGGGCGCTTGATCTCGCCGGCAGGAGCGCGCACGTCACCATCGACAAACGGATCCCCCACGGCGGCGGCCTCGGCGGCGGCTCGACCGATGCGGCCACGGCGCTGCGCTGGGCCGGGTTCGGGACCACCGCCGACGACCTCGCCGCGGCGGCACGCCTCGGTGCCGACATCCCGTTCTGCCTCGTCGGAGGTCGAGCGCAGGTCACCGGCATCGGCGAGATCGTCGAGCCACTCCCCCACCTCGACGTCGTGGTGACCCTCGTGATCCCACCGCTCGCCGTCAGCACGCCCGCCGCGTATCGGGCCTGGGACGACCTCGGCGGGCCGACCGCTTCGGGCTCCAACGACCTCGAAGCAGCGGCGCTCGTCGTGGAACCACGACTCGCCCGATGGCGCGACCTGATCGCGGAGCGCATCGGGATGGCACCGACCCTCGCCGGAAGTGGCGCCACCTGGTTCGCCGAGGGCGAACATGGCAACGCCCTCGCCGAACTGGTCGACGAGGGCGCAACGGTGGTCGTGGCACGAACCGTGCCGATGGACATCGCCAGCCGGCGAGGATGAACTACTTACGACGCTGGTGACGCGTGCGGCGCAGCATCTTCTTGTGCTTCTTCTTCCGCATGCGCTTGCGACGCTTCTTGATCAGAGAACCCATAAGGCGGGCCACGCTATCGGCCGTGTCAAGACCTGCCACGCGAGATACGGTGAACGGGCGGACAAACCGTCGATGCGGTGTCGAACCGTGACCAGTCCGGGGTCGTCTAATGGTAGGACAGCGGTTTTTGGTGCCGCGTGTAGGGGTTCGAATCCTCTCCCCGGAGCTCATGAGTGTTTCAGCAATCGTGCTCGCCGCCGGAGAAGGCACCCGGATGAAGTCGAGCCGCCCCAAGCCATTGCACCTCATCTGCGGGCGGGCCATGGTCCTGCACGTGATCCACGCCCTCGAGCTGGTGCATCCCGAACGAACGGTCGTCGTCGTCGGCCACGGCGCCGAACAGGTCACCAAGAAGGTGCAGCAACTCTCGCCCGGTTGGGCCAACGTCGCCTTCGCCGAGCAGGTGCGACAGAACGGCACCGGTGACGCCGCGTCGATCGGCATGTCGGCGCTCGGCGGCGACGACTACGACGACGAGTCGACGATCCTCGTGCTGCCGGGCGACACACCGCTCCTGCGCACCGACACCCTGCGTGAACTCGTCGACGTCCACATCGAGTGTGGCAATGCCGCCACGCTGCTCACCAGCGTGATGGACGACCCGACCGGCTACGGCCGCGTGCATCCGCAAGGCCGACGGCCAGGCCGCCCGCATCGTCGAACACCGCGACGCCGCCCCCGACGAACTCGACGTTCGCGAGGTCTGCACGTCGATCTATGCGTTCCGCCGCGACCTGCTCGGGCCCGCGCTGCGCAAGCTCACCACCGACAACGCCCAGGGCGAGTACTACCTCACCGAGGTGGTGTCGGTACTCGGTGCGATGGGGCATCGCATCGGATGTGTCCAGGCGCCCGAGGACGAGACGCAGGGCGTCAACGATCGCTGGCAGCTCGCACTCGCCGAGCGTGAGCTGCGGGCGCGGACCAACAAGTTCTGGCTGCTCAGCGGCGTCACGATGCTCGACCCGCGCCAGACCTTCGTCGACGTGACCGTCTCGATCGGCCGCGACGTCACGCTGTATCCGGGCACGATCCTGCAGGGAACCACCGTCGTCGGTGACGGCTGCGACATCGGCCCCGACACCCGGCTGGACGACTGCGCGGTCGGCAGCGGCGCCGTCGTCGAGCACACCGTCGGCCACGACGCCGAGATCGGACCCGGCGCCATCGTCGGCCCGTACGCCCATCTTCCGGCCGGAAGCTCAGTCGCTGCGGGCGCAACGACCGGGGCGTTCTACACTGCATCCGTCGGCTGACCCTCTTGGCCGACTTCGCACCGCGGCGCTCACGGTCGAAACACGTCGGGGAGGACGTCACAGCTCATGGAGAAGGTCACGACCAAGCGGCTCGCCCTGTACTCGGGCCGCACCCATCCTGAGCTGGCCCAGGAGGTGGCGACACACCTCAACATCGAGCTCGGCCACGACAACCTCGTCGAGTTCGCGAACGGTGAGGTGCGGTGCCGCTTCGGCGAGTCGATCCGTGGATCCGACGTGTTCGTGATCCAGAGCCACTACGGCGTCGGCGACCACTCGGTCAACGACTCGATCATGGAACACCTCATCATGATCGACGCGGCCTATCGCGCGTCCGCGAAGCGCATCACCGCCGTGTGCCCCTTCTACGGGTACGCCCGACAGGACCGCAAGGCCGAAGGTCGCGAGCCGATCACCGCCCGCCTGATCGCCGACATGTTCAAGGCCGCCGGCGCCAAGCGGATGATCTCGATCGACCTGCACTCCGGCCAGATCCAGGGGTTCTTCGAGGGGCCCGTCGACCATCTCACGGCGATGCCGGTCCTCGAGCAGTACGTCCGCCAACACGCCACGGCCCCCGTGATCGTGTCGCCCGACGCCGGGCGCATCAAGGTGGCCGAACGCATGGCCCAGCACCTCGTCGACATCGGCGCCGACCTCGCGTTCATCTACAAGCGGCGGCCCAAGGGCTCGACCAACGTGGCCGAGGCCGCCGAGGTGATGGGCGACGTCGCGGGCCGACTGTGCGTGCTGACCGACGACATGATCGACACTGCCGGCACCATCTGCGCGGCGGCGGAACTGCTCGTGCAACGTGGCGCCAGCGAAGTGTGGGCGATGGCCACACACGGTGTGCTGTCGGGCCCGGCCATCGACCGGTTGAAGAACGCGCCGCTCAGCCGCATCGTGCTCACCAACACCCTGCCGCTCCCGCCGGAGAAGCAGCTCGACAAGATCGAGGTGCTGTCCGTGGCACCGCTGATCGCCGAAGCCCTCGGCGCCGTCTTCGACGACACCAGCGTCAGCGACATCTTCCACGGCGAAAACCTCGCCTGACCCCTCAATCCCGCCACCCCGCCAGATCCGAAAAATGCGCTGGATTGTGCGCTGAGTGCACATTTCCCTGCACATTTCGGATTGGAGGATCGCCGGACCCGAAATGTGCGCTGGATCGTGCACCAGGCGCTCACCGGAGCACATTTTTCGGATCGTCCGTTCGGGCGATGAGGCCGCCCACTGGTGGACGTGTTCACCATCGAGATCCTCCAGCTGGCCGCTTCGCAACACGGTGTGGTCAGCCGCCATCAACTCGTCGACCTGATCGGCGTGTCGCCATCAACGTATACGAGGTCGCGAGCCAAAGGACTCGTCGTCGAGGTCGTCCCCGGCGTCGTCCGGTTCGCCTCATCGCCGGAGGACTTCATGATGCGCTGCATGGCCGTGCAGCTCCGGACCGCCCCGCACGGATTCCTCAGCGGATGGACGGCGGGAGCATTGGCCGGCCTGAGAAGCATGCATCGCCAGGTCATCCATGTGACCGTTCCGATCCACGTCGAACTCGCAATGCCGAGCTGGGTCGACGTACATCGGAGCCGGTGGTACAGCGACTCCGACCGGATCGTGCGTGCTGACGGGCTCGTCGTTGCCACGCCGATGCGGATGCTGTGGGGGCTCGCTGCCATGTGCAACCAGCACCGGTTCGACCGCGCCGCCGAGGATGCCTGGCACCTCGGGCTCATCACGCCGGCCACCGCCTGGTCGTATCTCGAAGAACACCGGTGCCGCGGAAAGGACGGCGTGGCGAAGCTCGAACAATGGCTCGAAGGGGCCACCGGACGCAATCGCGCCACCCAGAGCAATCTCGAGCGAGTGCTGCTCGAAGCACTGGAACGCTGCGGGCTCCCAACGCCGGTCCGACAACATCCGCTCACCATCCCGTCGGGCGAGACGATTCATCTCGACATCGCCTGGCCCGAGCTTCGCTTGGGTGTGGAACCCGGCGCCTCGTGGCATCACGGTGGCGATCTCGGCCAGCGCCGCGACCAGGACCGCGATCGTGAATGCAGCGAGGTCGGATGGTTGATCAATCGATTCGACGAGGCGATGCGCAACGACCCTGACGCCGCAGCGGCACAGGTGGCCCGTATCTATCAGCGACGACGCTCCGATCTCCGAAATGTGCGGTCCTGAGCCCGCCCAGTGCACGATCGAGCGCATTTTTCGGTGGGGACGAACGGGCTCGCGACATGCGGATGGGCGGGAGGGGATGCGATCGACGGCCGATAGATTGGGATGCTGCTGTAACGACGTGGCGCCCGATCTGTGGGCGCCGTCACGAGATCCGATGGAAGCCGATCACCATGTCTGAGACCGTTCTCCAAGCCGAAACCGGGCGCAACGCCGGAAGCTCCGATGCCCGCCGCCTGCGTGCCGACGGCAAGATCCCCGCAGTGGTCTACGGCCACGGAATGGATCCGATCGCCATTTCGGTTGATCGTCGCGAGCTGCGCCAGGCCCTGTCGGGCGCTGCGGGTATGAACACCGTCCTCGACCTCACCGTCGACGGCACCGTGTATCCGACGATCATCAAGGACATCCAGCGCCACCCCGTGAAGCGCTCCGTGCAGCACATCGACTTCATCCAGGTCAACCTCAACGAGGAGATCGTCGTCTCGATCCCGATCCACCTCGAAGGTGAAGCCAAAGAGGTTGCGTCGAACAACGGCCTCGTCGATCTGGCAATGCAGGAACTCGAGGTGCGTACCACCCCGCGGAACATCCCCGACGGTGTCACCATCGACATCAGCGAGATGACCATGGACTCGGTCATCCGCGTGGAAGACATCCCACTGCCGTCCGGCGTGGTTGCCGAGGCCGACGCCGACGCCGTGGTCGTCACCGTGCTCGTCACCCGCACCGCAGCGTCCGATGCACTGGAAGCCGCTGACGAAGCCGCTGCGGCAGAGGCATCCGCCGATTCCGCTGCGGCAGCCGAAGCGGACGAAGCAGCCGACGGCGAGTGATCCGACGCGCCACGGTCCGATGACCGCTGGTGCCACCGAAATGTGCGCCGATATGTGCACCCACCGCACTCGACGGCACATTTTTCGGTCGTTGAGGGGTGTGTGATGGGGTTGTTCGGGCGCGAGGGGAAGGGTGAGCCGTACGACTGGTTGGTCGTCGGGCTGGGCAACCCGGGCGAGAAGTACGCCCGCACCCGCCACAACGTCGGCGAGGAAGCCGTCAGGCTGCTCGCCGAGCGCACGGGTGTCGCGCTGAAGGGCGGACGCGACAACGCACTCGTCGCCGAGACCCGCCTGCGCGGACCCGACGGTGACCAACGCGTCGTGCTGGCGTTCCCGATCACGTTCATGAACGATTCGGGCCAGGCCGTCAGCGCGCTCGTGCGCCGCTACCGGATCGAGTCTCCCGAGCAGATCATCGTGATCCAGGACGAACTCGACCTGCCACCGGGCGAACTCAAGGTCAAGGCAGGGGGCGGCCTCGCCGGCCACAACGGCCTCCGATCGATCACCCAACACCTGCACTCGCAGGACTACCTGCGGGTGCGCATCGGCGTCGGCAAGCCCGAACACAAGGACGTCGGCAAGGGCCACGTGCTGTCGAAGGTGCCCAAGGCCGAGCGAGAACTGCTCGACATCCGCATCATCGACGCCGCCGACGCAACCGAGTTGATCATCGCTCGCGGTGTGGACGCCGCCATGCAGCGCTACAACGGCACCCCATGACCGCCTCCCACCCGAAATGTGCGCTCGATCGTGCATGTAGTGCACGATCGGCCGCATTTTTCGGGGAGGTTCCGAAATGTGCGGCGAAACGTGCACCTGGTGCACACATCAGCGCATTTTTCGGACAGGGACTCGGGGAAGGAACGGGTCGAGGGTGAGCACCGACGTGCGGGCGGCGGGCGTGGCGAGGGCGCCGCTGGGGGCGCTGCCGGCGTTGCTGCGCGACGAGCCGGGGCTCACGCGGGCGCTCGGGGATCCGACGGCTCGGCTCGCGGTGGTCGAGGTGGCGCGGCCGATCTCGATTGCCGCGCTCGCGACGCTGTCGTCACGACGCCCGCTCGTCGTCAGTTGCCCCACCGGCACCATGGCGGGCCAGCTCGCCGACGACCTCGCCCAGTTCCTGCCGCCCGGCGAGGTCGTGCACTTCCCCGGCTGGGAGACGCTGCCGTTCGAGCGGGTCAGCCCGAGCGTGGAGACGATGGGCCAGCGCCTCGACGTGCTGTGGCGCCTACGCGATCCCGAGCGCTGCCCGGCCGTCATCGTCGCCGGCGTGCGAGCACTCCTCCAGAAGCTCGGCCCCGGCGCCACCACCACCGAGCCGATCATCGTGCGGCCTGCCGCCCTGGGTGGCGAATCGGTCGACCCCGACGCACTCGGCCATCGCCTCGTCGAGTTCGGCTATCGACGCGAGGAACTCGTCGAACACCGCGGCGAGTTCGCCCGCCGCGGCGCCATCGTCGACGTGTTCCCCTCGACCGCCGACGCTCCGATCCGCATCGACCTGTGGGGCGACGAGGTCGACCGCCTCACCCGCTTCGGCGTCAACGACCAACGCTCGACCGACGACCTCGACGAGGTCATGATCTTCCCGGCCCGCGAGCTGATGCCGACCGCCGACGTCAGAGCCAGGGCAGCACGGCTCGTCGCCACCGAGCCGTGGGGCCGGGAGCAGTGGGAGCGACTGGCCGAGGGCGTGCACTTCGACGGCATGGAGAGCTGGTTGCCGTGGCTCGTCGACCACGACCAGCTCCTCACCGACGTACTGCCCGACACTGCCAAGGTCCTGCTCGTCGAGCCGCGCCGGATGCGCGACCGCGCCGTCGACCTGATCGCCGAGGAGGACGATCTCGCCCGCAGCCTCGCCTCCACGTGGGCCCGTGACCCCGACAAGTCGTTCCCCCGACTGCACGCCGACCCCGACACGCTGCTCGACACCCGGCGATCCGACTCCTCGCCGTACGCCGGATCGTTCTGGTCGATCGACTCCACCCCCGAGTCGCCCGACACCCCGCTCGTCGAAGCGTCCGGCTGGGGTCCGGTGGCCGGTGACGGCAGTGGCCTCACCGATCGCCTGATCGAGCTCATCGGGCGCGGCTACCGCGTCGTGGTCGCGGCCGACGGCACCGGATCGGCGCAACGACTGCACGACCTGCTCCTCGACCACGGCCTCGACTTCCCGGTCATCGGGCCTGGCGGCGAACTGCGCGTCGGCGGCAGCATCACCGTTGCGCCCCTCCACCGCGGCTGCACGCTGCCGAACGCGAAGGTGGCGATCGTCGCCGAGAGCGACCTCACCGGTCGACGCCGCGCTCACCGCGCCGTGCGCAAACAGAAGCGTGAGAGCGCCAGCACGTTCGAAGACCTGAAGTCGGGCAACTACGTCGTGCACCATCAGCACGGCGTCGGTCAGTACGAGGGCATGGTCAAGCGGGCCATCGGCGGTGTCGAGCGCGACTACCTCCTCATCTCGTACAAGGGTGGCGACAAGCTCTACGTGCCGTCCGACCAGATCGACACGCTGCGCCAGTACGTCGGCGGTGAGGCACCGAAGATGCACCGCCTCGGCGGGTCGGACTTCGCGAAGACCAAGAGCCGGGTGCGATCCGCGGTCCGCGAGATCGCCCAGGAACTCGTGGTGCTCTACCAGAAGCGGGTCAACGCCGAGGGCCACTCGTTCGCCCAGGACACCCCGTGGCAGGCCGAGATGGAAGAGGCGTTCCCGTACGTCGAGACTCCCGACCAGCGCACGGCGATCGACGAGATCAAACGCGACATGGAACTCGCCCACCCGATGGACCGCCTCATCTGCGGCGACGTCGGCTTCGGCAAGACCGAGGTGGCGATCCGCGCCGCGTTCAAGGCGATCCAGGACGGCAAGCAGGTCGCCGTGCTCGCGCCCACCACGCTGCTCGCGACCCAGCACGGCAACACGTTCGCCGACCGCTTCGCCGGCTTCCCGATTCGCGTCGAAGTGCTCTCGCGGTTCCTCACCGCGGGGCAGGCCAAGAAGGTCATCGAGGGCGTGAAGACCGGCGAGGTCGACTGCATCATCGGCACCCACCGCCTCCTCGCGAACGACGTGAAGTTCAAGGACCTCGGCCTCCTCATCGTCGACGAGGAACAGCGCTTCGGTGTGCAGCACAAAGAGACGATGAAGAAGATGAAGACGAACGTCGACGTCCTCACGCTGTCGGCCACGCCCATCCCTCGCACGCTCGAGATGTCGCTCGTCGGCATCCGCGACCTCTCGCTCCTCCAGACCCCGCCGGCCGACCGTCAACCGATCCTCACCTACGTCGGCGAGTACGACGAGCGCGTCGCCGTCGAGTCGATCCGACGCGAGTTGCTGCGCGAGGGCCAGGTGTTCTGGGTGCACAACCGGGTGCAGTCGATCGACACCGCCGCCAGCCGCCTGCGACAGCTGGTCCCCGAAGCACGCATCGCCATCGCCCACGGCCAGATGGACGAGAGCACCTTGGAGACGGTGGTGCAGGACTTCTGGGACGGCCAGTACGACGTGCTCGTGTGCACGACGATCATCGAGTCGGGCATCGACATGCCGACGGTCAACACGCTCGTGGTGGAGCGCTCCGACCTGCTGGGTCTCGGCCAGATGCACCAGCTGCGCGGCCGCGTCGGGCGCTCCGGATCGCGGGCGTACGCGTACCTCTTCTACCCGCGCGACAAGGTCCTCACCGAGGAGGCCTACGAGCGGTTGCGCACGATCGGCGAGTCGACCGAACTCGGCTCGGGCTTCAAGATCGCCATGCGCGACCTCGAGATCCGTGGCGCCGGCAACCTGCTCGGCGAATCGCAGTCGGGCCACATCGCTGCGGTCGGATACGACCTCTACTGCCAGATGGTGACCGAAGCGGTCAGCGAGATGAAGGGCGAGCCCCAGCCCGAGGCGCGGTCGGAGATCAAGCTCGACGTGCCGACCGACGCGTTCCTCCCGACGGACTACGTCGCCAAGGAGGAGTTGCGCCTCGAGGCCTACCGTCGCCTCGCCGGCGTCACGACCGAGGCCGAGGTCGACGACATCCGCACCGAGTGGGAGGATCGCTACGGGCCGCTTCCCGACCCGGCGGGCGCGCTCCTCCAGGTCGGCTACCTGCGCGCCGAGTGTCATCGTCTCGGTGTCAACGACATCCAGATCTCGGGATCGGCGTCCACCGGCGGGACCGCCAAGCTGGCACCGTTGACGCTGAAGTTGTCGGAGACCATGCGTCTGCGCCGCATCTCGAAGGGCGCGAAGTACAAGGAAGATCTCGGCCAACTCGTCGTGCCGCTCCCTCGGGGCGCCGACGCGTCGAGTTTCCTCTCGAAGTTCCTCCGCGACCTCATCCCACCCGAATGAGACGCGGGGTCTGACCCCCGTCTGACCCGCGTCTCAACCTGCGTCTCATTCTGCGGGTAGCGTTCGGCCAGTGGTTCGACGCTCGTTGATGATCCTGCTCCCACTCACGTTGGCCGCCGTCACGGCGGGCTGCTCGACGTTCTCCGACAGCGACGTCGTCGCCCGGGTGAACGACGTCGAGTTGACCAGCGACGAGTTCGACGCCCAGCTGAGCGAACTGGGCGTCACCGGCGACGAGGTCGTTCCCCTCGATCCCGTGCGTGCCGAGCTCACCCGGTGGATCCAGCAACAGCTCGTCCCCGCCGACGAGATCGCCGCCATCTACGACGCCGGCGCCGCCGAGGCCGGCGTGGTCTGCGTCAGCGCCATCGTCGTGGCCGACCAGGAGACCGCCGATGCCGCCCTCGACGACATCGAATCGGGCACCGACTTCGTCGAGGTGTTCCAGCGCGACAACCTCGACCAGAGCCTCACGTCGACGAACGGCGCCATCCCGTGCATCTCGGCGGCCGACCTCGAGGGCAACGCCGGAACGCCGTTCATCGACGTCGCTGCCACCCTGTCGGCCGACAACCCCACGGGCACCGCCGTGCTCCTCGACGACGCCGGCGCCGAGGTGGCCTCGGTCGTTCTCGTGTTCCGTTCGTTCGACGAACTCGACAGCGTCGATGCCGAGCAGGTGACCAGCCTCATCGACGTCACCGAGTTCACGGCCGACGCCGACGTCTTCGTCGACTCACGCTACGGAACGTTCGATGCCGCGACCGCCACGGTCGTGAGTCTCAGCTGAGCGTGCTCACCGAACGCCGGGCGCACCGATGACCACCGCCGCGGAACCCGGGGCGCCGCGCATCGTCGTCGTCGGCCTCGGACCGGGCGGCCATCAGCACGTCACCGACGAGACGCGTCACGCCATCGACCGGATCGATCACCGCTACCTGCGTACCGCCATCCACCCGAGCGCCGATCTCGTGCGGCGACGCCACCACGTTCGACCACCTGTACGAGGCCGCCGACACGTTCGACGACGTCTACACCGAGATCGCCGACCTGCTGGTGGCTGCCGCCGCCGCCCACGGCGAGATCCTCTACGCCGTGCCCGGGTCGCCGCTCGTGCTGGAACGAACGGTTCGCCATCTACGCGGCCGCGACGACATCGATCTCGTCGTGCTCCCCGCGATGTCGTTCCTCGACGTGGCCTGGGCGAGGCTCGGCATCGACCCGGTGGAAGCGGGAGTCCGCCTCGTCGACGGTCACGACTTCGCCACGGCCGCGGCCGGCGAACGCGGTCCGCTGCTCGTTGCCCACACCCACGCGAACTGGGTGCTGTCGGAGATCAAGCTGGCCGTCGACGGCGCGACGGGTGACGAACCAGTCACGATCCTCCAGGCACTCGGCACCCCCGACGAGCTGATCGTCGACACGACGTGGGCCGAACTCGACCGCACCGTCACTGCCGACCACCTGACCTCGCTCTGGATTCCCGAGCTCGCCACACCGGTCGGCGCCGAGTACGTCCGCTTCCACCAACTGACCCGGCTGCTGCGCGAGCAGTGCCCGTGGGACATCGAGCAGACCCACGCAACGCTCGTGCCGCATCTCCTCGAGGAGACCTACGAGGTGGTCGATGCGATCGACAGCCTCGACCCCGACGACCCGACCACCGACGACGACCTCATCGAGGAACTCGGCGACCTGCTCTACCAGATCGAGTTCCACGCCACGATCGCCGAGCAGGAAGGGCGGTTCACGATCGCCGACGTCGCGTCGGGCATCCACGACAAGCTCGTGCGCCGGCACCCGCACGTGTTCGGCGACCTCGTCGGATCCGACCTCGGCACCGACGAGGTGCTCGCCAACTGGGACGACATCAAACGCGCCGAGAAGTCACGTTCGTCGGTCTTCGACGGCATCCCTCGTTCGATGCCGGCCCTGGCCTACGCCGCGAAGGTCGGCGGCAAGGCATCGAAGGTCGGGTTCGACTGGCCCGACGTGGCGGGCGCCTTCCCCAAGATCGCGGAGGAGACCGACGAACTGCTCGCCACGATCGAGCGAGAGCGCCAACCGATCGGCGGAGGAACTCGGCGACCTGCTGTTCGCCGTCGTCAACGTCGCCCGCCATCTGCGCGTCGATCCCGAACTCGCGCTGCGGGCGGCGACCGACAAGTTCCGCACACGATTCGAGCACGTCGAGGCCCTCGCCATCGAGCGTTCGATCGACCTTCGCAACGCCGACCTGGCCACGCTCGACGCGCTCTGGGACGAGGTCAAGTCGACCGAGCCGTGACACGTACACGATGTGTCTGACACATCGTGTACGTCAGGTGGCCGGGAGTGGGGCCGACGCCTCGGGGCCGGGTGGTGGCTGGGCGGCCATCGCCGCAAGCGTCTGCTCCCACTCCTTGCGCCACCGCCTCCAACGCAGGTCGATGACCTCGTCGATCACGGTCGTGGCGCGCCACGTGCACAGCGCGAACATCAACGCCGGCACACCGAACACGACGGCGACCTGCAGCGTGCGTTCCGACGCGGTGAGTCCGCCGTCTTCGAGCGTCTCGGCGAGTCCGAGCGAATCCACGAGCACCACACCGACCGCGGTGATCAACGGCAACCAGAACCACGCAGCAACCACGCGCACCGGGGCACCGATCCGGTGGGCCTGCGCGGTGTGGTAGTGAAACGGCATCCAGACGACCACGAAGCACAACAGGACAGCGGCGATCGTGGCGGTGACGACCGCAACGTCGTCGGGGTTGTCGGCGAATCGGTCACGGGCCCATTCGACCACTCGGAATGCACCGACCGGAGCGGCGAAGGCCACGAGCCACAGCACGACGGCGACCAACGCACTCGAGCTGCGGCGATACAACGTGGCGGGAACGAGACGCTTCGCATCGAGCATCGCCAACGCGCTCCAACAGACCAGCATGCACGCGGCGAGGAGGTACGGGGTGACGACCGCCGACGAATCGCCCAGGCCACCGGCCTGCGCGTATTCGGTCAGCAGCACCACCACGATTCCGACGAGCTGAGCGAGCACGAGCAGGTAGCGAAGCCACCACGTGGCAAACAGGCGCGGCGGCGGATCGACGCGCAGCGGGACGAAATGTTCAGCGTGATCGCCGGGATCGAGGAGCCGCGCGGGCTCGACGCTGGACGCAGCGAGCGAGGGAGTCGGTGGTGGCGGCGGTGGCGGTGGTGGTGGCGGCGGCGGTGGCGACGGCGAGCGAGGGCGGCGGCGAGACGGCGAGACGGCGAGTGGCGGCGAGGGCAGCAGTGAGCCCGATCGAGCCGGATCGGGCGGCGATGACCCCGCGCCCGGCACCGGATCGACGGGCGTCGTCATGGGGCGTGGCCCATCACCGGCACCCGCTCGGACGACACTGCTGCAGTCGGGGTCGAGGAGCCGGCCTCGGCGTGACGGCGAGTCACCGCCTCGCGCTGATCGACGAGGGCATTGTGCAGGTCTGCCTCGTGCTCGGTCGCCACCTCGAGCGTCCGACACGCCTCGGTCACCGCCAGCGTGGAGAACACCTGCAGCAGCGCACCGATGGCGAGGAACACGGCGAGCCGGCCGAAGTCGGTGTCGGGTGATTCCTCGATGGTCGTGAGCCCGCCGAGCGCCTGGAGGTACACGACCAGCACGACACCCGCCAGATATGCGAGCCGCAACGGCGTGCGGCGAGCATCGACCACATCGCCGGCGCGTCCCAGGAGGAAGAAGGGGACGTACAGCACAGCCGCCTGCGCGGCGAACCCGACGACGATCATGCCGACGGACTGATCGACGACGAATCGATCAGCGAGTGCCCAGAAGGCGACGGCGGCCGCCGGCCACGACACTGCAGCGATGAACGGGTTCCGACGTCGGCCGGAGGCCATGCGGGCGTTGGCGACCGCCATGAAGGTCCAGATCGATGCCAACGCAATCAGCGCGAAGCCCAACACCCGTGCACCGCTGTGGAGATCCGCGATCGCATCCCAGGCCCGTCGACCCTGGGTCGGCAGGAGCCCGCCGTCGCGCGACTCGAGCCAGAACATGAACATGACAACCGCGCCCACGAGCGTCAAGATGGCCAGACCCGCCAGCATCGTGACGATCACGAGCCGGAACAGGTTGACCCCCGGGATCAGACGCACCCGCTTGCGCTTGGCCACTGCGGCGTGACGAGCACCGGCCCGGCGCGAGACCGAACGTGAGCGCATCGACGATCTCGCGCTGCCGGCGTGTCCCCCGCGCCGGTCGGCAGCGAGCTGGAGCGCTTCTTCGACGGTGGCCGCGGCCCGCCAGGCGAGCAGGACGATGATCACACACGGCGCAACGACAACCAGGCCGACGAGCCAGAGCGGTGCCCACGACTGGCTCGTCGATCCGTCGGAGATCGCACCGCTGAAGCGCAACGCCACGATCGAACCGACGCCGACGATCGCCAACGCGATGGGGACCCACATCCACTGCGACAACCGGGCCGAGTGACCGCCCACCTGGCGGATCATGCCCGACAACAGATAGAACGGCCGGTAGGTCAACGGGATGGCGAGCAGCAGGGCCGCCACCGCGACCAGCAGCGGCAACGACGACACGGGCTCGTCGGCGTTCCGGCTGATCTGTTCGCCGAGCGCGGCCACGATGACGACGGCAACACCGACGAACGCAAACGGCACCAACCAGGCTCCAACCGCCTTCTTCGGGTCGGGGAGCTCCCTCGATCGTGCCGGCTCGACGAGTCGACGCGCATTCAACGCGGCGAACCACGTCCATCCGAGCACACAGGCGCCTGCTCCTGCACCCGCGGCGATCGACCACCACATGTAGCTGTCCGACCAGGGCTGATCGGTGGCCAACCGCTGGATCTCGCGCCCCATCAACGCGAACGCGAGCGACAGCGCGATTGCTCCCAGCAGTCGCCAGGGAAACATCGGCGCCAGACCGTCGGCCGACACGAGCATCGCCGGCGGGACGCCGGGAGCAGCGATGTCGGGCCCGCCGGAGCGCGCGCCGACGGTCGGTGGCGGCAGCGGCATCCCCTGCAACCGTGGATCCACGGGTTCCATGTCGTCGCCATCGGCAGGTCGTTCCAGGAACTTGAGGAAATCGTCGCGAGTTGCAGACGACCGGCGGAGTTCCGCGCTCCATCTCGGCCAGGTACGTTGGACGACATGAGCGAGATCGTCAGCATCACCGGACGCGAAATCCTGGATTCACGTGGCAATCCCACCGTCGAGGTCGATGTGCTCCTCGACTCCGGTGCGCTCGGCCGCGCCGCTGTGCCGTCGGGAGCCTCCACTGGTGAACACGAAGCGGTCGAGCTACGCGACGGCGGCGACCGCTTCGGGGGCAAGGGGGTGCTGAACGCCGTCGGGTTCGTCAATGACGAGATCGCCGACGCGCTCGAGGGCTTCGACGCACTCGACCAACGGTTCCTCGACCGGGTGATGCTCGACCTCGACGGCACCGACAACAAGTCACGCCTCGGCGCCAACGCCGTGCTCGGCACGAGCCTCGCCATCGCCAAGGCGGCCGCGATCGAACTCGACGTGCCGCTGTACCGCTACATCGGCGGCCCGAACGCCCACGTGCTCCCCGTGCCGATGATGAACGTCATCAACGGTGGCGTGCACGCCGACAACTCGATCGACCTGCAGGAGTTCATGGTGATGCCGGTCGGAGCACCGAGCTTCCGCGAGGCATTGCGCTGGGGCACCGAGACCTACCACGTGCTCAAGCAGGTGATCCACGAGCGCGGGCTGTCGACCGCGGTCGGCGACGAAGGCGGGTTCGCTCCGAACCTCGACTCGAACGAGGAAGCGATCAAGGTGCTCGTCGAGGCGATCACGCGCGCCGGGTTCACGCCCGGTGACGACATCGCCATCGCGCTCGACCCTGCCACGAGCGAGATCTTCCACGACGGCGCGTACCACCTCACCGGTGAGGGCAAGGTGCTGTCGCCGTCGGAGATGACCGACTACTGGGTGCGCCTCGTGGAGACCTATCCGATCGTGTCGATCGAAGACGCGATGGACGAGAACGACTGGGAGGGCTGGGCGACGCTCACCCGGGCCGTCGGCGACAAGGTCCAACTGGTGGGCGACGACCTGTTCGTCACCAACTCCACGCGGCTGCAGACCGGGATCGACAACGGTGTGGCCAACTCGATCCTGATCAAGGTCAACCAGATCGGCTCGCTCACCGAAACGCTCGACACGGTCGAACTCGCCACCCGCCACGGCTACACCTCGGTGATGAGCCACCGTTCGGGTGAAACCGAGGACGCCACGATCGCCGACCTCGCCGTGGCCACCAACTGCGGCCAGATCAAGACGGGCGCGCCCGCCCGCAGCGACCGCGTCGCCAAGTACAACCAGCTCCTGCGCATCGAAGCCGAACTCGGCGACTCCGCCGAGTACCGCGGCCGCGCCGCCCTCGCCCGCGCTCGAGTGGCGGGCTCGTCGTCCGCTTCGCTTCCTCCTCGCGCCGCGTCCGCCTCGTCGCTGGCGCTTCCCTCGGCGGCTGACCTGACAAGTCACGGCCCGCCACCACCCAGACCACGGCGCCGGCCCCGGCCACCGGTGCCTGACAATCCACGACTCACCGGGTGAGTCTCGCAGCGAAACGCCCACAGAGTCGACAGCGAACGGGTGGCGCCGGGGCACTCCCGGACCGGCCGAAGGCCGCACGCCCGGGAGTGTGCCGGTGACAGGACCCGTGAGCGGGTGCCACAGGAAAACGACAGTCAGCTGCGAGACTGACACGTGAGTCGCTCGCGCACCACCTCGATCCCGAGGCCGAAGGAACAACCGAAGGCGGCTGACGTCGGGCGGTCGCGCCTCGGCGACTTCACCCGGCCGATCCCGACCGACAAGCGCATCCTGCGCCGACCGCGCTGGGTGCTGTCCGGCGGCGTGTTCGTGCTCGTCGTCGGCGCCACCATCGTCGCCGCGCTGTTCATCCTGCCGGTACAGACCTGGATGGACCAGGACGACGACCTCGCCCAACGTCAGGCCGAACTCGACGAGCTCCAGAAGGTCAACGGCCAACTCGCCGGCGAGGTCGACCGGCTCCAGACCGACGACGGCATCCGCGAAGCCGCCCGCGAGGAGATCGGCTTCGTCGACGCCGGAGACCGCCGCACCACGATCCTGCCGTTACCGGCGCTTCCGACCGAACTGCCACCGGGGTGGCCGTACAACGTCGTCACCGGAATCCTGGCCGCGCGTACGGCTGGTCCTGCACCCGTCGCCGCCGACTAGGTTCACATCGACGCAGCCCGAACGGGGCGCAAGTGGGGTTGAAGGAGCACACGTGGCCGGCAGCATTCTCGGAACCAGGGTCCAGCGCAAGGAAGACCCCAAGTTCCTCACCACGGGCGGCGTCTACGTCGACGACCTCAACGACGAGCTGCTCGCCGGAGCGCTGCACGTCGTCTACGCCCGTTCCGCCGTCGCCCACGGCACGATCCTGTCGATCGACATCGACGGCGCGAAGGACATGCCGGGCGTCGTCGGCGTGTTCACCGCCGAGTCGCTCGGCCTGGAACCCGTCGCCTCGCCGTTCAACCCGATGGTCGCACGTACGCTGCTGGCCAGCGACAAGGTCCGCTACGTCGGCGAGCCGGTGGTCGCCGTCGTCGCCGAAACCGCGGCGCAGGCCACCGACGCCGCCGAGATGGTCTTCGTCGACGTCGACTTCCTCCCGACACTCGTCGACATCGAAGCCGCAGCGTCGTCCGAGACCCTGATCTACGAAGCCGCCGGCTCGAACGTCGTGTTCGACACCACGGCGATCGGCATGCCCGACAACACCGCCGCCGCGGACTACTTCGCCGACTGCGAGGTCACCGTCACCGGCCGATTCGTCAACCAGCGCGTCGCACCGTGCCCGCTCGAGGTCCGCGGCTCGGCTGCGACCTGGGTCGACGGCCGGCTGTACCAGTGGTTGTCGACCCAGCACGCGCAGGGCACCAAGGCCTCGTTCGCCGCCGCCAACGGCGTCGAGCCCGACGAGATCCGCGTCATCACCCCCGACGTCGGTGGCGGATTCGGCGCCAAGATCGGCACGTACCCGCGAGGAGCTGCTGCTCGGCCCGATCTCCAAGGCTCTCGGTCGTCCGGTGCGGTGGCGCGAGACCCGCAGCGAGTCGATGATGGGGCTCGGCCACGGTCGCAGCCCAGGTGCAGTACGCCACCATCGGCGGCAGCCGTGACGGCAAGGTCACGCACTACCAGCTGCTGCTCCTCCAGGACTGCGGCGCGTTCGCCGACATCGGCACGGTCCTCGCCATGGCCATGACCCGCCCGATGTCGTCGGGCGTGTACGACATCCCGAACATCGAGGTGCGCGCGACCTCGGTCGTCACGAACACGACGCCGACGGTCCCGTACCGGGGCGCCGGGCGACCCGAGGCCACCGCTGCGATCGAGCGGGCGATGGACATGTTCGCCGCCGAGATCGGCAAGGACGTGGTCGACGTCCGCCGGATGAACCTCATCCCGAAGTTCCTCGAACCGCACGCCACAGCGATCGGTCACACCTACGACGTCGGCGACTTCGAGGGAGCGCTCGACAAGGCACTCGAAGGCAGCCGGCTACACCGAGCTGCGCGCCGAGCAGGCCCGTCGACGAGCGGCCGGCGACGACAAGCAGCTCGGCATCGGCGTGAGCGTCTACGTCGAGATCACCGGCGGCGTCGACCCGATGGGCGAAGCCGCCAAGATCGAGGTGCAGGACGACGGATCTGCGCTCGTGTACACCGGCACCTCGCCGCACGGGCAGGGCCACGACACGTCGTGGTCGATGATCGCCAGCGACCAGACCGGCATCCCGATGGACAAGATCACCCTCATCTGGGGCGACACCGACCTCGTGCCCGAAGGTGGCGGCACGATGGGATCGCGCTCGCTGCAGGTCGGCGGCTCTGCCGTCAACAAGGCGTCGATCGAGCTCGTCGAGAAGGCGCAGAAGCTCGCTGCGTCGCTCCTCGAAGCCGACGAGGCCGACATCGTGCTCGACAAGGACCACGGGGCCTTCCACGTCGCCGGCACCCCCGCCGTGTCGAAGACCTGGGCCGACCTGGCCGTGGCGGCGAAGGGCCAGGGCGACGATCTCACCATCGACACCCGCTTCGATGCCGGTCAGGCGACGTTCCCGTTCGGGGCACACGTCGCCGTCGTCGAGGTCGACACCGGCACCGGCCACGTGAAGCACCTGCGCCAGATCGCCTGCGACGACGCCGGCCGGGTGGTCAACCCGATGCTGCTCGACGGACAGATCCACGGCGGCATCGCCCAGGGCACCGCGCAGGCGCTGCTCGAGGAGGTCCGCTACGACGAGGACGGCAACCCGGTCACGTCGAACCTCGCCGACTACGGCATGATCTCCGCCGCCGAGCTGCCGAGCTTCGAGGTGATCCACATGGAGACCCCCACGTTCGTCAACCCGCTCGGCGCCAAGGGCATCGGCGAGTCCGGCACGATCGGTTCGACGCCGGCCGTCCAGTCCGCCGTCGTCGACGCCCTCAGCCACCTCGGTGTCCGCCACATCGACATGCCCGCCACCGCCGAAAAGGTCTGGCGCGCCATCCAAACCGCCCAGGCGTGACCGTCGCACCGAATCCACGCGCGCAGGTGTCCGACACCGAAGGTGTCTGACACAAGCCAGTGCGAACCAGTCAGCACAAGGAGCAGAGATGACCGAACTCGCGAACCACGAACCGTCGACCGACACCCACGCCCGCGCGCACTTCAGGAGCTTCGAGGAGTCGACGGCCGAGGACTGGGCGATCATCACGCCGCAGCTCGCGATCACGCAGTCGTTCGTGGCCGATCGCGTCATCGGCCTGATGCGCGACCTGGAGTTCGACCACGGCGGGTTCCCGATCAACCGGCTCGAGCACAGCCTGCAGACCGCCACGCGAGCCGAGCGCGACGGCCGCGACGACGAGTACGTGCTGTGTGCGCTGCTGCACGACATCGGCGACACGCTGAGCCCGTACAGCCACCCCGACATCGCCGCGGGCATCCTCAAGCCGTTCGTGTCGGAGGCCAACCACTTCATGGTCAAGAACCATGGCGTGTTCCAGGGCTACTACTTCTGGCACCACATCGGCGCCGACAAGGACGCCCGTGAACAGTTCCGTGACTCGGAGTACTTCGCCCACACCGAAGAGTTCTGCGCGAAGTACGACCAGACCGCGTTCGACGCCGACTACGAGAGCAATCCGCTCGAACACTACGAACCACTGATCCGCCAGATCCTCCACGGCCGCTGAACGTTCACGATGTGTCTGACACATCGTGAACGTCGTGAACTACCGTCGGCGTCGTGAACCCCAGTCCGTTCGGCCGGCTCCAGCGGGCCCTCGGAATGGTGCTCACCGTCCTGGTGATCGGCACGGTCGGCTACATGCTGTTCGGGATGTCGTTCAACGACGCCGCCTACCAGACCGTCACCACGGTCACGACGGTCGGCTTCCGCGAACTCCAGGAGTTCGACGCTGCCCGACAGTGGTTCACCATCGCGCTGATCATCATGGGCGCCTCCACGGTGCTCTTCACCTTCACCATCGCAATGCAGTTCGTCTACGACGGACAGCTGCGCCACGTCCTCGGGAGTCGCTTCATGCACCGTGAGATCGCCAAACTCAGCGGACACACCATCGTGTGCGGATGGGGACGGGTCGGGCGGGCCGTGGCCGACGATCTGCACACCGCCGGACACGATGTCGTGATCGTCGACATCGATCCGGAACGGACAAAGGGAGTGCCCTATCCCACCGTCGTCGGTGACGCCACCCTCGACTCCACGCTGCGCGAGGCCGGCCTCGAGCGCGCCGGAGCGCTGATCGCGGCGCTCGAAGGCGACGCCGAGAATCTGTTCGTGACGCTGTCCGCCCGCGCGATCGTGCCCGAACTGTTCATCGTCGCCCGCGCCCGCCAGGACGAGAGCGTCCCGAAGCTCTCCAACGCCGGCGCCGACCGCGTCGTCAACCCGCAGGAACTCGGAGCCGCTCGCATGGCGTCGTTCGTCGCCCGGCCGAACGTCGCCGAGTTCGTCGACGTCGTGATGCACGAACGATCGCTCGAGTTCCGCATGCAGGAGTTCGACGTACCCGCCGACTCAGCACTTGCCGGCATCACCCTGCGCGATGCCGATCTGCGAAAGACCACCGGCGTACTCATCCTCGCCATGCGACGCGTCGACGGCTCGTTCACCACCAACCCCGACCCCGACACGATGATCGAACCGCACGAGGTGCTGATCGCCGTCGGCACCGACGACGACATCGCCCGCCTCGACGACCTGATCGCCCGATGACGCACGTCCTGCTCGATCTCGACGGCACATTGTCGGACTCGTCACTCGGTATCGGCCGATCACTCCGACACGCATTCTCCGAGTGCGGCTACGAACCACCGACCGACGAACAGGTCCGTTCCGTCATCGGCCCGCCGTTCGAACTGAGCTTTCCCACACTCGGGGTGCCGGTCGACGACATCGAACGTGTCGTGGCCGTGTACCGCGAGCGCTACGAGGACGTCGGACTGTTCGAGAACGAGGTGTACCCCGGAATCGCCGCGATGCTCGAGGACTTGCGTGGCGCCGGCCTCACCCTGTCGCTCGCCACCGCCAAACCGCAATCGACCGCCATCCGCATCGTCGAACACTTCGGGTTCACCGACTACTTCTCCGTGCAGGCCGGCGCCACGATCGACGTCGGCTCGCAACGTCGGACCAAGGCCGAGGTGATCACCTACGCACTCGCGGAACTGGGCGTCGGGTCGACCCCTCAGGATCTGGCAGGCGTGATCATGATCGGTGACCGCGATCACGATGTGGAGGGCGCCCACGACAACGGCATCGACTGCATCGGTGTCACCTGGGGGTTCGGATCGGTCCACGAACTCACCACTGCGGGCGCCGTTGCGCTGGTCGACTCGCCCGGCGAAGTTGCCGCTGCCGTCGCGGCGACGTACCGTTCCTGACGGCCATGAGCACCACCGCCGATCGTCCCACGACCGCCAACCCCAGCCCCACCGCCACTGCAGTGTCGACGTCGGCGCCGGATCGCTTCATGCGCAACGTCCTGCGCCTCCCCGAAGGACAGACGGCAACTGCCGCCGAGGCCCGGTCGGCGTTCCAGAAGTCGCTGTTCATCAGCACCTGCCGATGCACGCTCATGTACATCGTGTTCCCGTTCGTGCTGCCCGCCGTCGGGATTGCTCGCGGGGTCGGACCGATCATCGGGGTCGTCATCGGCATGCTCGCGATCGTCTCGATCACCTACAGCATCCGGCGTTTCTGGCGGGCGAACCACTCGAAGCGCTGGCACTACACGATCTTCGGGCTCACCATCATCGGCTTTCTGATCTTCCTCGCCTTCAAGGACATCGCCACCATCACCTGAGCGCCACCGGTGCCGTTCGCTCCCTCGGTTGCAACCGGTGTCGGGAGATGGTGCATGATGTGCATCGGGCCGATGCCCGGACATCACACCGAACGACATGGGGGCAACAGTGGAAATCACCGTCACGGTCAACGGCACACCGCAGACACACGACGTGGAGCCACGCCTCCTCCTCGTGCAGTACATCCGTGAGGTCGTCGGGCTGACCGGCACCAACATCGGCTGCGACACGTCGTCGTGCGGCGCCTGTTCGCTGCACATCAACGGCGAGGCCGTCAAGAGCTGCACCGTGTTGGCCGTGCAGGCCGATGGCCAGGACATCCGAACGATCGAGGGCATGGCCGCCGCCGACGGCACGCTGCATCCGATGCAGCAGGCGTTCATGGAGAACCACGGTCTGCAGTGCGGATACTGCACGCCCGGCATGGTCATGGCGGCGACCAGCCTGCTCCAGGAGAACCCGAACCCGACCGAAGAGGACGTGCGACTCGGTCTCGAAGGCAACCTGTGCCGCTGCACCGGCTACCACAACATCGTGAAGTCCGTCCTCGCCGCCGCGTCGGCGAACGCCTGAGCGACTACACCGGCACCGTGTGACAACTGACTGGATGGGGGTCCAGCGATGACCATGACCGAGGAGACCACCGCAACCCGAGTGATCGGCCAGCGCCTGCTCCGCAAGGAAGACCCGGTCCTCTTGACCGGTGAAGCCGTGTTCGCCAACGACATGAAGGTGCCGGGGGCGCTCCACATGGCCGTGCTGCGCAGCCCCTACGCCAGCGCCACGATCGTGTCGATCGACACCTCCGCCGCCGCCGCGATGCCCGGCGTCCGCGCCGTCTACACCGGCGCCGATCTCGCCGACCAGTGGGCGGCACCCATGCCATGCGCCTGGGCCGTCACCGAGGACATGCTCAACCCGCCGCATCATCCGATCGCCATCGACGCGGTCCACTACGTCGGCGACGGCGTGGCGGTGGTGCTCGCCGACACCGACACGATCGCCCACGACGCCATCGAGGCGATCGACGTCGAGTACGACTCGCGTGAACCGATCATCCAGCTCGAAGATGCCCTCTCCGACCGCGTCCTGGTGCACCCCGACCTGGGCACGAACTCGGCGTACACGTGGAATCTCCTCGTCGAGGAGACCGACGGCGCCGTCCAGCAGGCATTCGACGATGCCGCCTACACGGTCAGCGAGCGGTACGTCCAGCAGCGTCTCATCCCGATGGCGATGGAGCCGCGGGCCGTCGTCTCGATCCCCCAGCCGTTCGGCGGCGACGTCACGCTGTACACGTCGACGCAGATCCCCCACGTGCTCAAGGTGATGGTTGCCGTCACGCTCGGTGTGCCCGAGCACCAGTTGCGCGTGGTCGCCCCGGCCGTCGGCGGCGGCTTCGGCGCCAAGCTCGACGTGTACGCCGAGGAGCTGCTGTGCGTCGCGCTGTCACGCAAGCACGGCGTGCCGGTGCGTTGGAACGAGACCCGTTCGGAGAACACCGTCGCCACCATCCAAGGGCGCGGCCAGATCCAGCACATCGAGCTCGCCGCCGACTCCAACGGCAAGCTGACCGCCGTTCGTGTCCGCCTCACCGCCGACATGGGCGCCTACCTGCAGCTGATCACGCCGGGCATCCCGATCCTCGGGGCCTTCCTGTACGCCGGTGTGTACGACCTGCCGAAGGCGTACGACTTCTCGTGCACCGGCGTGTTCACCAACCTCACCCCGACCGACGCCTACCGCGGTGCCGGTCGCCCCGAGGCGACGTACGCCATCGAGCGGGCCATGAACTCGCTCGCCGCTGTCGTGGGCGTCGACCCGCTCGAGTTCCGGCGTCGCAACTTCATCCGCAAGGACCAGTTCCCGTACGAGGCGTTCACCGGGCTCGTCTACGACTCGGGCGATCACGATGCAGCCGCCACCATCGCCGCCGACATGATCGACTACACCGGCGTGCGAGCCCGCCAAGCCGAACAGAACGTCGAGGGCGCCACGAAGCGGCTCGGGCTGGGGATCTCCAGCTACTTCGAGATGTGCGGCCTCGCGCCGTCGCGGGTGCTCGCCTCACTCAACTACTCGGCCGGCGGCTGGGAGGCGGCGACCGTCCGCATCCTGCCGACCGCCAAGGTGCAGGTCGTCACCGGCACGTCGCCCCACGGCCAGGGACACGAGACCTCGTGGTCGATGATCGTCGCCGACAAGCTCGGCATCGATCCCGCCGACGTCGACGTCCTGCACTCCGACACCGCCATCGCCCCGCTCGGCATGGACACCTACGGCTCGCGCTCGCTCCCCGTCGGCGGCGTCGCCATCTCGATGGCGTGCGACAAGGTGATCGACAAGGCCAAGCAGATCGCCGCGCACCAGATGGAGGCCAACGTCGACGACCTCGAGTTCGTCGGTGGCGTGTTCCGCGTGGCGGGATCGCCCGACAGGGAGATGCCGCTCGCCGCGATTGCGTTCGAGGCGTTCACCGCCCACAACCTCCCCGACGGCCTCGAGCCGAACCTCGAGGCGCAGGTCACCTACGACCCGCCCAACTTCTCGTGGCCGTTCGGAACGCACATGTGCCTCGTCGAGGTCGACACCGAGACCGGTGACGTCGACGTGTTGCAGTACGTGGCCGTCGACGACTGCGGCAACCAGGTCAACCCGATGATCGTCGAGGGCCAGGTACACGGCGGTGTCGTCCAGGGCCTGGCGCAGGCGTTGTACGAAGGCGCCGACTACGACTCCGACGGCAACCTGCGCACGTCGACGCTCGCCGACTATCTCGTGCCGGCCGCCAGCGACGTGCCATCGATCACCATCGGCCACTCGGTGACGCCGTCGCCGACGAACCCGCTCGGGGTGAAAGGTGTCGGCGAGGCCGGCACCATCGGATCGGCACCCGCCGTGATGAACGCCATCGTCGACGCGTTGTCGGGCCTCGGGGTCCACGACGTGGCGATGCCCGCCAGTCCGAACACGGTGTGGACTGCGATCCATGCCGCCCAATCCACCAGCAACAGCCCCAACGGAGGCCCCCAGTGATTCCCGCTGCATTCGACTACGTCCGCGCCGGATCGGCCGAGGAAGCCATCAGCCTCATCGGGCAGCACGGCGACGAGGCCAAGTTCATCGCCGGCGGGCACAGCCTGCTGCCGATGATGAAGCTGCGCCTGGCCCAGCCCAGCGTGTTGATCGACATCGGCCGACTCAGCGATCTGTCGTACATCCGCGACGCCGGCGATCACATCGCCATTGGTTCGATGACGCGCCACATGGACGTCGAGACGTCCGATGTCCTGAAGGAGCACGTGCCGCTCCTCGCTCATGCCGCCGGCCATGTCGGTGACCCGCAGGTGCGTCACCGCGGCACCATCGGTGGCTCGATCGCCCACGCCGACCCGGCCTCCGATCTTCCCGCCACCACGCTGGCGCTCGGTGCCACCTACGTCGCCCAGGGGCCGAACGGGACGCGTGAGATCGCGGCAACCGACTTCTACCAGACGTTCTTCGAGTCGGCCCTCGAAGCCGACGAGGTGCTCACCGAGATCCGGGTACCGAAGATGAACGGCGCCGGTTGGAGCTTCCAGAAGTTCAACCGTCGTGCCCAGGACTGGGCGATCGTCGGCGTGGCTGCCTGGCGCAGCGGCGACCGGGCGGGTGTCGGCCTCGTCAACATGGGCGCCACACCGGTGCTCGCCACGAGCGTTGCTGCCGCCATCGCCGGCGGTGCCAGCGTCGCCGACGCCGCGGAGCAGGCCGCAGCCGACGCCGATCCCCAGGCCGACCTCAACGCCAGCGTCGAGTACCGCCAGCACCTCGCCAAGGTCCTCACCCGCCGCGCCCTCGAAACCGCCTCCGCCTGACCGCGTCCGTCGGTGTTACGTCCGGGGTCAGACCCCAGATGTAACACCGCTACGTCCGGTGTTACATCTGGGGTCTGTTACATCTGGGGTCTGACCCCGGACGTAACACGACGGCGAAACGGCGAATGTCGTGCGACACTGGGGCGATGGTGACGACAGAGCCGGTGCCGACCGGCAACACGTACGACAAGTACGCCTCGACGAACCCGATCGAACAACGGATGATGCGCGGGTTCTTCGCTGCGTTCGATGCGATGCTCGACGCCGCGAGCGCCTCCGGCACACCACAGCGAATCCTCGAGATCGGCGTCGGTGAGGGCATCGTCACCACTCGGGTGATCGAACGATTCCCCTCGGCCAGCGTGCTCGGCCTCGACCTGCCCGACGACGAACTCGCCGAGAACTGGAAGACCCACGACCTGTCGTGCGTGTTCGGTGACGCCACCACACTGCCGTTCCCGAACGATTCGTTCGACCTCGTTCTCGCCATCGAGGTGTTCGAGCACCTGGGCGACACCGCCGGTGCGCTCCACGAGCTGCATCGTGTGTGTTCGGGTTCGCTGATCGCATCGGTGCCGTTCGAGCCGATCTGGCGCGCCGGCAACATGGCCCGCGGTCGCTACTGGCGCGAGCTCGGCAACACCCCGGGCCACATCAACCACTGGACCAACCGCGGATTCGCCAAGCTCGTCGCCACCCAGTTCGACGTGGTCCAGACGGCCGCGCCACTGCCCTGGACGATGGTGCGCGCCACCCCGATCGAATGACCCGGTCGCGCCTCGTCAACCTGCTCGGCATCGCCATCGGTGTCGCCGGGCTGGCATTCGTCGCGGTCAGGATCGTGCGCGATCGCGACGCGATCGCCGATGCGATCGAGTCGTCCGACCCCGTCTGGCTCGTTGTCGCCGTCCTCTTCGGCCTCGCAGCGATGACCCTCCTCGGCGTCAACTGGTTGCTCATCGTCCGCCACGGCGGCGCACCCGGCACCGTGGCGCCGGGGGTTGTACTGGTTCTTCGTCGGCCAGCTCGGCAAGTACGTGCCCGGGGGCATCTGGCCGATCGTGGGCCAGGCCGAACTGGCCCATCGTGATCGCACCCCCCGCCCGGTCGCCTACTGGTCGACGGCGATGTCGATGGTGGCCACGCTGCTCGGTGCCGTCGGGGTGGCGGCCATTGCCGGGACGGTGTCGCCGGCCGGGTCACGGCTCGTCCCGATCCTGCTCGGCATCGGGTTGATCGTCGGGTTCGCGGCCCTTGCGTCCCGACGGATACGCGCTGTACTGCACCGTCTCGCCGATCGCATCACCTCGCGCGCGAGCTGCGTCTGCCCGATGCGCCGTGGTTCGCCGGCATCGTGGCCCGGTACCTCCCGGTGTGGGTGCTGTTCTCCGGCATGAACATCTTCTCGGCGCGCGCCCTGGGCGCCTCCCTCGACGCCGACCTCGTCGTCACCCTGATCTACGCGACCTGCGTGTCGTGGATCGCCGGCTTCGTCATCATCGGCCTGCCGGGCGGTCTCGGTGTTCGTGAGGCCGTGTTCATCTCGATGATGACCGCTCCCCTGGGCGCCGGCCTTGCCGTGTCGGTTGCGGTCATCAGCCGGGTCGTGTCGGTGGCGGTCGACCTCCTCGGCGCCGCCATCTCGGTGCCGGTCAGTCGCACTGCGCCGCCACCGGCGATCGGCCACGGCGAGGCCGAGACAACCACCAGTTACGCTGCCCCGTGATGTCGAGCCCCGTCAACGAACACGGCCAACACGGCCGAGCCGGTCAAGCTGATCATCCAGATCCCGTGCTTCAACGAGGAGGAGACGCTGCCCCTCACCGTCGCCGATCTGCCCCGCGAGGTGCCGGGCGTCGACATCGTGGAATGGCTGGTCATCGACGATGGCAGCACTGACGCCACGGTCGAGATCGCCCGGTCGCTCGGCGTCGACCACATCGTGTCGCACCCCCACAATCGGGGGCTGGCGGCCGCGTTCATGACCGGGCTCGACGCCTGTCTGCGCGCCGGCGCCACGGTGATCGTGAACACCGACGCCGACAACCAGTACCAGGGTTCATCGATCGCCGACCTCGTCGCCCCGGTGCTGTCGGGCGACGCCGAGATGGTGGTCGGGGAACGGCCGATCGAAACGATCGACGACTTCTCACGTACCAAGAAGCTGCTCCAACGGCTGGGGAGTTCGGTCGTGCGACGATTCTCCGGCACCGGGGTGCGCGATGCCGCGAGCGGCTTTCGGGCCTACTCCCGCGACGCAGCCATGCGCGTCCAGGTCTTCGGTCAATACACCTACACCATGGAAACGATCGTGCAGGCCGGGTGGAATGGCGTCGCCATCACCTCGGTGCCGATCGGCGTGAACCCCAAGACGAGGGAATCGCGCCTGGTCAAGAGCACCTCGCGCTACATCTGGCGGTCGTCGCAGTCGATCATCCGCAGCTTCGCGCTGTACAAACCGTTCCGCTTCTTCTTCCTCATCGGCCTCGTCCCGTTCGTCATCGGCGCGGTGCTCATGCTGCGGTGGCTCGGGCTGTACCTCTTCGAGGACGACTACACGAGCCGCGTGCCGAGCCTCCTCGGCGGAATCGGCCTGATCGTGGTGGCCGCCCAGATCTGGGCCGTTGCATTCCTTGCCGACCTGCAAGCTGCGAACCGGCGCGTCCTCGAGGACCTCCGGCTGCGCGCCCGCCGCATCGAGTACGGCGACGCGGCCGGTCCCGCTCGATCTGATCCGACCTCGATCTGATTGTCCGTCAGAGTTCGAGCGAGGCGATGAGGCCGCACGACGGTGCGACGTCGCCGGCGTGGAGTTCGGTCCAGGCGGCCTGAGCGGCCTCAGGCCCACGGCGTTCGTCGATCGTGAGCCAGTCGTAGCTGTCGGCGATGAACGTCGCCAGCGCACCACGCATCCGCTGCTGGTATCCGTCGACACCCCACTCGGCGAGTCGATCGGCGACCGCGCCCGGAGCGAAGAACATCTCCGGTGTCGGCCCGTGCTCCACCATGACGGGCGGGGCATCGTGGTGGCTCTTGCCGACGACCATCGAGTAGCGGACGTCGTCACCCAGACGAGCGTGCACGGCAGCCACCGCGGAGCCGAGGCCGGCCATGTCGATCACGACGCTCGGTGCGAGGGCGATGTCGGTGAGCTGGTCGTACGTGACGACCTCGTCGTAGTACCCCACGCCGCGCACGAAGTCGGCGTTGCCGGGCGAGGTGACTCCGACGAGTCGCACGCCGCCGGAGAGCTTGGCCGACGCCGCGTACCCGAGCGCCGTCTTGCTGCTGGCCGACAGCACGATTGCCTGATCGGCGCCTCGGTACGCGTCGGCTGCGAAGAACGCGTCGGCCAGGAACCCCGTGCCGAACAGTCCACGCAGGAGCGCATGGCGTGGCTCGTCGGCAGCGCTGGTGGCCATCGGATCGCGGTCGGTGGCAGTGAACCCGCGGTAGACCGCGGCATGCGGAGCGCGGTGGGCGCCGTCGTCGCGAAAACCGTCGTGCGTCGGAACCGCCCGCACGTCGACGCCGGTCGCCATCGGGTACCAGCCGTAATAGCGCGAACCGACGGCGATGCCCTCGACGTTCGATTCGGTGACTCGGGCGTACCCCATCGCCGGCACGTTGCCCCACTCGGCGGTGACGGGGTAGAAGTCCCAGTAGGCGAGCATGTCGCCGAACTGGGCATAGGTGATGTTGTTCGCGGTGAGCGCGTACTGCTCGATCGCGAGACGGACGTGATCGGCGGCCAGCTCGGCCTCGTCGACCTCGACGAGGCGGGTCGTGCCGATCGAGTGGCGGTCGACGTGGAGCGTGGTGCGAGTGGACATCGAGGGAGTCTCGCGTACGCCGGGCCGCTACAGCAGGCCGAGGTACGCACCACCGTCGACGTGGAGCTGCACGCCGGTGGTGAACTTGGCCTGCTCGCTGCACAGGAAGGTGGCGACGGCGCCGAAGTCAGCCGCCTCACCCATGCGCATCGAGCGTTGCTGGTCGTCGGAGTAGAGCTGTGTCACCCGGGGCGTGCGATGCAGGCCCGGCTGGATGCTGTTGACCGTCACGCCGTCGTCGGCGACCTCGAGCGCGAGCGTCTTGAGGAAGCCGGTTGCGCCGGCACGCGCCGTGTTCGACAGGATCAGCTGGGCGATCGGCTGACGAACGGCGAGCGACGTGATGGCGACCACCCTCCCCCATCGCCGCTCCTGCATGGCGGGGACGGCGGCCTTGCACATCGCCACCACCGACATCAGGTTGAGATCGAGCGCCGCCTGGTAGGCGTCGACCGGCGTCGACGCGAAGGTCCCAGGCGGTGGCCCGCCGGCATTCGTGACGAGGATGTCGACCGCCCCGAGCGTGTCGACTGCCTGCTCGACGAACGAGACCGAACCGTCGACGGTCGACACGTCGACCGCGAGCCCCACGCAACCGTGGCCGATCTGCTCCACCGCCGCGGCCAGGCGGTCGGCGTCGCGGCCGCAGATCACCACGTGGGCACCCTCGGCGGCGAGTGCAACAGCCGTCGAGAGGCCGAGCCCCGATGACCCGGCGGCCACCGCCGCGCGTCGTCCAGTGATTCCGAGATCCATCAGCCAACCGTAGGTCGCCGCGCTGTCCGATTCCGACGCCGAGTAGATTCACCCCCAGTGAAATCATGAGCGACAGCAATCATTCCGACGAACCGTCCCAGCTCGCGCTCGACGCAATCGCCGACGCCGAGCCCTACCCGTACTGGCTCGAGAGCGCTGAGATCCCCGAGTCGAACCCCACGCTGGTGCGTGACGAACACTGCGACCTGTGCATCGTCGGGGGCGGGTACACCGGGCTGTGGACCGCCGTGATCGCCAAGGAACGCGATCCGTCGCGTGACATCGTGTTGATCGACAAGGGCGAGGTCGGCGGCGCCGCCAGCGGACGCAATGGCGGCTTCATGGAGTCGTCGCTCACGCACGGCGTCGGCAACGGCATGGATCGCCACGCCGACGAGATCGACGTGCTCGAAGAGCTCGGCGTGAGCAACCTCGACGAGATCGAGGCGGCGATCGAGCGGTACCACATGGACTGCGAGTACGAACGCAACGGTGTGATCGACGTGGCCCACACGAACCATCCGCCGTCGTATCTCGACGAGCTGCGCGAGGAGCACGACCTGCTGCATTCGATGGGCCAGCGCGTCACGTGGCTCGACCAGGATGCGATGCGCGCCGAGGTCGACTCGCCCACCTACACGGGTGGACTGTTCCGTTCGGGTCGGGCGGCGCTGGTCGATCCGGCGAAGTTGGCATGGGAACTCAAACGCGTCGCGGAAGAACTCGGGGTGCGGATCTACGAGCACACCAAGGCCACCGACGTCGCCCGCGACGGCGCCGGCGTGGCGGTGCGCACCCCGCTCGGCACGGTGCGCTGCGCGAAGGTCGTCCTCGGCACCAACGCCGACAAACCCCTGCTCAAGCGCATCGGCCAGTACATGGTTCCCGTGTACGACTACTGCTTGGTGACGGAGCCGCTGAGCACGGAGCAGCTCGATCGCATCGGTTGGAAGCATCGCCAGGGCCTGTCCGACATCACCAACCAGTTCCACTACTACCGGCTCACCGCCGACAACCGGATCCTGTGGGGCGGCTACGACGCCATCTACTTCTGGGGATCGAAGGTCGGCAACGAACTGGAGAGCCGCCCCGAGACGTGGGCGAAGTTGTCGGGCCACTTCTTCGAGACGTTCCCGCAGCTCGACGACGTGCTGTTCTCCCACGTGTGGGGTGGGGCGATCGACACGAGCACGAGGTTCTCGGTGTTCTTCGGCCAGGCGATCTCGAATCGGGTGGCGTACGCCGTCGGATACACGGGCCTCGGTGTGGCGGCCACACGGTTTGCCGCCGCGACGATGCTCGATCTGCTCGCCGATCGAAAGACGAAGGCCACCCAGACCGAGTTCGTCAGGTCGAAGCCGCTGCCGTTCCCGCCCGAACCGTTCCGCTTCGCCGGCATCCAGGCGACCCGATGGTCGATGGACCGCGAGGACAAGACCGGCCGGCGCAACGCCTGGCTGCGCACCCTCGACCGCCTCGGCCTCGGCTTCGATTCCTGACCATCGAGCGCGTGGTCTGACGCCGGGTCGTTGTCGGTCAGGTTTCGAGGACGACGATGGATCTCGGGCCGACGGTGACGACGTCGCCCGCCTGACTGCCGACGGGCGGCGCCCACGGATCGTTCGTGTCGACGACGAACCACCAGTCACCCGGTACCTGCACTTCGAAGTCGACCGGTTCCCACCACATGTTCGCCATCACGTACAGGCCGTCGACGCTCCAGGCGATCGACCGCGACTCGAACGACAGATCGGGGCCGCCGTCCGCTCCGTGCACCGTCATCAGCTCGCCCCACCGTGCGGGGTCCCAGAGCACGGGATGGCCCGAGCGCAACTCGATCAGCCGGCCCACGAAGCGTTCGAGGTCGCTGTACTCGTCGGCGCGTGCCCACTCGATCCACGACGTCTCGTTGTCCTGGTTGTACGCGTTGTTGTTCCCGCCCTGCGTTCGGGCGAACTCGTCGCCGGCGACGAACATCGGCACACCGTGGCTGAGCAGCAGCAGACACATGGCGTTGCGGATCTGACGCTCGCGCAGCTCGAGCACACTGTCGGGCACACCGTCGTCGCCTTCCCAACCGCTGTTCCACGACCGATTGTCGTGGTGACCGTCGGTGTTGTCCCACCCGTTGGCGTCGTTGTGACGATGGTCGTACGCCACGAGGTCGTACATCGTGAAGCCGTCGTGAGCCGTGAGGAAGTTCAGCGACGCCATCGGCGAACTGAACAGGTCGGGGCTGCCGGCCAGGCGCTTGGCGACCAACGGCACCATGCCCGGCTCGCCCCGGAGGAATCCGCGCACGTCGTCGCGGAATTCGCCGTTCCACTGCATCCACCGCTGGTCGGGAAAGTCGGGGCCGAGGAGGTAGCGGGCCATGTCCCACGGTTCGGCCACGAGGCGAACCTTGCGACGCTCGCCCCAGTCACCGATCGAGCGCACGAAGTCGGCGTCACGAGCGAGTACCGCCGCGAGGTCGAACCGGAACCCGTCGACGCCGAGATCGGCCAGCCGATCGAGCGCTTCCATGATCAGGCGCCGCGCCGACGGCGAATTGGCGTCGACCACGTTGCCCGTGCCGGCATCGTCGAGGTACACGCCGTCGTGGTCGACCACGTAGTACTCGCGTTCGGCCAGCGCCCGCAGCGAGTAGGTCGGACCCGTGCGGTTCGCCTCGGTGGTGTGGTTCAGCACCACGTCGAGCCACACCTCGATGTCGAGGGCGTGGGCGGCCTCGACGAGATCGGCGAGTTCCGTGGCCGGATCGTCGGTCGCCGCATACTGGCGGTGAACGGCGCCGAACACGAGCGGCATGTACCCCCAGTAGTTGCGTTCGTCGGGATCGAACTGGTGAACCGGCAACAGCTCGAGCACCGAGACGCCGAGTCGGCGCAGCCGAGGGAGTTCGCCGACGGCTGCGGACATGGTTCCTGCATCGGCACGATCACGCAACTTCGTCAATCCGCGGACGTGCGCCTCGTAGACCACGAGTGGACGATCGGTGTGCCGCTGCGGCCGCGGCGCCGGCCACGGCCGTGCCACCGCTCGCGGGAACGTCGCGAGATCGACTGCCCCGCCGGGCTTCAGCGCGTCGCGTGAATGGCCCTGCGGGAACCACACCTCGGTTGCTCGTGGATCGAGCACCGGCTGTTCGCCGTCGATCAGCAGCAGGTACCGGGCGCCGACGGGTACCTCGCCCTTCCAATCGTCGAATGGGCGCTCGCAGTGCAGCTCGACCACCGTGGCGTCGTCGAGGATCGCGTCGACCCGCGCGGCCAACGGCGCATACAACGACAGCTCGAACCCACCCCGCACCACACCATGATGCCGCAGCGCGCCGCCCACGCCAACAGACGTCGACCCCGCTGTGCTCCGGTAACGTCGGGCAGATGACTCCGAACGACGTGGCAGACGCGCTGTCGCGTCACGGCTATCTCCCCGACGAGGGCATCTCGACGGCGGTGTTCCTGGCGATGTCGCTGCAGCGACCGCTGCTGCTCGAGGGCGAAGCGGGCGTCGGCAAGACCGAGCTGGCCAAGACGCTGGCTGCGGCCACCGGTGGTCAACTCATCCGGTTGCAGTGCTACGAAGGCATCGACGTCGCCCAGGCGGTGTACGACTGGGACTACGCCCGCCAACTCCTGCACCTGCGCGCCGCCGAGGCGACCGGCGAGACCAGCTCACGTACCGCCGACGACCTCGAAGCGGAGCTGTACGGCGAACGGTTCCTGATCAAGCGAGCGTTGCTGCGCGCCATCGAGCCGGTCGAGGGGCCGCCGCCGGTGCTGCTGATCGACGAGATCGATCGCGCCGACGACGAGTTCGAGGCGTACCTGCTCGAAGTGCTGTCCGACTACCAGATCACGATTCCCGAGGTCGGCGTGTTCACCGCCACCCGCCCGCCGCTGGTGGTGCTGACGTCGAACCGCACGCGTGACGTGCACGACGCGTTGAAGCGTCGATGCCTGTATCACTGGGTCGAGCACCCCGGTTTCGAGCGTGAGGTGGCGATCGTCAAGCTCCGCGTTCCGGGCATCGAGGGCGACCTCGCCCGGCAGGTGGCGGGTGCCGTCGAGGCCCTGCGTGAGCTCAACCTCTACAAGCCGCCCGGCGTCGCCGAAACGATCGACTGGGCCACCGCGCTCGGACGCCTCGGCGCCACCACGCTCGACGAACGAATGGTCGCCAATACGCTCGGAGCCGTCGTGAAGTACCGCGAAGACAGTGTGCGCGTCGAGCAACACGGCATCGCCGACCTCGTGAAGGTCGCCACCGAGAAGGCACTGGCCGCCTCGAACGCTCCGGGCCAACTCACCATCGACGACGCCTGAGGCGATGCGTGAGCAGCTGACGGTCGAGGCCACGGGTCCCGCCGACATCGCGGTGGCGTTCAGCCAGCTCCTGCGCGCCGCGGGCCTCAGCGTGCCGACGAGTTGCACCAACACCTACGCCGAGGCGTTGTGCGCCACCGGCATCACCGATCGCGACACCACGTACTGGGCCGGGCGGGCCACGCTCGTTCGCCATCCCGAAGACGTCGCCATGTACGACCGCGCATTCGCCGTGTTCTTCGAGCAGCTGCGCTCGGGGCCGGGCGACGACGGCCCGACCGAGACGGTGAGCATCACGATCGCCGTCGACACCGACGACACCGACGACGCCGCGGGCGACGACCAGGGCGACCCATCCGACGACGTGATCGAACTGCGGTTCTCGTCCACCGAGATCCTGCGCAACAAGGACTTCGCCACCTGTTCGTCCGACGAACTGACCCAGGCCCATGAACTCATGTCGCATCTTCGACTCGTCGGCGCGCCACGCGACTCGCTCCGCAAGGGCCCGTCGCGGCGCATCACGTCACGGCCCGACATCCGTCGCACGGTTCGATCCGCGATCCGTGCCGGTGGTGAGCCGATCGAACGTCACTTCTCGGAACCGACGCCGCGGCTGCGACGCCTCGTCCTGCTGCTCGACGTCAGCGGATCGATGGAGCCCTACGCCCGGGCGCTGCTGCGTTTCGTGCACGCCGCCGTTGCCGGACGCCAGAAGGTCGAAGCGTTCACGATGGGGACACGCCTCACGCGCATCACCCGTGAACTCACGAGCCGCGACCCCGACATCGCGCTGAGTGCGGTGGGTCGGCGCGTCGTCGACTGGAGCGGCGGCACCCGGCTCGGTTCCGATCTGCGCGAGTTCAACGACCAGTGGGGCGTGCGCGGCCTGGCCCGCAACTCGATCGTCGTGATCCTGTCCGATGGGTGGGACCGCGGTGACCCCGACGAGCTGAGCGAGCAGATGCAACGCCTGCACCGCGTGACCCATCGCCTGATCTGGGTCAATCCGCTCAAGGTGACGCCCGGCTACGCACCGCTCGCCCGCGGCATGGCCGCTGCCCTGCCTCACGTCGATCGCTTCGTGGAGGGCCACTCCGTTGCCGCCATGGAGGAACTCACCGCCGTGATCTCCGAGCGGTGATCTCCGAGCGGTGATCCCGTTACCGTGGCGTGAACGATGATGATGGACGAGAAGAGGAGCACCGCACGATGAACGACCTGCTCGACGACATCGAACGTTGGCGCGCAGCGGGTGAGCGCATCGCCGTCGCCCGGGTGGTCGACATCGAGGGTTCCGGGCCGCGCGATCCGGGCGCGGCGATGGCTGTCACCGAATCCGGCGAGGTGGCCGGCAGTGTGAGCGGCGGCTGCGTCGAGGGCGCGGTCGTGTCGGAGGCCGTGGCGATCCTGAGCGGTGAACGGTCGGCCGGGATCGTCACGTTCGGCTACTCCGACGACGAGGCCTTCGCCGTCGGGCTCACGTGCGGTGGCACGATCCACCTGTTCATCGAGGAACTCGACTGGTGACACTGTTCGACCGCTACGCCCAACGGCTTCGAGCGTCGGCACCGGTTGCGCTCGCCACCGTCATCGACGGCCCGAACGTCGGCGCCAAACTCCTCGTCGAACCGGGCGTCGCAGCGCAGGGATCACTCGGCCACCCCGAACTCGACCGGGTCGTCGCCCGCGATGCGCTCGCCGAACTCGAGGCCGCCCGCTCCGGCATCCGCCACTACGGACCGGAGGGCCAGACCACACCCGAGGATCTGGTCGACCAGCCGACCGTGCGGGTGTTCATCGAGTCGCACGCTCCACCGCCGCAGATGTGGATCTTCGGCGCAGTCGACTTCACCGCCGCACTGGCTCGTGTCGCCAAGATCCTCGGCTATCGGGTGATCGTGTGCGACGCCCGCGAGGTGTTCGCGACTCGTCGACGCTTCCCGATGGCCGACGAGGTGAAGGTCACCTGGCCCACGCCGGTGTTCACCGAACACGGCCACGAACTCGGCCCTCGCGATGCGGTGTGCATCCTGACGCACGACCCCAAGTTCGATGTTCCCGCGGTGCTCGGCGCGTTGGCGACGACGGTCGGATACATCGGTGTGATGGGGAGCAGGTCGACACACTCGCGTCGTCTGCAACGTCTCATCGAGGCGGGCGTGACCGAGCCCGTCGACCTCGACCGGCTGATGTCGCCGATCGGGCTCGACATCGGGGCGAGGACTCCCGAGGAGACAGCGGTGTCGATCTGCGCGGAGATCATCGCCCGGCGTACCGGCCGCGACGTCCCGTCGCTACGAGACGGCTCCGGCGACATCCACTCCTGAAGCCGCCTGTTGCGTGGGCGGATTCAGACCGTCGGATCGCCGAAGCGCACCGAGTTGGTCCGACGCGTGTTGATCGTGTCGAGCTCGACCGTTCGTCCCCGCTGCACCGAGTGGATCACCGCGTCGCCCACGCCGAGGTACATCATCACGTGTCCGGGATACTGGGCGAGGTCGCCGGCCTTGGCGTTGGCGCGATCGACCGGGAACGCATCACGGATCTGCTGGCCGCTCTGACGGACGAGTTGCACGCCGGCCTTCGACCACGCATAGGTGGTGAGCCCGGAGCAGTCGAAGCCGACGCCCTCCTGGCTGGTGTTGGTGCGGTACGGAACACCGACCTGCGTCATGGCGGCGAGAACGGCCCGCTGGTGCTCGATCGGGGTGGATGCCCACGCCTCGACCATCTGCTGCTGGGGGTACCCGAGCTCGGTGGCGGCGAACTGGGCGGTCTGCGTGCGATACCAGACGTAGCTGCGATACGACCCGGCGCTCCCGGTGGCCACCCACTCGTCGTAGCTGGCGAGCGCGGCGCGCGCCGACGTGGTCACGACCGGCGCCATGGCGTTGGTCTCGAGCGCACCCTGTGCCGCCGCGGCCGTCGTCGGAGTGGTGGCGACGACGCCGATGCACACCACTGCACTCGCAGCGAGTGCGACGAGAGCCCGCACGAGACGAGTTCGAGTGGGGCACGGGGAGGTCCCGGTGGGTGTCGGTGTGATGTGGGTCATGGTTCGGTCGGGTCGAATCGCACGTTCCGGACGAGCCGGCCCGCATGACGGATCGCTAAACATATCGTCACGTAATTGCAATACTCAAGCGCGATCGTAAGATTTCCGACATCAAACCGTCATCCACAGGGCGGACGTGGCGCCACGAACTCGGCCCGCGCCACACCAACCCCGATGGCGATTCAGCCTCTACGCTGGGGAAATGTCGTCAACCACCGCCGTTGTCATGCTGGCCGCCGGGGCGGGCTCGCGCTGGAGCGGGGATGGTCACAAATTGTCGGCAGATCTGCCCGCGACGGCCACCGAACCGCCCGCGACGGTGATCGAACGAGCACTCGCCCACGCCATCGCCGCTGCCATCGGCCCCGTGATCGTGATCACGGGAGCCGCCCCCGACATCGTCACGACCGACCACTCGAGCGTGACGGTCCACCACAACGCACGGTGGGCCGAGGGCCAGATGACGTCGCTGCGTGCCGGCCTCGATGTCGCCGCACAGCTCGGCTGCCACGCCGTGGTGGTCGGATTGGCCGACCAGCCCTTCATCACACCCGCCGCATGGCGCAACGTCGCCACCACCGACGCCCCCATCGCCGTGGCGACCTACGACGGCCGGCGCGGCAATCCGGTGCGACTCGACTCGGCTGTCTGGGCCCTCCTGCCTGCCGACGGCGACGAGGGAGCCCGATCGCTCATGCGAGTTCGACCCGACCTGGTGCGTGAAGTACCGTGCATTGGCTCACCCGCCGACATCGACACCGAAGAGGACCTCCGACGATGGCAGAACAGTTGATCAACGAGTTCACGGTCAATCGCCCCATCGATGAGGCGTGGCCGCTCATCACCGACATCGAACGCATCGCGCCGTGTCTCCCCGGTGCCGAACTCCAAGAAGTCGAGGGCGACATCTACCGCGGCGTGGTCAAGGTGAAGCTCGGTGCGATCAGCAGCCAGTTCAAGGGCGAAGCGCACTTCATCGAACGCGACGACGAGAACTATCGCGCCGTGATCAAGGGCGCGGGACGCGACACCGGCGGCCGCGGAAATGCAACGGCCGAAATCACGGCGCAGGCCGAGGCGCTGTCACCGACGAGCACCCGAGTGGCCGTCACCACCGACCTGCACATCACCGGCAAGGTGGCCCAGTTCGGCCGCGGGATCATGGGCGACGTCAGCTCGAAGCTGATGGTGCAGTTCGCCGACAACCTCAATCAGATGATCGACGACGAGGGCACCGCGACACCGGCACCGACGCCCACACCGGTACCCGTGGACGTGCCGAGCGACTCCGACCGCAGCGCCGACCCGGCAGCAGACGCCACACCACCCACACCCACCGTGCGCAAGATCGAGGGCGCCGCCGCCGAACCGATCGATCTGATGGAGGTCGGTGGCAGCTCCATCGTCAAGCGGGTGGCACCGGCGATCCTCGCCATCGTCATCCTGCTGTTGCTCCTGCGACGCCGTCGCCACTGATGGACGATCGGGTTCGTGTCGCGCAGCTGCTCGGTCGCGAACCCCGGGGCGCGTTCGAAGTGGTGGTTCGTGCCGACGACGGCGACCCGATCGTCGTGCGCAACGCACCGCTGCTCGATGACGGCACGCCCATGCCCACCCGGTACTACCTCGTGGGGGCCGAACTCGTCCGCGACGTGAGTCGCCTCGAAGCCGACGGCGGCGTGCGACGCGCCGAAGCCGAGGTCGACGCCGCGGCGATCGCGGCGACGCACGAGCGATATGCCGCCGAGCGTGACGCAGCCATCGCCGCCGATCATCAGGGCCCGCGCCCCTCCGGCGGGGTCGGCGGCACACGCACCGGCGTCAAGTGCCTCCACGCCCACGTTGCCTACGCCCTCGCCGGCGGCGACGACCCCGTCGGCCGGTGGGCCCTCGCCCATCTCGCCACGACCGACTGCACGCCGGACAGCGCGACCGACGGCACGCTCACGGTGCGGCTCGACGACCGCTCGACCGACGTGATCGTCGGCGGTGCCACGTTCACGATGCCGATCGGGCCGCTGACCCTCCTCGAGGGGCCGCTCGAACGAGCCGATCCTCCCTCGCCGGCGCATCTCACCAACGCCCTCGGGCTGGTGGCGGATCACCTCGACGACATCATCATCGCCGCACCCTCGGTCGCCGCGGCACCGTCGGTGAGTGCGGTCGGGCCCCATGCCGAGGCGATGGCGCGTGTGGAGATCGGCGACTCCCGGATTCCGGCCGGCTACCGGCTCAGGAGGTCCGATGCCGACGAGGTCTTCCGGACGCTCGCGATGGAGCCGGTGGTCGACCGCCGCCACAATCCGGGCCTCGACGACGACCACGTCGAATCGATCATCGCAACGTGTTGCATGATACTTGGTGTCATGCGGCGCCTCGACCTCGACTCCATCGGTGTGACCGCCGGCGATTCCCGAGACGCGGACGCCTCGGACCGACAGGAGGCAACCTGATGGCGCTGCGACATCCTGCTCGCACCTCGTCGCCGGTGCGTCTCTACGGACGCCGGGTGCTGCTTCGTCCGCTCGCCGCCAACGACTTTCGCACCTGGAGCGAAGTCCGCCAGCGCAACGCCGACTGGCTGACCGTGTGGGAGCCGAGCCGTCCGATCCATCAGGCCGACCCCGTGACCGACCGCGGTGCGTTCACGGCGCGATGCCAACAGCGTGACCGTGACCGAAGTGCCGGGTCGGCCTACCAGTTCGGCCTGTTCGTCGACAACGGCGTCGCCGGCGAGGTGAACCTCAACAACGTGATCCGCGGCGCCATGCAGTCCGGCACGATCGGCTACTGGATCGACCAGCGCCACGCCGGACAGTCGTACGTCGCCGAGGCAGTGGTGGTCGTCCTGCAGTTCGCGTTCGAGCAACTCCTCCTGCACCGCGTCGAGATCTGCATCGTGCCGCGCAATGCTCGCAGCCGCCGGATCATGGAAAAGCTCCAGATCCGCGACGAGGGCCTCGCACAGCGGTACCTCGAGATCAACGGAACGTGGGAAGACCACATCCGCTACGGCATCACGATCGAGGAGTGGCACGCACGTCGCGATGAACTGCTGGCGACGTGGATCGAACGCCGCGATCTGGTCTGAGCCCGACGGCGAAGAACGACGCGCTACGAACGGCGCGGATCAGGCGACGAGACCGTCACCCTTGCTCAGGATCTGGATCTGCTCGGCACGATCGCGACGCAGCTGCGTGCGGCGCTTCCACATCTTGGTCTTCCAATGGCGCTTCGTGCGGGTGCGCTTCGCGAGCTTGCTCTTGGCAATCTCGGCGTCGTGATGGTGGATGGGCTTCCACGCTGCGCCGGGCTCGTGGACGTCTTCGGGTTCGAGACCCGAACTCACGTCTTGAGCAACAGTCTGGAGCTCGACATGGATGCGGTGCCGCTCGCTGTGAGCGTGGGCACGCACTTCCTTCTTGAGCGGAACCAAGACTTCCTCGGTGCGGTGACGCTGGCTCATTGGCTACCTCCTGCTTCGTGGACTGGCCACGGTGGTTTCGGTGCTTGCGCCTTCCAACCTAGTGCACCGCCGCTGACGAGGTCACAAGTTCTGTGTAACGATCGTGCGCGATTCGTTCATCTCCCGTTCAGGCAGCGTCCATCTCTCCATCCTCCATCTCTCCACCCTGGTGCGACCGCACGGTTCGGATGCTGCTTCAAGACCGGGCGGGTCCGGGCCGATGAACCCGTGTGGACACCTTGCCGCCGCCCAGCCCACTCGCGCCCTCGAACGATCCGACCATCGAGACCGACTCGATCCTCGACCGGGAGGCCCATGGCGTGGCCGCGCTCGGAGCGCGTCTCATCGGCGCGATGGACACCGTCGTCGCCGGGAAACACGACGTCGTCGAAGTCAGCGTCGCAACGCTCCTCGCCGGCGGACACCTCCTGATCGAAGACCTCCCCGGCGTCGGCAAGACCCTGCTCGCCCAGGTGCTGGCGCGAGCCGTCGGTGGCACCTTCCACCGCATCCAGGGCACGTCCGATCTGCTGCCCGGCGACATCACCGGCTCGATGGTCCCGAGTGGACAGCTCGACCTCGACGGCATGCGATTCCGGCCCGGTCCGGTGTTCGCCAACATCGTCGTGTTCGACGAACTCAACCGGGCGACGCCTCGCACACAGTCGGCACTGCTCGAACTCGCCGAGGAGTCCACGGTCACCGTCGACGGCGTGAGCCACCGCCTCCCCGACCCATTCATGCTCGTCGCCACGCAGAACCCGATCGACATCGCCGGCACGTACGGGCTCGGCGAGGGCGCACTCGACCGCTTCCGTGCGGTCGTGACCCCCGGGCGCGCGTCAGCTGCCTCCGAGGTCGAGGTGCTCACCGGACGGCGAGGGAGATCGATGCTCGATGCGGTCGAGCCCGTCGCCACCCTCACCGAGTTGGTCACCGCCCGCGAGGTGGTGGCAACGGTGCAGATCACCGACGCGGTGGCGGCCTACGTCGTCGAGCTGCTCGACGCGATCCGCAACGACCCACGGGTACGAGTCGGCCCGTCGACCCGTGGCGGCGTGGCGATGGTGGCGCTCGCCCGCGCCTTCGCAGCGCTCGACGGTCGCAACTACGTCACCGCGCACGATGTGGTGCGAGCGAGCGTGCCGGCGCTGGCCCACCGTGTGGCCGGCTCCACGTCCACCGTCGCCGCCGGGCGAGAGATCGCGGCCGACTGCGTGTCGAGGGTCGCGCCTCCGACGATCTGACCGTGGTTGCCGACGAACACACCCGCCCGCTCGGCCTGTCGCCCGGTGCCGGCGCGCTCGTGGCCGCGTGGGTCGTCGCCGGGATGATCGCCCGGCTGACCGGCACGCCGGTCGTCATCGCGCTGATGGCGGCGCTGCTCGTGACCGGCGTCGTCGAGGCGTTGGCCGGATGGTCGAACGCTCGGCGGACCCGGGTCGTCTCGATCGCCGGACCCCCGGTGACGACGGTCGATTCGCCGGTGCTGCTCCGAGTGGCGGTCGCGGGCCCCAACGTTGGTCGCAGCGGTCGACTCCGACTGTCGACGTCACCTACCACGTCACCTCACACGTCACCACACGCCGAGTCGGAGATCGCCGCCGAGGTGCTGCGCCCGGTCCGCGGCAACAACATGAGCGTGCACGCCGTGTTCCGCGATCCCGGCATCGTGACGTTGCTCCACACCACGATCGAACTGGCCGGACCGCTCGGTCTCATCTGGTGGCGGCACCGCAGTGCGATCGCCGTCGAGGAGGTGCACGTCGCCCCCGTGGGTCACGATGCACTCCTCGCCGTCACCAGCTCGAGCGCACGGCACGAGGGCCTGGTGGCAGCGCAACGCGGCAACCATCACGGCGATGTCGACGGCGTTCGACCGTGGCGCGACGGCGATGCGGTCGGATCGATCCACTGGCCGTCGTCGCTGCGCGTCGGCGACCTGATCGTCCACGACCGTGCGGCGGTCGCCGACGAGCACTGGGTCGTCGACCTCGATGGGCTCATCGCCGAGCCCGTCGACGACTCGAGTGCTGCCCGACTTCGATACACACTCGACGAAGGTCTCCGGCGCGGGCACGACGTCGCGGTGAGCATCGGTGGCGAGTCGTTCCCGATCCGCAGCGACGACGATGCCGCGACCTGGGCGGCCTGGACCGCCGAGGCCGTCGCTCACACACCCCGCGTCGCCGCGCCCGGCGTGGTGGAGGCGCCCGATCAGATTCAGCCATCTCGAGCCCGAGTCCGGCGTCGGCGCTCCGGCGCGTTGGACGGCCGGTGCTGCCGCGCTTGCGAGCCTGGCACTGCTCGTCGGAGCGCTGTCGAGGTCAGCGGCGCTGATCGCCACGATCGCGTTCGGCCTCCTGCTCGGCGTCGTCGTGTCCATGTGGCTCGGCCGGCGATCGGGTCGGCGCCCCGTGGCACTCCAAGTCGCGATCGTGCTGACGATCGTCGTTGCAGTGGCACTGATCGCAGCCGACGCTCGGGGCATCGACGGCCTGCTGGCAGTGCTGCGCGGCCCGATGCCGAACATGTTGATGCTGCTGGTGGTCCTCCACGGTTTCGAGGTGGTCGACCGGCGCACACTGCGCGTCCACCAGGCGATCACCTTCGTCGTGGCCTCCTACGCCGCCGGACTCCGCATCGACGATGCACTCGGCTGGTGGATCGCCGCATGGGGCGTCGCGTTCTTCGCCTCGCTGCTCCTCACCGGCAGGCCACCGCGTCAGCAACGAGTCGAAACCATCGGCACCCGATCGATCCTGCGATCGACGGCGTGGGTCGGCGCTGCCACCATCGCCACGCTCGCGCTCTTGAGCGTGGTCCCGATTCCCGACGGTCCCGCCTCGCTCGGCCTGCCGGCTCTGTCGCCGGACGACGCACCGGTTGCGTCGCCGGGTGCGTTGGCGTCGCCCGACGGTTCACCCGCACCGACGGGAGGTGACGTCGGCGACGACCGAGGATCTCCCGTCGTCGGGTACCCGGGATTCACCGAATCGCTCGACACGAGCGTGCGCGGCGACCTGGGCGACGAGATCGTCATGCGGGTGCGGGCTCCGGAGCCGGCGTTCTGGCGGGGCCAGACGTTCAGCGAGTTCGACGGCCGCGTGTGGACGGTGTCGACCGACACCGGAGTGCGACGCGACGGCCCGATCATCGACGTTCCCGCGACGATCGGCGACGACTCCGCAGCGCTGGTGCCGACCGAGGAATTCACCCAGACCTACTACGTCGAAACCGCCCTCCCGAACATCGTGTTCGCCGCCGCTCGACCCCGACAGGTGATCTTCGACGGGGCGCTGTGGACCCGACCCGACGGCGCGCTGCGCTCCGACGTGGTCCTCGCGCCCGGCTCGGTCTACACGGTCGTCTCCGAACGGGTGGCCGTGACCGCCGACGTGCTGCGTGCCCAGGGCGACCTCGGCGAGTTCTACGAGGAGTTCCGCGAGGCGGCCGGCGGTGACCAGCAGTTCCTCGAACCGTTCCTCGAGCTGCCCGAATCGACCACGCAGCGCACGATCGACCTTGCCGGCGACCTGCGCGCCGGGTCGACCTACGACACGATCCTCGCCTACGAACGATGGCTGGCAGCCAACACCGAGTACGACCTCGACGCTCCGGTCCCCGCCGGCGATGCCGTCGACGACTTCCTGTTCGAGTCGCAGCGCGGGTTCTGCGAACAGATTGCGTCGACGCTGACGATCATGTTGCGCAGCCAGGGCGTGCCGGCCCGTCTTGCCACGGGCTACGTCGCAGGAGAGCGCGACCGCGTGTCAGGCGTGTGGAAGGTGCGCGCCAGCGACGCCCACGCCTGGGTCGAGGTGTGGTTCCCGCAGACGGGTTGGCAGGCATTCGATCCGACCGCCGAGGTCCCACTGGCCGGCGAGGCACGTGCCGGCACCGTCGGCGGCGACCTGGCCGGCGCCGCGATGTCGTCGATCGACTCGCATCGCGTCGAACTCGCAGGGCTCGCCGTCGCGGCCGTGGCGGTCTGGGTGCTGTCGGGCGCCATCAGACGGTGGCGTCATCGCCGCCGCCGTGGCCGCTGGGGCCTCCTGCAGGACCGCTTCGCCGCACTCCCCCCGCCCTCCGGTCATTCCGACCCGACCCCACAGACCGTCCGGTCTTTCCGGACCCGACCCCAACAGACCGGTTCACGAATCCGCGACGCGCTGCGCTCGTCGACGACGGCGGCAGCGGGCTCGCGGCATCGGTTGCCGCGACGCTCGACCGGGTCGCGTTCGATCCGGCCTGGGTCGACGACGACGAGGTCTATGCGCGCACGCGCAGCGCAGTGGTCACGCTGGAGCGCGGCGCCCGCTGATCGCGTACTACTTGGTGGAGATCCGCGCCTGCAGCGCCGCGAGCCGTTCGGCGAACCATGGCTGCTGGGTGCTCCACAGCTGCGGCTCGAGTTCCCGAGCGACCGCTGCGGGGTGATCGTCGACGTCGGCCATTGCCTGGATCGTCTGCTTCGTCACGATCGCCAACTCCCGCGGCACCGACGCAGCCTTCGCGGCGAACTCGTGAGCGACCTCGAGCAGCGACTCCGACGGAACCGAGCGGTAGGCGAGCCCGATTCGCTCGGCCTCCTTGCCGTCGAGGACCTGGCCGAACACCACGGCTGCCATCGCCGCTTGCGGCCCGACGATGCGGCGCAGCATCCAGGTGTGGCCGCCGCCGGGATGGATGCCGAGCTGAAGGAACCGGGTGTCGAGCTTGGCGGTGTCGGCGACGATGCGGACATCGCAGCCGAGGGCCAGGTTCATCCCGGCGCCCACTGCGGCACCGTTGACCGCGGCGAGCGTGGGCAGCGGGCTGCGCGCGACACGCAAGAAACCCTCGTAGATCGTTCCGAGGCTCCCGCCCGTCGCCTCGGCCAGATTGCCGAGATTCGCACCGGCGCAGAAGGCCGGGGGTGTGCCGGTGACCACGACGGCGCCGACCGATTCGTCGGCCTCGAACGACTCCATCGCAGCGATGATCTCGGCGACCAGCGGGGCGGTCAGCGTGTTGCGTTCGTCGGGGTTGTTGAGCGTGAGGGTGCCGACGCCGTCGGCGACGTCGGTGAGTACCAGCGGTGCGGAACCAGTCATGGGGGCAAGTGTGGCACGGGCGCCCGGTTAGCCTGCTGGTCGCACATGCTCGACCACGTCTTCACCGATGCCATCAGCGCCCTGCGTGACGCATTCGAGGCGGCGTTCCTCGAACGTCAGGCGTTCGAGGAACACTTCCAGTCCGACGTGCTGCTCGGCGATCTCACGTGGGAGACCAGCTACGGCCTGCCCGGTGAGGGCGAGCCGCCGCGGGTCGTGGCACACATCACCTTCGACTGGCCGGCGTGGAGCCAGGCGGCGTACCGCCAGTGGTATGTCGAGGCCGAACTCGAGCGCCGCCCGGCGATCGAGATGGAGATCGTGCTGCGTATCCAGCGCCTCGCGAAGCCCGTCGATCCGCAGATGCTGTTCAACGCCGTTCCCGAGCAGAGCCCGCTCGTGGGCGACGACCGGATGGAACGCGCCGGGCTGACCTCGGAGATCGCGCATCCCGACACGGCCACCGATCCGCTCGACCTCACCACCGAGTACGCAGCCGAGATCACCTACGAGGGCCTGTACGAACTCGCCGAGGAGACCGTCGCCGACGGAACGAGCACCCTGCTCGACGAGCACTTCGGCGCGCTCGGCGGCTGGGTCGCGGCGACGCTCGTCAAGCTCGGCGACCTCCCGCTCGCCTTCCTCCCCCCCGACGACCCCGACTGACGCGACCCCCAATCCGTCCCGAAACCCGAAAAATGCGCCCGGATGTGCGCTGCGTGCACATATCCCTGCACATTTCGGGTTGTGGGAGGATGTCGGACATGGCTGACGATGTAGTGCTGTACGAGGTGTCGGAACGGATCGCGACGATCACGATGAATCGTCCCGAGGCCCGCAACGCGCTGTCGAGCGAGGTGCTGGCGCTCCTGCCCGAGCGGATGAAGCAGGCCGAGGCCGACCCCGATGTCGACGTGCTGATCCTGACCGGCACCGATCCGGCGTTCACCGCCGGGCTCGACCTCAAGGAACTCGGCAGCAACGGCGCCAACCTCGGTGGCGGCACCGGCGCCGACGGCAGCCGGAACCGCGACGGCGTGCGCGGCCCCTTCCCGCGCCTGACCAAGCCCGTCATCGGCGCCGTCAACGGTGTGGCCGTCACCGGCGGCCTCGAGCTCGCGCTCAACTGCGACTTCCTCGTCGCCAGCGAACACGCCAAGTTCGGCGACACCCACTCGCGGGTCGGCGTCATGCCCGGGTGGGGCCTGACCGTGCTGCTGCCGCAAGCGATCGGCGTGCGCCGCGCCCGCGAGATGAGCTACACCGGCAACTTCATGCCGGCCGACGAGGCGCTCGCGTTCGGGCTCGTGAACCACGTCGTGGCACACGCCGATCTGCTGCCGTTCACCCGCCGGCTCGCACTCGACATCATCGGCAACGACCAGCCCGGCGTTCGCCAGATCCGCGACACGTACTTCCAGATCGCGACCGACGACGACCACTGGGAGATCGAGGCTCGCGACAGCCGTGCGTGGCGCCGCACCAAGTTCAGCCCGGAGGCGGTCGACGCCCGCCGCGTCGCCATCCAAGCCCGCGGCCAACAGCAGTAGCCATTACATCAGGGGTCAGACCCGCGATGTAATCGTTCCGCACGCCGACCATCTCGCTCGCATTACATCGCGGGTCTGACCCCGATGTAACGCTAGATCTGGGCGCCTTGCTCGCGGAGGGCGTCGCGGATGGCTTGGGCGATGTCGATCGCGAGGATCTCGGCGCCGTTCTGGTTCAGGTGGAACCCGTCATCGGCGCGGACGTCCTTGCCCTGGCCGTCGCGAGGATCGATGACGAACTCGGCCCACCCGCCGTCGCGACCCGAGAAGCGCTTCCACGTGTCGATGAAGATCACGTCGGGACGTTCCGCGGCGGCGGCCTTGGCCGCCTTGTCCTGGATGGCCATGCGGGCGGTGACCTCGGGGTTGTCGTCGTTGGGGATCCCGACCCAGATCACGGTGCGCCCATCGGCCAGGAGCTGATCCATCACGGCACCGGCACGTTCCTGGTACTCCGCCACCCACTCAGCCTCGTTGGCAACAGGGTCACCGATGATGAACTCGCCACTGCGGTCTGCCAGACCCTGCGCGTCGTTGCCGCCGAACGTCGCCACCACGATGTCGGGGTCGACCGTTGGGAGCTGGGCGTCGATCTCGGCCGGCCAGTCGAAGAAGTCGGGACGGGCGAGCCCCGACGACACCTTGTAGTCGAGTTCGGTCGTCACGATGCCGGTCCCGTCGAGCAGCGTCTGCAGGTAGGGGCCGAACGTGCCGGCGTCACTGTCGCCGACGATGAACACCTTGGCCGGATTGTCGGACGACGGGGGCCCGGTCGATTCGGGCTCGACGGGAACGGTGTCGACGGGCGCCGACACCTCGGTCGTCAGCGTGTCGTCGGCGGTGACCGGTACGCCATCGACGACCTCGGATCCGTCGGCATCGGCGACATCGTCGGTTCCACCCGTGATCGACCCGACCACACGGACCAGCCCGAAGCCGGCAACGAGGACCAGCGCGAGCGCGACGGCTCGCCGAACGAGGTAGCGCCGCCGACTGTGGCGGCGTCGAGGGGTCGGCTGGCTCGACACAGTGGCATCCACGATACGGGCGCCGGACTCCGACCAAGCGGCACCTGATCGCGCTCGACCGGATCGAGCGGTTCACACGCCGGTGTGCCAGCAGTACCTCCTACCAGCGGGTAACCTGTCGGCACGTGAACACGGTCGCCGCCGTTGGCGACGACCGGACATGTACCAACCACAAGTCATCCTGAAGGGGAGAACATGATCAAGAGCAAGAAGCTGCTCGCCATCGGCATCATCGCCGCACTCGGCCTGGCCGCGTGTGGCAGTGACGACGATGCCAGCTCGACGAGCGACGCAACAGAGACCGAAGCCACCGAGGCGCCTGACAGCACCGAGGCAATGACCGAGGGCACCGACGCACCTGCCGGCGAGGGCGACTGCGCCGTCGGCGTGGTCTACGACATCACCGGCCGTGGCGACCGTTCGTTCAACGACGCCGCCGCCGCCGGACTCGACAAGGCCGTCGCCGAACTCGGCGTCGTCGGCAGCGAGTCCACCCCGACCGGTGACGGCGACCGCGCCCAGCGCGTCCAGGGTCTCGTCGACGAGGGCAACGAACTCGTGATCGCTGTCGGCTTCCTCTTCGGTGACGCCATCACCGAGGCCTCGGCCGCCAACCCCGACACCGCATTCGGCATCATCGACTCCGTCGTCGACGCGCCGAACGTGGCATCGCTCACCTTCGCCGAGGAGCAGGGCTCGTTCCTGGTCGGCGCCGCCGCTGCGCTCAAGAGCCAGACCGGCACGATCGGCTTCATCGGTGGCGTCGAGAACGACCTCATCAAGAAGTTCGAGGCCGGCTACACCGCAGGTGCGCAGGCCGTGAACCCCGACATCGAGGTGTTGGCCAACTACATCACGCAGCCGCCGGACTTCAGCGGCTTCAACGATGCAGCCAAGGGCAAGGAGATCGCGGCGTCGCAGTACCAAGCGGGCGCCGACGTGATCTACGCCGCCGCTGGCGGCTCGGGCCTCGGCGTGTTCGAGGCCGCTTCCGAAGCCGGTGAACCCGGCTCGGTGTGGGCAATCGGCGTCGACTCCGACCAGTACGAACTGGTGTCGCCGGAGCTGCAGCCGTACGTGCTGACCTCGATGCTGAAGAAGGTCGACGTCGCCACGTACGAGACCATCAAGACGGTCTGCGAGGGCGGTGACGCCGCCGGCGTGCAGGTCTTCGACCTCTCCGTCGACGGCGTCGGCTACTCCACCTCGGGTGGTTTCGTCGACGACATCGCCGACCAGCTCGACGCCTTCAAGGAGCAGATCATCTCGGGCGAGATCGAAGTCCCGACGGCTCCCTGAGCTGACATGAACTGACGACGAACACACCTCACGGTGTCGCCGTCGACACTTCTGACGATGCCCGTTCGGCTCACGCCGGGCGGGCATCGTCGCGTCCCGACACAGGATCGTCACCCGTGCCTTCCTCGCGGCGTGTGGCGATCGACTAGAAATCACCTGATGAGTGACGACGGGGCGAACTCCTCGACCAACGACACGGACGACGCACGTCGACGAACGTCGGCCCGACTCGACGCCGATCGTGATCCAGCTGACCGACATCGTGAAGCGATTTCCCGGCGTGGTCGCCAACGACGGCGTCAACCTCACCGTCCGTGCGGGCAGCGTGCATGCCATCGTCGGCGAGAACGGCGCGGGCAAGTCCACGCTGATGAAGACGCTCTACGGAGCACACAAGGCCGACGAGGGCACCATCACGGTCAACGGCAAGGAAGAGGTCTTCTCGTCGCCCAAGGACGCCATCGCCGAGGGCATCGGGATGGTCTTCCAGGCGTTCATGCTGGCCGCCAACCTGACCGTCTGGGAGAACATCGTCCTCGGTCAGGAACCCGGCACTGCAGTGTCGCTCGACATCCGCTCGGCGCGCTCGAGGATCGCCGAGCTGGGCAAGCAGTACGGTCTGGACGTCGACCCCGACGCCCTCATCTCCGAGCTCGGTGTCGGCGACAAGCAGCGTGTGGAGATCCTCAAGGTGCTGTACCGCGGCGCCAAGATCCTGATCCTCGACGAACCCACCGCCGTGCTCGTGCCCCAGGAGGTCGACGAGTTGTTCACCTCGCTCCGCGAACTCACCGCCCAGGGCGCAACGATCGTCTTCATCTCCCACAAGCTCGACGAAGTACTCAAGCACGCCGATGCGATCACCGTGATCCGCCAGGGCAAGACGGTCGCCGAGATCGCCGATCCGAGCACCGTCACGTCACACGACCTCGCCGAGCTGATGGTCGGCAGCGAACTCCCGACGCCGGAGACCCGCGAGCGCACGGTCACCGACGTCGTCGCGATCGAGCTCCGAGAGCTCACGGTCGCCAACCCCGAGACCGGAGCGCGCAACGTCGTCGACGACGTGAGCTTCACGGTGCACCGCGGCGAGATCGTCGGCATCGCCGGAGTGGAGGGCAACGGCCAGAGCGAACTCGTCAAGGCCATCGTCGGGCTCACGGCGTCGTCGGGCACGATTCTCGTCGACGGCGTCGACATCGCCCGGCTGTCGACACGCGAACGGCGCGACAGCGGCATCGGGTACATCGCCGAGGACCGCCAGAAGGACGGCCTCGTGATGCCGTTCACCGTCTGGGAGAACGCCGCGCTCGGCCACCAGCATCGCCCGCCGTACGCGAAGGGTCCGTGGATGAACGTGGCAGGAGCCAAGAAGCAGACCGAGACGATCGTCGACGAGTTCGACGTCCGGACCCCGAGCATCGACGTTCCCGCCTTCACGCTCTCGGGCGGCAACCAGCAGAAGCTCGTCGTCGGCCGCGAGATGACCGCAGAACCCAAGGTGCTCATCGCCTCCCATCCGACGCGGGGCGTCGACGTCGGCGCGCAGGCGGTGATCTGGGACATCCTGCGTGACGCCCGGGCCGCAGGACTGGGCACCGTCTTGATCTCGGCCGATCTCGAAGAACTGATCGGGCTGTCCGACCGTCTCCTCGTCATGCTGCGAGGGCAGGTGGTCGCGGAGGTCGACCCGGCGACGGTGACGCCGGCAGAACTCGGTTCGTACATGACCGGAGCGAAAGCGGGGGCACACTGATGTTCGAACGGATCTGGCGAGCCTCGCTCGCCCCGCTCGTGGCGGCAGCGGTGGCGATCCTCATCTCGTCGCTCGCACTCCTGATCTCGGGCAACGACCCGGTCGAGGCCTTCCGGGAGATGTGGAAGACGATCGACTCCACGCAGTCGGTCGTCATCATCGTGAACACCGCCGTTCCGTACTACATCGCCGGTGTGGCCGTTGCCATCGGCTTCAAGATGAACCTCTTCAACATCGGCTCGAACGGTCAGTACCTCCTGGCCGCCCTCGTCGCGGGGTGGGCAGGCGCCGAGGTGAGCTTGCCAGCGCCGCTCCACGTGGCGTTCGTCTTCCTCGTCGCCGTCGCCGTCGGCGGCACCTGGGCGCTCATCGCTGCGATCCTGAACGTCACCCGCAACGTCAACGTCGTCGTGGCAACGATCATGTTGAACTACATCGCCGTCGGGCTCGGGGCGTTCCTGCTCTCGGAGGTGTTCCGCGACAGCGAGAACGGTGGCCTGGTCGCCCAGACGAAGGTGATGCCGGAGTCGGCCCGGCTCCCGTCGATGAACGGGATCATCGAACTGTTCGGCTTCAACTTCGCTCCCGGCGTCGAACTGTTCGGGTTTCTCCCCTTCGCGATCGCACTGGGGGTCGCCTACCACGTCCTGCTCAACCGCAGCCTCTTCGGCTACGAGCTCCGCCTGTCCGGAATGAACCCCGACGCAGCGCTGTCGGCTGGCGTCAACCCCAAACGCATGGTCCTCATCACGCTGTTCATGTCGGGCGCCGTCGCCGGAATGATCGGCCTGCCGTTCCTCCTGGCCGATCCGAGCTTCCTGAAGTACGGCGACGCGTTCCCCACGACGATCGGATTCACCGGACTCGGGATCGCACTGCTCGGCCGCAACAACCCCGTGGGTATCGCTGCTGCGGCGGTCGTGTGGGCCACGATCGAGCGAGCGACGCAGCGCCTCGGCCCGCTCGGCATCCCGCCCGAGATCGGCAAGATCATGCAGGGCACCTTCCTGCTCTCGGCCGTCATCGCGTACGAGGTCGTGCGCCGCCGCAACGACGCTGCTGCCGTTGCCGCCGCTGCGGCGGCGACACGAGACGAACGACCGCCGCCGCTCGCCCCGCAGATGCCGATCGGAGCAACGTCATGACGACCACGGTCGACACCACGCCCATCGAGACCGACGATCGGCCGTCGTTGCTCCATTCGACGCGCTGGCGGATCTTCGCCCTGGTCATGATCGGGATCGCGGTGATGTCGACGGCGCGTCTCATCGCCGACAACTCCGACCTCACCTCCAGCGGCACCGTCGGCGCCGGGCTGCGAACTGCCGCACCGATCGCGCTCGCCGGCCTCGCCGGACTGGTTGCCGAACGCAGCGGAACGATCAACATCGGCATCGAGGGCATGATGGTGATGGGCACCATCTTCGCCGGTTGGTGGGGCTGGGAGTTCGGACCGTGGATGGCGCTCCTCGGCGGCATCGTGGGCGGGATGCTCTTCGGGTTGCTGATGAGCCTCGCCACGACGACGTTCGGTGTCAACCACATCGTCGCCGGTGTGGCCATCAACCTGCTCGCTCCCGGCATCGCGCGATTCATGGCCAGCGAGCTGTTCGTCGGCGTGCAGGGCGGATCGGTCACGTCGTCACCCGGCAACACGGGTGACATCGGCGCCTTCACGGTCCCGTTCCTGTCGGGTGGCGACCTCTTCGGCTGGCAGAGTCCCGACACACTCGGGTGGCTCGAGGAGCGGGGGTGGTTCATCATCGCCGACGCCGCCGGGTTGGTGAGAGGCCTGACGACCGCCGTGACCTGGGACGTCCTCATCACCATGGCGCTCTTCTTCGGGATCACCTACCTGCTGTGGCACATGCGGATCGGCCTGCGGCTCCGGTTCTCCGGTGAGCGCCCGTCGGCCGCCGACTCGCTCGGCGTGTCCGTGCACAAGATGCGCTACATCGGCATGCTGATGTCGGGTGCATTCGCCGGGATGGGCGGCGCCGTGCTCGTGCTGTTCTCCAACCGCTACCAGGAGAACCAGGTTGCCGGCCGTGGCTTCCTCGGCCTTGCCACGATGATCTTCGGTAACTGGATGCCCGCCGGCACGGCCATCGGTGCCGGCTTGTTCGGCTATGCCCAGGGCATCACCTTGCGCACGAACCCCGGCGACCTCGTCCGGACGCTCTTGCTGGCCGCTGCGATCGCGCTCGTGCTGCTCGTGCTCTGGATGCTCGTGCAGCGCAGCTACGCCCCTGCCGGGACGGTCGCCGTGTTCGCAGCCGTCACGCTGTGGGCGTACTTCGTGGCGCAGTCACCGAACAACCAGCTCGTGTTCGTCACCCCGTACGTCGTGACACTGATCGCCGTGTCGATCGGAGCGCAACGCCTGAGACCGCCCGCAGAGGAAGGCATCCCGTGGTTCAAGGGGATGCAGTAGGGCGCTGCGGGCCCAGTCGACGATGACGATCTCGATCGAACAGGCTCGGCATCTGCCCAAGGTGCTCCTGCACGATCACCTCGACGGCGGCCTGCGAGTGTCGACCATCCTCGAGTTCGCGGACTCGATCGGCTGGAGGCTGCCGACGACCGACCCCGACGATCTGCAGGCGTGGTTCACCCGCGGCGCCGAGACCGGCGACCTGTTGCAGTACCTGGCGACCTTCGAGCACACGCTCGCCGTGATGCAGACCGCAGACTCGATCGAGCGGGTTGCCTACGAGGCCGCCGTCGACCTGGCCGCTGACGGCGTGGTGTACGCCGAGGTGCGGTTCGCGCCGGAGCTGCATCAGCAGCAGGGCCTCGCACCTGGACGCCGTGGTCGAAGCGGTGACGTCCGGGTTCCGACGAGGCGAACTCGACTCGGGCTCGACCATCACCGTGAACGCGATCTGCTGTGCGATGCGTACCGAGCACCGCTCGCTCGAGATCGCCCAACTCGTGGACCGGTTGCGTTCGTGGGACGACAAAGTCGTCGCCTTCGACCTCGCCGGCGCGGAGACAGGGTTCCCGCCGTCGCTCCATGCCGAGGCGCTGGCGTACGCCCGAGGTGCACTTCTGAACATCACGATCCACGCGAGCGAGCCACCGGACCTCGAGCTGATCTCCGACGCATTGAGCCAGGGCGCCCATCGGATCGGCCACGGTGTTCGGCTGCGCGCCGACACGAGCCTCGTCGATCCGGACCGATCTCCCGACGAGGTCGTCCTCGGCCCGCTCGCCCAGTACGTGCTCGACCACCAGATCCACCTGGAGATGGCTCCGACGTGCAACGTGCAGATCGGAGCGGTGCCGAGCGTCGCCGATCACCCTGTCGGGCCGTTCCTGCGCGCCGGGTTCAGCGTGGGGCTGAACACCGACAACCGGCTGATGAGCAACGTCCGCCCGTCGAGTGAGCTCCACGCCGTCGCGATCGCACACGACCTGTCGCTCGCCGAGGCCGAGCAACTCGCCGTCAGGGCGATGATGGCGTCGTTCGCCCCGATGGACACCCGCCGCCGGATCGTCGCCGACACCATCTACCCCGCCTACACGATGTAACGATTGGTGTCGGACACCAATCGTTACATCGCTACCATCGGGTGGTGCTCCGTCGAGATCAGATTGCTGCGTACGAAGCCGACGGGTTCCTCGTCCTGCCCGGCTTCGTGTCGGTCGATGCGTGCCGCCGACTCCGGGCCCGGGCCCTGGAGATCGTCGACGCGTGGGAACCATCGGAGGAACGGTCCGTGTTCACCACCAACGAGCAGGAACGCATCTCCAACGGCGAGTTCCTGGCCAGCGGATCAGGCACCTGGTGCTTCTTCGAAGAGGAGGCGTTCGGGCCCGATGGCGAGCTGACGCAGCCCAAGGAGTTGAGCATCAACAAGATCGGTCACGCCCAACACGACCTCGACGACGAGTTCGAGACCTTCGCCTACAACCCCGATGTCGCCGAGGTCGCCGCCGACATCGGGCTGGCCGATGCCCTGGCCCTGCAGTCGATGTACATCTTCAAGCAGCCGCGCATCGGTGGCGAGGTGGGTTGCCATCAGGATGCGACGTTCCTCTACACCGATCCGATGACGGTCACGGGGTTCTGGTTCGCGATCGAGGACGCCACGCTCGACAACGGATGTCTGTGGGCCGAACCAGGAGGACACGAGGGCCCGCTGCGCCAGGTGTTCAAGCGCAACGCGACCGACGACGGGACGTTCTTCGAACCGCTCGACGCGACGCCCCTGCCCGACGCGCCCCCGATCGGCGACACGCTCGTGCCGCTCGAAGTGAGCGCCGGCACGATGGTCGTCCTGCACGGACGCCTGCCGCACTGGAGTGGCGTCAACCGGTCCGGTGTGAGTCGCCACGCCTACTCGCTGCACTGCATCTCGGCTGCGGCCGACTACCCGGCATGGAACTGGCTGCAACGTCCCGACGACATGCCGTTGCGGCCCCTCACGGCCGGCCGATGAGACACCCTCGTCGCGCTCGGTAGCGTGTGGCCATGTCACTGGCCGAACTCATCCAGCGGGCGCCCAAGGCACTGCTCCACGACCACCTCGACGGGGGCGTCCGGCCCCGTACCGTCATCGAGCTCGCGCAGGAGTACGGCTACAAGGATCTGCCGACGACCGACGTCGACGACCTCGCCACGTGGTTCAACCGGGGGGCGAAGCGCAACGACCTGGTGCTCTACCTCGAGACCTTCGCCCACACGGTCGGCGTGATGCAGGACCGTGATGCGATCGAGCGCGTGTCGTACGAATGCGCCCAGGACCTCGCCGACGACGGTGTGGTGTACGCCGAGGTGCGCTTCGCTCCGGAGCTCAGCACCGAGAAGGGCCTCACGCTCGACGAGGTGATGGAGGCGGTGCTCGACGGATTCCGTCGGGGGTCCGCCGACACCGACCTCACGATCTACGCCATTGCCTCGGCGATGCGGACGGCAGCCCGAAGCCTGGAGATCGCTGAGTTGGCGGTTCGATATCGCGACGCCGGTGTCGTCGGATTCGACATCGCCGGCGCCGAGGCCGGGTACCCGCCGTCGCGTCACCTCGATGCGTTCCAGTACGTGAACCGCGAGAACTTCCATTCGACCATCCATGCCGGTGAGGCATTCGGCCTGCCCTCGATCTGGGAGGCGGTGCAGTTCTGTGGCGCCGAACGCCTGGGTCACGGTGTGCGCATCGTCGACGACATCGACCCGGGTGACGGCCTCGGAACGGAGAAGCTCGGCCGGCTCGCCACCTACATCCGTGATCGGCGCATCCCGCTGGAACTGTGCCCGACGTCGAACGTGAACACCGGCGTCGTGCCATCCATCGCCGACCACCCGATCGGCATGCTGCGCCGTTTGCGTTTCCGGGTGACGGTCAACACCGACAACCGGCTGATGAGCAATACGTCGATGACCAAGGAGATGCTCAAGCTCGCCGAGGCGTTCGAGTGGGGCCTCGACGACTTCGAGTGGCTGACGGTGAACGCCATGAAGTCGTCGTTCGCTCCGTTCCCCGAACGGCTGAAGCTGATCAACGGTGTGATCAAGCCCCGGTATTCGATCCTCAAGAGCGAACTGTCGCTCGGGGTGGCCTGACATGGCAATCGAAACAACGCTCGTCGACCATCCGGTGTGCACCGATGCGCTCGCTCAGATCCGTGACCGTGACACGCCCAATGCACTGTTCCGGCAGAACCTCGAACGCATCGGTGGGCTCCTGATCGCCGAGGCGACCAAGAACCTGCCGACGGTCGACGGCACCGTCGAGACACCGCTCACCACCGCCCCGGCCCGTCGCATCGCCGTACAGCCGGTGGTGGTGCCCATCCTTCGCGCAGGGCTCGGTTTCGTGGGGCCTGCGCAGGAGCTGCTGCCGAACGCCGACATCGGGTTCATCGGCATGGCGCGCAACGAGGAGACCCATCAGCCCGAGCCGTACGTCAACAAGCTGCCCGAATCGCTCGCCGGTCGTCCGGTGATCGTGCTCGACCCGATGCTCGCCACCGGTGGGTCGTTGATCAGCGCGGTCGAACTGCTGCTGGCACGTGGCGCGCCGACGCCGATCACGGTCGTGTGCGCCCTCGCCGCGCCGGAGGGAATCGCCGCCCTCGAAGCGGCAGGGCTGTCGATCCATCTCGTCACCGCTGCCATCGACGACCACCTGAACGAGCGGGCCTTCATCGTCCCGGGCCTCGGCGACGCCGGCGACCGTCAATTCGGCACCCCCGCCTGACCCTGTTACATCCGGGGTCAGACCCCAGATGTAACACCCCTCGTTCATGATCAGTGAATGCCTCGACCACCACGCCCCGACCCCGATGGAGGTTGGCACCACGTCATGAATCGTGGGGCCAACCGATCTTCCATCTTCTTCGATGACAACGACAGGATCGAAGTCGGCCAGCGACTCGGCGAGATCCACGAACTCTTCGAGATCGAAGTTCACGCCTATTGCCTGATGGACAACCACTTCCACTGGCTGTTGCACTGCCCGAACGGCGGATTGTCGCCCGCGATGCAACGAGTCTCATCGCTGTTCACGCGCCACGTGAACGATCGACACGGTCGTGAAGGGGCGATCTTCCGTGGCCGATTCCACTCGCGCTTGATCACCGACGAGGCCTACCTGCTCAACGCCTGTCGGTACATCCATCGCAACGCCCTTGACATCGACGGGGTGAACGACCTCGCGACCTACAGGTGGTCGAGTCACCGCACGTACCTGGGACTGCGCCAACGCCCGACTTGGCTGACCACCTCCGTCATCCTCGACCGATTCGGAGGTGATCGATCCGACTTCGACAGATTCGTCCAGGGAGCGGACCACCGTTCAACGGGACAACGGACGAACGAGACGGTCATTGCCGTGCGAGACGCCGCCCGGCTCGTGCTGCTGGAAGTCACGGCCACCACCGACAACGAACTGTCAGCGATGGTCCGACTGACAACCCTCGCCGTTGTCGATCGACTCGGCGGTTTCGATCCGGGCACGGTGGCGGAAGTACTCGGAATTCCGACACGTGGGGCGTACAGAACTGCCCTCTCGCGCGCCCGATCAGCCGTCTCCGCCCGCAACGAAATCTGCACAGCAGTCGAGATCACCCTGTCGCTGGCCGGATGACGGTGTTACATCTGGGGTCTGACCCCGGATGTAACGGTGGACAACAGGTGGTCGAGTTCGGAGCGGTCGAGGTCGACGGCTTCGGCGTAGAGCTTGACCTTGGGTTCGGTGCCACTGGGGCGGATCTGGAGCCGGACCCCGCCCTCGAGCATCAGCCGCACGAGGCCGGCCTCGGGATAGGTCGTCACCGCGGTCACAGCCCGACCGCCGACCTCGGCGGGCGGGTCGGCTTCGATCGCGGCCACCCACGCGGCGCCCTCGGCCGGCGGCATCTTGACCGACAGTTCGGCAGTGACGTAGCGACCGAACCGGTCGGCGATCGAATCGAGACGATCCTGCAGTGTGACGCCGTCGGCGGCCGCAACCGCGGCGATCTCGGCCATCAACACCGCCGCTGTGATCCCGTCCTTGTCGAGCGGTCGCTGCGCCACGAGGTAGCCGAGTGCCTGCTCGTAGCCGAGCACCAACCGCAGATCGGGCCGTTCGGAGGCGATCTTGCCGATCCACTTGAAGCCGGTGAACGTCTCCTCGCTGTGTACGCCCGCCGCCGCGGCCATCTGCGCCAACAGCGACGACGACACGAGCGTGGTCACCACGAGGCGTTCGTCGCCGGTCGTGTTGGCGAGGATGTGATCGGCGAACAGCCACCCGATCTCGTCGCCGCTCAGGCGACGCCACGATCCATCGGCCTGGGGAATTGCCGCGCCGAGCCGATCGGCATCGGGATCGTTGGCGAGGGCCACGAATGCTCCGACCGATCGAGCGGTCTCGAGGAGGAGGTCCATCGCCCCCGGCTCCTCGGGGTTCGGGAACGACACGGTCGGGAACGTGCCGTCAGGCTCCTGCTGCTCGGCGACGACGAACGGCGGATCGAACCCCGCCGCCTCGAACGCGCGGAGCACGACCGCACCTCCGACGCCATGCATCGCCGTGTACGCAACCGCGACGCCCGCCACATCGGGTCGCAGCCGCACCGACGGGGCGAACTCGACATACCGGTCGACCCACGTCCCGTCGAGCCGATCGATCAGCGGATCGTCGGCGTCGGCGAGATCGATCGTCAACGGATCGAAACCGGCGATGCACTCGGAGATCTCGGTGTCGATCGGCGACACGATCTGCGATCCCGTGTCGAGGTACACCTTGTAGCCGTTGTCGGCGGGAGGGTTGTGCGACGCCGTGACCACCACACCGGCGGCGGCGCCGAGGCCGGTGATCGACCACGCCAAGACCGGTGTCGGTTGCACGCCGGGATGCAGCATCGATCGGATACCCATCGCCGCCAGGACCCGGGCGGTGTCGTCTGCGAACAGATCGCTCTTGCGGCGGGCGTCGTGGGCGATCACGACGCCGCGCGTCGTCGCGTCGGGAATCGACCCGTCGGCCTCACGGTCGAGCAGCCACTGACCGAGCCCGGCCGCAGCCTGTCGCACGACGATCCGGTTCATCCGCATCGACCCGGCGGCGACCGCCGCACGAAGGCCCGCCGTGCCGAACTGCAACCGCCCGTCGAAGCGATCGACCAGCTCGGCCATGTCGCCGCGCTCGGCGGCCATGATCACGGCACCCAACTCGTCTCGGATGTCGGCATCGGGCTCGGCAGCGAGCCACGCGCGAGCGGTCGTCAGCAGTTCGGAGGAGCGTTGACCGGCTGCAGCATTGTGTTCACCCATCACCGATCAGGTTACGCAACTCGACCAGGGGTCGTGGCCCGACGTGGCTGATCACTTCGGCCGCAGCGATCGATCCGAAGTGCCCGCACCGCTCGAGGTCGAACCCTTGCGTCCAGCCGTACAGGAACCCGGCGGCGAAGAGATCCCCGGCACCCGTCGTGTCGATCACCTTGTCGACGGGCACCGCCGGTACACGCAACAGCTCGTCGGGCGTCACGATCACACAGCCCTCGGCACCGACGGTGATCGCCGCGAACTCGCATTCTTCGCGCAGGGCCGCCACTGCGTCGTCGAACGAGTCGAGCTGATAGAGCGAGAGCAGTTCGTCGTGGTTGCCGAACAGCAGGTCGACCCGATCCTGGACCAACGCCCTGAAGTCGTCGCGGTGGCGGTCGACACAGAACGAGTCGGACAGCGTCAACGACACCATGCGATCGTTGTCGTGCGCCACTTCGGCAGCACGACGGAACGCCGCCTTGGCATCGTCGCGGTCGAACAGATATCCCTCCATGTACAACACCCTGGAGTCGGCAATCACCTGCTCGTCGAGGTCGTCGACACACAGCAGGCTCGACACACCCAGGTACGTGTTCATGGTGCGTTCGGCGTCGGGCGTCACGACGATCACACATCGACCCGTCGGCGTGCCGTGCTCGCCGAGCGGACGATGAAATGCCACGCCGACGGCACGCATGTCGTGGCCGAACACGTCGCCGAGATCGTCGCCGTTGACCTTGCCGATGTAGGCAGCGCGCCCACCGAGGCTGGCGATCCCGCACACGGTGTTCGCCGCCGACCCGCCGCTCATCTCCACGGCACGGTCGAGCGCGGCGTACAGCTCCACGGCCCGCTCGGTCTCGATGAGCGTCATCGAGCCCTTGACGAGCTCGTACTCGGCGAGAAACGTGTCCTCAGCGGGAGCGATGACGTCGACGAGTGCGTTGCCGATGCCGATCACGTCGAACCGACTCGGTCGGATCGACTCGTCGGTCGAGCGATTCGAGAACCGTCGGGTGAGGTCGGACACGGTCGTCCAGGCTACCGGTACGATCCCGACGATGATTGCGACCGAAGCGCTCGACCCGTACCGCCTGCCGACCGGAGTTCGACCCACTCGCTACGACGTGCAGCTGCGACCGGCGCTCGAGTCGGCCACGTTCACCGGTCGGGTCGAGATCACCCTCACCATCGACAGCGACACCGACATCCTCGTGCTGAATGCCGCCGAACTCGGCATCGCGTCGTGCGCGATCGACGGGATCGCGGCGACCTGGGAACTCGACGAGCCGGCAGAGCGGATGATCGTCCACGCCGCTGACACCGTCACGGCCGGTACGTGTCGGCTCAGCATCGCCTTCGACGGCATCCTCAACGACAAGCTCCACGGCTTCTACCGCAGTACCTACATCGACGACGACGGCAACGAACAGGTCATCGCGACCACCCAGATGCAGGCCACCGATTGCCGGCGGGCCTTCCCGTGCTGGGACGAACCGGAATTCAAGGCGGTCTTCAGCATCACCCTCGACGTCGACGACGACCTGACGGCGATCTCGAACGGGTCCGAGGTCGAACGGGCCACGGCGGATGGTCGCACGGTGATCCGCTTCGCCGACACCATGGTGATGAGCAGTTACCTCGTCGCCTTCGTCGTCGGCCGTCTGGAGATGACCGACCCGATCGACGTCGACGGCACCCCGATCCGCGTCGTGCACGTCCCCGGCAAGGGCCATCTCACGGACTTCGCGCTCGACGTCGGCGCGTATTCCCTGAGGTGGTTCCAGGAGTACTACGGCATCGCCTATCCGAGCGACAAGGTCGACCTCGTCGCGCTCCCCGACTTCGCGGCCGGCGCCATGGAAAACCTCGGCTGCATCACATTCCGCGAGAACATGGTGCTCGTCGACCCCGCCACCAGCACCCAGGACGAACAGCAGTTGATCGCCGATGTGGTCGCCCACGAGCTGGCCCACATGTGGTTCGGCGACCTCGTGACGATGCGCTGGTGGAACGGGATCTGGCTCAACGAGGCATTCGCAACGTTCATGGAAGTCGCCGCGTGCGAGGCATACCGCCCTGATTGGGAGCGATGGACGTCGTTCGGCGTCGAACGCAGCGGCGCCTTCGATGTCGACTCGCTCGACAGCACCCGCACGGTCGAGTTCGAGGTGCGTTCACCGGCCGACGCCGACGGAATGTTCGACGTTCTGACGTACCAGAAGGGTGGCGCGCTGCTGCGCATGCTCGAGCAGTACCTCGGCGAGGACCGCTTCCGCGAAGGTGTCAGCCACTACCTGCGCAGCCACGCATACGCCAATACGGAGACCAACGATCTCTGGGATGCGATCGAGGCGACGTCGGGTGAACCCGTCCGACGGATCATGGACACCTGGATCTGGCAGCCCGGCTATCCGCTCGTGACAGCCTCCCTGGTCGACGGATCACTCCGACTCGGTCAGCGCCGATTCCGTTTCGACGCCGACGGCACCGGACCGGGCGAGCAGCTCTGGGCAATTCCGATCCAGGTCCGCAACGGCGGCATCACGACGACCGTCCTGCTCGACGGGCCCGAGACGACGACCACGATCGTCGACCCCGACGGTCCCGTCGTCGTCAACGCCGGCGGCAGCGGGTACTACCGGGTCGACTACGACGACACACTTCGCCACCGCCTCGACGTCGCCGCACTCGCCGAGCTCACCACCCTCGAGCGCTACAACCTCGTCGACGACGCGTGGGCGGCAACGATCGCCGGCCGGCTTGCTGCGTCCGAGCTGTTGGTCATGCTCGAAGCGTTCGCAAACGAGCGCGATCATGCTGTCTGGCAAGCGATCGTCATCGCACTTCGTGGCCTCAACCGGCTGCTCGACGACGGCGCCGCCCACGACGCATTCCAGCAACGCGTCCGAGCCCTGGCCGGACCGGCGTTGACGGATCTCGGTGAGCCGCACGCTGGTGAGTCCGATCTGACCGGCAAGCTACGGGGCCTGCTCACCGGTGCGCTCGGCGTCCTCGGCGGTGACGTCGGCGTCCAGGCACGATGCCGTGAACTCTTCGACTCCGCGAGCGCCGATCCCACATCGGTCGATCCCGAGCTCACGGCCGCCGCCACGAGTGTCGTCGCCGCCACCGGTGATGCCGACACGTATGCGCGCATGCGCGCCGGGTTCTCGGCTGCGTCGACCCCACAGGAGAGGCTGCGTCACCTCTACGCGCTCACGGAGTTCGACGACGAAGCGTTGCTCCTCGAGACGTGCGAGTTCGTGATGACACCAGCGGTCAAAACGCAGAACGCACCGTTCGTGTTGCGCTCGGCGATCAGCAACCGCCGCCACGGCGGTGCGGCGTGGGCCTTCGTCCGTGACCACTGGGACGAGGCGAACGATCGTTTCCCGAGCAACACGATCGTGCGCATGGCTGATGGCGTCAAGCTGCTCAACACCCCCGAGCTCGTCGCCGATGCTGCCGGGTTCTTCGCCGCCCATCCCATCGAGCAGGCCGCCAAGACGCTCGAACAGATCCTCGAACGCCAACGGGTCAATGCAGCGCTGCGCAGCCGCGAGAGCGAAGCGTTCGCCGCATCCCTCGGCGCCCCGGCCTGACGACCGTCAGCCCTTCGCGAGGATCCACGCCTGTTCGGCCGGGAATCGACGGGCCCAGTCGGCGTTCACCCAGAATGCGGTCCCCTCGGCTGACTCGGGAGCCTGGATCTCGAAGTAGTCGACCACGTCGAAACCGACCGTTCGGAACAGGCGCAGCCACGACGAGATCTCCATGTTGAACTCGATGCCGCCCGGGTCGTCGAGCGCCTCGGTCCAATCCATTCGGCCCAGACCGAAGTAGTCACGCTCGAGCGTGAGACCGGCTGGAGCATCACCGGACGGCGATGTACACACCATCCCGAACGGATGGTTCCCGAGGAACACGAGGCGTCCACCCGGGCGCAGGAGCCGATGCGCCTCGGGGATCCAGACGTGCGGGTCACACCAGATCGCCGCCCCGTACTCGCTGATCGCGAAGTCGAAGCCGGCGTCGGGCTGATCGACGGCCTCCGCGTTGCCGTGAACCCAGTCGACTCCGTCGAGCGCGTGTTCGGCCGCCAGTCGTCGGGCCGTCGCGAGCTGCTGCTCGGAGTTGTCGATCGCGTAGACCGTGGCACCCCGCGCCCGCATCCACGCCGTCACATAGCCGGTACCGCAACCGAGCTCGATGGCGCGCAGGCCGTCCATGTCGGCGGGCAGCAGCGGGAGTTCGCTGTTCGGAATCGCCCAGATCCCCCAGGTGGGTTCATCCTGGGCCCACGCCCGTTCACCGCTCGCCACCCAGCTCGCAGCGTTGTCGTCCCAGTGCCGACGGTTCTCCACGACGTGGTCCGGCAGTTCGACGGTTCGTTCGGGCGGCACGGTCATCGCAATCACGGTAGCGAACGTCCAGGCCGACATCGACGGTGAGCCCCGCCAGACTGGCTCGATCCGCGTGCCGGGTCGCGGTCACGCTCGGCGCGGTGGAATGCTTGCCGTGTACCGACCTACGAACCCGCCAACACCTGAGACCGTCGTGACCGTCAGCCGCTTCCACATCGCAGCCATGGACTGCGCCGCCGAGGAACAACTCGTCCGCATGGCGCTGTCCGACGTGGATGGCATCAACCGCATCGAGTTCCACAGCGGCCAACGCGACGTCGTCATCGACCACCAGTCGACCGCCGACACCATCGATGCTGCTCTCCAATCGCTCGATCTCGGCGCTCGCCACGTCGACGACACCAGCGAGATCGGCCCCGCCAGCGATCCCGGCCGAGAACGCAACGCGCTCATCGTGGCGTTGATCATCAACGCCGGGTTCTTCGTCGGTGAACTCACCGTTGGAATGATCAGCCGCTCGATGGGGCTCGTCGCCGACGCGCTCGACATGGGCGCCGACGCCAGTGTGTACGCGCTCAGCCTCGCCGCCGTCGGCACAGCCGTAGCCCGCAAGAAACAACTCGCCCGTGCCAGCGGCTACCTCCAACTCGGGCTCGCCACGGTCGGACTGTTCGAAGTGATCCGCCGGTTCGTCGTCGAGACCGGACTCCCTGACCCGACCTCGATGATCGTGATGTCAGCCCTCGCGCTCGCCGGCAACATCGTCACCTTGATCGTCCTGCACCGCGTCCGCTCCGGTGAAGCACACCTTCAGGCCAGCTGGATCTTCACCGCCAACGACATCAAGGTGAACGCCCTCGTCATCGCGGCTGCAGTCGGGGTCGCACTCACCGACTCCGCGCTCCCCGACCTCGTCGCCGGCGCCGTCATCTTCATCGTTGTCGCCAACGGCGCCCGCCGCATCCTCGGCCTCAGCCGATGAACATCCCACGGCGAACCTTCGGAACCATCAACTGTCTTGTGGAGCTAAAGGGAATCGAACCCTTGACCTCGTCATTGCGAACGACGCGCTCTACCAACTGAGCTATAGCCCCAAGGGCTCCGAGGAGTGTAGCGCTGAGCGCATCGAGTCCACGGTGTGTGTTCGAGGCATCGTCGACCGACACCGGGTGGATCAGTAGCGATCGATCCAGTCGTCGGTCCAGCCCGACGCCTCACGCTGGCGGAGTTGCGCCAGGAGGTACACGTAGCCGCACAGCGCCAGGAACGACAGGGCGAACACGTAGAGCATCACCGTCGACGAGGTGGTGGCCGCCAGGAAGAGCGTGCACGCCGTGGAGATCACGAGCAGGAACAGCACATTGGTGCGCCGGCGACGAATGTCGTTGCGCGGATCGCTCGGACGCTGCGCACGGCTCGCCGCCGCCTGACGATCCATGTGGGTCTGGCGATGATGACCGCCGGTCGGATCACCATGGGAGCGGAACTGCGGTTGGCTACGAGCCTCGATCGAACGCGACGGGCGCTGTGGCGTCGAGGTGGCGCCACTGTGCAGTGATGCCTGACGGTGATGGGCGTGAGCGGGCTGGCCAGGTCGGCCTGCAGCCGCCGGACGCTGCAGTGGCGACTGGGCGAGCGGCCGACCGATCGTGCGCATGCCACCGCGACTCGGCATCGAGGTGCTCTGCAGGGTGCTGAGTTGGCGCCTGAAATCGGTGACCGACGAGTTCGGCCGATTCTCGACGCGCGATCGCAGCATCGGAGGGAGCAGGACGGCCGCCCAGGCGGCAGCGACAACGAGGAGAACGAGTTTTGCCATGAGTCAGTGAGTCGAGTCGAGGTAGATCATCGAGTGTGCCGGAGCGGCGCTCAACGAGCAGCGCCCTGTATGACGATTCTACGACGATTGTGACGATCAACGCAATGTTCGCCGAGACGTCGGTCACGTTGCGACGTCCGCCGGGTGCGCTTCGACAACCCCATCGGAGCGTCGATACACCCCGGATCGGCCTCCGGTCTTCTCCCACAGGGCGAGTTCGCCGATGACCATCGCCCGGTCGGCCGACTTGCACATGTCGTACACCGTGAGCGCCGCGACGCTGCACGCATGGAGTGCCTCCATCTCCACGCCGGTGCGGTCGACGGTGTCGACCTGGACCTCGATGGCCACGAAGTCGTCACCGATCTCGAAGTTGACCGACACCGACCCGACGAGCAGCGGATGACACAGCGGGATCATGTCGGAGGTGCGCTTCGCCGCCTGGATCCCGGCGACACGGGCGACCGACAAGACGTCGCCCTTCTTGACCTCACGATTGGCGATCGCTGCGGTGGTCTCCGGCTTCATGAAGACCTTGCAGCGAGCGACCGCACGCCGATGCGTGGGCTCTTTCGGGGTGACGTCGACCATTCGCGCACGGCCGAGCGGATCGAGGTGGGTGAACGACAGATCACTCATGTGGCCCGCACGATAGCCCGGCGTGGCCGACCGCCGACTGCCGGGGTACCGTCACCGCCATGTCCGACGCCGTCACCCCCTCGGGGCCACTCCCGTACGACGCCATTGCCCATCTCCGCACCGACGCGGTCAGATTTCTCGAGGTCGTGTCCGACCACGGGTTCGACCGGCCTGTGCCGTCGTGTCCGGGATGGAACCTCGGCGACCTCACGTGGCACCTCGGTGGCGTCTGGAACTTCTGGGGTCGGGTGGTCGCCGAAGGCGTCACGTCGGTCGATGTCCTGCACACGTGGGAGGAGACACCGCGGCCCTCCGACACGTTCCTGGTCGACTGGGTGATGGCGGCGCACACGTCGTTGTTCTCGGCATTGGCAGGGGCACCGCCGCACCAGGAGGTGTGGACGTGGACCGGCGCCAACCGTGACGCACGATGGGTCGAGCGCCGGATGACCCAGGAAACCGCAGTCCACCGTTGGGATGCATCGAACTCGGTGGGGATTCCGTACGACATTCCCGTCGCCGTGGCGGTCGACGGCATCGACGAGTACCTCACGTGGTTCGCCGGGCGGGGAGCCGGCGCCGACGCCACGCCGGTCGGCGGCACCGTGCACCTTCACTGCACCGACACCGATGTCCCTGGCTCCGCCGGGAGCGGCGAGTGGCTCGTGTCCGACCTCGATGCCAACGGCGCCACGTTCACCCGTGAGCACGCCAAGGGCGACGCAGCCGTCCGCGGCCGGGCCGCCGATCTGCTCCTGTGGCTGTGGAAACGAGACGCCGGACCGATCGAGATCCTCGGCGACGACGCCGTCGCCAACCGCTTTCGCAATTTCACCGACCTCCGCTGACGATTACATCAGGGGTCTGACCCCTGATGTAATCGTCAGCCGCCGATCTGGCTCATCGACTTGCCGGGGCGCACGAAGTTGACCTGGTTGATGCGGTGGCCCGCCCACTTGGTCGCAACCGCCGCCTCGATGCGTTCGGCGATGTGATCGTCGGATTCCCCGGCGCGCATCGCTGCGAGCAGGTCGAACTCCTTCGTGGCGAACAGGCAGGTACGGAACTGACCTTCGGCGGTCAGGCGCACACGGTCGCAGTCGCCGCAGAACGGCTTGGTCACCGTGGGGATCACGCCGATGGTGCCACGGCCGTCGACGTAGCGGAACCTGTCGGCCGGTGCGGCGCCACGCGCCGGCAGTTGCTCGAGCGGGTACACCGCGTCGATGGCGGCGACGATCTCGTCCTGGCCGACGACCTTGTCGTTCATCCAGTGGCCGTCGGCGTCGAGCGGCATGAACTCGATGAACCTGACCTCGATCCCCTGCTGACGGCCGAACGTGGCGAGCGACACGATCTCGTCGTCGTTCACGTTGCGCTCGATGACGGCGTTGATCTTGACCGGATCGAAGCCCGCCTCCTTGGCCGCCTCGATGCCGTCGAGCACTCGGAGCAGTTCGTCACGACGAGTCATCCGGTGGAACTTGGCCCGGTCGAGCGTGTCGAGGCTGATGTTGACCCGGCGCAGACCGGCCTCGCGCAACGTGTCGGCGACCAGGCGCATCGTGGCGCCGTTGGTGGTCATCGCGAGATCGACGGGGCCGTCGGGGCCGACGATCGCTGCCAGCTTCTCGACGAGCACCGGCAGATGGGCTCGAACCGTCGGCTCGCCTCCCGTGAGGCGGATCCCGCGAACGCCGTACCGTTCGACGAAGATCCGGGCCAGACGCTCGATCTCCTCGAAGCGCATGACCTCCGAACGCGCCAGCCACTGCATCCCTTCCTCGGGCATGCAATAGGTGCAGCGAAAGTTGCAGCGATCCGTGATCGAGATCCGCAGATCCTCGATCAGGCGACCGAACGGGTCGATCAACTCCTGCGACATCCGTCCAGCCTATTGCCCACCATCGCGTCACACGATGCCGGATCAACCGTGCAGGACTCAACCGTGCCGGATCAACCGTGCAGGAGGAGCACGGCGACGTCGGCCCCCGCTGGAATGCCCGGGCCATCGGGCACCACGGCCATGGCGTCGGCGAGCGCGGTTGCCGCGAGTTGATGACTGCCCTGGGCGCCGACCGGCCGGACGTGATAGCGGCCGTCGTCGGCGAAGTTGCCGTTGACACGCACGAAGTGCACCTTGCCGTCGGGATGGCGATCGAGCGCCACGTCGGCGACAGCGACCAGGTTCAGCCGGGTCAGATGCCGATGGCCCATCATCCGGCGCAGCGCCGGCCGAGCCAGCAACTCGAAGCTCACGAGCGAACTGACCGGATTGCCGGGCAGCCCGAAGATGGGCACGCCGTCGAGCCGCCCGAACGCGAACGGCTTCGCCGGCTTGATCGCGATCTGCATCCAGGTCATGTCGGCGACCCGACCGAGCACCGCCTTCACGACGTCGTAGTCGCCCATCGACACGCCACCGCTCGTGACGATCGCATCGCAGTGCGACGCTGCATCGCGCAGCACCCGTTCGAGTTCCACTTCGTCATCACGAACGATGCCGAGGTCGACGACATCACAACCGGCATCCGCGAGGAGCGCCGCCAGCATGGTCTTGTTGCTCTCGCGGATCTGACCCAACTCCAGCGGTGAGCCGTCGTCGACGAGTTCATCGCCGGTCGACAGTACGGCGACCCGCGCCCGGGGATACACCGTCACCGTTCGAGCATTGACGGATGCGAGCACCGCGTCGACCGATGCGGTGACGGTGGTCCCGACATCGAACAATCGATCGCCCGCCCGCACGTCGTCGCCGGCCCGACGAATCGACGCTCCGGCCGGAACCGAGCGCAACAATCGCACCCCATCGTCACCGACCCGTTCGGAATCCTCCACCATCACCACCGCATCGGCACCCGCCGGCATCGGGGCACCCGTCATGATGCGGACCGCCTCACCGGCACCGACCGGACGATCGGGCGCCGCGCCGGCCGCGATCTCGCCCACCACGCGCAGCTCGACGGGCACGGCGGCAACATCCTGCGAACGCACCGCGTAGCCGTCGACGGCGGTGTTGTCGAACGGCGGCACCACCTCGCTCGCATCGATCGCAGCGGCGAGCACCAACCCGAGTGCTTCAGTTCGCGCGACCTCGCGCTCGGGCAGAGGTGGGCACGATTCCAGGACGAAGGCCTGCGCATCTTCCAACGGCGTCACGACGTCAACGTAGCCCGGGGCCCACTCGCTGCGACCGGCCGATCGGGTCGTAGCGTGGACGCGCGTGACGTCGCCGCTGACCGCCTTTCCCTCCGACGGGTACACCGCCCGCTGGCGCACCTGGGACGACGACCATCTCGAGACACTGACGCTGCGGTGGGAGAACGAAGGGTGGACAGCGACCGGCGAGGTCGGGCGCGAAGCCGTGACCTACGTGTTGCGACTGTCGGCGACGTGGCAGATCCGCCAGTTCCTGCTGTTCCGTGACCTCGACGAACCCGATCTCTGGCTCGGCGCCGACGGCACCGGACGCTGGGGCGAGATGAACGGCGCCCATCGGCCCGACCTGGGCGGATGCACCGACATCGACCTGATGTGCACGCCGTTCACGAACTCACTGCCGATCCGCAGGCTCGGCCTCGACATCGGTGCGGCCGCCGAGGTGCGTTCCGCGATGGTCGACGTCGAGACGCTCGAGCTGGTCAGCACGCGCCAGCGCTACGAGCGCCTCGCGCTTCGGCGGTTCCGCTACACGAATCTGGATTCGGGAATCAGCACCGATCTCGACGTCGACGAGTACGGCCTCGTCCACGACTATCCCGACCACTTCCGTCGAAGCTGACGTCACATTCGACCCGGCCGAGTGACGCCCCGACGACGTCAGACGTGCAGGTGACGGAGGAAGTCGCGCAGCGGAGCGCTGAGTTCGGGATCGCGGAGACCGAATTCGATCGAGGCCGTCAGGAAGCCGAGTGGCGTCCCCGTGTCGAGGCGGCTCTCGTCGGCCACGACGGCGTGGAACGGCGACCGGGCAGCCTGGGCGCGCAGCGCATCGGTGAGCTGGAGTTCCCCGCCGCTGCCCGGAGTCAACCGATCGATCTCGTCCCACGCATCAGCGGTGAGCACGTAGCGCCCGGTGAGGATGAAGTTGCTCGGTGCGTCCTCGGGTGACGGCTTCTCCACGAGGTCGCGGACCGGGATGACGCCATCATGGGTCAGCGCCCCCGCCGGGTCGATCACGCCGTAGGAACTCACCTGTTCACGCGGCACGTTGACGACCGCCACGACGCTTCCCTCGGTGGCGGCACACACCCCGTTCATCTGGGCGAGTACGGCTGAACTCGACATCAACTCATCGGGAAGCATGACGGCGAACGACTCGTGTCCGACGGCCTCGCGGGCGCACCCGACCGCATGACCGAGCCCCTTCGGGTCGTCCTGGTACACGATCGTGACGCGCCAGTCACGCCCGATCGATCGCAACCGTTCCGCCGTTTCGACCTTTCCCTTGGCCTCGAGCGCTTCGAGCAAGGCCTCGTCGGGAGCGAAGTACGCATCGAGCGCCGGCTTCGAGTGGCTGCTGACGACCACGATGTGATCGATGCCCGCACCGAGCGCTTCGTCGATCACGATCTGGATCGCGGGTTGGTCACCGATCGGGAAGAGTTCCTTCGGTACCGACTTGGTCGCCGGAAGAAACCGCGTGCCGAGGCCGGCCGCGGGAATGACTGCACTGCGGACCTGCATGCATCGGACGATATCTTTGGGAACTCGATGCCCACGTATGTCTACAAGTTCGTCGACACCGGCGAGACGATCGAGGTCCAGCAGGGCTTCCACGACGAGAACCTCACCGAGATCGCCCATCCCGACTCCGGCGAGGTCCTGGCCGTCAAGAAGGTGTTCACCCCGGTCGGTGTGACCTTCAAGGGATCCGGCTTCTTCAAGACCGACAATCGCGGCAAGAAGTCGGCGACGTCACCAGCGTCGACGTCGACCGATTCGACGAGCTCCGATTCGTCGACGAAGTCGGAATCGAAATCCGAGACGAAGTCGGAATCGAAATCCGAATCGAAGACGGAGTCGAAGCCGGCCAAGAAGACCGACTCGAGCAGCTCCGCCACCACGACCTGAGCGTCCGCCGAGGTGACCGGCCGGCAGGTGGATAGCCTCCACCTGACCGACTCCCTCCGATCGTTCCCGATCCGAGGAGATTCCGATGCACGTCGCGGCCCGAGCCCGACTCGTCCTCGCCCGTCGACCCTGGCTCTACTGGGCACTCGTCGCCGCACTGGCCTCGGCACTTGCCGTTGGCGTCCACGATCAGCTCACGTCGCTCGACGAGGCACGGCAAAACTGGGGGTCGACGCGCACGGTGCTGGTCGCCGGGCGGTCGCTCGAACCAGGTGACCCGATCGAGACACACACCGTCGCCCTCCCCGTGGCAGCGATCCCGCCGGGGGCATTGCACCATCTTGCCGACGGCGCCCGGCTCCGCCAACGAGTCGGCGTCGGCGAGGTGCTGACCGAACTCGACGTCACCGCAGCCCCCGGGCCGGCAGCGCGGGCGACGCCGGGCACGGTGGTCGTGGCACTGTCCGATCCGCTCAGCCGTGGCGTGGTCATCGGGTTGACGGTGCAGGTGGCCGCCGATGGCCTGGTGATCGCCGAGACGGCCACCGTGGTCGACGTGGCCGACGACGTCATCTTCGTGGCCGTCGATGCGTCCGCTGCCCCGACGGTCGCGGTCGCCGCCCAGCAGGGCATCGCCTCGCTGCTCTACCTCCCGTGACCTCCCAGGACCTCTCCTGACCTATCCGAGATCCTCACCTGACGGCCTGGCTGTGACGCTGGGGACGATGCGGGGCGACCAGGGACGCGGCTCGTCCCAGTGGTGGCCGACGACCCGGCCGGCGGCGAGCGACGCGAGGAACTCCATCGGGCCGTCGAAGTCGGGCATCTCCACGAAGGCGGCGCCGAGCGCGTCGGGCACGTGGCCGTCGCTGCCCGCACCGCCGACGATGCCGAACTCGGACGCGAACTCGGCCGCCCGCCGATTGAGGCTGGCGAGCGATGTCTTGGCGTTGAGCACCTCGACGGCGTCGATCAGGTCGGCCTCGGCCAACTCGTACAGGGCGGACTCGCTCATGTTGCGCCGCATCGGATCGAACGGGTGCGGGATGTACACCACACCGCCCTGGTCGCGGATCGCCCTGGCAGCGTCGAGGTGGCCGACACCAATCGGGATCCGCTCGGCGAGGAACAACCCGATGATCTCGCCCGCGGCCGTGCGGAGTTCCTCGCCGACGATCACCCGGCAGTCGAGCCGGTCACCCAGTTCCACCGCACCGGCAACAGCGTTGTGATCGGTGATGCACACCACGTCGAGGCCACTCGCCGTGACCGCTGCGGCGAACTCGTCGGGGGTCGTCGTCGAGTCACCGCTCCACATCGTGTGAGTGTGCAGGTCGACACGCACCGTTCCGGCAGGCTGCTCGGCGGCGAGATGCGGATGCCGTTCGACCGCCTCGGACGACGCGGCGCCCATACGCTCTCAGGAACCCGACATCGTCACGTCGCGGATCACGAGGCTCATGCCGGCCGAGCGCATCGGGAGCCACTCGATGTCGCCACCGATCTCGACGATGTCGAGCAGCATCCGTTGCAGCGTGGACGCAATCGTGATCTCCCGGACCGGTGCGCCGACCACGCCATTCGAGATCAGCAGGCCGGCAGCTCCGGTCGAGAAGTCGCCGCTGATCGGATTCACGCCGGAATGGAGCCCCTGCATCTGCAGAACGAGCAGGCCGTCGTCGACGTCGGCGATCAACTCCTGCTGGTTGCGTGTGCCGGGGACGAGCGACAGTGCCAGGCAACCCACGCCGGGCGTGCCGGCGAATCCTCCACGGGTGGCGTTGCCCGTCGAGACGGTTCCCGCACGACGAGCCGAATACGAGTTGTGCACGAACTGTTGCAGCACACCGTCCTGGATGAGCACGTTGCGGCGGGCGGCGAGGCCCTCACCGTCGACATCGGTGGCGGTGTAGGCCTTCGGGTTCGTCGGGTCGTCGACCAACGTGACCGACGCCGCCGCCACGCTCTCGCCGAGCCGGTCGCGGAACAACGATCGACCCTTGACCACGGCCTCACCGTTGAGCGTCGACGACACGACCCCGATGAACTGTGCAGTGACGTAGGGGTCGAGCACCACCGTCAGGCGGCGACTCGACGGCTGCGACGCGCCGAGCAGTCGGGTGGCTCGATCCACGGCGTCGCGGGCGGCTCGGTCGAGATCGAACTCGTCGGGTGATCGGCCCACGGAGAAGCCGAATCCGGTCTGGGTCTCGGCATCGTCGCCATCACCTTCGTCGGCGAGCGTCGAGACCGACACGTAGCAGCCGTTCTCCCGCCCCGACATCCGGATGCCGGTGGTCGACGCCACCGCTGACTCGCCGGACGCATCGGCGTAGTTCGCATCGTCGACGCGAACCCGTGGGTCGGCGCCGGAGGCCAGCTTCTCCAGTTCCTTGGCGAGGTCGATCTTGCGGTCGGTCGGGAAGCCGGCCAATTCGTCGTTCCACAGCGACTGCTCGGTCACTGCCACACCATCGGGTTCGGCCAGCGCCGCCCAGTCGTCGACCGTGCCGAACTGCACGTTGTCACGCGCTTCGGCGAGCACCTCGGCGACGGCCGAATCGTCGAGCGTTCCCGCGTAGGCGAATCCGGTGCGCCCGTCGCGGATGACCCGGATGCCGATGCCCTCGCTCTGCGCCGACACGAAGTGCTCGACGTCGCCCTGGTACACCCGCACCTCGGTCTCGCCGCCCCGGGCGACGAACGCCTCGATCTGCTCGCCCGGGCCGGCCTGCGCGACGACGCGATCAGCGACGACCTGGAGTTCGCTCTCGAACCCGCTCATGCCGTGCCGTCCATCTGCCCGCCGTCGACCCGACGATCCGTCACCGGGCTCATGCCGTGCCGCCGACGGTCATCGACTTGACCCGCAGTGTCGGCTGACCATCGCCGACGGGTACGCCCTGGCCGTCCTTGCCACAGGTACCCGGGCTGCCCATCGCGAAGTCGTTGGCGAGCATGTCGATGTCGCGGAGCACCTTCGGGCCGTTGCCGATCAGGTTGCCGTCGCGCAGCGGTTCGGTGACCTCACCGTTCTCGATCAGGTAGGCCTCGGTCATGCCGAAGACGAAGTCACCCGACGCGGTGTTCACGCTGCCGCCGCCGAGCTTGGTCACGTACACGCCGTTGGGTGTCGAGGCGATGATGTCGTCGGCGTCGTCGGGGCCGTCGAGCACGAACGTGTTCGTCATACGCACCATCGGGAGGTACTGGTAGCTCTGACGGCGACCATTGCCCGACTGTGGACGACCATCCTTGCGGGCCCGCAGGTAGTCCCACATGTAGTCGGTGAGGATGCCGTCCTCGATCAGCACGTTGCGCTGGGTGATGTGGCCCTCGTCGTCGAAACCGAGGGTTCCCCACTCCCCCGGCATCGTGCCGTCGTCGACGAGCGTCACGAGCGGCGACGCGACCAGCTGGCCGACCTTGCCGGCATAGACGCTCGCACCCTTGTGGATGTGATCGGCCTCCAAGCCGTGGCCGCACGCCTCGTGGAAGAGCACGCCGCCGGTCCCGTGCTTGATCACGACCGGCATCGCTCCCGACGGAGCGGGCCGGGCCCGCAGCTTCGTGATCGCCTGCCGGGCGGCCTCGCGAGCGAGTTCCTCCACGTCGACGGTGTCGAAGATCTCGAAGCCCACTGTGTGCCCCATCGACTGGTAACCGGTCTGCATGCCGGAGTCGCCGTCGGCCACGGCGCTGATGCGCAACAGCGTTCGCACGATCACGTCGTCGGTGAGGACGCCGTCGGTGTTGGCGACGAGGACCTGCTTGCGGCTGTCGCCGTAGCCCGCCGACACCTGCACGATCTCCGGTCCGAACGATCGGGCGGCCTCGTTCATGCGTTCGAGGAGTTCGACCTTGGCCGCCTTGGCAACGGAATCGGGGTCCTGCTCGACGGTGTTCGGCCGGTGTGGCGCCGACGCGGTGAGCGCGACGGTGCGAACCCCGCCACCGCCTCGGCTCGCCGCAGCCGCGGCTGCACTCGCCGCAGCCACCAAGCCCGGTTCCGACAGGTCGGACGTGTAGGCGAAACCGGTGGTGTCGGCGGCAACGACCCGGATACCGGCACCGCGGTCTCGACCGCTCGACACCTGTTCGATCTTGCCGTCGTCCAGGCCCGCCGATGTGGAGCGCTTGTCCTCGGCGTACACCTCGGCAAAATCGGCACCGGTGCTGACTGCACCGGCAAGTACCCGTTCCAGGACGTCGGAGGCGATCACCCGGCCGAGCCTAATGGGGGTGCATGTCATCGCCGATGGGCGATGCTGTGTGGGAAGCCGTCAGTAGGTCAGCACTGTGTGAGCCTGGGCTCGGAGCCCTAACCGTAGAGGGTGCGCCTGCTGGTGGTGGGGGTCTGGACGGCTGGTGGGATGGCGTGCTTCGAGCACTGGTCCATTAGGGCGCTGCGGGCTTCTCCTGGCTTCTTACGTTGGTTCACGCAAGAGGAGGTGCCGATTTGGTGAAGGTGTTCGTGGGTCATGACTGGGCTGAGGACCACCATGACCTGCATATCGAGGACGAGACCGGGAAAGGGCTCGCAAAGGGTCGTGTGCCGGACGGGATCGTCGGGGTCGCACGGTTACACGAGATGCTCGCTGCGCACGTTGACGACCCTGGTGAGGTGACCGTTGCGACCGAGACGGATCGGGGGTTGTTCGTCGCGGCGATGGTCGCTGCTGGTTATCGGGTGTTGGCGATCAACCCGAGATCGACCGACAAGTATCGGGAACGGCTGTCGACATCGGGCGCGAAGTCGGATCCGGGTGATGCTCGGGTGCTGGCCGGTCTGGCACGGGTGGATGGCCATCTGCACCGCCCGATCGCCGGGGACAGTGAGCTCGCCGAGGCGGTCAAGACCTTGGCGCGGGCGCATCAGTCGATGGTGTGGACCCGGACCCGGCAGGCCAACCAGCTCCGCTCGACGTTGCGGGAGTTCTACCCCGCCGCGCTCGAAGCGTTCGATGACCTCGACGGACGCGACGCGCTCGCGGTGTTGGCGATCGCTTCGACCCCGACGAAGGGACGTCACCTGTCGACCGCCAAGATCGCTGCTGCGTTACGGCGAGCCGGCCGGCAACGTCACATCGACGCACGAGCCGTCCAGATCCGTGACGCCCTGCGAGCCGAGCACCTGCAGGCACCGACGGTGATCGCTGACGCAATGGGCGCTGCGGTCGCTGCGCTCGTCGGCGTGCTCGTGGAGATCAACCGGCAAGTCGACGTCCTCGAGACTGAACTGGCCGACCGTTTTGAGCTGCACCCGGACGCCAAGATCATCCGCTCCCTGCCAGGACTCGGGATGATTCTCGGCGCCCGGGTGCTCGGCGAGTTCGGGGATGACCCGAACCGCTACCAGGACGCCAAGTCTCGCAAGAACTACGCCGGAACGTCACCCATCACCCGCGCCTCGGGACGAAGCCACGTCGTGCTCGCCCGCCACGCCCGAAACCGGCGACTCGCCGACGCCGGCTACCAGTGGGCGTTCGCAGCGCTCACCGCCAGCCCCGGAGCCCGAGTCTTCTACGACCAACGACGCGCCAACGGCGACACCCACAACCGCGCCCTCCGCGCGCTCAACAACCGGCTCGTCGGCATCCTCCACGGCTGCCTTCGCCACCAAACCCTCTACGACGAACACACCGCCTGGGCACACCGCCAACGCGAAGCCGCTTGACAGCTTCCACCCGTGGGATGTCTACGGGGGCACCCGCCGCGCCGGCGACGTACACGATGTGTCAGACACATCGTGTACGTGGCGCGATGGGGTCGGGGGAGGTCGCGTTAGCGTGGGGGTGTGAATCTCGAAACAGGCATGCGCGGCGACGCCAAGCTGGTGGTCACCGACGCCGACACCGCACGAGCGCTCGGTTCGGGCATCGTCGACGTGCTCGGCTCACCACGACTCATCGCCCTCTGCGAGGAAGCATGCTGCAATGCCGTCGAGCAGCGCGCTCGAGGACGGCACCACCACGGTGGGCATGCGGATCCAATTCGATCACCTCCAGCCCACGCCGGTCGGGGGTGAGGTGATCGCCGAGGCATTGCTCGAGAAGATCGAGGGTCGACGCCTGAAGTTCACCGTCTCCGCATCCGATCCGGGTGGGCTCGTCGCCGCCGGCAAGATCACGCGTGTCCTGGTCGACCTCGACCGCTTCATGTCCAAGTGCTGCGACGTCTGACCGACGTCTGACCAGGTCCCACCAGCCCCATCACCTCGAAAAATGCGCTCGGATGTGCGCCACGTGCACATTTCGGCGCACATTTCGGAGGGGGTCAGGCGAGGTTGCTCGATCGGGGTAGATGTCGGCCGGATCGGTGAGGACGTTCACCAGGTAGGGCACGCCGCTGGCGAAGGCACGATCGAGTGCCGGGCCGATCTCGGCCGGCGAGCTGACGGTCTCGCCGCCACCGCCGAGCGATTTCACGACCTCGTCGTAGCGACAGCCCGGCTGGAGATCACACGCCATGTCCCAGCCGTAGATGGCCTGCATCGGGTGCTTCTCGAGGCCCCACATCCCGTTGTTGCCGACGATCATCACGACCGGCAGGCCGTGGCGCACGAGTGAATCGACGTCCATCAGGCTGAAGCCCGCGGCGCCGTCGCCGAGCAGGAGCACGACCTGCGACGACGGCCGCACGACACGCGCAGCGATTGCGTAACCGAGCCCGTTGCCGAGACAGCCGTACGGGCCGGTGTCGAGCCAACCGCCAGGCTCGAACACCTCGATGAACTTGCCGGCGTACGACGCGAAGTCGCCGCCGTCGCAGATCACCACCGCATCGCGTTCGAGCCGTCGACGCAGTTCGCCGTAGATCCGGCTGGGCCTGATCGGGTCACCATCGGCCTCCATGAGCGCCACCTCACCTGCGGCGGCACGCGACTCGGCGTCACGCAGCTCCGCAATCCAGTCGGTGTGGTCGACGCGAGCCCCGGCGTGGTCGGCGAGCCCGGTGAGTGTGGCGGTGATGTTGCCGACCACCGTCAGGACGTCGATGTGGCCGGCTCGCTGCGACTCGGCGTCGACCACGTGGGCCACGGTCGCCGAACCGAACGATCCGAACCCGATGCGGAAGTCGAGTGGCGTGCCGAGCACCACCACGACGTCGGCACGCTGCTTGAGCAGCCCCCGCGTGCGCAGGAACGCCAGCGCGTGGTCGGCAGGCAGCAGACCGCGACCCATGCCGTTGAAGAAGCACGGGACACCGAGCGCACCGGCCGCAGCGGCGAGTTCGTCCCAGGCGCCGTCCCAATACACGTCGGAACCCACGATGAACGCCGGGCGTTGCGCCCCCGCAATCAACGCGGCGAGCGCAGCCACATCGCCGGGATCGGGCGCCACACCGGATGGAGCTGCCGGGTCGACCGAGGGAACGTCGCCCGACGACGGCCCGAACACGTCGAGCGGGAAGTCGAGGAACGTCGGCCCGCGGTGCGGCTCGATCGCCAGCCGGGCGGCCTCGTGCACCATGACGCCCGCCCGCTCGGGGTCGGTGACCGTCGCAGCCGACTTCGTGATCGACGCCAGGATCGGGACGTGGTCGAGCTCCTGCAACGATCCCGCCCCCCAGCGACCTTGCGGCGCCCGCCCGCCGAGCACGACCACGGGAGAACCGTTGAAGTGCGCCGAGGTCACTGCCGAGACCCCGTTGGTGATCCCCGGCCCGGCGGTCAGCGCGGCGAAGCCGGGCCGCCGGGTCAACTTCGCATACGCCTCGGCAGCGAAGGTCGCGGACTGTTCGTGCCGGGTGTCGATCACCCGCATGCCCTGATTGCGGGCTGCGTCGTAGAGCGGCCAGATGTGCCCACCGTTCAGGGTGAACATCACCTCCGTGCCGAATGCCGACAGAGCGGCGACCGCCTGTTCGCCAGCGTGTCCTTCGATCAGTGCCATGTCAACTGACCGTAATCTGCGCGTACAGTACCGGGGTGATGCAGGTCGCCGAAGAGGCCCCGGCGCCGGAGCGGCAACACCGTGTCTTCTGGTGGAAGGAGGCGTTGATCGTCGCGATCTTCTACGGGGTCTACTCGTTCACCCGCAACCTCTTCGGTTCCAACAAGATCGCCGCTGACGGCATCCCCGAGCAGGCGTTCACGAACGCCGAACGTGTCATCCGCGCCGAAATGTGGCTGCACCTCTACCACGAGCAGACGGTGCAGTCCTGGTTCCTGCCCTACCGACTGTTCATCCAGTTCTGGAACGTCTACTACGGCACGGCGCACTTCGTCGTCACGCTCGGCGTGTTCATCCTGCTGTACCTCAAGCGCGCCGACGTGTTCCCGCAATGGCGCAACACGCTGGCCGCGATGACTGCCCTCGCCATCATCGGGTTCGCATGGTTCCCGCTGATGCCGCCTCGGTTGCTCGACGAGCCGTGCCCACGCGACGATCCGACGAGCTACGGCGGCGCCTGCATCGAGAGCGACCTGCGCCCCGACGACGGTTTCGGGTTCGTCGACACCCTCGTCGAGTACGGCGGGCCGTGGTCGTTCGATTCCGAGGCGATGGCGTCGATCTCGAACCAGTACGCCGCGATGCCCAGCTTGCACATCGGCTGGTCGACCTGGTGTGCGATCGCACTGTGGCCACTCCTGCGGCGATGGTGGACGAAAGTGCTCGTCCTGCTCTATCCCGCGACGACGTTGTTCGCCATCGTGGTGACCGCCAACCACTACTGGCTCGACGGGATCGGCGGTCTCGCCGCGTTCAGCATCGGCGCACTCATCGGCTGGGGCTTGCACCGGTGGAACCAGGAACGACTCGATCGGCAGTTCGCCGACGAGCATCAACTGAGCACTTCGTCACAGTGCCACGCATGAACGGCCGACTGGTCGTAACCTTGACACCACAATGAGTCAGATGCGACTGAACCCCCTCAACGGACGGTGGGTGACCATCGTGGCCGAGCGGGCCGAACGCCCGAGTGACTTCGCTCCGCGTGACCGCTCGGTCGACACCGACGCGAACCGGCCGTGTCCGTTCTGTCCCGGCCACGAGGAATCGACCCCGCCGGCTCTCGAAACCGTCGAAGCCGACGGTTCATGGTCGATGAGGGTGATCCCGAATCGCTATCCCGCCTTCGACGGCGAGGAAGCGTTCGCCGTGCACAACCTCGGACCGGTCTTCGTCATGGCCGAGGCCAGCGGCATCCACGAGGTCTTCGTGTACACGCCCGACCACGACTCGGGTCTGCACATGCTCGACAACGACCACGCGGCCCAGTTGATGCGGGTGCTGCGTGATCGGTTCGCCGCTCACGCCGCGACGCCGCAGGTTCGCTACACCCAGGCGATCGTGAACCACGGCTGGGAGGCCGGCGCATCGCTCGCTCATCCGCACGGCCAGATCCTCGGGTTGCCGTTCGTTCCCGGCGAGATCCTCGACGAGGAACGGGCCTTCGCCCGCTTCGCCGGCGGTTGCCTGCTCTGCACCACGGTCGAAGCCGAACTCTCGGCCGACGAGCGAGTGGTGTTCGCCAACGACGACGTCGCAGTGATCGCGCCGTACTGGAGTGGCGTTCCCTACGAGATGCTGATCGTGCCCCGTCACCACGAAGGGCACCTCCAAGATGCCCCCGACGCAGAGCTTGGCTGCCGTCGGCATCGCACTGCGCGATGCACTCGGCCACCTCAACGCAGAGCTCGGCGACGTCGCCTTCAACCTCGGTTTCCACACCGCACCGCACCAGCACACCGGCCAGTACCACTGGCACGCCCACGTCTGGCCGAACCTCGTCACGCAGGCCGGCTTCGAACGTGGCACCGGCGTGATGATCAACATCGTGCCCCCCGAGCTGGCCTGTGATGCGCTGCGCTCGGTGGCCGCGTCGGCCTGAGCCGACCCTCGCGTCAGCGTCAGGCCGGCGGCTTCGAGCCGAGCCACACCATCGACATCGGGCCGATGTCGATGAGCGCTGACGATCCGAGCGACTGCCACGCCTCGTCGACGCCCGTGACCGATCGCTGCTCGTCGCCGCGATGCCCGCTTCCCCACCAACTCGCGTCGTCGGTGTCGATGATCACGTCCCACCGCCCACCCCACGGCAGCCCGACGCGGTAGCCGGGTCGGGTCACCGGCGTGAGGTTGGCGATGCACACGACCGCCGCCGATCCGTCGAGGTCCCATCGGGTGAAGGCGTACAGGCTGTGCGCTGCGTCGTCGGCGTCGAGCCATTGGAAGCCGCCCGGCTCGTTGTCGCGGCGCCACAGGGCCGGCCACGCATCGGCGGCACGGTTGAGCGCACCGACCAGATCGTGCACTCCACGATGGGCGGCGTGGTCGAGGAGGTGCCACGGCAGTCCCGCCTCGTCGTTCCACTCCTGCCACGGGGCCAACTCGGCGCCCATGAACACGAGTGGCGCTCCGGGCAACGACCACTGCCAGGCATACAACGTGCGCAGCGCCGCAAACCGTTGCCAGTCGTCGCCGCCCATCTTGCGCAGCAGGCTCCCCTTGCCGTGCACGACCTCGTCGTGGCTCAACGGCAGCACGAAGCGTTCGTCGTAGGCGTAGAGCAGCGCAAAGGTCATCTCGTTGTGGTGATGGCTGCGATACACCGGATCGAGTGCGAGATAGTCGAGCGTGTCGTGCATCCACCCCAGGTTCCACTTGTGGGTGAACCCGAGACCACCCATCGAGGTCGGAGCCGTGACACCGGGCCACGACGTCGACTCCTCGGCGATCATCAACGCGTCGGGGAACTCGTCGGCGACCACCGAGGTCGTCTCACGCAGGAATGCGAGGGCTTCGAGGTTCTCACGCCCGCCGTACTGGTTGGGCGTCCACTCGCCGTGAGCGCGCGAGTAGTCGAGGTACAGCATCGAGGCAACGGCATCGACACGCAGGCCGTCGACGTGGAACTGGTCGAGCCAGTACAACGCGTTCGACACCAGGAAGTTGCGGACCTCGTTGCGGCCGTAGTCGAACACATAGGTCCCCCAGTCGGGGTGCTCGCCTCGACGCGGGTCGGGATGCTCGTAGAGCGGCGTACCGTCGAAACGGGCCAGGCTCCACTCGTCGCGCGGGAAGTGGGCGGGGACCCAGTCGACGATGACACCGATACTGCGTCGATGCATCTCGTCGACGAATCGGCGCAGGCCGTCGGGGTCGCCGAAGCGAGCGGTCGGCGAGTAGTAGCCCGACACCTGGTAGCCCCACGATCCGCCGAACGGGTGCTCGGCGATCGGCATGAGTTCGACGTGGGTGAACCCGAGACGGGCAACGTGATCGCCGATCTGGGTCGCCAGTTCGTCCCACGTGTCGACCGAGCGCTTCCACGACGCGAGGTGGACCTCGTAGATCCGCAGCGGCGACGTGCCGTCGAGCGTCGTGTGGCGGTCGTGCATCCATTCGTGGTCGGTCCAGCCGTGGCCACCCGAGGTCGGCACCACGCTGGCATCACTCGGCGGACGCTCGCTCTGGCGGGCCATCGGGTCGGCCTTGTGGAGCGTGCGGCCGTCACGGGTCGTGATCACGAACTTGTACCGGTGGCCGGTCTGCGCTTCGGGGGCCACCACGGTCCAGATACCCGTCGGCACATCGGACACCACCGGCGCCAGCGGTTCGGGCATCCAGTCGTTCCAGTCTCCGATGACGGCGACGCCAGCCGCATTGGGTGCCCAGACTCCGAAACGGATCGAGCGCGCCGAGCCCGACTCGTCGACGAGGTGCGGCTGCGGGCCGAGCAGTTCCCAGAGTCGCCGGTGCGTCCCCTCACCGAAGAGGTGGAGGTCGAGATCACCGATCGGTCGGGCGACGTGTGCCATCACCATCCAGGGTAGAGCGTCGGCGAGAGTAGGGTGCGCGCTCGTGCGCGTCTTGATGCTCTCGTGGGACTTCCCGCCCCGCGCGACCGGTGGGATCGCGGCGCAGGTGAGCGGGCTCAGCGCGGCGCTCGCCGCCGCCGGCCACGAGGTCGTGGTCCTCACCGTCGCCGACCGACCGGCCGAACTCGACGCCAAACCCCCGCCCGGAGTGCACGTACTGCGGACGCTCGTCGACCTCCCGTGGCTGCCACCCGTGGAAGTGGTGACCCGGATCGCGTCGGCCAATCACTCGGTGACCAAGCTCGGCTCGCGTTTGCGTGGCGATCTCGCCGGCTGGGAACCCGACGTGGTGCACGGCCACGACTGGCAGCTCGGATGGGCCGCGGACTCGCTCGCCGCGCAGTACGACGTGCCCTTCGTGTTGACGATGCACGGCACCGAGCGGGTACGTCACGGCGGCCAGCTTCCTCTCGGCCACCCGACCGACATCAACTCGATCGAATGGTGGCTGGCGTTCCAGGCCGACCGCATGATCGCTCCGACCCGATTCCTCGTCGAGCAACTGGTGATCGGATTCGAGCTCGACGTCGACCACATTGCGCACATCCCCAATGGCATCGACCCGTCGTTGTGGCGTCCCACCGGCGCCGTCATGGCACCGCTGCGCCGGCGCGACCCGCTGGTCGTCTCGTGGGGACGCGTGCAGTACGAGAAGGGATTCCAGGTGCTGGCGCGGGCGATCCACGCGCTGCGTGGCCGTGTCCCCGACGTGCACGGCGTCATCGCAGGGCGCGGCAGCTACCTGCCCGAACTGCAGACACAGATCGACGTCGAGGGCGTCAGCGACCTCATCGAACTGCCCGGCTTCGTCGCCGACGTCGATCTGCGTCATCTCGTCCACCGTGCCGGTTGCGTCGTCATTCCGTCGCTCTACGAACCGTTCGGCATCGTGGCGCTCGAAGCGCTCGCTGCCGGGGCCCCCTTGATCGTGGCGAGAACGGGTGGGCTCGCCGAACTCGTGGTCGGCACCCACGCCGGCGTCACGTTCGAACCCGGGAATCCCGACGATCTCGCCGACGCGATCGAGCAGGTGCTGATGAACGACGAACTCGCCACGATCCTGGTCGCCAATGCCCGTGACCTCGTGGAACGCAAGTACGCGTGGGGAGCAATCGCCCGTGCAACGGCCGAGGTGTACGCCTCGGCTCAGATCACGGCTCGATGAACGCTCCGGGTCACCGGATCGGACCGCGCTGACGAGTCGCTAGCGTCTGCGCCGATGCGACCGCTCCACCAGTTCACCGTCACCAGCAACGTGCCCCCCACGTTGCACGCGCTCGAGGCCATCGCCGCCAACCTGCAATGGGCGTGGACCCGTCAGCTGGCTCAGGTCTTCGACCGACTCGACGGCTCGCCGACCGGTCGTTCGTGGCGCGAGACGGGTCAGCATCCCGTCGATCTCATCCGACGGACGTCACCGGGCTGTTGGGACGCGCTCGCCGCCGACGAGCAGTACGTCGAACAGGTCGAACGCGCCCACCAACGCCTCGACGACGCACTGCTCGGCTCGAACTGGTTCGACCGCCGCCGCAGCGACGGCCACACCCCGCTCGAACTCATCGCCTACTTCTCGCCCGAGTTCGGGATCACCGAGGCGCTGCCGCAGTACTCGGGCGGCCTGGGTGTGCTCGCCGGCGATCACCTCAAGGCCAGCTCCGATCTGGGTGTGCCGCTGGTCGGCGTCGGATTGCTCTACGCCGAGGGCTACTTCCATCAGGAACTCGATGGTGACGGGTGGCAGCGCGAACGCAACGAACGCATCGACCCCGAAGCGCTCGGCATCCATCCGACGGGGATCGAGGTCCACGTCGACCTCGCCGGTGTCGACGTGACCGTGCGGGTGTGGCGCGTCGACGTGGGCCGGATCCCGCTGTACCTGCTCGACACGAACGTGCCGACGAATCCGCCCGAGGCCATTGCAGTGACCGACCGGTTGTACGGCGGCGACGAACAGCACCGCCTGCGCCAGGAGATCATCCTCGGTATCGGCGGTGTACGAGCGTTGAGGGCGCTCGGCATCCATCCGCAGGTGTTCCACACCAACGAAGGCCACGCCGGCTTCCTCGGGCTGGAACGCATCCGCGAGTGGATCGATCGTGGCCTGTCGTTCGACGAGGCGATCGAGGCCGTACGCGCCGGCAGCGTCTTCACGACCCACACACCGGTGCCGGCCGGAATCGACCAGTTCCCCCTCGAACTGTTCGAGCACTACTTCGCGTCGTTCGCCGAACAGTGCGGCATCACCTTCGCCCAACTCGTCGAACTCGGCCAGGGCGCCTCGGACGACGCCAAGTTCAACATGGCGCTGATGGGTCTGCGATTGGCGGCGCGGGCCAACGGCGTCGCCCGCTTGCACGGTGAGGTCTCCCGTCAGATGTTCGGCGGGCTCTGGCCCGACCTTCCCGTCAAGGAGATCCCGATCGGCCACGTGACCAACGGTGTCCACGCCCGGTCGTGGGTCAGCGACCGCGTCGACGAGATGCTGGGGCGAGCCATCGGCGACGAATGGCACCTGGCCGACGAGAGCGACTGGGCCCAGGTGAAGCACCTCGATCATCACGAGATCTGGGATGGTCGCAATCAGGGTCGCCGCGAACTCGTCGACATGGTGCGACGACTCACCGGGGAGGACGTGCTCGATCCCGGTGTGCTGACCATCGGATTCGCCAGGCGCTTCGCCACCTACAAGCGCTCCACGCTCCTGCTCGGCCAGATGGACCGACTCAAGGCGTTGCTGCTCGATGCCGACCGACCCGTGCAGTTCGTGTTCGCCGGCAAGGCCCACCCGGCCGACGAGCCGGGCAAGGCGATGATCCGCGAGATCGACCGGCTGGCCCACACTGCCGACGTCGGTCATCGATTCGTGTTCATCGCCGACTACGACATCGGCATCGCCCGCACGATGTATCACGGCTGCGACGTGTGGTTGAACACGCCGCGCCGCCCGATGGAGGCGTGTGGGACGAGTGGCATGAAGGCGGCGCTCAACGGGGTGCTCAACTGTTCGATCCGTGACGGTTGGTGGGACGAGATGTCGGCCGACCGCAATGGCTTCGACATCGCATCGTTCGACCACGACGGCGACTACGAGCGACGCGATCGCCGTGAGGCGTCGGACGCCTTCGACGTGATCGAGAACCACATCGTGCCGTCGTTCTACGGACGCGGTGACGACGGCCTTCCCCACGACTGGATCGACCGGATCACCACGAACTGGATGACGCTGGGGTGGAACGTGATCGCGACGCGGATGGTTCGCGACTACGTCACCGAGTACTACGAGCCCGCGGCGATCAGCTCCGACGCCATCAGTGCCGACGGCGCTGGACCTGCGCGTGAACTGGCCGCCTGGAAGCAGCGCGTCGCCGAGGCGTGGCCCGGCGTTCGGGTGACGATCGACGTCGGCGAGTCGAACCTCGATCCGGGAGCGGCGACCGACGAGCGCCGCGTCGTCGCCCATGTCGACCCGGGCATGCTCACCGAGGGTGAGCTCGACGTGCAGGCGGTTCATGGCCCGGTCACTGCCGATGGCCAGTTCGACGAGCCGCGGCTGACGGTGATCGACATGACCGCCATCGGGGAGGGTCGATTCGCCGCGAGCTTCGTGCCCGGTGAAGCCGGGCGTTGGGGCGTGATGGTACGCGCGCTGCCGACCCACACGTTGCTCACGAATCCGTTCGACACCGGCCTCGTCGCCACCGACTGAACGGAATCACGGTCTTTCCGGACCCGACCCCAACAGACCGGTCGTTCCGCGAGCGGCGGTCGTTAGTCTGCGGCCCATGACCCCCGACGTCGACGTCCAACGCCCGGCACCGTCGCCGCGGATGTTGTTCATCGCGTTCGGCGGCCTCATGGCCAGCCTCGCCGCCGGCTACGGCGTGCTGTTCACGATCGTCGACGACTACCGCGACGAGTACGGGATCAGCGAAACGGCGATCGGTGTGGTCATCGGGATCGGGTTCGTCGCCGCATTCATGTCGCAGGTGATCATCGCCCCGCTCGCCGACCGCGGCCACGCGCGGCGAGTCGTGCTCTTCGGGGTTGCGATCAATGTGGTCGGCCTGCTGCTGATGGGGTTCAGCACCACGCTCACCCCGATCCTCATCGGCCGGTTCATCTCGGGCATCGGGATCGGTGCGGCGGTGCCGGCCGCTCGTCGCATCGTCATCCTCGCCGACCCGAACCATCTCGGCCAGAACCTCGGACGACTCCTCGCCGCCGAGGTGTTCGGTTTCGCACTCGGCCCCGCGATCTCTGCCCTGCTCGTCGGCCCGTTCGGCATCCCGGCACCGTTCGTCGTGGTCGCCGCCGCCACCCTGGTCCTGCTGCCGTTCGTCGCGCGCGTGGCTGTCAGCGAGGGCGGTGCGAGCCCGCATCCACGTCTGGCGGTCGACCTCCTGAAGATCCGTCCGTTCGCGGGCGCTGTCGTTCTCGGTGCCGCCGTGTTCGTCATGATCGGCTCGTTCGACTCGTTGTGGGCCGTCGTGCACTCCGACCTCGGAACGACCAAGTGGTTGGCGAACCTCGGCATCACCCTGTTCGCGCTCCCGCTGATCATCCTCGGGCCGATCGGCGGACGATGGGCGCAGGTGTACGGGCCGTTCAAGGTGGCCGTGGCGGGCCTCGTTGCCGGCGCCTTCTTCATGTCGCTCTACGGCGTCATGCCGACCGGTGGGCTGATCTTCGCGGTGGCGATGCTGCACGCCGTGAGCGACGGTTTCACGGTGTCGAGCACCGGCGTGGCGGTCGGCATGACCGTGCCGGAGGATCGTCAGGCGGGGGCACAGGGCGTGCTCGGCGGGGCTCAAGCGCTGGCCGCCGGGATCATGGCCGTGGTCACGGGCACCCTGTACGACCAGTTCGGCCGCACGGTCGCCTACACGGTCTGCGGCGTCGTCATGCTCGTGCTCGTCGCCGCCGGCGCGTGGCTCGCCCGCTCTGCCTGGTCGCTCGCGCGTCCGCTCCACGTCGACGAGCCCGTCGCGTTGCCCATCTGAGTCGGCCGACGTCCGTACGCTTGCCGGATGGAGTGGACGGTGCATGGCGAGCGGACGCTGTACGACAGCGAGTGGATGCGCCTCGCGCTCGTCGATGTCGAGCTGCCGAGCGGTCCCCGCTTCGAGCACCACGTGGTGCGGATGCCCGCCGAAGCCGCCGGTGTCGTCGTCGACGACCCCGCACGCGGCGTGCTGCTGCTGTGGCGCCACCGGTTCATCACCGACACCTGGGGATGGGAGGTGCCCGCCGGTCGCGTCGACGACGGCGAGTCGGCCGTCGAGGCGGCGACACGGGAGACGCTGGAGGAGTCGGGCTGGAAGCCCGGCCCGCTCGTGCCCCTCACCCGCTACTTCCCGAACAACGGCACGACCGATGCCGCCTTCAACATCTTCCTGGCCACCTCGGCCACGCACGTCGGCGAACCGACCGACCCCGACGAAGCCGAACGCGTCGAGTGGCTCTCGTGGAACGCCGTGCGGTCCGAGATCGAGGCTGGGCGGATCCGCGACGGCCTGTCGCTCACGGGTCTGCTCTACCGGCTCGCGTTCACCGACCACTGAGCGCCCTCGGCGCTCGCGTGCGGCCCCGTCGCCGAGGTGTGGCAGGGTTGAGCATGGCGTTCGGTCAGTCGTCGGGTCCGCCCGCAACGGGTCAGCAACTGCGCGAGCTCCTCGAACTGCTCGCCGCTGCCGGGCACACCGACCTTCGCGATGCACGAGGGCCGATGGGATTCACCCAACGTCAGGCAGCCGGCAAGTTCACCCGCGACGAAGCCGACGAATTCATCGAACGCCTCCAGTCCGAGGTCTACGGCGAGCAACCACCGGGTGGAGCGGGCGCTCCGGCGCCCAGCAGGGTGCCCGGCCCACCAACGTCGAAGATTGCACCCCGCTCCCAGGTGTCGGACTCGTCCCGAGCGGCGCACTCGGAGATCCGGGTTGCGCTCGACGAGATCCCGGCCGAGGTGCTCGCGGCCGAACTGCAACGGCGGGGCTGGGTCGTGCTCCAGCCCGACTGACCGAACGCGAGATCTTCCCGCGGGAGCGACGGTTCAGCGGCCGGTGAACTCGGCCTTGCCGGGGCCGTGTTCGAGAAAGCTGGCCACGCCGATCTGCGAGTCGTCGGTCTCGAACACCTCGACGAACGCTGCTCGCTCCAGCGCGAGACCGTCGGCCAACGACGTCGAGAGCCCCTCGTCGATCACGCGCTTCGCGATCGCTTGGGCGGTCAGCGCACCACCGGCCACCTCGGCGGCGAGCGCCAGTGCACGCTCGTGCAGCTCATCGGGCGCTACGACCTCGTCGACCAGCCCGATCCGAAGCGCCTCCTCGGCGCGTACCTGACGGCCGGTGATGCACATCTCCTTGGCCCGACTTGCACCGATCGCACGGGGCAGGCGCTGAGTGCCACCCCCGCCCGGGATGATCCCGAGCAGGATCTCGGGCTGCCCGAACACGGCCTTCTCCGAGGCGATCCGGTAGTCGCAGGCGAGGGCCAGCTCGCATCCGCCACCGAGTGCGTACCCGCTCACGGCGGCGATCACGAACCGCGGCAACGCCGCCAGCGCGTCGAGGGTCGAATGGAATCCTGCGGCGATGGTGGCCGCCTCGGCCGGCCCACCGAACTGTGAGATGTCGGCGCCGGCTGCCAGCAGACGGTCGCCGCCCGTGACCACGACCGCGCCGGGAAGGTCGGCGGCCAATTCATCGACGGCGCCGCGTATCTCGGCGAGCAGCTCCTGCGAGAGTGCGTTCACCTTGCCGTTGGCGAGCGTGATGACCGCCACGCCATCGTCACGTCGATCCAGGATGAGCAGTTCGTAATCAGCCATGCGGCGAGTCTTGCCGATGACCCTGACGCTCACCCGGTTCGGTCGAGACCGAACCACGGTTCAGCGGCGAGATCGCTCTGGAAGATCTCCCGATCCTCGTCGTCGGCGACATCGACGGCACGGGCGGCAACGAACTCCCGAGCGGCCTCCTCGAGTCGACCGAGACATGCCAGCGCCCTGGCGCGCGCCTCGTGGGCGTAGCCGAGGTCGAAATCGACCAAGCCGGCATCGTCCACAACGGCCAGGCAGCGGTCGGCGTGGTGCAACGCAAGGTCACCCTGGCCGAGCACCACGTGGCAGCGTGACAACAACCACGAGGCACGTGCATCATTCTCGGGGCCACGGTCGTTCGCTCGCGACCAGTGATAGGCGGAGGCGTACGCCCGAGCGAGCAACTCATCGACATCAGCCGGGGTGTAGTGGCGTCCGTCGAGGAGTTCCCACGTGGCGTTGAACGCCTCGATGCCCAGGCGCCGATGGAGCGCCGGCTCCACCACAGACTCTGTCGAGTGGTTCGTCACGCCAGCATCATGGCGGATCGAGGATGCGCCGCCAAGGGTTCGTACACGATGTGTCTGACACATCGTGTACGTCAGGCGTCGACGGCTGCCAGCATCTCGTCGGCGGCGGTCCACGGGTCGGTGGAGCGCTCGACGACGGCATCGGTGAGTTCGTCCCAGCGTTCACCCGAACAGACCTGACGAGCCCGTCGCCCGAGTCGGGTCGCCACGATCTCGCGCAACTCCTCGCGGAGTCGGAACGCCCGACGCTCTGCCAGCAGGCCCGAGGACTCGGCGTATGCCCGATGGGCGAGGACTGCTTCCCACAGCTCCGGCACACCCTGGCCGGTGGATCCGATGGTCGGCACGATCGGCGGGCGCCACGTGTCGTGGGGCAGGTCGGACAGGTCGAGCATCTGCATCAAGTCGCGGCTCGTCTCCTCGACGCCCTTGCGGTCGGCCTTGTTGATCACGAACACGTCGGCGATCTCCATCAGCCCGGCCTTGTTCGCCTGCACGCTGTCGCCCCATCCCGGATTGACGACGACGACGGTCGTGTCGGCCTTGCCGGCGACCTCGACCTCGACCTGGCCGACGCCGACGGTTTCCACGAGGATCCATCGCCGCCCGATCGCATCGAGCAGTCGAACGGCCTCGGGCGTCGCAAGCGAGAGCCCTCCGAGGTGGCCGCGGGTGGCCATCGAGCGGATGAAGACCCCGGGGTCGGTGGCGTGATCCTGCATCCGCACCCGGTCGCCGAGGATCGCGCCACCGGTGAACGGCGACGACGGATCGATGGCGAGCACGGCGATCTCGAGATCCTGGGCACGCAGGTGCCCGATGATCGAACTGGTCAGCGTGCTCTTGCCCGCACCGGGAGCACCCGTGAGTCCGACCGTGTAGCCCGATCCGCTCAACGGATAGGCGAGCCGACCGATGGTGCGGGCGTCGTCGTCGCCGCGCTCGATGAGCGAAAGGAGACGTGCGAGTGCGCTGCGATCGCCGTCGCACGCGGCCTGGAACAACTCGGGCGCGGGGCGCTGACGTCGACTCACGCGCCGGCCCTCATGCCGCCTCTTCGGCGATGTTCACCACTTCGGTGACACCGTCGACGCGGTCACGCATGATGCGTTCGATCCCGGCCTTCAGCGTCTGCGTCGACGCCGGACATCCCACGCAGGCGCCGATGAGTTCGACCGAAACGATGCCGGTTGCCTCGTCGACGTCGTGCAGGATGATGTCGCCGCCGTCGGCCTGCAGCGCCGGGCGGATGACCTCGATGGTGGCTTCGACCTGTTCACGCATGACGAGGACCATTCAATCAGCCGAGCCCGTACGATCGGTAGACGTGACCGCAGTCTTCGCCGGTCGTCACGGCACCCGTGCTCGTCGCCCACCAGGGCGGCTGGGACGAAGCACTGCTCATCGGAGCCCCGATCCTGATCATCATGGGCCTGCTCTGGCTCGCCAAGCGCCGCGTCGACGCCGCCCACGCAACGACCAACCGCCACCAGACGGTGCCGGCCCGACACCGTGCGCGGAGTCCGACACCGTGCGCGAACGACCGTGTGCGAGTGACCGTGTGCGGCTCTCAGCGGCGTTCGATGTGGGCGCCGACGGCCGACAGACGGCCGACCAGGTCGTCGTAGCCGCGGTCGATGTGGTGGATCCCGGTGATCTCGGTCTCGCCTTCGGCGGCCAGGCCCGCGACGACCATGGCCGCCCCGGCCCGGATGTCGTGCGCCCGCACCGGGGCACCGGAGAGCCGGGGCACGCCTCGCACGACGGCGTGATGACCGCTGGTTCGCACGTCGGCTCCGAGCCGCTGCAGTTCCTCGACGTAGCGGAACCGCCCGGGATAGAGGTTCTCCGTCACGATCCCGACGCCATCGGCCACCGCGAGCATGGTGATGATGAGCGGTTTGTAGTCGGTGGCGATCCCCGGGTACGGCAGCGTCGCCACGTCGATCGAACGCAGCCGTTCCGGCGCAACGACACGCATCCGGTCGGTGCGTCCGCGCTCGCTCACCGTCGTGATCTCGAGGCCCATGTCGGCGAACCGGTCGAGCAACATCGTCATGTGTTCGGGTCGTACGCCTTCGATGTCGAGCTCACCGCCCGCCACCGCAACCGCCGCGAGGTACGTCGCTGCCTGGATGCGATCCGGGACCGTGTGGTGTGAAACGGCTCGCAACGATCCGCGCTCGACCCCGTCGATCACGAGCGTCGAGGTGCCGACCCCCGAGATCTGTGCACCCATGGCGATCAGGAACTCGCACAGGTCGGCGATCTCGGGTTCACGGGCTGCGTTGTTGATCGTGGTTCGGCCGTCGGCGAACACCGCGGCCGTCATCAGGTTCTCCGTTGCACCGACGCTCGGGAAGTCGAACGTGATGTCGGCGCCGTGCAGCCGATCGGCGGAGGCTTCGAGGTACCCGTGGCTGAACTTGAACGTTGCACCCATGGCTTCGAGGCCGGCGACGTGCATGTCGATCGGACGCGACCCGAAGTCGTCGCCCCCCGGCAACGACAGACGCACGTGCCCACACCGGGCGAGCAGCGGCCCGAGCACGTTGATCGATGCCCGGATCCGTTCGACGAGTTCGTACGGCGCCACGGGCGTGAGGTCGCCGTGGTCGGTCAACAACAGGCGATCCGGTGTCGGCCGTTCGATCGACACGCCGATCGCCTCGAGCAGGTCGCCCATGATGGCGACGTCCGCGATGTCGGGCACGTTGGTCAGTTCGAAGGTGCCGTCGCACAGGAGCGTCGCGGCCATCAGCTTGAGCACCGAGTTCTTCGCGCCGGGGACCGCGACGGTGCCGGCGAGTGGGCCGTTGCCCCGCACGACGATCGTGGGCGCGTCGGTGATCACCTCGGAGATCGGATTCATGGCCCACCAGTATGCTCCCGCCGTGGAGCCAGGTGGGCGCGTACTCATCCGTCGCTGGCCCGACACCCCCGACGAACGTCGTCGCCTGACCGAACCCCGAGCCGACGTGTTGCTCGAATCGCGGCCGGTCGACGGACGGAACCGGCTGGACCACGCACTCCCCGTACGATTCACCCAGGAGGACGGTCCGTTCACCCGGTACGCGCGCACCGTCGAGGTCGCCGACGACGAACTGGTGGAGACCACGACGTACCGCCTGACGATCCCGTGGTTCGGATGGCTCTTCCGGTGGCCGGTCGGCCGCGTCCTCGCTCGCACGGGATCGTCGAACAGCTGGTGGGCGCCACCAGATCGGCTCGATCCGACCCAGATCCTCGTCGTGGGTCTCCTGGCCGCTGCTTCGATGAGCGCGGCGTTCGTCAACACGCTCTTCACGCAGACCGTCAACTTCGCCGCCGACGACTTCGGTGCCAGCGACACGGCGATCGGCGTCGCCGGTGCCGTGGTGAGAGCCGGGATCGTCCTGGCCATCCCGGCGGCGGTGGTCGCCGACCGCATCGGACGTCGACGCGTGATCGTTGCGGTGGCCTGGATCGGCCCGCTGTTGTCGGTGCTGGGCGCCTTCGCTCCGTCGTTCGCCGTGCTCGTGGCAACGCAGGCCGTGGCCCGTCCGATGGGTATCGCCCTCGCGTTCCTCGTCGGGGTCGTTGCATCGGAGGAGATGCCCCGCAACAGCCGGACCTATGCGGTGAGCATCCTCGCCATGGCTGCGGGTCTCGGCGCCGGGATCGCGGTGATCGCGCTGAGCCTCGCCGACCTCGGCGCCGGTGGCTGGCGCTTCGTCTACCTGCTCGCCGCCATCTGGTGCGTCGTCGCGCTCGACCTCGCCCGGCGCCTTCCGGAGACCCGTCGCTTCACCGCCGCCCACATCGTCGCCCGGATCCGGCCGCCGCGGATGAACCGTCGACGTCTGGCTGCTGCTCAGCGCCGTCGCCTTTGCCGGCAACATCTTCATCGCTCCCGCGAGCCTCTTCCAGAACAACTACCTCAGCGACGTCCGAGGGTTCTCCGGGGGCATGATCGCCGTGTTCTCCATTGCCGTCGGAACCCCGGCGAGCATCGGCCTGATCGTCGGTGGGCGGATCGCCGACACCCGCGGTCGACGACGGTTGATCGCCGTCACGGTGCCGCTCGGGACCGCAGGGATCGTCGGCGCGTTCGCCGTGGGCGGCGTGCCCCTGTGGATCCTGTCACTGCTCGGGGGGCTGCTGCTCAGCGCGGCGTACCCAGCACTCGCCGTGTATCGCACCGAACTGTTCCCCACCGGCAACCGCAGCCGGGCGACCGGGCTCGTCACGGCCGCTGCGCTCATCGGCGGCATCGTCGGGTTGCTCTCCATGGGCGCACTGCTCGATGCCGACTGGTCGTATGCGGCGGTGTTGGCGACCCTCGCCATCGGCCAGTTGATCGTCACGGTGCTCGTCGTCGCCGCCTACCCCGAGACCGCCCACCTGGAACTCGAGGCGCTCAACCCGGAAGATGCCCCGATCGATCTCCACCATGTCGACGCCGAGTTCCCCCACCCCGTCGATTTCACCGACCCCTGAACCCGCATCCCCACGATCAAGCGATGAGCGAGGGCCCGGCATGCGGTGCCGTCGCTCATCGGCGTCACGTTTGAGCCGGCACCGCGAGGCCATCGACGAAGCGGGCGACGGCGTCGGCGATCGTGGCGTCGGCGCCCTTCAGGTCGTGGCGTCCCCCCTCGATCCAGAGGTGTTCGACGGGTGCCGTCATCGTGGAGGTGGCGGCAGCGAACTCGTCGGGTGAACCGAACGGATCCCTCGTGCCCGAGATGAACAGGCACGGCACCGAGATGTCGGCGAGATGCTCGACACGGAGGTTCTCCGGCTTGGCCGGCGGATGCAGCGGATAGCAGATCAAGACCAGCCCGGCGAGCCTCGCCACCGCGCCACCGCCGTCGACATCGGCCGCCACCATCGACGCCATCCGTCCGCCCATCGAGCGCCCACCCATCACGATCGGCCCGCGACGGCGAGCGAAGCCGGTGAGATCGTCACGGATCGACGCCATGAGCTTCGGGGCACGATCGGGCGCGCGTCGTCCCTCGCGTCGATACGGGAAGTCGATGCGCTCGACGGCGGCCGATCGACCGAGTCGCCGTTCGATCGCCACCAGGCTCGAATGATCACGGCTCGAACCGGCGCCGGGATACAGCAACACCGTGGGTTTCGCCATCAGCGTTCGTCCCGGCTCACTCCGGTGCGGTGCTGAGCACTCGACGGGCTTCGGCGAGATCACTCATTGCCTTGGCCGCATCGACGCTGTCACCGCCGTGGTCGGGGTGCACGTTGCGCATCTGTTCGCGGAACTTGGCCATCACGTCACGCTTCGACGGCGGCTTGCCGCCGAGGTCGAAACCGAGGATGCCCATCGCCCACGATCGCGGATCAGCGAGCGCTTCCAGCGCCAGCGTCTGGGATCCTGCGAGGTATGCGACCAGCGATGGCCCGATCGGACCGCGCCAGCGTGCCGCCTTCTGGAGCACCGGAGCGATCCGACGACGATGCTCGGGCGCCAGCCGCTCGACGGCGTAGATCGCGCCCAACACCTGGGCCAGATCGGTGCCCTGCGAACGGAAGTCGAACGACAGGTCGTCGCCGTTGCCGAGCATCGTGTGATGGCTCTTGGCCAGCCCGTGGCGATCGACCTGGAAGCGGTGACGAAGGCGGGGCTGCACGATGCGCGCACCGTTCTCGACCTCGGTGATGAGGCGGTGCACGTCCGGCACGAGTTCGTCATCGACTCCGTAGAGGTGCTCGGCGACGATCGCCCCGAGCAACAGGCCCCCGAACCCGGGCGCTGGGTCGACCGGGAGCACCATGTGGCCGAGCGCCACGCGACGCGTCGGCACCGCCGGGCGGGTGTGCCAGATCTCGAGCTCGGCGAGCAGCACGATGTCGTGGCTCAGACGTAGGGCCGAAGCAGCGAACGCAGCTCCTGGGCAGCGCCGATGACCTCGGATTCGTGATCGTCGCCGGAGTCGGCGTCGTGGGCCTGTGCCGCCACCAGCGCGACGACCTTGTCGACACCCTCGACTCCGGCGGCCCACGTCCGGTGCGCCAGGCCGTACGGCGGGTGCTTCGCATCGAGCTGATCCTGCAGGTCGATGAGAGTGCTTCGGGCACTCGCATCGAGTGGGTCCTTGGCCAGTTTGTCGGCCGCGAGGAACATGGTGCTCAGCGCACCCTCGGGTGGCGCCGCACCCTCGTCGGTGGCGTCTCCGAGCAGCTCGCCCGACTCGATGGCGTCGAGCAGATCGTCGACCGCGTGCTCGGCGTCGGCGGCGACGACCACCGTGGTGCCCATCCAGCGATGAGGGATCTCCGCGTCGATCAGGGCTGCGGTCAGCACTTTGCGGTCGGCATCGGTCCACTCGTCGAGCCCGAACTCGGTCGACTCGGCGTCGTCCTGGAGGATGATCGGGAACGGGCCGAACAGCGCCTCGAGGCGCTCGAACAGTGCGTCGACGTCGGCCTCGACGGCCTCCGGAACGACCAGTTCGTCACCGTCCCAGAAATGAGGGAACTCGGCATCGGCGAGCGCCTCGGACAGCTCCGCTCGCTGATCGAAGGTCCACACCGACATGTCGTAGTGCACCTTGACGACATCCGGGTCGAACGGATCGAAGTCGATCGGCTGACCCGAGGTGCCGGTCGCTTCCTGGTTGTCCTCGCCCTTGTTCACGAATGCCACGGCGGAACGCTACCGGTACCACGAGGGTGCCCGAAGTCGGGCCGTCAGTTCGTACCGCGAAATCTCCGCAGGAAGTGCTCGGTACGTTCGTACTCGTCGCGCTGGTTGGTCGGGTCGCGAAAGCCGTGACCCTCACCTTCGTACACGACGAGCTCGACGTCACCGCCACCGCTGCGGATCCGAGCCGCCAGCGTCACGCTGTGGGCCACCGGAACGACCGGGTCGTCGGCGCCGTGGAACACCAGCACGGGCGACACGATCCGGTCGGCCCGGTTGATCGGCGACAGTGCGCGGAACCGGTCCGTCCAGACCCGGCTCGCCCGGTCGCCCGACGAGCGTGTCGGTGTAGTGCGCCTCGAATCGATGGGTCGCCTCCGCCAGTCCTGCGAGATCGCTCACCGGATACGACGCCACCGCGCCCGCAACGAGTTCTCCGTGGTCGGCGAGCAGTCCCAACACCGTGAGCCCGCCGGACGAGCCTCCGATCACCACAGTGGACTGCCGGCGTGGCCCAACCCTGCGACTGGGCGTGACGGATGAGCGCGGCGGTGTCGTCGACGTCGAGTCGTCCCCATGCACCGTTGAGCGCCTGCTGGTAGTGCCGGCCGTGGCCGGTGGTACCCCGAGGGTCGACCACGAGCACATCCCACCCGCGACTGCGCCAGAAGGCGACACGCGGGCGAAAGTCGACCTGCCACTGATCGGTCGGCCCGCCGTGGACCCAGCACAGCATGCGACCCTCCCCCGCTGCGTACCGGCGGGCGTGGAGCACGACGCCGTCGTGTTCGACCGTGATCGCCTCGGGCGCTGCCACCACCACGTCGCGCCACGCAGTGGCCCCACTCGCAGCCACCACACGTCCGGGACGTTCCGGTGCTGCCAGGTCGAAAACGACGATCTCGGGCGGTGTCGTCGGGCCGGAGCGCACTGCCACGAGCCGATCGTCGACCATCGACAGCTGGCCGTGGACACCGACCATGTCGGTGTCCAGATCGCGGATGCCTCCCGCCGGGTCGATGATCGACAGTGTCCCGAATCCGGCACGGTTGCGCGCCACGATGCACGCGCCATCGCGGCGCACGACGAACGAGTGCTGCCCCATGCCCCACGTCGGGCCGGCATGTTCACCCTCGGCGACCACGGCCCGATCGCCGACGTGTACGTTCAGCCAGCCGGTGCCGTCGTGCACACAGGTCGGCGTGCCATCCGGAGCGAAGCGCGGCTGCTGGACGGCTCCGACCACCGGTCGCCACGTCGAGAGATCCGCGGTCGCCAAGGGAGCACGGCAGTCGACGCGTTCGGCGCCATCCCACGGCATCGCCGGTGGCGACCATCCCTGCCATGACACGACCGTGGCATCGGGTGACACGGAGGGATCGAAACAGAACTCGTGGCGGCCGTCGTCGAGGCGGCGGACCGCTCCCGTTTCGAGATCGGTGAGCCACACCTCGGCTTCGTCGAGAACGTACACGACGAACTGCCCACACACCCATGGAGCCCGAGCGCTGCGTTCGTGAGCGGTCACGCGGCGGAGATCGAGTCCGCGCGACACACCACAACTCGCCGTCGACCGCGGCGTACACCACGCCGGTCGAATCCGTCAGCCACGAGTAACAGCCCCCGCCCATCCCTCGCCCGGGCGCCGGATCGGGACCGAAGGACAGGGCCCGCGCCGGCTCACATGCCTCGATGTCGACGACCAGGATCGCGGAGGCGCTCCGCCACCGTTCGACGAACGCAATTCGCTCACCGTCCGGAGACAGCTTCGGCTCGGTCAGCTCGCGTCCCGACAGCACGAGCTCGAGGGGGATCTCCACGGTCAGACTGTACGGCGACGAGGCCGTCCGCATCCGACCGGCCGGGGTACGTTGGAGTCATGACAACGTCGTCACGCCAGCAACCCGATCGCAACCTCGCCATGGACCTGGTCCGCGCCACCGAATCGGCCTGCCTCGCCTCAGCTCGCTGGGTCGGCCGCGGCGACAAGAACCGCGCCGATCACGCCGCCGTCGAGGCCATGCGAATGTCGCTGTCGACGGTGGCGATGGACGGCATCGTCGTCATCGGCGAGGGCGAGAAGGACGACGCCCCGATGCTCTTCAACGGCGAGCACGTCGGCGACGGCAGCTCGCCGGCGGTCGACGTGGCCGTCGACCCGATCGACGGTACGACGCTCACCGCCCAGGGCAAGACCAACGCACTCTCGGTGATCGCCGTCTCCGACCGTGGGTCGATGCTCGATCCGGGGCCGTCGTTCTACATGGACAAGATCGCGGTGGGTCCGGGCGCCGTCGGCTCCATCGACATCACGGCCACGGCCACCCAGAACCTGCGCTGGATCGCAAAGGCCAAGGGCGAGGAGGTGCGTGACCTCACCGTGGTGATCCTCGACCGGCCGCGTCACGCCGACCTCATCGGCGAGATCCGCGCCAGCGGCTGTCGGATCCGCCTGATCACCGACGGCGACGTCTACGGCTCGGTGGCCACCTGCTGGCCCGATGCCGGCGCCGATGCGCTGTTCGGCATCGGTGGAACACCTGAATGTGTCATCTCGGCGGCGGCGATGAAGGCGATGGGTGGAGAGATCCAGGCGCGGTTCGCACCGCAGAGCGACCAGGAACGCGACGCCATGAACGAGGCGGGTTTCGATCTGTCCCGAGTCTTCGACCAGGACGACCTGATCAAGAGCGACAACTGCTTCTTCGCGGCGACCGGCCTCACCGACGGCGCGCTGCTGCGCGGCGTCCGATTCGATGCAACGGGCGCTCGCACGCAGAGCCTGGTGATGCGTTCACGCAGCGGCACGGTTCGGATGATCGACGCCCACCACCGCGTCGCGAAACTCCGCGAGTTCTCCGCCATCGACTACTGAACGAGACGCCGCCCTGAGCTGAGGGTCTGACCCCGCGTCTCATTCAGCGGGTGATCGAGCCGCTGACCCAGCGGGTGATCGAGCGGGGCATGATGTCGCTGAACGTGACGGCGGTCTTGTAGAGCAGGCCGGGCACCGAGATCGTCTTGTTGCTCGCGACGTCGTCCAGGCCCGTCGACGCCACCTGTTCGACCGTGGTCCAAGCGAGACCCGGAACCTTCGTTGCGAGACCGGTCGTGTTGCTGTGATCCTGGAACTCGGTCTTCGTCAGGCCTGGGCAGAGTGCCGTGACATGGACGCCCGACGACTTCACCTCGGCGTGGAGCGCTTCGGTCAGGCTGGTGACGTACGCCTTGGTGGCCGCGTACACCCCGAGGCCCGGCGAGGCTTGGAAGCTGGCCACGCTCGACACGTTCAACAGGTAGCCACGTCCCCGGGGCACCATGGTGGCCAGCGCCGCGTGACTCAACACGGTCAGCGCCTTCACGTTGAGTTCGACCTCACCGGCGAGGCGGTCGACATCGAGTTCGTGGAAGACGCCGCTGGTGCCGAAGCCGGCGTTGTTGACGACGAGGTCGATCGGATCGCTCGTCGACCGGATGCGCTCCACTGTCGCCGCTTGGCCGGCACTCGTTGCGAGGTCGGCCTCGAGCACCTCGAAGCCGTCGTAGCGGTCGGCGATCTCGCGCAGCCGTTCGCCGCGACGGGCAACGAGCACGGTCGGCACACCGGCCTCGCCCAGCAGACGAGCCATCTCCGCGCCGATCCCCGACGATGCACCGGTGAGGAGGGCAGACGTGAACGGGTAGCTCGACATGCCTCGCGAAGCTAGCGGCGCGCCGACCGGAAGGGCGCTCAGCGGAACTCGAACGTGATGTACCAGGTCGCGCCGTCGTAGTGGACGCCGACTCCGACCGCAGTCCACGCCGGATTGGTCATGTTGGCAAGATGGGGCGGGCTCGCCACGAAGGCGGCATGCAGCCCGAGTGCCGCGGCCTCCGGCGACAACGAACCTCCGCTGAGTCCATCCGATGTTCTCCGCGTAGGGCCCACCGCTGTGACGGAAGCCGGACTGCGACATCGTGAGCGACCAGTTCCGGGCGAACGCTGTCATCGTTGCGTCGGCCGCAACGGGGCCGAGGCCACGCGACGCTCGCAACTGGTTGATCAGCATCGAGAGCAACGTCCTCTGCGGCGGCGGCCGGTGACGAACGACGGGTGTCGAGGAGTCGGGCCGGCGCCAGCGCACCGAAGTTCGCCGTCGGCGGGAAGTAGCCGTTGACATCGACGATCAGATGCGTCGCCGCATCGTTGTAGATGCACACCGCACCACCAGCACCAACCTTCGTCGTCACGGCATTCGCCACGGTCGACCCCGGCGCAAAGTTGACATTCGACGTATTCGGGCGAGGCGTGCCACACGGATACACCGTCACGAACCCACCACCCAGACTCCCCGTCGACGTCACATTCAACGTCACCGCAGTCGCGTTCGCCGGCACACCACCACGATTCGCCACCACCAACGAGTCGTCACACCAGCGGCCGGGATCGGCGAGTTACGGGTGTCGAGGAGCCGGGCCGGCTCCAGCGCACCGAAGTTCGCCGTCGGCGAGTAGTAGCCGTTGACATCGACGATCAGATGCGTCGCAGCATCGTTGTAGATACACACCGCACCATCAGCACCAACCTTCGTCGTCACGGCATTCGCCACAGTCGACCCCGGCGCAAAGTTGACATTCGACGTATTCGGGCGAGGCGTGCCACACGGATACACCGTCACGAACCCACCACCCAGACTCCCCGTCGACGTCACATTCAACGTCACCGCAGTCGCGTTCGCCGGCACACCACCACGATTCGCCACCACCAACGACGTCGTCACACCAGCGGCCGGGATCGGCGAGTTACGGGTGTCGAGGAGCCGCGCCGGCTCCAGCGCACCGAAGTTCGCCGTCGGCGGCAAGTAGTAGCCGTTGACATCGACGATCAGATGCGTCGCAGCATCGTTGTAGAGACACACCGCACCATCAGCACCAACCTTCGTCGTCACGGCATTCGCCACAGTCGACCCCGGCGCAAAGTTGACATTCGACGTATTCGGGCGAGGCGTGCCACACGGATACACCGTCACGAACCCACCACCGAGACTCCCCGTCGACGTCACATTCAACGTCACCGCAGTCGCATTCGCCGGCACACCACCACGATTCGCCACCACCAACGCAGTCGTCACACCAGCACCGCGCAGCCGAGTTCGGCGAACTGCCCGTCGACCGTCGCGGCCGCCTCGACGTGGACGGGAACGAGCGCTCCGGCGAGCGCGAGCGCGAGGGCGAGTCCGGCAAGTCGGCGGGCGCGCATGTAGATGAATCGTCAAGTGGAATCGGAGCCTTTCGATGAGTTTCATCTGGGCGTGAGATCCACGCGCAGCCGCCGTGGCGACAGGATAGACCACAATCGTCACGAATCCGTAACAATCGTCATATTTCGCCGAGGGATTCGCTCAGGCGTCCGAGCAACCTGAGCGCCGGGGTCTGACCCCGACGTTTCAGGCTCAGGCGGTGAAGGTGGTGCCGGTGGCACGCAGGCGGGCCTCGGCACGGTCACGACCGGCCGTGGCGACCTCGATCATCGTGGCGTCCATGTTCTGGTCGCGCAGCGTGTGCTGGTGACGCTCCAGGGCTTCCTTCGCCCGGTCGACATCGATGTCCTGCGCGAGTTCCGCCGTGTCCGACAGGATCGAGACCTTCGTCGGCGTGCCGCTGACCTCGACGAACCCGCGGTGAATTGCGATGTCCTGGATCGTTCCGTCGGTCTGGAACACGCGGGTGTGGTTCTCGACGAGCGCTCCGAGGAACGCCGCGTGTCCGGCCTGGAACGCGACTTCGCCGCCGCCGAGCGTCCGCGTGATGACCATGTCGGCCTCACCCGAATACAGCACCGCCTCCGGCGACACCACTTCGACGATCAACGGCTCCGCCATGGTCAGCTCTCCTGGAGCTTCTTGGCCTTGGCGAGCACCTGCTCGACGCCACCGACGTTGAGGAATGCCTGCTCGGGCACTTCGTCGAGTTCACCGTTGATGATGGCCTCGAACGACTCGACCGTCTCGGCAACCGGCACGTACTCGCCGGTGAGACCGGTGAAGACCTCGGCGACGTAGAACGGCTGCGACAAGAAGCGCTCGACCTTGCGGGCCCGGTTGACGATGAGACGGTCCTCTTCGGACAGCTCGTCGAGACCGAGGATGGCGATGATGTCCTGCAGCTCCTTGTAGCGCTGGAGGGTCTCCTGCACCCGGCGGGCGATCGCGTAGTGGTGGTCGCCGACGACCTCTGGCGACAGGATCGTCGAGGTCGAAGCGAGCGGGTCCACGGCCGGGTAGATACCGAGGGCCGCCACCTGACGTGACAGCTCGGTGGTGGCATCGAGGTGGGTGAAGGTCGTGAACGGCGCCGGGTCGGTGTAGTCGTCGGCAGGCACGTACACGGCCTGCAGCGACGTGATCGAACGGCCCCGGGTCGAGGTGATGCGCTCCTGGAGCTGGCCCATCTCGTCGGCCAGCGTCGGCTGGTAGCCCACCGCAGCGGGCATACGGCCGAGCAGCGTCGACACTTCGGAGCCCGCCTGCACGAAGCGGAAGATGTTGTCGACGAACAGCAGCACGTCCTGGTTCTGGACGTCACGGAAGTACTCCGCCATGGTCAGCGCCGACAGCGCGACACGCAGGCGCACGCCCGGCGGCTCGTCCATCTGGCCGAACACGAGCGCGGCCTTCTCGAACACGCCCGACTCCATCATCTCCAGGCGGAGGTCGGTGCCTTCACGGGTGCGCTCGCCGACACCGGCGAACACCGACACGCCACCGTGCTGGCTGGCAACACGGTTGATCATCTCGGTGATGAGCACGGTCTTGCCGACGCCGGCACCGCCGAACAGGCCGATCTTGCCACCGGCGACGTACGGGGTGAGCAGGTCGATGACCTTGATGCCCGTCTCGAACATGCGCGCAGACGGCTCGAGTGCGGCGAAGTCGGGGGCGTCGCGGTGGATCTCCCAGCGCTCCATCTCGGCGAAGCCCTCAGGGGCCTCGTCGAGGGGCTGGCCCCACACGTTCCAGATGTGGCCCAGCACCTTGTCGCCCACCGGCACGGTGATGCCGTGACCGAGGTTGCGAACGGGGGTACCACGCACGAGGCCGTCGGTCGGCTTCAGACAGACGGCGCGGACGCGACCCTCACCGAGCTGCTGGGCGACTTCGGCCATCACCGTGATGGTCTCGCCCTCGAGCGTGATGTCGAACTCGACGGCCGAGTTCAGCTCGGGCAGCGCGCCGCGAGGGAACTCGACGTCGACGACGGGGCCCGCGATGCCGACGATGCGGCCGTCCTTGAGGTCGGTGGTTGATTCGGTCATGGTCATGACTGTTGTTCTCCTGGATTGCCGTGCGCTCAGATGGTGGCGCCGGAGTCGGCCTGTGTGAGTTGTTCGAAGAGTGCGTCGCCGAGATCGAGATACGGGATCTCGGCGTCGTCGGAGTCGAGAGCTTCGGCACCGCCGACGATCTCCATGATCTCGGTGGTGATCGAGTCCTGACGGGCTCGGTTCATGATGCGGCTCAGCGACTTGATCAGTTCGTCGGCGTTGTCGGTGGCCGACTTCATCGCTCGCTGGCGATAGGCGTGCTCCGACGCCGCTGCATTGAGCAGTGCGGCGTAGACACGAGCCTCGACATAGCGAGGGAGCAACGTGTCGAGGATCGTTTCGGGATCGGGTTCGAACTCGTAGTCGCCGCCGGATCCGTCGCTGCTGCCGGCCTTGCCATCGCCACCGGCGACCGTGTCGGCGCTCAGCGGCACGAGCGGACGCAGGACGACTTCCTGGCTGCCCGACGACACGAAGCGGGTGTAGACGAGCTCGACACGGTCGACCTGGCCCGACACGAACAGGTCGATGACGTGCTCGCCGATCGCCCGTGCATCCTCGTAGGTCGGCTGGGCCGAGAATCCGCTGAACGCCTTGCCGAGGGTGTAGCCACGGAAGCGGAAGTACCCGTCGGCCTTCTTGCCGACCGGAATGATCGTGTAGTCCTCACCGGCGAGGATGTCGGCTTTGACCTCGCCCTCGGCCGCGCGCTGCACGCCGGAGTTGTAGCCACCGCAGAGCCCACGGTCGGCGGTGATCACCACGTAGCAGGTGTGCTTGATGTCCTTGCGACCCGCCAACAACGGCGAGTCGGACGATGCGCCACCGGCTGCCAGGTCCCTGACCACCTCGGTGATCTGATCGGAGTACGGCACGGCGGCGGCAACACGAGCCTGGGCCTTGACGATCCGCGACGCCGCGATGAGCTCCATGGCGCGCGTGATCTTCTTCGTCGCCCGAACGCTGCGAATGCGTTCCTTGAGGATTCGCTCCTGACCACCAGCCATCTAGATCACTCCGTGGCGAGGGTCTTGTTGGACTTGGCTTCGCCGACTTCGTCGACGTCGAGCGCGGTCGGATCGACGGCGTAGTCGTTGGTCGACGAGGTGAACGTCTGCTTGAACGACTCGATGGCACCGGCGAGTCCGTCGGGCACGCCGGCCGACTTGATGTCGGCGAGCAGGCTGCTGTGCGTCGTGCGCACGTACTCGAGGAGTTCCTTCTCGAAGCGGATCACGTCGGTGACGGGAATGTCGTCGAGGTAGCCCTTGGTTCCGGCGAAGATCGACACGACCTGCTCCTCGACGGGCATCGGGCTGTTCAGCGGCTGCTTGAGCAGTTCGACCAGTCGGTAGCCACGCTCGAGCTGGGCGCTCGACACCGCATCGAGTTCGGAACCGAACGTCGCGAACGCCTCCAGCTCGCGGAACTGGGCGAGGTCGCCCTTCAGCGTGCCGGCAACGGCCTTCATCGACTTGATCTGCGCCGCGCTGCCCACGCGTGACACCGAGATGCCCACGTCGACAGCCGGGCGGATGCCGGACTTGAACAGGTTGTCCTGCAGGTAGACCTGCCCGTCGGTGATGGAGATCACGTTCGTCGGGATGAACGCGGCGACGTCGCCGGCCTTCGTCTCGATGATCGGCAATGCGGTCAGCGAGCCGGCGCCGAGTTCGTCGGACAGCTTGGCGGCCCGCTCGAGCAGGCGGCTGTGGAGGTAGAACACGTCGCCGGGGTAGGCCTCGCGGCCCGGCGGGCGGCGCAGCAGCAGCGACAGCTGACGATAGGCCTCGGCCTGCTTGGAGAGGTCGTCGTACACCACGAGGGCGTGCTCGCCGTTGTCCATCCAGTGCTGGCCGATGGCGCATCCGGCGTACGGCGCGAGGTACTTGAACGGCGCCGGATCAGACGCCGAGGCGACCACGACGACGGTGTACTCCATGGCGCCGGCCTGGCGGAGCGTGTCGACGGTCTGTGACACGGTGGAGCTCTTCTGGCCGACGGCGACGTAGATGCACTTCACGCCGAGGCCACGCTGGTTCAGGATCGTGTCGATGGCGATCGCCGTCTTGCCGGTCTTGCGGTCGCCGATGATCAGTTCGCGCTGGCCACGGCCGATCGGCGTCATCGCGTCGATCGCCTTGATGCCGGTCTGCAGCGGCTCGTGCACCGGCTTGCGGCCCATGATGCCGGGGGCCTGGATCTCCATGCGGCGCTGTTCGGTGCCGATGAGGTCGCCGTGGCCGTCGATCGGATGGCCGAGCGCGTTGACGACGCGCCCGAGCATGCCGTCACCGACGGGCATCGACAAGATGCTGCCCGTGGACCGCACCGTCTGGCCCTCTTCGATCTTGTCGACGTTGCCGAGGACGACGGCGCCGATCGAGAACTCGTCGAGGTTCAGGGCGAGACCCACGGAGCCGTCTTCGAACTCGAGGAGTTCGTTCACCGCTGCGTCGGGCAAGCCGCTGACTCGGGCGATGCCGTCGCCGACGGACGCGACGCGCCCAACGGTGCGGGCCTCGACCGAGGGCTCGAAGCCTTCGAGGTTGGTCTTGAGCGCCGACGCGATGTCGGCGGCAGAAATGGTCAGCTCAGCCATGGTGTGGTCTGTTTCCTTTGTGAGCGGGCGCTCAGAGCCGGCTCTTCAGCTGGTCGATGCGGGTGCGAACGGTGTCGTCGATGACGGTGTCACCGATGGTGGCGACGACGCCGCCGAGCACGGTGGGGTCGACGATCGTCTTGAGGTTCAGGCTCTTGCCGGTGGCGTTCTCCAACGCCGCCTTCAAGCGGGCCTGCTGGTCGTCGGTCAGCTCGACAGCGGTGCGAACCTCGGCGAGGTCGAGCTGCTTGGCGCTCGATGCGCGCTGGACGAGGCTGTCGACGATTGCGGGCAGATCACGGCTGCGGCCGGAGCCGACCACCATCGACACGAGCTGGACCGTGGTGGTCGTGGCCTTGCCGTCGAGGAGGTCTTCGACGATGGCCTGGCGCTTGTCGGCAGGGATGTGCTCGTCGGTCAGCGCGTTGCGCAGGGCGTCGCTCGACTCGTACGAGCGAGCGAAGCGGAACAGCTCGTCTTCGACCTCGTCGAGCGTTCCTTCGGCGCGGGCGACCTCGAAGAGCGCACGTGCGTAGCCTTCGATCAGTGCGTCACTCATGATGCAACTCCTGCTCCGACTCGTGCGATGAAGCCTTCGATCAGGTCCTGCTGGGCAGCGTCGTCGAGCGTGTCGTTGACGATGCGGTCGACGGCGTCACCCGAGTAGCGGGCGATCTCCGAGCGGAGCTCGTCGGTGCCGCGTCCTGCAGCAGCGGCGATGTCGCTCTCGGCGCGAGCTTCGAGTTCGGCCATCTCGGCCTCGAGACGGACGCGGCCGTCGGCCAGCAACGCCTCGGCCTGAGCGTCGGCTTCGGCGTACAGCCGGGCGCGCTCGGCTTCGATGTCGCCCTGGGCCTGACGGATACGCACGGCCTCCGACTCGGCTGCGACCTTGGCCGCAGCAGAATCGTCGAGCTGCTTCTGGATACCGGCGGTGCGGTCGGAGAAGCTCTTCTTGATGACCGGCCCGGCGTACTTGTACAGCAGCGTGAAGACGATGATCGAGGCGATCGAGCCGGGGACGAGTTCCTTCCACGGCGGCAGGAGCCAGTTCTCGGTCGTGTAGCCCTTGTCGTCGAACGGGATCTCCTCCGAGGAGGGAAGCAGTCGACCGGCGGCGAGGGTGGCGGCGGCGTACAGGCTCATGCCGACACCTCCTGGCCCATTGCCTGAGCAACGGCGCCCCTGACGACGTCGTCGGACGGTCGGCGGCCCGTGGCGAGTTCGCCGAGACGAGCCGACACGTCGGCGACTGCCGACTCGACCTGTCCCCGAGCTGCCTGCTTGGCCGCATCGACCTCGGCGGCAGCAGCGCTGCGCTTGTCGGCGATACGGGCGTTGGCAGCAGCGAGCTTCTCGGAACGCTCGGCTTCGAGCGTTGCCCGAGCAGCTTCGACGCGTGTCTGCGCCTCGGCGCGCACGGTGGCGACCTGGGCGTCGTACTCGGCCACGTCGGCGCGAGCCGATGCGGTGAGTGCCTCTGCCTGCTCGAGGTCGCCCTCGATGCGGCCGTAGCGCGACGTCATGCCGTCTCGCACCTTGCGGAACAGGAACAGCCGCATGGCGAGCGCCAGCACCACGAAGGCACCGAAACCCCAGACGACTTCTTTCAGTTCGGGTGCAATCGGGTTGAGATCACTCTCGGGACCCGCTGCTTCCTCGCCCTCTTCGGCACTGACGAACGGGGCACCCAGCAGGGTGACCTCGATCGCCGAGCCGGAGGACGTCACGACGGCTGTCAGCACGTCATCTCCTTCACGATCTTGACCGTTGGACGGGACGCTCGCAGGTCAGGCGAACTTGAGCAGGATGAAGACCACGAAGCCGATGAGGGCCAGGGCTTCGGTGAAGGCGATACCGAGGAACATGGTCGTACGGACCATGCCGGCGGCCTCGGGCTGGCGGGCCATTGCCTCGACGGACTTGCCGACGAGGTAGCCGATGCCGATGCCGGGGCCGATCGCCGCGAGGCCGTAGGCGTAACCGGCGCCGGATGCCGCCGCGATGTTCTTGGCGTCAGCCGGGTCGTCGATCTGGGCAACCAGAGCGCTGAATGCTTCCATGGGGTGTTTCTCCTGTATGTGCTTTCGGTAGAGGGGAGATCGGGATGATCGAGCGGGTTCGCTCAGTGATCCTCGGCGTGGCCGACGGTCGAGTTGTTGATGTAGACGGCGGCGAGGATGGCGAAGATGTAGGCCTGCAGGAAGGCGACGAGGATCTCGAACGCCGTCAGGAAGATGAGCATGCCGAACGGCAGGATGCTCATCGGCACGAGGAAGATCTGGCTCGTCTCGGCGTTGAACAGCGCACTCGTCAGCAAGCTGAAGGTCACGAGCAGGATGTGGCCGGCGAGCATGTTGGCCATGAGACGCACCGTGAGCGAGAAGGGCGTCACGAGGATGGTCGAGATGAACTCGATGAGGCCCACGAGCGGCTTCAGCGCCGTCGGTACCCCTGGGGGCCACAGCAGGTGGCCGAAGTAGCCGAGGCCCTGATGCTTGATGCCGGTGCCGATGTAGATGACCCAGACGAGCAACGACAGCGACAAGGGGATGGCGATGCGCGCCGTTGCCGGCATCTGGATGATCGGGATCACACCCGGGATGTTGCAGAGGAAGATGAAGAGGAAGAGGCTCAGCAGGAACGGCGTCCACTTGAGGCCGGACTTGCCGAGCGTCTGCATCACGACGCTCTCCTCGATGAAATCGATGGTGACTTCGGCGAGGTTGCGCGCGCCCGTCGGGGCGACCATCGGGTCACGCCGCGAGGCAATGAGGAACAACACGATGCTGATCAAGGCCGCAGCAACGGCGATGAGGGCGATCTTGTTGAACGTCGGGAAGACGTCCTGCCAACGAAGGATCTCGTTGATCGGTGGAAACTCGAGTCCGAGCACGTGGTGTCCGTTTCAGTCGTGAGTGTGGGTGGTTACGTGAGCGATGTCGGTGCGGTCAGGTCGAGGTGTTCGACCCGGTCGGTTTGAGCCCCGGCGCAGCAAGCGACAGGGCGACGAACTTCATCTCCCAGAAGAGCAGTCCGAGGTGCGTGATGATGATGGTCGATCCGAGCGCCGGAAATGAAATCCATGCCGTGTCCTTCACCAACCAGACGGCGAGGAAGATCAGCCCGAGTCGGATCAGGTAACCGAAGAGCACGGCGCCCATCATCATGCCGAGCGAGATCCGCGCCGACGTGGCGATCAGTGCGGCGGCCAACGCGAAGTTGGTGAGGACGATGGCGATCGCGTAGGCGCTCGAGATGGCGCCGTCGGCGCCCCAGATGACGGCGCACGCTGCGATGAGCGCCGGGGCCGCGATGAGCCCCCGCTTGATCATGTCCTTGGAGACGGCGACCTCGGGTGCGGGACCGTCGAATCGCGTGGTGAACGCATCGGCGCCGGCGGCGGGCGTGTTCATGTCAGGCGACCCTCCGCTTGCCGTCTGGCCGCCTGCCGTCGGGGGCGCCACGGCGCTCGGCTTCGAGTTCGTCCATGCGGTCGTCGTAGCGGTACTTGAGCTTGGCGAACAGGCCGATGGCGCCGAGGACGGTCATCACGATCATGAAGATCGGCATCGTGCCGAAGATCCGGTCGAGGACGTAGCCGATCCCGAGGAACAACGCGATGATCACGGCGGCTTCGATGCCGAGGCCGACCGAGTCCTCGGTGTTGACGCGTGGTTGTTGCTTCGGGAGGAGCTTCATTGATCCAGGTGGGCGTTCACGACGACTCGATCGGCGGACTGCATGATCGTGTTGCTTGTGAACGCGAGCACAACCTAGTGGTCGGCGATGGTCGACGGCAACTCGGACGCTTCAGTTTGCTCGTCGACGGCGGATTCGGTCGAGGCGTTCTCCCGTCGCCGCGCCCTCACACTCGGGTGCAACACGGTGTAGAGAACAATCGCTGCGGCGATGACGCCGAACGGCAGGTACGCCGGGTTCCGTCCGGTCAGGGTGGGATACAGCACGAACGCCGACAGCAACGCGGTCCATCCCCACAGGATCACCACGCTGCGTCGGTGGCCGTGACCGAGGTTCATGAGGCGGTGGTGGAGGTGCCCTTTGTCGGCAACGGCGAACGACTTGCGGCTCGACACACGGCGAACGATGGCGAACGCCATGTCGAACAGCGGGACGCCGAGGATGAGCAGCGGGATGGCGAGCGGCGCGAGGAAGAAGTAGGTCTGGCCGATGAACTCCTGGCTGAACGAGTCGGCGCGACCACCGACCACGCTCGTCGACACGGCCAGCAGCAGCCCGAGGAACAGCGCGCCGCCGTCACCCATGATGATGCGCGCCGGGTTGAAGTTGTGCGGCAGGAATCCGATGCACACACCCACGGCGATGATGGCGAGCAGCGGGCCGATGTTGCGCACGTCGAGCAGATCGCTGTCGGTGAGTTCCTGGCTGTAGAGGAAGAACGCGAACGCGGCGATCGCCACGATGCCCGCGGCGAGCCCGTCGAGCCCGTCGATCAGGTTGATCGCCTGCGTCATGCCGACCAACCACAGCACGGTGACGAGCGGTGCGAGGTCGGCGAGCACGATCGGGCCGTCGTAGAACGGGAGTCGGAACGAGTACATCACGACGCCGAACTGCACGAGCACGATGCCGGCGAGCACCGTGCCGGCGACCTTGGCGGGCGCCGAGACACCGCGTATGTCGTCGACGAAGCCGACCCCGAAGATGATCGTGGCGGCGATGAGCACACCGAGCGGCTCGGAGTTGTTCTCGAACAGGATGTCGAACGCGTCGACGAGCCAGGCCATCGTCATCGCAGCCAGGAAGCCGACGAACATGGCGAGGCCACCCACGTCGGGCAGGGGCGTCTGGTGGACCGTTCGGTCGTTGGGGAGGTAGACCCAGCCCCGACGCCTCGCCAGCATTCCGACCAGCGGGGTGGTGATGAACGTGACGGCGGCGGCGACGGCTCCGATCAGGAGAAAGGAACCGAAGTCGGGCACGGCCGCTCAGTCTACGACGCCGGGTAGGCGGGGAACCGCGAGCAGAGTTCGGCGACGTCCTTGCGCACGAGTTCGAGCTCGGCGGGGTCGTCGCGGTGACGCAGCGACCGGGCGATGAAACCGGCGATCAGCGGCATCTCGGTCTCGGTCATGCCCTGCGTCGTGACCGACGGCGTGCCGATGCGTACACCGCTCGTGACGAACGGGCTGCGCGGATCGTCGGGAATGGTGTTCTTGTTCAGCGTGATGCCGGCCTCGTCGAGCTTGGCCTGCGCCTCCTTGCCGGTCAACTCCGCATCGAACGGTGTGAGATCGACGACCATGAGGTGGTTGTCGGTGCCGCCCGACACGAGGCGGAACCCCTCCTGCACGAGTGCGTCGGCAAGCGCAGACGCGTTCTTCACGACCTGGTGGGCGTACTCGGTGAACGACGGGTCCATCGCCTCGCGGAACGCCACGGCCTTGCCGGCGATGACGTGCTCCAACGGACCACCCTGCCAGCCAGGGAACACCGCCTTGTCGATCGCCTTGGCGTGCTCCTCCTTGCACAGGATGCAGCCGCCGCGAGGACCGCGCAGGGTCTTGTGGGTGGTGAACGTGACCACGTCGGCGTACGGCACCGGGTTGGGGTGCGCGCCGCCGGCAACGAGACCGGCCAGGTGGGCGATGTCGAACAGCAGCAGTGCGCCGACCTCGTCGGCGATCTTCTTGAACGGTTCGGGATCGAGGCGACGCGGGTAGGCGGTCGTGCCGGCGACGATCATCTTCGGGCGGTGCTCGAGGGCGAGCGCTCGCACCTCGTCCATGTCGATGCGATCTTCGGCACCGGTGCCGTACGACACGAAGTTGTAGAGCAGGCCGCTGGCGTTGACCGGCGAGCCGTGCGTGAGGTGACCACCGTGGTCGAGACTCAGGCCGAGCACCGTGTCGCCGGGGTTCAGCAGCGCCTGGTACACGCACATGTTGGCGTTGGCGCCGGAGTGCGGCTGGACGTTGGCGTGTTCGGCGCCGAAGAGCTCCTTCACGCGATCGATGGCGAGCTGTTCGATGCTGTCGACGATGGCATTGCCGCCGTAGTAGCGCTTGCCGGGGTAGCCCTCGGAGTACTTGTTGGTGAGCACCGAACCCACCGCCGCCATCACGGCCGGCGAGGTGAAGTTCTCGCTCGCGATCAGCTGGATACCGGTGATCTGGCGTTCGACTTCACGCTCGATGAGGCCGATGACCTCGAGGTCGGGATCGGTGTCGGACGGAAACGGCATGGGGTACCTCTTCGGAAGTTCGGGTCTCGGAGTGTCGGAGAGTCGGGGCGGCAGGTTCAGAAGTGGGCTTCGAGGTCGGCGATCTGGGCGACGCGACGGGCATGACGTCCGCCCTCGAACGCAGTGGTGAGGAACGTGTGGACGATCTCCTCGGCGAGGCCCTCGCCGACGACGCGAGCGCCGATCGACAGCACGTTCGCATCGTTGTGCGAGCGGGCCATGCGGGCGGTGTAGAGGCAGTTGCACAGCGCGGCACGCACACCGCGAACCTTGTTGGCAGCGAGTTGTTCGCCCTGGCCGCTCCCGCCGAGCACGATGCCGAGATCCGCAGCGCCGTCGCGCACGGTTCGCCCGACACCCGCACAGATCTCGGGATAATCGACCGACTCGGTGGAGTGCGTGCCCTGGTCGTCGACCTCGTAGCCCTGGCCGAGCAGCATCGTCACCAGATGCTGCTTCAGGTCGTATCCGGCGTGGTCGGAGCCGATCGCAATACGCCGCGCCGAACTGCCGTCGCCAACCTCGTCCATGTCCGCCGAGTGTAGGTGCTCCCCGCTCACCCCTCCCCCATCTGGCCCCCATACCGTTTGTCCGGTCCCCATTCCGGTTTGCGTTGCAGTTCGGTTGGGACGGGCCAACAGGACTGCAACACAAACCGGTTGGCGGGCGGGTGGACTCCGGACGGGGGCGGGTGTCTATGGTGCGGGCGTGAGTCCCCGCCCTGTTCCTCGCACACCCGACCCTCGCACGCCGGTGATCATCGGCGTCGGCCAGTACGTCCACCGCGCAGCGTCACTCGACGATGCGCTCGAACCGGTTGCACTGATGGAGCGCGCCGTGCTCGCTGCATCCACCGATGCCGGGCTCGACGGGCCGCCGGTGGCCGACGCCGTGCGCGTCGTCGGGCAACTCTCGTGGCGCTACGGCAACACCCCACGGTTCCTCGCCGACCGGCTCGGGCTCGCCCCTCGTCATCTCGACTACACCACGATGGGCGGCAACAGCCCCCAGTCGTTGGTCAATGCGACCGCCATCGAGATCCAGTCGGGCGAGATCGACATCGCCGTCCTCGCGGGCGGTGAGGCAACGAGGAGCCGCCATCGAGCGCGCACCGCGGGCATCGACCTCGACTGGCCGAAGTCCGAGCCGGGTGACGAGCCGCGAATCATCGGCGAGGACCTCCAGATGAACCTCGAGGCCGAAACCGAGCGCGGCATCTGGATGCCGATACAGATCTACCCGATGTTCGAGACCGCGATCCGAGCGGCGTCGGGCCGGACCGTCGATGAACATCGAGCGCATCTCGGTCGCCTGTACTCGGCGCTGAGCCAGGTCGCGGCACGTAACCCGTACGCCTGGATCCAGGAAGCCAAGACCGCCGAGGAGATCACGACCGTCACCGACGACAACAGGATGATCGGTCTGCCGTACCCGAAGCTGATGAACTCGAACAACCAGGTCGACATGGGCGCAGCACTGATCATGTGCTCGGTCGAGGCCGCCCGCCGCCTCGGTGTCGCCGAGGATCGGTGGGTGTTCGCCCACGCCGGCACCGACTGCCACGAGCACACCTTCATCTCGCACCGCGAGACGTTCGCGCGGACCCCGGCCATCGAGATCGGTGGCCGACTGGCACTCGAGCTCGCCGGGATCGACATCGACGACGTCTCGATCATCGACCTCTATTCGTGCTTTCCTGCCGCCGTGCAGCTCGGCGCGCAGTCGCTCGGCATCGACCTGCACCGCCAGTGGTCACGCACCGGCGGGATGACCTTCGCCGGAGGTCCGTGGAACAACTACGTGATGCACGCCATCGCCACCGTTGTCACCGAGTTGCGGGAACGTCCCGGCGAATTCGGGCTGGTGTGGGGCAACGGCGGGTACGCCACCAAGCACTCGTTCGGCGTGTATTCGACGACGCCGACGCCGAACTTCCGACACGACAAGCCCCAAGCGCGCATCGATGCCCTCCCGCGTCGCGATCTCGCACTGCCCGCCGACGCTGCGGGCCCGGCGACGATCGAGGCCTACACCGTGATGTTCTCGCGCGACGCCGTCGCCGAGCAGGCGATCGCGTCGTGCCTGCTGGCCGACGGTCGACGTGCCTGGGGAACATCGAGCGACCTCGGGCTCGCCACCGCGATGTGCGAGGGCGAATGGGTCGGCGCCGAGGTCACGCTCTCCGCCGACGGCACCCTCCACGCCACCTGACCGCGCCGGCCGAGCCACCTGAACGCGCCACCCGACCGCTCCACCCGCGGCGGGTCAGCCGTCGATGCTGTCGTTGCCGGCGAGGATGCCCTGGTCGGGACACGTCGCCGCGATGTACGCCAGTGTCTGCGGGGCGGCCGCATCGGTGACCAGGCTCGGGTCGTCGCTGACGGGCACGACGTCGGCCGAGAACGATTCGACGGCATCGTCGAACGCCGGCTGGAAACCCGACGGCACCACGACGACGAGGTCGGGGTCCTGCGATCCCGACTCCTCGATCGTCGCCAACCAGAGATCCCCCAGCTCGTCGACCTGCCCCGCGGTCAAGCCGACCGCGAGCAACCTCTCGTTCGCGAGACGCGCACGGTTGGCGAACGGCCCGAGCAGTCCGCCGAGGAACGCGTCACGCTCGTCGGCGACGTCGGCCGGCATGGCGGCACCCAGATCGGCGACTGCCCCCATCACGGCGCCCGAGGCAGCGACTTCGAGACGGAGCGCATTGTCGGGATCGGTCCCGGCACTCGAGGCCAACGCCAACGTCTGGAACGACCCGGCGAACTGGCTCCATGCCCGACAGAACGGGTTGTCGCTGTCGAGTCCGGGTACCGGTTCGTCGGGCACGGTGGCGAACGCAGGCACCGGCTCGGACGTCACCGGTCCGGAGGTCACCGGCTCGGAGGTCATCGGCTCGGGATCTCCGTGTTCGGCACCGTCGACTCGACGATCGATGGTGGGGCCGGCGAGTTCGGCTGCGCCTCGTCCGAGCCGCTGCATCCGGCCGCCAGGAGGATCAGCCCGACCACCACTGCACCGTGGGCGACGGCGGCCGTCGTGCGGGCGAACACCATGAGAACAGTGTGGCCGCCGAGATGGCATGCTCGGCGCGATGTCCGACGAACCCTTCGCCTCACGGCCCCGGATCCTCCTCGACTGCGATCCCGGCCACGACGACGCCATGGCGATCGTCGCAGCCGCCCGCTACGCCGACCTGGTGGGCATCACCACGGTGGCCGGCAATGCACCACTCGAACGCACCACGTACAACGCCCGCGTGATGCGTGACCTGTTGAGCCTCGACGTGCCGGTGCACTCCGGGAGCCCCCGACCGCTCGTCGCCGAGGCGAAGGTCGCGACGTTCGTGCACGGCGAGAGCGGCCTCGACGGCGCCGACCTCCCGGTGCCGACGACGCCCCTCGACGGCATCGACGCCGTCACGTTCATCGTCGACACCTGCCGCACGGTCGCCGATGTGTGGCTCGTCGCAGTCGGCCCGCTCACCAACATCGCGCTGGCGCTGCGGGCTGCTCCCGACATCGCGTCGCGGATCGCCGGCATCTCCCTGATGGGAGGCGGCACGTTCGGCAACCGGACGGCGACCGGCGAGTTCAACATCTGGGCCGACCCCGAAGCGGCGTCGATCGTTTTCGGTTACGGCGGCCGGCTCGTGATGGCGGGTCTCGACGTGACCCACCAGTTCCAGGCGACCCCGGAACGCATTGCTCGAATCGATGCACTCCCCGGAGTGCTCGCCGTCGTCTTCGCCGACCTGTTCGCCTACTTCAGCGACAACTATCGCTCGCGCCACGACCCCGGTTCCATCGAGGGCGCCGCCGTACACGATCCGCTCGCTGTACTCGCGCTCACGCATCCTGAGCTGTTCGACCGCGTCGACCGCCACGTCGCGATCGAGACCCGGGGTGAGTTCACCCGCGGCATGACCGTCATCGACCAGCGCAGCATCATCGAACGTCGGCCTGCGAACTGCGAGGTGTTGACCACGGTCGACGCCGAGGCCGGCTTCGACCTCCTGATCGACGCCGTCGCCCACTTCTCGAGGTGACGTCTCCCGGCGCACGCCAAGATCCTCGTCGAGCCGGAGCGGCCCGCAGTTCCTACAGTGGTGGCGTGACCGACACGTTCCCCCGCCAGTACGCCCGAACCCAGCGACTCACGCTGGGCGAGCCGCGCAACGTGGCGGTGTCGCCCGACGGCCGGCGGGTCGTGTTCCTGCGCAGCTCGAATGGCAGCGACCCGGTGAACTCGCTGTGGGTGCTCGACACCGAGCGCGGCGACGAGCGCCTCGTCGCCGATCCTCGCGCATTGCTGGCCGCCGACAGCGACGACGAGGGCCTGCCGGCCGAAGAACGGGCTCGCCGCGAACGAACCCGAGAGGGCGCGGGCGGCATCACGTCGTACGCGACGGATGCATCGTGCAGCGTGGTTGCATTCGCACTCGGCGGGCGGCTCTTCGCGGGAGGGCTGCTGTCCGGGCAGACGCGCGCACTCGACGTGAGCGGGCCGGTGTTCGACCCGCGCCCCGACCCGCTCGCGCGCCGCGTCGCCTACGTGAGCGGCGCGACGCTCCGCATCGGCGAACTCGACGGGTCGTCTCGGGTGCTGGTCGGCGACGGCGAACCCGACACCGTCACCTGGGGCAGCGCCGACTTCATCGCCGCCGAGGAGATGGGCCGATTCCGCGGCTACTGGTGGAGCCCCGACGGTGACACCCTCGCCGTGTGTCGGGTCGACGCCGCTCGCGTCGGCGAATGGGTGATCGCCGATCCTGCTCACCCCGATCGGACGGCCACGACCGTTCGCTATCCCGCCGCCGGCACGCCCAACGCTGATGTCACCCTCCACCTCGTCGGCCTCGACGGGTCGCGCACCGCCGTCGACTGGGACCGCGACTTCTTCCCGTATCTCGCATCGGTGACCTGGACGGCAGCCGGGCTCGTGATGCTCGTGCAGTCCCGCGACCAGCAGGGATCGATGGTGCTGCGCGTCGACGTCGGCGACGGGTCCACCCGTGGTGCGACCACCGTGCTCGCGCACGACTACGACGACGCGTGGGTCGAGTTGGTGCCCGGCACGCCGGCGCTGCTCGCCGACGGTCGTGTCGTGCACGCCGCCGATCGCGACGGTGCACGACGACTCACGATCGACGACGAGCCCGTGACGCCGGTCGAGCTCCAGGTGCGTAGCGTGTTGGCGACCACCGACGACGGGGTCGTCTTCTCGGCCAACCCGATCGATGATGCAACCCAGGTGCACGTCTGGAGATGGGACGGCACCGATCTCGCAACCGGTTGCCGACACGCCGGGAGTCCACACTGCCGTGGTCGGCGGCCCGACCATCGTCGTTCGTACGGCCACGATCGATGCGCCGGGCTCGACCACCGAGGCCCGCCGGTCCGACCATCCGTCGATCACGATCGAGTCGCTCGCCGAATGGCCGCTCGTGTCACCCAACGTCGAGATCCTGCACGTGGGTGACCGCCGTCTGGCCACCGCCGTGCTGTTCCCCCACGACCACGACGGCACACCGCTCCCGGTGCTTCTCGACCCCTACGGCGGGCCCCACGCACTGCGCGTCACGCAGTCGCACAACGCCTACCTCACCTCACAGTGGTTCGCCGACCAGGGATTCGCCGTCATCGTCACCGATGGGCGCGGCACGCCCGGGCGTGGCAGCGAATGGGAACGCGCCGTGCACGGTGACCTTGCGACGACCCCGCTCGATGATCAGGTCGAGGCGCTCCACGCCGTCGCGGAGCAAGTCGGGGGGCTCGACCTCAGCCGCGTCGCGATACGTGGCTGGAGTTTCGGCGGCTATCTCGCTGCGCTCGCGGTGCTGCGTCGACCCGACGTGTTCCACGCTGCGATCGCCGGTGCGCCGGTCACCGAATGGCGGCTGTACGACACGCACTACACCGAGCGGTATCTGGGCGATCCGGCCGATCGTCCGGACGCGTACGACGCGAGCTCACTCCTGCCGCTGGCACCCGAACTGTCGCGCCCGCTGCTCTTGATCCACGGCCTCGCCGACGACAACGTGGTCGCTGCGCACACCCTGCAGCTGTCGTCGGCGCTCCTCGCCGCGGGCCGTCCCCACGAGGTCCTCCCCCTCGTCGGCGTCACCCACATGACGCCGCAGGAGACCGTGGCGGAGAACCTGCTCCTCCACCAGCTCGAGTTCCTCCGTCGCTCACTCGCTGCTGTGTGAGTCGACCGTCGGGCGAGACAGTCGTGTCCGCTGTCGTTCGAGGAACCGTCGTTCGGCGTTGTTCGTCGTGAGCTCGATCGCCCGGTCATAGGCGTCGCGCGCTTCGCTGGTCCTTCCCGTTCGGGCGAGGAGATCGGCGTACGTGGCGTGGTAGGGCTGATATCCGTCGAGACGTTCGAGACCGGCCAACACCGTGAGGCCGATGGCGGGTCCGTCACGCTCGGCGATCGCAACCGCACGGTTCACCGCGACCACAGGGTTCGGTCGCACGGCCAGGAGCTGGTCGTAGAGGGTCACGATCTGTGACCAGTCGGTGTCGATCCACGTCGGGGCGTCATCGTGCACCGCCGCGATGGCGGCCTGGATCTGGAACGGGCCAGGACGATTGCGCCGGAGGCAGGCTCGAACCAAGCGGTGGCCCTCGGCGATCAGCTCGGCGTCCCACCTCGAGCGGTCCTGGTCGGCCAGCCTGACCAGACTGTCGTCGGCATCGAGCCGCGCCGGGCGACGGGCGTCGGTGAGGATCATGAGCGCGAGCAGGCCGACCGCCTCGGGTTCGTCGGGCATCAGCTCGACGAGCACCCGACCGAGGCGAACCGCCTCCGCCGAGAGGTCGGCGCGGATCAACTCTGGGCCCGACGTTGCCCGGTGGCCCTGGGTGAAGATGAGCAGGATCGCAGTGAGGACAGCCTCCAGCCGGTCGGGAAGCTCACTGTCGCTCGGGATGCGATACGGGGCGTGATTGTCGCGGAGCTTGCGCTTGGCCCTCACGATCCGCTGCGTCATCGTCGCCTCTGTGACGAGGAAGCCTCCAGCGATCTCCTCGGTGGTGAGGCCACCGAGGAGACGCAGGGTGAGCGCCACCTGCGCGTCCGGCGACAGCGCAGGATGACAACACAGGAACATCAGCCGAAGCTGGTCGTCGGGGACCACCTCGACGAACGCATCGAGTTCGACGACGACGTCGTCTGGTGGCGTGTCGTCATCGCCGCGAAGTCGTTGCGCCGCCATCGACCGATCGGCTCGCTTCGACTCACGTCGGAGACGGTCGATCGCACGATTGCGGGCGGTGGTGGTGATCCAGCCGCCGGGATTCGGCGGCGTTCCCTGGGTCGGCCACCGTTGCGCGGCGATCGCAAACGCATCGGCGACGGCGTCCTCGGCGAGGTCGACGTCGCCGAGGACGCGGATCAACGTCGCGGTGCTGCGACCGGCCTCGCGCCGGAACACGGCATCGAGGTCGTCATTCACCCTGGAACGGACGAACCTCGACCGGGCCCTCACACGCCAGCGCCGCCCGCTTGGCCCAGCCGAGGGCAGCATCGAAGTCGGGTGCGTCGATGATCCAGAATCCGCCCATCTGTTCCTTCGATTCGGCGAATGGACCGTCGGTCATCGACACGTCCCCGTCGGCGGCGCGGAGCACGGTGGCCGACTCGGCCGGCTGCAATCCGCCGCCGAACACCCAGACACCGGCCTCCAGCATCTCGCCGTTGAACGCATCGACCTGCGCGAACAGTCGCTGGTTCTCGGGGCTCTCGACGTCGACCTCGTAGGTCTCCTCGTGCCAGACCGACAGCAGATACTGACTCATTGTTCCGTCTCCTCGTGATGGGGTTACGCCGGCGCGACCCGCCGACACGTCTACTACGAACGAGAGACGCCGAACCGACATGTTGGCGCGGATTTCCTCGGCGACACGCCGCTTCCCACGCTCCCGCTCAGGGGCGGCGGCCGAGCGCGATGCGGTCGTGGCCGGCGAGGTCGGGCTGAACCGCCACGTCCTGGAACCCTGACGCAGCGAACAGGTCCGCCACGGCATCGCCCTGGTCGGCACCGATCTCCAACACCAGCCAACCTCCGGAGCGAATCCGTGCCGGCGCATCGGCGATGATCCGCCGGATGTCGTCGAGCCCGTCGGGGCCGGCGAACAGCGCGGCGTGGGGTTCCCAGTCGCCGACGATCGCTTCGAGATGAGGCGAGTCCACGGCAACGTACGGGGGATTCGAGACGATCACGTCGAAGTGCAGGTCGTCGGGCAGTGCGTCGAACCACGAACCGTGTGCCACGCGAACGTTCACGCCGGCACGACCGAGGCCGGCGATGTTCGCACGCGCCACATCGAGCGCGTCGACATCGGCGTCGGTGATCCAGACCGTCGTGCCGTCGAGTGGCAGTTCGTGCGCGAGCGACAGTCCAATGGCGCCGGAACCCGTTCCGAGGTCGGCGACGACACGCGTCGGACCAACCTCCGAGGCCTTCGCCAGCGCGACGTCGGCCACCAGTTCGGTCTCCGGTCGCGGGATCAGCACCCGCCGGTCGACGGCCAGGGTGATCCGACGGAAGCTCCACTCCCCCAGCACGTACTGCAACGGTTCGCCCGTGCGTAGACGTGCGGTCATCGCGTCGAGGTGGGCGACCATGCGCACGGTCGCTGCCTCGTCGAGTCGGGTGAGGAACTCGTCACCGTCGACCGATCCCGACGCAACTTCACACAGCCATCTCGCCCGAGAACGGTCGCCGACCAGTTCGGTCGTCTCGACCCACAACTCACGCCACGTGACCGTGCCGCCTTCGTCGCGGTCACCGTCATCGGCCCCTGCGTCAGGCTCTGCGTCTTCGGTTTGGGCCGACACGTCACTCACCGTCGGCGAGGAGTCGGGCGCGTTCCTCGGCGGCCAGGGCGTCGACGACCACTTGGAGATCGCCGGCCAGGATCGCCGCGAGGCGATACACGGTGAAGCCGATGCGATGGTCGGTGACGCGGTTCTCCTTGTAGTTGTACGTGCGGATCTTCTCGCTGCGACCGCCGCCGCCGACCTGCGACCGGCGCTCGGCCGACAGTTCATCGCTGCGCTCGCGCTCGGCGAGTTCGAACAGTCGTGCCCGCAGCACGAGCATCGCCCGCGCCTTGTTCTGGAGCTGCGATCGTTCGTCCTGCATCGAGACCACCACGCCCGTCGGGCGGTGTGTGATGCGAACGGCCGAATCGGTGGTGTTGACGCTCTGGCCACCGGGGCCGCTGGCGCGGAAGACGTCGATGTCGAGGTCACGATCGTCGATCTGGATGTCGACCTCGTCGACCTCGGGCAGCACCGTCACGGTGGCAGATGACGTGTGGATGCGTCCCTGGCTCTCGGTGGCGGGCACACGTTGTACCCGGTGCGGGCCACCTTCGAACTTGAGGTTGCGCCAAGCGGTCGCGCCGCTGACCTCGACGGTGATGTCGTTGAAGCCACCCATGTCGCTCGGCGACGACGACAGCGTCGTCATCTTCCACCGATTCGCCGTTGCATAGGCGTGGTACATCTCGTAGAGGTCACGTGCGAAGAGGTTGGCCTCCTCGCCGCCCTCGGCGCCGCGGATCTCCATGATCACGTTCTTGCCGTCGTGGGGATCGCTCGGCAGCATCAGCTCGCGGAGTTCGTCCTCGATCGCCGTCACCTCGGCAGTGGCAGTGTCGATCTCGTCGATGAGCATGTCGCGCTCGTCGCCCGTGGCGCCGCTGAGCATCTCACGGGCCGCGTCGGCGTCGGCTCGGCGCGCCTGGTGTCGTCGGTAGGCCTCGACGACCGGGCCCAGTTCGGTGTAGCGCATCGACAAGCGACGCAACTGGTCCGAATCGGCCAGCACCTCGGGGTCGGAGAGTTGCTGTTCGAGGGTCTCGTATTCGTCGACGACGTGGGCGAGGCGGTCGAACATGGCGAGTCGAGGCTACTGGTCGAATCCGCAGGGTCTCGGCGACGTTGTTCAGACGGTGCGGATGTCGACCGCCGTGGCGAGCTGGCCGAGCAGATCGAGCGTGATGGGCAACAGGTCGCGCTCCTTGAGGGCGACGATCACCGGTTCGTCCGACATCGACTGCACGTCCGCGACGAACCCGACGAGGTCGACGTCGACGCCGACGGAGCAGACGATGGTGTGCACCCGTCCGTCGGCCGCGACGGCGCTCGCCACACAGGGAATCGGATCCTTGAGGTTCGGACGGGGCAACGGCGGCTGGGCCGGCGCGACGCTCACCATGCCGACGAGGTGCGGTTCCTGTTCGAGCCGCCACCGGAGGTACCGCTCCTGGCCCAGGCGGTTGAGCGGATGTTGCGCAGCATCGGGCGAGCGATGGGCAGCAACGGACTCGACCACCGACGCGAGCGCCTCGACCGTCGGGATGTCACCGTGGATGAGCCGGAACGCCTCGCGGTCGTTGGCGCCGACACCGACCTCCAGGAACACGCCATCGTTCGATGCGAACAGCGACGGGTCGATGTCGCCCAACTCGGCGATGTGGCCGATGGTCGGCTCGTCGACGACGCGGCAGACCTCCAACCCGTACACCTCGCCGAAGACCACCCCGTGTTCCACATTCGCCGTGGCGCCTGCGACCACGATCATGTCGGTGAGCGCGAGGTGTTCAGGCGTCGGCGGAACCGGTTCGTCGAGGGGTGCCGGCACTGCCGGCAACAACGTCCGCTCCTCGGCGAACCACACCCCGACGGGGAACCGGAGCCGCGCGGCTCGTCGTGCGAGCAAGCCGGTGTCGGCCTCGGCCACCACGTCGAGCGACGTTGCGTCGTGGCGCAGCGCCCAGGCGAGCGCGCCGCCGAGCGCGCGTGATGCGTCTCCCTCGATCAGTACCCATGCCGCGCCGTCGACGACGAGCGCGGCGCCATGGGGAAACGACGAGGTGTCGACGTCGAGCGCGCGGCCGACGTGTTCGGCCACGAGCGCGCGTAGCTTGATCCCGAGGAGTCGGGCGTGGCGCTCGGACGTTTCGGTCACGGCCCGAACGCTACCGAGACGTCCTGCATCGAGACGTCGACGGGTCAGATGAAGTACCCCGTCACGTCGGCGATCAGGTTGACCGAGCCGGCGCTGTTGAACAGGCGGACCTGGCCGTTGTCGCCGAGTTTCGCAACGACGAGATTGGCGATCGCTCCACCTGCGGAGACATTGAGGCTCGACGCGTCGGGGCGCACCACGCCGTCGGGATACACGGTCACGAACGTGTCGGTCGTGGCGTCGGTCGCCGTGACGTTCAGCACGACGGCTCGTGCGGCCGGCGCCACGCCACCGACCCCGGCGACGGCGAGCGCGATCTCCGACTCGGGGCCGACCACGATCCTGGGCGCGCCGATGGCGTTGCGAGTGTCGAGCAGACGCGCCGGAGCGATGGCCACGAGGCTTGCCCCTTCCGGGGCGAAATATCCCACCACATCGGCGAGTAGGTCGAGGTCGCCGGAGTCGACGAACAAGCTCACGCGCCCGCCGGCACCCAATTTGCAGACCACGAGGTTCGCCACGTTGCGTCCGGCGTCGTAGTTGAGGTTGGAGATGACGGGCTGCGATTCACCGCTCGGCCACACCGACACGTAACCCCCCGACGACGGCTGGACCGCGGTCACGTTCAAGACCACGGCCTCGGCGCCGCCCGCCGGCACGCCACCGCGCCCCGTCACCTGCAGGTCGACCGTTCCGGGACCACGAAGTCGGCCGAGCGGCGCACCGATCGCGTTGCGGGTGTCGAGGAGCCGCGACGGGCACGAGCGGGACGAGGCGCGTCGATGGTTGCGGCCGGAAGTACCCCATCACGTCGACGATGCAGTCGACGGCACCGAACGGATTGAAGATGGCAATCCGTCCGTCGGCGCCGACTCCGACCATGGTCGTGTTCGCCACGGCGCGGTCGGGGACCGGATTCAACGTCGACGACGAGGGAAGTGGTGTCCCGCTCGGGAAGACCGTCAAATAGGTCGGCTGCGTCGCGTTGACCGAGGTGACATTGACGGCGACCGCCACGACACCGTCGACGGGCACCCCGCCGACGCCGGTGATCTGCACGGTCATCGTCTCGCCCGGTGCGATCGGGGTGCGGCGCCCGTCGACGCCGTTGCGCGTGTCGCAGATCCGAACGGGCGACAACGCGACGAACTGGCCCGTCGGAGCGGTCGTGTCCACCCGCACCACCGCAGGAGGGGGAGCCACGACGGCACCACTGCCGGCGGCAGGGTCGCACCGGCGACACCGGGCCCACGGGCGAACAACGAGAGATCCTGGACCGGGCGGCCGAGCACGTCGCTTCCACCGCCGCCGAGCCAGCCATCGATGATGCTGCCGTAGTAGTCGCGGAAGTCGACGTGGAACGGCATGCGATCCCAACGGCGCAGGCCCGCGAGCGACGGTCGCTGGCCTCGAAAGCCACCACGCACATTGGCGCCCAGCACGAAGTGCGGGGCCGACGTGCCGTGGTCCGTCCCGGATCCGTCGTTGCTCCAGCTGGTACGACCGAACTCGGAGAAGGTCATGATCGTCACCCGCGTTCCCCACGCCGGATCGAGCACCTGGAAGAACCGGCCGATCGCCGCGTTCAACTCCTGCATGCGCGTCGCGTGCTGATTCGGCTGACCCGCGTGACTGTCGAAGTCTCCCCATCCGGCAGTGAGTACCCGAAAGCCGAGGTTGGCGTTGATCAGCCGGGCCATGACCTCCATGTCGGCGACCAGTTCGGTGTCGGACATCTCGTCGTCGGGCGGGATCAGGGGTGCGAGCGTGCGGGCGACGTCGAGCTGATCGATCATCGCCTGTCCGACGCGACCGCGCCAGGTCGACGGATCACCGACACCGAGTCGGCGCACCGCCGTGTAGATCTTCTGGCTCCGAGCGTCGATGTTCGCGCCGAAGCCCGGGCGTCCGGCGGGGACTGCCGTGCCCTGCTGCTGCTGGCCGATCAGGTGGAGCGGAACCGATTGGCCGATCTCGGCGGCAGCGAACAGGTCCTTGCCTCCCGCCAGCCGACCGTCGAGCCAGCGTCCGATCCATCCCGTCGACGGAATCCCCGTGGGCCGTCCTGCCATCCACTTGGCCATCGAGCTGAAGTGGCTCAGGTCAGGGTCCGGGTAGCCGACGCCCTCGACGATGGCCAACTGTCCGGCATCCCAGAACCGCTTGAGTTCGGTGAGCGCCGGGTTGAGCCCGGTGTTGGCGTCGAGCAGCAACGTCGACGATCCGGGAATCGCCAACGAGCCGTGCTGGGTGCGGTAGTTGCCGTCGTTGAACGGCACGACCGTGTTGAGGCCATCGTTGCCCCCGAACATGCCGAGCACGATGAGGATGCCGTCGTTCGTTCCGATCGGACCGGCTGCCCACACCGACGGATCGAGGCCGGGCAGGTCGAGGTTCAACAGCGAGCCGCCGTTGCTCGCGATGACGCCGGCGCCCACGCCCATGCCGATCAGTTGCAGGAATCGGCGACGGTCGATCGCGAACGGATCGGTTTCGGTGACGCTGAGATGTCGAAGCGCATCTGCGGTCGAGATGTCGGGATCCAGCATGTCAGGCCACGTGCATTTCCGGGGCGAGCATGATCAACATCACTGCGTCATTGCGTTCCCAGACCGTGGCGCCGTCGGAGTAGCGCACGATCTCGGCCCGGGTGGTCTCGCTCAGCTGGAGGCCCATGTACTCCTCGAGCAGACCGACGTACTCGGCGTTCGACAGCGTCGGCACACCCGCGGTCCGGGCGGTCACCTGGGTGTTGGTGAGACTTCCATGGCGAAGCGAGATCACACCAGCCACCTCCGGCTTGCCAATAGGTGCGCGTTGCTGCCCAGACGAAACTCTGGGCAGTGCGGGCGCGGCCTTCCATGGCGCTGGCGTTCACCCAGTAGCCATTCGGCCGCCATCCCGACACGTTCGGTGGGTACAGCGGGCGTTGGCCCATCGAGTCCATCAACCAGATTGCGTTGACGAACGCCGATCGCTTGGCGGTGGCGCAGAGCAGGGCGACGGTGTAGTCGACCGGCGAGCGGACCAGACCCGTCTTGACCTGGTCGGTGTAGAACGCCGGATGCGTGAGCATCGCTGTCACCCACGGGCGGACGTCGAAGTCGTTCGTCACCAGTGCAGTGCGCATCGCGTCGAGCACGTCCGTCGGTGGGACGCCGGTGGTGGCGAATCCGTTCCAGAGCTTGCGTGACAGGAACTCCGCCGCGACGTCACGGGTCGCACGACCTCGGTTGGCGACGTTGTCGGCGCCCGCAGGCACGATGCCGTTGCCGAACACGACCTCGATCGTCTCGGGCCCGTGCAGCGGCCACGCTGTTGGAGCCGCGTTGGTGTTGATGGTGCGTCCCAGGTACGTCTTGGGACGGCTGTCGTGCCATTCGGCTCGCCACCGATACGGGCTGACGTCGTCATCCCACTGATCGGTGTGCCCCGTCCATGCAGCAGCGGACGACTCGACGTCGGCTTCGGTGTAGTTGCCGACACCGAGCAGGAACAGCTCCATGAGCTCGCGGGCGAAGTTCTGGTTGGGCGACGATGCCTTGTTCTGGTTGTTGTCGAGGTAGCGGATCATGGCCACCTGTGTCGACATCGTCGTGGCGAGCGACCGGATGTTGCCGAGACCCTCGCGGCGCCACAGGTCGATCTGCTCGCGCATCAGCACCGCCGATCCGACCTTGCCGAGGTCGCTGCAGAAGTGGCTGTGCCAGAAGAACGCCATGCGCTCCTGGAACGGGCGGGCGGAGTCGATGGCCATCTGGTCGAGCCAGAAGTGGGTGAGTTCGACGCCCCGCTCCCAGTCCTCGGTCGTGGCGAAACTGACCGTCGGGGGCACTGCGGGAACGTCGAGCACGTTGCTCGACCGCCTCGGCAATCGACCCGAGGGCGAGCAGCTCCGCGACTCGTTCCTTGCGGTCGACGAACTCGGTTCGACGCAGCAGGTGTCGAACGTTCGCCTCGTTCAGCGCCGGGTCTGCCATGTGGGACCGGTATCGGTCCGCCACACCGCCGACTTGAGCACTTTTCGAGTGACAATTCCTGACGCGCCCGCGGCGCGTGAGCGATCAGTCCTCGTCGGGGGTGGCCGGCGCGTTCTTGCGCTGGCCGTACCGCTTGTTGAAGCGCTCGACCCGTCCACCGGCGTCGACGAGCTTCTGCTTACCCGTGAAGAACGGGTGGCACTCGTTGCACAACTCGAGCGTGAGGTCACGACCGACGGTCGACTTGGTCGTGAACGTGTTACCGCACGAGCAACGAATCGTCGTGTCCGTGTAGTTGGGGTGGATGTCGGCCTTCATGTCGGATCCTTCCGGGGATGGCTGAACGGGTGGGCCCTGTGCCCCCGATCGTCATCCAGATCGGCAGTGCACGCTACCGACTGCTCACCCAAATGAGACGCGGGGTCAGACCCCGCGTCTCATTGTCAGGGCTGTTTGGCGATCTCGGCGAGGAACTCGTCGTTGGTGCGGAAGGTCTTGAGCCGGTCGATGAGCAGCTCGAGGCCCGCCGCGGCACTGCCGTCCTGGGCGAGACCCGACAACACGCGGCGCAGCTTCCAGACCTGCTGGAGCTGCTTGCGGTCGAAGAGGAGTTCTTCGTGGCGCGTCGACGAGGCGTCGACATCGATGGCCGGGTAGATGCGGCGCTCGGCAACCTTGCGGTCGAGGCGCAGCTCCATGTTGCCCGTGCCCTTGAACTCCTCGAAGATCGCCTCGTCCATCCGGCTGTTGGTGTCGACGAGCGCGGTCGCAAGGATGGTGAGCGAGCCACCTTCCTCGACGTTGCGGGCCGAACCGAAGAACTTCTTCGGCGGGTACAGCGCGCCGGCGTCGATACCGCCGGACAGGATCTTGCCGCTCGCGGGAGCGGCCAGGTTGTAGGCCCGGCTGAGACGCGTGATGCCGTCGAGCATGATGACGACGTCCTTGCCGTCCTCGACCATGCGGCGCGCCTTGGCGATCGTCATCTCCGCAACATGGGTGTGCTCGTCGCTCGGACGGTCGAAGGTCGAAGAGATCACCTCACCCTTGACGCTGCGACGCATGTCGGTGACCTCTTCGGGTCGCTCGTCGATGAGCAGCACCATCAGATGCACGTCGGGATTGTTGAGTTCGATCGACTTGGCGATCGTCTTCATGATCGTGGTCTTGCCGGCCTTCGGGGGCGACACGATGATGCCGCGCTGACCCTTGCCGATCGGCGACACGAGGTCGATGATCCGCGCCGTCATGTTCGACGGATCGCTCGGATCCTCCAGCGTGAGGCGCTGATCGGGGAACAGTGCGGTGAGGCTCTCGAAGTGCGGGCGCTTCTTGGCGTTCTCGGGATCGCCACCGTTCACGGTGTACACCTCGAGCAGACCCGGGTTCTTCTCGTTGCGGCCGGCCGGACGTACCTTGCCGGTGATGTGATCGCCCTTGCGCAAGCCGTACTGGCGTGCCAGCTTCAGCGGGATGTAGGCGTCGGCCTTGCTCGGCAGATAGCCGTCGACGCGCAGGAAGCCGTAGCCCTCGTCGCGGATGTCGAGGTAGCCCTCGACGTCGACGGGCTCGCTGCTCTCGAAGCCATGGTCCTGCTCGATCAGCTCGACGTCTTCGCCCTGAGGACCTTCCTGGCCGCCCCGACCCTTACGACGGCGACGACGACGCTTGTTGCCATCGCCCGCGTCGCTGTCGTTGCGGTTGCGGTTGCCGCCCTGTTCGTTGCGGTTGCCGCCCTGTTCGTTGCGGTTGCCGCTCTGTTCGTTGCGGTTGCCGCCCTGTTCGTTGCGGTTGCCGCCCTGTTCGTTGCGGTTGGCGCCCTGTTCGTTGCGGTTGGCGCCCTGTTCGTTGCGGTTGCGACCGCCACCCGGCTGGTCGCCGCGAGGCTGATCGGTGCGGTTGCGATCGCCGCGAGGCTGATCGGTGCGGTCACGGTCGGCGCGCGGTTGCGCATCGCCGGTTGCCGCCGTGTCATCGGCGTCGGCAGGAGTGCCGGTGCGGGCGAGGTCGATCTCCCAATCGGCGAGTGGTTCGCCATCGGGCCCGAGCACGACCTCCGGGGCCACCGGTGAATCGGCCCCGTTCGTCGCTGCGGTCGGCGCGACCGGTGCTGTCTCGACGCGAGCGACCGTGGCAGGTGTACTGCTCGATCCGGTCGTGTCGAGGATCTTGTCGATGATGTCCGACTTCTTGAGTCGGGCGTTGACCTTGACGCCCAGCGCCTTGGCCATCTCCAGAAGGGTGTCTTTGTCCTTGGATTCGAGCATGGACTGTTCGAGTGCCGCTGCGGCCACGAGGGTTCCTCTCTTCTCGTGCGCCGGAACGACGCCACGAGTGTTGGAGTACCAGAGGGAGGGGATGTGTGTTGCGCGCATCGCGCCGACAGACGGTGTTCCCCTGGCAGAATTCGCACACGACCGAGATCTCGGGGTGCGGCCCGGGCGAACCGAGCGACCGTCAACCTACCACGAACACTCCGTTCCTCCACGCATGCTCCCCCAACCCGAAAAATGCGCTGATGTGCCCGCTGGGTGACCACGACAGCGCACAATTCGGCAGGGGCCGATCGCGAGCGTTGAAATGTGCGCCCGTTTGTGCATCCAGCGCACATCACAGCGCATTTTTCGGAACCGGGTCAGGCGGGATTCAGGATGTTGGTGAGGTGTTCGACGAGGGCTTGCACGGCGGCGAGGTCGTTGGCGACGGTCTGAGTTCGCTCGGGGAGATCGAAGAGATCGGCGAGATGTTCGGGAAGCTGCGGACGCCGACCGGTGGCGCGCTCGACGGCGTCGGGGAACTTGGCCGGGTGCGCAGTGGCCATCGTCACGACCGGATGGTCGGGCCCGTCGAGCCCGGTGAGCAGTGCGGCCGCCGCGGTACCCGTGGCCGTGTGCGGGTCGATCAGCATCCCCGTCTCGCGGTGGATGCGGGCGATCTCGGTCATCGTGGCATCGTCATCGAACGCCGCCGCCCGGAAATGGCCCGAGACGAACTGCTCACGTTGATCCGGTTCCACGACCAACGAACCCGTCGACCGAAAACGCGTCAACTGCTCGGCCGTCATCCCGCCGTCGCGGCCGTTCATCTCGAACAACAACCGCTCGAAGTTCGACGACACCTGGATGTCCATCGACGGGCTCAAGGTGGGTACCACCTCGCGCGTCGTCATGTCGGCGTCGTTGACGAAGCGCGACAGGATGTCGTTGGTGTTCGACGCCACGATGAAGTCGCGGATCGGCGCCCCCATCTCACGGGCGATCCAGCCGGCGAGCACGTTGCCGAAGTTGCCGGTCGGCACGCTGAACGTGACGGGGTCGGCGAAGGTCTCGGCAGCCGTCACGTAGTACACGGTCTGCGCCATCACGCGCGCCCAGTTGATCGAGTTGACGGCCGACAGCTGATTGCGTTCACGGAACCCGGCGTCGTTGAACATCGCCTTGACGAGGTCCTGGCAGTCGTCGAACGTGCCGTCGACGGCAACAGCGTGGACGTTCGGTTGATCGACCGTCGTCATCTGGCGGCGCTGCACGTCGCTCGTACGCCCGAGCGGATAGAGGATCACGATGTCGACGTGTGCGCACCCGGCAACCCCGTCGATCGCGGCCGACCCGGTGTCGCCGCTGGTGGCACCGACGATCGTCACTCGCCGGCCGCGAAGGCCCAACACGTGGTCGAACATGCGACCGACGAGCTGCAGCGCGACGTCCTTGAACGCGAGCGTCGGACCGTGGAACAGCTCCTGCACCCACTGGCGATGGTCGAGTTGCACCAACGGCACCACGGCTGGATGACGGAACGTGGCGTACGCCTCGGTGCACAGCTGGGTCAACGTCACCTCGTCGAGGTCGGGTTCCACGAACGGCAGCATCACCTCGACCGCCCGCTCGACGTAGGTGACGGCGGAACCGGGCGCGAGTGTGGGCCAACGCTCGGGCACGTACAGCCCGCCGTCGTTCGCCAGGCCGGCGAGCAGCACATCGGCGAAACCGAGTTCCGGCGCGCTCCCGCGGGTGGAGACGTAACGCACGTCAGTCGCCGATCACGCGCAGCAGGCCACCGACGCTGCGTACGACGTCGAGTTCACGCAGCGCTCGCACCGTTGCCTGAACGTCGGACTCGCGGGCCTCGTGGGTGATGAACACCAGGCGCGCATCGGGCCCGTTGCCCTCCTGCTCGGCGACACGGATGCTCACACCGTGCTGCGCGAAGACGCCGGTCACGGCGTGCAGCACGCCGGGGCGATCGGCAACGTCGAGGCCCAACAGGTACTCGGCCGACGTCTCGTCGATGGCGCGCACCGTGGCGGGCTCGAGCGCACCGAGCGAGCCGTGGGTGCCGTTTCGCAGATTGATCGCCGCGTCGACCACATCGCCGAACACGGCGCTCGCCGTCGGGGCACCGCCGGCGCCGCGGCCGTAGAACATCAGCGAGTCGACGAAATCGCCTTCGACGAACACCGCATTGAAGCTGTCACGCACCGACGCCAACGGATGGTGGAGGGGCACCATGGCGGGGTGGACGCGGACGCTGATCTCGCCGGAATCGGAATCGCGTTCGACGATCCCCAACAGCTTGACGACGTAGCCGAGACGGTGGGCGATGGCGATCTCGGCACCGGTGATCCGGCTGATCCCCTCGTGGTAGACGTCGCCGGCAACGACCTTGGCGCCGAATGCGACGGTGGCGATGATCGCTGCTTTGGCCCCGGCATCGAAGCCTTCGACATCGGCCGTCGGGTCACGCTCGGCGAACCCGAGCCGCTGCGCCTCGGCCAACGCCGTCGCGTAGTCGGCCTGGCCGCCCCCCGCCACCGCATCGGTCATCTTGGTCAGGATGAAGTTGGTGGTGCCGTTGATGATGCCGAGCACACGGCGGATCGGTTCGCCGTGCAGACTCTCGCGCAGCGCTCGAACGATCGGGATGCCACCGGCGACGGCGGCCTCGAAGAGGAGGTCGCGACCTGCCGCGTCGGCAGCGGTGTAGAGCTCGGCGCCGACGTTGGCGAGCAGTTCCTTGTTGGCCGTGACGACCGGCTTGCCATTGGCCAGCGCGGCCAGGATCAGCTCGCGGGCCGGTTCGATGCCGCCGATCGCCTCGACGACGAGGTCGACATCGGGATCGTCCACGACACCGTGCGCGTCGCGGGTGAGCACGCCGTCGGCGAGTTCGACGTCGCGAGGCGCCGACAGATTGCGCACGGCGACCCGGGTCACCACCAGGCGCAGCCCGGTGCGACGCTCGACGAAGGAGCGTTGGGCTTCGACGAGCTGCACGAACGCTGCCCCGACGTTGCCGCACCCGAGGACACCGATTCGGACCGTTTGCGCGTTGCTCGTCACGACCGTGGAGGCTACGGGATCGGATACGTTCGCCCCATGACCGTTTCCGAGCATGCCGGGGGACCCAGGCGATCGCACTCGATGAGGGCCAGGTACGTCGCCGTGACGCTCACCGTGCTGGCAGCGGTCTCGTGTACTCCGCAGGACGTCGATTCGTCGACACCGCCGGACACAGCCGGCGACGAGGTCGTCGCGTCGACCGCTTCGACCACGGTTGCTGCACCCCCTTCGACCAGCACATCCACCAGCACCTCGACAAGCACATCCACCAGCACCGCCGCACCGCGTGCCTACGACTTCTCGATGATCTCGCCGGTGGTCCGGGAGTTCGTCGACGAACGCGAACTCGAGGGGGCCGGACTGGTCGTCGTCGACGAACAGGATGGCATCGTCCACGAGGAGTACTGGGGCGAGTTCAGCGACGACCGCGTCTCGCTGATCGCCTCGTCGAGCAAGATGATCGTTGCCGGCGTGCTCATGGCCCTCGACGATCAGGGGCTCCTCGACGTCGACGCTCCGGTCGCCGATGTTGTCGAGTGGGGTGCCGGGAATCCCACGATCACACCCGCCCAGTTGCTGTCGAACAGCTCCGGCCTCGTCGGCCTGCTTCCCAACCCTGCGTACCCGCCGTACATCTGCCAATACCTCGCCCAGGGCACGTTGGCCGACTGTGCTGCGGCGATCTTCACCACCGACCGCGACGACACCGATGTCGCCCCTGCGGACACAGAGTTCCGCTACGGCGGCGCCCAGTGGCAGGTTGCCGGCGCAGTGGCCGAGGCGGCATCGGGAAAGTCGTGGGCGCAACTCGTCGACGACACCTACGTCGAACCGTGCGGTGTCGAATCGCTCGGGTTCAACAACCAGTGGACCCAGTTCACAGGCGTCTGGTTCAGCTACCCGCAGGAGTTCGACGCCGATCCGGCCACACTTGCTCCGACCGACAACCCGAACATGGAGGGCGGTGCGTACATCACGGCGCCCGACTACGCCGAGTTGCTCCTGATGCACCTTCGTGGAGGTCGATGCGGTGACCGGCAAGTGCTCTCATCGGCAGCGATCGACCGGATGCACGCCGACCGGATCGCCGAGATCTACGACGGATCGGAGAATGGCAAGGGCTACGGGATGGGCTGGTGGATCAACCGCGACACCGGCCGCCTGAGCGATCCCGGGGCCTACGGGTCGACAGGATGGCTCGATCTCGATGACGCGTACGGCGTCTACCTCGTGGTCGAGGCAGACGGGGCGACGGGTACTGCGCTGGCCGACCTGCTGGTCGACCCGATCGACGAGGTCATGACCTCGACGCCCTGAATCCCGGCGTGCGATGAGCGAGACCCCAGCATCTGGAGGGTTCGCTCACCGCTGGGTGCTCGATTGCGCTGTCCGGTCAACTTCCCTTGACGTCGTGGAACCGCGCGACACCGGCGACGACGTCGTCGAAGTGGTTGCGTCGGAGAATCGCACCCTCGCGCCGAACCGCGTCGGGATCGATCGAGAGCAGCTGGTCGACCTTCGCGAAGCTCGGGCGGCCGTCGCGGTCCCACGGCCCGGTGCCGACCGCGATCTCGTCGTCGCGGTCGTGGTCCTTCGAGGTGAGCGGCACGCCCGCCAGATCGTCACCGGTCCGCCCGATGATCACGACAGGGCGGTCCTTGCCCCGGCTCGGGTCGTCCTCGTAGGGCACCCATGTCCACACGACCTCACCGGGGTCGGGATCGCCGTCCAGGTCGGGGGTGTACTCGATCCGCACGCCCTTGGTGACCGGCCGCGTCCGACTCGGTGCCGACGGGGCGCTCGTGCGGCCGGACGGCTTCGACGACGAGCGCGAACGCACCGTCTTGCCGAGCGCCGTCCTGCCGAGCAGGCGCTGCAGTGAACCGAGGAGCGAGCCCATCACGGTCAGCCGACGTCGGTCGCCAGCAGGTCGTCGTAGGTCTCGCGGCGCACCACGAGACGAGCATCGCCATCGGCGACGAAGACCACCGGCGGCCGCGTGATCTTGTTGTAGTTGGAGCCCATCGAGTGGCCGTACGCACCGGTCACCGGCATCGCGAGCAGATCACCGACGGCGATGTCGGACGGCACCTGCGCGGCGAAGGCGAGCACGTCGCCGGACTCGCAGTGCTTGCCGACGAGACGCACGGTGAGTTCACGTTCGCCGTCGAGTTCACGGGGCAGGAACGACTCGTAGCCCGACCCGTAGAGCACCGGGCGCGGGTTGTCGCTCATGCCGCCGTCGACGGCGACGTACGTGCGCACGCCGGGGATCTCCTTGATGGTGCCGACCGTGTAGATGGTCATCGCGGCCGCCGCCACGATGGCGCGGCCAGGTTCGACACTCACCCGTGAGCGCACGCCGAGCGACTCGCAGGCATCGAGGAGCACGTTGCCCCACTGGGTGATCGTCGGCGCTTCCTCCGACGCGAGGTAGGCGACGCCGAGGCCCCCGCCGAGGATCAACTCGGGCAGGTCGAGGGGCACGGCGAAGTCGGCCATCACCTCGGCGGCCTTGGCGAACGACGACGCCTCGAACACGTTGGAGCCGATGTGGCAGTGCACTCCGACGAGATCGACCGAGTCGGCCCGACGCGCACGGTCGACCGCCTGCAGCGCGTCGCCGTTGGCAAGGTTGAAACCGAACTTCGAATCGTCCTGGCCGGTGGCGATGAACTCGTGGGTGTGGGCGTGCACGCCGGGCGTGATCCGCAGCACGACGCGTGGGGTCGGGCCGATGCCGGTGGCAGCGAGGACGTCGAGTCGATCGAGTTCGTCGAACGAATCGACGACGATGTAGCGAACCTCGGCCTCGATCGCCTCGCGGAGTTCGGCACCGGACTTGTTGTTGCCGTGCAGTGTGCAGGCGCCGGCCGGGACGCCGGCGGCGAGCGCGACATGCAGTTCGCCGCCGGTGGCGACGTCGAGCAGCAGACCTTCGTCGTACGCGAGCCGCGCCATTGCCCGACACAGGAAGGCCTTCGTCGCGTAGATCACGCGGTCGCGACCGAACGCCGCGACGGCTTCGCGGCATCGGGCGCGCAGGTGGGCCTCGTCGTAGACGAACAACGGCGTGCCGAACTCCTCGACGAGTTCCTCGACCGAGCATCCGCCGATCTCGAGCATCCCGTCGTGGCCGATCGCGGCCGTGTCGGGCAGCAGCCTCCGCGAGATCGCCGTCATCGCCCCTCCCCCACTGCCACCGCCGCCGCCGCCATCCACCTGTTTGCGTTGCACTTCGGTTGGCCCGTCCCAACCAGACCGTCACGCAAACGGGGTGGCTGGCGGGTGAGGGCGGTCACATCTGCTCCGGGGCGTCGATGCCGAGGAGGTCGAGGGCATGGTGCAGGGTGCGGGCGGCGAGATCGGCGAGCGCGAGACGGCTGGAGCGCACCGGTTCGTCGGCCTTGAGCACCGGACAGTGCTCGTAGAACGACGTGAAGTCGGTGGCGAGGTCGTACACGTAGGTGCACAGTTTGTGCGGGCTGTACGTGTCGAGCGTGGCGCCGATCGCCGTCGGGTACGCGAGCAAGCGCAGCGCCAGGGCCCGCTCCTGCGGTGTGTCGAGCAGGATCGAGGTTGCCCGCACCGACGACCGGTCGATGCCGGCACGCCGGAAGATCGAGCAGATCCGGGCGTGCGCGTACTGGAGATACGGCCCGGTGTTGCCGTCGAACGACAGCATCCGGTCCCAGTCGAACACGTAGTCCTTGACCCGGTCGGTCGACAGCTCGGCGTACTTGACCGCTCCGATGCCGATCATGTGTGCCACGTCGGCGCGTTCGTCGGCGGTCAGGTCGGGGTTCTTCTCGGCGACGGCATTCCCGGCGCGCTCGATGGCCTCGTGGAGCAGCGACGCGAACTTCATCGGCTCGCCGCTGCGGCTCTTCAGGATCTTGCGGTCGGAGCCGAGCACGTTGCCGAACGTCACGTGGATCGCCTCGACGGGCGGCACCAGCCAACCCGCCATCTCGGCGACTGCGAACACCATCTGCAGGTGTTGCTGCTGGGGTGCACCGACGACGTACAGCATCAGGTCGGCGTCGAGGCGTTCGACACGGTCGATCACGCAGGCGAGGTCGCTCGTGGCGTAGTTGAAACCACCGGCGCCCTTCTGCACGATGAGCGGGAGCGGGTCGCCGTCACGATTGGTGAAGCCGGGCGGGAAGACCACGTCGGCGCCATCGGACTCGGTCAGCAGCCCGCCGGCGCGCAATCGCTCGATCACCTGGGGCATCAGCGGTTGATAGATGCTCTCGCCGGCGAGGTCGTCGTCGGTGAGCCGTACCCCGAGCAACTCGTACACCGTGTTGAAGTGCTGGTTGGAGAGTCCGACGAGCAGCGCCCAGAGCCGTCGCGTGTCGGCGTCGCCGCTCTGCAGCAACACCACCCGCTCGCGGGCGCGGTCCTGGAACTCGTCGGATCCGTCGAACTTCACCCGAGCCTCTTTGTAGAAGCCGTCGAGATCGCCGAGCGACAGGTGTTCGGCGGCCTGCTCTTCTCCGAGATCGACGAGGTGCTCGATGAGCATGCCGAACGGTGTGCCCCAGTCGCCGATGTGGTTCTCACGGATCACTCGATGACCGAGGAACTCCATCATCCGCACGAGCGAGTCGCCGATCACGGTCGTGCGCAGATGGCCGACGTGCATCTCCTTGGCAACGTTGGGTGCCGAATAGTCGACGACGACGTTCCTGACCGGCGACGCCGTCGCCACGCCCAGCCGATCATCGGCTGCCACGGCGGCGAGTTGCGCGGCGAGGAACTCGCGCGAGAACGTCACGTTGACGAAGCCCGGCCCGGCGATCTCCAGGTCGCTCGCCGCACCATCGAGCACGCCGGAGTCGACGATCGCCTGTGCGATGTCGCGCGGACTACCGCCGATCTTCTTGGCGAGTGCCAACGCGCCGTTGATCTGTGCATCGGCCCGATCCGACGGGCGCACCGTCGGGTCTGCCGCCGCGCCGCCGTTCAGCCCGGCGAAGACCGGTTCGAGCAGGTCCGAGATCGTGGCGAGGGGATCCGACATGGTGCCCACAGTCTGCCGGATGGAACTCACCGGACACTCGTTGCGTCACCTGGTCGTCGGTTCGGGGATGTCGATCGTGAGCACCTGGAAGGCTCCGAGCCCTGGGGCGAGGAGACTGCCGAGTCGTTCGAGCACGGGTGACCACCGTTCGATCATCGGCATGGCGCGTGGCGAGTAGAGCCCCGCCTGCAACCGACAACGCCCGTGTGCAGCGCCGAGGCCGAGGAGCGCGCTGCGGTCGAGGAATCGGGCCGTGTTCCATGGAGCGCTCCCGAACTGACGGCGGTTCCAGCAGCCCCAGGGGCTGGTCCGGTTGAGTGATCCGACCACGACCCGACCTCCGGGTCGGACGACCCGGGCGAGTTCGGCGAACACTCGTGCGGGGTCGGCGGTGAACTCGCAGACGGTCACCGCGAACGCGGCGTCGACCGATCGGTCCGGGAGCGCAAGCTGGTGTGCGTCGCCGAGAAGGAGCACCCCTGTCGTCCTGGTGCGGGCGATGGCGAGGGCGTCAGCGTCACGATCGACGCCGATCACGTCGGCGCCCTCGGCTTCGAGGCGCTGCATGAATCGTCCGGTGCCACAGCCAGCGTCGAGTACCGCCGCTCCCGCGACCGGGCCGGCTGCTGCGAGCAGCATCCGATGCTCGGTCGCCGTGGCGTAGCGGCCCCAGGGCCGCTCGAACCAGGCGTCGTACGCACCGGCCGGTGCGGTCCAACGCAACGGCGGCTCCCCGGTGATCATCTGGTCTCGACGGGCAGGTTGGCGCGACGCCACTCGGGGAAGCCGTCCTCGAGGCGGCGCGCCGCCCGGCCGCGACGGCGCAGCAACCTGATCGCCTCGTCGGCGAACACGCAGTAGGGGCCACGGCAGTACGCGACCACCTCGACGTCGGCGGGCAGATTGCGCAGCTCACGCGCGAGACGGTCGGCAGGGATCGACCGCGCACCGGCGATGTGACCGGCCGCATACTCGGCTGCCGGACGCACATCGACCACCACCACGTCGCCGGCCTCGAGGCGGGCCGTGAGCTCCGCTCGGCTCACCTGGTCCATCTCGTCACGGTGCCCGAGGTAGGCAGCAGCGAGCTCGTCGAGTTCGGCATGATGGGCTGCGGCGACGTCGCGCAGCGCGAACCACAGGTCGGTGACTCGATCCGAGGCGCAGCGGTAGTAGATGCGGGTCTTGTCGCGTCGGGTGACGACCAGGCCGGCATCGGCGAGCGTGCGGAGGTGGAACGAGGTGTTCGCGACGCTCTGTCCGATCTCGGAGGCGAGTTCCTCGACGTGCCGCTCGCCCTGGACGAGCACGTCGATCAACTCCGCGCGCCGCCCGTTGGCGAGCGCCTTGGCGATGTCGGCGAACCCGTCGAACAGCGCATCCTTGGCGACTCTGTCACCCACCAGATCTCCTCCATGCTCAAGAAACCACTTGACAAGATAGTATCCGCTCGGAGTTATTCAAGTACTTCTTTGAGGAAGGGACGGTCCGGGTCGTGAGCAGCAACACCGCCGAGACTCCGTTGAAGCTCGGGCTCAGGGAGAACCTCGGCCAGTTCGCGTTGCTCGTGGGTGTCAACGCCCTCGTCGGCGGCATGATCGGCCAGGAACGCACCGTCCTCCCGCTGCTCGCCGAGGCCGAGTTCGGGCTCACCGCCTTCACCGCAACGCTCACGTTCATCGTCGCCTTCGGTGCCGTGAAGGCAGCAACCAACTTCTTCGCCGGCACGCTCTCGGACCGGTTCGGCCGCAAACCCGTGCTCGTCGCCGGGTGGATCATCGCCCTGCCGATCCCGTTGCTGCTCATGTGGGCCCCGACGTGGGGTTGGGTGGTGTTCGCCAACGTGCTGCTCGGCATCAACCAGGGACTCACGTGGTCGACCACGGTCGTGATGAAGATCGACCTCGTCGGGCCCGCGCGACGAGGGTTCGCGATGGGCTTCAACGAAGCAGCCGGCTACGGCGCCGTCGCCGTCACCGCCCTCGCGACGGGATACATCGCACAACGCTGGGGCCTGCGCCCCGAGCCGTTCTTCCTCGGCCTCGCCTACGCCGGACTCGGCCTCGGCCTGTCGGTGTTCGCCGTCCGCGAGACGCAGGGTCACGCACGCCACGAGGCCGCCAACCACGTCGCCTCCAGCGACGCTCACCATGCGGACCTCACCACCGGCGAGATCTTCCGGCTCACCTCGTTCCGCGACAAGGCACTGTCGTCGTGCTCGCAGGCCGGGCTGGTCAACAACCTCAACGACGGACTCGCCTGGGGCCTGTTCCCGATCTTCTTCGCCGCCTCCGGTCTCTCGATCGGACGCATCGGTGTCCTGGCAGCTCTCTACCCGGCCGTGTGGGGCCTCGGCCAGCTCTACACCGGCGCGCTGTCCGACCGCATCGGGCGCAAACCGCTCATCGTTGCGGGCATGCTCACCCAGGCGGTCGCCATCGCCTGGATCGCCGCCACCGGCAGTTTCGCCGCCTGGGCCATCGGCGCCATGGTGCTCGGAGCCGGCACGGCCATGGTGTACCCGACCCTGCTCGCCGCGATCGGCGACGTCGCCCACCCGCAATGGCGTGCCCGATCGGTCGGCATCTACCGGCTGTGGCGCGACAGCGGCTTCGCCGTCGGCGCACTGCTCGCCGGCATCCTCGCCGATCTCGTGTCGATTCCCGCCGCCATCTACGCCGTCGCTGCGCTCACTGCGATCTCCGGCCTGAGCGTCGCCCTGCGCATGTACGAGACGCACCCGCACTGAACGACCCCTTGCCAAAGCCTTATTCAAGGAGTACTTTGAATAGTCAGGACTACTCGGCGGCACCGCCTGCCGGGAGGGGGAGGCCGATCGTGTCGAACGAACTGCTTGTCGATGTCGACACGCTGCGCACACAGGTGCGTGAGAAGTACCGCGAGGTGGCGATCGATCCACACGGCCCCCACCACTTCCACACCGGCCGTCCACTCGCGAGCCGGCTCGGCTACGACGACGCCGTCGTCGACGAACTCCCGGATCGTGCCGTCGAGTCGTTCGCCGGGGTCGGCAACCCGTTCTCGTTGCGGCGCGTCGAAGCGGGCTCGAAGGTCGTCGACGTCGGATCGGGCGCGGGGTTCGATTCGTTCATCGCCGCAACGCAGGCCGGCTCGACCGGTCGAGTGATCGGCATCGACATGACGCCCGAGATGCTGGCCAAGTCCCGCGCCACGGCCGCACACCTCGAGTTCGATCACGTCGAGTTCCGCGAGGGGCTCGCCGAGAGCATGCCCGTCGACGACGGGTGGGCCGACGTGGTCATCTCCAACGGCGTCATCAACCTGTGCGCGGACAAGCACGCCGTGTTCGCCGAGATCTTCCGCGTGCTGCGTCCCGGCGGCACGCTGCAGTTCGCCGACATCGCCAACGGCCGCCCCGTCCCGATCGAAGCGGTCCGCGACGTCGACCTGTGGACCGGTTGAATTGCCGGAGGGCTGCCCCGTGCGGGCTGGCAACAGATGCTCGAGGACTCCGGGTTCGAACACGTCACGATCGGGCCTGCGGTCGACACCTTCGCCGACGCGACCGGCGAAGCAAAGGCACGCTCGTTCGAGGTGTTCGGCTACGCCTTCCTCGCACATCGAACTGCAGGCATCCGATCGCACTGAGATCTGGGAAACTGGCGCGATGTCTGCGGAGCGTCGAGTCTCGGTCGTGGTGGTGGGCGGTGGACACAACGGGTTGGCGATGAGCAAGTGCCTGTCGGACCGTGGCGTCGATCACGTCGTGTTGGAACGCAGTGAGGTGGCGAACTCGTGGCGGACCCAGCGTTGGGACTCGTTCACGATGCTCACGCCGAACTGGCAGGCTCGGCTCCCGGGCCAGGTGTACGACGGCGACGATCCGGATGGCTTCATGACCGGCGCGGAGATCGTGGGCTTCATCCAGACCTATGCCGACACGATCGCGGCACCCGTCGAGGCCGGGACCACAGTGACCACCGTTCGACCGACCGACGACGGGTACGAGGTCGCCACCGACCGAGGCACGTGGCGTTGCCGGTGTGTGGTGTTGGCCGGGGGCGCATGCAACCTTGCGAGCATTCCGGACGTCGCTGCGGCGGTGCCGGCACATGTCGACCAGGTCGACCCACTCGACTACCGGAATCCCGATCAACTGGTCGACGGTGGAGTCCTCGTGATCGGGGCTGCCGCCACCGGTCTCCAGCTCGCCGAGGAGATCCATGCATCGGGTCGGCCGGTCACGCTGTCGGTCGGCGAGCACGTTCGGATGCCGAGGACCTACCGAGGTGCTGACATCCAACACTGGATGGAGGCCATCGGACGGCTCGACGAGCGGTACGACGAGGTCGAGGACATCGTCGAAGGCCCGCAAGGTGGCGTCGCCGCAACTCGTCGGCACACCCGAACGTCGAACCCTCGATCTCAATTCCGTCACCGACACCGGTGTGCAGCTCCGGGGTCGACTCGGCGCGATCCGCGACGGGGTTGCGATGTTCTCGGGCGGGTTGCGGAACCACTGCGCGTTGGCCGACCAGAAACTCGGCCGCCTGCTCGACGACATCGACGGGTGGATCGCCGAACAGGGACTCGGCGCCGAGGTCGGGTCCGTCGAGCGCTACGAACCGACTCGGGTCACTCGAGGTGCCCCACTGACGCTGGATCTGAACAGTGGGGAGATCACGACGATCGTCTGGGCAACCGGATTCCATCCCGACCTGTCCTGGGTCGAGCTCCCCGTATTCGACGCCGCCGGCCGTCTCCGCCATGACGGCGGCGTGGTGGTGGATGCTCCCGGCGTCTACTTCCTCGGCGCCTCGTTCCTGCGCCGACGGAGGTCGAGCTTCCTGCACGGTTCCGTCGACGACACCAGGGAGCTGGCCGACCACCTCGTGGGGCATCTCGCCGGCCGACGGCCGGTTGATCAGCGCTTCGTGCCGATGTAACCGAACAGCTGGACCTCGCCGCGCAGAGGGAGGCCGTCGCGTACGTGGGCAGTGGCGAGCTCGGTCGCCCGGTTGACGAACTCCTCCTCGCCGATGCTCTGGATCGCCTCGTAGGCAGGGCCGGTCGATGCGAGCCCGCGGGCGAAGGTCTCCGGGTCGGGGTACTCGAACACGAACGGGATCTCGAACCGCTCGGCGACGTCGAAGCCGCACTCATCGAGGAACGATTCGCCGACGCCCGGTCGTCCCAACGACACCATGTCGGCCTGGTGCTGGACCTTCTCGTCGGTCGCCCATCGGAACGGCGCCATCATCCACGCGCCTGGAGACTTGCCGACATTTCCCCACACGGTGATCGCAAGCCGGCCGCCCGGAACGAGAACACGGTGCGCCTCGGCCACGGCGTTGGGTGTCGTTCCCCAGATGCCACGGAAACTGGTCACGACGTCGAACGTCTCGCGGTCCCACGGAAGGGCCTCCATGTCGCCCACCCGAATGTCGCTGTCAGGATTGCGATCCTTCGCCACGGCCACGAGACGCGGGGAGGCATCGATGCCGGAACAGGCGGCGCCCCTGACCCTGGCGAGTTCGATGGCCAGCCCCGAGCCGCAGGCGACATCGAGGAGACGGTCGCCGGCGCCGACGCCGAGCCGATGCTGCACGGCGACGTACTCGCGGCAGGCCGACGGCTCACTCAGTGTCGCGAACTCGACGGCACGACGGCCCCAACCTTCATCGACCATCTCCCACGACATGGCACGCCCCTTCCGACCCGGTCACGATCGTAGGAGCCGAGGCCGATGGTGTCGACCCCTCGACAGGGTTGCCGACGAGGCGTAGCGTGGTTGCCCACGACTGAGGGGGTTGGTCATCATGGCTGAGGAAGTCAACGGCGTGCCGTGCGACAAGATGTTCGGGGCCATCGCGAAGACTCGCGAGAACGGGGAACTCGCGCAGTTCCGGTTCTCGGCCAAGAACGAGTGGGTCGAGGGGACGGCGAGTCAGTCGACCATCCACGAGTGGTACGGCATGGGTGGCGAACACGAGCACGTACAGGAGTTCACGTACAAGGCCGACCACCCCACCCTGGGCCACGGTCACGGACCGACACCACAGGAGTACGTGCTCCACGCGCTCGCAGCGTGCATCACCGCCGGCATCGCCACCGGCGCGGCTGCCCGCAACATCCAGCTGAACAAGGTGTCGTCGACGGTGAGCGCCGACATCGACGTCCGCGGTGTCCTCGGCGTGGACCCCGATGTCCGCAAGGGGTTCAGCAACGTCGACATCGAATTCGACATCGACGCCGACTGCGACGACGAACAGAAGGACGCCCTGCTCGCCGCCGGAGCGAAGTACTCGGCGGTGTTCGACATGTTGGCCAACCCCACCGAGGTCAACGTCATCCGTCGGAGCTGACGACCGAGGGTCGCCGGATCCGTGTCAAGCGATGAGCCAGACCGCCGGATACCGGGGTTTCGCTCATCGGAGGGAGGACCACGCAGGAAATCCGTGGCGCCCTCGGCAGGATTCGAACCTGCGCACACGGCTCCGGAGGCCGATGCTCTATCCCCTGAGCTACGAGGGCAGGGGCACCGAAGGCTACCGGTCCGGCGGACGATCAAGCAGCACGCGCTCGATGCCGGGGACCATCTGCAACACTGACCCGCGATGAGCACGTTGGTCCAGTTCCCGACCGGATTCCTCTGGGGCGCGGCGACCGCCAGCTACCAGATCGAGGGTGCCGTACGCGACGGTGGCCGCGGCGAGAGCGTGTGGGACGTGTTCTCGCACACCGAGGGCAAGGTTGCCAACGGTCACACCGGCGACGTGGCGTGCGACCACTACCACCGCCTCGATGACGACGTCACGATGATGGCGGACCTCGGCCTGCAGAGCTACCGCTTCTCGATCTCGTGGTCGAGGGTGATGCCCGATGGCCGAGGCAGCGTCAACCAGCAGGGCGTCGACTTCTACCAACGTCTCGTCGACCGTCTCCTCGACCACGACATCGTCCCGTGCCCGACGCTGTTCCACTGGGACCTGCCCCAGGGGCTCGAGGAGCTCGGCGGCTTCCGCAACCGCGACACGGTGAGCTGGTTCGGCGACTATGCCGCGCTCATGGTCCGAGAGCTCGGCGACCGCGTCACCATGTGGTCGACGTTCAACGAACCCTGGTGCTACGCGTACCTCGGTCACGCCGCGGGCGTCCACGCTCCGGGACTGGTTGACCCGCACGCCGCGGTCACGGTTGCACATCACGAACTGCTCGCCCACGGACTCGCGTTGCAGACCATGCGAGCCGAACGTGACGATCTGCAACTCGGCATCGTGATCAACCCGTCGAACATCGTCAGCGACGAGCGACAGCCCGCCGACGAGACACAGATCCGTCTCGTCGACGCGATCCACAACCGCTGGTGGTTCGACGCAACGCTGCGCGGCCACTATCCGGCCGACCTCCTCGAGTCGTACGGGCCGCTGGCCGACGCCATCCAGGCGGGCGACGCCGACACGATCAGCCAGCCCCTCGACTGGATCGGCATCAACTACTACTTCGACATCATCGTGCGCGCGCTCGCCGACGGCGAGGTGACCGATCGCATGTTGGCGTACCCGACCGTCACCGGTGTCACCGAAGCCGACGAAGCCGAGATCCACACCGACATGGGCTGGCCCATCACGCCGAACGGCTTCACCGACCTCCTCGTGCGACTCCGCGACGACTACCCGAACCTGCCGCCGATCTACATCACCGAGAACGGCTGCGCCTACGACGATCCGATCGTCGACGGCCGATGCGCCGACCCACGCCGAATCGACTATCTCGACCAGCATCTGCGGGCGATTCGACGCGCCATCGACGCCGGCGTCGACATTCGCGGCTACTTCCAGTGGTCGTTGATGGACAACTTCGAGTGGTCGCTCGGCTACGACAAGCGCTTCGGGCTCGTGCACGTCGACTTCGACACGCTCGAGCGAACCCCACGCGACAGCGCCTCGTGGTACAGCGACGTCATCCGTCGAAACGGCCTCGATGCCGGCGCTCAGTAGCTCGACGCTCAGTAGCTCGACGAACCCTGCACGGTCGAGTCGCCGTCGATCACGGCGAGGAGCGAATCGAGCAGCCCGCTCGCGCCGAATCGGAACGTGGCCGGAGTCGCCCACCCCTCCCCCATCACCGAGTCGGCGAGATCGATGTAGGCCATCGCGTCGTCGAACGTGCGGATCCCGCCGGATGGTTTGAGCCCCACCTGACGACCGGCGCCGGCAATGACGTCGAGCATCGCCGCCGCGGCGTCGAGGCTCGCACCGGCCGGGATCTTTCCGGTCGAGGTCTTGACGAAGTCCGCCCCGTTGTCGATCGCCAGCTGCGCCGCCGACGAGATGACCGCGCGATCGTCGAGTGCACCGGTCTCGAGGATCACCTTGAGCAACACGGGCGACTCGATCAGCTCGGCCACTGCGGCCACCATCGCGGCGGCCCGATCGGGGTCGCCAGCCAGCACCGCTCGGTACGGCAGGACCACGTCGATGTCGTCGGCACCATCGGCCAGAGCACCGACGACCGCCACGGTGACCGCATCGATCGGCTCATCGCCCGACGGGAAGTTCACGACAGTCGCCACCCTCACGCCGGTGCCACGCAACTGGGCCGCGCACGTCGCCACGAACTCCGGCCAGACGCACACTGCTGCCGTCGCATGTACACGCGCGCGACGGCACAGCTCGTCGATCCCGCCGGGTGAATGATCATCGGCGAGGTCGGTCAGGTCGATCAATCCGATCGCTCGACGCGCTGCGGCAATTCGTTCGAGGTCAGTCATCGAGACCGACGGTATCCGCTGGCGGGTCAGCGTCGAGACGGAGCTGTCGCTCCTCGGGCGCAGTCGGCAGCACTCCGGCGAGGTAGTCGGCCAGCGCCTCCTGGGTCCTCACTTCGGCGCCCCGTTTCTCCGCCATGAGATACCGGTGCTCGAGCAACTGATGAAAGAGCTCCGGGGGCTCGAGATGTGACCGCATGTCGGCGGGGATCGCGTCGACGACGGGCTGATAGACGTCGGCGAGCCACCGCGTGGTCGCAACGGCGCGAGGGATCGACTGACCGTCACGCCGCTCGAGCCAGGCCTTGTGCTGGTCGATGTCCGACAGCAGACGGCGAGCCTGGTTCTCCTGCACCTCGAGCCCGGTCCGACGCCGGAGCTCGCGTGCATGGTGGCCCTCCTCGATGAGCACCGGTTGCACCGACAGCGTTCGCCCGTCACGATTGATCGAGAGCTCCTCGACGTCGAATCCCAGATCGTTGATGCGCCGCACCCGCTGCTCGATGCGCCATCGGTCGTCGAGATCGAACTCCTCGACACGGGTCAGTTCGCCCCACAGCTCCTCGTAGCGCGCCCGCAGCGATTCGGCGATCGCGAGGTGGTCGACCTCGTAGTCGATGCGCCCGCTGGCCTGCAGTTCGAGCAGACCGCCGACCACGTTCTCGACGGCGATGTCGATGTCGTAGGTGCGCATCCGATCCGAGATCGTCGGCCGGCGTTCGGTGGTCTCGGCGTCGACGAGATACGCCATCATCGCGCCCGCGTCGCGCCGCCAGAGGATGTTCGACAACGAACAGTCGCCCCAGAAGACGCCTTCCAGATGGAGACGGACCAGCAGCACGACGCCGGCATCCATCAGCCGGTCGGCGAGGGTGGGATCGCCACGCCCGAGCAGGTACCAGTAGGGCAGCGAGTAGTCGAGATACCGGGTGATCAGTATGGCGTCGCCCGCCTCGGGCGCGTCGGACACCACCCCGACCGGTTCGACGACGGGCAGATGATCGTCACGGAGGCTGCGCAGCACCCGGTACTCGCTCTGCGCTGCGGCGATCGACGTTGCCTTCAGTGCATAGACCCGCTCCTCGAAGCGCACGAAGCGCACGATGTGACGGCTGATGCCGTGCGCCATCTTCACGAGACGTGGATGGTTCCATTCGGCCAGCGGCACGTCCCACGGCAGGTCGAGGAAGTCGGGATGCCCCTGCTTCGTCACGATCTCCACGCCGCGACCTCCGATCCAATGACGCTGGGCGATCCGATCACGGCGTGCGACCTCACGACACCCAGACCGTCGTGTCGGGCGGGATCTTCCCGTCGAACAGCGGCGCCGACGCCAGCACGAGCGTGCCGTCGGGGAGCGACACCGACTCGTCACCCATGTTCGCGACGCAGAGGAATCGGTCGCGCCGAAATGCCAGCACGTCGTCGCCGAGATCGATGAGTTCGAAGCTCGCATCGAAGACGAGCAGCTCCCGCCGCAGTTGTAACGCGGTGCGGTAGAGCGTGAGCGTGGAGTCGGGGTCACCGTCTTGGAGTGCGGCCGACAACGCTGCGAACTCCTGCGGCTGCGGAAGCCAGCTACCACCGTCGCCGAATCCGAGTGACGGACCGGTCGGCTCCCACGGAATGGGCACGCGACAGCCGTCGCGCCCCTTGACGGTGTGACCCGAGTCGTGCCAGATCGGATCCGCCAGTACGTCGATCGGCAGGTTCCACGCTTCCGGCAGGCCGAGCTCGTCGCCCTGATACACATATGCAGATCCAGGCAGCGCCAGCGTCACCATGGCGGCCGCCCGGGCACGCCGGGCGCCGCGCCCGACGTCGAGGAGGTCGTGTGGTCCGTCGAGAAGCCACGCGGCCGGCTCGACGCCTCGTGGGAGCCCGTACCTCGTGGCGTGACGGACGACGTCGTGGTTCGACAACACCCACGTCGGGTTCGACCCCACCGCGTGAGCGGATCGGACGCTCTCGGAGATGATCCCGCGGAACTCCTGCGCACCCCACGGTGCCGTCAAGAGGTCGAAGTCGAAGGCCTGGTGGTACTCGTCGGGGCGCAGGTACAGCGGGCGGCGCTCGGCATCGACCCACGCCTCGGCCACCATCATCCGGTCGCCGTACTCGTCGAGCAGTCGCCGCCAACGACGCACGATCGGGTGGATCTCGTCGCGGTCGAAATAGGGAACCGGCTCGGCGTCTCCCTTGCCGTCGTTGGCCTCCGCTCCTGCGTCGGGGTATCCGGGGGCCTTGACGAGCGCATGCGCCACGTCGATGCGGAAGCCCGCGGCCCCACGATCGAGCCAGAACCGCATCACCGACTCGAACTCGGCGGGCACGTCGGGATGCTCCCAGTTGACATCGGGTTGACTCTCGTCGAACAGGTGGAGATACCACTGACCGTCAGCCACTCGGGTCCACGCCGGTCCGCCGAACACCGATTGCCAGTCGTTCGGCGGCAGTTCACCGTGGTCGCCCCGTCCGTCGAGGAAGTGGTAGCGGCCCCGTGCGGGCGAGCCCGGAGGGGACGCAACCGCGGTCCGGAACCATTCGTGTTCCCACGACGTGTGGTTCGGCACGAGGTCGACGAGAATCCGGATCCCGTGCCGTCGGGCTTCCGCGATGAACTCCTCGGCCTCGGCGGTGGTGCCGAACTGCTCGTTGATCTCGCGGTAGTCGGCGACGTCGTAGCCGCCATCGAGCAACGGCGATCGGTACCACGGATTGATCCACACAGCATCGACGCCCAACCGTTCGAGATACGGCAGGCGGCTGCGCATCCCCGCGATGTCGCCCGTGCCGTCGCCGTTGCCGTCGGCGAACGATCGCACGTAGATCTGGTAGACGACTGCGTGGCGCCACCACTCGTGGCCCGGAGGCGCCGGTGCGGAGAGCTCGGGATCGTGGTCCACGACGAGCGAAGGTACCCCACGATCGGCCACCGCCGCGACCAAGCAGACGGACAACGAGGCGAGCGCCCGGGCGCGCGTTCGCGATGCAGGTACCTGTAAGCGCTTACACTTCGGGGCGCATGGAAGCGACGAGCGATCCGAGGGCACCGCGCCAGCGTCGGCCACGCATCGAAGACGTGGCGCAGGCCGCACACGTGTCGGTCGCGACCGTGAGTCGGGCACTGCGAGGCCTGCCCAACGTCGCCGAGTCGACGCGCTCGCGCGTGCTCGAGGTGGCGACTGCGATGCACTACGAACCGGACCCCGCAGCCGCCCGGCTCGCCGCAGGACGCACGCGGACCGTCATCATCGTCGTCCCGCACCTGGCGAGTTGGTACTTCTCCACCGTCATCGCCGGTGCGGAAGCGGTGTGCAACGAATCCGGCTACGAGTTCCTCGTCGTCGGAGTCGGCACCGTCGCCGAGTGCGACCGGCTCCTCGACGAGCCGTACCGGATCGAGCGGCGCACCGACGGCGTCATCCTCGTCAACATCCAGGCCACCGATGCGCAGGCCCGCTCGTTGCGCGAACGCGGTGTGGCGCTGTCGACCGTCGGCACCCGTACCGCCGGGTCGCCATCGGTCTTCGTCGACGACGAGGCAGTCGGTCGACTCGCCGCAACAACGCTCGCCGAACTCGGGCACCGACGAATCGGTCTGATCAGCGGGCTCGGCGAGGACCCGCTGAACTTCGAGGTGCCGAGGCGCCGCACCGCCGGATTCCTCGCCGGCCTCGCCGACGTGGGATTGCCGCACGACCCGTCCCTCGAAGTCGGCGGCGACTTCGGCATCGACGGCGGTCAGGAGGCGATGGCTCACCTCCTCGACCTCGACGACCCCCCGACTGCGGTCTTCGCAATGTCCGACGAGATGGCCTTCGGCGCGCTGATGGCGCTGAAAGCTCGCGACCTGCAAGCGGGTGTCGACGTGTCGGTGCTCGGCGTCGACGACCACGACGTGTCGCGCGTGCTCGGGCTGACCACGATCCGCCAGGACGTGGCCTCACAGGGCGCCACAGCGGCACGGTCACTCGTGGCCATGATGGCATCGGCGCCGGTCGATCTCGACCCGATCGTGTCGCCGATCGAGTTGGTGATCCGGTCCACGACCGGTTCTCCCTGCTGACGTCAGGGCCGATATCGGCTCGTTCGACAAGATCTGGGACGTTTAGCCTTGACTCCGCAGGGTCAAGTCTGTAAGCGTTTACATCGTCGAAACATTTCGGCTCACATCCACCAAGAGGGGGAGGACCCAATGAACAAACGCTGGCTCAAGCTAGCCGTTGTCCCGGTTGCCCTGTCGCTCGTTGCCGCAGCATGCGGAAGCGATGACGACAGCTCCGGCAGCGATACCAGTGACGCAGTCACCGAAGCCACCGACGGCGGCGACGGCGGCGAGACGACGGACTTCGAAGGCGCCGAGGTGACCATCACCGGCTCCGAGCGTGACGATCCGTCGGTGATCGCGATCAACGACGCCCTCAACGAGCACTTCGGGCCGATGAACCTCACGGTCACCTTTGCCGGCGACGCCGACTGGGAGGCGAACATCAACACCCAGGTGCAGGGCGGCAATCCGCCGGACATCGGGTTGTTCCCCCAGCCGGGCAAATTGGCCGACTTCGCGCGGCAGGACTTCATCGTGCCCCTCGACGACGCAGTCAACGCTGCGATCACCGAATACTGGGCACCAGGCCTGTCCGATGTCGTCAAGGTCGACGACGTGCAGTACGGCGTGCCGGTGAAGTCCGACCTCAAGGGCATCGTCTTCTACAAGCCGGCACGCTTCGAGGCCGACGGCTACGAAGTCCCGGAGACCTACGACGAGTTCGTCGCACTGGTCGACGAGATGGCGGCGGCCGGTGGTTCGAAGCCACTGTGCGTCGGCATCGAGTCCGGCACCGCGACCGGCTGGATGTTCACCGACTGGGTGGAAGACATGATGCTCCGCCTGCACGGCGGCGACGTCTACGACCAGTGGGTCACCAACGAGGTCAAGTTCGACGACCCACGCGTGGTCGAGGCCATGCAGGCCGTCAAGGACCTGTGGACCGACGAGAACGTGTTCGCCGCCGGCGGGACGATCTCGGCGACGAACTTCGGTGCTCCGGTTGCCGAGGCTCACGCCAACGACGACTGCTACATGGTCCGCCACTCGAACTTCTTCGCCGGTCTCTACCCGGCCGGTACGGCATTCGCCGACCCGGAGAACCCAGAGGCGATCGACGTCTTCTACTTCCCCGACATCAACGGCGACGGCCCGGTGCTCTCGGCCGGCAACTTCGCAGCAGCGTTCAACGACGATCCTGCGACGATGGCCGTGCTCGAGTACATGGCAACGGCCGATTATGCACAGAACCGTCAGCGGATCCAGTCGGCCGAACTCGACGGCAGCCTCTCGGGTTATCTCTCGGCTGCCAAGGGGCAGGACCCGAGCGTCTACCAGCCGCTCGAGCAGCGGTTCCTCGAGATCCTCACGAGCGCCGACTTCGTGCGCTTCGACGGTGGCGACCTGATGCCGGCCGATGTCGGCTCGGGATCGTTCTGGTCAGAGGGCACCTCACTCGTCAACGGTGACATCACCGCTGAAGAAGCCGGTGCGAACATCCAGGCGACCTGGCCCGAATAGTCACTTCGTTCCGACCTGCGAAAGCAGATCGGTGATGAACCAGTCGGGGCACTGACACTAAGGTGTCAGTGCCCCGACGTCTTTCGGGGAACGATTGGGGGTACGACAGGTGGAGACCATCGGACGCAGCGGCACCGAACCGCTCGATCCTCTCGAGGGCAAACACACCAACGCACCGACGACGGTGGCCGCCGAACGCCAGTCCTGGTTGCAGCAGCAGTCGTGGGCGAGTCGGGGCGGCATCGTGGGCGCGCTTGTCGCGGCCCTCGTGTTGGCGATCCTGTCCGACAAGGTCCGCAGCACGATCATCACCGTCGTCGTGGCGGTCGCAGCGTGTGCGGCGATCTGGATCGGCGCCAACCTGCTGTTCGACCAGGCGCGAGATCGTTGGCAACGGTTCAACACGTTGCGGTTCGCCGCCCTGGGCGTCCTGCTGGGGATCGTCCTGCACGGAAACGGTCTCACGATCGGGTCCGAGGGTGGCACGTGGTCGTGGATTCTCGGCCCACTCGCCGGTGGTGTTGCCTTCGGCGCCGTCGGATTCCTGCTCGCTCAGACCGACGACCCGCAACGGCGCCGCATCATCTCGATCGGAGGGTTCGGGGCCATCGGCGTAGTAATCGGCCTGTGCCTCCGGGAAGAGTATTACCCGGGCGTCGACTGGCTGACGACCGCCATCTACACCGCCGCCTTCGCGCTGGCGGGCGCCGGGCTCAGCGCTCTCACCCGGCGGCCACTGCAGCACGGCGCCGTCGTCGGTGCCGGAATCGGCTGGGTTCTCGGGTACTGGGGTGGCGCCGACGTCGGTGACGGCACGATCGCCACCGCGGTTCTCGGCGCGGCCGTGCCCGGCCTGCTCGTCGGCATCCGTCTGAGCGGGACCACGAATCCCGACCTCACCAAGCGCGCTGCGATCGATCAGGGGTCGCGGTCGTGGATCTTCCTCGGCCCGGCACTGCTGTTCATCGCCGTGATGCTCGTGATCCCGGCGATCCGAACCGGGATCCTGTCGTTGTTCGACCGCGACTCGGAGGAGTTCGTCGGGCTCGAGAACTACGTCGACACGTTCGACGACCCGGCGAGTTGGGACCTCACCAACTGGACGAACATGTTCACCAGCGTGCCGTTCTACATCGGCGTCATCCTGCTCGCGATCGCCGCGATCGTCGGAACGAGATCGAAACGACAGACAGGCCGAGCGGTTGAGCTCGGCAACCCCACGGTCGCCCCGCTCGTGGTCGGCGCACTGCTCGTCTGTTTCGCTGCATTCACCGCGATGCGGGGCACGATCATCAACAACCTCTGGTGGGTTGTCA
>CAVURC010000017.1:0-22758 GCA_963743825.1 Ilumatobacteraceae bacterium | reverse complement strand
GTCGACCGGCGCCATCCGGGCGCAGGACGCCGACGCCATCGTCTACTCCGACACGGCGCAGGCATCGTTCGTTCGCAGCCGGATCGATCCCGAGCTGCGCGCCCAGGTCGAGGCTGTCGACGGCGTGACCGAGGTCGGCGGGATCGGCAACGTGCAGCTGGGAGCCCGGGTGCCGGGCAAGGGTCCCCGCGATCTCGCGAGCGTTGCCCTGTTCGGCTACGAACTCGCGCCAACGGGTGTCCCGGACGCACCGGCGTACGGCCAGGCATGGGCCGATGAGACCATCGAGGCCGACGGCGTCGAAGTGGGCATGATCATCGAAGTCGGTCCGGCGCGCACCCCGATCGAGATCATCGGCTTCGTCGAGGACACGAACTTCAACGGCCAGTCGAGCCTGTGGGCGTCGCCCGACACCTGGCGCGACGTGCTGAGCGCGAACCGACCCGATGCGCAGTTGGGTCCCGACGTGTTCCAGGCCCTGATCGTGCGCGGCGACGGCGGCGACCTGCCCGACGCGATCGATGCGGCCACCGCCGGCGCCACCGATTCGTACACGGTCGACGAAGCGGTCGCGGCGATTCCCGGGATCACCGAGCAGCAGAACACGTTCAATCAGATCATCGGTGTGACGGTCGCGATCGCCCTGGTGGTGATCGGGCTGTTCTTCGCGCTCCTCACGGTGGAGCGCACCAGTCTGTACGGCGTCTTGAAGGCGCTCGGTGCCAAGTCGTCGACGATCTTCGCCGGGCTCGTCGCCCAGGCCGTGGTCGTCACCGCCGTCGCTGCGCTGATCGCCGGCACGCTCGTGGTGATCCTCGATCTCGTGATCCCGGCCGGGTCGATCCCGTTGCTCGTCACCCCGGCCCGCATCATCCTGAGCGTCGTGCTCCTGCTCGTCGCGGCCGTTCTCGGCTGTTCGTTCTCGCTGCGCCGCGTGTTGCGCATCGATCCCGCCTCTGCGATCGGAACCACTTCATGAACACTGCACACTCCGGCACAACCACCACCGTCACGACGGCACTCGAGATGTCGGCCGTGCGCAAGGTGTACACGATGGGTGACGGCTCCGAAGTCGTCGCGCTCGACCATGCCACGCTCACGCTCGGCAGCGACGAGATGGTCGCACTCGTCGGCCCGTCCGGCTCGGGCAAGACCACGTTGTGTTCGATCGCCGGCGGGATCCTGTCGGCAACCGAGGGACGCATCGTCGTGGGCGGCGAGGACATCTCGGGCCACAGCGCGAAGGAACTCACCAAGTTCCGCCAGAGCAAGGTCGGGTTCGTGTTCCAGTCGGTCAACCTGGTGCCGTTCCTCAACGCCCGCGAGAACCTGCTGGTCGTCGACGAACTCGGCAAGCGCACCGGCGCACCGGCGAAGGCGAGGGCCGATCAGTTGCTCGAGGAGCTCGGCCTGGCCGACCGCGCGAAGAACCTGCCGTCGCAGCTGTCGGGCGGCCAGCGCCAACGAGTGGCGATCGGGCGTGCGCTCATGAACGACCCGTCACTGGTGTTGTTCGACGAACCGACCTCGGCACTCGACACCAAGCTCGGCGAGCAGGTGATGGAGCTGATCCGCAACGAGATGAAGTCACGCGGAACGGCGGCGATCGTGGTCACACACGACGAGCGCATCACCCACTTCTGCGATCGCAGCGTCCACATCATCGACGGCCGCCTGGAGGCCTGATGCCTTCCGCGATCGAGGCCAAGGCCCTCACACGAACCTTCGGCACCAACGACGCGGTGGCCGGCATCGACCTCGACATTCCGTACGGCGAGATCTACGGCTTCCTCGGCCCGAACGGTGCCGGCAAGTCGACCACGGTGAAGATGCTCTGCACCCTGCTCGGCATCACGTCGGGAACGGCGACCGTCGCCGGCTTCGACGTCGCCACACAGGCCAGTGACATCCGCTTGCGCATCGGCGTGGCGCTGCAGGACTACTCGATCGACGGCAAGCAGACCGGCCGAGAGATGCTGCAACTCCAAGGTCGCCTGTACGGGTTGAACAACGTCGACATCGCCACTCGGATGGACGCCGTGATCGGCCTCGTCGACATCGGCACCGCCATCGACGATCGAGTCGACTCGTACTCCGGCGGCATGAAGCGTCGACTCGACCTCGCGATGTCGTTGATCCATCGACCGCAGATCCTGTTCCTCGACGAACCCACGACCGGTCTCGACCCGGCGAGTCGTTCCGCCGTGTGGGCCGAGGTGCGGCGGCTGAACGGCGAGTTCGGCACCACGATCTTCCTGACGACGCAGTACCTGGAGGAAGCCGACGAGTTGGCCGACCGTGTCGGCATCATCTCGAATGGACTCATCCAGGCCGAGGGCACACCGACCGATCTCAAACGATCCATCGGTACCGACCTGATCGTGGCCGAAGTGGGCGGCGACATCGCCGTCGCCGCCGAGGCGCTGCGGGCGATCGACGGGATCGACGAGGTGGAGATTCACGACAACGAACTCGCGCTGGCCACGCCCAACGGTGCCGGACTCATTGCCCAGGTTGCCGTGGCACTCAACGGGTGCGGCGTGCCGGTGCGATCGCTGACGCTGCGCACACCGACGCTCGACGACGTGTTCCTCCACGTCACGGGAACCCATCTCGCCGGTGACAAGCCCTCCGATGACGGTGCCCGCGACGCCACCTCGAGCCAGGAGGTCGCATCATGAGCACGACATCACCCGACGCCGTCGCCGGCAACTCCTACGTGCCCTTGGCACGCCGCGCCTCGATGTGGCACGACTTCTCGACCATCGCCCATCGCGCGATCCGCGGCGTGTTCCGCGAGCCGGAGTTCTTCATCCCGGCCCTCATCACGCCCGTGTTCTTCTTCGTCGTCCAAGTCGGCGCGCTGCAGGACTTCGCCGAGGGCAGCGGCACGGTCGCCGACTTCAAGGCGTTCCAGCTGCCCGTGGCGATCATCTTCGCCGTCACCGGTGTGTCGCGGGCGAGCGCACTCGTCACCGACATCCAGAGCGGCTACTTCGATCGCCTGCTCCTGACCCCGATCCGGCGTCCGATGCTCCTCTTGGGCCTGATGGCGGCCGACTTCGTCTCGGTGATCCTGCTGACGATTCCGGTGCTGTTGCTCGGGCTGGTGCTCGGTGTGACCTTCGAGACGGGGGTCATCGGCATGCTCGTGTTCCTGCTGTACGGCGCCATGTGGGGCCTGGCGTTCGCCGGCTTCCCGTATGCCATTGCACTCAAGACGGGCAATCCGGGCGCGGTGAACGCGAGCTTCATCCTGTTCTTCCCGTTCGCGTTCCTCACCACGACGTTCCTTCCGAAGGAGGCACTGACGGGCTGGCTCTCGACCGTGGCGACCTACAACCCGGTCACCTACGTGCTGGCCGGTCTGCGCAGCGTGGTCAGCGAGGGATGGAAGCTCGACCTGCTGTTGCAGGGATTCGCCGCCTCGATCATGTTGATGGTGATCTCGTTCGGGCTGGCGAGCCTGGCGATGCGAGGGCGCATCCACCGCGGGTAGAAATCCTGAGTCGAGGGTTGTCAGCTTTTGTGCGTCGTCGTATTCTGGTGCTCACAGACAACCACTCACACAGGAGGTACCACCGATGCTCTTGCAGAACTCTCCCTTCCGTGAACTCGATGCACTGTTCAACCAGCGCACCCCGACACGCACGACGTGGGCCGACGGCCGTCCGATGCCGATGGACGCCTATCGCCGGGCCGACAACGTCTGGGTGCACCTCGACCTCCCCGGCGTGGCCGCCGACTCGATCGACATCTCCGTCGAGCGCAACGTGCTCACGGTGTCGGCCGAGCGCAGCTACCAGCGCGAGGAAGGCGACCGTCTGTACTTCGACGAGCGCCCCGAGGGCACGTTCCGCCGCCAGGTGAGCCTCGGCGACGGCCTCGACGCCGACAACATCGAGGCCGACTACACCGACGGCGTGTTGACGCTGCGTATCCCCGTCGTACCGCAGGCCCAGCCCCGCAAGATCAGCGTGGGCACCGGTCAACTCGCGGTCGACACCACCGCCACCGACGCCGGCTGACCCGCCGACCCTTCATCCCTCCCTTCCTCCCCTTCATTCACGTTTGCGTTGCAGTCCCGTGGGCCCAGCCCAACGGGACTGCAACGTAAACACCGCACGCGCACACCACAGAGAGTGGGTAACGTCGCGATTCTGTGGATGGGGGAACCGGCACCGCATCGACGAGCACACGCGCCGGCCTCGATCCGAAACGGCTCGGGCCGAACTACTTCAAGCTCTTCTGGGCGAGCACGATCTCGAACCTCGGCGACGGCATCGGGATCATCGCCTACCCGTGGTTGGCGTCTGCCATCACCCGCAACCCGCTGCTGATCTCGCTCGTCGTCGTGGTGCAACGCCTGCCGTGGTTGCTGTTCAGCCTGCCGGCGGGTGTGATCACCGACCGCCACGACCGCAGGCGGCTCATGGTCACGTCGAACACGATCCGAGCTGTCGTCACGGTCGGAATCGCAACCATCGTCATGGCTCGCGACGACGCATTGCCCGCTCCTGATGTCGTGTCCGATGCCGCGACGGTGATCACGACCGACACGGCGCTCTACCTCCTCATCCTCGTGGCCACGCTCCTGCTCGGGATCGCCGAGGTGCTCTACGACAACTCGGCGCAGACCTTCCTGCCGTCGATCGTCCACGTTGACAACCTGGAGAAGGCGAACGGCCGTATGTGGAGCGCTGAGCTGGTCGCCAACACCTTCGCCGGCCCGCCGCTTGCTGCGCTGCTCATCGCAGTCTCGTTCGCGCTGCCGTTCTACGCCGACGCCGTGACGTTCGCCGTCTCGGCGGCGTTGATCGCGTTCATCCGACCGGTGCAACGGATGTCGGCGACCGTTGCGCCCACCGATGGTGCGCCGACGGCCACATCGTGGCGAGCCGAACTCGTCGAGGGGTTCCGTTGGCTGTGGAGCCACGATCTGCTGCGAACCCTGGCCATCACGCTCGGGCTGCTCAACCTGATCGGCACCCTGTCGACCGCCACGTTCGTGCTGTACGGCCAGGAAGTCCTCGACACCAGTCCGACGGAGTTCGCGATCCTCGGTACGGGAGGGGCAGTCGGCGGGATCATCGGGGGCTGGACGGCCTCGAACGTCGCTCGGAGCATCGGTCCCGGACCGTCGCTGGCGCTCTCGCTGGTCGGCGGAGGCATCGTCTCGATCCTCATCGGACTGACGAGTTGGTGGCCGGCGGTCTGGCTCCTGCTGGCGGCGTTCATGTTCGTCGGCACGCTCTGGAACGTGATCACGGTCAGCTTCCGCCAGTCGGTGATCCCCGACCATCTCCTCGGCCGGGTGAACAGCGTCTATCGGTTCTTCGGATGGGGGATGATGCCGATCGGCGCGGCGCTGGGCGGTCTGATCGTGGTGATCGTCGACCAGTTCGCGACGCGAGAGGTAGCTCTTCGGGTGCCGTGGCTCGTCGCCGGAACGATGTCGCTGCTGGTGTTCGTCGTTGCCGGCCCACGCTTGACGACGGCGAAATTCGCGGCGGCCCGCGCTGCGGCCGAATGAGACGCGGGGTCAGACCCCGCGTCTCATTTCAGGCGTTCTTGGGGAGTTCGGAGAACGGGACGACCTTGTCCTGGTTCGGCTCCTTGGGCAGGCCGAGGACGCGCTCGCCGATGATGTTCTTCTGCACCTGATCGGTGCCGCCGTAGATCGGCGGTGCTTGCGCGAAGAGCGCCATCTCGGTGACGAAACCGAGGAACGGATTGCCGGTTGCGGCATCGAGCACCTTGCGGCTGTCGGCGTCGTAGGCGTGCAGCATGCCCTGCGGGCCGACGATACGCAGGCCGAGGTCACGCTGCAGGCGCACCATGTCGCTCATCGACAGCTTGGCGATGTTGCCCATGCCGGCGATCTCGACGCCACGTGCCTTTGCCGCCTTGACCCGCAGGTTGTTGATGCGGCCGAGCTGGCTGAACGTGTACAGCCGCACGAGATCCTGACGGATCGTCGGGTCGTTGGCCTTGCCGGCGCCTTGGGCCAGGCTGATCATCATCTTCGACGTGTCGCGGAACGCAGCGCCACCGGCCGCCGCGGGCTTGCCCGGATCACGGACGTAGTCACCGGCGCGAGTGCCCAGCTGGCCTCCGACGGTTCCCGGAATCGCGGCGCTCGCAGAGCTGCTGCCACCGCCGGAGCCGAGCCCGGCACGCTCGTGAGCGAGCGTGGTGTTGGCGACGGCCCAGCCGTTGTTGAGCCCGCCGATGACGGCGTCGGCCGGCACGCGCGCCTCGGTCATGAACACTTCGTTGAAGAGCGCCCGGCCGGTGAGCTCGCGCAGCGGGCGGACGTCGACGCCCGGCTGGTGCATGTCGATGGCGAAGTAGGTGATGCCCTGGTGCTTGGGAACGTCGGAGTTCGTGCGGGCAATGAGCATGCCCATGTCGGCGTAGTGGCCACCCGACGTCCAGACCTTCTGGCCGTTGACGATGTACTCCTCGCCATCGAGCATCGCCTTCGCCTGGAGGCCGGCGAGGTCGGAGCCGGCACCCGGCTCGCTGAACAACTGACACCACGCCTGCTGGCCGGTGACAATGTTGCGGACGTACTTCTCGACCTGTTCCGGCGTGCCGTGCGTGGCGATGGTCGGCGCCGCCAGCAGCAGTCCCAGCCCGCCAGGCGCCCCGAGCGCTCCGAACTCGGAGATGGCGTTCTGCACGAGCACGGCGTCGCCACGCGAGAGACCGCGACCGTACGCATTCGTCGGGAGCGTCGGCGCGGCCCAGCCGGCGAGCCCGAGACGTTCCCACCATGCCGCGACCGTGAGCTCCGGGTCCCAGTTCTCCTCGAGCCAGGCTCGGACCTCGTCGACAACGTCGCCGGCTGTGTCGTTCTCTTGTTCGATCGCTGTGTCACTCATCGCTCTCAGCATCGCCGATGAGGACCCGGTAACCCATCATCGAGCGATCGCCCCTCGCCCACCCGACGTATCGGTTTGCGTGACGGTTCTGTTGGCCCGTCCCAACGGAACTGTCACGCAAACGGGGATTCTCAGCGCACGGTTGCGTAGGTAACGATGTATCGCTATAGTAGCGATACATCGTTACCTATAGAGATACTCAGGAGGAGACGCATGGCAGAGCCATCCGACACCACACACACCTCACCTTCTTCCCAACACACCGACGGGCGCCGTGAGCGCCGACGACGAGGAGCGCACATGCAATTCCACGACCACATCCACCACGCCGAACATGACCGAGGCGGTCGAGGAGGCGGACGTCACCGGGCGCGGCGAGGCGCCGTCCCATTGGCGATCTTCACGTTGCTCGACGAGCGCCCGATGCACGGCTATGAGATCATCACCGAACTCGAGGCCCGCAGCGATGGTCGCTGGCGACCGAGCCCCGGCTCGATCTACCCGACCCTCGACCGCCTGGAGCATCGAGGTGCGATCACCTCGACCGAGGTCGACGGCAAGCGGCAATTCACCCTCACCGATCGTGGCCGCCAGTTGCTCGCCGAGATCCGAGACGCGCAGAGCGACGGCGAACCGGCCCCGTGGAACGAGCCGGGAACCGGAGGCCGCGGCGACCTGCGTCGCTTGATGTCGGAGCTCGGCGGTCAGGTTCGTCAAATTGCGAAGTTCGGCACGTCCGAGCAACGCGACGCCGCCACCGCAACCCTCGAGGAGACGAAGCGCAACCTCTACACCATCCTTGCCACACCCCCCACCCCCGACTCCGACTCCACCCCCGACGCCGAGTAGCCGTTTGCGTTGCACTTCGGTTGGCCCGTCCCAACGGAAATGTCACGCAAACCGGAAGAATGGGCGGAATGCCGCCAGACTTCATCAATGGTTGAAGTCAGGACGAGGACCTTCACGGTCGGCGAGGTCGCTGCGCGCGCTGGTGTGGCGACGTCGGCGTTGCGTTTCTACGAGACGAACGGGCTGATCGTCAGCGATCGCACCGACGCCGGCCATCGCCGGTATCACGCCGACGTGCTGCGCCGAGTCGGGTTCATCAAGGTCGCGCAACGCGTCGGGCTCAGCCTCGACGAGATCAAGACCGCACTGGAGTCGCTCCCCGACCGACGAACACCGAACCGCAAGGACTGGGCCAAACTCGCCGCCTCGTGGCAACCGATTCTCGATGAACGCATCGCCCTCCTCGAAGCGATGAAGGACAAGCTCGACGGCTGCATCGGCTGCGGTTGCCTGAGCCTCGACACGTGTGCCCTCTACAACCCGGGCGACGTGGCCGCCGGCCGCGGCGCCGGCCCCCGCTACCTCCTCGGCGACCCACCCCCCGGCTGATCCACCCGACCCCGCCCGGCTGATCCGTTTGCGTTGCAGTTCCGTTGGGCCGTCCCAACGAAAGCGTCACGCAAACGGGAAGGAGGGGTGGGTGGCTGGGCGGGCAGTGGGGTCAGCGGCGCATGGGGAGGGAGGATCGCCACTCGCCGTCGACGGCGTGGAGGGCTGCGGCGACGGCGGGTGCCGTGGGCACGAGTCCGATCTCGCCGACTCCCTTGATGCCGAACGGCGATCGGGGCTGGGGCACCTCGACGAGATGCACCTCGATCTCCGGCACGTCCTTCGCGCGCAGGATGCCGAGCGAGCGCAGCGTCATGTTCGTCGGGAAGCCCGTCTCGGGATCGGTCGGGAAATCCTCGGTCAGTGCGTAGCCGAGCCCCATGTGCACGCTGCCCTCGACCTGGCCCTCCACGAGCATCGGATTGACCGCCTTGCCGACGTCGTGGACGGCGACGACCTTCTCGATGGCGCCCGTCTCGGGGTCGGCGATGACCATCTGTGCCGCGAAGCTGAACACGGCGTGGATCGTCGGGTTCTTCACCTCCGGGTCGCCGAGCTTCTGCGTCCAGTCGACGACGTACTCGCCGTCGTAGTCGACCCCGATCTCGCACCCGCCCGCCAGACGCGGCAGCCGCTGCGTCGCTCACCGAGCCGGCCACCATCAGCGTGCCGCGTGATCCGGTGGTCTGGCCGAAGCCGAGTTCGCGGGTGGTGTCGACGATCACGTCGATGCGCTCCGGATCGACACCGAGTTCCTGCGCAGCGACCTGCAATGCCACGGTGTGCACGCCCTGGCCCATCTCGGTCCAACCGTGGCGCACCTCGATCCGACCCGGCGCATCACCGACAGGCGCAACGAAGCGAACCACCGCCTTGGACACTTCACGGAACCCGTTGCCGAGCCCCGAGTTCTTCAACCCGAGCCCGAGACCCACCGCCTTGCCCGAGGCGATCGCCGCGTCGTACGACGCCTTGATCTCGTCGAGGCACGCCTCGGCTCCACCGGCGCCGTCGTCCATGATCTGGCCGGGGCCCCACTCGTCGCCGGGCTTGATCACGTTGCGCTTGCGGATCTCCCAGCCGGAGATCCCGACCTGCTCGGCCAGCCGGTCGAGGACACCCTCCATCGCGAATTGCGCCTGGTTGGCACCGAACCCGCGAAATGCACCGCACACGAGATTGTTGGTGCGCACGGCGATCGTCTCGATGTCGAGCGACGGCCAGCGATACGGCCCGCACGCATGCCCGGCCGCCCGCTCCAGCACCTTCATGCCGACGCTCGCATACGCACCGGAGTCGCCGATGCCGCGCACCTTCAACGCCGTGACCCGGCCGTCGGCGTCGCAGCCCGCCCAGTACTCGAGCTCGATCGGATGCCGCTTGGCGTGCATCCGGAAGCTCTCCTCACGCGACAGCGTGCACTTCACCGGGCGACCGAGCTTCCACGCGGCGAGCGCGGTCTGGGCCTGGTTGCTCATGTCCTCCTTGCCGCCGAACGCCCCACCGTTCGACACGAGTTCCACGGTCACACGCGACGCGTCGACGTCGAGCACCGCGGCGATGTCGTTGCGGTCGTCCCACACCCCCTGGCCACCGGAGTACACGTGGAGCGTGCGGTCTCCGTCATCGCCGGTCGGGATGGCGACGGTCGACTCCGGTTCGAGGAACGCGTGCTCGATGCGCTGCGTCCGGAACGTCTCGTGCACCGTGAATGCGCTCGCGGCGAACGCGTCGTCGAAATCGGTGCCACGCGTGTAGGCACTCGTCGACAGCACGTTGGAGTCGGTGCCCCACACCGACAGCGGCGCGGTCTCGTGCAGTGCGGCGCGCGCATCGGTGTTCGGTGAGTGCACGTCGTAGGTGACCTCGACCAACGCGGCGGCCGCCCGTGCGTGATCGCGCGTGTCGGCCACGACGACGGCAAGCACGTCACCGGCGTACGACGTTCGACCGCCCACGGGGATCATCACCGGCCAGTCCTTGTAGATGATTCCGACCCGCAGCGCGCCCGGCAGATCGTCGGCGGTGAACACGGCCACGACACCTGGCGCGGCGAGTGCCACCGACGTGTCGATCGCCTCGATGTCGGCACGCGCATGATCCGTCAGGTGGAGCGCAGCGTGCAGCATCCCGGGCACGCGGATGTCGTCGATGTAGCCACGATCGCCGAGGGTGAGCGGGGCCGCCTCGTACTTCGCTCCCGCCGACGCCGACGGTGGCGGACAGTGCCGGTGTGCACACGGTGCCCTGCGCCACGGCTTCGATCGCGTCGAGCACCTTCACGTACCCGGTGCAACGGCAGAGGTGGGCACCGAGATGCGGTGCCATGCCCTCGCGTGTGAGCGACGAGCCCTTCTTGTCGATCTGCGACTTGGCCCGCATCACGATGCCCGGAATGCAGAACCCGCACTGGAGCCCACCGCAGGCGGCGAACGCATCGGCGAACGTCTGGCGTTCGATCTCGTCGACACCTTCGAGGGTCACGACCGTCGAGCCCTCGACCTTGTCCATGTCGCACTGGCAGGCCACGATGGCCTTGCCGTCGACGAACACGGTGCAGCACCCGCACTGTCCCGACGGCGAGCATCCGTCCTTCGGCGACGTGATGTCGAGTTCCTCACGCAGTGCAGCCAGCAGGTGCGGATGCGAGCGCCGGACGGTCACGGGCGTGCCGTTCACCACGAACGACACGGTCCCGTCGAGATCATCGGTCGTGGGCGCGTCGGCAAGCTCGGTCACGTTTTACAGTTTGTCAAAGCCTCGGCCCCGTGGGAAACCGCTCGTCGTGAACGCCGTGTTACGTACACGATGTGTCTGACACATCGTGTACGCAGTGGGGGCAGTGGACCGAGAGCGCGAAGTGTCCGAGCGACAGACGCAAGCCGTAGCTCGTGGTCGAGTCGATCGGCGAGCGCGTCGAGTTCCTCGGCCGGGATGTCGGTGACGGCGCCGCAGCCCATCGCACACCGCGGCGATCGTTCGGGCGCCGGCCCATCGATACGCGGCTGGACCGTGTCCGAGATGGACGTGTTCGATCACGCCGACCTCCTCGAAGTGCGAGAGCGACCGATACACCGTCGCGAGATCGATGTCGTCGTGACGTTCGGCGAGTTCCTCGGCGGTGATGCGGCCACCGTGGTCGTACAGATCCTCGAGCAACACCCGCCGCGCCTTGGTGAGCCGGCCGCCACCCTCACGCACCCGCTCGCACCGCCTCGTCGAACGCGAGCGTCGACTGATCGTGTCGGCGGCGGACTGGTCACGCCCGAATCGTACGCGGGCCGGCCGATCCCCAAGCTCCGAAATGTGCGCTGGATTGTGCACGCAGCGCACGATCTGGCGCATTTTTCGGACTGGGTGGGGGTTCGGACTGGTCAGGGGTGGGGGGTGGCGAGGGGGGCGTAGAGCTCGGGGCGGCGGTACTTGGCGAAGTCGAACAGGGTGCCCGTGTACTGCTTGCACCAGTCGAGGTCGCACTCGGCGACGATCAGTTCGTCGTCGTTGGTCTCGGCCTTGGCGAGCAGTTCGCCCGAGGGCGCGAAGATCGACGACTCGGCGAGGGAGTCGACGCCTTCCTCGACGCCGCCCTTGGCGACGCCGACGACGAACGTGCCGTTCTGGTACGCGCCGGCCGACATCACGAGGCCGTTGTGGAATCCCTGCAGCGGGTCCTGGCTGGGGTCGGGCGCGTAGTGCAGCGGCGTGTTGTAGCCGCACAGGATCAGCTCCACCCCCTGCAGCCCCATGAGTCGATACGACTCGGGCCAGCGCCGGTCGTTGCAGATCATCATCCCGACGCGACCGCCGAATGCATCCCACACGCCGAACCCGTCGGGCGACGGTTCGAAGTAGTACCGCTCGAGGTGCTGGAACGGACGGTCGGGTTCGTTGCCGGCGTGGCCGGGAATGTGCACCTTCTTGAACGTGCCGACGATCGATCCGTCACGCTCGACGAGCGTCTGGACGTTCCAGCGATGCTGCGTGCCGTCGGCCGCGTCCTCGAGCAGCGCGTACCCGAGACAGAACCCGATCTGGAGTCGCTTCGCCTCGTCGAACAGTGGCTGCGTCGCGGCGTTGGGCATCGAGCGTTCGTAGAAGTGGTCGACGGTGGTGATGTCGTCGACGAACCACCGCGGGAAGAACGTGGTGAGCGCGAGCTCGGGGAACACGACGAGGTCGGCTCCCTGACTGGCCGCCTCCTGGAGCAGCACGATCATCCGCTCGACGACCGAGGCACGGTCGTCGGCGAGTTGCACCGGCCCGAGTTGGGCGCCGGCCACGGTGACGATGCGAGTCATGTCGGCATTCTGGCAGCGACCTGCACGAGTCGGTGTCCCTGCGCGTCGATGAGCCAGCCGAGGCCCGGCCGCGGCGGGATCACCGATCGTCGCGGCAGGGTTGCGCCGAGCAGTTCGCCGTCGACCTCGCCCGCCGACGTCATGATCATCCCGCATCGACTGCGGGCGACCTCGCGCACCCAGTGCCCGTAGGCCACGCGCACCGCTTCGAGCCGCGCCGCGGCGAGCACCGTCACGCCGGGATCGACGACCGGCGACGATCGCCGCGAAGTGCCCGTCGGTGTCGTCCACCCGGTCGGCATCGTCGACCACCACGAGCACGGGCGACACGTCGGCCTCGTCGAAGCCGGCCACGGCCGATCGATCCAGCGGGTGCCGGCGATCGACGTGCACGATCACCCCGGTCGGGTGGCGGCGACTCCAGGCAGCGTTCGAGCTGGCGCAGCACCGTCGACTTACCGGTGCCCGACGCGCCGCCGATGAACACGTGGTCGCCGACCGGGAGGTGCAACGCAGCCGGCAGGAGGTCGTCGGCTGCCATCCCGACGAGCAATCCGTCGGCGCCGCCCGTGAGCGTGTCGGGATCGACGTACGCGGGCAGCACCTCGACGGCCGGTGGGCCCGAACCGTCGGATCGGCGCGGCAAACCGACGAGCGGCTCGGGGTCGAACACGACCTGCGCAGTGAGGCCCGACTCGACGATGCACAGCCGGCCCGGGATCGCCGGCGGCGGCGCCGATCGCAGTCCGGCGGCGCGTGCGATCGCCGCGTCGCAGTGCAGGATCCATCGCTCACCGGTTGTCGTGGCGAGCACCGCCGGCGAACTTCCGTCGGTGGTCGCACAGGTGACGAGGCCGAGCGCCGGGCCCTCCTGCATCACCCGATCGAATCGAGCGGCCGCCTCCGATCGATCGACCGTCGACAGCGCGCTCCGCACCGACTCGAGTCCGTCGACGACCAGCACGATCTCGGGTCTGCGTCCACCGGCGACCCCGCGCCGGTCGAGTTCGTCGGTCAGGCGTCGCAGCAGCCGGTCGATCCGTTCCACCTCGGTGAGCCGGATCACGCCGCCACACGCGGCGACGTCGACGAACGCATCGAGCGCAGGGTCGCCACGCCCGTCGATCACGTAGAGATGAACGTCGTCGTTTCCACGCAGCCGCGTCGATGCCAGCACGATGGCCGTCGACGTCGTCCCCGAGCCGATCGCTCCGACGAGCAGCAGGTTCCCGCGATCCCAACGCAACGATCGGCGCGCCTGACGGGCCGGGTCGTCGATCACCCCGATCGCCACCGGATCCGCCATGAGGAGCGCACGATCGAGCACCTCGGGCAGCGCGTCGAGCCATGGGCGATGCGGTGGGTCGATTCCGGTGATGCCCGCTGCCAGCGCAATCGCGTCGACCAGCACCTCCAGCTCGGTTGGCCCATCCGGACAACCCGTGCTGTCGGCGCCGGGCCGATCGACGGTGAGCCGCGTGCCGGGTGGACGGATCGGCCCGGTACACGAGGCGGTCTGGAACACGACGAGTTCGTCGGGCCCGAGCCGCAGAGCCGCCCGCCCCGGTACACCGCGTGGAAACGTCGCCGGCAGTTCGTCGCCGACGACGTCGAGCGCGTCGGAGCGATCGTGCAGCCGCAGTGCGAGGCGAAGGTTGGTGTTGGCGCGGATGTCGTCGGTCACCACGCCCGCCGGCCGTTGGGTCGCGAGGAGGAGATGGACGCCGAGGCTGCGGCCGCGCTGGGCGATCCCGATGAGCGCCGCGAGGAAGTCGGGCAGTTCCTTGGCGAGTGTGGCGAACTCGTCGACCACCACGACGAGCCGGGGAAGTGGTTCGGTTGCGTTGCGCCGGTACACGGTGAGGTCGTCGGCTCGAACGGTGCGCAGCAACCGTTCGCGCCGTCGGATCTCGGCGTCGAGGCTGACGAGCGCGCGCTCGGCGAGGCCCTCGTCGAGATCGGTCACGACCCCGACGGTGTGGGGCAGCCTGGTGCAGGTGTCGAACGTGGCACCACCCTTGAAGTCGATGAGCACGAACGACAGATGCTCGGGGCTCACCGCCGCGGCGAGCGACACGACCAGCGTGCGCAGGAGTTCGCTCTTGCCGGCGCCGGTGGTTCCGGCGATGAGGCCGTGGGGGCCGTCGCGCACGAGGTCGATGTCGACGGTCCCATCGGCCGAGCGCCCGATCGTGGCGCAGAGCGTGGGATCGGGCCCGGCGCAGTTCCATCGCCGAGCGATCTCGCCGGTCGGGTGAACCCACATCACCGAGGCGCACGTCGCGTGGGGCGCCCGTCGATCCACCGGCCATGTCTTCCGGATCGACGAGCGGTGCGAGGCGCCGAGCCGCCGACTCCGCGGTGGACCGAGAGATGCCGGCGAGGTGGATGCACGACTCGCCGAGCACCTCCCGGTTGCGCCAGTGGCCGAGCCCGTTGGCTCCGAGTTCCAACACCCGGGTACAGACCGCCGGCACCGTGATCGCAGGTGGGATGACGACGACGCACGCGCACGATGTCGTGGCGAGCAGGCGGCGCAGTGGCCCGGTTCGTGTTGCGAGTGCGGCTGGGGCGTCGGTGACGACGAGCGTCGACTTGGTGTCGTCGACGGCCAACTCACCGACCCCGTCGACACTCACGACGACCGACGAACCCGGCACGGCGTGCGCCAACCAGTCGGCCCACGACCACTCGTCGGTGCGTTCGGTGACGATCACGAGCTGCCAGTCCGCGGGGCCGTCGGTCGTGGCGAGTTGCACGATGATCGACCGGGCGAGCGCGGTCGCCGCGTCGAGGTCGCCGTGCACCCGACCACGCAACCGCGTGGCAGATCGAGCGGTACGGCGGTGTCGGTCAGCTGTTCGCATCGATCGACGGCAACGAGCAGATCAGCGGGGAGGCTGCGTCGTTCGTCGTCGACGATCGGTGCCACCCACCGCACGGTCCCCTGCCCCAGCGTGACGCTCAACGGATCGCTTCGCCGCTCCCACACCCGGCGTTCCCACTCGGCGGTGTTGCCCGAGAGCGCGATGTCGACCACGGACCGGTGAGCCGCACGGTGGCGGCGGTCGGCCTCGACGTGCGCCGTCTGCAGTGCGGCGACGAATCCGTCGACCTGGCGTCGGTGGAGCCCGGCCGCGCGGCGCCGGCTCCGCCGTGCGCCGATCGCACCGACCGCCCACGTGGCGAGTGATGCCACCGCGCCGATCGCTGCGAACAGCGCGAACATCGCCTGGCCGAGGACGGCCGCCATCAGTCCGGCGCCGGCCACGGCAACCGCGGCCCCGACGAGACCGACGAGCGGTGGAGCCCGGTGCTCGAGCGGCGGCTCGGGCACGGAGATGACGCTCGTGGCGGGGTCCGACGGCCGGCTCGGGCCTCGCCGCACGACACGACGCCACGGGTCACGGTCGGCGGCAGCGATGCTCCCGGCGCCGAGCACCGCCGACGCATCCGGCGAGCGGTGACGGAAGGTCAGACGGCTGGCTCCGATCTGGAGCGACTGGCCGACGGCGACCACGCTCGTGGCGTCGCCGGGAACACCGTCGAGGCGAGAGGGGACGCGGCCGGTCAGCTGCGTGAAGGTGATCGAGCCATCCGCGCCGACGTCGATGACCCCGTGGTGGAGTTCGACATCCGGATCGTCGAGCCGGAGGTGGGCCGCCGGTGAACGCCCGACGCAGTGCCGCCCAGCGGGAAGCGGACGCCATCCGACGCACGACGGTCCGGCGATCACCGCCACGTCGATGGTCGACTCCGAGCACCGTTCCGCCAGGACGGGCGCTGCTGCGATGACGATCTCGGAGCCGACGTGCAGCCCGGAGTCGGTCAGCACTCGGTGTGCTGCAACGGGTCGGCCGTCGATCCACAATCCGGCACCGGGTTCACTGTCGAGCGCTCGAGCGAGATCCGCGATCGTGTCGGTGGCTGCATGCGGGCGCAGCGTGACGCGCTGTCCGTCGACGGTCACGTCACAGGTCGGAATCGGGTCGGATGGCGGTGTGGGGTTCGATCTCACACCGGGCAGTGGGCGGTGGCGACTGCAACGGGAAAGCTGCGGATCGGATCTGATCCGGCCCGTCGAGAACGGTCACGTAGGATCGTTCCATGTCCATGTCCGGTGGCCACATGGGGAACGCCAACCCGCAGAAGCAGGCGTATCTCTGCCAGACCTGTGGGGAACCGCGACCCCGTACCAGTTCTATTGCGACCGGCATCTGAAGGACGGCGAGCGGTACGACAGGCCGCTGCTGATCGACCGGTTCATGCGTCGCTTGCTCGGCCGCTCCTAGACCACACGAAAACGGCTCCTGACCAGGGCCTGTGAGCCGGAGGTCGAGAGGGCCGCTGCGTCATCTCGACGACGGGATCGAGAAGTCTTCGGTGGGAGCGAGTTCCTGTGAGACCACCGGTGAGGGGTGATCGTCATGGTGCTCGCCATGACCGTTCAACCTCGTACTGCCCCACCTCGCACCGCCCCACGTCGCACCTCGTGCTTCTCGTCTCGACTCGACGCCGAGTGGACACAGATTCGCACCGCCCGGCGCTGCCTTCTCGCCGCTCGCCGGTGGGTCGCCGACGATCCGGACCATCCGTTGGCGGTGCTCGTCGCCGACGCCACCGATCTCGACGTCGTCATCCGAGCGACGCAGCGTGGTGTCGTGCCGGCGGGATCCGACGAGGTGATCCTGCACCGGCTCGTCGAACTGGCCCGCCACGACGAGCTGGCCGGACGGCTCGTGATCCAACGGTTGCTGCCCGGCCTCATCAGCCAGGCGGTTGCACATCGCGACTTCTACGAGACGATCGATCCGATCGAACTCGTGGTCCCGGCCGCCTGGCTCGCACTGCGCACCTTCGACACCGAGCGTCGACGCCACCACATCGCGGCCTCGTTGATCTCCGATGCCGTGTTCGCCGCGTTCCGGGCACCGCTGCGACGGAAGTCGGCGAGCGAGGAGGTGCGCTCACCCGACCGCTTCGACGAGCGACGCGTACGAATCTGCTCCCGGCATCGGCGCTGGAGGAACTCGCCGGCGTCGTTCGTGACGCCCGCTGCGCAGGTGTGCCGTCGGGCGACATCGAGCTGCTGCGGCGCCTGGCCCAGGTGGAGTCGCCGAGCATGGTGGCATGCGAGCGCAACGTGACGTCGCGAACGATCCGCAACCACCGCGACCGAGCCGTCGAACGAGTGCGAACCGCCCTCGCCATCGCCGCCTGATCGTTACATCTGGGGTCTGACCCCGGATGTAACAGTCAGGGGTGTTGGGTGAAGTTGGGGTGGCGCTTCTCGAGGAAGGCGGTGAAACCTTCCTGGGCGTCGGCGATCATCGCGGCGTTGGCCATGGCGTCGATGGCGACCTCGTAGGCGTCGGCCTGGTCGAGGCCCGCTTGGGCGTAGAAGCTGCGCTTGCCGAGCGACTTCGACAGCGCGCTGCCACGAGTTGCCCGCCCGATCAGATCGGCGACTGCCGCATCGAGTTCGGCGTCGGGCACCGCCCGGTTGATCAGACCCCAATCGGCAGCGGTCGCCGCGTCGATGACGTCGCCGGTCAACGCCATCTCGAGCGCACGCTTGCGACCGATGTTGCGCGACACGGCGACGAGCGGCGTGTGACAGAACAGCCCGCCCTTGCCGCCGGGAATCGCGAAACCCGCCGACTCCGCGGCGATGGCCAGGTCGCACGTCGCCACCAGCTGACAACCGGCCGCCGTGGCGAGCGCGTGCACCCGTGCGATCACCGGCTGGGGGATCCCCTGCACGGTGTCCATCATGTCGGTGCACACTTCGAAGAGCCGCTGGGCGTCGTCGAGGCTGGCGTCGACCATGTCGCCGAAGTTGTGGCCGGCCGAGAACACCGGCCCGTTGGCGGCGAGGATCACACCGAGCGTGTCGGTGGCGCCGACCTCCTGCAACGTCTCGGTCAACTCGACCATCACGTCGAATGCCAGGGCGTTGCGCTTCTCGGGACGGTTCAACGTGATCGTCGTGATGTCGCCCTCGCGGTCGACCAGCAGGTGCTCTTTCGTCATGGCGGTACGGTACGCCAATGGCAATCAACCCCGCCCAAACCGAGCGGGCTGCGCTCTGTGAACTCTTCGCCGAGGTCGGCCCCGATGCACACACGCTCTGCGGCGACTGGACCACCCGTGACCTGGCGGCGCACCTCGTGGTGCGCGAGCGCCGTCCCGACGCGGCGATCGGCATCATCGTGTCGAAGGCGGCCGGGTACACCGACAAGGTGCAGGCAGGGGTGGCCGCCTCCGAGTGGGACGACCTGATCGACACGGTGCGCTCCGGCCCGCCGATCTGGTCGCCGACGAAGATCGCAGCGATCGACAAGCTGGCCAACACGGTGGAGTTCTTCGTGCACCACGAAGACGTCCGTCGGCTCATCGACGCCTGGGAGCCCCGCGACCTCGACGCCGACCTGACCGACGCGCTGCACTCGATGCTGCCGAAGATGGCCAAGCGGCTCGTGAAGTCGTCACCGGTCGGCATCGTCCTCGCTCCCGATGACGGGCGCCCGACGATCGTTGCCAAGCAGGCCGAACCGTCGGTCACCGTGAGCGGACCGGTCGGCGAGCTGGTCATGTTCGTGTACGGACGCCAGGCCCACAGCCGCGTCGAGATCACCGGCGACGACGCTTCGATCACAGCAGTGCAGAGCGCTTCGTTCGGGATCTAGCGTCGGCCGATGGCCGATCGTCAACTCGCAGGAAGCATCGTCGCCGTGGTCGGCGCAACCGGCGGGCTCGGCCGCGAGATCGTCGCCGCGCTCGAGACACGTGGCGCCACGGTCGTGCGCGCCGGTCGGAGCGGCGCAATCGACGTGGAGGTCGACCTGCGCGACAGCACTGCCGGCGACGCGCTGGCCGAGTACTGCCTGAGTGCCCACGGCCGCCTCGACGGCGTGATCGTGGCGGCCGGGATCGTCGCGTTCGGCGACCTCGTCGACACCGACGACGTGGTGATGGAGGAACTGTTCCTCACCAATGCGCTCGGCCCGATGTGGTTGGCGAAGCGGGTGGCCCCTGCGCTTCGTGAGTCGCAGGGCTTCTTCGTCAACATCTCGGGCGTCGTCGCCGAGTCGCCGATGCCCGGCATGGCCGCCTACTCGGCGTCGAAGGCCGCAGCGGCAGCAGCGATGGATGCGGTGCGACGCGAGTTCCGCCGCGTCAAGGTGCAGGTGATCGACGCCCGACCGCCGCACACCGAGACCGGCCTGGCCACCCGTCCACTCGCCGGTACGGCTCCGAAGATGGCCGACGGGCTGGCGCCGCGTGTGGTCGCCGAGCGGATCGTCGTGGCCGTCGAACGCGGCGAGGCCGTGGTGGGTCCGGGCGAGTTCACCTCCCACTGAGACCCCGGCGGGAGCCGTCCGACCCAGCGCTGACCGGTGCTACGGTCGGATGCTGTCGTTGTCGTGACGGGGGTGTGATGGTCGAGGATCTCGGCGAGCTGGGTCGACTGGCCGATGCCAACCTGGCACGGACCTGGGTGACGATGGGACGCGCGGCGGGTGGCGCCGTCGGAGGGCCCAGCGACTGCCCGTTCGTCGCCTCCGGCATCGAGGAAGCGTTCTTCAACGGGGTCTATGCGACCGGCCCGGTCGCCGACCCGGACGTGGTCATCCTCGACGCGATCGCATTCATGAGCGAGCAGCAGGTGCCGTGGCTGTTGTGGGTCCGAGAAGGCGTCGACGACACGCTCGTGGACTCGGGTCGCCGCGCCGGCCTGCGCGATGCCGGCGGCCCGCCCTGCATGGGATTGACGGCGATCCCTTCCGAACCCGTCCGACTCGACGGGTTCGACAGTGAGCTGGTGACCGGTCAGGACCGGCTCGATGTGTGTCTCGACGTCATGGCACGCGGCTACGAGGTACCGAACGAGCTGGCGCATCGACTCGTGACCATGCAGACGATCGCCGAACCCGACATCGGCATCGTGATGGGTTCGGTCGACGGCGAGCCGGTTTCCGTCGCGCTCGTGAGTGTGACCGGAACAACGGCCGGGATCTACAACGTGGCAACTCCCCCGGAGCACCGGCGCCGCGGATTCGGCGCCGCCGTGACCTGGGCTGCCATCGAGGAGGGCCGCAGACGAGGATGCGATCACGCGGTGTTGCAGGCGTCCGAGCTCGGCGCGCCGGTGTACCGGGACATGGGCTTCGTCGAACTCGGCCACTACGTCCAGCTCGAGGGCCCGCCCTCAGTTGGGGTCCGGTGAGTGCCTCCCCAGGGGCTCGAACCCTGAACCAATGGATTAAAAGTCCACTGCTCTACCATTGAGCTAGAGAGGCGGGACCGGCGCGATTCGCGGGAGAAAACCCCGTTGAACCGTCTGCGCCGGATTGCGGTTGGCCATCGTAGGGCCCGCAGGCGGGTGCGCCGACCTCGAATCGCTTGGCGCTCCGTCGGAATCGGGTCGGTGGGCACCTGGATGTCGAGTGCGTCGCCGACCTCGAACGAGATCTGCAAATCACCCACCTCCGCACATCGTCGAAATCACGACGCTCGCCGGCGACCTGACGAAGATCGAGGTCGACCGCCCGGCGCGAGTCGAATGAGCGCAGCCGCACCGTCGACATCGCAACCCAGCAATCATCATGCATCCCGATATGCATTGCACGTCGCTATGCTTACGTCGTGCCGCAGCTGGTGACCCGCATCGACGACGAGACGGCGGCAGCCATCGACGCGCTCGTCGACGATGGCGAGTTCGCGTCGCGCTCCGACGTGGTGCGCGCCGGCATTCTCCGACTCGTCGACGAGCGACGACGAGAGGCAATCGGTGACGAGATCATCGCGGGCTACGAGCGGGTTCCCGAAACCCCCGAGGAACTCGCCAGCGCCGAGGCGAACGCCCGAGCGATGATCGCCGACGAGCCGTGGTGAACCCGCGTCAGGGCGACATCTGGTGGGCGGAAGCCGAGGACAAGCGTCGGCCGGTGCTGATCGTCAGTCGCGACGCCGCTGCCGTACACCTCAACCGGGTGATCGTCGCACCGGTGACCCGGACGATTCGATCCATCCCCACCGAGATAGCCCTCGGCACCGACGAGGGTCTCGATGTCGAGTGCGCCGCATCGTTCGACAACCTCGGCCCGCAGCCCGTGGCGATGCTCACGCGGCGCATCGGACGTCTCGACGATGCGCGCAGCCGGATCTGCACCGCCCTCGCCGCACTCGCCGACTGCTGAACGCTCCTGCCCCACGACATCCGGTCAGACTGTGGCGATGCCGGGATTCCACATCCGCACCCTCACCGAGGACGACGACCTCGACGCGTTCGGCCAGATCGTGCTCGACAGCTACCTGGCGTTGCCCGACATGCCCCGCGAGCCCGATTACGAGGCGGAACTCGTCGACGTGGCGGCACGGGTCCGCGATGGTGTCGTGCTCGGGGCGTTCAGCGGCCAGACGCCGTCCGGGTGCGTCACCTTCGTCGCCGACGCGTCGAGCCCGCACGCCGAAGGGCTGCTGCCCGGCGAGAGCAGCTTCCGGATGCTCGCCGTCGACACCGCGGCACAGGGGCGAGGCATCGGTCAGGCGCTCACCCGCCACTGCCTCGACGACGCCACCCGGATCGGGAGCTCAGCGGTGTTCATCTACACCGGGACCTGGATGCACGTGGCGCATCGCCTGTACCGCCGGCTCGGCTTCGAATTCGTCCCCGACCGTGACTGGGTCCTCGACCCGACGATCCACCTGCTCGGCATGCACCGGTCGCTCTGAGACAAGCACAGATCCGTTCCCTCGAGGGGGATCAGGCGATCAGATCGAGCACCAGTCGGAGGCCGGCCTCGATCTGATCGAGCGTGTCGCAGTCGAGCACTCCGACGTGCTCGCCGAGTTGCCGCTTGTCGAGCGTGACGATCTGCGAGACGTTGACGACCGAGTCCTTCGGCAACCCTGATCGACTTGCCGGCACGGCGACGCTGCCCGGCGCAACGACGAGATCGAGGTTGCTACTGATCGCCACTGCTACAACGGTGCCGATCCGGCTGAGGTTGAACGAGTCCGCCGACACCACGACGACTGGGCGACGTTTGCCGGGCCCCGATCCGGTGGGTGCGGCAAGCTCGGCCCACCAGACCTCGCCGCGCGCGATCACCAGTCCTCGTCGATGGCGAGGGCCTGGAGTGCGGCGAGGCCGGTGTCGAGCTCGGACG
>CAVURC010000016.1:0-77074 GCA_963743825.1 Ilumatobacteraceae bacterium | reverse complement strand
GTGGCCAAGTAAGCCATCGCAGCGTGGCAGAGCAGCGTGCAGCACCGGGGTCGTCCTGCGCAGCGGTGAGGCACGCCTCGGTGTACTTCGCCAGGTGCGTATCCTCGGCGGCACCCGCGAAGTCGATGAATGCCTGAACGAGTCGATCTCGTTCGGTTGTCGCATGCCACAGCAGTCCGGCTGCCTGCGTCGCAGTGGCGTTCGCGGGGTGGCACTGGCGCCGACGGGTTCGGGCTCCCATGCCGGATCGATCGCCGTGGCGCTCAGGGTGGCGCGGAATCCGCAGACGTAGGTGGCGGCGACGGCGATGGATCGTTCCGGGTCGGGGAGTCGGTGTGCCGTGTTGAGAGTCGCCTGGGGCATCGTGAGGCAATGGCTCCAGCCGAACGGTGCGTGCGCCGGGTGGTCCTGCAGCAATTCCAGTGGGCAGCAAGGCGCAGGAGTTTCTGCACCCGGGCGTTCGGCGACCGTGGTGTGGGTGAGCGCAGGGGCGATGAGTTCACGGGCGAGCCCGGTGCGGTCGACGATCGACATCGTGGGATGGATGAAGTGGCTGTCGAGTTCACCGGGTGACCGCACGTCGAGGAGTTGCTCGAAGAGTGTCGTGTCAGGCTGATCGGACTGCCTCGATGTTGGTCGATCCAGTGGATCCGGCGATCCCGAGCCGCCAACGATGTCGATCAGCGCGCGGGCGGCCAGGAGGTGGTTCGGTGTGATCTGCGGCAGGCGACGACCTGGTCGACGAAGATGGCGGCGTGCCCGGCTCCGCCGAGGCGATCGTGAGTGAGTTCAGCGAGGGTGTCGAGTACTCGATCGGCATCCTCGGCACTCCGACAGAGCGCGAGCGAAGGCGGCGTCGGCCGACATCGTGTCGCCTGCGGTTGCCGCCACCACGAGGCTCGTCGAAGGGGTCGGCGTCGAGCGGCGGGACTCGGTTGGGACGCTGGTCGAGCGGAGCGGAGTAGGCGGTCCGCACTCGTTGGCGATGGCGTTGATCCGTCGGATCATCACGGGCCGTGCATCGGCGCTCGCGAGCGCGAGCAGGACGATCGCGCGGCGAGCTCGAGGGGTGCGTGCAGCACGAACGAATGCCGGGCGGGTCGCTCGGCGGACCGACAGCGTCCGGAGACGGCCTCGATCGACGGATCGGCGTCGGCCCGGAGGGCGTTCGTGGAGGTCATGAAGGCGATGGTGACTTCAAGTGCAATCTCGAAGCCAGGGCTACTCGTCGAGCGCCGTTCGGCACAGGGTGCGACGGCAGGTTGGCGGCCGCACCCAACGACAGGATCAAGGCGGCACGTCGACATCGCCAACATCGTCGTCACCCCGTCGCCGTTGTCGGCGACCAGCGCCGACAACAGGATGCTGGCGACGACGCTGCCGACGTAGCGGCCCGATGAAGCACGCCGGAGGCCAGCCCGACCCGAGCCGCCGGCGCCGCTTCGACCCCGGCAGTGAGCACGCTCGGCGTCGCCACCCCGAGGCCGAGGCCGAAGCACAGCAACGCACCGATCAACACGGCCGAGGTGATGTCGGTGCCGAAACCGACCGCGACGGCCACGCAGTGGCCATTCCGAGCCCGATCATCACCGGTCGGCGACGACCCCACTCGTCTCCCAAGCGACCACCAGGCGGACCCATCACGATCATTCCGAGGGTGAGCGTCGACAGTGCGATGCCGATGGAGCCGCGTTCCCCAGCCTCGATCGTCGAGCACGATCGGCGTGACGAGCAGCAACGTGTACTGGGCGAAGACGGAGAGCGCCTGTGTCGCGAAGGCGGCGCTGAAGACGCGGTTGAAGAGCCGCAGCGAGTCGCCATCGACTCCCCACTCGTCGGTGACGCTCGTGCTTCGATCGCCTCGTCGGTGGAGTGTGCATCGACAGGGCACCGATCGTTGCAGGACGATCAGAACCACGATCACGATCGGGATGTTGACGGCGAAGATCGCCCGCCACCGAACCCGGCGAGCAGCAGCCCACCGATGACCGGGCCGAGCCCCGCGCCGACACCGATCACCGAGCCCTGCACCCCGAAGGCCCGGCCTCGTTCGGAGGGAGTGGTGATCGCGCGGAGCAGCGATTGGACGCTGGGCGACAGCGCCGACGCGAAGGCCGCCTGGGCTGCGCGGATGGCGACGAGCACCGTGAACGTCGGGGCGAACATCGCGGCTGTCGAACACAGCCCGAAACCGCTCACCGCGATGATGCCGAGCCGGCGCGCGCCGACGGCGTCGGCGAGGCGACCCGACAGCGGTTGGCCGATGAGCATCGCCGCGCAGGTAGATCGTCACGCAGGCACGGCGGCGTCACCCCTCGTGATGTCGAACTTCATCGGACAGCGTCGGCAGGGCAACGGCGATCATCGTCGAGTTGAGCGGCACCAGGGCCGACGCAGACCGCGATGCCGACGATCGTGAACGCCGAGACGGAATGCTCGGCTTCGGTCATCAGCCGGCACGGTACCGATGCCGAGGAACGGTAGGGTGAACGACCGGTGAACCACCGGCGGTCGATCGGCATCTGCCCGACACGCTAAAGTGTATCACTCGACCACGAATGGTGGTCGAGTGGATCCTCGCCCTGGAAAAACAGTTGCCAGTCACGATCCGCGCAACGACATGGCCGATGGGGCGTGCATCCCGGCGGGTATCGAGGGCGACCGGGCGCGGGCCGACGCAGGAGGAGCGGTGACCATTGTCGATGCCTGTGTCGAAAGCGACGTCGACGTGATCACCATCACCCATCGAGCTGTGCGTCCTCGGTCGGTCCTCGGTCCGTTGCGGTGAAGCAGAGGTGGCACTGCACCCGCAACATCGGCGAGTCATCGCGTTCTTGCGTTGCGCGATTCGACCCGTGTCCCGCGCGTGTGGTCGCCGGAACGCTCTGGCCGATTCGGAGTGGCGACCGGGCGGCGGGTGCCCTTCGATCTGCGTTTGTGGCACGTCAAGAAGCGCGCCCCGGACTGCTTCGCGATCACCCGGACCGAGCGGCGATAGCACCCGCGATACGAACGACGCTCGATGCGCTGCACCGACGACTTGAAACGGGTCGACGGTGCCTCGCCCGACCACCTTCCCCCCGTGGAGCGCGCTCCGGCGATGATCTGCTCCCCGACTGGGACGAGGAGTGGCTCGTGTTCCAGCGAGAACGGATCCGTCGGCGCCGAGCTCCGCGCCCTGGAGCAACTGTGCCGACGTCACACCGACGCCGCTCGGTTCGGGCAGGCCATCCATGCCGGTCTCATCGCGGTGGACGCCGAGCCGTAGCGGGAATCGGGGCAACCGGTCTGATCGCCGCCCATCTGGCCGAGGGGACCGGTTCGAGGCCATCAGACAGTTCCACCTATACGAACACCCTGATAGGCGACATGGGGCGCGGCCGAGCGCGACTTCGTCGCGGATGATCTACGGGGACACTGCCACCGGGGAACTGGCGTACTCGACGAGTGATTCGGGCGGTTCACACCCCATTGCCTCGCGCAACAGCGCTCCATAGACCTCGAGCTGGCGAACCCATTGTCCGACGGAACCGGCCGCTCCGTACACGCTGATGAGGGCTCGTTGGCTCTGCTCGCGCAGTGGGTCACCGGCCACCAGTCGGAGCGCTACGTCGAGGGCGTCGACCACTGCACCCTGGCGCAGGAGCGCATAGGTGATGGCCTCGAGGAAGCTCAGACGTAACTGACCGAGTCGTTCCCGTTCCGTGGTCACCCAGTCGTCGTACCACCCGGGAAGGAGGTCGTCGAAGAACAGCGACGCGTCACCGGGATCGACGATCGACGCAGCGTTGTGGACGCACTTCCACCCCACCTGCTCGGCTCGTCGCACGTCGACCTCGACCTCCTGCGCAAGGGCGATCGACGGCCCGTGACATTCGACGAGGCCCGCGCCGGGTAGGTCCGGGAGTCGCCAGAGCGACGAGCGCAGGTTGGCGGCAGCGCGCCGGTTGGAGGTGTCGGGCCACAGGAGGCCTGCCACGCGAGCCCGCGACTGCGGCCGCCGGTGCAGGGCGAGCAGGGCGAGAAGTCGTTGCGCACTCGATGCGCAGTCGATGGTGGCTCGATCGACGCGGAGCTCGAATCCACCGAACAGTTCGAGCGCAGCAGGAGCCATGTGCTCATTGTTCGTCGCTCCCAGTTGCGTCGCCGTCGCGTCGCCGTCGTGTCGCGGCCACGTTGAAGCGACCGTCCCATGTGATCACTCCCGAGCGTCGACGACGAACGTCACGCGTCCGATGACCGACGAATCGCCTTCCCACTCCCGCCAGTGCTTGAACGACATTGTGGCAAGACCGACACGCGTCGGCACGACGTGGAACTCGTGTGTCCTGCCGCTTCCGACGCGTTGTTCGCCAGGCGTGTCATCGGGTGCGGCTCGGTAGCCGTCCGAGACGAGCTCGAATGCTGCGTCGATCATGTCGACGTGCCATCGGAATCCGGTCGTGGCGTTCTCGGCGAGGAGGACCGCGAGCACGTCGCCCACCCGTGCCTGCACGGTGGTGCCCGAGTCCTCGGCGGTCAGCTCGTTGATCGTCACGGCACCATTATCGCTCGCGACCGGCGGCCTTCTTCCGAGGCGTTGCTGCCTGAGCGGGCAGTTCCACCGGTGCAGGAGGCCCCGCTGCGCCCTGCACGTCGGTCAGGCCGAGTTCTGCGAGCGACAGCGGGCCCGGGGGCCCACCGACCGCCTCGAGTGCACCCAATGGTTCAGGGCTCGGCGCCGCAGCCGAACTCGCGGTGGTGAGTTGTTCCACCTGCATCGGGGCAGGCGGTTCGGTGGTGCCGACCTGTCCCTGCGCGGCCGCCATCTCCGACGCGGTCATCGGTGCCGGCGCGCCCGTCGAGCTGCCGGCGTTGAGCGACTCGAGGGTCATCGGTGCCGGCCCCGCCTCGCCGTCGCGGTCGGCCGAGATCGAACTGGCGGAGCCGACCGCGCCGAACGAGATCGAGATGGTCATGTCGGGAACTGCGTCTGCGGTCATGGTTGAGGTCTCCTGTCGGTACAGCGGATCGTCGATGCCGACACCACTACATGTAGGCCTGGACGATGTTGCCGCCGCCGTCGCGAACGACGTAGGCCTGACGGTTGTTCGCCTTGGCCGAAGTGAGGATGAGGTGCACGTTGGTGACACCGTCGGCACTGCCGGGAAGGACCTTGTGCCAGGCATTCGTTCCGGCCAGATGTGCCCACGCGTTCTGGGCATCCCGGCTGGTGTACACCTGGTTGATCATCGTCCACATGTGGAGCCTCCTGTCGCTTCTGGTTTGTTGAGATCGTGCTTACAGATATGTCTGGTAGAGCGCCGTGCCGTCGACCACGACCGTCACGGTCAGGTTCTTGGCGACCGCCTGGGTGAGCATCGCCAGCATGTTCGTGACGCCGTCGCCCGATCCTGGTTGGATCCGTCGCCAGCCGAGCCCCGGCAGGTGTGCCCATGCGTTCTGGGCGTCCCGGCTGGCGTACACCTGGGTGACCTTCGTGCTCTGTGTCACCGGGCCGACCTGTGCCTCGACGGAGTAGAACATCCAACTCGAGTCGATGAGGAGGTCGGTCTGGCCGTATCCGATCCGGCCGAAACCGTTGTCACCCCAGGTGGTGCCCCAGCTGTTCTTGATGATCCAACACCGGGCAGCGTCGTCGTAACCGACCACGCTGATGCAGTGGTAACCCGGAGGCGACAGACGAGTCGCGGTCGAGGCCTTGATGTAGGGCGCCGTGCCGTTGTAGGCGAAGAAGTCGCTCCACACCTCCATGCCGGCGAGCACCGGACCCCGAGCGACGGCCTCCTTGCGGGCCGCCATCGTCGAGTGACTCGCGAAGCTGTTGATCTTGGTGAGCCGGTTCTGCCAGTCGCTGCACCTGCTCGTGCCACAGTCCATGTTGCGCGCTTGGTACGGCATGCACGCCTCGTCGGTGACCCCGGTGCTCTGCGCGAACGACAGACCCGACGTGAGGCCCCAGCCGTTGCAGCTCCCGCCTCCGCAGAACTGCATGAATGCCTCGGAGAGGTCGATGGCGAATCCAGGGTTGCCGAGTTTGATGCGCACCGCCGACTCGATCACCGAACAGCTGCAGAACGAAACACATGACCCGCATCCACCCTGGTTCTTGATCGGCGTGACGAAGTTGCCGCCGTTGTTGCGCCAGTCGACCGCCGAGGGCGCCCCGACCAGTCCGGCACCGACACCCGCTGCAGCTTCCTGAGCTGCCACCTGAGCGGTCTCGGCTGCGAAGGCAGCGAGCTCTTGCGGTGAGACGAGGAGCCCCAGGTACCCCTGGCGTTCGGCGGGCGACAGCGCGGTGAGTTCGTTCTCCGCGGCGGTCCAGCCCAGTCCTTCGGCCGCGATGGCAGCGGCAATCTGTTCGACTTCGGAATCACCCTTGGCCATGAGTCACCTCGCATCAGACGGACGACAAGCGTCGGAATCGGCTCCACGTGGCTGCCTCGGCACCCGCTGTGGACGTCTTGGTCACTCTGATCGAGCCGCGTCACCACCTCATCGCGACGGCGTCACGAGGATGTCGCGGGGTCGTTACGGGCGCGGCCAGGATGCGCGATGCTGCATCGACTCCGCAACCGGGCAATCGAGAGGATCTACCGATGACCACGCAACGACGTGTCGAGTACACCTGCGAGGGGCGCGACCTCGTCGGGCTGCTCGTGCTTCCCGCTGGTGACGGGCCGGCACCCGGAATACTCGTCGCCCATGAAGGCCCGGGCCAGTCCGATCACGAGCGCGAGGTTGCCCGTCGACTCGCAGCGCTCGGCTATGTCGCCTTCGTCCTCGACTACCACGGCGGCGGCGAACGGATCGCCGACCGCACCGAGATGTTCGAACGGCTCGGCGTCCTGATGGCGGACACGCGTCTCACCCGCGCGATCGCCGAGGCGTCACTCGCCCAGCTGCTCTCCGAACCTCGAGTGGACCCGGCCCGGGTCGCGGCGATCGGCTACTGCTTCGGGGGGACGATGTCGCTCGAGCTCGGACGTTCGGGCGCTGCGCTGGCCGCGATCGTCGGCTTCCACTCGGGACTCGCCACGGATCGACCCGGGGACGCGAACAACATCGGCTGTCCGGTACTGGTGTGCATCGGAGCCGACGATCCGATCATTCCCGCCGAGCAGCGTGCAGCGTTCGAAGCCGAGATGCGCGCGGGTGGCGTCGACTGGCAGATGCACGTGTACGGGGGCGTTCAGCACACCTTCACGAACCCCGCGGCGAGCAGTGCCGGCATTCCCGGGATCGCCTACGACGAAGCCGCCGACCGAAGGTCGTGGAAGGCGATGCTCGACCTGTTCGCCGAGACGATCGACGCGCCATGATTCGCCGGTCCGGCGCGACCCGCATGCGGTGGCTTCGGCCGCAGACAGGCTGATCGCATGGCAACAGTGGACTTCTCCGAATCGATCGCACTTCGTGTACCTCCCGGATACGCGTTCGACTTCCTCGCTGACCCGTCCACGGCACCGATCATCGATCCGTCAGTGATCGAGTACCGGCCAGACGAAGTGCCGATGCGGCAGGACGTGAGAGTCCGGATCCGGATGCGTGCGTGGGGCGTTCCTACATCGATCGAGTCCGTTGTCGTCGAATGGGTTCCAGGGCAGCGCATGGTGATGAAGGGTGTGCGGCCGAGCCGGCCCATGACGGTGACAGCGATCCACACGTTCAAGCCGAGTCTCGACGGCTGCATCTACAACTGGGCGATGACATTCGAGCCGAATGTGCCGCTTTCTCGGTTCGTTGCTTTCCTCTCCTGTCGATTCATGCATCGCAACGCGCAACGCCAGCAACAACGATTCAAGACCCACGTCGAATCCCGCTGGCAGGCGGAACCCGACCGAGGGTGACCGTTCCCCGTCAGCAGCCCACACTCAGCGCCGACGTTGCCGGACATGGCACTAGGTTTCGCTCATGAGCGAACGTATGCCTGCCCTGTCTCTCGCGGCGGTTCCCGGCCGTCGTGCCCAGACGATCGAATTGGCGGCGGAGATCGAACGGCGAGGGTTCTCGGGGATCTACTGCCCGAGCTTCGGCGATGCCATGGGGCTGTGCCTGTCGATCGCTCAGGCGACGACGACCATCGAGTTCGGCACCTCGATTCAGCCGATCTACCTCCAGCATCCGGTCGCACTCGCCACCTCGGCGAGCTATCTGCACGAACTCGCCGAGGGCCGCTTCCGCCTCGGCGTCGGGGTCACCCACGGCCCGGTCATCAGCCGGCTGGGTGTCGAAACCGGCAAGCCGCTGAGTGACATGCGCGAGTACGTCGGCACGATGCGGGCCGCCGGCGAGTCGATGGGTGGTCTGCCTCCCATCGTCCTGGCGACGCTGCGCGACAAGATGGTGGAACTCGCGGTCGAGGTCGGCGACGGGGCGGTCTGGGCGAATGCGTCACGGAGCCGGATGGCGCACTCGCTCGCGCTCGTTCCCGACGCTCGCACGGCCGACGGATTCTGGATCGGCAACATGATCCCCACGGTGATCGATGACGACATCGACGCCGCCCGGGCCCGGAACCGCAAGACGCTGCAGGGATACGTGGCCCTTCCGAACTATCGCAACTACTGGATCGAGGCCGGCTACGAGGCAGAGATGACTGCGGTGCAGACGGCGCTCGGCGCTCGTGATTCCGATGCCGTGCTTGCAGCGATGAGTGACCGGTGGCTCGACGACTGCACGCTGTCGGGTTCGGTCGATCGCGTGCGCGAGGGCGTCGACGCGTGGTTCGACGCCGGCGTCGCCTCGCCGATCCTCGTCCCCTCGTCCACCTCCGGCGGCCAGGCCAAGGCGTTCACCGAATTGTTCGAGGCGTTCGCGTGAACGACTGATCGTGGACGCGACGCTCGAGCTGCTCTGGATCCCGCTCGGTGCGGGAGACGTGGTGGTCAGGCTGAACGGCCGCATCTTCGAGCGGCTGTCGGCGCTCGTCGGCCATCGGCCCCGTGTGAGCTGTATCACTCTGCGCTGCTCGTGCACCTGCCCGAGGGACGCTACGTCATCGAGGTCGCACCCCGGCCCGACTGGGAACGCGAGTCGCGCGGCGTCGTGGCAGACGGCGCGGTCGGCCATCGCTGGCTTGGTCGGTTCCGGCTGTTCCGCTACGAGGTCCGGCGGTGGCTCGACGGTGAGTTGCCCGACGAAGGATTCGCCGCGTCGACCGTTCGGATCGAGCTCGATCTCGATCGTGCCCGCCGCGTGATCGACCTGCTCCCGACGGTTCCGGCGCCGGTGTGGGGTCGCGACGAGCTCGGCGCCGGAGAGATGTGGAACTCGAACTCGGTGATCTCCTGGGTGTTGTGTCGAGCCGGGATCGAGCTCGCCCCGTTCGTCATGCCCGTGGGCGGGCGAGCCCCCGGATGGGATGCCGGCATCGTGGTTGCCGGCCGCGGGGTTGGTCAGAACCCCGAGCGCGGAAGCTCACCCGACGCCTCTCGGGGGTAGCGCTCGAGGAGAGCGTTCGCCCACTCGCCGCGCCCGGTCGCGCGGAGTCGTTCGGCGTATTCGAGGAGCCGGCCACGGACGTGCCACGGACCGCCCTCCGCGATCACGACGTCGAGCGGATCGATGCCCGTCGACGATCGTGAGAGCGCATCGTCCCGCCATGAGACCAGGACCTCATCCGCGTCGGCGCACACGTCGGGCCGCTCGTCGGTGAGATCGTCTTGTTCGTGGGGATCGGTGGCGACGTCGAACAGGAGCTGGTCGGCGAGTCCGTGGAATCCGTCGTGGTAGGTCCGCAGGTAGAGCCAGTCGCCGGTTCGTACCGCCCGCTGTGCTGTCCATGCGCCGTGAGACAGCACGAGGTGATCGCGACCTTCCGGCTCGGCACCGGCACGAAGGTCCCGAGCGAACGACACGCCGTCCCAGCCCGGTGGTGGCGTGGTGCCGGCGAGTTCGACGAGTGTCGCCGCGACGTCGAGTTGGTAGTGCAGTCCACCAGCGATTCGGCCCCCCTCGGCGCCCGCCACGCCCGGCCAGTGGACGATCATCGGGAGGTGCGAGGTGTGTTCATCGGCGAAGTGGTGGTCGCAGTAGGTGCCGAGTTCGCCGAGGGTCTCGCCGTGGTCTGACGAGATCATGATCGCGGTGTCGTCGAGGACGCCGGCGTCGGCGAGCGCGTTCAGCCAGCGACCGACGTGCTCATCGGCGTAGCGCACTCCGGTGTCGTAGCCGTCGAACATCCGCCGCACCTGATCCATCGAGGTCGCCTCGTGCGGTTGGCGAGGGAAGCGGTTCCCTCGCGGCTCGACCCCGAAGCCGATCATCTCCTGGGCGGAGTGCGGGCCGGGACGTGTCCAGTGCGCCCGGCGAATCTCGTCGGTGTACCAGGCAGGCAGCGGCTCATCAGCGAAGGGCTCACCGGTACCGGCCGGGGTGCGATACGGCGTGTGCGGGTCCCAGATGTGGACGTGACAGAACCAGTCGTCCTTGTGGGCGTGGCGCCCGAACCAGGCGAGCGCCTCCGACGTCACGACGTCGGCGGTCTCCATCCCGCCGAGGCCGACGTTGATGCTCTCGTTGAACCCCGCCAGCCAGTGGTACGCCGAATGTCGTTCGGCGAACGTCGAGATCGTGGTCGTCGTCATGCCCGCAGTGCGGAACTGACGCGCCCACGACGTCATCGCCCGTTGCGACCAGAACCCCCGTGCGGCTCCCTCGGGGAAGAGTTCGGCAGCGGAGCCTCCGTGGCCGACGATGCCGTTGCGGATGCCGAACTGGCCGGAGATCAGCGCGGAGCGTGATGGCAGGCACGGGGTGTCCGAGGCGTAGACCTGATCGAACCGGACGCCCCGCGAAGCAACAGCGTCGATGTTCGGCGACGTGTCGCGGTGGTAGCCGTAACACCCCAGGTGATCGGGTCGAAGTGTGTCGATGTCGATGTGGAGGAGTCGCATCAGTGTCTTCCCTCCCGTGGCGGGCTCAGACGCCGAGGGCTGAGGCGATCGCGTCGGCGCCGTCGGCGAGGGCGGTCCGCTGCTTGTCATCGAGCACCTCGAACCACGCCGCCAGGAGTTCGTCCGTGCGAACGTCGGCCGCCTGCAGTGCGGCCTCGTCGGCGCTCGAGGCGACGGGAGCCTGTTCGTGACCGAACATGGCGACGTCGTCCGGGCGGCGGATGGCGTGTGCCGTCGCAGGGTGCAATCCCTCCGCGACGATGGCGAGGAGGTGGACGCTGCCGCGCAACTCGCGCAGCGTCACCGCGTTGCGATACGCGCGTGCCGGGGCGTCGGCGGGCAGCGGCTCGGCGGCGATACCGGCGTACAACGCCAGCGCCGAACCATCGACGTGAGCGATGATCGCCTCGGCAGCGTCGTTGAACGCATCGAGGCCGTCGACGTCAGCGAGCTTTGAGCGGCCGAACGCGTCGGCGGCTGCGAGGTAGGCCTTGGCAGCGTCGCGCGGCGCAATGATCGCGCGACCTTCGGTCCACAGTTGCTTCACCACCGTCGGGTGGAAGTACCCGAACGCCGACGCCACCACGGCGGGTTCGACGTCGCCGAGCACTCCGCCCCGACCCATGCAGTAGAAATGGAACGCGTCCAGGCCGAGTGACTCACCGGCGGCGAGCGTCGCTCCGTCGAAGTAGTAGGCCGCTCCGGCGCCGTTGATCGGGGTCGCGGTTCGCGTGACGAGTTCGAGTGCATCCATGCCTGGCGGTCTAGCCGGTCGACGTCCGACGACGCGCACCGGAGTGCGGCGCCGGTCGAGTGCGGCCTCATCGGAGGCGGGTGACGGGGAGGTACTGTTCGACTCGGCGACGAGCGATGGAGGGTGCCATGGACGAGGTCGAGGGAGCCCGCGCTTTCCGGGTGACGGGAGGTGCGTACGACTCCTACATGGGTCGGTACTCGAAGCCGCTTGCCATCCGCTTTGCCGATGCTGCCGGAGTGACGCACGGACAGCGGGCGCTCGATGTCGGATGCGGTCCTGGCGCACTGACCGGCGTGCTGGTCGATCGACTCGGCGTCGACGCGGTCGCGGCGTGCGACCCGTCGGAGCCATTCCTGGCGGCGTGCACCGAGCGGTACCCCGGCGTGCTCGTGCGCCAGGGGCGCGCCGAGGCCATCCCGTTCGACGACGATGCCTTCGACGTCGCACTGGCGCAACTGGTGTTGCACTTCGTGTCGGACCCCGCCAAGGCGGCTGATGAACTCCGCCGGGTGGTGCGTCCGGGTGGGGTCGTCGGTGCGTGTGTCTGGGATTTCGATGACGGCATGGAGATGTTGCGCACATTCTGGGACGCTGCGCTCGCCGTCGATCCGACTGCACCGGACGAGGCGCGCACGATGCGGTTCGGGCGCCCGGGTGAACTCGTCGAACTGTTCGATTCAGCGGGGCTGGAGGACGTCACCGAGACGACGCTCGATGTGGCCTCGACCTACTCGGGATTCGACGAGTTGTGGTCCGGTTACCTGGAGGGCGTCGGACCGGCCGGGTCGTACTGTGTGTCGCTTGCCGACGACGTGCGCGCACGGGTGGAACGTGAGTTGTTCGATCGACTCGGAGCCCCGACCGGCCCGGTGACGCTCAGCGCAATTGCCCGGTGCGCGCTCGGTCACGCACCGTGACGTGCGGATGATTCAGGCGAATCCCTGCACCGGCTGAGCGGTGTACGGGGCTTCGAGGCGCCGAACTTCGTCGTCGGTGAGCGTCAGGTCGAGCGACGCTATTGCATCGTCGAGGTGGTGCGGCTTGGTGACTCCGACGATCGGCGCGGTGACGGCGGGATGTCGTGACACCCAGGCGAGCGCGACCTGTGCCCTGGACACGCCTCGCTCAGCGGCGATGGCGGCGACCTCCTGGGCAATCTCGGAGTTGGCGGTGGCGTAGAGCGTCTTGCCGAACTCGTCGGTCTCCTGGCGTGCCGTCGACGATTCGGGATCTCGGGTCAGCGCGCCGCGAGCCAGCGGGCTCCACGGGATCACCCCGACTCCCTGATCGGCGCACAGCGGCAGCATCTCGCGCTCCTCCTCGCGGTACAGCAGGTTGTAGTGGTTCTGCATCGTGGCGAACTTCGTCCAGCCGTTGAGTTCGGCGACGTGTTGCGCCTTCGCGAACTGCCACGCCCACATCGACGACGCCCCGATGTGCAGCGCCTTGCCCGCCTTGACGACGTCGTGCAGCGCCTCCATCGTCTCCTCGATCGGCGTGCGAGGGTCCCACCGGTGGATCTGGTAGAGGTCGACGTAGTCGGTGCCGAGACGGGTGAGGCTGGCGTCGATCTCGAACATGATCTCCTTGCGCGACAACCCGCGACCGTTCGGCCCGGGGCGCATCACGCCGTGCACCTTGGTCGCCAGCACGATCTCCTCGCGGCGGGCGAAGTCGGCCAGGGCACGCCCGACGATCTCCTCGCTCGTGCCGTCGGAGTAGACGTTGGCGGTGTCGAAGAAGTTGATGCCCGCCTCGATCGCCCGCTGGATGAACGGCCGGCTGGTCTCCTCGTCGAGCGACCACGAATGGGCGCCGCGGTCGGAGACGCCGTAGCTCATGCAGCCGAGACAGATGGGGGAGACGTCGAGACCGGTGCGGCCGAGCTTGAGGTACTTCATGTTCGGACCCTACGACGCGGCTCCCACCCGCGAGCACCTGAATGAGACGCGGGGTTGACCGGGGTGGTGTCCCGGATTAGATTGTAGTCATCACTACAACCAGGAGATTCCCGTGACCACGCTCACGCCGTCCGATGCCGCCGATCTGTTCCGGCGAGCGCCCGACCGCTTCCTCGACGTCGGTGCGGGCGAGGTCGCCCATCGCCGGGTCGGCAGCGGGCCCGACGTGTTGTTCGTCCACGGTTGGCCCGTGAGCGGGGCGACGTTCCGCACCCTCCTCCCGCACCTGGTCGACCATGTCACCTGCCACCTGATCGACCTCCCCGGCGCCGGCTCGAGCCGGTTCGACGCCACCACGACGCTCACCATCGACCAACACATCCGCAGCGTCGGCCGCGTCGTCGACCTGCTGGAACTCGACGAGGTCGCAGTCGTCGGCCATGACAGCGGCGGGCTGATCGCCCGCCACGCGATGGTCGGCGATCCGCGGCTGCGGGCCATGGGTCTGATCGACACCGAGCAGCCGCAAGGATCGAACTGGCGGTTCCGGATGTTCCTCGCGGCGAGGCACACTCCGGGGCTCGGCTCGGCGCTCGGCTGGGCGGCCGGACAACCGCGCGTGCGCCGCAACGAGTTCGTGTTCGGGCGGCGCATTCGCCGACAGGTCACTGCTCGACGGCGAGTTCGACGAGTTCTTCCTGCGACCGCTCCACGACATCCCCGAGCGTCGGCAGGCTGCGGTGCGGCTGCTGCGCACCTTCGACTACCAGCACGTCCGCGACCTGGCCGGCATCCATCGACGGATCGGGGTCCCGGTGCAGCTCGTGTGGGGCGACCGGGATCCGTTCTTCCCGATCGAGCGCGCCCGGGAGATGGTCGGCACCTTCCCCGACGCCCGGCTCGCGACGATCCACGGCGCCCGCGTGTTCTCCCACGAGGAGCGGCCGGCCGAGGTCGCGCAGGCACTGCTGCCGGTACTGACCGGCCAGTACTGAGTCGACGACGATCAGGCGACGCCGAGGCGTGCGGCGGCCCGATCGGCAGCCTCGGGGCCTGCGAGCTGGCGAACCAGGAGGAGGCCGTCGAGCAGCGCGATCGCAGCTTCGGACTCGGCGCGTCGGGCCGCAGGTTCACCGGCGAAGAACGTCGCCAGCCACTCGATCCAGGCATCGACGAGCCCTGTCACCACCCGGCGGTACGGCTCACGGCCGGCTGCCGCGAGCCCGTTCGCCTCGAAGAACAGCGCGAAGATCGGATCGGCATCGCGATGGGCGAGGACCGGCCACGCGGTGCGGGCGAGTTCGACGTGGTCGGCAGCCGCAGCGGTGAACGCCTCGGCCAGGGTCACCTGCAGCCGCACGCCGACCGCACTCATCACCTCGGTGATGAGATCGTCCTTGGTCGGGAAGTAGTACACGACGATGCGGTCGCTGATCCCCAGGCGCTTCGCAAGCCGCCCGAACGTGAGCTGGCTGAGGCCTTCGTCGAACACGGCATCGAGCGCTCCCTGCAGGATGTCGTCCTTGCTGTGCTTGTGACCCATCGGGGTCGATCGTAGTGATCACTCCGACGAGCAGTTGCCGGGCGTGAACTACGCTCGCGACGTGCCTCCAGCGTTCGGTGTCACGTTGGCGGGGAGGTCGTACTCCTTCGGCGACCTGCGCACGCTGCTCGCCAAGGCATCACCACACCGATCCGGTGATGAACTCGCGGGGATCGCGGCGCAGTCACGACAGGAGCGCGTCGCCGCGCAACTCTGCCTCGCCGAGGTGCCACTCGCCGCGTTTCTCGACGACCCGATCGTCCCGTGGGAGATCGACGACGTCAGCCGCCTGATCCTCGAGCAGCACGACCCCGAGGCATTCGCGCCGGTGCGCTCGATGTGCGTGGGCGAGTTCCGCGACTGGCTGCTCTCGTACGACACCACCACCGACGATCTGGCGTCGATCGCGTGGGGGCTCACGCCGGAGATGGTCGCCGCGGTCAGCAAGGTGATGGGCAACCAGGACCTGGTGCTCGTGGCGAGCAAGTGCACGAAGGTCACGGCGTTTCGCTCGACGATCGGTCTGCCGGGGCGGTTGTCGGTGCGGCTCCAACCGAACCATCCCACCGACGATCCGCTCGGCATCCTGGCCTCGGTGATCGACGGGCTGTCGTACGGATGCGGCGACGCCGTCATCGGTGTCAACCCGGCACTGGACTCGCCGGAGCACTGTCGACGTCTGCTCGAAATCCTCGACGACGTGATCAGTCGCTTCGCGATCCCGACGCAGTCGTGCGTGCTCACTCACGTCACCACCACCTTGCGCTGCATCGAGGAAGGAGCCCCCGTCGATCTCGTCTTCCAGTCGATCGCTGGTACCGAGGCGACGAATCGATCCTTCGGTGTCACGCTGGACCTGCTCGCGGAGGCCCGTGAGGCGGCACTGTCGTTGCACCGCGGTGGGTCGCAGGTGATGTACTTCGAGACGGGCCAGGGTTCGTGTCTGTCCGCCGGGGGCCATCACGGCGTCGATCAGCAGACGCTCGAAGCTCGGGCCTACGGCGTTGCACGCCAGTTCGACCCGCTGCTCGTCAACACCGTCGTCGGATTCATCGGCCCCGAGTATCTCCTCGACGGCAAGCAGGTGATCCGCGCCGGTCTCGAGGATCACTTCAGCGGCAAGCTCCTCGGTCTTCCGATGGGTTGCGACGTCTGCTACACGAACCACATGGACGCCGACCAGGACGACATGGACGTGCTGCTGACACTGCTGGCAACAGCGGGGTGCAACTTCATCATGGGTGTTCCCGGCGCCGACGACGTGATGCTCGGCTACCAGTCCACGTCGTTCCACGACGCGCAGTACGTCCGCCAACTGCTCGGACTCCGCCCGGCACCCGAGTTCGACGACTGGCTCTGCAAGATGGGCGTGACCGACGACCGTGGTCGGTTGCGTCAGGCGAACGACGTCCCCGCGCTGCTGGCCGCCCTCGACCATGCCGGGCCGGACCCGTCGAGATGAACCCCGAATCGTGGGATGCGATCCGAGCGATCACCCCAGCTCGGGTTGCGCTCGGCAGAGCGGGCGGGAGTCTGACGACCGCGGCGCGCCTCCAGTTCCGCGCAGATCACGCTCGAGCCCGCGACGCTGTCAACCAGGAGTTCGACGTTCATCGACTGGTCGACGCGCTCACCGGCGCGGGACATGCGGCGGTCGCACTGTCGTCGGCGGCGGCATCACGCGAGGAGTACATCCGGCGGCCGGATCTCGGTCGTGTCCTGGCGGAGCACTCGCGTGGCGCCCTTCGAGCGCTCGCCGCCCACCCGTACGACCTGGCGATCGTCGTGTGCGACGGACTGTCGCCGCTCGCGATCGAACGAGACGGTCCGCCCCTCGTCGATGCCATCCTCGAACGGCTGGACGACTGGTCGATCGCCCCGGTCGCGGTCGTCGCCAACGGTCGCGTCGCCGTCGGCGACGACGTGGGCGTCACCCTCGGAGCGCGACTCGTCGTGGTGTTGATCGGCGAACGGCCCGGGTTGTCGGTGTCCGAGAGCATCGGCGCGTACGTGACGTTCGAACCGGCCCTCGATCGGACCGATGCGCAGCGCAACTGCGTGTCGAACATCCACGACCGCGGCCTCTCGATCGACGAGGCCGCGCACCGGATCGTCGGCCTCTCCCGTCGAGCCTCGATGCAGGGCCTGTCGGGTATCGGCCTCCACGACGAGGACCCGACAGACGTTCTCGACTCGGTATCGCCGATCGAGCCGACCCAGCTAGCCTGACCGGCCGCCGGGAGCCGTCCGGTCATCACCGAAAGGTCCTCCATGACGTCGACGAACGCACACCAGACCGTCCACGCGAGTGTGTCGGGGCCGATCGTGATGATCGGATTCGGGTCGATCGGGCGCGGCACACTGCCGCTCATCGATCGCCATCTCGACTTCGACCGGACCCGCGCCGTCGTCGTGGAACCCGACGACCGCGACCGGGGGATCGTCGAGGAGTACGGCTTGGAGTTCATCCAGACCGCGGTGACGGTCGAGAACTACCGTGATCTGCTGACGCCGCTGCTGACCGAGGGGGAGGGGCAGGGATTCTGCGTGAACTTGTCGGTCGACACGTCGTCGCTCGACATCATGCGGTTGTGTCGGGAGCTCGGCGTGCTGTACATCGACACCGTCGTCGAGCCGTGGCCGGGCTTCTACTACGACAAGGAAACCGACAACGCCACGCGGACCAACCAGGCGTTGCGTTCGACCGTGATCGACGAGCGCCGGCAGTCGCCCGGCGGTACCACCGCCATTTCGTGCTGTGGCGCGAACCCCGGGATGGTGTCGTGGTTCGTCAAGGAGGCGCTGGTCACCCTCGCCTCCGATCTCGGCGTCGACGTCGCGGAACCGGCGGTCGGCGACAGCGCCGGCTGGGCCGAGTACATGCGCACGATCGGTGTCCGCGGCATCCACATCGCCGAGCGCGACACCCAGCGAACGCGCCTCCCGAAGCCGATCGACACGTTCTGGAACACGTGGTCGGTCGACGGGTTCATTTCCGAAGGGCTGCAGCCTGCTGAGCTCGGCTGGGGCACCCACGAGAACTGGATGCCCGACAACGCCCGCACCTTCGACGACGCGTCGGCCCCCGGGATCTTCCTGGAACAACCGGGCGCCGAGACGCGGGTACGCACGTGGTGTCCGTCGCACGGCGAGCAGTACGGGTTCCTCGTGACCCACAACGAAGCGCTCTCGATTCCCGACTTCTTCACGGTCCGCGCGGCCGACGGCTCGGCCGAATTCCGCCCGACCTGCCATTACGCCTACCACCCGTGCAACGACGCGGTGCTCTCGTTCCACGAACTGTTCGGTGCGGCCGGGCGTTGGCCGTCGGAGCAGCACGTGCTCGACGAGGACGAGATCGTCGACGGACGCGACGAGTTGGGCATGCTGCTCTACGGGCACGAACGCAACGCGTTCTGGTTCGGGTCGCAACTCACGATCGAAGAAGCTCGGGCATTGGCGCCGCATCAGAACGCCACCGGTCTCCAGGTCACCTCGGCCGTGCTGGCCGGAATGGTGTGGGCCCTCGAGAACCCCGACGCCGGCATCGTCGAGACCGACGACATGGACCATCGCCGGTGTCTCGAGATCCAGCGCCCCTACCTCGGCACGGTTGCCGGCTACTACACCGACTGGACACCGCTCACGAATCGACCGGGCCTGTTCGACGAGGACATCGATCCCGACGATCCCTGGCAGTTCCGCAACGTCCTCGTCCACTGACGTACACGATGTGTCTGACACATCGTGTACGTCACTCGTCGAGGGGGCCGACGTGTTCGGCGGCGATCGCTCGGGCGGTCGTGAGGCTGCGGGGGTGACCCGTCACCGCTTCGAGGAAGTCGTCCCGATCGATCACCAACAGCTCGGCGTCGGTCACGGCGGTGACGGTGGACGTGCGCGGCACGTTGCGCAGCAGGGCGATCTCACCGAATGAACGTCCCGGCCCGAGGTGGTTGACGGTTTGACCGTCCTTCGTCACGGTGAACTCGCCGTGGATGATCAAGAAGTAGTGGTCGCCGACGTCACCCTGCACGACGATCGCAGTTCCGGTCGACGCGCGTTGGCGTTGCACCGTGCGACCCAGCCGTTCCATCGTCGGTGCGGGCAGCGCGGCGAACACCGGATCGGTCACCAAATGGTGGATGATCACCGGGTCGACGGACGGTGGGCCGTCACCAGACAACCGCAATCGCACGACCAGGAATCCCGACGAGCCCCAGCACCACGAAACCGAGCACGACGAATGATTCGCTCACCGTGAGCCGGCTCACCAAGATCGTGACCAGGAGCGAACCACATGCGATGGCCGCCATCTGTGCGCCCTCGACGACGCCGAACACTCGGGCGAGCACCTCCGTCGGGGACTGTCGTTGGATCGTCACCGAGGCGGCGAGCCTCAGGAACGTCTCGCCGGCGCCGAGCACTGCGAAGAGCACCAGGGCCATACCCAGTCCGTCGGTTGCCGCCATCGCGACGAGCGCGCCACCCGCCAGCACGGCGCTCGTCAGAAATGCACGAATGACATTGCGGTTCCGGATGATCCGGGCAACTGCGATCGCCCCCACCAATCCGCCGACTCCGTAGGAGGCCGCGAGGAGTCCGGCTTGGCCGCCACCGCCGTCGAGTCGCTCGTCGGTGAAGGTGACGAACAGCACGTCGGCAACGCCATTCACGAGTCCGGCGACCACGATCACGCCGACGAGGATCCGGACGCGGGTCTCCCGTCTCAGTGTGGCGAACCCGGCGAACAGCCGCTCGGTGAGATCGCCGAGGTCGGGAATCCTGCTCGGTTCCTCGTCGAGCACCGGCGTGGACAGCACCGCGAGGCACCCGAGACCGGTGATCACAGCGCACGCTGCAAACACGCCGGTCGGCGACGCGACGACCATCACGGCACCAGCGAGGAGCGGACCGAGGAACACGCCGGTCTGTTGGATCATCCCGGCGACGACGTTGGCCCCGATCAGATCGGCCGGCGTATGGGTGAGCGTCGGGAGCAGACAGCCCATCACCGGACGGGTGAAGGAGATCGCCGAGGCGGCCACCGCGCTCGCCGTGTACACGAGTAACCAGTTCCCGGACAGCATCGCAACGGCGACCACGACCATGGCGGCGGACTGTGCCGCATAGCCGACAGCGAGCGCGCGGTGGGGCCGGAATCGGTCGCCGGCGTAGGAGGCGAACGGTGTGACCAGGACCGCAGGGATGAGCTGAAGGAAGGCAACGAGGCCGACCTCCTCCGGCCCGCCGCGCTCGAGCGCATAGAACAGTACGGCCAGCCAGGTGGCGTACTCACTGATCGAGAAACCGGCGTAGGCGAGCAGGACGCGACGGAGTTCGCGGGCACGGCCGACGCGCACGATGAGGGCGAAGCTGCCGAGTTCGTTCACTCGCTGGCGCCCCCCACGTCGGCCACGTTGCCCATCCTCCCATGCGCTTCGTGGTCGAGTCACCCGTACGGCTGTGGGATGATCCGACCATGATCAAGCGAGTCGGCAAGAACCTCGCCGTGTTGGATCCCGAGCAGTCGACGGTGCCGAGCGCGAGCGCCCAGCTCGAACGCGACGGATACGCCGTGCTGCGCGGCGTGCTCAGCCCCGACGAGGTCGTTGCGCTGACCGAGGAGATCGAGCACGCCTTCGCAACCCGCGATCCCGAGCGGGGCCGCTCGGATCGGGACGAGTTCCGCTACGAGATGCTCAACCACGGAGCGCGATCACAGGCGGCGGTCGGCACTCCCGAGATCCTCTCGGTGATCGAACCGCTGCTCGGCGACGACTGCCACGTGATTGCGAACACCGCATGGCGCAATCCGCCCGAGTTCGCCGGTGGTTCATGGCACTGCGATGCCGGCCCGCACGTGCCTCGACCGAAGGGTGTCGAGTGGGACGACCGCATCCCGTATCCCGTGTTCGCGATCGGCGCCCACCTGCTCCTGAAGGACTGCACGCCGGCGGACGGACCGACCGCCGTGGTGCCGGGGAGCCACCGATCCGGTCGGCTCGCACCCCTGTCGCAGATCGAGGACCCCGACCTCAGCTACGACGGTCGTGCACCCGTGCTGTTGGAAGGTCAGGCCGGCGATGTCGCGCTGTTCGTGTCCGACGTGTGGCACCGGGGCACGCCGGCCAATGGCGGTTGTGGCCGTCTGTTCCTGCAGGTCCACTACGGCCGGCGCGACATCGCACAGCGGATCCGTACGACCGACGCAGTGAATCAACTGTCGCCCGACGCGATCGCGCGAGCGGTCACTCGACGCGAACGCGACCTGGTCGGACTCCACGAGCCGTACTTCTACGACGGCTGACCGACACGTCGTCGGCGGTTACGTTGGCGGCATGGACATTGGAATCTTCGGAGGCGTCAGCGGGCGCAGCGGTCTCGACGGAATCATCGCCGATGTGCGAGCAGCAGCCGACGCCGGCTTCGCGTCGTATTGGCTGCCGCAACTGGTGCAGAACACGGAGGCGATGAACATCATCGGCGCTGTCGCCCAGCACGTGCCGAACATCCGCTTCGGAACCTCGGTCGTGCCGACCTATCCGCGGCACCCGATGGTGATGGCCGAGCAGGCGATGACCACCAGCATGGTCACCGGCGGACGGTTCACGTTGGGGATCGGGTTGTCGCATCAGCCGGTCGTCGAGGGGATGTGGGGCCAGTCGTTCGACAAGCCGCTGCGTCACGCTCGCGAGTACCTCGAGGTGCTGATGCCGCTCCTCGGCGGCGAGTCCGTGAGCTTCGTGGGTGAGACCGTCACGGCGCGCGGCAAGCTCGACATCGACGCCGTCGAACCCCCCGTGCTGCTCGCGGCGCTCGGTCCGCAGATGCTGCGCCTGGCCGGTGCCCGCTGCGCCGGCACGATCACGTGGATGACCGGGGCGGCAACGCTCGCCTCCCTCACCGTGCCGACCATCAGCGAGGCCGCCGAGGCCGCCGGTCGACCCGCTCCGGAGATCGCCGCCGGCTTTCCCATCTGGGTCACCGACGACGCCGACGCCGCCCGCGAGAACGCCGCCAGGACGTTCATGATCTACGGCCAGCTGCCGTCGTATCGGGCGATGCTCGACCACGAGGGGCTCGCCGGTCCGGAGGATCTCGCCATCATCGGCGACGAGGCCACGTGCGCCGGTCGGATGGACGAGCTCGTCGCTGCGGGCGTCACGTTGTTCGCCGCGTCGGAGTTTGCCGCGAATGCCGAAGATCGCGCTCGCACCAGGGCGTTTCTCGCCAGCCGGATCTGATGGAGCTGTCAGCGCGATCGCTCGGGTGGTTGCGCTACCTCCACCGCAAGTCGCACACCCCCGACGACTGGAGCCGAGCCGGGTCGCCCCACCCGCACTGGGACAATCGCTCCGACCCGCCGATGGCGAGTTGGCACCGATTCGATCTCGTCGACTCGTCCTACGCGATGGGGCTCATGGCGCATCGCACTCCGGCCTGGACCGAGCCGTACGTGGCGATTCTCGATCAGCTCATCGAGCGGCACACCGGCTGGTGGTCGGCCGCCGATTGGCTCACGCAGTTCGGCCACGACCCCGATCGGGCGAACTATCCCGACGTCTATCGGCTGTTCATCCCCCCGGAACTGTGGGGCGACTACGACGTCCCGGGATGGACAGCGAACGGCATCGAGCCGTGGGGTGTCCAGATGGATCCGGTCGCCGCCGACGGCATGTTGTTCTACAAGGGGTTCCTGCTCGTGCTGCTCGGCATCCGGTCGATGATCGATCCGGACGATCGATGGAACCAGCCCTTCGAGATGATCCGCGACGGCGACAACACCTTCACGTGGACGCACAGCCAGATCGCCGATCATCTGCGCCGGCAGTGGCTGGCGACCCCGATCGGGTGTCATTGAGAGAACACGAAGGTCTGGCCGTTTTGACTGGCCGGAGCGGGCCTCGGTCTGAGGCTCCACGACAACCGACACGGCACGGACTTCCACCAGCAGGCGTTCGATCCGTGGTGGGCCCATGCCCGCGAGCACTACCTCGATCTGGCCGGCGAGGCGCCGCCGCAGATGACGACCTTCTACTACGACCCGGTACTCGACGTGCACCATCGCCTGCCCGTCGCCGCGGCGTTGACCACTTCGTTCTATGCCGCGCCGCAGGTGCCCGCCGATGCCCGCCGGCTGTTCGACGCCGGGAGTGCGATGCTGGGTTGGGACACGCACCCTCGCCGTTCCGTTGTCGGCGAGTCGCGCAGCAGGGTCGTCACTGCTGCTGGCTCGCGAGTGGGGACTGGATGAGCTCGCCGACCGGCTGGCGACGGCCATCGAGGCGTCGTACGAACCGACCTGGGACACCACGCTCGGCGAGTTCACGTGGGGGATGGGACTGAACGAGCCCCATCCGCGCGGGCAGTTCAATGCCTTCCTCGCGGCCGCGGAGGCCGTCGACCCCGGGCTGTGGACGCGGCTCTCAGCGGCTCCGCTCGATGCGTGCCCCCAGATCGTCGACGTCGACTTCCCGGCGATGGCGTTCACCCGTGCCGAGTGGATCGGCGGCAACCTGCACCTTCGATTGGCTCCGCTTCGCGAGGATCGCAACCGGTTCACCAGCTTCCGACTCGTGGGCGCCGAGCCCCGCCAGTGGGACGTCCACGGCCTCGACGGTGTCAGCCTCGAGCTCACCACGAGTGGATTGACCATCCGCGTCCCGATGGTCGCCGCCGACCTCGACCTCCTCCGCGGCAGCTACTGACCCATCCCGGCCGCTCCAGGTTTGCGTGACAGTTCAGTTGGCCCGTCCCAACCGAACTGTCACGCAAACAGGTGGAGCGTTGTGAGCCCGTGCTCGAGGTCTGGGAGGATCGTGTGATGGCACGCGTGAAGTTCGAGCTGACCCGTCGATTCGATGCGCCGGTGCGCAAGGTGTGGGACGAGCTCGTCGACTGGCCCGGCCACGGTGCGTGGATCCCCGCGACAACCATCGAGGCGGAGCCGGGTGATCCCACGGCGGTCGGCTACACGTTCACGGCATGGAGTGGCCCGCGGCCCGTGGCGCTGGAGGATCGCATGCGCGTGACCCGTTGCGACTGGGACGAAGCAACCTCCACAGGCGTCTGCGACGTCGACAAGCTCGGCCCGATCCTCGGTGGTTCGGCCGGGTTCACGGTTCGTGCCGATGGCGCCGGCACGCTGCTCGAGTGGCGCGAAGATGTCACGGTGCCGCACTTGCCACGCTTCCTCGCCCCGGTGGCAGCGTTCGCCGGGCGTGTCGGATTCCGGCTCGCGCTGCGCGGGCTCGACAAGGTGCTGGCTCGCCCCTGAACCGTCAGTCCGACGCTGCGAGCTTCTCCAGGTCGCGACGCGCGTAGCGGAGGTGCCAGAACTCCTCCTCGAACACGGTGTAGATGCACTCCTGCAGTGGGTGCGGGCCGTTCTCGAGCACGTCGACGGATCGTTCGAAGTCCGCCGTCGTCACCGATGCGAGAGACTCGCGAAAGCGGGTCGCGCGATCGGCGCGCACGGCGAGAGCGTCCGAGACCGACGGCGTCAGGTCGTACTCGAGGCCGGGCCACGGGAAGTCGACGGAGCCAGAGTTCGGCATCCCGATGGGGTGGAACGGTTTCGCCAGAATCGGCGCCGTGAACCACTTGTCCATTGCGAAGACGAGATGTCGCAGCGTCTCGACGAACGACCACTCCCCCTCGACCGACTCGTGCAGCATGCCGTCGGGGAGCGCTCGGGCCCGGTCGATCGTCGTCGCCCACTCGACTTCGAGTGCTGCCCATGCGGAGCGCATGCCTTCCGGGTCGGTGGGGCGCAGCATCGCACGCAGCGGGTACCACGGGTCACGTTCGTTCACGTAGGCGGTGACGTCGACGCCGTTGATGACGACCCGGTCGATCAGCGCGTCGATGTCGACGTCGACGAGCCAGGCGTGGCTGATCGTGGCGTCGGTCAGGTTCACGTCACGGAATCGGGCGCCGCTGAGATCGGCGCCCCAGAACACTGCTCCTGCAAGATCTCCCTCGAACTCCTCCGGCATGGTTCCTCCGATCGGTCAATCGGCGACCGATTCGGCGAGGCGGTCGATGGTGGGGCGCACGATCATCGTGTAGGTGTCGGCGATCGCCTTCTCACGGTGGTCCTTCTGCGCTTCGAGGCGATCGGGATCGGTGACGACGGCCATGAACGCACGCTTGCTCGGGAACTCGTTGAAGCGAACCTGATGCCATGCGCGGCCGTCGCCGACGATCGTGCCCTCCACTGCGAACCAGCCGGCGATTCTCACGCCGTGCTTGGATGCCGACACGGCCGCCGCCGAGGAGTACGCCTCCATCTCGGTCGGCGTGATGTGTGCGGCTTCGGCGTCTTCGAAGCGGATGACGTGCAGCACCATCACGGGGCCGTCGTCGTCGGTCGGGGGGAAGGGCACGTCGGCCCAGTCGACTTCGGTGACACCGTCGGGCGCCGTCGGGTACGGCATCGGTTGGCAGCCCATCACGATGGTCTGCTCCATGCCGGCTTCCTTGTGCTCGTGCGACCTCTTGAACTCCGGCCGTGACTGCATCTCGATGAACGCACGACGGGTCGGATACTTCACCACGCCGATGCGGTCCCAGATCGGTGCGGCGCCGAGCAACTGCTGGTCGACGGTTCCGAAGAACACGGGCTCGGCGCCGATGGCGCGAAGTGAATCGGTCGGCGAGTACTCGTCGTCGGCCTCCTGGCCGCTGATGGACGACTCGCGGCCGTCGGCGTACTGGGCGACCTCGCGGTACTTCATCAGGTTGACCATCCAGACCGGGCCGTCGTCGTCGGGCGGTGTGGTCGCGAGGCGCATGCCGTAGTCGCGGTCGACCTGGCCGTAGCTCGGTGAGTTCGTGCTCATGTCGGTGCTCCTTGGGTTCGTTCGACGAGTTGCATCATCTCGCGGGCCACCATCGGGCCCGCGTTCTGGTTCTGGCCGGTGACGAGGTTGCCGTCGACGACCCAGTGGTTGGCGAGCGGGTCACGGAAGCGTGACGCACTCTCGAACAGTGCACCCATCGCCCGCAACTCGGTCTCGGGATGCTGCGGGGTCGATTCGATACCGAGCTCGCGCACCTGCTTGTCGGTCACCGCCGACACCTTGCGACCCTTGACGAGCGGCTCGCCGTCGGTGCCCTTTGCATTGCGCAATCCGAGCGGGCCGTGGCACACCCCGCCGATGACCTTGCCGAGTGCGTTCGCGCGAGTGATCTGGTCGGCGAGCGCCTCGGAGAAGCCGAGGTCGAAGGCGGCGCCCCATCCGCCGGCCAGGTACACGATGTCGTAGCTCGCCATGTCGAGATCGGCGATCGCGAGCGAGTTGGTGACCTTCCCGCGCAGCACGTCGTCGGCCAGGAAGCGGTCGTCGTCGGGTGCGCGGAGCATTGGCTTGAGCGACTGTGGGTCGACGGGGATCACGCCACCGAGCGGGCTGGCGACATCGACGTCCATGCCTGCGTCGAAGAATGCGTAGTACGGCACGGTCATCTCGCTGGCGAACACGCCGGTCGGCTTGCCGATGTCGAGCGTTCCGTGGTTGGTCGCGATCACCAGCGCCCGTCGCCCGAACAGGTCGAACTCGCGGGCATCGGGATCGTCGGGGTGCATCCCGAGCTTGTGCAACGCCTTGCGCAGCACCCGCGCCGGGGCGGGTGGGCGCTTCATCTCGGGGGTGAGTTTGCGACGTGATGCGTAGGGCCACGGGTGGTGTCGTTCGGGCACGCGTTCGGCGCGTTCCTGCTTCAGCACCGCCTTCAGGTGGGCGAACACCATCGCCACCGCCGGGTCGTTCCACCGGTTGACTGCCTCGATCGGGTCGTCGTCGAGGTCGTACAGCTCCCACTGGTCGGGCAGCGCAGCGGTACGGAACGTGTCGCCGCCGGCACCGCTCGACGCCAGTTGTCGTACGCCCGGTTCGGTCCATGTCGCGGGGTCGTCGAATGTCCGCACCAGCTTCCACAGGTGGTCGGAACCACCATGTGCGTCGGCGACCCGGACCACCAGACCTTCGAAGTTCGACGCGACATGTGCGGGCACCTGGATGCGCAACGGAGCGGGCGGCTTGGTGGCACGACCGAGGCGACGGGCCAGCCCCGATGCACCCGAGTCGCCCTCGAGCATGTTGTCACGGGTCATCAGGTACACGGGTCGGTCGGTGTCGGCGGGCGCACCGTCGACGACGGGCATCAGGTTGCGGCCGGGCAGCGGGTGTACCTCGGTGAACGACTCGCGCAGCACTGCGGCGATGGCTTCCTCGTCGATGCCGGCCGCGGCGAGCAGGGTCGGGACGATGTCGACATGCGAGGTCGGCGCGTCGTCGACGGTGCGTGCGACGGTCGCTCCGTCGCCGATCCGGGCGATCGAGAACGGCACGCGCGTGGCCTCGTCGTACAGCGTGTACCACTTCTGGTGGAGCCCGCCGTGCGACCCGAGGAGTTCGCCGTGGTCGGATGTGCGCACGATCACCGCACGGTCGGACCCGCCGTCGGTGACGGCGCGCCGGACACGGTCGAGTGGGCCGTCGACCTCGGCGTGCAACCGGTAGTACGTGTCGCGGTACTGCTGGGCGTTGTTGCGGTAGAGCCGTTCGACCGCAACCCCGAACCCGTAGGCCGTGGGGTACGACGCCCGGTAGGCGATCTGGGCAGCGGGCTTGGTGGCGAGGTCCTCGTCATCGGTCGGTGATGCTGCAACGGGCGGCGGGTCGAGCGGCGACGGGGTGTCGATCGGGGCGCCACGCGCCGCCCACATCGGAAACAGCACGATGTCGTGCGGGTTGACGAAGCTGGCAACGAGCAGGAACGGTCTCAGTGCGTCGGCGTCGCCGGCACGCCGCCTGGCGTAGCGATCGTCCAGCCATGCCACGACACGCGCCGCGATCAACGGATCGCGGCGCGTCCCACTGTTCGCGAGCGGGGCGCCGTGGGGCTCGGGCCCGATCCAGCCGGAGAAGCCGTACGGATCGAGCGGGTCGGCCGCTCGATACCTCGCGACGGCAGCGTCGTCGATGACGCCGTCGTCGTCGTTGGTGGCCAGCGGCTCGCCGTCGTCGCCCATCAGATCGGCGTGCGAGAGGTGCCACTTGCCGTCGTAGTGCGTGTCGTAGCCGGCGGCGCGGAACCAGTGGCCGAGCGTCGGCACCTCACCCGTCGGCAGCCACCGCAGCCGCGAGTCGTCGTACATCTTGCCGAGCCCGTCGGTTTGCGTCACGCCGTGCACGTCGGGGTACTGGCCCGTGAAGATCGTCGGTCGGCTGGGCACGCAGGCCAACGAGCCCGTGTAGTGACGACCGAAGGTCACCGCGTGGTCGTCGAACCAGGCGCGCCCCGTCAGGGTCGTTCGTCGCCACTGTGCGATCTCGGCGCTCTCGTACGACGGGGCAGCGCGTTCCTCGTCGGTCATGATGATGATCACGTCAGGTCGGGAGTTGTCGGTGGTGCTCATGAGATGGCCTCGGTTGGCGTGATGCGACTGGATGCGGTGATGTGACGGGTGAGTCCGCCGATCATCTCGTCGGATGCGGCAGCCAGCTTGCGACCGACGATCCTCGCGATGAGTTGATGGGGTGGTCGGGGGCCGGCGTCGACGGTACTGGTGAGGCTGATCGCCGTACCGCCCGAGCGCGCGGTCAGCTCCCACGAGTTGCTGACCGATCGCACCACCGGCGGGAGCCCGGCGATGCTGTACGTCAACACGCCCGGTGTCGTGTCCGTCGGTGGCGTCCACGTGGTGACCGTCTCGACCAGCGTCGTGCGGCCCGCTTGGATGCGGCGGGTCGTGCCGACACCCGAATCGAGTTCGGTCAGGAGACACGAGTGGTCGACGTTCGCGGCCCACGTACTGATCAGGGCGAAATCGGCCAGTGCCGCCCAGACGTCGCCGGGAGGAGCTGCGACGAAACCGGTGCGCTCGACGCTGATCATCGGGGCACCCGGTCTCGTGCTGCCGGCATCCAGTTCGGACCCGCGGTGAGGTCGATCCGCTCGACCAGTCGGGCGCCGACCGGCTCGATCAGGTCGAGGAACTGGTTGGTGCGTTGCTCGCCGAGTGCGCGCCATGCCGCCGATGCGAGATCGTCGAGGCGGTCCTCCAGTTCCTGGCGGTACTCGATACCCCGTGCGTTGACGGCGCCGTCCGTGGCGAGGCCGCGGCGTTCGAGTTCAGCGAAGGCTGCGGCGAGCGCGGCGTCGTCGGCGCCGCGGCTGCGCGGCAACCAGTCGTCGGCGTAGGAACGCCACGCGCCGTCGAGGATGCCGGCCTCGATCTGGCCGATGTCCTCCGCGATCTGGATCGCCCAGTGCGTGTCACCGCGCCATTCGCGGATGCAGTTGACGGCCAACCACGCCGACAGCAGTGCGTCGTCGGGCCGGGGCCACTCGCGAAGGCTTCCGAACAGCACTCGGCCTGCAACCGGGAGTTCGTCGGCCGCGGCCCACAGCGGCTCGGCGAGGCCGGCGAGTTCGTCGCAGATCTCGGGCACGTACTCGCGCAGCCCGATGACGACGCCGGCGTCCCGAGCGGCGGCTGCCGCCTCGAACGTCGTGCGCTCACGGCACTGGTCGAGGCACATCGAGATGAACGGCGGGCTGATCGAGTAGAACGCGGCGGTGACCGCTGCGTTGCCGGCGACGCCGAGCGTGGCGCCTCGAGTGGAGACGTAGTAGCCGAACGGATCGGGGCCGAGTGCGGTGTAGCGCTCGATGGCGACCGGATCCCAGTAGATCCATCCGACCAGGCGGTGCGATGCCAGCGCCGCCCGTCGTGTCAGATCGATCCAATCCGAGCTGTGCTCTTCCTCGTTTGCGTGACGCTTGCGTTGGGACGGCCCAACAGAACTGTCACGCAAACCGGGATGATCGGTGTTGGCCGTGTCGGACATCAGCCGATCACGTCGATGAGGAGTTGCGCCAGTTGCTCGGCGCCGTCCTCCTGGAGGAAGTGGTGGGCGTGCTCGATCGTCACGTGCGGCTGTCCGGCCGCGCCCGGTACCCGTTGCTGGAAGACCCGCTCGCCGCCCGCCGTGACCGGATCGCTGTCGCTGAAGCAGGTGATCAGCGGCTTGTCCCACGCCTCCAGCACCGTCCCACGCGGCGCGGTTGTCGGCAGCCGCCGGGATCGTCGGGCACGTGGTCGGCACGAGCGTCGGGAAGATCCGGGCACCGGCCTTGTACGAGTCGTCGGGGAAGGGAGCGTTGTAGGCGGCGATCTCGCCCTCGGTGAGCTCGGTGACCGTGGCGGCGTCGAGCAGGAATCCGATGTCGAACACGGGCGTCTCCTGCGAGAACTTCTGCCAGGCCATGAACGCGTCGCTGACCGGTCCGTCACCCGTCGGCAGACCGGTGTTGCCGACCACGATCCGGGCGAACCGGTCGGGGTTCGCCGTGAGCACGCGCAGCCCGACGAGGCCTCCCCAGTCCTGGCCGAAGAGCGTCACGTCGGTGAGATCGAGGTGGTCGACGACCAGCGCCTGCATCCAGGCGACGTGGCGGGCGTAGGTGTAGTCGGTCGTCTCGGTCGGCTTGTCGCTGCGTCCGAAGCCGACGAGGTCGGGCGCGATCACTCGGTGGCCGGCATCGACGAGGATCGGGATCATCTTGCGGTACAGGTAGCTCCACGACGGTTCGCCGTGCATCAGCAGGATCGGCGCCGCGTCACGGGGGCCCTCGTCGAGGTAGTGGACGCGCAGCGTCGCCGCCGTCTCCGTCGGGGACCTCGACGTAGTTCGGGGAGAACGGGTAGCCGGGAAGGTCGGCGAATCGTTCGTCGGGGGTGCGCAGGGTCTTCATCGTTCAGGCTCCCTTTCCGGTGTGTATCTCGACTCGATGGAGGTCGTCGCCGAGTTCGACGACGCCGGAGAAGTGTTCGGACGCGAGGGCCTTCCAGTCGTCACCGCTGCTGCCCGTCGGGATCGGCGGGACGTAGTGGGTGAGCACGAGCGTGCCGACGCCACCGCGGGTCGCTGTCTGCGCTGCCTCCTCGGGGGAGGAGTGGTAGTCGAGCGTGTCCTTGATCCGCTGCATCGGCAGGTTGGCGATGATGTCCTTGCGGATGACCGTGTGCACGAGCGCGTCGGCACCGTCGCACAACGAGTCGAGCCCGGGGCACGGCACGGTGTCACCGGCGGTCACGACCGACACGCCGTCGTGGTCGAAGCGGAACGCGACGCTCGGCTCGACCGGCTTGTGATCGGTGAGCGCGCAGCGGATCGCCACGTTGCCGTTCGACTGTCCCGGCAGGTGTATCGGGCCCTCGGTCACCTCGATGACGTCGATCCGGGGCGGGCCGTCGAGGTCGGCGTGATGGGCGATGCGGTAGCCCATGTCGGGCTCGAGCGATGCCACGATGTGGTCGACGACGGCCTTCGTTCCGACCGGGCCGACGATGGTGAGCGGGGTGGGCACGAACGTCATCACCCAGCGGGTGGTGATCACGTCGTTGAGGTCGGTGATGTGGTCGCTGTGCAGGTGGGTGAGCAACACGGCGGTGAGATTCGGCGCTCCGAGGCCCGCCGCGGCGAGGCGCATCAGGACCCCACGACCGGCATCGACGAGGTAGTGCTCGTCGCCGGCGGAGATCAGCGTCGCCGGCCCGGCCCGGTCGGGGCTCGGCATCGGGCTGCCAGTGCCGAGGAGCGTGACGGCGATCATTGACGACTCATTTCTGCAGCGGCCTCGGCGGCGCGTGCGTCGAGGTCCTGGGGTGACAGGAGCTGGATGACGACGTCGTGCAGCGTGCCGGTGAACGCGAACGGCGCTTCGTAGCGGTTCGACACGGCCGAGCCGTGGTCGTACGCGATGCTCGGGCCGACCGACGACATCATGCGCATGAACAACGCCAGCTCGATCGAGCCGGCCGGTTCACCGTCGACCTCCAGCGACATGCTGCCCGCCATGCCGGCGCCGCGGCGGAACTGGGCGACGAGCGTCGACTCGCCGGCGGGAACCTCGATGCTCGATTCGAGGATCGTGTGGTCGTCGAACGCGTTGTAGTCGACCACCAGCCGGTCGTTCTGGACGAAGACCGACACGCCGGAGTTCTCGGTGCCGGTGGCGAACAGCACACCGTCGTCGCCCGGTCTCACGGCTGACTCTCGCGGTGAGATCGAAGGAGCGTCCTCCGATCGCCGCGGCCGCCTGGCCCGGCAACGGCGACATGGGTGGCCGGTACACGTACCGCCGATTCTCGGGGTGCGGGCTGTTGGGTCGGAACCGGGCGCCGAAGAGTTCGAACATGCGGTCGTCGAGTGGGAGCACTCCGTGTCGCTCGGCTTCCTGCCACCACAGCTCGATCAGCTCGGCCAGCATCTGTCGGTTCCTGCTCGGCGAGGTTGTCGCACTCCGACCAGTCGGCGTCGAGGTGGTACAGCTCCCATGGCTCGGTGTCGTAGTCGGCGCCCTTGTCGTGCTTGCACACCGCCTTCCACACCGTGTCGTCGATCCGGGCGACCAGTGCCCGGCTGCCGCCCATCTCGAAGTACTGCAGGGTGTTCGTCGCCGGCGCGGCCGCGTCGGTGAGCACGGGAGCGAACGATCGGCCGGTGACGGGGAGCTGCTCGATGCCGCGATACGTGTCGGGTGGCGTGACGCCGACGAGGTCGTAGATCGTCGGCACGATGTCGGACACGTTGACGAACTGGGTGCGTTTCGTGCCGGCCTGGTCGGCGGGGATGTGACCGGGGGCGTGGATGATCATCGGGACGTGGACGCCGCCCTCGTGGGTGTTCTGCTTGTACCACTTGAACGGGGTGTTGCCGACCTGGGCCCAGCCCCACGGGTAGTTGGTGTGGCTGTGCGGGCCGCCGATGTCGTCGATTCGGTCTGACCGCCTCGTCGGGGGTCTCGAAGATCCCGTTGAAGAACTTCATCTCGTGCATGACGCCGTAGGGCCCGCCTTCCTGCGAGGCGCCGTTGTCGGCGAGCACCACGAGCACGGTGTTGTCGAGCTGGCCCATGTCGCGCAGGCCGTCGACGAGCCGTCCGATCTGGTCGTCGGTGTGGTCGAGGAACGCGGCGAACGCCTCCTGGAGGCGACAGGCGAGCCGCTTCTGGTTCTCGGGCAGGTCGTCCCACGCATCGACGCCGGGGTTGCGCGGCGCGAGCCGTGTGCCCTCGGGGACGACGCCCGACGCGAGCTGGCGTTCGAACCAACGCTGCCTGGCGACGTCCCAGCCCTCGTCGAACTTCCCCCGGTACTTCTCCATGTAGCTCGCGGGTGCCTGGTGCGGGGCATGGGTGGCGCCGAACGGGACGTACGCGAAGAACGGGCGATCCGGTCGGACGCCCTTGGAGTCGGACACCATGGCGAGGAGCTGGTCGATCAGGTCCTCGGAGAGGTGGTAGCCGTCCTCCGGCTTGCCCGGCGGAGCGATGAGGTGGTTGTCGCAGACGAGTTCGGGATGGAACTGGTCGGTCTCGCCTTCGAGGAAGCCGTAGAACCGGTCGAAGCCGCGGGCGAGTGGCCACTGGTCGAACGGTCCCGCTGCCGAGCACTGTTCCATCGGGGCGAGGTGCCACTTGCCGACACAGAACGTGGCGTAGCCCTCCTCGCGCAGCACCTCGGCAACGGTGGCGGCATGGTTGCTGATGTGGCCGAGCATGTTGGGGAAGCCGGTGCGGAAGTTCGACACCGCCCGCATCCCGACGGCGTGTTGCGATCGCCCGGTGAGCAACGAGGCGCGTGTCGGCGAGCACAGCGGTGTGACGTGGAAGTTGGTGAACTGCAGGCCGTCGGCGGCGAGCGCGTCGATGTTCGGTGTGTCGATGTCGGACCCGTAGCACCCGAACTGCGCGAAGCCGGTGTCGTCGAGCAGCACGACCACCACGTTGGGTGCGTCGGCGCCGGGATGCGGCGGTTCGTCGAACCACGCCTCGGAGTCGGCGACCGTGCGCCCGATCGTCCCCTCGAATCGAGATGCTCGTGTCATCGTCGTCCCCTCGCTCGTTACATCAGGGGTCAGACCCCTGTTGTGACTGGTGGTGATCAGGGCCAGCAGGCTGGCTGCCCCATGCCCTGGTGGTCTGCTGGCGGGTACGGGCGTGTGCCTTGGTCATCAGGTCGAACGCCTCGGGCGAGGTCAGTCGAGTCGATGACCGCGACGAGGTCGGCCGCATCGGACGGCGTGAGGTCGTCGATCTCGCGGGTCGAAGCACGCACGGGTCTGGTCGGCGAGGGTCGAACGGTTACGAGCGACGGCTTCGGCGAGTGTGTCGTGCTCGAACGCCCGCGCACGGGCCATCGACATGAGGGACCCGGCCTGCTCGTAGAGGTCGAGCCGATTGCGCACGAAGAACACGATCCGGTCGTCGAGGTCGGCAGTCGGCCGACGGCGTGGCGAGGAGGAGGTGCGAGAAGCGCTCGCGGAACTGGTCGAGTGCCTGCTCCTGGAGGTCGGCGAGACCGTCGAAGTTGCGGAAGATCGACGACACCGACACGCCGGCGCGCTCGGCGACCGCCTCGGCTGACGGGGGGCCCTTGCCCTCGACGATGAGCGCGAACGCCGCGCCGACGATGGCCTCGCGACTCCGTTGGCGCCGAGCGCGTCGGCCGTCGATCGGTGTCATCCCCACTCACCTCGACCGACTCTAGACCGTTGCGAAAGAATATGCGAGTCCGACTCGCAGAAGATCCGGAGCCATCGAGTACGTTCGGCGCATGACCCACTGCGCTGCCGCGAGTTCGACGTGAACGGTGACCAGATGATGCGGGCCCATTCGGCGACGCTGCCCGCGCCCGAGTTCGCGAATCTGGCCTGGGTGACGCCGCCCGAATTGGCCGACGCCACGGTTGCGATCGTCACCTCGGCCGCCCTGTATGCGATGGGCGACGACGAGTTCACGGCGGGCGACACGAGCTACCGATTCATCGACCGTGACCGGCGCGATCTCGTCATGGGCCATTGGAGTCCGAACTTCGATCACACGGCAGTGGCGATGGATCTCAATGTCGTGTTTCCGATCGACCGCCTCGAGGAACTCGCTGCGCAGGGAGTGATCGGTGCGGTAGCCCCCCGCCATGTGTCGTTCGCCGGCAACCAGCCCGATGACGTTGCGACGATCCGGCTCGATACCGGCCCGGCAGCGGCCGCCGCCCTGCGCTCCGATGGCGTCGACGTGGTGATCTTCACGCCCGTTTGACCGCTGTGCACGCGCACCGTGAGTGTGCTCGCCCACGTGTTCGAAGCAGCCGGAATCGCCACCGTGGTGCTGTCATCGATCCGCGAGATGGCCGTCAAGGTCGCGCCGCCGCGGGCGCTGCACTGCGAGTTCCCGCTCGGACGACCGCTCGGGCGCCCTGCCGATCCCGAGTTCCAACACGACGTGTTGGCCCGGGCCTTCGCACTGCTCGACGCCGAATCCGGCCCCGTCCTGGTCGATCATCCCGACGTGATCGAAGCCGACGAGCAGCCGGTGTCGTGCGCGCTGCCGCCCCGCTACGACCCCGATCTACCGCCTGCGGTCGACGAGGCGCCGCGGGCTCCGCAAGGCGTTCGACCGGGCGCTCGCTCGCCGTGGGTGTCACCTCCGTCGGACGTGTGATCGACGCCGACGGCGTGCCTGACGCGCTGGGGGTCCTCCACCGGATCGCCAACGGTGAGGACTGGAAGTCGGCCGGGATTCCCGGCGGCAACACGACTGCCGTCTGTCACGACATCCGCACCTACTACGAGGAGGCGGCCCTCGAACTCGTCGACGGCCCGCTGCCCGGAGGCAGAGCACTGGAGGACTGGTTCTTCGACCAGACCGAGGCAGGCGCAACGATGCTCGCCGCGCGAGCTGCCATTCGAGATGCCGGCGGCAAGTTCCCGATCTGGTTCTACATGACCCCCGGCCAGCGCTGATGTTCCCGTGTCCGGGATCACCCGAGAGCGATGAGCGAGCGCCCCGGATGCGGGCCGCTCGATCGCATCGCTCGGTCCGGCTGACGGTGGCGACACCCCGACGGCTACGTTGACGACGCGCACTCGTCCTCAGGAGGAACCCATGTCCGACGCTCTGATCATCGATGCCTGCCGCACACCTCGTGGCATCGGCAAGCCCGGCAAGGGCGCGCTGGCGCATCTCCATCCGCAGCACCTCGCCTCGACGGTGCTCGCCGCGTTGGTCGAGCGCAACGGCTTCGACACCGCCGACGTCGACGACGTGGTGTGGGGCACCAGCTCGCAGGTCTGCGAACAGAGCGGCGACCTCGGGCGCATGGCCGCGCTCGACGCCGGCTACTCCGTGACCGCCAGTGGAGCGACGCTCGACCGGTTCTGCGGGTCGGGCATCACCTCGGCCAACTACGCGGCGCACGCCGTGATGGCGGGGATGGAAGATCTCGTCGTGTCGGGCGGCACCGAGATGATGTCGCTGCCGAAGAAGGGGCTCCTGCCGATGGGTGCCAACAACGCACACCTGCAGGAGATCCACCCGCAGTCGCATCAGGGCGTCTGCGCCGATGCGATCGCCTCCATGGAGGGCATTTCCCGCGAGTCGCTCGATGCCCTCGCCGCCGAGTCGCAGGCCCGCGCCGACCGGGCGATCCGTGAGGGCCGGTTCGACAAGAGCCTCATTCCGGTGCTCAACATGGACGGCTCCGTCGCGCTCGACCACGAGGAGTTCCCCCGGCCGCAGACCACCGCGGAGTCGTTGGCGGCGCTTCCGCCGAGCTTCCCGCAGATCGCCGACCACCGGTTCTCGGAGGACTCGAAGACCTTCCGTGAATTGATCAACCAGAAGTACCCCGACCTCGACATCCAGCACGTTCACCACGCCGGAAACTCGTCCGGCGTCGTCGACGGTGCCGCAGCGCTGCTGTTCGCCAGCTCCGACTACGCCAAGGCGCATGGGTTGACGGCGCGGGCCCGCGTCGTCGCCACCGCCAACCTGGGCGACTGCCCCACGCTGATGCTCAACGCGCCGGTTCCGGCCGCGCGCAAGGTGCTGGAGAAGGCCGGCATGACGCTCGACGACATCGACCTGTTCGAGATCAACGAGGCGTTCGCCGTCGTCGCCGAGAAGTTCATGCGCGACCTCGACCTCGACCGCGACAAGGTCAACGTCAACGGTGGTGCCATGGCACTCGGTCATCCGATCGGCGCCACGGGCGCAATGCTGATCGGCACCGTGCTCGACGAACTGGAACGGCGCGACCTGCAGTTCGGCCTCGTCACCATGTGCGCCGGCGGCGGCATGGCCCCCGCCATCATCATCGAACGCGTCTGACGGTCGCCGAGCGACGCGGTCTCGTCTTCAACGAGTGAGGCCTGTCTGACTACGGTCGGGGCACCCCTACGAAAGGCGCTCGGCATGAAGATCTCCACCACCATCGGGTTCAACGGCGACCCCAAGCAGTTGGCGTCGCAGGCCCGCGACCTCGAGTCGGCAGGTGTCGACCTGATCTGGGGTGCGGAGATCTACGGCTACGACCTCGTGTCGACGCTCGGCTACCTCGCCGGCCAGACCTCGACGGTGAAGCTGATGACCGGGATCATCCCGCTGTACTCCCGAAGCCCGGCACTCATCGCACAGACTGCCGCCACGCTCGACGCGCTGTCCGACGGCCGTTTCATCCTCGGCCTCGGCACGTCGGGGCCGCAGGTGATCGAGGGGTGGCACGGCGTGCCGTTCGACAAGCCGATCGCGCGCACCCGCGACACGATCGAGATCTGCCGCAAGGTGTGGAGCGGCGACAAGGTCGAGCACGATGGCATCGCCTACAAACTCCCACTGGCCGAGGGCGGTACGGGGCTCGGCAAGCCACTGCGTTACATGAACCGTCCGCCGGCCCACGACATCCCGATCGCGCTCGCCACGATCGGTCCGAAGAACGTCGAACTCACCGCCGAGATCGCCGACATCTGGCAGACCATCCACTTCGTGCCCGATCGCTTCGAGCAGGTATGGGGAGACTCACTCGCTGCGGGCCTCGCGAAGCGTGATCCGGCCAAAGCGCCGTTGGAGATCATCGCCGGTGGCACCGTCGCGCTCGGCTCCGGCCCGCACATCGCCGAGGCCCGTGAGGCAGCACGTGGACTGATCGGCTTCTACGTCGGCGGCATGGGTGCGAAGTCGAAGAACTTCTACAACGATCTCTTCGTCCGCTACGGCTGGGAGAAGGAGGCCGCCGAGATCCAGGACCTGTTCCTGTCCGGCAAGCGCGCCGAGGCGATCGCCGCGGTGCCCGACGAGTACATCGATCTCTCGTCGCTGATCGGCGACGAGGGCTATGTACGTGAACGCCTCCAAGTGTTCAAGGACGTCGGCGTGACGTACCTGAACGTGACCCCGTACGGACCCGAACCGCTGGAGACGATCGAGAAGATCAAGTCCTGGTCCGAGTGAACGTTCCTCTCGGTTTCTGACACCGAGGTAACGCTCAACTTCGGGAGGTGACCTGCCGATGTAGACGCATGCCCGTTTCGCGCACGGCATCCGACCAGGATGCGCTCGACACGTCAGACGATCTGTGCTCCGGCATGGTGCTGGTCAGCCCGACGGGTGCGGTCAAGATCCTTCGAAGTCGGACCACCGACGACACGGGCTGGAACTGCTCGGACGGCGCGGCGATCGACGACGGCACCGCGAACGATCCGTCGTCGTGGGCTGCCTACACCCCTGAGCAGCTCGCTGCGGATCTGCAACTCGCTCGTGAGGTGAGCGAGATCAGCGGGCATCGGGCGCTCAGCGGAGGCCTCGCCACGTGGGACGCCTGCTCGGGCCGTCCGTGTGTGTTGCCCAGGCTCGCCCGAATCGTTCGCTGACCGTCACAGCCGGTTCGGGTCAGGCCGGTTCCGGTCAGTGCTGTTTCGCGAAGGCGTCGACATCGTCGATCACGACGAGGATGATCCGGTCGAGACCTGACGCTTCCATCTCGCGTCGCGTGGGGTGATCGGGGTCGGTCAACCCGGGCGACCACCTGATCCAGGCCGTCGTGAGGAATGGCCGTCCGGCAGCAGTGTCTCGGGCGGCGCCGAGGAACTCGTCGCGCCGCGGATGGTCCCAGGCGACGTTGATGCCTTCGGCGCGGCGCCCCGCGATGGTGCTGAGTGCTGCGCTGTTGACCCCGACGATGCGGGGAGGGACGGGCGTCGGGAGCGCGAACGTCGCGTACTCGTCGTTGCGGTCGGGGTGCCACATCTCGTCGGTGAGGTCGAGCAGTTCCTCGACTCGGGCCTGGCGCTCCGCGAGCCGGGTCTCGAGTTGGGCCCGCACGGCATGCTGCTCGGCCGCCCATCGGCTGTTCGGCGCGGCACCCGCGCCGACACCGAGCAGGAACCGCCTTCCGGAGATGGCGCTCACGGATGCCGCAGCGACCGCGAGCGTTCCGATCTGGCGGTTCCAGGTGTTCGCGACCATCACCCCCAACTCCACGGTCGAGGTCGCCTCGGCGAGCGCCCCGAGCCAGGTGAAACACTCGAGGCTCCGGTCGCCTCCGAGTGACACACCTGCGATGTGGTCGAAGACCCAGACCGCATCGAAGCCGGCCGCCTCGGCTCTGAGCGAGGCGTCGCGCAGTGTCGGCCAGTCGGCGTGCGTCGAAGCGAATTGGACGTCGACGGCCACCATCTGGTCAGGCTACGTGCGAGGACTCGGACACATCGCGCGCAGCGCACGGGCCGACATCGTGAAGTCGGGACCTAGGGCTCTGATCATTTGCTTGCACAAACATCATCATGGAGACAGTTCGTGAATTGATTCACGAAGCATCGAGACCAGTGAAAGGGGTCTGTCATGTTCAAGAAGCCACTCGGGTTGCTGGGGATCTTCCTCATCATCGTCGGTATTGGTTACTTCGTCGGCGCCGGCGTTGCCTACAGCAAGGTGCAGGGCGGGTACGACTCGCTGCAGTCGTTCAGCGAGGTCCAGAACGTCGAGCTCAGCTACGACGAGGACGGCCAGCTGATCGATCGGGGCACCGTCGAAGGTGCCGCTGCGATCATGGCCCTGCTCGAGGACGACTGGAACTTCCCGGTGGTCGATGGCGACATGGATCCGGACGACCCGCTGGTCAACACCGCCTCGGAGTACATGTTCCAGATGGCGACGATCTCGTACCACGTGCTCAACGGCACGCAGACCGTGACGCTCACCGAGGCTGACCTCACCGGTGAGGACGGAACTGTTGCGACCGAGTACACCTGCAACGGCGAGACCGTCCCGGTTCCCGATCCGTTCCCCGAGGAAGGCGTCACCTGCGAGTTCGAAGTGGGCGGCCGCTACTGGACGGGATTCGATCGGACGGATCCGGTACAGGGCATCGCTCGTGACATGGCCTGGAGTGGTACCGCCCACGCACTGGTCGCCGAACTCGGTGTGGGTGCAGCGACGCACAGCACGCTGCAGCTCGCTCTCGGTGTCGCCGCACTGCTCGCCGGGCTCGGCGTGGTCTGCACGGTGTCGGGTGTCGTCTTCATCTGGGACACCAAGAAGAAGATGAACGTCGCCACTGCGGGCACGAGCACCGACGGAACACCCGAGACGACGCAGTCCGTCTGAACACCTCGATGGTCCTGAACGGACCATGACGATCCGGTGGGCCCCCTTCGAGGGGCCCACCTCTCGTTTTCGGATCGGTGCCGATCCGAGCCGGTCTTGTCGGCCGGACTCGTCACGTGCTTGACTCCGGTCATGAGCAACACAGAAGACACAGGCGAGATCGACGTGACCATCGAGACCGAGGTCATCGATGTGGACGGCGACGGTGTTGCCGACATGGTGATCGAGACGACCACGACGATCATCGACGTGGACGGTGACGGCGTTGCCGACATCGTCTCCGAGACGACGACGACCGCCTACGACGTCGACGGTGACGGGATCGCCGATGCGATCGAGGAGACGACGATCACGACGATCGACGTCGATGGCGACGGGGTTGCCGACGTCGTCGAAGTCACCACGACCAGCGCCACCGACATCGACGGCGATGGTGAGTTCGACGTGATCGAGTCGACCACGGTCACCGGGATCGATGAAGACGGCGATGGTGAGTTCTCCGAGGACGAGATCTCGATCGAGGACGTCACGGCCGTGCGCGAGGACCTCGCCGAGAACCTCGAGAGCTGATCGAGGAGCGCTCAACTCCAGCGGTCGTAGCGCACCAGTTCGTCGAGCGCGATCCGCGGTCGCTTGAGCGGGCTGTCGGGGTGATCCTCGACCGGGTATCCGAACGTGATCACCATCGGCATCACCCAATCGTCGGGCAGGCCGACAGCGGCGCGTGCCCGATCGGGATGCTGCAACGTCACCGGGCAACTGCCGATGCCCTCGGCGTGTGCGGCGACCATCATGTTCTGCGCCTGACGGCCGACGTCGAACATCCGGAGCTGATCCTCCGGAACGGCGAGACCGATCACTGCGGCTGAGGCCCCGATCCACGACGAGAAGTCACCGGCCTCGGCCAAGGCATCCTGCACCGCTTGATCGGTCACCACGATCAGGCGGTTCGACTCGAAGTTCTTGGCGCTCCCGGCCATCCGCCCGGCCTGCAGGATCCGGCCCATCACGTCGTCGGGGATCACCTCGGCGGTGTACATCCTGAGGTCTCGCTTGGTGATGATCGCTTCATAAGGAGTCATCGACGAAGTGTTCCACGCCCCGCCGTGTTCACTCCGACGTTTGGCGTGGTGTCTGCTCGCGTAGGAGCTTGCCCGTCGTGTTTCTGGGGAGCTCGTCCACGAAGCTGACGTCACGCGGAACCTTGTGGCGCGCGAGCCGTGAGGCGAGGAACGATCGGACGCCGTCGGCGTCGATCGATCCACCCGGAGCGCGGACGATGAACGCCGCAAGCCGCTGACCGAACTCGTCGTCGGGCACGCCGACCACGACGACATCCACCACGTCGGCGTGAGACAGCAGGACTTCTTCGATCTCGAGCGGGAAGACGTTCTCGCCGCCGCTCACGATCATGTCGTCGGCACGCCCCGTGACGAAGAGCCGGCCCTCGGCATCGAAGTGTCCGACATCGCCCGACGACATCAGGCCGCGGATCCGTTCCTTCGTGCCACCCCCGGTGTATTCGGTGAACTGCGCGTCGCTCCCGACGACGATCAAGCCGTCTTCACCGGTTGGGACGCGCTCGCCGCGCTCGCCGACGATCTCGACGACCGTTCCGGCGATGACCCGGCCGGCGGTTCCCGGTGCGGCCCGCAGATCGTCGGGGGTTGCGAGCGTGGCCTGGCCGACCTCGGTCGATCCGTAGATGTTGTAGAGGTGGTCGCCGAACCGGTCCATCCAGGCGGTTGCGACGGCGGCGGGGAGCGCAGAGCCGCTGCACGCCACGATCCGAAGTGACGAGGTGTCGCGAGCGTTCGTGTCCGTGGCCAGGATGCGTTGGAGCATCACGGGTACGACGGCGAGCACGCTCGCTCCTTCTGCCTCGATCGCGTCCAGCGTCGCGTCGACCGTGAAGCGGCGCACGAGCACCGCAGTCGATCCGGTGGCTGCTGCAACCGTCAGCTGCGCAAGCCCCCAGGCGTGGAACAGCGGTGTCGGGATCACCGCAACGTCGCCGGCCTGGTAGGGCATACGTTCGAGGACTCCGAGCGCCGCGGACAGCCCCGAGGGTCGACCCGCATGGCGGGCTCCCTTCGGCGTGCCGGTCGTGCCCGAGGTCAGCAACACGGGGGCGATCGGTCGGCTCGGCAGGAGTGGTCGTGACGAACCGAGCTCGCGGATGTCGGCGATCGATCGGTGTGCGTCGCTCTCACCGTCGGCGATCACCACGTGACCACGGAAGCCGGAGGCCTCCACGACGGGGAGCAACCCCGCATCACAGACCACGGCTCGAATACCCTCGCGATCCATGACCTCGCCCAGTTGTGGCGCGGCAAACCCGGTGTTCAGATAGACGCAGGTCAGCCCCGCCTTCGCCGTGGCGATCGAGACCTCGACGAAGCCGCTGTGGTTGAAGCACAGCACGCCGAGGTGGTCGCCCCGGGCCAGTCCGAGCGAACGGAGCCCCCGTGCGAGCGCCGACGAGTTGTGATCGAGGTCGGCGTAGTCGACCGAACCACGATCGTCGACCACCGCCGCGCGACGAGGGTGGCGCACTGCGGATGCGGAGTAGAGGGCAGCCAGGGTCGGCCCCCAGCGGGTCAGCGCGGCGGCCGTCGCAGCAATCTGTGCCGGGTCGAGCCAGCCCAGGCGGCGGGCAAGTCGAAGATTGTCGGTGAGCGCCACGCCACCAGTCTTGCCGGTCCGGGCGGAGGCGTCAGCCGGCGACGTCGGTGACGGTGACGTGGGTGACATGGCCATGCGTTCTCTGCGATGATGCCGCCATGAACGCACCATCATCTCGCCGTCTCGAAGTGGATCGGGCGATCGCCGCCGATCCGGCTGCGATCTTCGAGGTGCTCCGGAGCCCCGATGGCCACGTTGCGATCGATGCGTCGGGAATGCTGATGTCAGCCGACGGCGAACCGGCCGGTGCGGTCGGCGACCGGTTCGTGGTCCACATGGACCGCGATTCGCTTCGCGACTTCGACATCGGGCAGTACGACGTCACCGTGGTCATCGAGACCTACGAAGCCGATCGGGAGATCTCGTGGTCCATCGACGGCATGATGCAGCCGCCGATCGGTCACATCTACGGCTACCGACTCGAACCGATCGACGGTGGGACGCTCGTCACGTCGTACTACGACTGGTCCAACATCCACGAGGCCTACGAGGCGATGGCCGACACGGTCTTCCCGGTGATCTCCGAGACCAACCTGCGCGCCACCCTCGGGATCCTCGCCCGCACGGTGGCACCGGGCCGCAGCCGCCCGGACGCTTGATCCCCGCTCCCGTTGTGAGCGATGTACGCGATTGGCGCGGATATCGCTCACAGCAACGCGGTCGGCTCAGTCGGGCGCGACCGGCGGGGTCGACTCGCTGAGGCGGCTCCACACATCGGCGTCGGGCATCGCCATGATCGCGGTGCGCACTGCCGGCGGGTAGTGCATGTTGGGGAGTGACTCGTCGAACTCCGGTTGCGCGACGGGCTCGTCAGGACGTTCGAACCCGGCGGGATTCGTGAGTCGCTCGAGTTCGTCGGGCGAGATCCCGCACAGGCCTTGCACCTCGGGGTCGATCCACTGGTGCTCGTCGATGTCGCGCCCGGTGCACACCTCGAGGCTGAGCCCCTCCAGCCCGGCGAAGTAGATCGACTGGATCATGCCGTGGTCGAGCGGGCCGAGCACCTGGATGCCGTGGCTGCGGATGCGGTCACGCATCGTGAGTACCTCGTCGATCGAGTCGACGTTGAAGGCCACGTGCTGCATCGTGCCCGCGGTCACCGGATCGCCGGCATTTCCCGAGTGGGTGACACCCCACTGCGGTTCGGTCGGATTGCCGGGCGCCTGGACGAACGCGATGTAGCTGTCTTCGGAGAGCTCGACGAACCCGTGGAACGTGTTGGCCACGCCATGCATCCAGTACAGCGCTCGGGTCGGGCAGCCGAGCACCTCGGCGAAGAACGTGAGCTGCGCCTTCATGTCGGCAGTCGACAACGCGAGGTGGTTGACCCCGTTCGGATGCAGGTCGGGCGCCGGCTTCGCACCCGTGTCGCGGTACAGGCGCAGTGCTGGCTGCGGTTGCTCGGTCACACTCATGCAACCAGTCCACCACATCCCCTCCCGAGTTGCGATGAGATTCCGGCTCACCTGTCGCGCCGGTTTCTCATCGCGGTAGGGGTCGCGGATGTGGTGGACTCTGGAGATGGCTGATCAGAAGATGACCGAGTCGGAGCGTCAGGAGTTCCTGGCCGGGCTGCACGTGGGTGTACTGGGGATCGAGCGCGCCGACGGGCCGCCCTTGGTGCTGCCGGTCTGGTACTCGTACGAACCGGGCGCCGACGTCGTCGTGCTGACGAGTGCATCGTCGTTGAAGGGTCGTCTCGCAGCTGCGGCGGGCCGAGGCTCGCTGTGCGCCCAGCAGGAGGAGTTGCCGTACAAGTACGTGTCGATCGAGGGTTCGATCGAGATCGACGCGTTGGGCACCGACGCTCACGCTGCTGTCGAGCCGATGGCGATCAGGTATCTCGGCGACGAGATGGGTCGCGCCTACGCCGCTGGCAGCGAGACCGCTGACGAGATCCGTATCAGGATCCGCCCCGAGCGCTGGTACTCGGTCGACTACGCCAAGAGCTGACGGCCATCCGTGAAGGTCTGTGTCATCGGGGGAGGCTCCACCTACACCCCCGAACTCGTCGAAGGCTTGCTGTCGCGGGCCGACACGCTCGACCTGCACGAGATCCATCTCGTCGACACCGACCCGGCCCGTCTGGCCATCCTGGGTCCGTTGGCGCGACGGATGTGCGAACGCGTCGACCGTCGCGTCATGGTCGAGTGGGGGACCGATCGACGCGACGGGATCGCCGGTTCCACGTTCGTCGTCAGCCAGATGCGCGTGGGCGGGATGGCTGCACGCGAACGTGACGAGCAGCTCGGGCGAGAGTTCGGATTGATCGGCCAGGAGACGGTCGGTGTCGGCGGGTTCGCCAATGCCCTGCGCACCATCCCGGTCGCGCTCGACATTGCTGCTGACATCGAACGGCTCGCTCCCGACGCAACATTGCTGAACTTCACGAATCCCGCCGGCCTCGTGACCGAGGCACTCTGCCGTCACAGCGAGGTCACCACCATCGGGCTGTGCAACGTGCCGTGGACGATCAAGGCGGTCGTGGCGCGTTCGTTGCATGTCGACCCGGCGGCAGTCGAGTTCGACTACGTCGGGCTCAACCATCTCAGCTGGGTGCGTGGTGTCACCGTCGACGGGGTCGACCGCACCGCCGAGGTACTCGCCGGATTGCGTCACCGGGTCGCGGAACGTCTCGAACATCGCGAGCACTGGCGACATCGGTGCCGGCGAACCCGACTGGACTCCTGAGGCGATCGACACGCTCGGCGCGATCCCGAACTCGTACCTGCGCTACTACTACGAGACCGAGGCGTGGGTGCGCCACCAGGCGTCGCACCCCACGCGGGCGTCGGCGGTGATGGCGATCGAGGACGCGTTGCTCGATCAGTACGCGAACCCCGATCTTGCCGAGAAGCCTGCCGAGCTGTCCGAGCGCGGTGGCGCGTACTACTCGGAAGCCGCAGCCGCACTGATGGCCGACATCGCGTCGGATGCCGACACCGTGCATGTCGTCAACACGCCCAATCGCGGTGCGATCCCGGGGCTCCCGGGCGACATCGTGGTGGAGGTGTCGGCTCGCGTCGACGCCCATCGGATCGAACCGCTCGACGTGGCCGAGTTGCGCCCCGACGTCGACGCGCTGGTTCGAACGGTGAAGGATTTCGAACTCCTGACGGTGCAGGCGGCGGTCGACGGTGATGCCGATGCGGCGATCAGGGCGCTGGTGACGAACCCGCTCGGTCCGTCGATCTCCGACGCCCCAGCGCTGTGGGCGCGACTGAAGGAGGTCAACGCGGGTTGGTTGGGGAAGCTCGGATGAGTGGTCGCGACGTCGTCCTCGGCGTCGACGGCGGTGGGACCAAGACCGACGTCGTGGTGGCTGACCTCACGGGCGCAGTCCTGGCGTCGGTGCAGACCACCGGGACGAACCACGAGAGCGTCGGCGTCGAGCAGATGACAGCGGTGCTCGCCGCGGCGATCGACGAGGCGCTGGCCAGCTCGGGCGCCTCTCGATCCGAGGTCGTCGCGGCCGTGTTCGGCCTTGCCGGTGTCGACTGGCCGAGTGATGTCGTGCTGGTCGACGCAGCGATCGCCACCCTGGGGCTGAGCGGTGTGCGCTCGGTGTGCAACGACTCCCGAATCGCACTGCGCGCCGGGTGTTCGCAACCGTGGGGTGTCGTGTCGGTGATCGGGACGGGGTCGGTGACGGCAGGTGTGAATCGATCGGGGGAGTGGTTCCGCACGATGGCGGTCGGATGGGGTGAGCCGAGTGGCGCATCGACGCTGGTTCGCGAGTCGCTCCACGCGATCGCTGCGGAGTATCACCGCACCGCCCCGGCCACGTCGTTGACCGACACGTACCTCCACGCGCTCGATCAGGCGGATGTGCCGTCGATGTTCGAGGCGATCACTCGTGGCCGTGTGCACGTCGGAAGCCGCTGGGCACCCCTCACGACGCAGGCCGCCGAGGATGGTGACGCCGTCGCGCGGACCATCGTCGCCACGATGGCCGCACAGCAGGCCGAGATGGTGATCGGCGTCGCCCGGCACCTCGACCTGATCGATGACGAGTTCGAGCTGGTCACCTCCGGTGGCGTGCACGCGGGCAGCGGACTCTTCTCGCAGACGTTCGCCGACACGGTGGCTGCCGACTGCCGCGGTGCAACGATCGTGCCACTCGTCGAGAGGCCGGCGGTCGGAGCCGTCGCGCTCGCACTCGACCTCCTGGAGCGATGAGCGAAGGCCCACAGACCGGTGGTGTCGCTCATCGCACGAGGGTCGGGGGACCCTACGATCGGTGACGTGGATCGCCGGACGGTGGGGTGGGCGTTCGTGGCCGGGCAGGTCGTGTTGCTCGTCGCCCTCGTGCTGCTGCCGGGGAGGGATGACTGGCCGACGCCGCCGTGGGTCAGGACAGCCGGCCAGGTCCTGGTGATCGCGGGATTCGTCCTGATGATCATGGCCTCGCTCCGCCTCGGGCGCGGGCTGACCGCAACGCCTGTTCCGAATGCTCGCGGCCAGCTGATCACCGGTGGGCTCTACCGCTACGTGCGGCATCCGATCTACACCGGCGTGCTGTTGATCGTCGCTGGATTGACGCTGCGGTCGGGGAGTGTCGTCACGCTGGCGGTGGCGGTGGTGACCGTCGTGTTCTTCGATCGAAAGGCCCGTTGGGAGGAGGTGCAGCTCCGTGAGCGCTACCCGGACTACGCCGAGTACGCATCGCACACACCTCGTTTCGTGCCCGGCTGGCCGATGCACTGACCGGCGGGCGATGGATGATCGACGTCAGGCGAAGCCGGGCGCGTGGAGTGGCCAGGGGGCGGCTTGCTCGAAGATGCGCGCGAGGCGCAGGCAGATGTCTTCGCGGTGGCGTCGCGCGGTGATCATCAACCCGATCGGCAGGCCGTCCGCGGTGAGGCCGGCCGGCACGGTGATCGCCGGAAGGTTGGCGACGTTGGCGAACATCGTGAGCAACGCGGCCGTGCCGCCATGACACCGCTGGCCGCCGATCGTCGTCGGCATCGGGCCCTCCGCGGCGAATGGTGGGCACGGATTGGTCGGCGTGATCAGCACGTCGATGTCGTCGAACAGTGCGGCCACCTGCATCTCGAGGCCCTGGCGTGCCGCCTCGACCTTCGCGAACTGCGGCAGTGTCACGTCCTTGTTGCGTCGCCAACCGCCGACGACCAACGGGTCGAGTTCGTCGAGTCGATCCTCCCAGTCGGCGGGCACGTCGACGAACTGGTCGGCCGACTCCATGAACGCATAGATGCGGATGAAGTCGTCGATCCGTACGTCGACACCGGTGTCGACCATGCCGGCTGCGTCGATCAGCGTGTCGCTCGCGCGGTGGGTGATCGACTCGACCTCGGGGTCCATCGTGACGAAGCCGAGGTCGGCCGACCAAGCGGCGCGCAGTCCTGCGACGTCGAGGTCGTCGATCGCTGCGGCGTAGCTGATGCCCGGCGCAGGGACCGACGTGCGGTCGCGCATGTCGGGGCCGACGGCGAGGTCGAAGAGCAACGCGGTGTCGGCGATGGTGGTGGCGAGCGCGAAGTTGACGGCGTTCTGCGCGTGGCGGGTGACACCGAACGTGGGGATTCGACCGTAGGTGGGCTTGAGGCCCGGGAGGCCGCACGAGGCGGCAGGCCCGCGGATCGATCCGCCGCCGTCGCTCGCCGTTCCGAACGGGATCGTGCCGGCCGCGACGGACGCCGCAGTTCCACCGCTCGATCCGCCCGGCGTGCGTTCGGTGTTCCAGGGGTTGCGGGTCACTCCGTGGAGAGGGCTGGCGGTGTAGCCGAATGCGCCGAACTCGGGGGTTGCGGTCTTGCCGATGGGGATCGCTCCGGCGGCGCGGAAGCGGGCGACGTGGATGTCGTCGCGGTCGGCGGGTGGAGCGTCGGCGTACCAGCGTGACCCGCGAGTGGTGGGCATTCCAGCGCAGTCCTCGAGGTCCTTCACGCCGAACGGCACCCCGGCGAGCGGGCCGAGTGGTTCGCCTGCGAGCCGGGCACGATCGACATCGTCGGCCGCGGCGAGCGCACCCTCGGCGTCGACGTACACGAACGCGTTCAGTGCGTCCTGTGTCGCCGCGATCCGGTCGAGTGACTCCTGGACGACCTCCCGCGCCGACACGTCCCCGCTTCGTATCCGCCCCGCCGTCATCCGAACGTCCATCCAGCCATGGTACGCACCCACCTCAACTCCGGTTTGCGTTGCACTTCGGTTGGGACGGGCCAACAGAACTGTCACGCAAACAGGGAGAGAAGTGAAGTGGTCAGTGGCGTCGGGCGATGCCGACGTGGAGGGCCGACGTCGGTACCACCCGGAACACCTCGGCGTGGGTTGCTGCGTCAGTCGCGTTGGCACGCTCGTAGCGATCCAGCGCGGCGTGCAATCCCACGAGATCGGCGGCGGTGAACTGCGCCCGATAGCAGTCGAGCGCAGCGTGTCGTTCGGTCTGCACCTGTGAGGTGTCGACGATGTCGTTGGGCTCGACGGTGTAGTAGTAGGCGATCTTCGCCACGCCGAACGCGCGATCTCCCGACTCTCGGCGCACCCGCGGGAGGCCGCTCAACAGCACCGCCTCGCTCACCGCAGCGGCAGTGATCAGGTGATCCTGGTGGGCCTCATCGGGGAGCGCGGGATCGATCGTCAACACCAGGTCGGGGCGAAATTCGCGGATCAGGTCGATGATCTGATCACGCAGTGCCACACGGTCGAGCCCGGCAGCGTCGGGCCAGTCGAGGTCGACGAATCGGCTCACACCGACGATCGTCCCCGCCTCCCTCGCTTCGTCGAAGAGCTGGTGCCTGGCGACATCGTCGGCCAGGTCGGGGTCGAGCACGCCGGCCAGGTCGTCGGTCACCGTCACGTAGCAGACCTCAGCGCCGGCTCGGGCGAGCAGCGTCAGTGTGCCGGCGCACCCGATGTCGTTGTCGTCGTAGTGCGGCTGCACCGCCAGCACCCGACGTGCGTCGAGGATCCCCATCCCGCCGACCGTACCCGCCACCCGCCGCCACCCTCTCGGTTTGCGTTGCAGCTTCGGTTGGGACGGCTCAACGGAACTGCAACGCAAACCGGGTGGATGGGCTCAAGGTTGAACGGAATCTGCCGATGGACGCGCATGGCGTCCGATCAACTCCCGTCCCATCCTTGGGTCACCTGGCGTGCGCACGCGTGGTGGGCGGCGCTCGTGCTCGTGCCCTTCCTGGTGCCTCACGCCGTCATGATGCTCGGCACCGAGAGTGAGCAGGCGGAATCGACCCTCGTGGTGTACGGCCCGTTCATCGCATCGGTCTGGATCGCCGGTCACCTCACGCTGCATCACCTCCGCCGACCTCAGCGGCACGATGTGGCGAACCCGGCCTGGCTCCCTCAGGAATCCAGGCTGGGGAAGTAGATCTGCCAGGCGAGGAGTGACTTCGCCGCCAGGCTGAGGACGAGGTAGGCCTTCTCGCCGTAGATGTAGTCGGTCCACCGACCGATGCCCCGGTACTGCAGCCACTGGTTCGCGCCGAAGCTGAAGAACAGCACGAACTGCACGATCACGATGCCGTACACGAAGCCGGGCACGGTCTCGGAGCCGATGATCTGCACGGCGATCGCGATCCACGGGGCGATGCCGGCGATCGTGCCGAACCAGAACGGCATCATCGTGGTGGTGGATCGCCCCGGCGGATTCATGCGTTCCTGGAGCCAGCCGAACAGGATCATCGCCACGTTCGCCCCGGCGACCGCGATCACCGACGTGATGTTGGTGATGCCGCTGTAGAAGCCGATCAGCAACACCATGATCGTGGCGCTGACCGAGTACTCCACCCAGCGGAACCGGTTGATGCCCCTGCGCAGATCGCTTTCGTAGGTGCCTCTCGCCACGGTCGCCGTCACGAGATGGTCGATCGCAGCAAGCGCCAGGAACAGCCGCGATGGCGCACCCGATGCGCACGTCGAACAGCGGCTCGGCCGTCGGCACCCGCGTGCCGGGCGGGCCTTCGGGGAACGTCGAGACCACCTGGATCACGAAGTCGCCCGACAGCACCAGGATCAGCACCGCCTGGATGGCGTGGAGTGCAGTGAGCCCGAGGTTCCAGCTGCGCAGGTTGGCGAGCCGTTCCGGTGTCACGCCCGTCGCCGTCGAAGCGGGCGGTTCGTTGGTCGCAGTCATGGTCCGAGCCTCCCATGGGTTCGCGATCCCCGACGTGTCAAGCTGGCATCGATGAGTGCGTGTTGCTCCCCGTCGAACGATCGACCGTCCGCTCGCGGACCGACCCGCCCGATGGCGACGTGTCCGCTGGCGGCGCGTCGATGGTCGAGGTCGAACTCCTCGAGCTCGGCGGCGGCACGTTCTGGATGGGAGCGCCGGCGGGGGACGGGTATGCCGACGACGGCGAAGGACCGGTCCACGAAGTCAGCGTCTCGGCGTTCTCGATCGCTCCGACGACGGTCACCAACGCCGAGTTCGCTGCATTCTGCGACGCCACCGGGTACGTCACCCTGGCCGAGACCGACCAGTGGTCGTTCGTGTTCGGTGGCCTGCTGCCCGACGACTTCCCACCCACCCGTGCCGTCGCTGCGGCACCGTGGTGGCGGCAGGTGGAGGGCGCCGACTGGCGGCACCCGGCCGGACCCGCACACCACCTTCGAGGACGTGCTCGACCATCCCGTCATCCATGTCACGTGGGACGACGCGATGGCGTACTGCCGATGGAGCGGCACCCGTCTGCCGACCGAGGCCGAATGGGAGTACGCCGCCCGTGGCGGTCTCGATCGCAAGCGGTTCCCGTGGGGCGACGACCTCGAACCGGGCGGCGAGCACCTGATGAACGTGTTCCAGGGGACGTTCCCGGCGGAGAACACCGCGGCCGACGGGTTCGCCGGGACCGCGCCGGTGCGGTCGTTCCCACCCAACGGGCACGGGCTGTACGAGATGACCGGCAACGTGTGGGAGTGGTGCGCCGACTGGTTCTCGCCCGCTACCTACCGCGACAGCGAGAAGAAGTCGCCGCGGGTGAATCCGGCCGGCCCACCCGGCGGCACGCACCGGGTGATGCGCGGCGGCTCGTACCTCTGCCACGACTCGTACTGCACCCGCTACCGCGTCGGCGCCCGCAGCGCCAACACCCCCGACAGCGCCACCGGCAACATCGGCTTCCGCGTCGCAAACTGAAACGCCCGGTTCTGATGCGCGACCGGATTGATCGACGGAACCGAACACCGGGTGAACTCGCGGTGTATTGAGCATGAACTCTGGACGATGCTGCCCGTCGCAGATGATGAGGCTGCCATGATCGCTGCCGTGACGATCAAAGGTGTCTTCAGAAGCGCCCGCAAGACGCTCACGCTGAGCCCGGGCGACGTGCTGTTCAGCGAGGGTGATGTCGGCGACGAGATGTACGGCGTGATCTCCGGGCTCGTCGAACTCCGCCGTGGGGACCGAGTCGTCCTGCGGGTCGGACCGGACGGAACGTTCGGCGAGCTGGCCATCATCGACGCCAGTCCTCGAACGCTCACGGCGGTTGCCGTCGAAGCATCGGAGATCGCAGTGATCAATAACCACGAGTTCCTCTTCCTCGTCCACGAGACGCCGACGTTCGCGATCGACGTGATGCGCTCGCTGTCGAGTTTGATCCGCGAACTCAACCTCAACACCTGATCCGGGTCGACGGTCTGACAGCGTTTCAGGTGCCGCAGAACGTGCGGTGGGGTGCCGCGTCCGCGGGCGCGCCGGACTCGTAGCGCTCACGGCCGGGGCGCTGCTCGAACGGGTTCGTGACCACTTCGAGGAGCTGCTCGAATGATTGCTGGTTCGCCGTCGGTTGCGGCGGCCAGCGCTTCCTCGACGAGGTGGTTCCTCGGGATGTAGATCGGGTTCGCCCGGTCCATTCGGTCGGCGATCGCGACTCGGTCGACGCCGAGCAGATCGAGCCAGCGCTGGCTCCAGACGTCGAACGCACTGGGATCGGTGAACAGCACTCGCGTGAGCGCAGCATCGCCCCGCACCATCGACGACAGCGATCGCAGGCACGACGTGTAGTCCACGCGCTGCTCAGCCATCAGCGACAACAGGTCGGCGATGAGCGCGTCACCGTCGGGTGCATCAGCGGCCAGCCCGAGCTTCGTGTGCATCTCCGCGCTCCACGCCTGCCGGAACCGATCGGGAAAGGTTTCGAGCACGCCGTTGGCCAACTCGATCGCCCGGTCGGTGTCGTCGTCGAACAGCGGGAGCATCGCCTCCGCGAGGCGGGCGAGGTTCCACGTCACGATCGCCGGCTGATTGCCGTACGCGTACCGGCCGCCGTGATCGATCGAGCTGAAGACCGTCGCCGGGTCGTACACGTCCATGAACGCGCACGGCCCGTAGTCGATCGTCTCACCGGAGATCGTCGTGTTGTCGGTGTTCATCACACCGTGGATGAACCCGACCGCCATCCACTTCGCAACGAGCGACGCCTGTGCGCCGACGACGAACTCGTACAACGCCAGCGACGGGACTTCGGCGTCGGCAGCTTCCGGAACGTGTCGGGCGATCGCATGGCCGGCGAGTGATCGCAGCAGATCGACGTCGCCCGTTGCCGACGCGTACTGGAACGTGCCGACACGCAGATGGCTCGCCGCCACCCGGGCGAGCACGGCACCGGGCACATGGGCGTGTCGGCCATCGACCTCGCGGACGATCGACTCGCCGGTCGCCACGACAGCGAGCGAACGGGTGGTCGGGATGCCGAGCGCATGCATCGCCTCGCTGATCAGGTACTCGCGCAGCATCGGCCCCACGGCGGCCCGGCCATCGCCGCCGCGGGCGAACGGGGTACGGCCCGACCCCTTGAGGTGCAGGTCGCGTCGTGCGCCGTCGTCGTCGACGAACTCGCCGAGCAGCAGTGCCCGTCCATCGCCGAGCCGCGGTGAGTACCCGCCGAACTGGTGGCCGGCATAGGCCTGGGCGACGGTGGTGACTCCCTCCGGCACGGCGTTTCCGGCGAGGACAGCGACCCCGCCCGGCGATCGCAGCGCATCGACGTCGAGACCGAGCTCGACTGCGAGCGCCTCGTTCAGCACGAGCAGCGACGGATCGGCGACCGGCACCGGCTCCCACGGCTCGTGGAGACCGACCAGTTCACGAGCGAACGAGTCGTCGAGGTCGAAGCGAGGGCCGGCGGCGACAGTCACGAGCGCAAGCCTACGAACGCTGTCACGATTGGGGTCTGACCACCGAAGTCTGACCGCTGTCGTACATTCTGATCGGGCGCCGTGTGACGGGTTGGGCAACAATCGGAGCATGGGGATGGCCCGAATCGAGGGTGAACGGATCGAGGTGACGGGTGTCGTGCAGGGCGTCGGGTTCCGACCGTTCGTGCATCGTCTGGCGACCGAGTCCGGCCTCGACGGGTTCGTGGGCAACGACTCGACCCGCGTGTTCATCGAGGTGACGGGACCGAGGGAGCGCATCGACGAGTTCGCCCGGCGTCTCGTTGCGGAGGCACCGCCACTCGCAACGGTCGAGTCGGTGACGCGAACGGCGTCTGGCGCGACCGACGAACGAGGGTTCCGGATCGTCGAGAGTCGCTGCGTGGCCGGCGCTCGAACCCTGATCGCCCCCGACACGGCGGTCTGCGACGACTGCGTCACCGAGATGAACGACCCGGGCGACCGGCGGTTCGGCCACGCCTTCATCACCTGCACGAACTGCGGGCCGCGCTTCACGATCATCCGCGACCTCCCGTACGACCGGCCGAACACCACGATGGCGGCGTTCGACATGTGCGACGTCTGCGCGGCCGAGTACGACGATCCGACCGACCGCCGCTACCACGCCCAGCCGATCTGCTGTCACGACTGCGGGCCGGTGCTGCACTACCGCAGCGCGCACGGCGACGGGGCAGCGACCTTCGACGACGACTCGCTCGCGGCGGCGCTGGCGACGATCCGAGCCGGTGGGACAGTCGCCGTCAAGGGCCTCGGCGGCTACCACCTCGCCTGCGACGCGACCGACGACGGTGCAGTCGAGCGCCTACGCCAGCGCAAGCACCGTCCCGACAAGCCGTTTGCCGTCATGGTCGCGGACCTCGACGACGCCCGCCGCCTCGCCGAGGTGAGTGACGCCGAAGCCACCCAGTTGCTCGCACCGGCCCGGCCGATCGTGTTGCTCCGCGCCCGGGCCGACGCATCGGTCTCGGCTCTTGTCGCTCCCGGCAATCCGATGCTCGGAGTCATGCTCCCGTCGACTCCGGTGCAGCACCTGCTGTTCCGCATCGGCGCTCCCGCGCTCGTGATGACGAGCGGCAACCTCGCCGGCGAGCCGCTCGCGTACCTCGACGACGACGCGGTCCAGCGGCTGTCCGGTCTCTGCGACGGTTTCCTCATGAACGACCGCGAGATCCACGTGCCGTGCGACGACTCGGTCGTCCGCGTCGCCGGCGACGTCCTGCTCCCGATCCGTCGCGCCCGCGGCTTCGCACCGCTGCCCGTGCCGGTCGGCCGCGGCCGCCGCTCGGTGCTGGCCGTCGGTGGAGAACTCAAGAACACGTTCTGTCTCGCGTCGACCGAGCGCGCCTTCATGAGCCAGCACCTCGGCGACATGGAGAACCTCGAGACGCTCGACGCGTTCGAGCGCCTCGTCACGCAGTTCGAACGGATCCACTCGATCACACCCGAGATCGTCGCCGTCGATGCCCACCCCGGCTACGCGACCTCCAGGTGGGCGCGCATCCGCCACCCCGATCGGATCGTCGAGGTCCAGCACCACCACGCCCACATCGCGGCCGTGATGGCCGAGCACGAGTGCGACCCGCACCAACCTGTCATCGGGTTCGCGTTCGACGGCACCGGCTACGGCGACGACGGCACCATCTGGGGTGGCGAGGTACTCGTCGCCGACGCCGACGGGTACGAGCGCGTCGCCCACCTCGCGCCGGTCGACCTCCCCGGCGGCGACGCTGCGATCCGCAACCCCTGCCGCGTGGCGCTGACCCACCTGCGCCACGCCGGCGTCGAGTGGACCGACGACCTCGCACCCGTTCGGGCGCTGCAGCGGGCGGAACTCGAACTGCTCGACCGTCAACTCGAGCGGGGAGTCGCCTGCGTGCCGACGACGAGCATGGGACGGCTGTTCGACGCCGTCGCGTCGTTGCTCGGGCTCCGCCATCACATCAGCTACGAGGCGCAGGCCGCGATCCAGCTGGAGATGGCCGCGGCCGGATCCGCCGACCGTGAGGCGTACCGGTTCGCGCTCGACGGCCCGATCATCGATCAGACCCCGGTCATCCGCGCCATCGTCGACGACCTGCGCGGCGAGGTTCCGGTCGGCGCACATCGCCCGCCGCTTCCACGCCGCGGTCCGCGACGTCGTCGTTGCCGTCGCCGCGCGAACATCCGGATGCGGGACAACCGTTGCACTCTCGGGCGGGGTGTTCCAGAACGCGCTGCTCGTCACGATGTGCGTCGATGCGCTCCGTGAGGCAGGCTTCGTGCCGCTGACCCACCACCTCGTCCCACCGAACGACGGGGGCCTCGCCCTCGGCCAGGCGTTCGTCGCCGCACACCGGACCGGCACCCACTGCGCCGGCAAGGAGAACTGACATGTGTCTCGCCGTTCCCGGGAAGATCGTCGACGTCTGGGAGGAGCAGGGGACGCGCATGGCGACGGTCGACTTCGACGGCATCCGCAAGGAGATCTGCCTCGCCTATCTCCCCGACGCCGAGCTCGGCGACTACGCGATCGTCCACGTCGGCTTCGCGATCTCCAAGGTCGACGAGGCGTCGGCGGTCGAGACGCTGCAGATGTTCAGGGAACTCGGAATCCTCGACGAGGAGCTCTCGTGAAGTACCTCGACGAGTTCAACGACCCCGAACTCGCGGCCACCCTGTTCGACGAGATCGCCCGCATCACCACCAGGCGGTGGGCGATCATGGAGGTCTGCGGCGGCCAGACGCACTCGATCATCCGCAACGGCATCGACCAGCTGCTCCCCGACACCATCGAGCTGATCCACGGGCCCGGCTGCCCGGTGTGCGTCACCCCGCTCGGCATCATCGACAAGGCACTCGCCATCGCCTCGCGGCCCGAGGTCATCTTCTGCTCGTTCGGCGACATGCTGCGCGTCCCCGGCACGCGGCCGCGACCTGTTCCAGGTGAAGAGCGAAGGTGGCGACGTCCGAGTCGTCTACTCGCCGCTGGATGCCGTTGCGTTGGCCGCCGAGCACCCCGACCGCGAGGTCGTCTTCTTCGCCGTCGGTTTCGAGACCACGGCCCCGGCGAACGCGATGGCCGTCCATCTCGCAGACCGGCGCGGGCTGACCAACTTCTCGGTCCTCGTCAGCCACGTCCTCGTGCCGCCGGCCATCGAGGCGATCGCGTCGTCGCCGTCGAACCGAGTCGACGGCTTCCTCGCCGCCGGCCACGTGTGCTCGGTGATGGGGACGTGGCAGTACGGCCCGCTCGTGGAACGGTTCGGTGTGCCGATCGTCGTCACCGGCTTCGAGCCACTCGACGTTCTCGAGGGCATCCGCCGCGTCGTCGTGCAACTCGAATCGGGGACCGCCCGCCTGGAGAATGCGTACCCGCGAGTGGTCACCGAGGAGGGCAACGTTGCGGCGCAGCAGATGCTCGACGACGTGTTCGACGTGTGCGATCGCCAATGGCGCGGCATCGGGGAGATCCCGGCGAGTGGCTGGCGTCTGTCCGACCGCTACCGCACGTTCGATGCCGAAGCCAGGTTCGACGTCGGCGCGATCGACAGCCCGGAGTCGGATCGCTGCCGCAGCGGCGAAGTGCTCCAGGGTCTGATCAAGCCGTTCGAGTGCGCCGCGTTCGGCGTGGAGTGCACGCCCCGAACGCCGCTCGGAGCGACGATGGTGTCGAGCGAAGGCGCCTGCGCGGCGTACCACCAGTACCGGCGCCTCGATGTCTGACGGGCCAGACGTCGCAGGGTGGAGCTGTCCGCTCCCGCTGCGCGACTACGACCGCATCGTCATCGGCCATGGCGGGGGCGGGAAGCTCTCGAGCGAGCTGATCGAGCACCTCTTCGTGCCCGCGTTCAACGGCGGCGCCGAGATCGAACTGCACGACGCCGCCACCTTCCCCGTCGATGGTGGCCGGCTCGCGTTCTCCACCGACTCCTACGTCGTGCGTCCGCTGTTCTTCGCCGGTGGCTGCATCGGCGATCTCGCGGTCAACGGCACGGTCAACGACATCGCGATGGCCGGTGCCCGACCGATCGCGCTCAGCGCCGGGTTCATCCTCGAGGAAGGCCTGCCGATGGCCACGCTCGGTGCGGTGGTCGACGCGATGGCCGCCGCCGCGGCCGTCGCCGGTGTCCGCATCGCGACGGGTGACACGAAGGTCGTCGAAGTCGGCCTCGCCGACGGGATGTACATCACGACGGCCGGCATCGGGGTGGTGCCCGACGGTGTCGACATCCGGCCCGGTCGTGCCCGCGCCGGCGACGTGGTGATCCTCAGCGGGCCGATCGGAGAACACGGGATCGCCGTGCTGTCGACGCGTGAGGGCCTCGAGTTCGGCACCGACCTGCAGTCGGACTCGGCGCCGCTCAACGGTCTCGTCGCCGCGATGCTCGCCGCGTTCCGCGACATTCACGTCATGCGAGATCCGACCCGCGGGGGAGTGACGGCGTCGCTGTGCGAGATCGCGGCGAGCGCCCACGTCGGTGTCGAGTACGACGAGCGGGCCGTCCCCGTGCCGCCGGCGGTCGCCGCGGCCTGCTCGTTCCTCGGCCTCGACGCGATGAATGTCGCCAACGAGGGCAAGCTCGTGGCGTTCGTGCCACCCGAGGGTGTCGACGCGGTGATGAACGCCATGCATGCACACCCGCTCGGGCGGGGCGCGTGCGTGATCGGTCGGGTCGTCGATGCCCACCCCGGGGTGGTGGTCGCGACCACTGCGTTCGGTGCGCGACGGGTCGTCGATGTCCCGCTCGGCGAGCAACTGCCGCGCATCTGCTGAGCGCCCGTGACGTTCGCCCCTTGCTCGCCGGAGCGCGCCGGTGCACGCTGGACCCGTGAGCACGATTCGCGACGGTGCGCGCACGCTCGATCCGGGCCGGGGTCTCGATGCGCTCGTGACGACGCTCGCTGCCGCCGGCTACCGGGTCGTCGGCCCGGTCGTCCGCGATGGCGTGATCTCCTACGACGACATCACCCACGGTGACGATCTGCCGACGGGATGCACCGTTGACCAGGCACCCGGACGATGGCGGCTGCATGACCACGACGATCCGACCCGGTTCGCGTGGACACCCGGCGCCGACTCGTGGAAGCAGTTCGTGTACCCCGCCCATCAGGAAGTGCTGCGCATCCGTCGAGTCGACGGGTCGTGGGTATCGCAAGCTCCCGCTCCGCCCGAACGCCCACTCGCGGTGATCGGTGCACGCGACTGCGAGGTGAGAGCGCTCGACGTGCTCGACCGGGTGCTGCTCGACGGCGACACACCCGACCCGCGATACGCCGCCCGCCGCCGTGACGTCTTCGTCGTCGCCGTCACCTGTGGTGTGCCGTCGGCGACGTGCTGGTGCACCTCGATGGGGGGAGGTCCGCAGCCCGCACACGGGTTCGACCTGCGCCTCACGGAACTCGACGATGCCGACGGCCACCGCCTCCTCGTCGAGGCCGGCACCGATCGCGGTCACGACGTACTCGCCGAACTCCCGGGTCCCCTTGCGACCGATGTCGATCGCGTCGGCGCCGACGGCGTCGTGCAACACGCCGTCGAGCACCTGCCGCTCCGGCTCCCGGGGCCGGACCTGCCCGAGCTGCTCGACGGCACGGCCCTCCACCCGCACTGGGAGGAGGTCGCGCAGCGGTGCCTGTCGTGCGGCAACTGCACGATGGTGTGCCCGACGTGCTTCTGCTCGACGTTCGACGACTCGACCGAGCTGACGGCGGACGGCTCCGCTCCGATCGAGACCGTGCGGCAGCAGCACTGGGTCTCGTGCTTCCAGCTGGATCACTCGAACCTCGCCGGGCGGCCGGTGCGAGCCACGACGGCCTCGCGCTACCGGCAGTGGCTCACCCACAAACTCGAGACCTGGCCCGAGCAGTTCGGGGTGACCGGCTGTGTGGGCTGCGGTCGCTGCACCACCTGGTGCCCGGCCGGAATCGACATCGTCCAGGAAGCAGCGGTGCTGATCGGCGCCGCCGGGCCAGTTGCAGGGGGCAGCCGATGACCGACGACCTTCGTACGGCGCTCGGCGAACACGCCTTCTTCGCCGGCATGGACTCCCACCACCTCGACACGCTCGCCTCGCTGGCGACGTGGTCGGAACATCGCGCCCACTCGTGGATCGCTCGCGCCGGCGAGTACCCCGACTCGTTCCACGCGATCGTGTCGGGCCGCGCCGGGATCGAGATCAACACACCCGGCCGTGCCCCTCTGATCGTGGCAACCGTGCACGACGGTGGCGTGATCGGGTGGTCGTGGTTCTTCGACCGGTCGTGGCAGTTCGACGTGATCGCGCTCGACGACGTGCGGTCGATCGCGATCGACGCCCGGCGGCTGCTCGACGCGTGCGGTGACAGCGACGGTCTCCGCGCCGAGATCACGGTTCGGCTCCTGCAGGTGGTGGTCTCGCGGCTCGAGGCAACCCGACATCAACTGGTGGACGTGTATGGCCACGACCGCTGAAGAACTCGCCGCCGTCGCGGATCCGATGACGCCGGTGCCGCATCGGGTCGTCGGCGTCGTCGCCGAGACACCCGACGTCGTCACGCTGACGCTCGAACCCGTCGCCGGCGTACTCGCCCCGATCCGGCCGGGACAGTTCGTGATGGTGTGGGTCTTCGGTGTCGGCGAGATCCCGATCTCGGTGAGCGGTGTCGCCGACGGCGGACGCGTCGCGTTGACCGTACGTGCGGTCGGTGCCGTGAGCGACGCCATCGTCGCCTCGCACCCCGGCGATCTCCTCGGCCTTCGGGGCCCGTACGGAACTGCCTGGCCGATCGAGGAGGCGGCGGGACGCGATGCGCTCGTGGTCGCCGGCGGTCTGGGGCTGGCCCCGCTGCGCACCGCGATCGACGCGCTGGCCGACGGTGGACCGACCCGCCTCACGGTCGTGATGGGCGCCCGTGAACCCGAGCAGGTGCTGTTCTCCGACGATCTGCGGCGGTGGCGTTCGCTCGGCGTCGACGTCCACGTCACCGTCGACACCGCAGATCGGGCATGGGACGGATCGGTGGGGACCGCAACCGAGCTCGTCGCCCGACTCGGCGAACGCCACGATGTGGTGTTCGTGTGCGGGCCGGAACTGATGATGACGTCGGCGGCGCGAGCGGCAGTCGTCCTGGGCGCCGATCCGCAGCAGGTGTGGGTGTCGCTCGAACGCAACATGCACTGTGGGATCGCGCACTGCGGGCGCTGCCAGCTCGGCCCGCTCCTGCTGTGTCGTGACGGTGCCGTGGTCCGCTGGGATCGTGTGACCGACCTGCTCCGGGAGCGTGGGCGATGACGGTCTCCACCATCTCGCCCGCTGTCCCGTCCGCCATCGCGCCCACCGTTGCCGTCTGGAAGTTCGCGTCGTGCGACGGGTGCCAGCTGACCGTGCTCGACTGTGAGGACGAACTGCTCGCGATCGCCGCAGCGCTCGACCTGCGCATGTTCCTCGAAGCCGGCCCCGACGAACTCCTCGACCACTACGACCTGTCGCTCGTCGAGGGATCGGTGACGACCGCGCACGACGCCGAACGGATCCGCGACATCCGCGCCCGGTCGGGGCTGCTCGTGACGATCGGCGCGTGTGCCACGGCGGGCGGGATCCAGGCGCTGCGCAACACGGCCGACGTTGCCGACTTCGTCGGAGCGGTCTACGCCCGACCGGACTGGATCGACACACTCGCCACGAGCACTCCGATTGCCGACCACGTAGCGGTCGACCACGAGCTGCGCGGGTGCCCGATCTCCAAGCGCCAGCTGCTCGACATGATCACGGCGCTCCTCGCCGGCCGGCGCCTGCCGGTCACCGGCCAGAGCGTGTGCGTGGAGTGCAAACAGCGCGGGAATCCGTGTCTGCTCGTGGCGGAGGGCATCGCCTGCCTCGGCCCGATCACGCACGGCGGCTGTGACGCCCTGTGCCCATCACTCCATCGCGGCTGCTTCGGCTGCTTCGGGCCCTCGGAAGCGGTGAACGCCGACGCACTCCACGCGGCGTGGACCGAAGCGGGCGTCTCCGACGGCGACTGGCTCCGCTCGCTGCAGACCTTCAACGTCGCCGCACCGGCGTTTCGCTCCGCCGCGGAGGGCGTTGCGGTGCAGTTGCGGCTCGAGCCGCGCGACGATGGGCGACGATGACGCACGACTACGGGGCCCGGCGGTTTCAGGTGGAGGCACTCACGCGTGTCGAAGGCGAGGGTGGCCTGATCGTGGAGATCCGTGACGGTGAACTCGCCGACGTGCGCCTGCGCATCTTCGAGCCGCCGCGCTTCTTCGAGGCGTTCCTGCGCGGCCGCGCGTACACGGAGCCGCCCGACATCACGGCGCGGATCTGCGGCATCTGCCCGGTCGCGTACCAGATGAGCGCCTGCCAGGCGCTCGAAGCCGCGTGCGGCGTGCACGTCGACGACGAGATCCGTGCGCTGCGCCACCTCCTGTACTGCGGTGAGTGGATCGAGAGCCATGTCCTGCACATCCATCTGCTCCACGCCCCCGATTTCCTCGGCTATCCGAGCGGTCTCGCCATGGCGGCCGATCACCGGTTCGAGGTCGAACGGGGGCTGGCGCTCAAGAAGGTCGGCAACCGGATCGTCGAGGTCGTCGGTGGTCGCGCGGTGCACCCGGTGAACGTCAAGGTCGGTGGATTCTTCAGCACCCCGACGGTGGCGTCGATGCGCGAGCTGGCCGGCGATCTTCGTCAGGCGCTCGGCGATGCGGTCGACGTGGCGCGGTGGGTGTCGACGTTCCCGGTGCCCGACCACGAACTGCCCGACGCAACGGCGCTCGTGGCGCTGCGGCATCCGACGGAGTACCCGATGCTCGGCGAGCGCCTCGTGAGCACCGATGGCCTCGACATCGGTGTCGACGAGTTCCCCGATCACTTCGCCGAGGTGCAGGTGGAGCACTCGACGGCACTGCACGGATCGATGCTGGCGGGCGGCGACTACCTCGTCGGCCCGCTCGCCCGCTTCGCGCTGAACGCCGACCACCTGGCGCCGACCGCGGCGTCACTCGCCGACGAGTTGGGGCTGACGCCCGCCGAACGCAACCCGTTCCGCAGCATCGTCGTGCGGGCGATCGAGACCGTGCACGCCTGCGAGACGGCGCTCGCGATCGCCGAGGCGTACGTGCCTCCCGCCCGGCCGGCCGTGCCCGTGGAGCCGCGCGCCGGCGCCGGATGTGGGTGGAGCGAAGCGCCACGCGGTCTGCTCTGGCACCGCTACGAGATCGACGACGAGGGCCGAGTGGCGGCCGCACGGATCGTCCCGCCGACGTCGCAGAACCAGCCGGTGATCGAACACGACCTCGCTCACCTCATCGGCCACTCGCTCGATCTCGACGATGCCGCCCTCGAAGCTCTCTGCGAGCAGGCGGTGCGCAACTACGACCCGTGCATCTCCTGCGCCACCCACTTCCTCGACATGCGGGTGCACCGGTCGTGACGGTGTCGTCGGCGGTGCCGGTCGTGGCTGCACCCGACGTCACCGTCATCGCCATCGGCAATCCGTATCGCGGGGACGACGCGGTCGGCGCGGCGGTGCTCGCACTGGTCGGCGAATCGCTCGGGCACGACCCTCGGGTCCGGCTCGCCGAACTCGACGGTGAACCCGTCCGCATGATGCAGGCGTGGGAGGGATCGTCGACGGTGTGGATCGTCGACGCCACCGCCTCCGAGCGCCCGCCGGGCTCGCTCCACGAGGTCGACGCGACCCAGCTGCGCGACGCCGACCGCGCGTGGCGTGGTGTCGGGGGCGGGCATGCACTCGGTCTCTCCGAGGCCGTCGACCTCGCCGAGGTACTCGGCCTGCTTCCCGACGAGCTGCGGGTCCTCGGCATCGAGGGTGCATCGTTCGACCACGGCGAAGGCCTCAGCCCGATGATCGCCGATGCCGTCCCGCTTGCTGCCGCTCGCCTGCTCGTCGGCGATCCGCGCGAGGCTCGTCGGTGCAGCTTCCCCGACATCCGTGTTACATCGGGGTCAGACCCCAGATGTAACCTCCGTACACGGCTCGCCGTGTTACATCTGGGGTCTGACCCCTGATGTAACAGCTACTCCTGGAAGAGGGTCTTGGTGGGGGTGATGCGCAGAACGACGCGTTGTTGTTCGTCGAGCATCGGGATGATGGTGGCCGGATCCGGCGCCGGGTTGCCCGACAGCGCGCCGAAGATCTGAGCGGTCAACTCGGCGCGCAGCGGGTCGGCGTCGATCGGTTCGACCTCGCCGTACACCACGAGGTGGATCCGCCCGTCGGGCACGGTGAGGCACACCTTCGGTTGACGGACGGCGTTGTTCCACTTCGCGGTGTAGGCCTTGGCCGACACGAGCAGCCGCAGCTCGTCGTCGATCGCGTAGCCGATCATCGACTGCTGTGGTGAGCCGTCCGACCGGCCGGTGGCGAGCACCGCCCAGACGTGGCTACGAAGAAACGCGAGGTGCTGCGGGTCCCAATTCATGGTGTGGTCCTTCGTGGTTCAGGTGAGACGAGGGGTCTGACCCTGCGTCTCATTTGGGCGAGGAGGGCGGTGCCGGCGGTGGCGAGTTCGGTGGCGTCGTGGGCGACGGCGGCGACGTAGCGGTCGGGGCGGACGATCACTGCGCCACCGGGCGGCAGCGTCAGCGGGAGCAGGTCCACCGGTACGTCGACGACGGTGGCGAGGTCGGTCCATTGCGGCTCGACGCACTCGACGATCGAGCGATCGTCGACGACGAGCGCGAAGTCGCTGCCGAGCAGTTCGTCCAGCCGCTGTCCGTCGACCGTCGGCTGGGGGAGCTGGCGACCGACCGCCGGATGGTCGCCGAACAGCATCCCGTGGGTCAGGATCGGGAACGGTCGGCTGCCGCCGTAGGCCGCATCGAGCCCGGTCGCCGCCGGCGCTCGGCCCGACAGCTCGTCGATCAGGCGCCCGGTGTCGACGGCGTGGGCAACGACCCCGGCAGCGTGTGGGAGTCGCTCCTCGCCGTAGGTGTCGAGGAACGCGTCGTCGGCGACTCCGTCGGCGACGAGACGCAGCTTCCACGCCAGGTTCGCTGCGTCACGGATGCCGGAACAGAGCCCCTGGCCGAGGAACGGCGGCATCTGGTGGGCGGCGTCACCGGCGAGGAAGATCCGGCCCGAACGCATCGAGTCGGCGACGGTCGCATGGAAGCGGTACACGACCGCGCGGACGAGATCGGCGTCGTCAGGCGTCAGCCACCCCTCGAGCAGCTCCCACACGCGGGACGGTTCGACCATCTCCTCGCGTGTTTCGCCGGGTTGGAGTTGGAACTCCCATCGCCGGTAGTCGCCGTGGCCGACGACGTAGGTGGTCGGGCGGTCCGGGTCGCAGACCTGCTGGACGACCTGGGGGAGCGAGGGCACCGGTCGGCGCAGCCGGACGTCGAGTACCAGCCAGTCCTGGTCGAAGCCCTGGTCGACGAAGGCGATTCCGAGCTGCTTGCGGATCGGGCTCGCGGCGCCGTCGGCCGCAACCAGCCAGCGACTCACGGGTGGTCCCCGTCGTCGGTCTTGCACGGTCACGCCGTCAGCGTCCTGGTCGACCGAGTCGACTCCGACCCCGAGCACCAGGTCGACCCCGTTGCGAACGGCCGCAGTGCGCAGGAACGCCTCCAGCTCGGGTTGGTAGTACATGACCGACGGGTGCAGCCCGAGCGGCCACGGCGCGTCGAGAGGGAGCTCCACTCCGATGATCTGCTCGCCGTCCGGTCGCACGAACTCGGCGCCGAGCAGTGGCGTGGTGATGGCGTCGAGTTCGTCGCCCAGGCCGGCGTCGTGGAACACCCGTTGGATCTCGTCGTCCATCACGATCGCCCGGGGCAGGTCGTACACCTCGGGCGATCGCTCGAACACCCTGACCGTGAATCCCCGTCGGGCGAGCAGCAGCGCCGTCGTCACCCCGACCGGGCCGCCGCCCACCGACCACCACATCGACGTCGCTCGGTCGCTGGTCGCTCATCGCCGCGATCCCTGCGGGCCCGAGGAACATCGCCACCAGGGCGTCGGCGTGGGCAGCTGATGAACGAGTCGGCGAGCGTGTCGTGGCCGAGTAGTCGGGCCTCGGGAGCGTTGACGTAGGCGAGCGACGCCGCCCCGACCAGCGAGTAGTAGAGGACCACCTCGTCGATGTCGGCGACCTCATCGTCGGCTCGGAGCCGGCGCCACTGCGACGTGACCACGTCGAAGCGCGGACGGGTGTGGCGTTCGACGATCCAGTGCAGGCGCTCGGAGTCGATCGTCGCCTCCTGCACCATGATGCGATTCAGCTCGGGCAGCCCGGCGGCGGCCTGCACGAAGGCATGGATGTTGGCGGCGAACCCCTCCCGGGTTCCCCAACTGGGCTTCCCGCTCGCCGAGGTGTTCGCGCACCGAGCTGTCGAGTCGCTCGAAGAGGTGGTCGACCGCGGCCTGCCACAGCGCCTCCTTCGACTCGAAGTGATAGTTGATCTGCGGCTGATGCGTTCCCGCTGCGGCAGCGATCCGACGGGTCGACGCCCCCTCGAAACCGTGCGCCGCGAACTCGGTCAGCGCGGCGTCGAGCAGCGCCGATCGGGTGGCCGTGGCGCGTGCCTGTCGCTCGCCGAGGGACAGTCGTCGTTGCGGTCGCGGCGGCCATGGGTTGCAATTATCTATCATAGTGATCTAATTTGTCCAGTCCATGGGGCTCCACCGACTCACATCCATCACGCTCGGGGTTCCGGACGTCGCCGCGTCCACGGGCGTTCTTCCACGACTTCGGACTCACCGGCGACGGACGTGCTCGTGCACCCGCGACGGAGGCGAGCAGCTCGAGTTGGTCCCCTCCGCCACCCGATCGCTCGATCGTCTCGGCGTCGGGACCGATGACCTCGACGACCTCGGCCGGATCGCCGGTCGCGTCGAGCGCAGCGGTCTCGGCTCGATCGTCGAATCGACCGGCGAACGACTCGTGCTCAGCGAACCGGTGACCGGTCTGCTCGTCGAGGTCACGCACGCCGATCCGTATCGCGTGGCGCCGACCACCCACACGTTCAACCGGCCCGGTTCGAACGAACGGCTCGACGTCCCCGCCGAGAGCGTGCTCACCGCCGACCCTGTCACGCCGTCGAACCTCACCCACGTCGTGTACGGCACGCCCGATCAGCCGACGACGCTGGCGTTCTTCACCGACGTGATCGGCTTCGAGATCAGCGATCAGATTCCCGGGATCATCGCCTTCACGCGCTGCGGCGAGGTCCATCACAACCTCGCCATCCAGGCGGCGCCGGTCGCGTTCGCGCATCACATCGCCTTCGAGGTCGACGACATCGACGACGTCGTCCGTGGAGGTCAGGCGATGGTCGACGTCGATCCCGACCGCCACATGTGGGGCGTCGGTCGTCACGCGATCGGATCGAACTGGTTCTGGTACCTGCGCGACCCGAGCGGCACCTTCGTCGAGTACACCGCCGACATCGACCGGATCTCGGCGCAGGATCTCTACCGCCCGAAGGACTGGCAGGGCCATGAGTTCCTCTACTCGTTCGGTCCGCCGACCCCGCCCGAGTTCCTCGAACCGGCCGACCTCGCCGACCTCATCGCCGCCAGCCTGTAACGATTGGTGTCAGACACCAACCGTTACACCGACCCACACCACGAAAGGTCCACTCCATGGGATTCCGCCTCGCCAACATCGCCGGACGAGCTGCGCTCGTCGCCGGCGACCACTACACCGACCTCGCCACCCACTCATCGGGTGCGCTCGGGCCCGATCCGATGGCGGCACTCGCCCGGCCCGACCTCCTGGCCGAACTCTCGGCGGGGCTCGACGAGTCGTCGGTCACGGGGTTGCTCGCCGACGTCGTCCTCGGCCCGCCCGTACCGCGGCCGCAGAAATCGTTCGCTGTCGGCCTCAACTACCGGGCCCACGCCGCCGAGGGCGGAATGGACGTGCCCGACAGCCCGCTCGTGTTCACCAAGTTCCCGTCGTGCATCGTCGGGCCGACCGCCGACGTCGAGCTGCGCAGCGACGGATGCGACTACGAGGGCGAACTGCTCGTCGTGATCGGCAGGGGCGGCAAGGACATCAGCGTCGCCGATGCGTGGGACCACGTCGTCGGCCTGACCGTGAGCCAGGACATCTCCGACCGGCCGGCTCCAGTTCGCCGCGAAGCCGCCGCACTTCGACCTCGGCAAGTCGTTCGACACGTTCGGCCCCATCGGTCCGGTGCTGGTGTCGGTCGACGAGATCGCCGATCGTGACAACCTGCACATCGTCTGCGCGGTCAACGGCGAGGTCCGCCAGGACGACACGACTGCCAACCTGATCTTCGACGTCCCGACCCTCGTCAGCTACCTCTCGCACATCACCACCCTCGTGACCGGCGACATCATCTTCACCGGCACGCCCGAGGGCGTCGGCGCCGCCCAGGGCAAGTTCCTCGCCGACGGCGACGTGATCACCACCACCATCGAGGGCATCGGCACGATGACCAATCGCTGCGTCAGGGTCAGCGACTACGCCAGAGTCGGCGCATGAGGTGACGATCGGGGTCAGACCTCCATCGTCACACGACCAGCACGTTACGTCCGGGGTCAGACCCCAGATGTAACACTGGAGCACATGACCGCTGGACGCCCCACCCAACCACGCATCGAACCGATCGATCTCGACGACGTCACCGATGACGAGTTGCGCACGACGCTGGCCGGTGCGCTCACGCTCGATGGGCGTCCACTGAACATCTTCGGGGTGCTCGGGCACCATCCGAAACTGCTGAAGCGGTTCAACCTGTTGGGCGGGTTCATCCTGAACAAGGGGCTGATCCCCGAGCGTGAGCGCGAACTGGTGATCCTGCGAATCGGGTGGAACGCCCGGGCGGTCTACGAGTTCGGCCAGCACACCGTGATCGGTCGGCGCTGCGGCCTGACCGACGACGAGATCGCGGCGCTGACGAAGGCGCCCGACGCCCACGAGTGGAGCGTGGACGATCGCGCGCTCATCGCGATGGCCGACGACCTGTCGGCCGACGACTGTGTGAGCGACGCCACGTGGGCGATTCTCGCCACGCGGTGGTCCGACGCGGAACTCGTGGAGCTGCTCGTGGTTGCCGGTTTCTACCGGCTGGTGTCGGGGTTCCTCAACAGTGCCGGCGTCCAACTCGACGACGGTGTCCCCGGCTTTCCGTGAGCGTGTCGGGGGAAGTTCCTCACGTCGGTGAGATCGACGTGTACGCGGACGACGCCCCGTGAATCCGCAGCGCCGTGTGCCGGGCGAGCGCGGTGAAGTCTGCGTCAGCGTGGAGTACTTCGGCGTCGGCTCGGAGCGCGACTGAGGCGATGAGGCAATCGATGAGTTTGCGAATGGTTTCGCCTCGTCGCCGACACGTTCGGTAGAGCGCCGCGGCTTGGTCGTAGTCGGTCGGCGTGAAGCTCGCTCGGGCCCCGAGCCAGCGGGTGCGCGTGCGCAGTTCCACCGGCGGCGGCGCCGAGGTCGGCGACCTGGCCCGCGAACCGTGTCTGGCTCGACGGAAACGTCCCGCACCTCAGTGCCTTCAGATCGGGTCACCGGTCGGCGGCGGGCCTCGTGGAGCTCGATGGAGTTCGCCCGATGGGTCCTGGAGGTAACCGGCCTGGCGCGCCGTGCCCACGACGTCATCCGCCCAGGCCGACGAGTCCGCGGGCGAGCTCGATCTCACCCATGTGCCGCAGGCCGTGCTGGTAGAGCCAGCACTCGAAGCCGTCGAGCACGGTGATTCCCGCCGGGCCGGCGCAGCGGGCGCTGTACGTGCTCGCAACCATCGGCGGGTACGGCTTGGCGATCAAGACGCGAGTGAAGTCGGCCGGATCCATCGACGCGAGGTGCGCCTCGGTCCGCTCGAACACCGCACGCTGGTACTCCTTGTAGGCGTCGTAGTCGCCGATGCGCTGTGCCACCATCTCCGTCGACGGTCTTGTGCTTGCCGTGGTCCGCGATCGTGAGCTGCACCCGCTCCTGCCACTCGTCGTTCCAGATCGGCGGCTCGCCGGTGATCATCATGAAGGAGCCGTCGTGCACGTTGACGTAGTGGAACAGCGAGAACGCGATGGGCAGCACCCCCTCGCGTTCGAAGTGGTTGACGTGCTCGAGGTCCATCGTGTCGACGGCCTGGTAGTACAGCGAATGCATCGTTCGCATCCGTCGGTACAGCGAGTCCTGCATCGGGTCGGCGAGCGCCTGGCCGGCATTGAGTTCGAGATCGATGTCGGTCATCAGGGTCCTTTGGTTCAATCGATGCGGGTGAGGCGGCAGGTGACGCCGACGTACTGCCACATGAGGTCGTCGCCGTCGCGCCAGCGCCTGACCTCGATCGGTATGCCGACCGGGCGGAGCACGTGGACGCCGTCCTCGAACGTTGCGACGACGGTGATCGGGGTGGTCTTGTCGAACTCGGCGACGTCGTTCACGCCGTTGGCTTCGGTGCCGTCGCAGCGCATGTCGTGGATGATGCCGCCGGCCGTGATCGTCACCCGATCGCCGCACTGTTCGATGCGTTGAACACTCCCGACGATCCGGTGCTCGGCGAGCGGTGATCCGTCGACGATCGCCTCGACGACCTGCCAGAGCCCACGCATGTCGGGAGCGCCGTCGACGATCGGTTCGGTGCAGGCCGACAGGATCGGGTCGGGGAACGTGTCGCCGTACCCACCGGCCGGCGTCCTCGCGACCGGGATGGTGTCGGCGTTCACGACGACGCGCGCCGGTTCGTGCAGTTCGATCATGTTGCCCGACGGGTCGAACAGGAACGTCTGGCGTGCGGAGCCGACCCCGCTCGGATCGCGGACCTCGATGCCGCGATCGCGCAGCTCGGCAACGGCGGCGTCGAGATCAGCGACCTGGATGGCGAAGTGCTGGCCGTGGTTGTCCGGCACCTCGCCCTCGATCAGGTGGACCTGCTGTCCGCCGAGATCGAGCCATGCGCCACCGAACGCGAAGTCGGGCCGGTCCGTCCGGACTGTCAGGCCGAGCACGTCGGTGTAGAACTCGATGCCTTCGGCCGCATCGCGCACGTTGATCGACACGTGATGAACCCCGAGCGGCTGCATCGCCCCAGTGTGTCACCTGGTCGTGGGTCTGGGTCCAGCGTTCAGGTCGGGCGGCGTCGAGCAGCATGCGGCGCTCGGCGGTGGCGAGCACCCTGCGAGCCGCGACGACGGCGTCGGGATCGACCGAGATCGACGTGATGCCGAACCGCACCAGGTGCTCCGCGAACGCCGGGTTGCGTGAGGGAGCGAGGCCGCACAGCGACGACGTGATCCCGACCTCGCGGCAGGCCGTGACGATCTGCTCGATCGCCCACAGCACCGCCGCATCGCTCTCGTCGAACAGCTCGGCGAGGATCTCGGAGTCGCGATCGACACCCAGCATCAGCTGGGTCAGGTCGTTGCTGCCGATCGACACTCCTTCGATCCCGAGTGCGGCGTAGTCGGGAATCCGGGCGATCACCGAGGGCACCTCGGCCATCACCCACCTGACGAGTCCCCGCTGGCGTCCGAGCCGGCTTGCATCGATGGCCTCCAGGCAGGCCTCCAGTTCCCACTTCGTCCTGACGAACGGGATCATCACCTGCAGGTTCGGCGAACTCCTCGCGCACCCGCCCGAGCGTCTCCAGCTCGAGCGCGAACGTCTCGGGATCCTTGATGTAGCGGTAGCACCCCCGGTACCCGATCATCGGATTCTGCTCGACGGGCTCGAACTGCTCACCGCCGGCGAGGCCCCGGAACTCGTTCGACCGGAAATCCATCGTGCGGTACACGACCGGCCTCGTCCCGAACGCGCCGGCGATCTGTCCCAGTTGCGCACCCATCCGGCTGATGAACTCGTCGCTCTGGCCGTCCGCGATCAGTGCTCGCGGGTGCCGTCCGCCGAGTGCGTCGACGACCATGAACTCGCCGCGCAGCAGCCCGACCCCGTCCACCTCGAGCGCAGCGACTTCCGCAGCGCGATCTGCCATCGCCAGGTTGACGTACAGCTTGGTTGCCGTCACCTCCGACACGGATGCGAGCGTCGGGACGGAGCGTTCGTGGCCGGTGATCACCGCGGGCAGGTGGCTCTCGCGATCGCCCGCGAACACCTGGCCCGCGGCAGCGTCGACGGTGACCACGTCGCCGTTTCGCAGCGTCGTCGTGGCAGTGCGGGTTCCGACGATCGCCGGCAGCCCGAGCTCGCGACTCACGATCGCAGCGTGGCACGTGCTGCCGCCGGCGTCGGTGACGAGCGCGGAGGCGCGGCGCATCGTGGCCACCCAGTCGGGCGAGGTCATCTCGGCGACCAGGACGTCACCGTCCGCGAGCAGGTGCCCTTCCGCCGGTGAGGCGAGGATCCGCACATGCCCCGACGCGTGACGGTCGCCCACCCCGAGGCCCTGCAGGATCGGCACCTCCGACGCGCCGACGTGTCGATGGCTCGAGTGTGGTCAGCGGCCGGGACTGGACGATGAAGAGTTCGTCGCCGACCAACGCCCACTCGATGTCCTGAGCGCTGGCGTAGTGCCGTTCGATGTCGAGACCGAGATGCGCGACTCGCACCGACCTCGTCGTCGGTCAGCACGCGACGCCAACCGTCGGCCGCGTCGAGTTCCTCGAGCACGTCGCCGTCGGGGCCCGTGGTGATCCGCACCGACTGGCAGCCGACCCGGGCGTTGCGCAGCATTCCCGTTTCTCGATCGACGTGGTACGTGTCGGGTTCGACCCGGCCCGACACCACGACCTCGCCGAGGCCGAACGCCGCCTCGATCACGACCTGGCCCCGCTCGGCGGGGTCGACCGTGAACATCACCCCTGATCGGTCCGAGGCCACCATCTGTTGGACCACGACGGCGATCGCCGGCTCGTCGAACAGCCCGCGATCGACGCGGTAGGACGCCACACGTTCGCCGAACAGGGACGCCCAGCAGTCGGTGATCCGCTGGAGGAGTTCGGGACCCCGGACGTTCGTGAACGTCTCGTTCATCCCGGCGAACGACGTGTCGGTCGAATCCTCGGCTGTCGCCGACGAGCGCACGGCCACCCGGACATCGGGTCCGAGTGCGCGCAGACGCTCGAGCGCATCGTCTGCGAGCGCGGCCGGCAGGACACAGGCGCGCACGGAGGCCTGAGCCTTCCGCGCCGCCTCGGCCAGCGCCTCGGGGGTCAGCTCGCCGGCGCTGCGTGCGAACTCGGCGAGTTCGTCGCGGAGTCCGGCGAGTTCCATGGCATCGAGATACGCCTCGGCGGTGACGACGAATCCCGGCGGCACCGGAAAACCGGCGGCGATCATCTCGCCCAGGTTCGCTCCCTTGCCGCCGACGAGCGCGACGTCGCTCAGGCCGACCTCGGCCAGATCGACGATGCGACGAACTCGAGTCTTCTTCGCCATGACCTTCTCCCTCGAACGGGCCGCAGGATCGTCCGACGACCCGGTTTCATCGTCAGCTCGAAGCTGCCGCCGGACCAGTGCCGAACGTCCCTCGCCGTTACAGGTGGTCGAGGTCGTAGATGCGGCGGGCCGGTTCGTCGGCGGGATCGATCTCCAGGTCCTTCAACAACCCGTGGCGCAGGTCGTAGGCCCAGCCGTGGACGTGGTCGCCCATCGCGGAGCCCCACCGGCGCTGTACGAACGACGTCGCGCACAGCCGGTACACCTGCTCGCGCACGTTCAACTGAACGAGGCGCTGATGGCGAAGTTCGGGGTCGTCGATGGCGTCGAGTTCGTCGTGGTAGATGCGGTACACGTCCTTGATGTTCGACAACCATTGGTCGATCAGGCCGTGGTACGAGCCGTCGACTGCCGCTTCGACACCGCCGCAGCCGTAGTGGCCGCACACGATCACGTGCTCGACCTTCAACACCTCCACGGCGAACTGCAACACCGACATCAGGTTGATGTCGGTGGGCACGACGAGGTTGGCGATGTTGCGGTGGATGAACATCTGCCCGCTGCGCATCCCGACCATCTCGTTCGCGTTGACACGGCTGTCGGAGCACCCGATGAACAGATACTGGGGCGACTGACCCTCGGCGAGGCGTTCGAAGTGATCCGGATCGACGGCGAGTTCCGCCTCGACCCATCGCCGGTTGTTCTCGAAGAGCTGCTCGTACGAGGGTGTGTCCACACCCTCAGAATGCCAGACGGATCGCGAAATGGCCCGAACGTCACCGAGCACCCGTGTGACGGGTTGGTGGCGCCGAGTCAGGCTTGTGGCGCAGGTGGCGGCGGTGGAGGTGGAGGTGGAGGAGGTGGTGGCGGCGGCGAGGTTGGCGGGGCGTCGGTCGCACCGGGCGGCGGTGGCGGCGAGGTTGACGGGGCATCGGTCGCACCGGGCGGCGGCGGGGGTGACATCGGAGGGGAATCGACGCCGGTCACCGTGGAGTTGTCGGCCGCGGGCGGCGTGCTCTTGCGGCTGCGGAGCACGAAGAAGACCACGGTGGCGATGACGGCCAGCGCCACCAGGACCGCCACGATGATCCAGGTGCTCGAACTCGAGCTGCCGCCTGGCGTCCACTCGGCGGTCAGGGTGGCATCGCCGTCCACGACGAAGTCGGCGTCAGGCGTGATGTCCCAGGTTGCGGTGGAACCGTCGGTCGAGGTGGCGTTGTTGTCGCCGAGCGAGCCGGGCCCGGACACGCTGAAGACGATCGAGAAGAGTTCGTCGAGGCTCACGCCGAGCAGCTCGGTCATGTCGGCGGCGTCGCCGCCGCCGGTGAGCTCGTCGACACCCTGCAGTGTGGCGGTGAACCTCGTGCCCGATTCGTCCTGCTCGATGCTGATCGACGAATCCTGTCCCGAGGTGGTCAGGGCGTCGATCGGCACGCCGGACACGGTGCACTTCACACCGACTTCCGAGCCGTCGCTGATCTCTTCGACCTCGACGTCGTAGCCGTCGAGTGACCCGGTGACATCGCCGCACGGGTCTTCACCCTCGGTGAGCGTCGACAACAGATCTTCGCCACCGAGTCCCATGAGGTCGCCCGTGTCCTGGCCGAGCAGTCCGCCGAGTTCCTCGAGCTGTTCGGTGTCGATCACGGTGAGGATCGACACGTCCGCGGTGCCGTTGTCGTTGATCGTGTAGGTCGACTCGAATCGGAAGCAGCCGGAGAGGACGAGCGACGCGACGACGAGGAGAGCAGCCGGTACGGCACGGCGAACGGATCGGGGCATGATCGCACCGTAGCCGCCAACACCTGCCGGCTCGGGGAATAATACCACCGGGGGTATCGTTGGCTGTAGGGTCCGAGACGGAGGAGACGACGATGAAGTTCACCCAGTACTACCTCGACTGCCTGTCGCAGGCGTCCTACCTGATCGGCGACGAGACCACCGGCCGCGCCGTGGTCGTCGACCCCCGTCGCGACATCGACGAATACGTTCGCGACGCGTCTGCTGCGGGACTCGTCATCGAGCTCGTGATCGAAACCCACTTCCACGCCGACTTCCTGTCGGGCCACCTCGAGCTCGCCGACGCCACGGGTGCCGAGATCGGCTTCTCGTCGGTCGCTGTCACCGAGTTCCCCTCGCGCCCACTGGCCGACGGCGAACGGATCTCGCTCGGCGACGTCCAGCTCGAGATCCGCCACACGCCTGGCCACACACCCGAGTCGATCAGCATCGTCGTGTGGGAACACGCTGACGACGTCGTTCCCTACGGTGTGCTCACCGGCGATGCGTTGTTCATCGGCGACGTCGGACGCCCCGACCTGCTCTCCTCGCTCGGCTTCACGCGCGATCAGCTGGCCGATCAGCTCTACGACAGCCTGCACGACAAGCTGCTCACCCTGCCGGATGCAACCCGCGTCTATCCCGCCCACGGCGCCGGCTCGGCATGCGGCAAGAACCTCTCCACCGAGACGTGGTCGACGATCGGCGACCAGCGCGTCGAGAACTACGCCCTGCTCGCCCCCGACAAGCAGACCTTCATCGATCTCGTGACCGAGGGTCAGCCGCCCGCACCGTCGTACTTCGTCTACGACGCCGTGCTCAATCGCAAGGATCGGCCGCTCCTCGACGAGACGGCCCCGCTGCGGGCGCTCGACATCGACGAAGCGACGAGTCTGGTCGATGCCGGAGCGTTGCTGCTCGATGGCCGAACCCCCGAGGAATTTGCCCGTGGGCATCTCGTCGGATCGATCAACGTCGGCCTCGAGGGGCGCTATGCCGAGTTCGCCGGATCGGTGGTTCCCAGTGACGCGGACATCGTCCTCGTCGTCGAGCCGGGTTTCGAACTCGAGGCCCGTAATCGCCTCGGTCGCATCGGCTTCGATCGGGTGGCGGGGTATCTCGACGATCCGATGGGTGTGATGGCGGCGGCACCCGAGCGGACCCAGCGGGCGTCGCGGCTCACGGTGCGCGAGTTCGAGCAACGTCGCGTCGACATCGGTGGTATCCAGATCGTCGACATCCGCAACCCCGGTGAATTCGCCCTCGGTTCGGTGCCCGGAGCGACGGCGATTCCCGTCGGGCAGCTTCCCGGACGCGTCGACGAACTCGACCCGAGCGCACCCACGGTCGTCTACTGCGCCGGCGGATACCGATCGTCGGTCGCGGCCAGCCTGCTCCGCCTCCGGGGATTCCACGACGTCTCCGACCTCGTCGGTGGCTTCGGGGCCTGGGTCGAAGTCACCCAGACGCCGGCTCGCTGACACCCTCCGGTCTTTCCGGACCCGACCCCGACAGACCGCGTACCATCGAGGCGATGTCGTCTCGCGTGCGTACCGTCGTCGGCTCCTTCGTCGGCTTGCTCACCGAGAC
>CAVURC010000015.1:0-253763 GCA_963743825.1 Ilumatobacteraceae bacterium | reverse complement strand
CGTGGGGTGCGGCCATCGCCAGCAGCATCGACGACGTGCTCGCTCGTTCCGATCGGCGCGATGTGCGACCGCGGCATGGTCGTCGCGATCCGGATTACCGAATGGCCTTTCCGGTGCCGACTTGCGCTCGATCTCTGAGTGCATCGGGCTGGACGGTGAGACTCTGGGGGAGATGCTCAGTGATCCGCTGGTTCGTCGTGCGAGGCTCGATGAAGGGCCGCAAGTCGCATCGGTGTGGCTCGCTGCCCGACACGGCGGCGTTTCCCGCGATCCCCGTGGCCGTGCATTCCGACGACGACATTCGCCGGTGGTTCGTCGAGGAGGTTCTGCCGTCGCAGGAGGTGTGGGTCGCCGAGGTGGATGGGTCCGTCGGCGGGCTAGTTGTCGTCGATGCAGGATGGATCACTCAGCTCTACGTGACGCCGTCACGCCAGCGGCAGGGGCTCGGAAGTGTGTTGCTCGCGCGAGGCGCCCAGGCGCGGTCACCCGAGGGGCTGGATCTGTGGACGTTCGAGACGAATGTCGGTTCACATCGCTTCTATGAGCACCATGGTTTCGTGTTGGTCGACTCGACCGACGGACGTGACAACGAAGAACAGGCGCCGGATCGTCGGTACCGCTGGTCGAGATGACCGTTTGTTGCGCGGACATCGAAGACACCGTTGCCGGGCACAGCGTCTATGGGGTAGTCGGCGGTTGTTGTTCGTCTCCGAAGGAGAGTCCGCATTCGTCGATGGTGTAATCCACGATGGCGGGCGAGAGGGCATGGGAGGTGTCGATTGCGAGTTGCGTTCCTTCGTCTGTGGAGAAGACCGTGTTGAGGTTGAAATCGACCGTGCTGAGGAAGGAGGCGTATTCGTCGTAGGCGGCCTTGTACGTTGCGACGTCGCCGGCGATGGCGGCGGGTGCGTTGGTGTCGGCCTGGTCGAACCAGCCTGCTGCTTCGGTGAAGTTCGCCTCGGTCTCGGTCGGGCTCGAGTCGTCGGTCGGGGCGAGCAGCACGATCAGGTGAGTCATTGCTTCGCAGAACCCGCCGCCGCTGGGATCCACGGCGGTCCCGGTCGCTGCAGTGGTGCCGGTTGCGGCGTTGTCGTCGTTGCCACACGCGGTGATTGCGACGCACAACGCAACCGACACAGCGACGACACGCACACACGGTCTCATGTCGACATCGTTCGCGAGTGGCGCTGCGCGAGGCGGGCGACGCCGAGCAACACGCCGGTGGCGGTTGCCACGAACGCGACCAGGAGGGCGAGCATCATGACCTCCCAGGCCTCGACACCGAAGCGGGCTCCGACGATGAGAACTCCGACGATGCACGGCCCGAAAAGCACAAGCTTCCACCAGCCGTCGGTGGAGATCTGGGCACGGATCGGCCCGGATCGTTTCCACGTGACGGCGGCGAGACCGCCCGCACCGACGGCGATGCACAAGCCGACGACAACGATCGTGGTGTTGCTTCCTCCGAGGATCGCTAACAGCACACCGGCGGCAGACAGCGCTGTGTACAGCAGCGGGATCAGATGGGTCGAGGGTCGGCTCACGTGGGCCTCCATGTGTTGGATCGGAATGGTGATTGCGAGATCGACGGCGCCACGCGCGCCGACCACCCACGACCGTTCCTCCGGCGCATTGGTCGCGCAGGAGTTGCACCATGTCGGCGCCGTACTCGTCGCGGAACGTGCGCGGGTACAGACGTAGCAGCGAGCGGTAGAGGCGTACCGGCGCCCGGTCCCCGTTCATGCCGGTGCTCCACCGCTCAGATGGCCGGCGACCCGGTGCACCAACGTCTGCAGCCGGGCGAGCTCAACAAGGGCCACCGCCCGCCCGTTGGGAGTCAGTTCGTAATAGCGGCGTCGCTCGCTGTCGGTGCGGCTGGCGCGGTCGGTTGTTTCGATGATGAGGCCGTCGTCGACCAACCGGTTCAGCGTCCCGTACAGCGTGCCCGGGCCCATCTTCACTGCGCCGTCACTGAGCTCACCCACCCGTCGCATCAACGCATAGCCGTGCAGCTCACCGGCGAGCAGGGCAAGAACGATGTGGAGCGAGGCGGCAGGGAGCGGCTTCGACGTACGACCCATACTCGAAGTATGATATATCGAATCTCGATAGTCAAGACGCAGATTCTGCGTACTATCGATCAGTGGCGAGGCACACTGCCCGCTGGTGAGACGCGTTGCGAGCAGAAGTCAGCCGCCCCTCATCGCGGGGAACGCCGGGCAGGTCACGCGATTACGTGGCACGAGAGTTGGGCCGTGATACGGCGCAAGTCCGGATCGGTGCATCGTGATTCTGCGTGTCGAAGTGTGCGTGTGTCGCACCGAGCGCATCGATGAGAGTTCTCTGACCCTCAAGGGAACCCACTGTGCAGTCGATACCTCTCCGTGGCCTCGCGTCCTCGGTTCTCGATCATCGTGCCCGCTCACAACGAAGAGGCGCTGCTCCCACGCTCACTGGAGGCACTCGGACGTGCGGTCGTGCGTTCCGGTTCGAGCGCAGAGATCATCGTTGTCGCCAACCGCTGCACGGACGCGACGCAGCCCATCGCGGAGGCCGCTGGTGCTGTGGTCGTCGTGGACGATCACCGCAACATTGCGGCGACCCGTAATGCCGGCGTAGCTGCATCGACCGGCGAGGTGGTGGTGACGATCGATGCTGACACGGTGATACACACCGACGCGCTCGTCGAAGTCGGTCGCCTCGTCGACTCGGGCGCCTTCGTCGGAGGAGGGTGCAGCATCGTCATGGAGCGAAACTCCCTCGGCCTGGCGGTCACCGGGTTCCTCGGGCGTTCGGTAATGGTGCTGACGAGATCGGGCGCGGTGATGTTCTGGTGCCGCCGAGACGACTTCGACGCGATCGGCGGCTTCGATGAGAAGTTGCGGATCGCCGAGGATCTCGATTTCGCTCGACGGCTGCGTCTGCATGGCCGCACGACCAAGCGCCGATTCCGCAACGTGCGCTCGGCACCGGCAACGGTCTGCGTGCGCAAATGGGACCGCTTCGGTGACTGGCACTACTTCACGCGCGTGTCTGCCGCAGCCATGCGGGCGCGCAATCCTCGCGAGTCCGACGCGCGCCTGATCGACGAGTACTTCTACGACTACAACGCCTGAGCCAACGCTCGGGCCGCTCCAGTGTTGGGAACTCACCCGGCCGAGCAGAACAAACGCACGACCAGGGTCGACACGCCCGTGAAAGTGCGGCGTCGGACTTGGGCCGCGATGCGGCGAGTTCCCGCTCCGCGAGCGGTTTCCGGGTGGGTGTTATCGAGTGCCCTCGATCAGGCGTGTCGTCGAGCGACCAATCGATGAGCGGACTCGAGGAGCTCTGCGATCTCTGCCCAGTCGACCGTCTCGGGATCGTCGATTCGTAGAGCCAGCCATCCTCGAGTCCCATGATGGGGCGATGCCGAGAACCGAACGTCGTGGCTCAAGGCGTGCAGTTCGGCGGGAACTGCGAGGAAATGAAGGGAGCGTCCCGACCCGTTCCACCGAGGGCGGCTCGGCGACGTCGTGGCATTGAAAATCGCAGAGCGGCGCCGCCCGACCCGAAATAGCGGACGGTCCTGAAGTTCGCCCTCGTCCGCTCCAGCGAGTAGTCGGCAAATCTCACGGATTCGACCGAGGACAATCTCGTCAATCTTTCCTGTCGCGTCTCCCACAACTCAGTCTGTCCATCTCGTGCCCGGCCGCCCGGCATGTCGTCAACCGCCGGGTGGGTTGACCCGGCAATCGCGGCCGCAGTTCGACGGATCACTCAGTCTTGCTCACGAAGCAGCAAGGACCCCTCGCAGCGTCGTGATCTGGTTTGCGAGGTCAACTTCGCCGAGGCGTCTGGACGCCGACCACGCCTCTTCGGGCAGCGGCATCGAGGGGGCCGGGTCCGGGTCGTAGCGCGGAACGATGTGCACGTGGACGTGAGGATCCTGATTGCCGAGGATCTGTAGCGTCCAACGTCGATGAGATGGTTGGCAGTTCTGCTGGGTTGTGCACTGCTGGTGGCGTGCGGTTCCGAGCAATCCGCTCGACCAGCCTCGACCACGCAAGACCGTTCTGACCCAGCCACGACAGCGATTGATGCTGACTCGCAGATCGACGATGCTCATTCGGGTGGCCTCGATGGGCCGGTGATGTACGGCGCCCGTCAAGATGCCGGCGCTGACCAAATGTCTGCCCTGATCATTGGCACGCTTGACCTCGACGGCGATTGCCTCTACACCACCTCAGAGGGCATCCGGTACCCGGTGCTCTTCCCGTACGGCACGTCGTGGGACGCGACATCGTCTACGGTCGTGCTCCCCGATGGCTCTGCCATTGAGGTGGGCGGCGAGGTGTACGGAGGCGGCGGCTACGTCCAGCCGAACACGATCGACCTGTTCGCCAACAACACTGCCGTGCTCGAGCGCGCAAAGCGGTGTGCCGAAGGGCCGTACTTCGAGGTTGCTGTGATGCAGGCAACGGTGCGCTCCGGTACATCGTGATATCATGATGTCATGGCAAAGCAGACCACCGTCCGGTTGCCCGACGACCTCGCGGACGACGCCGAGGCGGTTGCTCGAGTCCGAGGTGACAGCGTCAACCAACTCATCATCGACGCACTCGCCGCCGAGATCGAACGAGTCCGCTCCGACGACGACTTCACCGCCCGCGCCAAGAAGCTGCTCGAGCGCGACCGGGAGATCCTCGACCGCCTCGCCAAGTGACCCGCTATCTCAGCCTCGCTGAGTTCTGGTACCTCGCCGAGCACGTCACAGGCATCAACCCAGCAACGCTCATCAAGGCCAGCCGGGTCGAGCTCGCCGATTCCGCACTGCACGCACCCCAGGCCGGCTTCGGCGACACCGACTTCTACCCCGACGTGTACGACAAGGCCTCCGTGCTCGCATGTCGGATCGCGTGGAATCACCCGTTGCCCGATGGCAACAAGCGCGCAGCGTGGGCATGTCTCGTGCTGTTCATCGACCTCAACGACGGGTCATGGAACGACGAGCAACCCGACGTCGATGACGCCGTTGAAGCGATGCTTGCGGTGGCAGCCCGGGAGGTCGACGAGAACTGGCTCGCAGACTGGCTTCGTGACCGGGTCACCTTCCAAGTTTGAACCAGGAAGCCGACGCTTCTATGTTTGTCAAGAGGTCAATTCGCGGGGCGGCGCGTGTTCGAGGAGTCGCCAGACGCGTCGCGCGATGTAGCGCTTGAGGCAGCGGACGACCTCTCGTTTGGTCTTGCCGTCTGCGAGCCGACGGGACATGTATGCGCGGGTAGCTGGGTCGCGTTGGAGCCGGGTGACAGCGACGATGTAGAGCGCGTGGTTCACTCGCCGGTCACCTCGACGGTTGAGGCGGTGACGGTTCTGGGTTTGACCCGATGTCGCCGGGATTGGAGCGGCGCCGGCGAGTCGAGCGAACGCAGCTTCGGAGCGGCAGCGACCGTGATGAGACCACGCCAACACGAATGTCGCGGCGGTGACGTGGCCGATGCCGGCTTCGTCGAGTAGCTGGGGCGCGACCTGTCGCAGCAATGTCGTCATCGCCCGGTCATGCTCGGCGATCTCGTGGTTCAGATGTGTGACGCGATGCGCGAGAGAACGCATCGTCAGCCGCGTGCACTGCTGGGTGACCGAGCGCGTTCGTGAGCTGCGGAACCCGCCACAAGTCGCCACCAGGGCGCGTGTGGACAGGTTGCGCAGCTCGGCTCGAAGGTCGTCGTCAGCGGTGACCACGAGCGCTTTGAGTTCGTTGATCGCAGCGGTCCGAGCCCGCACCGCTCCAGCTCGAGCAAGCGTGTGCACACGCAGTGCTTCGCGCTGACCGTCGTGGGCGCGTGGTGTGTTCAGCCGTTCTCGTCCCAGGACCTCTCGGGCTGCCTGGATTGCGTCGAGCTCATCGGACTTCGCTGCGTCCTTGGTTGCCTTGTGGCGGGCCCAGTCGAACTCGATCACCCATTCATCGGCTCTCGAGAGCGCTGCGGTGAGGCCGCGACCGAAGCTGGCTGATCCTTCGATCGCCCAGACTCTTTCACCGGGCGTGGTGTGTTCGTCGGCCCACGCGACCGCACGGGCGTAGCCGTCGCTGTCGGCGCTGAACCGAGCGGACTCAATGAACCGGGTCGTTTCTGCCTCGATGATCGCGGCGGTGATCCAGTCTTTGTCGGGGTCGATGCCGATGACGTGATCGACAAGTTCTGCAAGCATGATGTCGGTGCCTCCCTATGGCGCTGATGTGATGGTCGGTGCCGGTCTGGGAAGGAACTGCGACGACAGAACTGTGATGGGCCACACCCGCTACGGGTGGGCAGGCTTCTAATCAGGTCAGCACAGCAGGCCAGACCGGCATCGGCGATCCGACGGACATGTCGGGCGAAGCGCACCATCTCACGATGGGCAACTCGATAATTGGGTCACGCCAGATCACCGACACCAATCCTGGTCCGGCCACCTTCAACCGGCCAGCCCAGACTCACAGCTCGGTAATCACCGGCCGGAACAGCTCGCGAAGAGCGCGCTTCCGGCGAAGTCAGTCGCCTTTGCGGTCCGACGGGCCCTGCATAATCACTGTGAGTATCACGGGCCGGTCGAGTGCGATCGGCCAGTCTTGGTATCGGTGACTCGGCGTGACCTACATAATGACTGTGATCGGCAGAAGACCGCCGCCTCGTGACTCCGTCCGGTTGAGGACCGGCGGATTTCAGTGGTGGCCGCAACAGTGTCCATTTCTGGGAGGTCGGTTCGATGGTTCGTGTGTGGTCGAACGAGGAGCAGGTCGCCAATAGGGATCGTTTCTGGTCGATGGTTGGCAGCGGTGCGTCGGTGAGCGCTGCGTGTGAGTGGACCTGGGCCGAATCCATCGTCAGGTTTTACCTGAGGGTTTGACGAATGTCCAGCTCCTGGGTCTCCTCCGATCCCGATCGCTCGCTTCGAGGAAGTCGGCGTACATGTTGAGCGTCGTCGAGAAGTTGGCGTGCCCGAGTCGACCGCTCACAGTCGGCACCGGTACACCGGCGGCGAGTGTCCATGTCGCCAATATGGGACAAATATGGGACAACCCAGTTTTCGGACCGAGCCCCTCGGAGCCTCATGCCCATCTACCTGGTGTTATTGAGCCCAGAATCGGAATCGAACCGACGACCTACGCATTACGAATGCGTTGCTCTACCGACTGAGCTATCTGGGCGCGCAGTGCGCAGGCGGTGAGGTTAGCGGCCCTCCAGCGGGTCGCGACCGTTCCAGGTTCCGGTCGACGCGTAGGGCTCGAAGCGGGCGAAGAGTTCCTCGGCGTACCAGCCCTCGGCGCGGGTGCGACGCATCACCTCGATGTGGTCGGGCATCGAGTACGCGAATGACCGCGCGGCGGCCAACGACTCCCAGAGACTGAACGTTGCGAGTCGGCCGACGGGCGCTTCGCCGATCCCGACCACATCGATCAATCCGGGAGCGGCGTGGAGCTCGGCGTCGACGACGTTGCTCGCCGCACCGAACGCCTTCCACGAGTGCCGGTGCACGTCGGCCCGGGTGATGATCGCGATCGCTCCGCTGCTCGATCCCTGTTCCATACCGTCGAGTGGGTCGATGCCGCGCCATCGACCGTGGCCGCCGACGCTGCGCAGGCGCACATGCCAACTCTCCTGTGCCGTCTGCCATCGGGCGGCGAGACGGCTCGTCGCCATGAACGAATCGAGTGCTGCCTCGTCATCCCACACCGCGAACACCGCAGTGCGCGCGAGATCCGCGCCACCACCGGTGTTGTCGCCGGAACCCGTGCCGAGGAGGCGCCAGAACACGAGCCCGTCGACCCGGCTGAGCCGGGGCCGGTCGAGTCCGAGGCGCCCGAGGGCGAGCGGGGTCTTCCACTTCGGTTCGCGAATCAGGTGGAACGACGCGATGCGGGCCATGCATCGGTCATGCTGTCACCAATGAGCTCGGAGACCGCCGTCGATGTGGCGATCACGCTCGTGGTGGGGTATCTCATCGGCTCGATTCCGATCGCCAACATGGTGGCGGCACGGCGGGCAAAGGTCGACCTGCGAACGGTCGGCGATCGGAACCCGGGGTTCTGGAACGCCCGCGAGACGCTGGGCAAGCGGGCGGCGATCCCGGTGTTCGTCGGTGACGTGGCCAAGGGCGCGATCGCCGCGCTGGTCGGTGTGGCCCTCGCCAACCCCGGCGTGTGGGGTCTCGCCTATGTCGGCACCGGCGCAGCAATGGTCGGGCACGCCTTCCCGGTGTTCGCTCGATTCCGCGGGGGGCGCAGCATCCTCACGTTCGTCGGTGGTGCGGCGGTGTTCGCACCGCTGCCGTTCGCACTCACGATCGCCCTGCTGCTCGGTGTGTTCGCGCTCACCAGGTCGTTCGCCCGGGCGGCGCAGGTCGGGTTCTTCGCGTTCCCCGTGGTCCAACTCGTCATCGAGGGCCCGTACCGCACCGCGGCGACCGGTGTACTGATGACGTTCATCGGGCTGCGGTTCGCGATGGCAGCGCTCGTTGATCGACGATCCACGGCGATCGATCAGCCGTAGGTGCGTCCGCGCCAGGTCTGGCGGCCACCGCGGGCGATCCCTCGGGCGATGGCGACTGCCGCCAGCGGGTCGGCGAGCGGGCTCAGCCAATAGGCCGCATCGTTGCGGGTGTAGGCCGTCCGGGTGCCGACGAGGGTTCCGAGGCGCACTGCTGCGAGCGCCAGGTCGACAACGTCGCCTCGGCGGATGAGCAGTCGAGGGAGCGGGAGTACCTGCGCGAGCACGATCACGGCGAGGTCGAACAGCTGGCGGTTGCGGGGATCGACTCCGGGGAGCGCAAGCGATCTGCCCCATCCGTTCCAGACGTCGCCGGCCGACTCGAACATGCGGACATCGAGCAGTTCGCTCGCATCGAGGAAGCCGACCCTCCATCCATCGGTGGCAAGCCGGCGAGCGAGCGCGATGTCTTCGACGACCTCGCCGCTGACGAGTGCCATGCCCCCCATCTCGAGGAACCAACGGCGCTCGAACGCCATGCACTGGCCGTTGGCCATCGTGCGATCGGGTCGCGACGACGGAGACCCCCGGCGGCCCGAACCGGTACACGAGTGTCGTCAGCATGGAGGCGTGGAGCCACCGGCTGCCGGCGGTCGGGAGATCGAAGCGGCCACCGACGGTCAGGAGGTCGAAGCGGTCGCCCGTTGCCCGGGCCACGAGCGCACCGGGGAGCAACGGAGCGGGCCGCGTGTCGGCGTCGAGGGTCACGACCCAGTCCGACCGTGCGGCCTCGATGCCCTGCTGCAGCGCCCACGCCTTGCCCGCCCAACCGTCGGGCAGCGGCGTGCCCTCGATCACCCTGGCACCGGCGCGGCGTGCGATGTCGGCCGTCGCGTCGCTCGACTGATCGTCGACCACGATCACCTCGCTGACGCACGGCGCGCCGACGATCGCTTCGAGCAGCGGACCGATCCGGGCGGCCTCGTCGCGGGCCGGGACGACGACGCTGATCGACGACAGCGGCGTGAGCGTCGGGCGCACCGGTGGCACGGTCGCGGCCACCTTCACGAGCCTCGTCACCGCCACCGTGCCGGCGCCGACGCGAAGCCCGATCGATGCTGCGCGGAGCATCGCATCGCAACGCACTCATCGCCGGATGTCTGCGGTGATCATCTCCGCCACGATCTTCGCGCTCATCGTCACGAGCGGGAGACCCCCACCCGGATGGCTCGAGCCCCCGACGAGGTACAGGCCGGGCTTCGACCCGCGATTGGCGGGCCGCACGAATGCCGCACGCTTTCCGTTCGACGACGTGCCATAGATGGCGCCGCCCGGCGATCGGTAGCGGGTGGCGATGTCGGCCGGTGTCATCGTGTGGCGGAACTCGATTCGGGGCCGCAGGTCGACGCCGTGAGCGGCGAGCCGATCGAGTACCAGATCACCGTACGCATCAGCATCGACCTCGACTCCCGGCGGAGTGTTCACCAGCAGGAACCAGTTCTCGCAGCCGTCGGGGGCTTGGCTCGGATCCGTCACCGACGACACGCAGGCGTAGATCGTCGGGTCGTCGGCGAGACGCCCCGCGTCGAGTTGGTCGTACTCGCTGCGGTAGCTGTTCGAGAACCAGACATTGTGATGCGTGAGGCCGGGCGTCAGCCCCCTCACTCCCAGGCACAACACGAACCCGCTCGTCGATCGCTTGGCCAGCCGCACCCGTGCGAGCGCCACGCTGTCGTGCAGGAGATCGTCGTACAGATGCTCGGCATCGGTGTTGGCGACGACGATGTCGGCGCGCTCGTGGGTCCCGTCGGCGAGCACCACGCCGGTGACGCGTTCGCCCGCTTCGATCGACACGACGTCGGTCCGGGTGCGGATGTCGACGCCGACCTCGGTGGCGACCCAGACGAACGCATTGCGGAGTTCGTCGAGCCCGCCCATCGGATACCAGCATCCGTACCGGGCCTCGATGTGCGGGATGCAGGCGAGCGTCGCAGGGGCGGCGTACGGCGACGAACCGGAGTACGTGGCGTAGCGGTCGGCCCACTGGACGAGGCGTGGGTCGTCGAAGAACGATCCGGCCGACCGGTGCAGTGTGCGCAACGGATCGATGGCTGTCAGGTCGAACGGCGACCGCAGCCGCTTGGCGAGCGACCACGGGTTCGACATCGGCCCGGCGAAGAACGTTCGCTCCGCCACGTCCCAGATCCGCCGGCCCCGCGCATCGAAGGCCCGCCACTGCTCGCCGGCTCCTGGCGCGAACTCCTCGAAGGCAGCGGCGGTGTCGTCGCTGCCGTCGGGAACCGTCAGGGTCGAACCGTCGGCCCAGTGGTAGCGGAACTGTGGATCGAGTCGCACGAGTTCGACCTGCTCTGCGAGCGTCGTCGTTGCGGTGTGGAACACCTCGTCGAACACGTGGGGCAGTGTGACGAGCGACGGGCCGAGGTCGAACGCGTAACCGTCACGCACGTAGTTGGCGAGCTTGCCGCCGACCACCTCGTTGCGTTCGAAGAGCGTGACGTGATGCCCGAGTGCTTGTAGTCGGATGGCAGTGGCCAATCCGCCGACGCCTCCCCCGATGATCGCCACTCTGTCCATGGTCTCAGCCGCGCGAGCCTTGCCGATCAGCGCCGCAACGGCGATCGGCAGCATGCCGAGCCCTCCGACGATGGCGACGGTCGGATCGCGGAAGTAGCGGGCGAAGCCGATGGTCTCCATCACGCCCATGAAGGTGTACTCGCCCACGAGCGCGCCATCGGCGTCGGCGGACCCGTCGATGTACGACGTCGGCGGCAACAGCGCTTCGAGTGCCGCCATCACGCCGAGCCCGGTGATGAACCATCCGACGAAGTTGCCGAGCGGAATACCCCGGTACAGCCCTCGGCGTGCCCACACCCAGTACCCCTCGCCGACCATCTGGGGGTCGAGGAACAGGTCCCACGCCGTGAGGGCGGCCGAGCCGAGCGCGATGCGCGTTGCCGGCGTCGAGTGTTCGCCGAGTGCAGCGTGTGCCGCCTCGCGTGCCGGGAGCCCCATGGCGAACCACGCGAGCGGCACGATCGCCGGCACGTGGGCGACCTGGGGCCGCAGAGCGCCCGTGTACGTGTACCGCCCGAAGGGCAGACCGGTCTGCGTGCCGACTCGTTCGACGATGGTCGTCGCAACCGCCGTCACCGCCCCGGCGGCCGCAGTGCGCGGTGCTCCCCATCGTCGCACGGCATTGGCAGCCGTGGTGGTGAACGATCCGACCACCACCACCGTCGACAACACCCGCCGAGCGCGACCACCTTGCGCCAGCAACGGCGTCGCGACCATCCCCGCCACCGTCACCACCCCCGCCGCTGCGCCAATCGCCCCACTCCACCGTTCTCGTGAACTCGTTGCGGAATAGTTCCCCAACGAGTTCACGAGAACGGGTGGGGGGTGAGGAGCTTGGTGACCATGATCGCCTTCTCGGTGGTCGACACGCTGGCGCGAGAGGAGAACACGTCGTAGTGCTGGGCTTCGATCTTGTCGAGGATCCGGCCGTAGAGCGTGTGGGCGGCGAGCACGCACTTGGCCGACTGGTCGGGCAACATGGCGATGCCGATCTCAGCCGACCGGTACAGCGCGCGACAGCGGTCGATCTCGAACTGCATCAACTGCACGAACGAGGGCGTGACCCGCCGCACGGTGAGGTCGACGCCGAATCGGTCGCTGTCTTCCAACGGGATGTATTGGCGACCGCGGTCGAGGTCTTCGTCGATGTCGCGCAGGAAATTGGTGAGCTGGAATGCATTGCCGAGGTCACGGGCGTGGGGGAGCGCAGCGTCGTAATCGGTGGGCTCCAGGATCGGCAACATCATCTCGCCGATCACCGCGGCCGAGCCGTCCATGTACACGAGCAGGTCGTCCCACGTGGCGTACGACTCGATGGTGAGATCCATCGTCATCGATCGAAGGAATCGGTGGAATGCCTCGATGTCGATGTCGAATGCCCGCACCGTGTGGACGACCGCCTTGAGGACCGGATCCTCCGACCTGCCGGCATCGACGTCGGCGAAGAAGCGTTCGCCGAAGTCGGCGAGCGCCGCCGCGCGCACCTCGGTCGGCACGTCGCGGCCACCCTGCGACGGGATCTCGTCGACGATGTCGTCGGCGTAGCGAGCGAACGCATACAAGGCGTGCACGTGATGCTGCTTCACCTTCGGCAGCACCTTGGTCGACCAGTAGTACGTGGTGCCGTGGCGCTTGTTGAACTGGCGGCAGAGTTCGTAGCTCTCGTCGAGCGTGACCGGACCGGTCGGCAGGCTGTGCGTGGTCGGCACCGGGGGCTTGTTCCGGCGAAGCGAGGCGAGCACGCTCATCGGTAGCGCTGCCGTGCGTACTGCTCGACGCGCTCGGCGGCGAGCTTTCCCGACACCAGCACCATCGGCACGCCGACGCCGGGCAGCGTCGACGACCCGGTGAACACGAGGCCCGGGACCTTCTTGTTGACGTTGTTCGGCCGGAACGGGCCGGTCTGGAAGAACGTGTGGGCGAGAGCGAACGGTGTGCCCTGCTCCATGCCCATCCGCTCCCAGTCGGTCGGGTCGTAGATCTCCTCGACGACGACCTCGGTCGGATAGCCGAGTGAGTCGACACGTTTGCGAAGGCTCTCGACGATGGTGTCGCGTTCCTTCGACCAGTCGATGGTGCCGCTCAGGTTGGGTGTCGGCTCCAGCACGTAGATGCTCGAGCAGCCGTCGGGTGCGAGCGAGCGGTCGTCGAGGCTGTGCAACGTCACGAGGATCGAAGGGTCGGGCATGCGGACACCCTCGTCGATCAACGCCTTGAACGAGCCGTCCCAGTCCTTGCCGAAGTGAATGTTGTGGTGCGACGCATCCTCTGGCGGCAACCCCTTCACGCCGGCGACCCACAGCAGACACGACGGCGAGTACTTGCCGGTGCGGGCGGTACGCGGCGCGGTGACGCCGGGCAGGAGCTCGCGATAGGCGACGGGGAGATCGGGGTTGCAGACCACGGCATCGGCGTCGAGCCGTTCCGATGCGCCGATCTCGACGCCCGTGACGGCGCCGCCGGAGCGACGCAGGATGCGGGTGACCGGCGAGTCGTAGCGGATCTCCACACCGGCATCGACCAGCGCCTGGGCGAGCCCGGCCGCCATCATGTGCATGCCGCCCTCGGGCACGAAGACACCCTGGACGGAGTCCATGTACGTGATCACGGCGTAGAGCGCGAGCGCCTCGTACGGAGCGAGCCCGGCGTACATCGACTGGAAGCTGAAGATCTGCTGCAGGCGCACGTCGTCGAAGAACGAAGCCACCTTCTTGTCGAGCTTGCCGAAGCCGCCGAGCTTCACGAGTTCGAGCCCCGACTTCCACGGCTTGATCAGGTCGAGCGGCGTGTTGAAGTTGGCGTCGATGAACGAGTCCATCTCGGCTCGGTACAGCTTCTCCAACCAGTCACAGAAGGCACCGAACGACTCGGCCTGCTTGGCGTCGGAGAACTCGCGGATCTCCTGCGTCATTGCCTCGCGGCCATGACGGACGAACAACGTCGAGCCGTCGGCGTACACGGCCCGGTACATCGGGTCGACCGGGTTGATCGTGACGTAGTTCTTCATCTCGGCGCCGCAGGCGTTGAACGCGTCTTCGAGCAGGTTCGGCATGGTGAGCACCGTTGGGCCGTTGTCGAGACGGAACCCGTCGGACACGATCATTCCGGCGCGCCCGCCCGGAATCGAGTCGCGCTCGACGATGGTCACTTCGTGGCCCGCCCCGACGAGGTGGGCCGCAGCGGAGAGCCCTCCGAGGCCGGCACCGACGACCACGACCCTCATCAGATGTTCCGCCAGCTCACGTAGTCGGCCAGGGCAATCAGTTCGGTCTTGGCGGTGTCGGTGATCGGTGCCGCGTCGAGCGACGTCACTGCGTTGTTCGTCAACGTCGCGATGTGTGCTTCGAGTTCCTCGAGTGCACCCGTGTCGATGATGGCCTGCTGGATTCGCGCGACGGTTTCGTCATCCATCGCGGGCTGACCGACGAGATCGAGCACGGCGCGCTGCTCGGGTGTGGCCGACCGGACTGCTCGAGCGAGCAGTGGGGTCGGCTTGCCCTCGCGCAGGTCGCCACCGACCGGTTTCCCGGTGAGGTCGGCGTCGCCGAACGCGCCCATCACGTCGTCGCGCATCTGGAACGCGTCGCCGAGCGGAAGGCCGTAGGCGCTGAGCGCAGGCAGGAACTCGTCGCCACGGTCGGGAGCTGCGAGCAGCGCACCGAGGTGGAGTGGCCGTTCGATGGTGTACTTGCCGGACTTGTAGCGGCAGATCCGTTCGGCCTTGTCGACGTCGCGGACGCTCTGGACCGATCCGAGGATGTCGAGGTACTGGCCGATGTTGAGTTCGATGCGCAGCTCGTTCCACACGCGCATCGCTTCAGGCGGAGCGGCTTCGAGCAGTTGGTCGGCATAGACGAAGGCCAGGTCGCCCACGAGAACGGCAACACCCTCGCCGAAGCGACGTGACTCGCCGACCCAACCATTGCTGGCGTGGTCCGCGGCGGCGACGGCGTGGGTCGTGGGTTGACCGCGGCGGGTCGCTGCATCATCCATCACGTCGTCGTGGAACAGGGCGAAGGCGTGCATCAGCTCGAAGGCAGCGCCGGCGTCGACGTCGATCTGGTCGTCGGTCCCGCCGCCCGCTCCGACGTATCCCCAGTGGCAGAAGGCGGGCCGAAGGCGCTTGCCGCCCGAGAGCACGAGCCGTCGGATCTCCTCGATCGGCTTCGCGAGGTCGGCGTCGAACGTCGCCCAGCGGTCACGTTCGGCGGTGAGGAGCTCGTCGAGCCGTGCCTCGACCCTGTCGGCGATGGATCTCAGACTGGTCGGCGCTGATCCGGGCATCGTGTTCGCAGGCTACTGCCGCTCGTCGGGCTCATGCCCCGTCGTGTCACAACTGGGGTCAGACCCCTGTCTCGACGGTCAGTCGGCAGGGGTCGCATCGAGGTCGGCGGTGACCTGTTCGATGCGGAGCTGGGCGGCTGAAATCTTCTCCCGGCACAGGGTGATGAGCGTGGACGCCCGGGCAACGCGATCGGCGAGGTGGTCGACGTCGACGTCGGAACCCTCCAACTCACGCAGGATCGAGTCGAGTTCGGCCAGTGCGTCGGCATACCCGGGGGTGGGGTCGGGGGTGGGGTCGGCCATGGTGGTCAGTCCTTCTGGTCGGTGGTGGTCGAGGTGTGCGTGACGGTGCTGGTGATCACACCGTCGGCGACAGCGGTCGTGATCGATTGGTCGGGGGACACGTCGTCGACGGAGCGGATCACGCTGCCGTCCGCTGCGTCGAGTGATCGACCAGCCACGCGCCAACTGCACTGCGGGATCGACGGCGCCGACTCGGGCGGCGATGACGTCGAGACGGTCGCCCGATCGATCGATGACGGCGGTCGCGCGGTCGAGCACGCGGGTTCGAATGGCGTCGAGGCGGCCATCGGCGCGCCCGAGTGCGGCGGGTGCCGTACGGGTGAGTGTGTCGATGCGCATGGCGAGGCGTTCGTCGGCGCGTTCGACGGCCGCATGCGTGCGCCGCGCGATCCGGTGGGCGGTTTCCGACAGGGTGGCCGTTGCGGCGGTCAGCGCCTGCTCGCTCTCGCGCACGATCGCGGCGAAGGCGGCTTCGCTGTCGGCGCTGTATCGCGCCGCTCGGGCGATCAGTTCGCCGGCGCACGCCGTCGGGGTCTTCAGCATCGTGTGGGCGACGTCGTCGGCAACGCTGCGGTCGACCTCGTGGCCGAGGCCCGTGAGGACAGGGATCGGCGACAGTGCGATCGCCCGGGCGATCATTTCGGCGTCGAACACGGCGAGTTCGTTGCGGGCGCCGCCGCCGCGGATGACCACGAGTGCGTCGAGGTCGACTCGTCGAGCCAACGTGGTGATGGCCGCGGAGATCGACCGCTCGGCGAAGTCGCCCTGCACTCGCGTGTCGATGACGGTGAGCTGGAAGCCGAACGCGCTGCGCTGCAGTTCGTCGTGGAAGTCGTGCCATGCCGCTGTGCCGACGCTCGTGACCACACCGACGCGCAACGGGATCGGCGACAGCGGGCGCTGCTTGTTGGCGTCGAGCAGGCCCTCGGCAACGAGGCGCCGCATCACCTCGTCACGCGACTGGGCGATGTCGCCGATCGTGTAGCGCGGGTCGATTCCGGTCATCTTCAGCCCGATGCGACCGTTGGGGGCGTAGTAGTCGAGGTAGCCGAAGACCCGCACCTTCATGCCATCGCCGAGACGCAGCCGGTTCTTCTGCAGCACAGGTCGCAGTCGCATCCGTGCGTTGGCGAAGAACTGGACGTTGACGACGGCCTTGCCGCGTCCGTTGCCCGTTCCATCGGATCGGTCGGCGTCGTCGACCAGCGTGAAGTAGGCGTGCTGGCCCCGGTCGCTCCACCCGGTGATCTCGCCTCGGACCCACACGCCGTCGGAGAAGCCGCGCTGCAGCGTGTCGTTGATCGCGTCGGCCAACTCGCCGACCGAGTACGTCGGGTTGGAGACATCGTCGAATTCGGTCTCACCGAAGTCGAACGCGGGCTGGCTCACGGGCCCGATTCAATCAGGCGGTGTGGCCCCGCGGGTGCTCGACGGGATGGTCAGCGGCGTCATGCGCCGAGCATCCTGATCGTGCCACCGGGTGGCGTCTCGGCGTCGTCATCGGCGACATCATCGGGATCGATGGCCGCGAAGAGTTCCCCGTCAACCGGGAGATTGCGTTGCAGGCGCAGTTCGTCGAGCTGGCGCAGGGGCCGCTCGAGCTGGCGCCGACGAGGGCCGGTGAGCTGTTCGAAGGCCCGATCGACCTGGTCGAACTTCTTCTTCACCGAGTCGACCTGCTCGTTGTACTTGCGCCATTGTGCCGAGAACGTGCCGAGCAACTGGAGGATCTCGTCGCTCGTCTGCTCGATCATGAAGTTGTCGAACGCCTGGCGGATCACACCGAGGAACGCGAACAGGGTGAGCGGCGAGCAGAGCACGACTTTCTGGCCCATCGCTTCGTCGAGCAACGCTGCGTCGTGCTCGTGGATGAAGCCCGTGAGCTGTTCGTTGGGGATGAACAGCAAGACGTAGTCGACCGAGGGCTGGTCACTCTCGCCGGAGTAGTCACGCTTGGCGAGTTCCCTCACGCGCAGGCGCACATCTTGCAGGAACCGCTTCAGGTGCATCTCGCGCTCGGCGTTGGTGTCGACCTCCAGATAGCGCAGGTACGACGCCATCGGAAACTTGACGTCCATGTAGAGGGCGTGGCCCTTGGGCATGGGGAACGTGTAGTCGGGACGCCCGGTGCCGCCCTCGATCTGGGTCTGCTTGACGTAGTTGAGGTTCTCCTGGAACCCGGCGAGGCGCAGCACGTCTTCGGCCATCCGCTCGCCCCAGTTGCCGCGGGCTTGCGGATTCGCAAGAGCTTCACGAAGTGCCCGGGTGGAGTCGGCGAGGGTGTTGGCGACCTCGGCGTGCGCGGCGAGCGACGACGTGACCTGCCCGAAGTTCTCGGCGCTCGAGCGCCCGAGCGTGGTGACCATCTCGCTCAGCTTCGTCAGCTCGGTACGCATCTCGGCGTGGACCTGGTCGAGCCGGGCGTCGATGACGTCCTTCTTGGCCGACAGGTCGGAGTTGGTCTGTTCGCGTGCAGCCAGCGCGAGCGCGCCGAACTGCTCGCGCTGCAGGATCGCTGTCTGTTCCAACGCCGCTGCCACTGCCGCATCGCGCTCGGCCGTTGCCTGATCGCGCACCTGCGCCACCGCCTGTTGCACGGCGGCCTCGACGGCGAACTGCACGCCATCGGTGGTTGCTGCACGATCGGCGTCACGCGCCAGGAGATCGGCTTCGGCACGCCGGGTCGCGAACAGGTAGCCGCCGACGGCGGCCCCGACGGCCAGCAGCACGGTGATCAGCAACACGACGATGTCCATGCCGTCAACTATGACAAGGGGGTGTCACAGAGTTCGCGGATGGCTTCTGAGCAGGGCGGCGACGCGGAGATCGAGCCGCCGGCTCGGCTACCGGCGGTCTTCGGCGAGGATCCACGCTGCCGGCAGCACCGCCCCGGCAAGCAGCGCCTTGATGACGTCGCCCACGAGGAACGGCGCGACGCCGAGCGAGATCGCGCTCGGCTCGCCGGCGCCGGCGGTGAGCGGCAGGCCGAGGTCGTACGCCAACCAGGCTGCGCCGAAGCCGTAGATGATCAGCGACCCGGCGACGAACGCGGGCAGTGATGTCGCCAGCTTGCGGTCTTGGCCGTGCTCGGCCATCTTGCCGACCACGAACGCGGCCACGATGAATCCGACGAGGTAGCCGGCGGTCGCGCCCGTCGCGATGGTCCAGCCGCCGTCGCCGTCGGCGTAGAACGGCAGCCCGATCGCGCCGAGCGCCACGTACAGCCCCATCGACAGTGCTCCACGGTTGGCGCCGAGCACCCCGCCGGCGAGGAGCACGGCGAAGGTCTGACCCGTGATGGGCACCGGCGTGAAGCCGAGCGGGATCGAGATCTGGGCAGCGAGTGCGGTGAACAGTGCGAATCCGACGACGGCAACGACGTCACGAACGCGGGACCGATCGATCAGATCGAGGAGCGTGGACGGTGCAGGAGGAGTCAGGGCGATGGACATCGGCGAGAGTCTGATCGCTCGGGTCGCCGCGTGACAACTCGGTCGCCCTCGTCGGGTCAGCGCAGCGCGATGGTGAAGCAGCGGTCGGCGAGGGTTCCGAGGGCGTAGGTCTCGTAGTCGATGCCGAAGTCGGCGTACAGGTGCCGACACGATTCGCTCCATGCCAGCGCGTCGGGTGTCGACATGCGGTGTACCACCTGCATCACGCCGCCCTCGTGGACGCGGTACTCGGCCCACGTGCCGGGGAAGTCCTTCGTGCATCCGACCTCGATCGACGGGACACCCGACCGGCTCATCGGTCGGGCCCGATGGCGGTGGGTGTGGCCGGCTGCATAGCCGATGATCGCGGTTCGTCGGATGGCCGCGTCGTCGAGGGAGTCGCTCGCGTCGGGATGCAGTCCGAAGTAGTCGGCGCTGCGCTTCGGCTCGACGCCCTGCCCGATCCCCTGATGGCCGATCCACTGCTGGTGGTGTCCCATCACGAACACCGGTCGATCGGTGGTGGCGCAGTGGTCGTCGAGCCACTCGAACTGCTCGGTGGAGATCGAGCCGGTCGTCGCTCCCGGGATGGCGGTGTCGAGGAGTGCCACCGCGATCCCCGGCAGTTCGATCCACTGATCGCCCGCGTACTCCGCCTGATGGCGGTACGAGTCGTGGTTGCCGCGCACCACGTGGAGACGTTCACCGAAGGGGGCTCGATAGCACGCCTCGAACGCCGCCCACTCCTCGGCGCGGCCGTCCTGGGAGAGATCGCCCTTCACGATCACGGCCGCCGGGTCGATCATCGCCATCTCGCGAGCCGCCGAGCGGTTCATCACCTCCGGATACGGCTCGGCTCCCGGCTCGCCGCGCCGGATCGGCCCCTCGGTCAGATCGTCGATCCGCCCCGCCTCGATCTCACCGAAGTGCACGTCGTTCACGGTCGCGAAGCGGCAGAGAAGCTCGCCGTGCGGCCGGGCGAGCGTGCGAACCGACACACCGTCGAGGTCGTGTTCGGTGTCGGCGGTGAGGCCCTCGTAGCGACGTGCGTCGAGGCCGTCGTGGACGACGACGAGGTCGTCGGCGACCGTCGTGACGTCCATCAGGTCTTGACGACCACCGAGTTGACGACCTTGTCCTGCCACGTCTGCTTCTTGTCGTCCCACAGCATCCAGAGGTAGCCGAGGTAGAAGACGTTGGCGGAGATGATGTTGGCGAAGAGGCCTCGGCCGAGGGCACGCCAGAAGCCGATCGGCGCTCCGGTGCGCTCGTCGATCACCTTGACCCCGACGATCCTCGCGCCCCACGTCTGGCCCGTCTTGCCCATCGCTCGCACGTAGAGGAACACCGAGAGCAGCACGCCGATCACGATCAGGATGATCCCGCCGGCGATGAGGCCGCCGTTCGGCTCACCCGGTGGACAGAAGGCTTCCCACGAGTCTTCGCTCGTCTCGACCCATTCGCAGTTGCTGAATGCCGAGACGATCATCACGATGCCGGGAATCACGAAGACGAGCGACAGCAACCCGTACAGGAGGCTGTCGAGCAGCCATGCGCCGAGCCGGGTTCCGAAGCCGGCGCGTTCGCCGCCGATCATCGCCTGCTGGTGGTACGACGGTGGGTATCCCGGTGCAGTGGCAACCGCCCCGTACGGCGGCGGAGGGACCACCGGCGGCGCTCCCACCGGCGGTGGCGGAGGATTCGACCCGAACCCCGGCGGGGGCGGCGGTGGTGGTGGTGTCGGACCAGGCGGCGGTGGCATCTCCATGACGTGAGTGTGCCAGATCAGCGGTACGGACGATCGCGACGCGCCGGTACCGGCCGTGACCACCATCGGCCGCTGAATCGCCACACGTGGTTCCGGACCGAGGCGGCCGGGCCGTTGACGACCGGTCGTGGCCACAGCGCCTCGGTGGCAGCCATGATCGCGACGGCCTCCTCGTCGGTCGGCACGGGCCGAACGGAGGTCGGGGCGTTGGCTGCGTCGGACATCGTTGCCACGTTAGACCCGCGGTGGGCCGCCCACCTCGTCGTCGATCGACCACGACTCCCTCGCCGGCCTGGTGACGACCGTGCCGGCGATCTTGTCGTGGAACGTGCGTCGCTGCGGGTCGCCGAACGCGACGAGGAACCCGATGAAGAAGATGATCGAGACGGCGAACCGCAGGACGTACCGCAATGCGGCCTCGCCCGATTCGACGGGGCGTCCGTTGCGGGCGTCGACGACCTTGGTCCCAGCGACGCGGTTCCCGACGGACTGGCCGGTCGAGGTGATCGCGCGGGTGTAGAGCACGGTCCCGACGGCGAAACCGGCCGCGATCAGGGCGAGGCCGAGCAGGATCAGCGGCGTCGATCCGGCCACGATCGATGCGCAGCCGGGCACGAGCAGGAGCGTCAGGATCACGAGGTCGACCAGCAACCCGATGGCTCGCGCCCCGAACGAGGCGAACACAGGGTCGAAGTCGAGGCCTCCCGCGGACTCGATGACAGCCGCTGCGGCACGCTCGGGACGGGTCACGTCGGTCGGCTTCGTCAGCTCGGTGCCGATGGCGGGTGCGCTGATGTCGCCGTCCTCGTCGATCCGTGCCAGCAGCTCGGCGAGTTCGGGGTCGTAGCCGGCCGGTGTCGGGTTGGAGGCGGGCGGTGGCAGGTGGCGGCGGCGACGCTGGTGGCGGCGGCGAGGATGCCGCTGCGACAGGCGGCGGTGGAGTTGGGGTCGGCGGAGGCTGGTCGGTGGCGGTGGTGGCAATGCGGACGAGGGAGGTGGCGGCGGCGGTGGCGACCCGGGCAACGACGGTTGGCCGGGGATCGAGCTGGCGTCGCTCATCGATCCTGCCGTGTCACAGCGGAACGTTGCCGTGCTTGCGACGCGGCAGTTCCTCGCGCTTGGTGGCCAACATCCGCAGACCCGCCACGAGTTTCTGGCGGGTCTCGGCGGGATCGATCACGTCGTCGATGTAGCCCCGCTCGGCTGCGGCGTACGGGGTGGCGTACTTCTCGGTGTACTCCTGCACGAGTTCGGCGCGACGGGTGACCGGGTCGGCCGCCTGCTGGAGTTCGCGTCGGTAGACGATCTCGACGGCGCCCTGCGGCCCCATCACCGCCAGCTCGGCGGTCGGCCAGGCAAACGCGAGGTCGGCGCCGATCGACTTCGAGTTCATCACGACGTAGGCGCCGCCGTAGGCCTTGCGGGTGATGATCTGGATCCGCGGCACGGTCGACTCGCAGTAGGCGTAGAGCAGCTTGGCGCCGTGGCGGATGATGCCGCCGTACTCCTGATCGACACCGGGCAGGAAGCCGGGCACGTCGACGAACGTGATCAACGGAATGTTGAACGAGTCGCAGGTGCGCACGAATCGGGCAGCCTTCTCCGACGACTCGATGTCGAGCACACCGGCCAGCACCTTGGGCTGGTTGCCGACGATGCCGACGGGCATGCCGTCGATACGGGAGAATCCGCACACGATCGACTTCGCCCAGTGCGGGAAGTACTCGAAGAACTCGCCGTCGTCGACGACGTGGCGGATCACCTCGGTCATGTCGTACGGCAGGTTGGGGCTGGCGGGGAGGATGTCGCGCAACTCGGGGCACAGCCGATCGGGGTCGTCACCGAGGTCTTCGATCGGTGGCTCCTCCAGGTTGTTCGACGGCAGGAACGACAGCAGGAAGCGCACGTCGTCGAGGCAGGCCTTCTCGTCCGACGAGACGAAGGTGGCGACGCCCGACTTGGTGGCGTGCGACATCGCGCCGCCGAGTTCCTCGAGCGTGACATCTTCACCGGTCACGGTCTTGACCACGTCGGGGCCGGTGATGAACATGTGGCTCGATTCACGAACCATGAAGATGAAGTCGGTCATGGCGGGCGAATACACCGCACCTCCGGCGCACGGGCCGAGGATCACCGAGATCTGCGGGACGACGCCCGACGACAGCACGTTGCGGTGGAAGATCCCTCCGTAGCTGGCGAGGCTCACCACACCCTCTTGGATGCGGGCACCGGCGCCGTCGTTGAGGCCGACGACCGGGGCTCCGACCTTGAGGGCGAGGTCCATCAGCTTGTGGATCTTCTCGGCGAACACCTCGCCGAGCGCGCCGCCGTAGACCGTGAAGTCCTGCGAGAAGACGAACACCTTGCGGCCGTCGACCATCCCCCACCCGGTGATGACACCGTCGGTGTACGGACGGTCTTCGAGGCCGGCGCCCTGGGCACGGTGGCGGGCGAGCATGTCGAGTTCGTGGAACGACCCGTCGTCGAGGAAGTAGTCGATGCGCTCGCGAGCGAGCATCTTTCCCTTCTCGTGCTGGCGCTCGACCGACCGGGGCGATCCGGCGTGGATCGCCTGGTCGCGTCGTTCCGCGAGGTCGGCGAGTTTGTCGTGCATCGAGTTCGTCACCCTGGCGAAGTTAGTGGCTGTCGAGCCGGTCCGTTAGATCGACAAGACTGTGCGGCGATGGCCGTCTCGTCACCCGATCCACAACCGCAGATGAACCTGCCCTTCCAGCCGCCCCTGGAGCCGATGCTCGCCAAGCTCGCCCGCTCCATCCCGGACGGCGACGGGTGGCTCTTCGAACCCAAGTGGGACGGGTTCCGCTGCATCGTGTTCCGTGACGGCGATCGGCTCGAACTCATCTCGCGCAAGCTGCGCCCGCTCGGCCGGTACTTCCCCGAACTCACCGCGCCGCTCGCTGCGGCGCTCCCCGATCGCTGTGTCGTCGACGGGGAGATCGTCGTTGCCGGTGATTCGGGCACGGGGCTCGACTTCGACGCGTTGCTGCAGCGGATCCACCCCGCGGAGTCGCGCATCAACCGGCTCGCCGTGGAGACGCCGGCAGCATTCGTTGCCTTCGATCTCCTGGCCATCGGCGACACGTCACTCCTCGACGAGCCGATGATCGACCGTCGAGCTGCGCTCGTCGAGGCGTTGACCGCGAACGACGTCGTCCACGTGACGCCGGCGACGACCGACCGTGCCGTGGCGGAGGACTGGTTCCATCGCTTCGAGGGCGCGGGGCTCGACGGTGTGGTCGCCAAGCCGCTCGACGGCACCTATCAGCCCGGCAAGCGAGCGCTCGCCAAGATCAAGCACCAGCGCACTGCCGACTGTGCTGTCGCCGGCTACCGGATCCACAAGGACGGCAACGGAGTGGGATCGCTCCTGCTCGGTCTGTTCGACGCCACCGGCGACATGCATTCCGTCGGTGTCGCCGCTTCGTTCTCGGTGAAGCGGCGAGCTGAACTCCTCGTCGAACTCGAGCCGCGAACCCACGACGCGCTCGAGGGTCACCCGTGGCGGGAGTGGGCCGAGTGGGACGGTGACGCTGCCGGCGCTGCAACGAGTGGCGGCAGCCGTTGGAACGCCGGCAAGGACCTGTCGTTCGTCCCGATCCGGATGGGGCTCGTCGCCGAGGTGTCGTTCGGCCAGCTCGAAGGTCGTCGATTCCGCCACGGCGTCGGCTTCCTGCGCTGGCGACCCGACCGGACTCCCGAGTCGTGCACCTACGACCAGCTCGACGTCGCCGAACCCGTCTCCTTCCACGACTTCGTCACAGATGGTGTCAGACACCATCTGTGACACCGACCGCCGGATCAGCCGGCGGCGGTCGTGGCAGTCGTGGCGGTGGTGGTTGCGGGGATCGTGACGGTGACGACGGGCGGGGTCGTCAGCTGCGTCGTGGGTACCGAGCCGTCGGGGTTCAGGATCGTGAAGATCTGTGGGTCGCTGTTGAACACGCCGTTCGGAGTCACGGCGTTGACCGTCAGCGTCCAGTCGCCCGCAACGGAGAATGGAATGCCACTCTCGGCCGGGACGACACCGACGCCGGGCTCCGTCAGCGGAACCGGCTGCGTGATCGTGCCGACCGTCTCGTTCGCCGGCGCGGTCAGCACGATCTCGAGTCCGGACAGATCGCTCTCGGGGGCGTCGACTTCCACCCACATCCCCGACAGGCCGACCACATTGCTGGTGAACTTCACGGTGACGTCGAGATCGGCGTCGGGTGATTCGACCTGCAACTCGATCGCGTAGTCGACCTGGGCACTGGTGTCGATGTTCGGCGGGCTGAGGCTCACCAGCCAGGCGCTGAGTGCGAGCACGATCAACCCGGCGCCGGCCTCCGCGCCGAAGGCACGACGGAGGCGATCGGCGGTCGGGATGGTCATCTCGTTGGCTCGAGGCAGTTTCGCGTTGACGTACTGGCGTGCCGACATGGCGATGAACACCATGAACGCGACGACCAACGTCTTCAGCAGTACGACGCGTCCGTGCGACGATCCGAACAGGTTTCCGCCGTCGAGCAGGATCATCTGCACGATGCCGGTGGCGATCGTGATGATGATCGCCCCGGTCGAGAGCCGACCGAACCCGCGAACGGCGTGGACGAGGTCCTCCTCGCCGGGGCCGGCGAGCACGACCCGGGCCAGCAGCACGACGCCTCCGATCCAGACGGCCATCGCGAGCGCATGGATGATCGAGAGGGGGACGGCCACGATGGCGAGATCCATGTCGGTCCGGCTGAGTCCGATGGTTGCCGTCGCCAGGCCCGGGATGAGCAACGCCACCATCTGGGTGACCGGGTCGATCACGCGATCGGGTCGGAACGCGACCCAGGCGCTCGCAGCGACGAGCACCAGGCGGGCGACCGCGGCGATGCCGGGGATGCCGGCGCTGAACAGGTCGACCCAGTTCAGCGGGTTGAGACCGCTCCCCAGGCCGCTGCCGGTGACCGCCGCCGTGGCGGCAGCGACGTACAGCAGCGAGCCGACGACCGCAACGAGCCAGGTGGCGCGGATGAATCGGACGGCGAGCAGGTACTCGACGCCCTCGGGCCACGCCGCCGCGATGAGCACGAGCGAACCGAACAGCACCGCGACGCCGAGCACCGACAGGAGCCGACCCAACCACAGCGGGCCCTGGCCGGAGTCGACGCTCGACAGTTCAGCGACGTCCCCGTCCGAGGCCGTCGGATTCGTGGTGGTGACGTCGGCGGTGTCCGTCGTGTCGGTGGTCGTGTCGGTCGTCGGCGTCGTCTCGACCGTGGCGGCGTCGTTCTCGACGCGGAACGACAGGTTCCCCGCCCCGTTGGGTTGGCCGTCGGCATCGCTGACGCCCCAACTGACCACGCAGTCGCCCTTGGGCAGCGCATCGACCACGTCAGCTGCGAGCGTCAGGCGGTCGTCGCTCACGCGTCGTGGACCGACGGTGAACAGCTCGGCATCGCACTGCACTGCGATCGTGTTGACCTCACCGAGCACCTCGCTGAACGTGATCTCGATCGAGGCGGGCGAGGTGGCGACCGATGCCCCGTCGGCGGGCGTGGAGCTGACGACCGAGTTCTCGGCGAAGACGGGCCCGGGGGTCAGCAGGACTGCGCCGAGTGTCGCAAGCGCGACGAGAACCAGCGAGCGCACACGGGGGTGTCGGGAGGGAACAGGTGTGCGCTCGTTCACGATCGGCAAAGGCTAGTGGTCGCACCCGTCGCGTTGTCAGACATCGCGTTCACAGATCACCGCGGACGCAGCCGGGCGCTCCCATCGAATCAGCCAGTTCGTTGCGGCCGCCGACGAGTTGGGCGATCAACTGTGTGGACTCGGCGAGCTCGTCGGGCCCGGCGTTCGCCACCGCCCGCCAGGCCTCTGCCTGTTCCTGCGTGTTGCGCACGAACGCCCGGTGGTCGCCGTCGAGGTCGTCGACCGGTACGTCGTCACCGGACGGAACGTCGAGTCGGTTCACTCGAGTGGCCTCGGCGTCGAGCAGCCCCGCAGCGCTGGTGGCCAGGTCGGCGACGGCGATCTGTTCGGGTGCCGACGGTAGTGCGAGCAGTTGCTCGGTCGTCTCGGTGCAGATGGCCTGCAGTTCGCCGAGGTAGTCGTCGTACGTGACCGGCTCGACCACCTCGCTGCAGCCCGTGACGGTGCCGGCGGCGAGCAGGACGAGCGTCGCGACGATCCCGAACGATCGTCGACGGGTGACGAGAGGTGACTGCATCACGTCGACTGTACGAAGTGGGCGTCGTGTGGTGTGGTCACGTCCGCGGGCTGTGACATCCCATCGCTATCGTGCACGCGATGGCCATCCAGTCGCTCTACCGCCGCTACCGGCCCCGCCGCTTCAGTGAGCTGAAGGGCCAGGACCACGTCGTGCGGGCGTTGCGGACCGCGGTCGCCGAGGGCCGTGAGGGCCAGGCCTACCTGTTCTCCGGTCCGCGGGGCACCGGCAAGACCTCCACGGCGCGCATCCTCGCCAAGGTCCTCAACTGCGAGAACCCGCAGGATGGCGAACCGTGCTGCGAATGCGAGTCGTGTCTCTCGGTCGAACGAGGCACGAGCTACGACGTCCACGAACTCGACGCCGCGAGCAACAACGGCGTCGATGCGATGCGCGACCTGATCGAGAAGGCCTCGCTCGGTACACCCGGCCGGCACAAGGTGTACATCCTCGACGAGGTCCACATGCTGTCGAAGCCGGCCGAGGCAGCGTTGCTGAAGACGCTCGAGGAACCTCCCCCGCACGTCGTCTTCGTGCTGGCCACCACCGATCCGCAGAAGATGTCGGCGACGATCATCAGCCGAACCCAGCACCTGCAGTTCCATCTCCTCCCGGCCGACACGCTCGCCGAGCACGTTCGCTGGGTTGCTGCCGATGCGGGCCTCGAGGTCAGCGACGCGGCGATCGAGCAGGTCCTCACCCGTGGTGGCGGGTCGGCGCGCGACACGCTCTCGGCGCTCGAACTCGTGGCGAGCACGGGCGACGACGGCATCACCAACCTCGCTCTCGACGAGTTCGTGGAGGCGATGATCGACCGCGACGCCGGGCGAGCACTCACGATGGTGGCGCACTCCATCTCGCTCGGTACCGACCCCAGGACGTTGACCGAGGAACTCATCGGGTACCTGCGCAACGGGTTCCTGTCGCTGATGGCGCCCGAGCTGGTGCAGTTGCCGTCGCATCGCCTCGACGGTCTCGCCGAACAGTCGCAGCGCCTCGGCGCGGCCGGACTCGTGCGGGGGATCGAACTCCTCGGCACCGGGCTGACCGAGATGCGCCACGCTCCCGACCCGCGGGTGCTGCTCGACGTGGCCACGGTGCAGTTGACCGCCGACAGTGTCTCGAACGACACGTCGGCACTCGTTGCGCGTCTCGATCGGATCGAACGCCAGTTGGCCGACGGGGTCGTCGCTGCGGCGGCGCCGTCGGCTGCGCAGCCGCCGGTCGATCCGTCGACCGGTCGTGCCGCGCTCGGTGGCCGTGTCCGCCGGACGACGCCTGAACCGGAGAACCCCGTCGAGTCGTCGCCCACGGCTGCGGTCGAGCACGCCGCGGAGCCGACTGCGGCCCCGCCGCAGAACTCGATCACCGCCGATGCCTGGGAGAACACGGTCAGGCCCTCGTTGAAGGGGATGCCCCGTGCGATCTACGCACCGGCGACGTTCGTGCGCAGCAGCGATGGAGTGCTCACACTGTCGGTTCCGAACGCCGTGCATCGCGGCAAGTGTGAGCAACACCGTGCGGCCGTCGAGAAGGCACTCAGCGAGTTCGCCGCGACCGCCATCTCGATCGAACTCGTCGACGGTGGCGGTGACGGTGGCGGGGCGGCGGGCGCAGTGATGGTGACGACGTTGCCGAACCCACTCGGGTGCCGGCCGTGAGCGACGACCCCGCACGGGTCGCTGTCGTTTCGTCGTCGGCGCCGCCCGTGGACCCGATGGGAGCAGTCGACGACGTGCGTGATGTGACCGTCGCCCACGTGCTTCCCGATGACGACGACGTCGATCTGGACGATCTCATCGATGCCCCACCCGAGTCGGTGAAGACGCCGATCGACCGACTGGCCGAGGCATTCCCGGGGTCCGAGTTGATCGAGGAGGCGGGCTGATGGCCGGCAACTACACCGCGCCGGTCCAGGTGCTGATCGACGAACTCGGTCGACTTCCGGGCATCGGACCGAAGTCGGCGCAGCGCATCGCGTTCCACCTCCTGAAGGTGCCCACCGAGGACGCCACCCGCCTCGCATTCGCGATCACCGATGCCAAGGCGCGCGTGCGGTTCTGTGAACGATGCTTCAACGTCGCCGAAGGATCGCTGTGCCCGATCTGCAGCGACGACGGTCGCAGCTCGTCGATGGTCTGCGTGGTGGAGGAGTCTCGTGACATCGTGGCCATCGAGAAGACCGGTGAGTTCCGCGGTCGATATCACGTGCTGCTCGGCGCGATGAGCCCGCTCGAGGGGATCGGCCCCGAGCACCTCAAGATCCGCGAGCTCGTCGCTCGGATCGAGCCCGAGGGCATCGAGGAGATCATCTTGTGCACGAACCCGAACACCGAAGGCGAGGTCACCGCGATGTACCTCGCCCGGCTGCTGAAGCCGATCGGGTTGAAGGTCACTCGCATCGCCAGCGGTCTCCCGGTCGGTGGCGACTTGGAGTACGCCGATGAACTCACGCTCGGCCGCGCCATCGAAGGTCGCCGCCTGATCGACTGAGTGTGATCGTCGACTGATCCCCGGTGTCGCCCTGGTCGAAAAATGGACTGGGGCACCATCTCCACGAATCGGTTGCGGGCGGACGGGCCGATTCGTTTCGATGATGCCCCAGAGGGGGGTGAGGCGACGTTGACTCACTCGATTGATTATTGCGATCACATTACGGAACCCCGACTATTTCGTCAAGTATCCGTAACACAAGTCGCTACCTGTGTCAGTTTACCGACGTGACGTGGTGTGTCAAGCACGCAACGTGGGAATGACGGACACCAAACGTGATCAGACGGTGACGCAACCGTCACAGGCCGCGCTGGTGATCGGGGTCGGCTCAGACGGTGCGCACGATGGCGGCGTCACCCTGGCCGCCGCCGCCGCAGAGTGCCACGGCGCCGATGCCGCCACCGCGGCGCGTCAGTTCGTGCAGGATCGTGAGGACGAGGCGATTGCCGCTCATGCCGATCGGGTGGCCCAGTGCGATCGCCCCACCGTTGACGTTGACGATGTCGTCGCTGATGCCGAGTTCCGCGATCGAGGCGATACCGACGGCGGCGAACGCTTCGTTGATCTCGAACAGGTCGAGGTCGCCAATGGCGATGCCGGCGCGCTCGGCGGCCAGCAGGATCGCCCGGCTCGGCTGGTGGAGCAGCGATGCGCTGTCCGGGCCGGCGACCATCCCGTACGACACGAACTCACCGAGCGGCGCCACGCCACGGCGCTCGGCCTCGGCCCTCGACATCATCACGAGGGCGCTGGCGCCGTCGGAGAGCTGCGACGCGTTGCCGGCGGTGACGGTGCCGTCCTTGTCGAACGCGGGGCGCAGACCGCCGAGGCTCTCGGCGGTCGTGCCGGGCCGCACACCCTCGTCGGTCTCGACGAGGATCGGATCGCCCTTGCGCTGCGGCACGGCGACCGGCACGATCTCGTCGGCCAGGCGACCCTCCTTGATTGCATCGGCAGCTCGCTCGTTCGACGTGGCGGCAAATGCATCTTGCGCGTCGCGACTGATGCTCTCACTGCCGGCGTACCGGTCGGTGCCGAGCCCCATCAGGCAGCCGTCGAACGAACACCACAGGCCGTCCGCGATGATTGCGTCGCGCAGCTCGGTGTTGCCGTAGCGGAAGCCGGCGCGGGCGCCGTCGGCGATGTACGGAGCGTTGGACATCGACTCCATGCCGCCGGCGATCACGATGTCGGCCTCACCGGCCGCGATCATCTGATTGGCGAGGTAGATCGCGTTCAGGCCCGACAGGCACACCTTGTTGACGTTGATCGACGGGACGCTCATCGGAATGCCGGCCTTCACGGCGGCCTGGCGGCTCGGCACCTGACCCTGGCCGGCCATGAGCACCTGACCCATGATCACGTGCTGCACCTCGTCGGGCGCCACACCGGCGCGCTCGAGTGCGGCGCTGATCGCGAACCCGCCCAGGTCGGCTGCGGAGAACGACGACAGTGCGCCGCTCATCTTCCCGATCGGAGTGCGAGCGCCGGCAACGATGTACGAACCTGTGGAAGCCATCCCTCGACGCTACCCCCACCCCCCACCCCCCGAAAAATGTGCCCAGGTGTGCACCGGGTGCACATTTCGGCGCACATTTCGGAGTTGGGGACCGCTTTGTGGGTGGGGAATACCGATCGGTAACGTCGCGGACGATGCAACAGATCCTCGAGGCCATCCAATCCGGTGCCAGCGGCGAGGATCTCGCCAACCTTCCGGTTCCCGAGAGCTACCGCGCAGCGGTCGTCAAGCGTGACGAGGCAGCGATGTTCGAAGGGGTCGAGTCGTGGGACAAGGACCCCCGCAAGTCGCTCCACGTCGAGGAGGTGGCGACACCCGAACTGGCCCCCGACGAGGTCTTCATCGCCGTGATGGCGTCGAGCATCAACTTCAACACCGTGTGGAGTTCGATCTTCGAGCCGCTGCCGACATTCGGTTTCCTCGACCGGATGGGACGCGACAACGACTGGGGCAAGCGCCATTCGCTGCCGTACCACGTCGTGGGCTCCGACGCCTCGGGTGTCGTCGTGCGGGTCGGCTCGGCCGTGCGGAACTGGAAGCCCGGCGATCGGGTGACGGTGCACTGCAACTACGTCGACGACCAGGATCCGAGCGCGCACAACGACTCGATGCTCGCCACCAACCAGCTGATCTGGGGCTTCGAGACGAACTTCGGTGGCCTCGCCGACCTCGCTGTCGTCAAGGCCAATCAGCTGATGCCCAAGCCGAGTCACCTCACGTGGGAGGAGTCGTCGGTCAATGCGCTGTGCAGTTCCACGTCGTACCGCATGCTCGTCAGCGCGAACGGCGCACAGATGAAGCAGGGCGACAACGTGCTGATCTGGGGCGCCACCGGCGGCATCGGCGGCTACGCCGTGCAGTACGTGCTCAACGGCGGTGGCACACCGGTCGGCGTGGTGTCGTCGCCCGAGCGGGCTGCACTGCTGAACCGGATGGGTTGCGAAGCCGTCATCGACCGGCGGGCGGAGAACTATCAGTTCTGGTCCGACGAGAACACCCAGGACGAATCCGAGTGGCGACGCTTCGGCAAGAAGATCCGCGAGGTCAACAACGGCGAGGATGTCGACATCGTGTTCGAGCACCCGGGGCGATCGACGATGGGTGCGTCGGTGTTCGCGGTGAAGCGTGGCGGCACGATCGTCACGTGCGCGGCGACGTCGGGGTACATGGTCGAGTTCGACAACCGCCACTTCTGGATGCGCCTCAAGAAGCTCATCGGTTCGCACTTCGCCAACTACGCCGAGTCGTACGCCGCCAACAAGCTGCTCGACCAGGGCCGCATCCAGCCGCTCCTCACGAAGACCTTCGATCTCGCCGAGGTCGGCGCTGCTGCGCTCGCCGTGCACCACAACGAGATCGAGGGCAAGCTCGGCGTGCTGTGTCTGGCCCCGTCGGAGGGCCTCGGCATCGACGACCCCGAGAAGCGTGCGCGCATCGGCGAGGACAAGATCACCATCTTCCGTTCCTGACGGCACACTGCATCGCATGACTGAGCTGGCGGCGGTGCTGTGGGACATGGACGGCACGCTCGTCGACACCGAGCCGTACTGGATCGACAGTGAGCTCGAGTTGGTCGCCAGGCACGCCGGAACGTGGACGACGGCGGATGCGCACTCGATCGTCGGGTTCGACCTGCTCGACGCCGGCCACGAACTCCGCACGCGAGGCGGCGTCGAGATGGAGCCCGTCGAGATCGCCAACTGGCTGCTCGACCGAGTGATCGCTCGTGTGGCCGAGGAACTGCCGTGGCGACCCGGCGCCCGCGAGCTCCTCGCCGAATGCATCGCCGAGGGTGTGCCGTGCGCGATGGTCACCATGTCGTGGCGGTCGCTGGCCGACGCAGTGATCGCGGCGGCTCCTGCGGGATCGTTCGCAGTGTCGATCACCGGCGACGAGGTGACCAACGGCAAGCCCGACCCTGAGCCCTATCTCGCAGCCGCTGCGGCACTCGGTGTCGACCCGCGTGCCTGCGTGGCGATCGAGGATTCGCCGACCGGGGTTGCCTCTGCGGTTGCCGCGGGGTGTGCGACGCTGGGGGTCCCCCATGTCGTCCCCGTCGCTGCCGCCCCTGGGCTCACCATCGTCGACTCCCTCGCCGGTGTCGACCTCGCACGACTCCGACGTCTCCGCGTTGGATGATCCGGCCGTCGACGCCACGCCGACGGAGGGTGACGAGCAGCCGACGCGGCGGCGTCGCCGGTTCGCCGTGCTGGGTGGCCTCGCCGGCGCGATCATCCTGATCGTCGGTGCGGCGGTCTACGTCTCCTCGAACGAGCAACCTCTCCCACCCAGACCTGACATTCCACTCGATGCGTGGGTGCCGTACTGGGCACTCGACGCGTCGCTGCCCGACGTCGATCAGCGCGTGCCATCGATGCGCGAGGTGTCGCCGTTCTGGTTCAACGCAGCGGGGGTCGAGCAGATCATCGTCGACCCGAATGCGTCCGCCGACCTGACCGCGCAGTTCATGGAACAGGCGAAAGGTGCCGACGTCGACGTCGTTCCGTCGATCATCGATGCGCTGCCCGCCGGCGCGATGGCGGCGATCCTCGCTGATCCGACGACCCGAGCGCAGCACGTCGCAGCGATCCGGGCATTCGCATCCGACGGCGGATACGACGGCATCGACATCGACTACGAACAGTTCGCATTCGCCGACGGCCGCGACACGTGGGCGACCACGCGTCCGAATTGGGTGTTGTTCATCGAGGAGCTGGGGGCCGCCCTCCACGCCGACGGGCGAACCCTCACGGTGAGCATCCCGCCGGTGTACGACGGCGACCAGACGCCGCAGAGTGGATACTGGGTGTACGACTACGGCGCCATCGTCGACCACGTCGACCGGATCCGGATGATGGCCTACGACTACTCGGTGGTCGAGCCCGGCCCGATTGCCCCGATCGACTGGGTCGAGTCGGCGATCACCGGAGCGATCGAGGCAACCGGGTCACCCGACAAGCTCGTCCTCGGGCTGCCGGCCTATGGACGCAACTGGCCGGTGTCGGTGGCAGGGGAGTGTCCAGCGACCGAAGTGCCGGGCCGTACGACCGTGTCGGCCCGCTCGGTCGACGATCTGATCGCTCGCCGCCAGGGACAACCGATCCGGGTCGACGACACGGGTGAATGGATGTTCGAGTACGACCTCGAGGTGACCGACGGGGCGACCACATGTGTTCAGACCCGTCGGGTCCACTATGTCGACGGCGACGGCATTCGGTTGCGGATGGATCTCGCACGGAAGTACCGCCTCGACGGTGTCGCGCTCTGGGCGTTCGGCTTCGACGACGACGCCGTGTGGGATGCCATCCTGCCGACGGTCGCCGACCCGAGGGCCCCCACCACCATCGCCAACTGACGTACACGATGTGTCAGACACATCGTGTACGTCAGCTGTACTGGTCGAGGATCGTCGACTCCGTGACACGGCTGAGGGTTTCGCGGATTGCCCGGGCGGTGGCTTCGTCGACACCGTTCACCGACATGAGGTCGCCGACCGTCGCCCGTTGGAGCTTGGCGAGCCCGCCGAAGTGGTTGGCGACGTTGGTCGCTGTCTCGGACGGCAATCGGCTGACCCGGTGGAGCAGGCGCAGCCCCTTCGGCGCGGCCTCCTGGCCGAGGTCGGTCGAATCCGTGCCGGGCGACAGCGCATCGGCGGCGAGGCGCAGGTTGAGGACGTCGTCGTCGGAGAGCTGCGTCATCCCGGCGAGGGTCTCGGCGACCGAGCGACCGGGTGGCATGTAGTCGGCGACCACGAGGTCGAGTTCGTCATCGATCTCGCCGTACAGCTCGTCGAGCTGCAACCTCAGCAGTCGCGCATCGACGCCGAGTTCGATGATCATCGTCTCGATCTCGTCAGCGATCCGGTGGACCATCTCGCCTCGCTGCACCACGGCCACCACGTCGCGCAGGGTCACCACGTCTTCGATCTCGACGGCAGTGAGGTTCGTGATGGCGTCATCGAGGCGCACCTTGTAGCGCTCGAGCGTCTGCAACGCCTGGTTCGCCCGATCGAGCAGGTGGCCGACCTCCTGGAGCTGTCGCTTGTCGCCGCCCGCGTACACGTTGATCACCCCCATCTCCTCGCTCGCCGACACGACGTGCACGTCGAGCGAACGGGCAACGCGTTCGGCGGTGCGGTGGCGGGTACCGGTCTCGCTGGTGGGCACGTTGGGGTCGGGTACGAGGTGCACATTGGCGCGAGCGATGCGTCCACCGTCGGCAGAAATGATGATGGCGCCGTCCATCTTCGCCAGCTCGGACAGGCGCTGCGGGCTGTAGGGAGCATCGACGAGAAACCCGCCGGAGCAGATCGAGAGCACGTCGGCGTCGTCGCTGAGCACGAGGAGCGCGCCCGCTTTCGATCGAACGACGCGGTCGATTCCGTCGCGCAGTGGAGTTCCCGGCGACACGCGAGCGAGGGCATCGCGCATCGCCTCGTTCACGCCGCTGTACCGGGAGGCCATGGACTGATCCTAGATGACGATGTTCCGACCGGCCGTCGCCATGTCAGACCGCCGCGCGCAGCGTCCCCGAACCGAGGCCGGCGAGTGCGATTGCCTCGCTCACGGTCGCCGCGCGGAGCACCTTGATGTCGGCGTCGCAGTCGGGCGAGTTGGTCGGCACGATCACGCGCGAGAAACCCAGCCGCGCCGCCTCGGTCAGCCGGCGCGCTGCGTGGCCGACCTGGCGGAGTTCGCCGCCCAGGCCGACCTCACCGAACACGGCCAGGTCGGCAGCGAGCGGGTGATCACGAACTGCGCTGACGACCGCCAGGCACACGCCGAGGTCGAGGCCCGGCTCGCTGAGCTTCACGCCGCCCGCAGTGGATGCGTAGACGTCCTGATCGCCGACCGTCACCCGGCTGCGGCGTCCGAGCACCGCCATCAGCATCGAGAGTCGGGCACCGTCGAGGCCCAGTGCGCTGCGTCGAGGGGGTACTCCGGGCACGCTCGGGTTGGCCAGGGCCTGCACCTCGACCACGATCGGTCGCTGTCCCTCCATGGTCGGCACGACGGCGGAGCCGGGGATCCCGGTGCGGCGGTCGGCGAGGAACAACGATGAGGGATCGGGCACCCCGACGAGGCCGGTGGCCGCCATCTCGAACAGGCCGAGCTCGTTCGTCGGCCCGAACCGGTGCTTCGATGCCCGCAGCAGCCTCAGCGCATGATGACGATCGCCCTCGAACTGGAGCACCGTGTCGACGACATGCTCCAAGACGCGCGGGCCCGGCGAGCCCGCCTTCCTTGGTCACGTGGCCGACCAGCATGATCGACACGCCCCGTTCCTTGGCTTCGTTGACGAAGCGTTGCGCACAGCCACGCACCTGGCCGACGCTGCCGGGCAGCGAGCCGAGTGCCGGGTCGGAGACGGTCTGGATCGAGTCGATCACCACCAGTTCGGGTCGGATGCGGTCGATCGCGTCGAGGATGTGCACCAGGTTGGTTTCGGCGTGCAGCCACAGGTCGTCGCGGGTCGCTCCGAGACGTTCGGCACGCCGCTTCACCTGCTGGGCACTCTCTTCGGCGGTGACGTACAACGTCGGCCCGCTCCACATGGAGAGCAGTTGCAGCAGCAATGTGCTCTTGCCGATGCCCGGTTCGCCGCCGAGGAGCGTGACCGATCCGGCGACCAGGCCGCCACCGAGGACACGGTCGAGTTCAGCGATCGAGGTGGTGACCGGATGCCCGTGTTCGGTTCCGACGTCGCCGATTCGGGTGGGACCGGGACGGCTCGACGCGGCGACAGGCGCATCGGTGGTGTCGACCTCGACGTCTTCGGCCAGCGTGTTCCAATCGCCGCAGCCGGCGCACCGGCCGGCCCACTTCGGATGGGAGGTGCCGCATTCGCTGCACACGTAGACGACTCTCGCTCTGCTCATGGCCGCCATCATGACCCGGGGCTCTCACAGAGTTGGATTACAACAGGGGTCAGACCCAGGATGTAACCGCCAGCAGTCGCACGTGCTCGGCCACGAGCGGTGGTCCGTTACATCCTGGGTCTGACCCCTGTTGTAATCGTCAGTCGAAGGAGATGACCTTGCCGCGGTTGATCGACACCCAGTCGCGGGCGTCGAGGTACGGCCGGAGGCGGTCCACGATCACGGCACCGTGCTCCATGTTCTTCGGGCGCTGCAACTCGAACAGGTAGGGGAACTCGAGCCACGCCGTCGTGGCCTCCCACAGACGGATCGCCGCGGCACCTGTCGGAGGGTCGAGAACGACCGGGCCGAAGAGGCACTCGGGCCTGCCCGCGTCGTTGACGAAGTCGGGGAAGAACAGCGTCGGCACGCCGTAGCCGCCGGCGGCCACGACCCGGTCGTGCTCGGCGCGTACCTCGTCGTGGGTGGTCGGATCGGCGAGCGCCTCGTCGACCACGGCCGGGTCGAGTCCGATCTCCCCGAGCAGGTGTCGGGCGACCTCCGGATCGTGGGGACGGTGTCCATCCTCGTGCAGTGCTCGACCGGCGCGTTCGTACCATCGGTCGAGGTCGTCCATGCTCGAACGTCGAAGCAGCGCCCCGATGCGCATCATCGACCAGCCGTACGACCACTCGCGTTCCCACGGGTGCTTCTTGCCGTCGACCCGGTTGATCTCCTCCAGGCTGAAGAACTTCCAGTCGATCACCAGATCGTTCTGACGGCGGACCTCTCGGATCCACTTCGCCGCCTGGTAGGCGAACGGACACATCACATCGAAGTGGAAGTCGACGCGGGTCACGCTCACGGCATCGTCAGGCATGTTCAACGATGGCATACCGTCAGGGTGCGGGCCGGGCCGGCGGGCGGCGATGTGTGCGTTGCCAGCGCGCCCAGGCGACGTACCCGATGAAGAGCGTCATGAACGCGACCCAGGCGATCAACGCCACCAGTGCGAGCACCGACAGTGGACGCGCCCACCACCGGTCGTCGCCCGGCGACTGGACGGAGACCGCCCGTGAGTCGAGCACGGTGCCGTCGAGGGGGACGACCCACTCGAGTCGACCGTCGTCGATCACGGTGCCATTGGACTGCTCCTGATCGATGTTGCCGGGCAGCGCGGCGCGCAACGTGATTCCCATCGACGACGCCGGGGTCGCACCGGACGCTGCGATCTGTTCCGCGAACGGCACGGAGCCGACTGCGGCCACCAGATCCTCATCGGCGAACGATGCGAAGCCGTCGGGCAACCCGAGCAGACCGCTGAGTCGAGTGGTGGTGTCCGCTCCGCTGCTGTTGCGCACCACCGACATCTCGTTGAACGGCGCCCCCAGGCTGTTCAGCAGATTGGTCGCCTCCTCGTCGGAGAAGAAGCCGTGTGTGAACGTGATGGTGAGCCCGCCCTCCGGTGTCGGATTCGGGCCATCGACGGCCCATCCCGCCGCCACGATGTCGTCGATGGCCAGGTCGTCGGCGATCGTCGGCACGGCCGCGACCAGTTCGGCGTCGGCCGTCGCCAGGATCGAGATCGTGCCGGTGCCATCCGGTTCGACCGTCATGTCGACGGCGACATCGAGCCGACACCCTGCGAGCGCGATCACACACACGCACGCTGCAAGAACCCGACGAACCACGCGGGCCATTATGACGGGCAACCCCCGACGACACGCGGCAGGGGACGCAGCGATCAGGGGAGTTCGGGTGGCGGCAGCTCACCCTCGCTCGTCGGCGGAGCGATGGGGTGCTCGGTTGCCGTTGTCGCCAGCTCGACCGACGACGGTGGCACGAAGCCCTCGACGGCAGTGAACGTGAAGCGCTGCTTGCCCTCGTTGTCGGGATCGGGCTCGGTGTCGACGACGATGATCTCGCCGGCGGAGTACTCCTTGTAGAGAATCTTCTCCGACAGCGCATCTTCGATGTGGCGCTGGATCGCCCGACGCATCGGACGGGCACCGAGCTGCGGGTCGTAGCCCAGCTCGGCGAGCAGTTCCTTGGCCGACTGCTTGATCTCGATGCCGAGCCCCTGACCCTCGAGCTGACCGACGAGCCGCTTCGTGAGCAGGTCGACGGTTTGCAGGACCTCGTCGCGAGTCAGCTCGTGGAACACGATGACTTCGTCGATGCGGTTGAGGAACTCGGGCCGGAAGTGGTTCTTCAACGACTCGTTGACCTTCTCCTTCATGCGCTCGTAGCTCATGGCGGAGTCGTCGCTCGTGAAGCCGACGTTGGCCTTGCGGAGGTCCTGCGTGCCCAGGTTCGAGGTCATGATCAGCACGGTGTTGCGGAAGTCGACCGATCGGCCCTGGCTGTCGGTGAGACGACCTTCCTCCAGGATCTGCAGCAACGTGTTGAACACGTCGGGGTGCGCCTTTTCGATCTCGTCGAACAACACGACCGAGAACGGCTTGCGACGAACGGCCTCGGTGAGCTGACCACCTTCTTCGTAGCCCACGTAGCCGGGAGGCGAACCGACGAGGCGGCTGACCGTGTGCTTCTCCATGTACTCCGACATGTCGAGCGTGATCAGCGCAGAGTCGTCACCGAACAGGAACTCGGTGAGCGTCTTGGCGAGCTCGGTCTTGCCCACACCGGTGGGGCCGAGGAAGATGAACGAACCCGACGGCCGCTTGGGGTCCTTCAATCCGGCGCGGGTGCGACGGATCGACTGGGAGACGGCGGCAACGGCGCTCTCCTGGCCGATGATGCGCTTGTGGAGGTTCTCCTCCATCTTGAGCAGACGCTCGGTCTCCTCTTCGGTGAGCTTGTACACCGGGATCCCGGTCCACAGCGACAGCACTTCGGCAACGGCCTCTTCGTCGACCTCGTCGAACAGGTCGACGCCTTCGGCCCTGACCTCGGTCTCCTTCTGCGCCTTCTCCTCGAGCAGGGTCTTCTCCTGGTCGCGAAGGCGTCCGGCCTCTTCGAACTGCTGCTCCTCGACGGCGCGCTTCTTGGCTTCCTGCACGTCGCTGAGCTTGGTTTCGATCTCGCGCAGGTCTGGCGGGGTCGCCATGCGCTTGATGCGCAGACGTGAGCCGGCCTCGTCGATGAGGTCGATGGCCTTGTCGGGCAGGAAGCGATCGGAGATGTACCGGTCGGCGAGGTTCGCGGCGGCGACGAGTGCCTGGTCGGTGATCGTGACCCGATGGTGGGCCTCGTACTGGTCGCGGATGCCCTTCAGGATCTCGATGGTGTGGGCGAGTGTGGGCTCGGCGACCTTCACCGGCTGGAATCGACGCTCGAGGGCGGCGTCCTTCTCGACGTGCTTGCGGTACTCGTCGGTGGTGGTGGCGCCGATGGTCTGCAGCTCACCACGGGCCAGCATGGGCTTGAGGATCGACGCGGCGTCGATGGCTCCTTCGGCGGCGCCGGCACCCACGAGGGTGTGGATCTCGTCGATGAACAACAGGATGTCGCCGCGGGTCTTGATCTCCTTGAGCACCTTCTTGAGGCGCTCTTCGAAGTCACCGCGGTAGCGCGATCCAGCGACGAGTGCGCCGAGGTCGAGGGTGTACAACTGCTTGTCGGTGAGCGTGTCGGGGACGTCGTTGTTGACGATCTTCTGGGCGAGGCCCTCGACGATCGCCGTCTTGCCGACGCCGGGCTCGCCGATCAGCACCGGGTTGTTCTTGGTGCGCCGCGAGAGGATCTGCATGACGCGTTCGAGTTCGTTCGTACGCCCGATGACGGGGTCGAGCTGACCCTCGCGGGCGGCCTGCGTGAGGTTGCGACCGAACTGATCGAGGATCTGGCTGTTGCCGCCCTTCTCGTCGTCGCCTCCCTTGCTGGCGCCGACGCCGGCACCCGCCGGGGTCTGTTCGCTGCGACCGCCACCGGTGGAGCCGGCGGGGCCTTGGTAACCGGAGAGCAGCTGGATGACCTGCTGGCGCACGCGGGACAGGTCGGCGCCGAGCTTGACGAGCACCTGTGCCGCGACTCCCTCACCCTCGCGGATCAGACCGAGCAGGATGTGCTCGGTACCGATGTAGTTGTGACCGAGTTGCAGCGCTTCACGCAGGGAGAGTTCGAGCACCTTCTTCGCGCGAGGCGTGAAGGGGATGTGGCCCGACGGCGACGAGCCGCCCTGGCCGATGATCTCCTCGACCTGGCTGCGCACGGCTTCGAGGGAGATACCGAGGCTTTCGAGAGCCTTCGCGGCGACGCCTTCGCCCTCGTGGATCAGCCCGAGCAGGATGTGCTCGGTGCCGATGTAGCTGTGATTGAGGAGGCGAGCCTCCTCTTGCGCGAGCACGACGACTCGGCGCGCCCGGTCTGTGAAGCGTTCGAACATGGAGTGCCCTTTCCACGAAGTGGGATTCCGTGCGTCAACCCTACCGGCAGCTGTGGACGACCCCCGTCAGCGACCGCGTGACAAAAAGATCAAGATTCCGGGGAATACGAATGAGACGCCGGGTTGGGAGCGGTCAGACCCCGCGTCTCATTCAGCGGGTGCCTTGGGCGTCGGGGAGTGACCAGAGGAGCGATTCGAGGAGGAGCTTCTCGTTGGGGTTGCGGTCGAGTGCCTCGATCGCTCGGTGGATCCGGTGGATGGCGTCGGCACATCCGTCGATGTCGGTCGTGGCACCGCTGACGGCGGTGTCGCGGTAGGTGCCGGCCATCGCAGCCAGACCGGCGCGGAGTTCGTCGGTGCGGTGGCGCCGCAGCTCGCGTTTGTGTCGCTCGTCGAGCTGCTTCTTGCCGCTCCCGCGTTCTCCGTAGGCCTTGATCCGCTCGTCGAGTTCGGCGACCTCGGCGGCGTGTCGAACGGCGAGTGGTTCGGCGGCAGCGTCGATCGACGCGAGAAGTTCTGCCGCCGCCCGCATGGCGACGGCGCCGCTGCCGTCGAGTTGGTGCGGCGTGCCGGCGAACGCAGCGCGCCGTTCGGACAGCGCGGGATCGGTGGCGAGCACTCGAGCCCGATCGAGGTCGCCGTGTGCCGCACGCGCTGCCGTCATCGCGGCAGCGGGGTTGATCCCCTCGCCGACGAGCCGGGCGGCGATCACGTCGGGGCCGATGGCCTGGAAGTCGATCCGCGCGCATCGCGACGCGATGGTGATCAGGTCGGTCGGGACGAAGTCGGCGAGGATCAGGAACGTCGTCGAGTCGGGTGGCTCCTCGATGGTCTTCAACAGTCGCGCCGCGCCCGCCGCCGCGAGGAGATGGAACTCCTCGAGGATCATCACCTTCGTCGACCCCTCCGACGGCGAGAGCGACGCGGTGCGCACGATCTCGTCGGCCTGATCGCGCGAGATGGCGGCACCGACGCGTCGAACTTCGTGGACGTCGGGATGTTCGCCCCGCAGGATCAGTCGTGCGTCGCGCTCGTCGGCATTCTCGCCGCCGGTCATCAGTCGTGTCGCGAACGCACGGGCTGCCTGCAGCTTGGTCGACCCGGCAGGACCGACGAAGAGGTAGGCGTGCACAGGTCCGTTGTCGGCGGCCGCGCGCAGCCTGGCGATGGTGTCGGGTTGGCCGACGACGTCGTCCCACACGGGACCCGATGCGCTCACAGCACTCCTCGGGCCACCAACGCGTCGTGGATCTCGTCGGCGATGCGGTCGACCGAGCCGACCGCGTCGACCGTGATCCAGCGATCGGGGTCGGCGTCGGCCATGGTCCGAAAGCCCGCGAGGACCCGGGCGTGGAACTCGGCTCCTGCCGCTTCGAACCGGTCGAGGTCGCGCCCGCTCATGCGCTCGGCGATTGTTTCGTCGGGCGTGTCGAGGAACACGACCGTCGACGGCCAGAGTCCGCCCGTGCCCCAGTCGTTGAGGTGGCGGATCTCGTCGATGTCGAGCTCGCGGCCGTACCCCTGGTAGGCGAGCGACGAGTACACCGATCGGTCGGTGACGACCGGACTGCCCGCCTCGAGCGCCGGGACGACGACCTCGGCGAGGTGCTGGGCGCGGTCGGCTGCGGTCAGGAGTGCTTCGGCTCGAGGCGCAAGGTTGTGGACGCTCGTGTCGTGGAGGATCTCGCGGATGCGTGCACCGACCGGCGTGCCGCCGGTCTCCCGCGTCAACACAGCGCCCATCGTGGCTGCCAGCAGTTTCGCCTGCGTCGACTTGCCGCACCCCTCGGCGCCCTCGAACGCGATGTAGGCGGGTCGGCTCGTCACGGCGTCCGATGGTACCGAGCGTGACCTTCCGCGGCATCGAACTCCCGTGATCGTGCATACCCCCGAGGGGATTGGGACGAAAGGCCGTGGTGAGTTGAGCGCGTCACCCTTACCGTCGAAGTGAGACGCCTCCGCAATCGTTGTGGAGTGCAGGATTGGAGACATCGTGAGCGACACCGCAACGGAGCAGAAGCGGCTCGTGATCCTCGGCGCCGGGACCGGGGGCACGCTGGCGGCGAACCGGCTCCGCAAGAAGTACAAGGACGACCAACTCCGCATCGACATCGTCGATCAGGACAATCGTCACGTGTATCAACCCGGGCTGCTGTTCATCCCGTTCGGACTGACCGAGCCCGATGAGATCGTCCGCAAACGCGATCGACAGCTGAAGAAGGGCATCCACTATCACCAGTGCCCGATCGACTCCGTCGACATCGAGGCGAACTCGGTGACCCTCGAGAACGGCACGAAGCTCGACTACGACGTGCTGCTGGTCGCCACCGGTGCGGTGCTGCAGCCCGAGGAGACCGAGGGCATGACCGGCCCCGGCTGGATGGAATCGGTGTTCACCTTCTACGACATGGAGGGCTCGACGGCGCTCGCCGCCAAGCTCGACGAATTCGAATCCGGTCACCTGGTGATCAACGTCATCGACATGCCGATCAAGTGCCCGGTCGCCCCGCTCGAGTTCGCCTTCCTCGCGGACTGGTACTTCACCGACAAGGGCGTGCGCGACGACGTGACCATCACGTACGTCACCCCGCTCGATGGTGCGTTCACCAAACCCACCGCCTCCGCGACCCTGGGTTCGTTGCTCGAGGAGAAGGGCATCGAGTTGGTCACCGAGTTCAACACCGGTGAGGTCGACGGCGAGGCCCGCAAGCTGATCGGCTACGACGGACGTGAGATCGACTTCGACATCGCCGTCGTGGTCCCGCTGCACGGTGGTGCGGCGTACGTGGCGAACTCGCCGGGCCTCGGCGACGAGCTCGGATTCATCCCGACCGACAATGCCACGCTGCAGTCGAAGATCAAGCCGAACATCTTCGTGGTCGGCGACGCCGCCGACCTCCCGGCGTCGAAGGCCGGTTCCGTCACGCACTTCGAAGGCGAAGTGCTCGTCGAGAACATCGAGGCGTTCATCGATGGCAAGCCCATCGAGCACAGCTACGACGGCCACGCCAACTGCTTCATCGAGACGGGTTTCTCCAAGGCGCTGCTCATCGACTTCAACTACGAGAACGAGCCCGTGACCGGCCACTACCCCGGGCCGATCGGCCTGCCACTGCTCAAGGAGTCGAGGGCCAACCACCTCGGCAAGTTGATGTTCCAGTCGTTCTACTGGCACGGTCTGCTGCCCGGGCGTGACATCCCCGGCATCGGCCCCGACATGCCCACGTTCGGTAAGAAGCAGCCCGTTTCGGGCTGAGGATCTCAAAGGAGACACGCACATGCCCACCAAGACACTCGCCGGTACCACCGTCGAGGTGAACGACGAAGGTTTCTTCGTCGATGCCAACCAATGGACCAAGGAGATGGCTCCGGAGATCGCCGCGGAGGTCGCGGTGCCGACTCCACTCACCGATCGCCACTGGGTGGTCATCGACCTCATGCGGTCGGAGTACTTCGACAAGGGCACCGGCCCGACGGTTCGCAAGATCAGCAAGCTCTCCGATGTCTCGACCAAGGAACTCTTCGTGCTCTTCCCGAAGGGTCCCGCCAAGCTCGCCGCGATGGTGGCGGGCATTCCCAAGCCGAAGGGCTGCATCTGAAATGAGACGCGGGGTCTGACCCCGCACCTTTCAGGCGTCTCATTTGAAACCCACCTCTGACTGGAGAATCGAACATGACCGACACACATCCACTCCCCACCGCACCCGTCGCCGCACCGATCGAGAAGGTGTCGATCATCGTCTCGAAGGGCTCGCTGGAGGGCATCTACCCGGCGCTGATCATGGCCAACGGTGCCCGCAACGAGGGCATCGAGGCCAACCTGTTCTTCACCTTCTTCGGCATGGACGCCGTGCACAAGGAGCGCCACGACCACATCAAGGTCGCTGCCGTCGGCAACCCGGGCCTGCACATGCCCACGATCGCCGGGATGATCCCGGGCGCCTCGGCGCTGATCACCAAGTACATGGAGAAGCAGATCGAGAAGCTCGATTTCCCCGGCATCACCGAGTTCATCGAGATGATCCACGACACGGGTGCCGGCCTGTACGCCTGCCTGGCCTCGGTCGACCTCTTCGGCATGGAACGTGAGGACCTGATCGACGAACTCGACGGGATCATCACCGTCGGCGAGTTCTACGACATGGCCGCAGGAGGCCAGATCATCTTCACGTGAGCGGGCGACTCGCCGCCGATGGAGGATCCGGGGTTTGTCTTCGCGCTGGTGTGGGAAACGTCACACCAGCCGGTCGCGATGGGCGACAGGCGACGACGAAAGGACATGAACATGTACGCAGGTCTCGGCATCATCCTCATCATCGTGGGGGCCATCGTGGCGTTCGGGGTGGAACAGGCGGTCGACGGCTGGGATCTCCAGGCGATCGGCTACATCTTGATGGCAGGAGGCGCGATCTCGCTGCTGGTCGCAGCCATCCAGGGGTTGGGCTGGATGAGCCGCAGCCGCACGAAGGTCCAGACCGAGCGGCACGTGTCGGATGACGGGGCCCACTTCGTCGAGGAGACCCACACGAGCTGAGCGACCGGTGCATCGGTGGCGGCGCCGGCCGCCGATGCACCTCAGGCGGTTGTCGGCCCTTCGCCTGTCTTCTTGGCCGCCGACTTCTTCGGAGCGGTCTTCTTGGCCGCCGACTTCTTTGCGGCGGCCGACTTGCGGGCGGGCGCCTTCTTCGCGGCCCGCTTCTTCGTCGGGCCACCCTTGGCGATGATCGCCTCGCGACGGATCGCAAGGAGTTCGTAGGCGCGCTCCGGGGCCATCGCGTCGAGGCGGTCACCCTTGCCGAGCGACGCGTTCGTCTCGCCGTCGGTGACGTAGACGCCGAACTTGCCGTCCTTGGCCACGACCGGCCGCTCGCTCACCGGGTCGGTCCCGAACTCGCGCAGTGGACCCTTGGCGGCCATGTTGGTGCCACCGCGCTTGAAGACCTTGGGCTGACTGAAGATCGCCGAGCGCCTCCGCGAGCGTGATCTGCAGCAACTGGTCCTCGGAGTCGATGTTGCGGAAGTCCTTCTCCTTCTGCACGTACGGCCCGTACCGACCGTTGTTCGCGTAGATCGCCACACCGTCGGTGGGATCCTCACCGAGCAGACGCGGCAACTGGAGCAGCGCCTCGGCCTCGTCCATCGTCATCCGCTCGAGGATCATCGTCTTGAACAGGCTCGCCATCTTCGGCTTCTCGAAGCCAGGGGGCGGATCATCGTGATCGCCCCACTGCACGTAGGGCCCGTAGCGGCCGTTCTTGGCGTACACGGGGTAGCCGTCGAGCTCGCCGATCGGCTCGTCCGACTTCGGTGCGGCGAGCAGCTCGATCGCCTTCTCGACGGTCAGTTCGTCGGGCGTGAGATCGTCGGGCACGCTGGCGGTGTCCTCGCCACGCTTCACGTACGGCCCGTACTTGCCCGGCTTGACCACGATGACGTTGCCGTCGACATCGGCGCCGAGTGGGAACGTGTTGATCTCGGCGGCATCGATCTCGTCGAGGTTCTCCTCGACCAATCGCTTGAGACCCAGCAGCGCGTCGTCGCCGAACCCTGCCTCGGCGGAAATCGGCTGGGTGTCGCCGTCGCCGGTGTCGCCGAAGTAGAAGCGCTTGAGCCACTTGTCCTTGGCCCGTGTTCCGTGGGCGATCTCGTCGAGATCGGCGTCGATCGAGGCGGTGAAGTCGTAGTCGACGAGCGCGTTGAAGTGCTCCTCGAGGAGCCGGATCACGGCGAACGCAGTCCAGGTCGGCACCAGCGCCTGACCCTTCTTCCACACGTACCCGCGGTCTTGGATCGTCTGGATGATCGACGCCCAGGTGGAGGGTCGACCGATGCCGAGTTCCTCGAGCCGCTTGACCAACGAGGCCTCGGTGTAGCGCGCCGGTGGAGAGGTGGTGTGGCCGTTCGCCACGATGGAGGCGACCGGCACGTCGTCGCCCTCCGCGAGCGACGGCAGCAGCGCTTCGTTGTCGGCTGCGTCGTCTCCGGTCTCCTCCTTCGACGCGACGTACACGGCCCGATAGCCCGGGAACGTGATCGTGGTGCCGGAGGCGGCGAACTCGCAATCCGTCAGTTCGCCGGTGACCCGATCGGTGGCGTTGGCGGCGAGACGCACGCTGACGGTCACACCGGTTGCGTCGGCCATCTGCGAGGCGAGCGTGCGCTGCCACACGAGGCGATACAGCGCGAGCTCCTGGCTGTTGAGCTCCGAGCTCACCTGCTGGGGCGACCGGAACGGTGTGGTCGGCCGGATGGCTTCGTGGGCCTCCTGCGCGTTCTTCACCTTCGACGAGTACTGCTTGGGAGCGGCATTGAGGTAGTTGGCTCCGTACTCGCTCGTGACCGCGGCGCGAGCGGCCTGCATCGCCTCGTCGGACAACACGACATTGTCGGTACGCATGTAGGTGATGTAGCCACGCTCGTACAGACCCTGGGCGACGCGCATCACCTGCGACGACGACAACCGCAACTTGCGTCCACCCTCCTGCTGGAGCGTGGACGTCATGAACGGCGCCTTGGGTGACGAGCGGTACGGCTTCTCCTCGACCGAGCGCACCGTGAACCGGGCGTCGGCGAGTCCGTCGGCGAGCGCGACGGCCCTGGTCTCGTCGAGTGCGATGACCTTGTCGGACACCTGTCCGCGGTCGCTGAAATCCTTGCCGGTGGCGATTCGTGTGCCACCGACCGCGACGAGCTTCGCATCGAACGCCGGCCGGGTGGCGGTGCCGAGGTCGATGTCCCAGTAGTCGGCGGTGATGTACGCGATGCGTTCGCGTTCGCGTTCGACGATGAGCCGCACGGACGGGCTCTGGACGCGGCCCGCCGACAGGCCGCGGTTCACGCGTCGCCACAGCACCGGTGACACCTCGTAGCCGTAGAGGCGGTCGAGGATGCGGCGGGTCTCGGCAGCATCGACGAGTCCGTAGTCGAGGCCACGCGGGTTGTTGACGGCGTGGTCGATGGCCGACTTGGTGATCTCGTGGAACACCATCCGCTTCACCGGCACCTTCGGCTTGAGGTACTCGAGGAGATGCCACGAGATCGCTTCACCCTCGCGGTCTTCGTCGGTTGCGAGGTAGAGCTCGGAAGCGTCCTTCAGCGCGGCCTTCAGATCCTTGATGACGGTCTTGCCGCGCTCGGTGAGCTCGTAGGTGGGCTTGAACCCGTTGTCGACGTCGATGTTCAGCCCCTTCGACGGCAGGTCGCTGACGTGGCCCACCGAAGCGCGCACGTCGTAGTCGCTGCCGAGGAATTTCGACAGCGTCTTGGCCTTGGCGGGCGACTCCACGATGACGAGAGGTTTGGGCACGGTGCCTCGTGTTCGGGGTTCGAGGGGCGGGTGGTCGAGCGCGTCGGATGCGCCGTTGTCAGAGCGAAGTGTGCCGGAGGATTGCCCGAACCGCATCGCGGGTACGGTTTGCACACGATGTCGGACGCGATCGATGCCCCCGATCCTGCGCTGGGCTGGGCCGACGATTTCGACGAGTCGTGGCGGGCCCTCGGGGCTCCGGGCACCCCCGGGCGGGTGTCGCGACTCGACCGCGGGTGGAGCACGGTGATCCGGTCGATGGACGAAGCACGCGGTGTCGCGGAGCCGCTGCGCGTGCGGAACATCGGCGCTGATGTCGCCGTCGGTGACTGGGTGGTGGCCTCCGCCGACGACGAGCGGGTCGAGCACGTCATCGAGCGGCGATCGGCCTTCACGCGTCGGGCGTCGTTCGATGGGATGCGCGCGGTGTCGCACACGCTGGCCGCCAACATCGACGTGGTGTTCCTCGTCCACGCTCTCGGTTCACCGCCGAGCCCTCGTCGGCTCGAACGCGAGCTCGTCCTGGCGTTCGACTCCGGTGCCGAACCGGTCGTGGTGCTGACGAAGACCGATCTCGTCGACGAAGCGGAACCCGGACGCGTGGCGCTCGCCGATGTGTCGCTCGGGGTGCCCGTGCTGCTCGCCAGCGGGATCAGCGGTGACGGCATCGAGGCGATCAGCCGGTACGCCGTCGGCAACCGGACCCTCACCTTCCTCGGCGCGAGCGGCGTCGGCAAGTCCACCCTCGTCAACGCGCTCGTGGGCAACCAGCGCCAGGCCACCTCGGCGGTTCGCGAGGGCGACCAGCGCGGCCGCCACACCACGGTGGCGGCGGAACTCGTGCCGTTGCCCGGTGCGGGATGGTTGATCGACACGCCCGGTGTGCGCGCACTCAGCCTGTGGCTGTCGGGACATGGCATCGAGCGGGCGTTCGCCGATGTGTTCGACCTGATGGACAGCTGCCGGTTCCGTGACTGCAAGCACGATCAGGAACCGGGCTGTGCCGTGCAGGCGGCGATCGCCTCCGGCACGCTCGACTCGGTTCGCCTGCACAGCCTCGAACGGCTCATCGAGGAAGAGGCAGCATTGGAGGAGGAGCAGCGGGCGCACGACAAGGCCGCTGACAAGCGCGCCGGCGGTCGCACCCGACCGCCCGAGGAGTCCGAGTTCGACGATCTCCGTGAGGGCGAAGACCTGCAATGAGACGCGGGGTCTGACCCCGCGTCTCATTCTCGAGGTGCATATCGCTCGCGGCAGGCGTGCTGGTTATGGTGGGGGCGCTGGACCCTGCGGCATCTGTCGCAGGAGAAGACAGGAGCAGAACGTGTCGTCACCACCTTCGAGACAGATGCACGCCGTGTGGGTCGGCGCCGGCGTTCGTTCATGACCGGTCAGTTCAAGCGGAGGCTCGTCGGTTCGCCACTGGCGAGCGAGGACGAGCAACACCAACGTCTCGGTATTCCGACAGCACTCGCCGTCTTCGCCTCCGACGCGATCTCGTCGACCGCCTACGCGAGCCAGGAGATCCTGATCGTCCTGATTCCGGTCGCCGGTCTCTCGATCGCACTCAACCAGCTGATCCCCATCTCGATCATCGTCATGGTGCTGCTCGTGCTGGTCATCACGAGCTACCGCCAGACCATCTTCGCCTACCCGGGTGGTGGTGGGTCGTACGTCGTCTCGCGTGAGAACCTCGGTGAGACCCCGTCACTGGTCGCCGGTGCATCGCTGCTCGTCGACTACATCCTGACCGTCGCGGTGTCGGTGTCGGCGGGCGTTGCTGCCATCACCTCGGCGTTCCCGGCTCTCCGACCGGAACGTGTCTGGATCTGTCTCGGGTTCATCGCCATCATGACGATCGCCAACCTCCGCGGGATGAAGGAGTCCGGGCGGCTCTTCGCGGGGCCGACCTACGTCTACATCCTCGCCCTCGGCGCACTGATCTCCGTCGGTCTGTTCCGGCTCGCGACGAACACGCTCGAACCGCTCGTGCCGAACACCGAGGCGCTGGAGGAACTGACCCACGGGAACGAACTGACCGGGTTGACGGTGCTGATCTTCCTGCGGGCGTTCTCCTCCGGCGCAGTCGCCCTCACCGGTGTCGAGGCGATCTCCAACGGCGTTCCGGCGTTCAAGAAGCCCGAGTCGAAGCACGCGGCCACCACCCTGCTGCTGATGGGAACCATCCTGGGTGTCTTCTTCTTCGGCATCTCGCTGCTCGCCAGCCGTCTGCGGCCGACACCGAACGAGAGCGAGACGTTGCTGTCGATCATGGGCCGGGAGGTCTTCAACGGTGAGACGCTCCCGTACTACATCCTGCAGTTCTCGACGTTCGCGATCTTGATCCTCGCGGCGAACACGGCATTCGCCGACTTCCCCCGAGTCACCTCGATCCTGGCCCAGGACGGATACCTGCCGGCGCAGCTGAAGAATCGTGGCGATCGGCTCGTGTTCTCCAACGGCATCCTGGCGCTGGCCGCGGTCGCGGCGCTGCTCATCGTTGCGTTCTCGGGCGATACGAGCAAGCTCATCCCGCTGTACGCCGTGGGTGTGTTCTGCGGGTTCACGCTGTCGCAGATGGGCATGGTGCGTCATCATCAGAAGGTCCGCGAACCGAGCTGGAAGCGTGGTGTGGCGGTCAACACGATCGGAGCGATCGCGACGTTCATCGTGTTGATCGTCGTCGTGGTGTCCAAGTTCGCAATCGGTGCGTGGATTCCCGTGGTCCTGATTCCGATCATCGTGTACGGGTTCAGGCGGATCAAGCGGCATTACGGTGAGGTCCGACGGGCGCTGAAGGTCGAGCCGGGCGATCACGTCGCTCGCCACTCGCACACGGTGGTGATCCTCGTCGGCAGCGTGAACCTCGGTGTGCTCAAGGCGGTGGCCTATGCCCGCTCGATGCGACCGGACCGACTCGTTGCGATCAGCGTGGTGAACTCCGCCGAGGAGGAGGCAACGGTGGTCGACGCGTGGGAGAAGTTCGAGCTCCCGGTGGAATTGCGTACCGTCTTCTCGCCGTTCCGCGACCTGACCGGACCGGTCATGCGCATCATCGACGAACTCGACGACGAACGTCCCGATGATGTCGTCACCGTCGTGATTCCCGAGTTCGTGGTCGAACACTGGTGGGATCAGGCCCTGCACAACCAGAGCGCGCTGATGATCAAGAACAAGCTACGTCAGCGACCCGAACACGGCGATCCTGTCGGTGCCGATCCAGGTCGGCGACCTGAGCGAACTCGAATCAAGAGATGAGGTCCTGTGAGCGACGTCGAACAAGTCAGTGCGAACGAGGGCGCGAGCGGCCATGTGGTGATCGTCGGCTGCGGGCGCGTCGGATCCGGTCTCGCCGGACGACTTCTCGCGCTCGGTCACTCCGTTGCCGTGATCGACACGAATCGCTCGGCGTTCCGACGCCTCGCCGGGCTCGATGCCGAGCAGATCGAAGGGATCGGGTACGACCGCTCCACACTGCGCAGCGCCGGTGTCGAACGAGCAGTCGCACTCGCCGCGGTGACCAACGGCGACAACAGCAACATCGTCGTGGCGCGAACCGGTCGAGAGGCGTTCGGTGTGCAGCGAGTGTTCGCCCGCATCTACGACATGCGGCGCGCCGCGGTCTACGAGCGGCTCGGAATCCCGACGGTGGCATCGGCTCGGCTCACGATCGACATGTCGATGCGCCAGTTGCGCCCGGACGTCGAAGCGGTTCGCTGGGTCGACCCGGGCGCCGGGGTGTGTCTCGTGGAGCGGCCGGCGTCGCGTGCATTGATCGGCACGAGCCTGGGCGCCCTCGAAGCCGACGGCACGGTGCGTCTCGCCGCTGTCCGTCGACTCGGGGTGAGCATCTTGCCGATGCCCGACCTCGTCGTGCAGGACGGAGATCTGTTGTATCTGATGGTGTCCAACGACCGTGTCGACGATCTCCAAGCGGAGTGGGCAGATTCGAATGAGCCGAAGGGAACGTCGTGAGGATCGTCATCGTCGGTGCCGGAAAAGTCGGGACGTTCATTGCAGGCGATCTGATCGAGAACGGCCATGAGGTCGTCGTCGTCGAGCGTGACTCGCCACAGATCGAGCGGCGCCGGTCGACCCCCGGGCTCGAATCGGTCGAATGGGTGGTCGCCGACGCGTGCGAGGTCGGTGAGCTGTCGAGGGCGAACCTCGAGCGCGCCGATGTCGTGCTGGCGGTGACCGGTGACGACGAGGACAACCTCGTCACGTCGTTGCTCGCCAAGCAGGAGTTCGGCGTCCCTCGCGTCATGGCACGGGTCAACCATCCGGCGAACGAGTGGATGTTCACCGAGATGTGGGGCGTCGACATCGCCGTGTCGGCGCCACACCTGTTGTCGGCGCTCGTCGAGGAGGCGGTCACCGTGGGTTCGATCGTGCGGCTGCTCCAAGTGGCCGGCGGCAAGGCTCGTCTGGTGGAAGTGACGCTGTCTGCCGACAGCCCGATCCTCGGGCGCACGATCGTCGCAGCGGGCTTCCCGCGCGGATCGAGCGTGGTTGCGATCGTGCGATCGGGTGACGTCGTGGTTCCACGCGGCGACACGTCGTTCCATCTCGGCGACGAGGTCATCGCGCTCGTCACCGACGAGGCCGAGGCCGAAGTGTCGGCGTTGCTCGTACGCAGCTGACCGCTGCGAGCAGCTGTCAGGGCAAGAGCGTGTACGCGGGGTTGAACACGACCAGTTGACCGCGTTCGCGTCGTGCGACGCCTTCGAACAGCACGGCCCGACCGGCCTCGATGCCGAAGATGCGCGACCGCCCGGTGAAGACGGCCACCGCTGAGCCCGTGCCGTCGTGGATGGTCACCCGCAGGCTCGGGCGGCTGCCGGGTGCAGATCGCTGCTGGCTGCGCACCTCGCCGCCGAACCGCGCCGGCCGACGCTCCTCGACCTCACCGATCGGACTCATCTCGACACCCTGGAAGCGACGTTGCAGACGTCGGGAATCCAATTCGGCAACCGACCCGATCAGGCGTTCCTGCAGCTCGGTCTCGGGAGTCACGTCCGTCACTGTACCGCTGGCGACGCGACGACCTCTAGAGCGATGTCAACGACCATGTGGTGCCCGTGAGCGCGCAGCCACATGGCAGCCTGGTCGACAGCCGCGATGGGGAGCGGACCGTAGATGTGCGGGAACAGGACGTCGAGATCCGGAGCCGGTGGTTCGTGCACGATGGGCGACGGCACCAGTGCCGGGTCGATGGTGAGCACGACGAGCTGTTCCACGTCGCCGTAGAAACGATTGGCCGTGTCTTCGATCTGATCGCGCGTCGAACAGTGGATGAAACCGACCTCGTCGAGCGTCATGCCTCTGGTCGAGATCCGGTACAGGCCGTCGGTGAACGCGGCGGCCCAGTCGTCGGGAAGCGCAAGGTGGAAGATCGGGTCGTCGTCGATCATGCGATCGTGGCCCGAACAGCGACCGCTCGGTCGAAGCGGGTGCGTTCGAGCCGTTCGCGGAGCGAGGCCCGATTGCAGACCACCTCGAGGTCGCCGCCCGCCTGACGCGCCGCGGCGGCAGCGCCGAGGAGCACGCCCAGGCCGGCGTCGTCGAGCGCGTCGACGCCGTCGAGATCGACGATCACCGAGTCGCCGGGGTGGCGTCGGATGACGCGTGCGAGGTCGCCGTGGAGGGTCCCGACTGCGGCGAGGTCGACGCTGCCGTCGAGCGTGACCACGGTGGCGCCTCCCACCGCGGAGACCGTCGTACGCATCGTCATGGTGCTCAACTGTACGGGTCATGGTGGCTCGATGGCCATGGTGACCGAGGCGGTGTGTGTGATCGGGCCGATCAATGCTCCGATGATTGCGACATCGACGGCGTCGATGTGCGTCACCGTCACGGTGACGGTCGCCGGCCCGCTCGAGGTGGCGACCTCGATGGGGAGATGCACTGCCCGGGTCGCGGCCGCCGACGCGGCGGTGGCGGGGCTCGCCGAGACCGCCGCGGCGCGCGCACCTTCACGGGCGGCGAGTTCGACGGCGAGTTCGTTCCGCACGGCGATGCCCACGACCACGAGCCCGAACGTCATGACGATCACGACGGGCAGCACGAGCGCGAACTCGACGGCAGCCTGGCCGCTCGTCGAGTGCCCTCGTCGTACTGCTCGCAGCAGATGGCCGGCGCTCACACCTTGTCGATGACAGAGTCGATCACACTGTTGAACAGCCTGCTGATCCGTGCGGCGCCGCCTCCCGCTGTGGCCCACGCGACGACCATCAGGCCGACGAGGGCTGCGGCAAGCAGTACCAGTGCGTACTCCGTCGTCGCCTGGCCACGGTCGTCGCCACGCCTCAGCCGGGTGCTCGACGTGAGGCTGCTCGCCGCCGTGTGCATGTGGACGAACAGCATGAGGGTGAGGTTGGTGGGCATGAGGTGCTCCGTTCGATGTGTGGCATGGAAGGTCACCAGGCGGATCCACCGAGCGACGAGAGAGCGGCGATCACTGCAGGAGCGATCGCGAGCAGGACGAACGACGGCAGCGTGCACACGACCAGGGGGAACGACAGCCGCACCGGGAGCTTGCGGGCCTCGGCCTGGTCGAGTCGTCGGCGACTGTCGCGGGCCTCGGTCGTGAGCTGATCGAGCACGGGGCCGAGTGGCAGGCCGTAGCGGTCGCTCGTGGCGATCACGTCGGCCAGGCCGATGGCGCCGGGGCCGAGCGTCTCGGGGAGTGCGCTCAATGCGTCGGCGAACGACTGGCCACGCCCGCAGCGGTGCACGGTCGACGCGAATGCGCTGCGTACGGGCTCGGGGGCGCTGACAGCGAGTTCGGCGATGGCCTGCTGCGGGGTGAGGCCGGTTTGGATGCGCGAGGACGAGGAGGTCGAGTGCGTCCGGGAGCGCGCGTTCGGCGTCGGTGCGCCGCCGACGTGCCGCACGGATCGGCCTGGTTCGACGAACGAGCACGATCACGCCGGCGACGATTGCGGTGGGCACCGGCGTGAGGACCACCACACCGGCCACCACACCGGCGATCATGCCGGCGACCGACGTGACCACTCGAGCGTGTCGGCGCAACGCTGCGGGGTTCGGCTCGGGCGCCCGTGCGTCGGTGCGTCGCGGGAGGGTGCGTCGTGGGCCGATCACCGCGGGTCGGAGCGCGCCGCCGATCGAGGCCGCGACGAGGGCGACCGCGACGACGCCACTGGCCGTCACGGCGCGGTCCCGATGATTCGGCGCATCCATGTCGAGCCGATTGCGTTCAGCGACAGGCCGACGGCGATGCAGGTGGCACCGAGCGTGGAGGTTGCCGTTGCTCGTACGTCGTCGTCGGTGACGAGGAGGAGGAGGAGCATGGCGAGCGGGACGGCCGTCAGGACGTGCGCCGACAATCGGGCCTGGGCGGCGTGAACGGTGCGCTCGTCGGCGTCGACCGCGCGTTGACGCAGTGTGCCGGCCGTGCGGTCGATCGCCGGTGCAGGTGAACCTCCGAGGCGGGCGGCCGTGGTGATGACGATGATCGCAAGACCGAGGTGAGCGCCGGAGTCGACGGGTGACCGGCACGCATCGGCCATCGACCGACCCCGGTCGAGGCGTCGCCGAAGCTCGTCGGTGGCGCGTCGAGTCGCCGGGTCGTTCGGCAGCGTGGTCGTCATCGCGTCGCGCAGGGTGGAGCCTGACCGGAGCTGGCGGGCGAGGTCGTCGCACCACTCGGCGACGGCTTTCGCCGACGGAGGGCGTCGCTCGGCGCGACGCGCCAGGAGTCTCGAGGGTGGTTGAACGCCACGTCCGCCCGGGTCGACCGGACGTGCGATGGGGCGGCCCGCGCTCGGTCGCAGACACCACGCACCGAACGCGACGAGTGCAACCACGATCGCCGCAACGACATCGTTCATGGGCGCCCTCGGCTCAGTTGAGCGCACATCGCGAACGATCCGTCCGAGCGACGTTCGCCGAGCGTGCGCAGTGTCGGTGGCATCGTCGAGTCGGCGCCCGGTGCGACGACTTCACACACCGCACTGACGTGGCGACCCGGCTCGCCCGGCACTCGATCGACGTGGATGACGACATCGATCGAACGGGCGAGCTGGTGGCGGATTGCCGCCAAGGGCCAGGTGGGCGATGCCTGGAGCACCAGGGTCTCGAGCCGCAGGAGGGCATCGAGTGGCCCGTTGGCATGACACGTCGACAGTGATCCGTCGTGGCCCGTGTTCATTGCCTGGACGAGCGCCAGGACCTCGTCGCCGCGCACCTCGCCGACCACGATGCGATCGGGTCGCAACCGCAGCGCCGTTCGTACCAGGTCGGCCACGGTGATCGGTGTGGGGCCATCGGCGAGCGCCGGTCGGGCTTCGAGGCGAACCACGTGACCATGCTCGACCGGCAGTTCTGTCGTGTCCTCCACGACGACGAGTCGCTCGGTGCGGGCCACGCTTGCGAGCAGAGCGGCGACGAGCGACGTCTTCCCCGACGACGTCGCTCCCGAGACGACGACATTGCACCGCTGATCGATCACGGAACGCAGCAGGGTCGCACCATCGACATCGACGAACGACTCGAGCGGTCGGACGTGGGGAGCGAACCGACGGATTGCCAGGCATGCGCCGTCGACGGCGATCGGTGGGAGTACGACGCAGACTCGCGCACCGCCCGGCAGGCGAGCGTCGACAATGGGCGACGACCGGTCGACGCGACGTCCGAGCGGGCGCCAGCACCCGCTCGATCAGATGATCGACGCTGTCGGACTCGAGGGCGCCGACGTGGTGGAGGACGCCGTGGCGCTCGATCCAGATCGACCGGCCGGCGTTGACCATCACCTCGTCGACGTGAGGATCGCGCAGGTACACGTCGAGTTCACCCAGTCCGCTCAGTCGGGCGAGCGCCGCGTCGGCGAGCAGTTCCTGGTCGGTCACCGTGCGCAAGGGCGCCAGATGACGCACCTCCTCGATCACCAACGCACGCGTGTCACCGGGCCGGTCGGCGACGCGCCGGCAGATCTCCGACACCGTGGCGATGTCGTCGTGGACGATGGCCGCTTGGACAGGTTCGACGAACTCGGTGGTGAACGTCATGCGGCGGCCCGACGGAGTTCCTTCGAGATCACGCGCGGTGGGCGAGTTGCGAGCAGCCCGGCGTCGACCGCTCGCGCCACCGCCGGATCGAAGCTGACCGTTGCCACGACCGGTACCCCGAGAGCGTGTTCGACGTCGCGTCGCGACAGTGCCCGTCCAGGTTCGGCGACGAGTACGACACCGGTCGGTCGTGTCTCGCCTCGCACCGCGCGTCGCAGTGCGAGGTAGCAGGGACGAGTGACCAGCAGCGATCGATCGACGCGCTCGACCAGCGGTGGTGGGGGTTGGCCGGTGCCGGCGTCGATCGTGATGTCGCATCCCCGTTGCCGGGTCCAGTCGTTGAGCCAGTCGCCGAGTTGGCCCCACCGAATGAGCGGTCGGCTCGATCGGTGGTGCAGTTCGGTTCGCCCACGTCGCGCCGGACCGCCACGGCAGCAGCCAGCGGTGCGGGGCAATGTCGATCAACAGGTCGGCGAGCTGATCGGCGGGCGTGTCGGTGGCAAGCCACTCGGCGACACCGGGGCGGTCGGGCTCGGGGAGCCCGAGTGCGGCGGGCAGCTCGCCATCGAGGTCGACGAGGAGGGATGGATGCGTCGAGTTCAACGCAAACGATGCAGCGACGACGGTGGTTCCGCTGCCGCCTTTGGCGGCCCAACAGAGAGTGACCATGACGTTCCCCCAATCGGCCAGAGGCCTCGGGTGAGTACATGGAGGGAGTCGGTGAGTCGAGAGTACCGATCAGCGATGTCGTCCACAACGCACTGGGTCGGAACTACGAGCGCTAGCGTCGCCGGCGGAGGTGTCCGAGCACCTGGTGGGCTCCGCCGCCTTCAAAGCGGTTGGGACGGGCGATCCCCGTCCGGCGGGTTCGATTCCCGTCCACCTCCGCCAACGCGTTCCACGGGCGGTGGCTCTGCCGAGGGCGGAGGCCCCGCCGCTCGGTCAGGAACCGAACAGCGTCAGCAACATCACGGTCGGTTCGATCGCTTCGAGCGAATGGGGAGCGCCGGCGTCCATGCGCAACCAGGATCCCTCGCCGAGGTCGAGCTCGTCCCCGTCGACGACGAAGCGGAGCCGTCCGGACAGGACCTGCACCACGGCGGCGCGCGCTGCGGTGTGCTCGGTGAGTTGCTCGCCGGTGTCGAAGCCGAACACCGTGACGTTCAACCCGTCGCCGCGATGCACGACCTTCGAGACCACCGCACCCTGCTGAACGGTCACCTCGCTTGCGGGCCTGCTGATCAGACTGTGTGCCATCGCACGATCATGCCCCACAACACGCACAGGAGGACGACCTGACCGGCGGGACATTCTCCCCTACCTCGAACGCAGGTGATTGGGTACCCTTGGAATTGGGCAGGACAGATGCCCTGCCGGTCACCGAGTGACTGGTCCCCCCGCCCGGTCACCGAGTGACCGATCACGAAGGCGGGAGCCCAACGTGCTGAGAAGCGCGTTGACGGCGAGAGGAGGGTGTCATGAGGAAGACGCTCATTTTCGCAGCAGCAACCATGCTGGGCTTCGCTGCGCTCGGAGCAATGTCTCCGGGCGAGCCGGAGCGACGAAGCCGGACGATGAAGGCGAGCACAAGGTTTGGGTGTGCCACGTCGTCGAAGGTCAGGGCGAGCTGAAGAACGGCTACAACCTGATCGAAGTCGATGTGGCGGCCGTCGAAACCGAAGGTCACCTGAATCACGTGTCGAACGACGGTTTGCGTCGGGACATCATTCCGGCCCCGTATGGCGCAGCTGTCCCAGTGCATCCCCATGCCGGAAGCTGCCGGAGCAAGCCGCCGATTGAGACGACCATCGGTCGGCCACACCCGACTGCGACAATCCGACGGTCGTGCAGACCGTCGCTGGTGACGACGTATTCGTATGGCTTCGACCCCGTGACATGGGAGTACGTCGAGGACGGTCAGCGTCAGGTCGAGGAGCCTGGTCGATGACGGTGACGATGTCCGAGTAGGAAGCCGCCAAGTGCGACGAGTTGGAGTCGCTGCCGCCGGTCGTCGAGACCCCGGCGGTGACCCCAGTTGTCGCCACCCCAGTCGTTGAGGCGGCCCCGGCCGTCGAGGTGGCTGGAACGACAGTTGCTGCGGCACCGACGGACCTGCCCGCCACGGGCGGCGAGACCTGGACGATCTTCCTGGTCGGCCTGGCAACGCTGCTGGCTGGTGCGGGACTGGTCACGTTGAGCCGACACACGGCATGACGTGGCGATCGCCGGCGTCGGGATCCCCCGGCGTCGGCGATCTTTCGCGTCCGGGGTCGCTCGGGCAGGCCGGTCGACGCGCCCCGGATAGCGGATCCGTCGGTCTGAGCGACTGCTCGTGCTGCGATGCGATGATTGTTCGATGGAGCGTGGGCGTCTCGACCAACTGACCGAGCTGGGTGGATGGCTCGTCGGCGAGTCGGTGAAGGTCACGGGCACCGATCCGGTGTTGCCGACGCCTTGGCCGGTCGGCGAGATCGCAGCGGTGGCGCTCGCGCAGGCCGGCGTGGCCGCGAGCGTCCTCGCCCGTCGGGCTGGTGGAGATCCCGGACCCGTCAGGGTCGACGTCGCAGATGCTGCGGCGTCGACGATCGGCTTCGCGCTCATGCGGGTCGACGGTGAGCCGATGTCGCGCACCAACGCCGAGAACCCGTGGGTTGGTCTGTATCGATGCGCCGACGACCGGTGGATCCATCTACACGGCGGCTTTCCACCGCTCGTCGATCGGTTGGCCGCCCTCCTCGAGCTACCCGCCGACTCCGACGCGGCGACGATCGGTTCAGCGGTGGCCGCATGGATGTCGGGCCCGCTGGAGGACGCTGTGGCGGCGCGACGCGGCTGTGCCGCGATCATTCGTACCGAGCAGGAGTGGCAGACCCACCCGCACGGGAAGCTCGTGAATTCGTGGCCGACCGTCGTGGTCAGCGCCGCCGACGCTGTCTTCGGTACTCGCTGGGAACCGTCGCCGCGGCGCCCGCTCGATGGCCTGCGAGTGCTCGATCTCACCCGCGTCCTGGCGGGGCCCACATGTGGTCGCACACTCGCAGCGTTCGGCGCCGACGTGTTGCACGTGCGGGGACCCCACGTCCCGGTCGTCCCGGCCTTCGTCATCGACACCGGCCATGGCAAACGCCAGGCCCACTGCGACATGACCGACCCGGATCAGCTCGCGACGCTTCGGCAGGTGGCGATCGATGCCGACGTGGTGGTGCAGGGGTATCGGCCCGGTGTGGTTGGCCGGTACGGGCTCGACGAATCGTCGTTGCGAGCTGATGGATTCGGAGGCATCTTCGGTTCGGTGTCGGCCTACGGCCGCGAGGGTCCCTGGTCGGACCGTGCCGGCTGGGAGCAGCTCGCACAGTCGACGAGTGGGCTCTGCCTGAACCCGCTCGGCGACGGCCCGCCCACGATGTTGCCGTGTGCGGCCACCGACTACACGACGGGTTTCGCGCTCGCGGCAGGGGTGATGGGTGCGCTCGATGCCGCCCTGGTCGACGGGGTGGCACGGCGGGTCGACGCGTCGTTGTGTCAGACGGCGGCATGGATCCTGCGTGTCGGTCGAGGCGACGACGACGTCGCTCCGAGTGGCCTGGCGCCGCCGATGTTGCTGTCGCAGTCGGGTTTCGGCGTCGTCGAGCATCTCGGGCCGTGCGTCGCGGTCGATGGTCTCGACCTCGGTTGGGTCCACCCGACGACGCCGCTCGGCGAGGGGACGCTGACCTGGTGAGTGGATACCGGTTCGTCGCCGACCTGTGGCGTTACTCAGGACAAGCGGCGTGGTATTTCGTCACGCTGCCACACGAGATCGCCGACGAGATCGACGAAGATCACCGCCGATTCACGTCGAGGGTTTGGGTCGGTGCGCGTGCGGGTCACCGTCGGCGCCACCACATGGTCCACCTCGATCTTCCCGGACACGAAGTCGGAGTCGTTCGTCTTGCCGGTGAAGAAGGCAGTTCGCACTGCGGAGGGTCTCGATGACGGATCGCCCGTTGAAGTTCGCCTCACGCTCGTCGAGATCTGATCGAGCCCTCACGGTCCTGTCGACGCTGCGTGACCTTCGCCCCTGCAACGGCGGGCGTGGCGGTCCGACAATGGGAACAGGCCGTATCGGGCCGCGGACGGGAGTGTCATGCAGTCGCGAAGTCGAAACCTGCCGATCATCGGAGCGCTGATCGTCGGGATCGGGATGATCGTGGCGCCGTTCGTGTTCCAGATGTTCGATCGGGCGCCCCTCGGTGGCGACATGATCGAGGAGTTCGAGCCGTACATGACGGTCGAACAGGTCGAACGCTTCCGCGGTTACCTCGTCGAGATCGACGCTGCCAACACCGAGTCGATCGAATCGCTCCGTGACGCACTCGTGACGTCGGGCGCGGTCGAGGCCTCGCAGTACGACACCGTGCTTGCCTCGGTCGTGAATCTCAACGACCAGTGGCCCACCGTCGATGCCGACATGACCGATCTCATCGATCGCATGGAAGCGAATCTCGACAACTATGCGGCCGTTGCCGCGCTTCCTCCGTTCCCGATGTTCCCCTGGTTCTTCGTGATTCCCGGCGCGTTGATCGTCATCGCAGCCGGCGTCGCGCTGTACCAGCGCCGCAACGCCCGAGCGCCGCGCTCGGCCCGCACTGTGGGTGCTGTTCGGTCTGGGCATCGCGGTTGCTGCGGCACCCGTTGCGTTCCAGATGTTCGACCGAGCGCCTCAGGGTGCCGACATGATCGAGGACTTCCGGCCGATGATGACGCGCGAGCGGGTGCAGTCGGTGCAGGGGTACTTCGTGACGTTGGGCGCAGCGGAGGGCCAGCTGCGAGCCAACGCGCTGCCCATGCTCGTCGCGGCCGGTGGCGACGCGGCCGACTTCCCTGCCATCAGCCAGTGGTCGGCTGACTGGCCGACCCTCCTCACCGACTTCAACCCCATGGTCGCCACCATGAGCGACAACGTCGACAACTACGCCGCGGTCGACGCGTTGCCCTCGTTCGACCTGTTCCCGTGGTTCTTCGTGATCCCCGGTGTGCTCGTGGCCGGACTCACCGCCATTGCGCTGTGGTCCCGATCGCGATCGACCGACGGATCGACAACATCCCCCAACAACCCGGCAATGGCCGGCAAGGAGTCCACATGACCAGGCATCTTTCCCATCGACGACTGCTCGCATCGCTCGCAGTCGTTGCGTTCGTCGCCGCCTCGTGCGGCAGCGACGACGATTCCGGCGACACGGCTACGACTGACGCAACCGAGGTGACCGACGCGACCGAGACCACCGAGGCGATGACCGAGGAGACCACACCGGCGGTCACCGAAGCGCCCACGACGGAACCGGCCGCGACGTTCGACGGCGAGCTCGTCGGCACCTTCTCGATCGACGACGCCGTCTGCACCGACGCGGCGAACGTGACCGGCTCGTACTTCCGCATGCTGCAGCCGGGCGGCACACTCGAGGCCGGGCCGTTCATCGAGAACGCCGATTCGGCCTGCGTCGACACGACGTACTCGGGGCTCACCGCCGGTACCGACGGCGGGCTCGTGACCGGCGCCTACCAAGCGGCACCCGATCCCGCATTCGATGCGACCGGTAACGGGCTCGCCGATGCGATCTTTGCCCCGGTGACCTTCTTCGCGGTTGCGTTCGCCGGTGCGACCGACCCAGCCGAGGCGATGCCGACGCTGACCGCCACCGACGGCGCGCTGACCGGTGACCTGGCCGCCTTCACTGCCTACTACGGCAGCGCGACCTTCAACCAGGGAGCGCCGAAGCCGGACGGAACCGGCGAGGCCCCCGTGGGCACGATCGATCCGGAGACGGGTGCGTACGTCCTCGACTGGACGAGCCAGATCGTCGGCGGCTCGTTCAACGACTTCGTGGGCGTGTGGCACCTCGAGGGAACGTTCACCCCGAACTCCTGATCGTCGTCGTCGCTGCGAATGGGACGCGGGGTCGGACCCCGCGTCCCATTTCGGTCGATACGACGGCCGGTGACGGTCATCACTAGGTTTGCAGGCGTCCGCCGAACCTGGGAGAAGCACCATGACCGCTCTGGAATCCACGCCCGACATGTACGACCTGCGGATGTCCGAGGGCGTCCGACCGTTGTACGACGCGGTGAAGAAGTTCATCTACACCGAGGTCGATCCGATCACCGCCGAGTTCTTCCGTCTCGGCGAAGGCCGCGCCGATCGTTGGTCGTACGCACCGGGTCAGCTCGAGCTGCTCGAGTCGGTGAAGGACAAGGCCAAGGCGCAGGGCCTGTGGAACTTCTTCCTTCCCGATGCCGAAACCGGTGAGGGCCTGTCGAACCTCGACTACGCCTACATCGCGATCGAACTCGGCAAGAACCCGTTGGCGTCGGAGTCGATGAACTGCGCAGCACCCGACACCGGCAACATGGAAGTGCTCGAACGTGTCGGCACACCGGAGCAGAAGGAGAAGTGGCTCAAGCCGCTCCTCAGCGGCGAGATCCGGTCGGCGTACGCGATGACCGAGCCCGACGTGGCCTCGTCCGATGCCAAGAACGTTGCCTGCAAGGCCGTGCGCGACGGTGACGAATGGGTGATCACCGGCGAGAAGTACTACATCTCCGGCGCCGGCGATCCGCGCTGCAAGATCATGATCACGATGGTGCAGACCAACCCTGATGCGTCACCGCACCAGCGCCAGTCGCAGATCCTCGTTCCGATGGACACGCCCGGCGTCGAGATCATCGGCCCGATGCACGTGTTCGGCAAGGACGACGCTCCGCACGGGCACATGCACCTGCGCTTCAACGACGTCCGCGTGCCGTACGAGAACGTGCTGCTCGGCGAGGGTCGTGGCTTCGAGATCTCCCAGGTCCGCCTCGGCCCGGGCCGTATCCACCACTGCATGCGTTCTGTCGGTCAGGCCGAGCGGGCGCTCGACCTGATGGTCAAGCGTGGGCTCACCCGTGAGGCGTTCGGCAAGCGTCTCGGCAATCTCGGTGGCAACGTCCAGATGATCGCCCAGTCCCGTATCGAGATCGAGTCGATGCGTCGTATGGTCCTCACTGCGGCCAAGGCAATGGACGTGCTCGGCAACGCCGAGGCTCGAGTGTGGGTCAGCGCCGTCAAGGCAATGGTCCCGATCCGCACCTGCGAGATCATCGACAACGCGATCCAGATGCACGGCGCCACGGGCGTGTCGCAGTGGACGCCGCTCGCCGACATGTACGCCGGCCAGCGCACGTTGCGTCTCGCCGACGGCCCGGACGAAGTCCACTGGTTCGTCGTCGGGCGGGCGGAGTTGGCCAAGGGCGAGCAGGACGGCGGCAACACCTACGACCCGAAGGTCGAGTACATGTCGCGCCAGGACGACATCAAGGACGGCATCTTCTCCGGTCCCTGATCACCATCGCCCCCACCACCCACTCTGCGATGAGAGGTGAGCGCAGGGGGTGCGCTCGCCTGCTCATCGCACGGTGGGAGGTCGGGGTCAGTAGCCGGTGCCGCAGAACGGGGTGGGGCGCACGGCGAACAGTGTCGTCGAGTCGCACGAGCATCTCGATCGGTGCGTCGACAGCACCGATCGACGCGAGGTCGAGCCACGACACCGCGCCCAGATACGCCGCCGACAGGGTGCCGATGTCGACACTCACGTCGGCTCGCTGATCGCTGCGGGCTCGACCCCGATGCAGCGATCCTCCATGAACCGGTGTTCGCCGGGAACATCGGATCGTGCACGCCAACCGTCACGCTTTCGCTGCTTGCGCCGTACGTTCGCGCCGTCAATGCGGCGTCGACGTCGAGGATCCGAACCCACTGGTCGTCGAATCGCTGGACCGCCTCGTACGCACGTGAGTCGTGCATCGCCCGGCGGACGGATTCGTCGACCGGGCGCGGTTCCGCCTTCCAGGTCGTGATCAGGTCGATGTCGAGCAGGTAACGCCACAGTTCCAGTTCGACCGCTGGTGATGCACCCCACAGGTCGTGCACCTTGCCGACGCCGGTGGGATTCCTGGCGAAGGTTTCGTCCCAATCGACGTCGTAGAACACGTAGCCGTCGTCGACACCGGAACTGTCGGTGTGGACGGCGACGAACGATCCCTTGCCGTACGGCTCGGCGGTCGGCTGTGATGCGTCCTTCAGGATCCGCTCCCACATCCATGCCGGCCGACTGATCGATCCCACGCGCCAGCGGGCAACCCGTTCGTAGAGCGGTGCAACGACGTCGAGGACGTCGGTGTACGCGAGCAGTCGCATCGAACCGGGGAGCGGTGCCGAGCGCCACGGCCTGGCGTGCCGCGTCGTGACAACGGCCGCCACGGCGTCGGTCGCGATCGCGAATCCGAACCGACGGTAGATCGACGTCTCGCTCGCATGGAGGGTTGCGAGCACGTTGCCGCGCTCATGCGAGTCCCGAAGGAGCCGGTGCATCAGCTGCGTCAGCAGCCCGCGGCGGGTGTGTGTCGGCAGCACGCCGACGCGTGTCACCCCTGCGGTCTGGACACGGGTGCCACCGGGCACGGTCGAGTCGAAGCGGAACGCAGCGACGACCCCGACGCACGCGTCACCATCCCATGCAGCAAGCGAGTCGCTCTCGTCCCATGAGGCTTGGCCCGCGGCGAACGTCTCGTCGTTGACCGCACCACTCAGCAGCGCAACCCGGAACGCGTCGACCGCGACGCGTCGCTCGTCGACCGCCACCGGCCGGATGTCGTAGTCACTCATTCCCGCACGCTCTCACACTCGTCGAGCGCACTCACCCCAGATTTCCGGTTTGCGATGAGAGATGAGCGCAGGGGGTGAACCTGAATCTCATCGCTGCCGCGGCGAACTCGGTCAGACGGCGAGGAGGTCGCGGGCGCCGGTGTCGCTCGACGGGTGGCGCAACTTGCTCATGGCGCGGGCTTCGATCTGGCGGATGCGCTCACGGGTGAGGTTGAAGTGCTCGCCGACCTCTTCGAGTGTGCGCGGCTCACCGCGATCGAGGCCGAAGCGGAGCTTGAGGATCTCGCGCTCGCGCTCGTCGAGCGGGGCGAGCAGCCGCGAGATCTCGTCGGGGAGCAGCGCGGTGGCTGCCATCTCGAACGGTGATTCGGCCGAGCGGTCTTCGACGACGTCACCGAGTTCGGCGTCGCCGTCTTCACGCAGCGGCTCCGAGAGCGAGAGGGGTTCGGCGGCGAAGCGCAGTGCTTCGGTCACCTTGTCCTCGGGCATCTCGACTTCCTTGGCCAGCTCGGACAGCGTGGCGGGACGGCCGTACTTGAGTTCGAGGCGCGAGCGCGCCTTCTGCAAGCGAGCGAGCGTGTCACCGGCATGGACCGGGAGGCGGATGGTGCGCCCGGTGTTGGCGATACCGCGGGTGATGGCCTGGCGGATCCACCACGTGGCGTAGGTGGAGAACTTGAAGCCCTTGCGCCAGTCGAACTTCTCGACGGCGTGCATGAGGCCCAGGTTGCCCTCCTGGATGAGGTCGAGCAACGGCAGCCCCGAGGCCTGGTACTTCTTGGCGATCGACACCACGAGGCGCAGGTTCGACTGGACGAACTGACGCTCGGCCTCTTCGCCCTGACGGGCGGTGCGGCGCAGTTCGCGCTTCTTGGCGGCGGTGAGTTGATCACCGGCTTCGAGCAGCGTGATCGCCTCGTTGCCTGCTTCGATGGCTTTCGCGAGACGGACCTCGTCGTCCTTCGTCAGCAGCGTGTACTGCCCGATGTCGGTGAGGTAGAGACGAACGAGGTCTTCGTCGTCACGGTCGACGCGATCTTTGGCCACCTGGTGCTCCTACTGTGTTGATTCAACGGAGGCCCCGACGGTTGTCGGTGCCCCCGTGGAGGATTCGGCGTGCGAGTGTGTCGGATGACGGAGTCGGCAAGAGGAGCACGACAGCCGACATGAGACGTTCGTCACGATACCGACGTCGTCGGGTCCCCCAACCACTTGGATGCAACGCCCGACGAGATATCGCAGTTGGAGATGTATGAGGCACTGGAATCGCCATGAGTGATAACGCCGCTGAGCGCGTCGAATCCGAGGTCGAGCTCACGATCGTGACGCTGCGCTTCGACGCGACCGACGACGCCTCCCTCCTCGCGGTGCTGTCGAAGTACATCGTGTTGACGCGGATGCAGGACGGGTGTCGCAACGTCGATCTGTGCTCGAGCGTCACGGTGCCCGGCCGTCATCTGGTGGTGCAGAAATGGGAGACACCCGAGCATCAACGTCGGCACTTCGATTCCGAGACGATGATCGACATGGCGCGTTCGTGCGACGGCATCTTGGCGGGGCCGCCCGACATCGACCTGTGGGACGCCACGAGTGCCCACGACCTTCGGTGAGAAGTCGGTGAATGCGCGGGGCCGACGCGGGCACCTGACCGGTCCAGTTGGGTACAATCTCTGAACCATGCCGAATCCAGTGTTCAAAGAAGAAGCGTTCGACAAGGCGTCGCAGGACTTCCGGGCCAGCCAGCCCGGGTGGGCCGCCCCCGAGGTGGGCACCCACGTCCAGACGCAGCCGATCACCGATGGCCCCGTCACCACGTGGCAGAAGGCGATGACCCTCAACGGGACCATCACCGCCTCGGCCGTGCTCCTCGTCATCCTGCTCATCGCCGGCGCGTTCGGTTGGAACGCCGCCAGCGGTCCGACGCTCGAGAACGGCGTCGAGACCTACTCGTTCCCGCCGATGGCGTTCCTCGGCATCATCGTCGGCTTCGGCGCGGTGATCGTCGCCAACATCAAGCCCAACCTCGCCAAGATCCTCGGCCCGGTCTACGCCGTTGCCTACGGCTTCGCAGTCGGCGCCATCTCGAAGGGCTACGAGACGTTCTACGACGGCATCGTCGTGCAGGCCGTCCTCGCCACCGCATCGGTGTTCGCCGTGATGCTGGTGCTCTACCGAACCCGCATCATCAAGGTCACCGACAAGTTCCGTCGCACCGTCATCATCGCCACGATGGGCGTGATGGTGCTCTACCTGTTCTCGTTCGTGATCAGCCTGTTCGGCACCACGCTGCCGTTCCTGGATGGCAGCAACCAATTGATGAGCATCGGCTTCTCGCTGTTCGTGTGCGGTCTCGCTTCGGCGAACCTCGCCCTCGACTTCGACTTCATCGAGCGGGGCATCAAGTCCGGCCTCCCGCAGAGCTACGAATGGGTCGCCGGCCTCGGCCTCGTGGTCACCCTCGTGTGGCTGTACCTCGAGATCCTGCGTCTGCTCTCCTACCTGCGCAACTGACGGCAGGAGTCGCTGATCCTGGCGGTCGGCGTGACGACGTGAACCGAATCGAATCGTCCGACGGCGGCAACCTCATCGAGGCGGCCGCCGTCTGCGTTGTCGGGGGAGCCTTCGGTGCGGCGATCGGCGCGCCGTTCGGGCTCGGCGTTCCACTCGGTGCGGTTGCGGCGGCGAACGGTGCGATCTGCGGGTGGCGGAGGATCTACGACTGGAGCTGTTCGACCGGGTTCGTCGCGTTCACGCTCGACTCGACGTGGTCGCTGCCGATGACCGCGGGCGGCCTGGCGTCGCAGGCGATCGGCGCGGTGCGGGGCAGGCCCGGCTACGACGAGTCGCTCAGCCGACGCTCGAATCGTCAGGTGTTCGAGCGGGGGTTCGTGCCGCGGTCGGGTTTCGCCATCACGGTCGGCAACGTCGTCAGTGGTGCCGGCGACACCTCGCAGCCCCGTCGGCGCCGCCTCGTCACCGATCACGAGGATGTGCATGTCTGGCAGGCCCGCTGGTTCGGCCCGTTCTATCCGGTGCTGTACGGCGCCTGGCTGCTGGCGGGCGGTGCTGTCGGCGTGGTCGTGTGGGCGGTGCATCGTCGCTCCGAGCGATTCACGAAGGTGGTCGAGTCGTGTGCCTACTACCTCAACCCGTTCGAATGGTGGGCCTACAGCCGCGACGACCACTGGCCGCCATCGGGAAAGGTCCGCGGCCTCGGCTGGCGCAACCCCATCGTCCGTCCCCGCCGAAATACACCCGCTTGAGTGTTTGCGTTGCAGTTCGGTTGGCCCGTCCCAACGGAACCGCAACGCAAACGGTGTGAAGGGGTGAGGAGTGGGTGCGGATCAGCTGACTCGGGCGAGGAGGTCGAGGAGGGCAGCGTTGAACTCGGCGGGCTTCTCCTGCTGGGTCCAGTGGCCTGCGCCGTCGATCATGATGGTGCCGCGGAAGTCGGGCAGCATCGTTGCCATTGCTTCGACGAACTCGGGTCGGCCGGCGATCACGCCGTCCCTGGTACCACCGATGAACGCCGTCGGCATGGCCGGCGCGGGAAGGTCCCTGGTGATCTCGAAGTCGGCGTCGAGGTTGCGGTACCAGCTCAGTGGACCGAAGAATCCACTGCTCGTGAACTGCTCGACGTAGACAGCGAACTCGTCGGCACCGATCCACGCCGGCAGCCCGTCGGGCACGGCCGCCCCCCGTGTGATCGAATCGAGGAAGCCGGTCCCTTCCATCGGTGGAAGGGGATCCGGTGGTGGCCCGAACATCTCACCCGATCCACCCCACAGGGTGAGGCGCATCGTCTCGGCCACGTCGGCCTCCAACTCGGCTTCGGCCGGGCCGACCGGCTGGAAGTACAGGATGTAGAAGAATCGGTCGCCCGACACCGCCCGGAAGAGTTCGGTCGGCGGGGCCGGCCACGGCGTGTACGGCACGCTGACATTGACGAGTCCTCGGACGCGTTCGGGATGCAGTCGGGCGAGGTCCCACACCACCATCGATCCCCAGTCATGGCCGACGAACAGTGCGTCGTCGGCACCCACCTCGTCGAGCAGGCCGACGAGATCGGCGCACAGATGGTCGGTCCGGTAGGCCTCGACCGTGCGGGGTGTGCTCGATTCGCCGTACCCGCGCTGGTCGGGGACCAGCACCCGGTACCCGGCTGCAACGAGCGGCTCGACCTGGTGGCGCCACGAGTGCGAACTCTCGGGGAACCCGTGCACCAGCATCACGACCGGATCACCGGGCGTGCCGGCATCGATCACATCGAGCTCGATGCCGTTGGTGGCGAGGCGGCGGCGTGACATGGGGCGACATTAGGCTTGCCCGATGACGGACGTCTCACCGCGCTTCTTCAACCCCCTCCAGCCGGGCTACATCGAAGATCCGTACACGCACTTCGCGGAGATGCGTGAGCACGACCCGGTCCACCTGACGTTGCTCAACCAGTGGCTGCTGTTCCGCTACGACGACGTGTCCCGCATCCTGCGCGATCCGTCGATGAGTGTGAGCGACGACAAGATCGAGGTCTTCGACCAGAAGCGGTTGGCGATGTTCGAGGCCGCTGCCGGCGCCGAGTTCGAGCGGTCCACGAGCATGCTCAACGCCGACCCACCCGACCACACGCGCCTGCGCCGACTCGTGAGCAAGGCCTTCACGCCCTCGTCGATCGAGGCGCTGCGACCGCGGGTCCAGCAACTGGTCGACGCGATGCTCGACCCGATGGCCGAGCGCGGCACCGGCGACGTGGTCACCGAGCTCGCCTTCCCGCTGCCGTTCGACGTGATCTCCGAGATGCTCGGCATGCCCGACGCCGACAAGGAGCAGATCGCCGCCTGGTCGGGCGCAGTGGTGAAGACGCTCGACCCGATCATCTCCGACGACGAGATCGTCGCTGCGATCGAAGGGTCGCGGGAGATGGAAGCCCACATCGATCAGGTCATCGCGTGGAAGCGCGACCACCCGGCGGACGACCTGCTCAGCGCGCTGATCGCCGCAGAGGAGGACGGCGATCGTCTGTCGTCGATCGAGTTGCGCGACCAGGTGGTGTTGCTGTTCATCGCCGGCCACGAGACCACCGTGAACCTCATCGGCACCGGCATCTACGAACTCCTCCGGCACCCCGACCAGCTCGCGATGCTCCGCGACGATCCGTCGCTCGACGCCAACGCCATCGACGAGCTCCTGCGATTCGTCAGCCCGGTGCAGATGTCACGACGTGTGGTCCTGCACGACATCACGATCCGTGACAAGACGATTCCGAAGGGCATGTTCGTCCTCACCGGCTTGGCGTCGGCCAACCGTGATCCGGAGAAGTGGGGACCGACGGCCGACGACCTCGACATCGTCCGCGAGGGGGCCGCGCAGCACGTCTCGTTCGGCAGCGGTATCCACTACTGCCTCGGTGCGTCGCTCGCCCGCCTCGAAGCGCAGGTGGCGATCGGCACGTTCGTCCGCCGCTTCCCGAACGCCAGACTCGCCGGTGACCCCGAATGGAACGGACGGATCAACCTGCGCGGGCTCGAGCACCTCCCGGTCGCAGTCGACTGACCCCGGAGGTACTACGCGGTCAACCAGGGACCGCTGCCACCGATGCGCGTCGGCGTGATGCGCAGTACCCATCCGTCCGGTGCGCCTTCGGGTGGGAAGACGACACCGGGACCGAGAAATCGCGGCGCCAGCGTGGCCAGCAGTTCATTCGCTCCACCCTCGACGACACGGGCGGTGCCGTGGACGACGAGGTAGTCGCTGAGCCCCAGTTGATTGTGGCCGGGCCCCTCGAACGACACGACCACCCGATCGTCATGCTCGACGTTGCGCAGCTTGCGGTGGAACCGGAGATGGCCGGCGACCAATTCTCCGGCATCGACGCCGAGCCAGATCAACGACACCTGTGGACTGCCGTCGGGATTCAACGTCACCAGGTGAGCGTTCGTCCCCGCCTCGATCAGTTCGACAGCGGACGGCGGGAGTTGCACCATTCGCGCAGACTACGACGTCAGCTGCGGGCGATGTCGAGCACGGCCGACCAGCTGAGATCGTCGGCGTTCCACAGCGCGTCGAACGCGGCATCGACACCGTCGGCGAAGCCGTAACGGTTGCGGTGGTTGTAGCGCCACCGCTGTTGGTTGGTCTCGACGCCGAGGCGGGCCAAGCGACCCACGCAGTAGGTGTCCCACGCTGCGTTCTCCTCGAGGGTCAGGTCGACGTCCGCCGGCACCTCCGCGAAGTCGGGACGGAGACGGTCGTGCGCGCGTAGCAGGATGCGCCCGAACGACTCGCGGGCGCCGGTGGCGCTGAACGACATCGGATGCTTGCGATCCTCCAACGCCCCGCTCTCGGCGTGCAGTGTGATGGTCGCATCCGACGACGTGCCGTCGAGTTCCTCCGAGAGCTTGGCCAGGGGAGTGGTCTCGTCGACGATCACCTTGATCGGATTGGAGATCTCGAACAATGCCGCGAGCTCTGCGACGATCTCGGCGATCACGGTCGCCTCGTACTTGACGAACGTGAATTCGGCGGGCGAGACCGTGACCTTGCCCGTCGAGAGGTGGGCCGTCGACACGTCACTCATCGCAGGCTCCGTCAGGCCGGAACGTGGTCGGCGCCGACCCTCTCGCGGTAGGCGATGACCTGGGCGCGACGCTCCTCGAGCGCCTCGCTGTCCATCTCCGAAATGATGTCGACCTCGTCGTCGGTGAAGCCGGCGAGCTCACGGAACCGGCGGGCGAGGCTGAAGGAACTCTCGGCGCTCTCGCCACGGGCGCCTCCGAAGCTGAACAGCTTGTCGACGACCTGCTGGAACTCGAGCGCCTTGGTACGACGATCGGGATCGTTCGCCGTGACCTTGCGGAGCCAGTCGGAACCCATCTTCACGTGGGTGACCTCGTCGGCGAGCATCCAGTCTTCGCAGAACTCGAGGTAGGGGTCGCCGGCGATGTCGCCGAATTCCTTCATCTGGGTGAACACGTCGATAGCGAGACCTTCGAGCGCCCGGTTGACGCCGGCGAGGCGCAGGATCGGGTCGTTCGAGCAGGCTGCCTCGAACAGCACGGTGTTCTCGGCGAACTCGCCGAGTTCGGTGCCCATCCAGTCGGACAACTTGGCGCTGATCTCCACGTGGCGAGCTTCGTCCCAGGCCTGGCGGGCCATGTCGAGCTTGAGCTCGAAGGGGATCGTGTCGTTGGTGCCGTCGCCCGCTGCGAAGTCGTGGGCGGTTCGACCGGCGCCTTCGAGCGCCTGGATCTCGCCGACCATGATGCCGTGCATCAGACCCGCGGGCCGCGTCGGACGCATCATGACGGTCGGGCGTGAGGCGCTTGGAGGCGCCGCGACTCTTGGCCGACGACTCCTTGATGTCGAGCACCGTACGGCCGTCCTTCATGCGTTCGGCCATGTTCGTCTGCACGAACCGCTCGTCTCGGGCAAGGTCTTCTACCGGAAAGAACTGACGCATCAGGCGCCCCCCTCAGTTGTCGTGCCAGTGGTCGTGGTGGTGCTCGTGTGTGTCCCCATGCCGATGCTATCGAATCCGGTGATACCGCCGGCCTCCACCATGAGTGCTTCGAGACGGGCCTGGTGGTGCGCGGCGCGCTCGACGTGCTGCGGCGTGGTGATCAGCGACTGCAACAGCATCTCACCGTCGCGCCAGTCGTCGAACTCGTCTTGCAGGATGAAGTTGATCGAGCGGATCGTCGGTGCGTCCGTGATCTCGCTCGTGTTGTTGCGGTGGTACGTGTAGGCCGCGATGAAGCGTGGGATCAGCACCCGATAGACGCCGACGAGTTTCTCGATCGTGAGCTCGGGCGCCTCGGGTTCGGTCATTGCGGCGATGAATCGTTCCATCGCGTCGTTGGCCGGCACGGTGAGCCGTTCGGGCTTCATCTCGCGCAGCTCGGGAAGGCGCTTGTGCCACAGGTCGGCGTGCCAGGCGTGGTGGTAGCAGTGCGTCCCGAAGCGCATCTTGACGTCGAGTTCGGGCACGGTGGCGACCCAGCCACCGAGCGCCTCGAACAGCTTCATCTCGGTCCACTTGTAGTTGCCGACGCGTCGAGCGGTGTCGTCCACACTGAACGACCCCGGGGATGTCGCGCCGGTCCCATGGCGCGAACGGTGCCCGTGCGGTCGACTCGGTCTGCGTCGTGTCCGTCATCGCCGCGACGCTACCGAACGTGTGACCCACCCCTCCGACCGGACAGCGATGAGATCGTGGCGCGAGGGGTGCGCCCGAATCGCTCATCGCTCGGGGGTGTGAGGGCGACCGGCGGCCCAGGCGGCTTCGGAGGCACCGAGTTCGGTGGCGGGCGCGCCGTCGGCGATGTATTCGAGGAGCATGCCGCGCCATGGGCCGGTCGCTTCGAGCTTGCCGAGGATGGCGCTCACACCCCACACCACACGGTCGAGGATCACGAAGCTCGACGGCATGTTGAGCTGCTCGATCACCGGGGCGTGTGGGCCTTGCACGTCGAAGATCTTCCCGATCGTCTCACGCATCCAGTCACGGGTGAACGTGAACTCGTCGGTGAGGTAGGGGATGTACGGGCTCGACACGTAGTCGTACACGAGGGCGGGCTCGAGGCCATGGTTCGCGGGGAGGAAGTTCGATTCGACCATGGCCGCGACGAGCTGGTCGGGGTCGCGGTCGATGATGATCGCGTCGACGGTCGGGCGCAGCGATTCCCATTCGCCCGGCGACCAGCGCTTCACGAGCCCGTAGTCGAGGAACGAGACGCTGCCGTCGTGGTGGAACTTGTAGTTGCCGGGATGGGGGTCGCCGTTGAAGATCCCGTGGCGCATGATCGCGCCCTGCGCGAATCGCCAGATGACCTCCGCAGAGCGCTGCTTGGTTGCAGACGATGCGTTCTTGCGGAACTGATCGAACGTCATGCCGTCGATCCATTCGGTGGTCAGCACCCGGGCGCTGCACAACTCGGGCACCAGCTTGGGAATCCTCACCCATGGATGGCCCTGGAACCGGGCTTCGAACTCGGCGACGTTGCCGGCTTCGATCGAGTAGTCGAGCTCCTCGCGCATCCGGTCGCGCAGCTCGTCGACGAGCCCCTTGGCGTCGAGCCCCTTGAGCATCATCGACGAGAACATCGCGTACATCACCTCGGCGGCGTCGAGGTCGCTCTCGATTGCCTCGTGCACGCCCGGGTACTGCACCTTCACCGCGACATCGCGACCGTCGTGGGTGATTGCCCGATGGACCTGGCCGATCGATGCAGCAGCCACGGGCATGTCCGACCAGTCGAGGAAGAGCCGCTCCGGCGGTTTGCCGAAGTCGCCCTTCACCACGTTGGCGGCGAGGGTCGGTGCCATCGGTGCGGCGTCGGACTGCAGGGTGGCGAGCGCTTCCTGCGCCTCGTCGGGGAGTGCCTCGAAGATGAAGCTGATGAGCTGGCCCGCCTTCATGAGCACGCCCTTCATCTCGCCCAGTTCCTTGGCGACGTCCTCGGCGGTGCGGATGGCGAACTGTTCGTCGAGCTGCGCCCGCCGCTCCTCGGCCGACCCGATGCCACGGACACGTGACACGGCGAAGCGAGCCGTGTTGCGCGCCGACAGCTTCCACACGCGTGCCGAACGGTTGAACCGGCTGGTGAGCGGCGACTCCTTCGCCTTCTGCGCAGCGGCTGCGAGGCCGGCGGCGAGCGCGATGATCGATGCGATGGAGGCGACGGCCTTCTTCTGCATCAGGCGCGCCGGGCGAGTGGGTTGTCGACGAGCACGTGTTCCGGGATCGGCTGACCGGTGACCTCGTCGGTCCAGTAGGTGCCGTCGGCCAGGCGGTTCAGCGCCACTTCGACCGCCGTCAGATCATGCTCGACGGCGTCGAGGTCGACTGGTGGCTGCTCGTCGGGAATCTCGCTCACGTCGGTCACGGTAGTCGGCTGCGGCCACCGCGCCCGCGGCCACCCGGTGATGAACGCCGGCCGACTGTCGCACGACGGGATCGGGTGCGACTCGGCCAGTGGAAATAGGGTTCGAGTGTGGAACGTGACGACCGTCAGCAGCGATCGCGGTGGAGGGACTTCCCGCTCGCGATGGCGATGCTCGCGCCGTCGGCGTTCATCCTCGGCGTGTTCGTGCTCTACCCGCTCGGACGGGCGGTGTGGCTCGGCCAGCAGCGATGCGACAACTTCGGCTCGAACTGTCGCTCGCAAGGGTTCGGGCAGTACGTCGACATCTTCCGCTCGACCGAATTCCAGAACGCGCTGGTGGTGACCGCGAAGTTCGCACTCATCACGGTGCCGCTCGGTCTGGTCCTCGGGGTGGGTCTGGCGGTGCTCGCCGACAAGTACCTGCGCGGGATGGGAGTGTTCCGTGCCATCTTCTCCTCGACCGTTGCCACGTCGGTCGCCGTGGCGAGCCTGATGTGGCTGTTCCTGCTGCAACCGTCGATCGGCGCACTCGCCAACGTCAGCTGGTTCAATTCGCTGTTCCCCTCGGTGAAGGATCCGGGCTGGCTGCAGGATCCCGGAACTGCGCTGACCGCAGTGGCGCTGTCGAGTGTGTGGGCGGGTCTGGGCTTCACGTTCATCCTCGTCACCGCCGGCCTGCAAGGGATCCCACGCGACTTCTACGAGGCAGCGGCGGTCGATGGCGCCGGCGGGATCCGACGCTTCTGGTCGATCACGGTTCCGATGCTCGGGCCGACGTTGCTGTTCGTGATGATCGTGCTGACCACACGGGCATTCCAGATGTACGGCGAGGTCGACCTGCTGACCGACGGCGGGCCACAGCCGCAGGACTCGACGACCACCATCACGTACTTCGTGTACGGCCAGAACTCACCGATCCGCAACGACGCCGGTCTGCAGGCCGGCGCAGCGGTGTTGCTCTTCTTCGTGCTGCTGCTGTTGTCGGCGATCCAGCTGCGCGTCATCGGACGGCGGGTGCACTATGGCAGCTGACCTGCCGCCTGCCGTCGACGTTGCCGTGTCGACGGTGAACGCCGCGGTCGAGCCGGCGCACGATGGACGGATGCGACGGCGGGGCACCGACTTCGACGCTCCGACCGGCTGGCGGCGGGCGGGCCGCTACTTCCTGCTGGCAGTGGTCTCGTTCATCGTGCTGTTCCCGATCTACACGACGGTCATCGCGGCCTTCAAGCCGGCTGATGCGTTCTTCGACCATCCGCTGCTGCCGGGCCCGTTCACGTTCGACGTGATCGTCGATGCATGGACGACCGGCCATCTCGGCCGGTACCTCTTCAACTCGTTGGTGGTCGCCGTCATCGTCACCGTGTTCCAAGTGGTGTCGGCCGTGCTCGCTGCATACGCCTTCGCGTTCTTGGACTTCCCGGGCCGCAACGTGTTCTTCGTGCTGTTCATCGCGACGCTGCTCGTGCCGCTCGAAGCGACGCTCGTGGTCAACTTCGACACCGTGGACGGGCTCGGTTGGTCGAACTCCTACATCGGCCTGGCGGTGCCGTTTCTCGCGACGGCGTTCGGCGTGTTCCTCATGCGTCAGGTGTTCCTGACGCTGCCGCGCGATCTGCGCGACGCGGCAGCCATCGACGGTGTCGGCCACCTCGGGTTCCTGTGGTACGTCGCCGTGCCACTGGTGCGACCCACGCTCGGCGCCCTCGCGCTCTTCGGTTTCCTCGGCGCCTGGAATCAGTACCTGTGGCCGAACCTGATCATCAACGAGACCGACATGAACACGGTGCAGTCGGGTCTGCGCGTGCTCTCCAAGTCGAACCTCGACCAACCCAACCTGGTGATGGCCGGCACGGTGGTTGCCGCCATTCCGGTCGTCATCGTTCTGCTCGTCTTCCAACGTCAACTGGTGCGCGGCCTGACCGCCGGCGCCGTGAAAGGCTGATCACCATGTTCCCCTCTCGACGGTTCCTTCCGCTGCTCGTCGTCGCCGGAGTCGGCGTCGCGGCCTGTTCGTCGGGCGAGTCGGCGCTCGAAGTGGGCGACGACGCAACCACTCCCGCGCCCGCCGAGACCACCCCCGATGCCGGCACCGGTACCGAGTTGCGGACTCCACAGCGATGCCGACGACCACCGTCGCACCGCTGGCCGATCTCGCGCCGTGCCCGACCGAGGCGCTCGACAGCGCCGACGGTCCGATCGATGTCGTGTTCTGGCACGCGATGGCGAACGACCTCGAACCGCCCCTGATCGCACTCACCGACGAGTACAACGCGAGCCAGGACAAGGTCCGTGTCGAGCTGCAGAACCAGACCGGTTACGAATCGCTGATCGACAAGTACATCAACGCCAGCCAGAGCCAGTCGGCCGACGATGGTGCAGCTCCCGGAGTACACGCTGCGCTCGATCGCCGACTCGGGCACGACCGTGCCCGCGGAGGCGTGCCTCGAATCGAGTGGATTCGACACCTCCACGTTCGTCCCGCGGACACTCACGGCATACCAGTACGAGGGGGTCCAGCGCGGCATGCCCTTCAACGTGTCGAACCCGGTCCTCTACTACAACCGCAAGATGTTCGAAGCGGCCGGTCTCGATCCTGACGATCCGCCGGTGAGCCTCGAAGAACTGCGTGCGGCCTCGGAGCAGATCGTGTCGTCGGGCGCAGCGCCGGTGGCGTTGGTGCTCGACTCGGGTCCGGATTCGGGCGGTGGCTGGTTCCTCGAGCAGTGGTTCGGTCGTGCGGGCGAGCCGTTCGCCGACAATGGCAACGGACGGACCGCGCCGGCGACCGAGGTGCTGTTCGACAACGAACTCGGCGTCGAGCTGACCACGTTCCTGCAGACGATGATCAATGACGGCCTGGCCATGACGGTCGGCGACAACCCGGGCGGTCAGGATGCCTTCTTCAAGCTGGCCGACCCGAATGCGCCGGGGGCGATGACGATGGCGACGTCGGCGGCGCTCGGCAGTGTGATCGCCGCGCTCGGCGGCGGGCTGGTTCCCGACCTCGGCCCCGGCGACATCGGGGTGGGCCCGATGCCGGGCCCGGGCGAGACGCCGCAGGTGCAGGTCGGCGGCGCGTCGTTGTGGATCGTGGCCGACAAGTCGCCGGAGGAGACCGCCGCGGCGTGGGACTTCATCTCGTTCCTGCTGCGGCCCGAATCGCAGTCGCAGTGGGCCGCAGCAACGGGCTATGTGCCGGTGCGCACCGATGCCCTCGACCTCGAACCTCTCGCAACGACGTACGCAACCGACCCGCGATTCGCGGTCCCGTACGATCAGCTGCTGTCGGGCATCAACGACGACACGGCCAACGCTCCGGTCCTCGGCCCGCAGCGTGAGGTCCGCGCCGAGACGTCGCGGGCAATGGCGGCGATCTTCGACGGTGCCGACCCGCAGACCGCGCTGACCGAGGCCGCCGACGCCAGCAATCTGCTCATTGCGAGCTACAACGACCGCAACTGATCGAGACGCCGGGTCAGACGCACGTCAGACCCCGCGTCTCATTCGGGTGGGCAGATAGGGTCGCAGGTATGGCTACTGCATTTCCTCCCTTCGACGGTTCCGCGCCCAAGACGCAGGACTTCCGCGACGCTCCGGAGATGGGGATCGACCCCTCGAAGCGTTACACCGCAACCCTGTCGACCTCGATGGGTGACATCGTCATCGCCCTCGACGCCATCAAGGCGCCGAACACCGTCAACAACTTCGTGTTCCTCGCACTGCACCACTACTACGACGGTGTGATCTTCCACCGGATCATCAACGGCTTCATGTGTCAGGGCGGTGACCCGACCGGTACCGGTCGCGGCGGCCCCGGCTACCGCTTCGAGGACGAACTCCCCAAGCCGCGTGAGTACCAGATCGGCTCGGTCGCCATGGCCAACGCAGGCCCGCACACCAACGGCAGCCAGTTCTTCATCGTGTCGGGTGCGTCGGGCGTCGGCCTGCCACCGGCGTACAGCCTGTTCGGTCAGGTCGTGAAGGGACTCGACATCGTCGACGAGATGCAGCGCGTCCCGACCGGCGGCGGCGACAAGCCGAAGACCGACGTGGTCATCAACTCCGTGACCATCGCTGTCTCCGACGACTGACGTCTGCCAGAACCAGGAGAGCAGCTCGGGTGGCGAAGTCGGCCGAGTTCTCCAACGCGCAGGCGCGTCGCATCGCGCTCGGCGCCCAGGGGTTCACCGACCCACGGCCGACGGGTCGGGTCGACCGGCGTCATCTCCGGCGTGTGGTCGATCGGATGGGGCTCATCCAGATCGACTCGGTCAACGTGCTCGTGCGCAGCCAGGAGCTGCCCCTGTTCGCGCGTCTCGGACCGCACCCGCGCACGCTGATTGCCGACGCCAGCCGCGACGGTGAGCTGTTCGAGTACTGGGTGCACGAGGCATGTCATGTGCCGGTCGCACTGCACCCGTACCTGCGCTGGACGATGAACAGCGAGCACCGGTGGAAGGCGGTTGCCGACCTGCGGCATCGGCGCCCGGAGTTCATCGACGAGGTGCGCATCAGGATCCGTGACGAGGGCCCGCTCGTGGCCGGCGACCTGAAACAACGTGTCGGCCCGAAGGGCACGTGGTGGGATTGGGACGACGGAAAGATCGCGCTCGAGTACCTGTTCTTCACCGGCGAGGTGGCGGCCGTGCGTCGCCCGAACGACTTCGCGCGTACCTACGACCTCGCTCATCGGGTGATTCCCGCCGAGGTGCTGGCGTTGCCGACACCGCCCGAGATCGAGGCCCGCAAGGAGCTGCTCGTGCAGGCAGCGCGGCACCACGGCATCGGGACGTTCGACGATCTCACCGACTATCACCGCCAGCGCAACCCGCCGTGTCGGCCGCTCATCGCCGAACTCGTCGACGAGGGCCGGTTGATCGAAACCTCGGTCGAGGGGTGGTCGAAGCCCGCCTACCTGCACCCGGATGCCGCGATGCCGCGTCGGGTGGCGGCGCGGGCGCTGCTGAGCCCCTTCGATCCACTCGTGTGGAGCCGTGATCGCACCGAGCGGTTGTTCGGGTTCCGGTACCGCATCGAGATCTACGTCCCGGCGCCCAAACGCCGGTACGGCTACTACGTCTTGCCGTTCCTGCTCGGCGACGAACTGGTGGCGCGCGTCGACCTGAAGGCCGATCGGGCGACCGGCCGGCTCCTCGTGCAGGGTGCGTTCGGTGAGCCGGGGATCGACGAGGCGTACGTCGCCGCGGAACTCGCGTGCGAGTTGGCCTCGATGGCGGGGTGGCTCGACCTCGACCGTGGCGTCGAGGTGATGTCGCGTGGCGATCTCGCCGGTGCGTTGGCTGTTGCGTTGCCTGTTGCGTCGACGGCGGTCAGCAGCCGCGGAGGCTGAACTCGCCGCCTTCGATGTCGGCGAAGGTGACGGTGTAGTCGTCCTCGTCGAGCGTCATCTCCGCCGTGGTGGTCGACTGACCGGGCTCGCTGACGGACAGCGTGAGGTCGACGCCGGTGGCCGGGTCGAACGTGCCGATGTACTCGCCCGGAGCGAGTCCCTCGGCAACGACCGTCACGATCGTGCCCCCCTCGGCGGGGTCGCAGTTGACCGCGACGACCATTTCGCCACCCTCGACGAAGATGATCTCGTCGTGTGATTCGGATTCGATGATGGCGTCGTTGTAGGCGCTGCCGGTACCGCCCTCCGGCAACTCGGGGGCCGCATCATCGCTGCCGCACGCGGACAGTGCGAGCGCCGCGACGGCCAGTGCGGCACCGAGGCGGAGGCCGCGCGTGGAGGGGAACGTCGAGTTCTTCATGGTGTTGCCAACGGTATCGACCGTCCCCCACGCCGATCAGGGCCGTTCGTCCCGACCCGGCCGTGCAGGCCGTGGCGTTCGTTCAGGATGAGGCCGGGATCGCCCAGCGGATCGTGCGGGTGATCAGCTCGCCGGCGGGGCGCAGGGCAACGGTCTCGGTCACCGGGAGCCACGGCAGGCGCAGTGGCATCCTGGTCCACGCCGGCATCAGTGCCACCGCAGCGGCGGCGATCAGCCCGTACGCCGGTCGGGCGGCGAACGGCAGCGGGGGTTGCACCAGGAGATAGCGCGCTGACTCTCTCGCCTCACTGGTGCCTCGCAACTCGGATCGGTATCGAGTGATCCGATCGCGAAGCGCCGCCTCGGAGTCGGGCGGATCGATCACACCGAGGGCTCGTGCCACCACGGCGGCGTCGGCGACGTACCGGTCGCGGTCGTCGCCGATGAGCGGATGTTCGCCGTAGCGATCGTGCGCGGCGAGGAAGCTGTCGAGTTCGGCGATGTGGACCCACTCGAGCAGGTGCGGGTCGTTCGCCTCGTACCGGCGCCCGTCGGGAGCAACACCCGTGACCCGTTCGTGCACTCGGTGCACGGTGTCGACCGCCCGCTGCGCCTGCGATGACGGACCGAACGTGGTCGCCGCCAGGAAGTCGGCCGTGCGTTGTAGGCGTCCCCACGGATCGGCGCGGTAGTCGGAATGCTGGGCGACACCGGCCATGGCGAGGGGATGCAACGACTGCAACAGCAGTGCCCGGAGCCCGCCGACGAACATCGAAGCGTCGGCATGCACGCGACGGATCGGCGCGTCGTCGGCGAACCACCCGGGCTCGTCGGTGTCGAACAGCTCGAGGTGGCGTTGCGGCGCATCGGGCCCGACCACGCGATCACGGATCTGGTCACCCAGCCACGTCCGCACGTCCATTGACTCATCGTGCCACGGCCCCGTGAGTACCATCCGAACGTGCCCGAGGAATCTGCCGACGAGATTGCCGCCTCGGGCGAGGTCGGTGTTTCCGGCACGGGTCCGACGGATGCCACTGGGCGCCGATTCAACCGGCGGGCCACCGACCGCACGCTCCCGCGCTGGGTGGTTCCGGCCGTCCTGGTGTTCTGGGTGGGGTATGTCCTCACGTTCACCGCCCGCCACGTGTTCCATCGCCTGTCGAGCCTGCTGCTGCTGATCCTCGTCTCGGTGTTCTTGTCGCTGGCGATCGAGCCTGGGGTCAATCGTCTCGCTGCTCGTGGCTGGCGTCGTGGGCGAGCCACGATCATGATCCTGCTCGGGGTCCTTGCTGCCTTCCTGATCTTCGTCGGCGCCGTCGGCACGCTCGTGGGCACCCAGGTCGCCGATTTGTTGGACGACTCGGATCGCTACATCACCGACACGGTCGACTTCCTGAACGACAACTTCGGCACCAACATCGATCCACAGGACGTCGTCTCGGAGTTCAACGATCCTGACGGACGAGTGCAGGAGTTCATCAAGTCACAGAGCGACGAAGCGGTGCGGTTGTCGCTCGCCGTGGTCGCGGTGATCTTCCAGGGCCTGTCGGTGCTGTTGTTCACCTACTACCTTGTCGCTGACGGTCCGCGTCTGCGTCGAGACATCTGCTCGCGGCTCACGCCGGCACGTCAGGCGCGGGTGCTCCAGGCGTGGGAGCTGGCGATCACGAAAACGGGTGGCTACCTCTATTCGCGGGCGTTGCTGGCGTTGCTGTCGACGTTCTTCCACTGGGTCGTGTTCCAGTCGATCGGTACGCCGGCGCCGATCGCGCTCGCACTGTGGGTCGGTCTCGTCAGCCAGTTCCTGCCGGTGGTCGGTACCTACCTTGCCGGCATCCTGCCAGTCCTGCTGACCTTGGTCGACTCGCCACTGAACGCGTTGATCATCATCGTGTTCATCGTGGTGTACCAGCAGATCGAGAACTATTTCTTCGCACCGCGCATCACGGCGCGCACGATGGAACTCCATCCGGCCGTGGCGTTCGGCGCCGCATTGGCCGGGGCCTCGCTCCTCGGGTTCGTCGGTGCTCTGTTGGCACTCCCGGCGGCCGCCATGGCGCAGGCGTTCATCGGTGAATGGGGTAATCGGTACGACGTGGTCGACAGTCACCTCACGTCGATTCCGCCCCCGAAGAGTCAGCGGGCGTCGGATCGGCCGCCGGCGACGGAATCGACGTGACGCGCTTCGACGATGCGTTCGCACCGATCGCCGTCGCCACTCGCAGCGGATTCGACGAGTCGCTGCATCACGGCGCCGGTGCTGCGCTCGCAGCTGACGGATCGCTCATCGCGCACGTCGGTGATCCCCACCTGGTCGTGTACCCGCGGTCGTGCCTCAAGCCGATGCAGGCCCACGCGATGGTCGGCCTCGGCCTCGAGCTCCCCGACGATCTGCTCGCTGTTGCCTGCGCCAGCCACGCCGGAACGCCGATGCATCTCGATGCGGTCCGGGCGATCCTCGCCCGGTACGGCCTCGACGACTCGCAGCTCCGCAACACGCCGGCGCCGGCGCTGAGTGATCCGAACTCGCAACCCTCGTCGCTGCGGCAGAACTGTTCGGGCAAGCACGCCGCGATGCTCGCCACCTGCGTCGCCAACGGGTGGCCGACCGAGAACTACCTCGAGGTGGAGCATCCGCTGCAGGTGGCGATCGCATCGGCGTTCGGCGACCTCGGATGCGTGGTGCACCACATCGGCGTCGACGGCTGCGGTGCGCCCACACATGCGCTCGCGCTGGACGAGTTGGCGGGTGCGTTCGCCCGGTTGGCCTCGACCGATGCGCCCGTGGCCCGGTCGATGCGGGCGAACCCCGTCATCGTCGGCGGCGCGGAGTTCGACGACACGCTGTGGATGCGAGCGGTTCCCGGACTGATGGCCAAGGAGGGGGCCGCCGGAATGATGGTGATGGCCAGGGCCGACGGCCGTGCGGCAGCGTTCAAGATCGCCGACGGTTCGGGCCTCGCCCGCCAGGTCGTCATCGCCGAGGCGCTGCGGGTGCTCGGTGTCGACGTCGACGCAGCACCGGCGAGTGCACGCGATCGCGCCGTGGTGCCGGTGCTGGGCCACGGCCGTGAGGTCGGTCGGATCGAGCCGTTGGAGTGGACACCGTGGAGTTCCTGACCCTCGACCGCGAGTCGTTCACCTATGGCGTCTCGCAGCCCGTGGTCGCGCTCGTACGGCGGGTGATCGCCGAGAACCCCTCGAAGTTCACGTACTTCGGCACCGGGACGTACATCGTCGGTGGCGACGGGAACGGACGCGGCGATGTCGTCGTGATCGATCCCGGTCCGCGTCTCGACGCCCATCGTGACGCGCTCGCCGCCGCACTCGAAGGATGCAGCGTCAAGGCAATCCTCGTGACGCACTGCCACGCCGATCACTCACCGCTGGCTGCGTGGCTGGCGGCGGAATCCGGCGCCCCGACGATCGCGTTCGGGCCCCACGGCGACGACGCGTGGGACATCGGCGACGATCCGGTGGTCGACGATCCTGTGGTCGACGATCCGGTGGTCGAACCGGCCGGCGACACCGACGGCGAGCCTGTTGTCGAGGAGTCGACCGATCGTGACTTCACGCCCGACGTGACGGCCGCGACCGGTGACGTCGTGGCAGCAGCCGACGGATGGGTGATGACCGCGCTCCACACGCCCGGTCACACGTCGAACCACACCTGCTTCGCGCTCGACGACGGGACGACGCGCACGTTGTTCACCGGCGACCATGTGATGGGTTGGAGCACCACCGTGGTGTCACCGCCCGACGGTGACATGGCGGCCTATCTCGAGTCGCTGCGGGTGGTCGCCGGCCGCCGTGACGACGTCGCCATCCCGACGCACGGCCCGCCGATCCCGAACCCGTCGGCGTTCGTCGACGCGCTGATCGAACATCGGCTCGAACGAGAAGTACAGGTGCTCGACGCGGTGCGCCGTGGGCTCGGCATGATTCCGGCGATGGTCGAGGTGCTGTACGCCGACGTCCGCAAAGAGCTGCACAAGCCCGCTCGGCGCAGTGTGCTCGCCCACCTGGTCAAGCTCGTCGATGATGGCACGGTCACAGTCGAGGGCGGCTCGTTGCCGAGGCTCGACTCGCACTACCGCGCCGTGTGAGGCCTGTGACCGGTCCCGGTCGGAGGCGGCGTCCAGGCCCCTTCACACGCCGCCCGCGTCGTGGCAGAATCCTGGGACGGCGGTCGCTGAGCACTTCGGGGAGGGACCATGGCGACAACCATCCATCCGGGGCCCACGGCGACCGGAACGACGTCGATCGGAGCCGTCGTCGAACCGCTCGTGGACGCGCTGTTCGGCGGGCGGCCGCAGGTGTCGTTCGAGTTCTGGGACGGTTCGCGTCTCGATGGCGGCGCTTCCGGCACGATGCGCCTGAACAACCCGGACGCACTCCGCCGTCTCCTCTGGTCGCCCGATGAACTCGGGGTGTCCCGGGCGTTCGTCGCCGGAGAGATCGACGCCATCGGTGACACCGCAGCGATCCTTCGAGCACTGCAATCGGCACGACACCTCGATGCGAGCGCCAGGCTGCGTGTTGCTGCGGCCGCGACCCGAGTCGTTCGAGCCCTCGGTGGCGTCGGCACGAAGCCACCCGTACCCGCCGAGGAGATGGTGCCGCGAGGTGTCCGTCACTCTCTCGGCCGTGACCGGCAGGTGGTGAGGCACCACTACGACGTGGGTAACGACTTCTATGCGCTGGTGCTCGGCCCGGCGATGACGTACTCGTGCGCCCGTTTCATCGAAGCGGACACCACCTTGGAGGACGCTCAGACCGCCAAACACGAACTGATCTGCCGCAAGCTGGGGTTGGACGCCGGCTCGACTCCGGCGCCGGTCTCCGCGATCAGCAGCCGCCGCCGCCTTCTCGACGTCGGGTGCGGCTGGGCGTCGATGGCACTGCACGCCGCGACGAACCACGACGTGGATGTCGTGGGCGTCACGCTCAGCGCAGAGCAGGCCGCCCACGGGCGCGCCCGGGTCGAGCAGCTCGGGCTCTCCGACCGGATCGAGATCCGGATCCAGGACTATCGCGAGATCGACGATGGCCCGTATGACGCCATCTCATCGATCGGGATGGCCGAACACGTCGGGGTCAAGCGGATGCCCGAGTACTTCTCGCGCCTGCACGCCCTGCTCCGTCCCGGCGGCAGGTTGTTGAACCACGCCATCTCGGCTGTCGGTGGTTCGCGTCTGGGACGCCGCAGTTTCGTCAACCGGTACGTGTTCCCCGACGGCGAGTTGCTCGACGTCGCCGACACCGTGCGATTCATGGAGGACGCCGGCTTCGAGGTTCGTGATGTCGAGAACCTCCGGGAGCACTACGCGCAGACACTGCGATGCTGGGTCGCCAATCTCCAACGACACTGGGATGACGCGGTCGACCTGGTTGGTGAGGCGCGCTGTCGGGTGTGGTTGTTGTACATGTCGGGATCGATCAACGGATTCGAGGACCACGGTCTGCAGATCAATCAGACACTCGGCGTGCGCCTGCACGACGGTGGGCGCAGCGACATGTGCCGGACCCGGAGAGCGTGGGGCTGACTGCGCCCGTCGTTGCGGTCAGATGCCGTCAGCGGCGGCGGCTCCCGCGGCGTCTTCTTCGGAGGGGGCGTCGGCAGCAGCACGGATGCGGGCGAAGATGTCGGGCGGTTCGACCCACGGATCGGCGAGCGTGCCTGCTCGGGCATCGCGGATCGTCGCCCACACCCGTTCGGGGGTGCACGGCAGGTCGATGTGACGTACCCCGAGGTGGGCGACGGCGTCGATCACGGCGTTCTGTACCGCCGGTGTGGCGCCGATCGTCGCCGCTTCGCCGATCCCCTTGGCACCGAGTGGATTGAGCGGCGTCGGCGTCTGGGTCGAGTGTGTCTCGAACGACGGCAGCTCGGCGGCGGTCGGGATGCCGTAGTCGGCGAGGTTCGACGTCACCGGATTGCCGTCGCCGTCGAAGCTGACCTCCTCGAACAGCGCTTGGCCGACGCCCGCTGCGATGCCGCCGTGCTGTTGGCCCTCCACGAGGAGCGGGGCGAGCACCGTGCCGCAGTCGTCGACGGCCACGTGGCGCAGCAGCCGGACCTTGCCGGTTTCGGCGTCGACCTCGACCACCGCGATGTGGGCTCCGAACGGGAAGGTGGCGCCGTCCTGGTGGAAGTCGAACTCGCCGTCGAGTTGCTCGCCGAGCTGGCGTGGCACGTGCGGCGAGGTCGCCCCAGCCGATGGCCTGGGCGGGCACGCCGGCCACGCCGATCGTGCCGGTCGCCGTGTCGACGACGATGTCGGCGACGTCGGCTTCGAGCACCCGGGCAGCGAGCTCCTTGGCCTTGGTGACCATGGCCTCGGTGGCGCCGCGCACGGCCGACCCGCCGAGCTGCAATGAACGTGACCCGCCGGTCCCACCGCCGGTGCGTACCCGGTCGGTGTCGCCGTCGACGAGGGTGATGCGGTCGACGGGGATGCCGGTCTGGTCGGCAACGAGCATCGCGTACGCGGTCTGATGTCCCTGGCCGTGTGACTGCGTGCCGGCGAAGATCGTCGCCGAGCCGTCGGCGTGGACTTCGATCGCACCGAACTCGTCGGCGCCTCCGCCCGCGGTGATCTCGACGTAGGCCGCCACGCCGATGCCCAGCAGTCGATGGTCGCCGTTCACCCGCCGTTCGGCCTGCTCGGCGCGCAACTCGTCGTATCCGGCGGCCTCGGCGGCGCGTTCGAGCGGGAGGAGGTAGCGGCCCGAGTCGTAGGTGTTGCCCGTGAGCGTGGTGAACGGGAACACGTCGTCGCCGAGGAAGTTGCGGCGCCGGATCTCGATCGGGTCGATTCCCAGCTCCAGCGCCGCCTGGTCGACCAGCCGTTCGAGGAGCGCGGTCGCCTCGGGCCGTCCGGCGCCCCGGTACGCGCCCATCGGTGTGGTGTTGGTGACGGCGACGGCCACGTCGAACTCGATCGTCGGGAACGCGTACGTGCCCTGCGCCATCCGCCGGGTTCCGCCCGGCAGGTACGCGCCGATGGTCGGGTACGCACCGGCGTCACCGACGAGACGCACCTTCAGCCCGGTGAAATCGCCCTCGCGGGTGCAGCCCAGCTCGACGTACTGCACCTGGCCGCGGCTGTGGGGGAGCGCCTTCATGTCGTCGCTGCGCGGCGGCACCCACGCCACGGGTCGGCCCGTTCGTCGAGCAGCAGCGGCGACCACGGTGTACTCGTGGTGGATGCCGGCCTTGCCGCCGAACCCGCCTCCGACCTGCGGGGTGACCACTCGGATGTCGGCCGGTTCCATCCCCAGCGCGTCGGCGAGCTGCCCGTGCAGGCCGTGGGGCATCTGGGTCGACGCCCAGAAGGTGAGGCGGCCGTCGTCGCCGACCTCGGCCGCGCAGCAGTCGGGTTCCATCGGCACGACCGCCATACGTTGGTTGACGTAGCGGCCGCGCACGACCACCTCGGCAGTGGACAGATCGGTGCGCGGCTTGTCCACGATCACGAGCGCCTCGTTGGATCCGTGCTCCGGGAAGATCAGGTTGTCCGTGTCGGCGAGTGCAGCCTCGGCGTCGACCAGCGCGGGGAGCGCGTCGATGTCGACCCACACGGCCTGCGCGGCGTCCTCGCCCTGCTCGAACGTCTCGGCGAGCACCACGGCGATCGGCTCGCCGACGAATCGGACCGTGCCCTCGGCGAGCGGCGGCCGGGCGAAGTCGGGATGCACCATGGCGAATCCGTGATGCGGTGCCACGCCGAGTTCGTCGGCCGTGAGGATCTCGACGACGCCCGCCATGGTGCGTGCGTCGTCGGCATGGATGGCGGTGATGGTGCCGTGAGCGACGTCGGAGCGCACGAACACCGCGTGGAGCTTGTTCGGGCAGGTCGAGATCGGCCAGGTACTTCCGGCTCCCGGTGAGCAGGCCGGGGTCCTCGGTACGCAGGACCCGGGTACCGAGGATCGATCCGGGCCGCTGCATCTCGTTGTGCGTCATTCCCGCCGAACCTACTGTGCATCCTGCGCCGAATGAGACGCGGGGTCAGACCCGCGTCTCGTTCGGAGTCGGGAGACGAGGGCGTCGAGGCGGCGTTGGTTGTCGGGGAGGTCGAGGTCGCCGATCGCCGCTCGGGCTGCGTCGAGGTGCTCGCGGGCGTCGTCGAGTTGGCTGCGGGCGATCAGCGACTCCGCCCAGTCGAGGTGGGTGCGGGCGATCCACGGCGGTGTCCGGAACGCCTCGTGTTGCTCGACGGCGGCAGCGAAGAGTTCGTCGGCGAGATCGTGCTCGCCGAGTGCGTCGTGGAGGAGCGCGCGGTACCGGTCGGCCGACCCGAGGTGGATCCCTCCCGTCCCCAGGTGCGTGCCGGCCAACGGCTCCAGTTCGGCAATGAATCGGCGGCACTGATCGGTGATTCGGAGACCGGCGACGATCTCGCTCCAGTACGCGACCACGATGGGATACCCAGCGTCATCGGCGAGTTCCTCGGTCGAGATCAGGTCGAGTGCCGTCATGACGCGGTCGACGTCGTTCTGGGCGAAGCGGACGTACACACCGACTGCACGGGCGGCACTGGCCGGGTGGCCCATCTGCTCGGTCAGGTCGGCGATGAAGTCGAGGTCGGCCAGGGTGCCGGTTTCCCTGGCGAGCGCCATCATCGTCGTTGCCTCGTACACCGTGGCTTCGGGCGCCCCGAGGCTTGTCATGCCGTCGACCAACTCATCCCGCCTGATGGCTGAACCTTGCAGGTCACCCGAGATGGTCAAGTTCATGGTGTACGGCAGCAAGGCGAAGACCTCGCTGAAGTTGGCGTTGGGACCAGCGGGGAGCAGGAGCTGGGACAGCGTCTGTTCCAGGACGTCGCGGTCACCCACCCTGAACGCCTGGAAACAGGCTCCTTGCAGGTAGCGCATCCGAAGTGATGGTTGGGGCACGAGGCGGGCCGCTTCGATGAAGATGTCGAGGAGTTCAGTGGCTTCACGCCGGCTGACGGCGCGGAGCGAGCCCGAGCCGGGGTTGCGGAGTTGCACTTGCTCGAGGGCCGGAAGCCCCGCTGTCAGCGTTCGGAACTCGGCCAGTGCAGCAGCTCGACCTTCGATGTCGCGCTCGTAGATGAGTTCGGTCGCGAGGTGTCCGAGCATGTGCGCTCGCTGTGTCGAGGTGAGGTCGTCGAAGGCGAGAACCTCCCGCAGGAGTGCGGTGCGTTCCGGGTCCGGTGGATCGCTGCTGTCGAAGCTGGCTCGCGGGCTGACCGCCATGGCCTCGCATGCGGTGCCGAGGTCGCCGGCGGCGATCGACGCGCGGGCGGCCGCCAGGGCGTTGCCTCGCGCCTCCACTCCGGCCCCGGTGTAGATCTGGACGTCCGCGAGTTTGACGAGCGTGCGTCGACGGTCGGACGACGAGGTGCTCTTCGTCCTCCATCAGTTCGAGCGCCTGCTCGAACCACCGCACGGCGTTCTCGAAGGCGCCCCGATCGGCAGCGAGGTCGCCCGCGTGAATTGCCAACTCGATCGCCCGTGACGGGTCACCGCCGGCGGACGCCTCGGCCCAGTGCGTTGCGAGTTCGGTCACGACGGCGTCGAGGTCGTCGGCGTGGCGGGCCTCCAGCGCCTCGGCCACCCGACGGTGCTGGCGTGCCCGCCGACTCGACGACAGTTCGCCGTGCAGCGTCTCGCGCACCAGGCGCGTGGGCGAAACGGTGCCGGTCGACGCCGACCTCGATCACGAGGTTTGCCCGGGCAGCGATGTCGAGCGCGTCGAGCACGTCGTCGGCGTCGCGGCCGACCACGTCCGCGAGCAGGTCGACGTCGAACTCGTAGCCGATCACCGCCGCCGAGCGAAGCACCGTCTCGACATCGTCGCCGAGCCGGCTGAGTCGCCTGCCGACGACTTCACGGATGCCCTCCGGGATCCCCGCCTCCTCCGGTCGCAGATCGGACACCCAGCGACCGTCGCGTTCGTACAGCGCACCGGTCTCGGCGAGATGGCGGAGCACCTCGCCGAGGAAGAACGGATTGCCCGACGTCTCGCGCTGGACCACCTCTGCGAATGCCAGACCGTCTTCGTCGAGTTCGTGGCCGCCGGTGCGCGTCAGGAGTTCGCGAACACCGCTGTCGCCGAGCCCGTCGAGGGCGATGCGGTCCACCGCCGGCATCCGGCGGAAGTCGGCGAGCATCGACGACAGCGGGTGCGTGCGGTCGACGTCGGTGTCGCGGTAGGTGCACAGGATCATCAATCCGACCGGCGGGTTGGAGATGAGGTGACGCAACAGCAGCAGGGTCGGTTTGTCGGCCCAGTGCAGGTCGTCGAGCACCACGCAGCCGCGGATGGTCGGTGCCGCCCACCGACAGCCACGACCCCACCGCCTGGAACAGTCGGTACCGCTCGACGTCGGGCTCGTCGTCGAGTGCCGAGGGCAGACCGTCGACGAGTCGGTCGAGCTCCGGGACGATGCGGACGAGGTCGCCGGGGAACTCGCCGAGCTCGACGAGCACCCGGTCGGGCGGGGTCTGGCGAACGAAGAAGTCGAGCGCTGCCGGCGAATGCCTGGAACGGGATCGTGACGTCCTCGTCGCAGCGGCCGCCGAGCACCCGGCCGTCGCCGCCTTGCACGCGCACGGCCAACTCCTGGGCGAGCCGGGTCTTGCCGATGCCAGGCTCACCCGCCAGCAGCACCACCTCGAATCCGCCGGCCACGCAACGCTTCCACGTGTCGACGAGTTGCTCGAACACCTCGTCGCGGCCGGAGAACGGCAGGCCGGTCGCATGGGCGAACACCGGTGGCAGGCCGAGCTCGACCGTGGGCGCGTCCGGTTGGGCGAGCGGCGACCACAGGACCTCGCAGGTCGCAAGGGGTTCGGCCAGCCCTTTCAGCTCGAGGTCGCCCAGTGACGCGAACTCGTGACCGCCGCGCCCCCTCGCCATGAGCATGACCATCTCGGCGCAGCGGATGGTTGCCGGCTCGGCTGACGCTTCGAGTCGTTGTGCCTCGACGACGGGGAGTCCGAAACAGTCGTCTCCGTCGAAGGTGACGTCGCCGGTCGAGATCCCGACGCGGATCTGCATCCGCTCGCCGTCGCTGCGTCGGTTGCGCAGGTCGAGTTCCTGCTGCATCGCCACGGCGGCCGTGACCGCGCCCGCGGCGCTCGGAAACGTCGCCATCAGCCCATCGCCGAGATGCTTGACGACCACGCCACCGTTCGCGGCGATTGCGTCGCCGAGCACCTCGTCGTGAACCGCTCGAAGGGTCTCGGCGGCATCCTCGCCGACGCGTAGATCGGATCTCGGTCGAGCCGACGAGATCGGTGAACATGACCGTCGCGGTCCCTACGTTCGGTTCACCACCCATGTGTCATCCCCCGTCGTCGGCGATCGGCCCCAAACCGCACGTCGCAGACGGTACTCCAGTCACTCTCGTCGCCAGTTCACGAGGCGGGTTCGGAATGTCGACCGCCTTCTGGCTATGGTCCGTCCGAGTGCGTCGGGGGGATGCGCCGTGAGACACAGACCAGGGGAGCGTGCGGACGTGGGAGTTGAGAGTTGATCCTGCTGACCTTCCGCGACCTCGTGTATCGGCGGACGCGCTTCATCGTGGTCACGCTGCTCGCGGCGGTCGTGTTCGCCCTGTTGTTCGTGATGATCGGCCTCGTCGAGCAGTTCAACGCCGAGCCGGTTGACACCGTCGCCGCGATCGGCGCCGATTCGTGGGTGATCCCGGAAGGCATCACCGGGCCGTTCACTGCGTTGTCGGCGGCACCGGCGCAAGCGATCGATGCGATCGAGGCTGACACGAAGTCGGCAGTGGTCGTGTCGCGATCGAATCTCCTCGATGACGGCGAACCCGTGGACGTCATACTCTTCGGCCACGAGGTCGGTGGGCTGGGAACCCCATCACTCGTCGCCGGTCGCGCGGTGGCCGAGAGTGGAGAGCTGGTTGTCGATGAAACGGCCGGTCTCGAAGTCGGCCAACAGGTCACCATCGGCGGGATGGATCTCACCGTCGTCGGAGAGACCGAGAACATCACGATGCTGGCGGGCACGCCCATGGCGTTCGTGGCGCTGGCCGACGCCCAGAACATCGTGTTCCGGTCCACCGAGCTGATCGGTGCCGTGCTCGTCGACGGTGAGATCGGCGCGATCCCCGCCGGCGCCAAGGTGCTCACGGCCGAGGAGGTTGCGACCGACGCGCTGCGCCCGCTCGATGCCTCGATCTCCTCGATCGACCTCGTGAGGCTGCTGCTCTGGGGTGTCGCCGCGGTGATCATCGGCGCAGTCGTCTACCTCTCGGCGCTGGAGCGCCAGCGCGATTTCGCGGTGCTGAAGGCCGTCGGCGCACCCAACTCGGCGCTGCTCGGCAGCCTCGGATTGCAGGCCGTGCTTGTTTCGCTCGCTGCCGTCGCCATCGCGTCGATCATCCAGTTGTTCCTCGTGCCCTCCTTCCCGCTACCGGTGCGTGTGCCCGCCCGGGCGTTCTGGCAGGTCCCGTTGCTTGCCGTCATCATGGCGCTCGTCGCCGGTGGTGTCGGGATGCGCAAGGTGCTGCGATCCGATCCATCCGAAGCATTCTCGGGAGCCGGCGTATGAGTATCGGACCGCTCGTCGTCACCGACCTCGTGGTCGAGTTCATCCACGACGGCTACGCCATTCGGCCGCTCGACATGCTGTCATTCGAGGCCCAGCCGGGCGAACTCGTCGTGCTGCTCGGGCCCTCCGGGTCGGGCAAGACGACCCTGCTGTCGTGTCTCGGCGGGATCATGACGCCGACGTCAGGTTCGATCCGCCTGGGTGACACCGACATTGCCTCGATGTCGGGCAAGCAGCTCGATGCGTACCGGCGTGAACAGATCGGGTTCGTCTTCCAGGCGTTCAATCTCATCGCGTCGTTGACCGCTCGTGAGAACATCGCCGTGCCGTTGAACCTCACCGGGATGAGTCGCAAGGAAGCGTTCGCCCGAGCCGACGAGCTGCTGGAGCAGGTCAATCTGGGTGACCGCGGTGGCCATCTTCCGAGTCGACTGTCCGGCGGTCAGCAACAGCGTGTTGCCGTCGCCCGAGGGCTCGGACACAACCCGCCACTGCTGCTCGCCGACGAGCCGACGGCCAACCTCGATCACATCCAGGCCGAGGCGATCATTCGGGTGCTGCAGGGGCTGCGCGACGAGGGCCGCATGATCGTCGTCTCGACCCACGACTCCAGGCTCGTGCCGATCGCCGACCGCATCGTGCAGCTCATCCCGGTCGGTGGCCACGACGAGGTGGCGACGCATGAGGAGAGCTTCGCCGCCGGTGAGTCGATCTTCGAACAGGGCGACAACGCCGAGCTGATCTACGTCGTGAAGTCGGGCGAGGTCGACGTGATCCGGCTGCTCGCCGAAGGAGGCGAGGAGCTGCTCACGAAGCTCGGACCCGATCAGTACTTCGGCGAGCTCGGCCCGTTCCTCGGCTTCCCGCGATCGGCGTCGGTACGCGCCAGCACCGACGTGGTCCTCACGGTGTACAGCCCCCGCATCTTCCGCGAAAAGGTCCTCCACAAGACCTGACGCCGCCCCACCAGATCCTCGGCCTCCGGTTGGCGTGACAGTTCCATTCGGAGCAGTGGTGTTCGCGCTGCTGTTCGTCATGACCGGTCTGGTGAACCAGTTGAACACCGAGCCCTTCGATACGGTCGAAGCGCTGGGCGCGCAGACAGCTGGGTCGTCCCCGAATGGATCTCCGGACCATTCACCGCACTGTCGGTGGCTCCCGCTAAGGCCGCAGGGTGATCACGCCGAGCTGATCTACATGGTGAAGTCGGGTGAGGTCGACGTGATTCGCGTGCTCGCCGACGGCGACGAGGAGCTGCTGACGAAGCTCGGCCCCCGACCAGTACTTCGGTGGGCTCGGTCCGTTCCTCGGATTCCCCCGATCGGCGTCGGTGCGGGTGGCCACCGACGCCGTGGCCATCGCCTACAAACCCCCGAGTCTTCCGTGAGAAGGCTGCACAAGCACTGACGGGTCCTCCTGGACCCGATAGGCGCCGTCAGTTTTTCGTGTGACGATGGCGGCCGCCGTCGCGGAACGTGACCAGCCTGTTGCGTACCGTGGCAGATCGTTGCGACTTCGGGTACTTCACCTCGAATTCATTGGCGCTCGCAACGAATGCGTGTTATCCAAGTGTCTGCCCTGATGACACGGCGCAGGGGAGCTGCGCCGAATGAGTGCGGGATGGGGAATGACATGAGCGAATCGGCGGGCGCCGGGGTCAGCGAACGACACACCGAACGAACGTGGCGATCCCGATGTGGCGAGCCGCTGGTTCCACTTCGGCCCGTGTCGTCGCATCCCATTCGGCGCCCGTCGATGGTTCCGTTGCTGTTGGCTGCGGTGCTGGCCCTGACGGCCGTTGCCGTGGCCGATCGGGTCGAAGAGCGTCTTGTCGCTTCCACCGCCGCCGCCACCGCCACTGCCGCTGACATCTCGTACCCTGACGCAGCCTCCGACATCGCCACCGCTCCCGTTCCTCTGGCCAGCCACACCCCGCTCACATCCGCTGCGCTCCCCGCCGGCGAGATGGTCCTCACGTTCGCGGATGGGTCCGCGGCGATCTCCACCGGCGCGAACGACCCGATCTTCGAACTCGGCACCACGGCGATTGGCGACGCCGACTTGTCCGGCGTCGAGCCCGTGCTCGCGCAAGCCGATGCGGAGGTCTCCGCCAATTGGGGTGCGGTCACCGAGTGGTACCGCGCTGCTGGCGACGGCATCGAGCACGGTTACACCGTCGACGCACCGGTCTCGGTTGGTGACGATCTCGCCGTGACCGTCGACGTCGTGGCTGGCGCTCCAACCCTCGTCGATGAACAGACCGTGGCGATCGAGCGCACCGACGGCACCACCGTCTGGTACCGGGGCGTGTTCGCATTCGACGCGACTGGAACCGACCTCCCGGCCGAGATGGCCGTCGTCGACGGCGACATCGAGCTGCAGGTCGACACCGCAGGCGCCGAATATCCGATCACGATCGACCCGACGATCACGGAGGCACAGCGACTCGTGCCGGTTCCTGATGCGGCTGGTGACCGATTCGGCGAGAGTGTGGCGATCGATGGTGTCCCGGGTGACATGACGGTCGTGGTCGGGGCAGTGGGCGACGACGGCCGAGGCGAGAACCACGGAACCGCCTACGTCTTCCACAACGACGGGTCCGGATGGACCAAACAGGCCGAACTCTTCCCGTCGACGCTCGGCAACCGGCAGTTCGGTTGGGACGTCGACGTGCGTGGCGACGTCATCGTCGTCGGAGCGCCTGGCGACGACGAGAACGGCGAAGACGCCGGCGCGGTGTATGTCTTCGAACCGACTGGCCCATTCGGAGAATGGCAGCAGACCTCGGTCGTCTACCAGTGCGACCCCTCCGTCGCCAGCCCCTGTGGCGAGACCGCCGTGGGCGCCGGTTTCGATGGCGCCGGCTTCGGGTTCTCCGTTGATCTGACCGACCAGTTCCTGCTGGTCGGCGCCCCTCGCTTCCAGAGTGCCGAGGGTGGAGCGTGGGTGTACCTGCGTTCGGGCAGCAACTGGCAGACCGGCACGGCGGGTGTGATCGCTCGCACGGATTCCCCGGCCGCTGGAGATGAATTCGGCTACGCCGTAGCGGGAGCGGATGCAGGCACCCATATCGTGGTCGGCGCCCCTGGGGACGACAACTTCATCGGTATCGACGCCGGCAGGACGTACTACTTCCAGTGGGACGGCTCGGCCCTCTCGGCTTCGCTGGAGCTGACGAGCGGCAACGTCGCAGACGGTAACACCGGGGATTCCGTCGAGGTGGAGCTCGACGCACAGGGCGACGCGTGGATGTTCAGCGGCCAGCCCGTGAACACGAGATTGGAGGATGGCACCGAGCCGGGCACGTCGTACGCCTGGAGGCACGTGCTTCCGGCAGGGCAGGCCCCATTTGTCGCGAACCTGCTCAACTATGGGGCGAGCGCCGCGACCCCGGCGCGCGCGTCTTTCACCGGCGCGCACGTGCTGTACGCCGATTATCTCGCCGACGGTTCTGCGACCGACGCTGGGAGCGCCATCTACTTCCCGGTCAATCCCGATCCCGCCTTCAATCTTCTCGGAACGGGATTGGGGGTGTCACTTCCGGCGAATGCCGGGGACAGGTGGGGCTTCGACGTGGCCGCCGCCGGAGACACCTATGTCATCGGCGGCCCGGGCAATGACGCCGCTGGCATCGATGCCGGCGAGGTCCGTATCGGATCGTTCAGCAGTCCCTTCGCTGTCGAGGTGATCTCGCCCGACGTCGAAGTCGACTCTGGGCGGCTCGGCGCCGCCGTCGACGTGGATGGAAACCGGATGGTTGCGTCGGCACCGTCCGCCGCTGTCGGTGCTGTCGGGGGAGCTGGAGAGGTCTCGGTGTACGAGCGCGCCGATGCAACGTCGCCGTGGGGACTTGTTGCCACGATCCCGTCGCCGCTTCCGGAGGTCGACGGCGGTTTCGGCGATGCGATCGCGCTGTTCGGTGACGTCCTGGCAGTCGGTGAGTCCGATCGCCTCGGTGGGAGCAACGAGCCGGGGCGTGTGTTCGTGTTCCAACGCGATGCCCTCGGGAACTGGGGACAACTCGGTGGCCCGATCGTCAGTGGCAAGTTCGACTTCGACGGGTTCGGCGCGTCGGTGGCCTTTCTGCTCGACGATGTACTCGTCGTCGGTTCGCCCGGCTACGACGGCGCCGCCGGCGATGCGACCGGCGCAGTGTTCCGGGCGAGCTTCGACGGCACGGTGTGGAACGTGGTGACCGTCGACGAAGGCGACGCTCCCGGCGACGAGTTCGGGTACTCGGTTGCTCTCCCGACGGGTTTCTCTGGTTCGTACCAGACGTGGCTTGCGATCGGAGCGCCCGGTGTCGGGCCGGATGACGGCGGCGCCATCCGCGTGTTCGAGTTCACCGGACTCGGGCCGTCGGGATTCAGTTTTGAACGTGGCTTCTCGGGGTATGCGATCGGTTCTCGCATCGGTACCGCCGTCGACGTGTTCGGCAATCGGATCGTCGTGGGCGGCTACGGCAACGGCACCACGAACACGACCCTGCGGTTCGACGTCGTCGAGTTCGTCGATCTCGACGGCGATGGCATAGGCGACTGGAACGCCGATGTCGTCCGTACGTTCGAAACGGGTTTCGATGTCAGCCAGGAACAGGTCAACGACTATCTCGACATCGAGGGTGGTGTCGTCGCAATCGGTGCTCCGGGGGCCGGCGGCCAGGTGGGTCTCTTCCAGTTCGACGGGTTCACCTGGTCGAACAGTCCGGTCGACGTCGTGCAGCCGGCGGGTCGGCAGGCCGGTGACCGCATCGGGCGAGCGATCGCCCTCGATGGCCGGACGCTCGTCACCGGCGTCCCCGGCGACGACGGCGCCGTCGACCTGTCCACCGACGCCGGTGCCGTCTACTCGGTCGAGGTGCCGGTGGTGGCGACCGCCCTGCCCGACCTCATCGAGGCCTCGGCGCCGGAGGATTTTTGGGACGTCCGGGTGGTCCCAGGGCCGAACGATCACGCCATCGTGTTGTCGGCGCTGTACGCAGACCCACTGCCGATCTCCGGGCCGTCCACGTTCGGCCGCTTGACGGCCTTTGGCAACGTGGATGTCGGCGACCGACTCGAGGTGCTCGGGGCGACGCGCATTGACGGCGGCCTGCTGGCCGTGCAGGGCGATGGCGAGTTCCGTCCCCTCGGCAATATCGACTTCGCCAACAACGGAGAATTGAGCGTCGCCGCTCCTGAGATCGACTTCACTGGCCCCGGCCTCCTGACGGTCGATGGTGCGGTGTCGGTCACCGGTACCGGACAGATCTCCAACCTCGGTGATGTCGTGAAGACCGGCGCGGGCTCGCTCTCTCTCGGGAGCCAGGCCACCTGGTACTCCGAATCGTCGAGCACGCTCGACCTCCAAGAGGGGTCGGTGCTGCTCGCCGGCGGACCGATCAAGACCGTTGACAACCTCGACGGGTTCCCGGGCTCACTGCGCGTTGCAGCGGGGACGACGTTCGACGTTTGGAGCAGTCTGGTCCTCATGGGGTCGTCGCGGATCGAGTCCGAGATCACCGGATCATCCAGTGATGTCGCCAACTACGGGCGCGTTCGGATCGACGTCAACCTCACGAAGGACGGTCTGCTGTCCAGTGATCTGGTGGGGTACTCCCCGGGGCCGGCCGAGGCGTATCCGGTCATCACGTGCCTCGATTGCTATCCCGGTCGATTCGCCGAACTCGGCACCGCACCGTTCGACGTCATGACGACGCCGAGCCAAATCACGCTGCAGCTTGCGGAGAACAAGATCCTCGGTCCGGGCGCCGACCTCGGGTTCGGGATCGAGCGATTCGGTTTCGACGTCGACATCGACGGTGACTGGGCGGTCGTCGGCGCTCCGGATCCAAGCGGCGAAACGTTGGTCTACGAGTTCGTCGGCGGCGATTGGGTGTTCCGCCAGGCGCTCGGCAACCCGGCTTCGAGTGTGGCCATCCAGGGCAACGTCATTGCCGCAGGTGGTTACCTGTACACGCGTCTCAACACGGAGACTCCGTTCGTGATCAACACGGTGATCGGTGGTGACGTCTTCGACATCGACGGCGACATGCTGATCATCGGCCAGCTGGGAACGTTCCAATCGGTCAGGGTGCGGTCACTGAGTGCCGCGTCGGAGGTCGAGCTGTCCCTGCCTCCCAGCCCCATCAACGCGTCGTTCGGCGCCGAGGTGGCGATCGTCGATCTCGGGAACGGCGATGCGTATGCCGCTGTCGGTGCGCCGGAGGAATTCGGCGGCCGGGTGTACGCCTACAAGCGTTCCGCCGGAACGTGGAACGACACAGCCGACGAGATCTTGGCCAGCCCCGATGGCGGAGTCGGGCAGTTTGGCAACTCGATCGAGATTGACGGCGCCACCATGGTGATCGGCGAGCGGCTGAACAGTGCTGGCGAGCTCCACGCCGGCGCGGCCTGGGTGTACGAGGGTGTGCCCGGCAGCTTCTCGTCACCGGTCAAGCTGCAGGCATCGGATGCCGACACCGGCAACGTCTTCGGTTCCGATGTTGCGGTCGACGGTGACGTGATCATCGTCGGTGCCGGCGCCGGCTCGCTCAGCGGCGTCCCGTTCCGCGATGGCACCGCGTACGTGTTCGATCGCAGCGGCCCAACGTGGCTCGAACGCGAGGCGTTGCGCGCCCCCGATGGCGCGAACCAGGAGCGCTTCGGTGACGCCGTTGCGATCTCGGGCGAACGCGTGATCGTTGGCGCCCCCGAGGACACCAACAGCAACGGTCCTACTGCCGGCGCCATCTACGCGTACGCAGTACCGCCGGCCGATCCGTTCGTTGCGACGTTCACCAACACCGCCGCCGGTGCCGTGTGGGATGACGCTGCGAACTGGAGCACCGGAGCCGTCCCCGCCGCAGGCGAGGCCGCAATCGTGCCCGTCGGCACGTCTCCGATTCTCGCCGCCACGACGGTCACCTCGATCGGCAGGCTGACCCTCGGAGGAGAACTGACGATCTTCGGTCGGCTCGACCTGACCGCTGACTCCACGGTGTCGCCAACCGGCGTGCTCTACGTAAACAGAGGCGGCGTGCTGGGCGTCGAAGCTGACGTCACCGTCGACAGTGGCGGGCAGGTGGTCACGCTCGAGGGTCTCCCCGCCGGGCCCCAGGGTGGGCTCATCGACGCCGGCGATGGTGCGAGCTTCAGCGGCGGAGGCCTGATCGCGAACTCGGGCATCGTGTTGTTCCTGGGATCTGGCGTGACCCCGATCGGTCCGGGACTCACCTGGAACAGCGGGGTTGACAGCCTCATCGATGTCATCAGCGGCACGGTCGACATCCAGACCTCCTCGGCCGCCTTCGACTCACAGGGCACCATCTCGGTGGCACCCGGGGCGGTACTGCGGTCGCAGAACGACTTCGCGGTCAACCGACACCTCGATCCTCGAGTTCGGTGTCGATGGTCCCGCTTCTGCCGACGCGAACTACGGACGCCTGGAGCTACCGAGCGGAACCTTCACGGCGGACGGCACCTTGCGCGCGAACGCCACGGGCGACTACGTGCCGACCACCGATGACGTGTACCCACTCGTGTCGTGCACGACGGGTGACTGTGCCGGGGGAACCTTCGACACCGTCGACGCCGGTGCGCTGACCGTCGACCGATCGGGTGGTGCCGTCACCGTCAGGGGCGCGGCAGCCCCGATCGGCGTGTCGCTCGACTTCGATCTCGGCGTTGCGACCGATACACCGTCGACCCTCGCGGTGGCGCCGTCGGGGATCGCGGTCAACACGCTCGACCGCAATGCCGTTGCCCGCTCCGGCGGTGGATCGCCCAACGTCGCGGCGTCGTCGATCTCGTCGATCGGTCCGGAGGACACGTCGTTGGCATCGATCCAGCTCGGTGCGACGCCCCTCCGAGCCGTGATCCTCGGGTCCGATGTGCTCTCGGCGATCCCGCTCGTCAACATCGGCATCGAGGGAGGATGGGAGCGCATCATCGCGCTGTCACCCGACCTGAAGCGTGAACCGCTGAGCAGCTTGACCTTCGGGCAGGTGCTCGCCGCCGGTGATCCAGCAGATGCCAACACCCCTGCGGGTGCACTCGCTGCAACTCCGCTCCGGGCGGTCGACGTCGACGGCACGCCGCTGCGCGCCGTGTCGCTCGCGTCGATCGCCCTCGGCTCGACGCCGCTGCGTGCCGTCCCGCTCCGCGCCGTCGCACCCGGTGAGCCGAACGTGTGGTGCGAGTACCTCGGCGACGAACTGCTCGCGGAGTACGCGAATTGCGACGCCGCCCTCGATGACCTGTCGCTGCTCGAGGCCACCCTGCGCGGCGCCTCGATCGATGCCGCTCCGTTGCGTGCCGTGCCACTGCGCGCCGTCAACGTGGCGGACTCGCCACTGCGCGCCGTGCTGGTCGAAGACACCGCGCTCGGCGCCAGCCCGATCGGGTCGATCCCGCTGCGGGCCGTACCCCTCCGAGCGGTCGAGCGCAACGCTTCGCCACTGCGCGCCGTCCCGTTGCGTGCGGTCCCGCTGCGGGCCGTGCCCGTGTCGGCGATCGATCTCGACCAGCCCGGGCCGCAGAGCACACCGCTGCGCGCCGTCGAGCTGAACGCCAGCCCGCTGCGGGCGGTCACCACGTCGATCACGCTGGATGCTGCTCCGCTGCGCGCCGTCGACGTCAACGGAACACCGGTGTCCGCCATCCAGGTGCAAGGCGCCCCGCTGCGCGCGGTTCCGATCTCGGCGGTGATGCTTGCCGACGTACCGCTGCGCGCCGTGCCACTGGAGGAAGGTGGCGAGATTTTCGACTGGTGCGAGGTGCTCGCCGGCATCGGCGCCGGCTTCGACTGCGACAGTGGTGTCGACCTCGACACGACGACGATCAACGACCTCAGCATCCGCGGTGTGCCACTGCGCGCCGTCCCGCTGCGGGCGGTCCCCTTGCGAGCCGTCCTGGCTGACACGACGATCGGGGCGATCCCGCTGCGCGCCGTCCCACTCCGGGCCGTCCCGCTCAGGGCCGTGCCGCTCGGTGGCATCTCTCTCGCGAACACCGCCCTCGGGGCGCTGGACGTGAATGGCACGCCATTGCGGGCAGTCCCGCTGCGGGCGGTCGATCTCGCCGGGACCTCACTCGGTGCAATTCCACTCCGGGCGGTTGCGCCGGGTGCGATCCCGTTGCGTGCCGTTCCGCTGCGGGCAGTGCCGCTGCGTGCGGTGCCCCTGCGCGCGGTGCCGTTGCGGGCCGTGCAGCTCGGGACGACCACGCTGGCGGACACGCCACTGCGGGCGGTGGACGTGCTCGGCAGCCCGTTGCGCGCCGTCCCGCTCCGCGCGGTGAACCCCGCGCTGCTCGACTGCGGCCTCGTCGAATGCGAGCGCGGCACCCTCGGTGACGCACTGCGCGCCGGCGCCATTTCCGGTGACGTGATGCTCGAGCAGATCCAATCCGCCACGGAGGGGATCGCGCTCGCCGAACTCGTCGCCGCTCTGCTCGGCGTGACCGAAGCCCAGGTCCTTGCCGCGATCCAGCTCGCCGGACTCACGCTCGACGACTTGACGTCGCTCGACGATCTGACGCTCGGTGACCTTCCCCGTGGAAACGTGGAGTTGGACGCGGTCACGCTCGGCGCATTGCTCAACGGACTGCCGGTCGGCACGTTTGCCGATCTCGTCGACGCAATCATCGACCCGTTCACCGGCAAGCCCGTGGTCGGTCTCGAGGCCGACATCCTGGCAGCGATCGCCGATCTCAACCTCGCACTCGGCGATCTGGAACGCCTGGGCGACGTCACGCTCGACGACATCTTCGCCGGAACCCATCCCATCACGCTGGCCGACATCGAGCCGGTCCTGCGCTTCGTCACGGTCAAGGCGCTGGAGGATGCGCTCAACATCACCATCGACCTCGGGAACCTGACACTCGGTGACCTGACACCGCAAGAGCTCGGCCAGCTGACGCTCGCCGATCTGTCACAGCTCGCGGGCTTCGACGGCCAGATCGACATCGCCGATCTGCTCACCGCGCTCGGCGTCGGCGACCTGCTCGACGGGTTCACGCTCGGTGACCTGCTGCTGGCCTTCCTCGATCCGAACTCGCTCGCGTTCGGGGGTGTCGATTTCGCCGATGTCGACGTGAGTGCCCTTCCAAGCGACACGGTCGGCTCGGCGAGGTTCGCCGCGGAGTTCACGCTCACCGCGAGCAGCGCACGAACGATCGACCTCCAGATCCAGATGCCGCGTAACGCCAGCTACGTCACCGGATCCGGTCGTGTCACCGGCGCCGCAACGCCCGCTGACGTCGAGCCGACACGATTCGGTGACGTGCTGACCTGGTCGTTCGTCGCTCAACCCGGCGTGGCCTACACGGTGAGCTTCGACGTGCTACCCACACTCACGCTGGGGTCGACCTCGCTCTCGGGTGTCGCCCGAGTGGTGGGCACCGACATCTCCATTCCCGCCACCGCGAGTGTGACGGTCGTCGAAGGAACCGAACCGAACGATTTCACCACACCCGACGAAACCACCCTGGCCGACGAGGATGTCGTCTATCTCACCTACATTACCGACGCCGACGATATCGACGTGTTCGAGATCGAGGTGGCCGAGGACGACGAGCTCGTCGTCGAACTCTCGAACCTCGACGCCGACCTTGACCTCGTGCTGTGGGGTGGACGGAGCGACGTCGGCACCAGTGGTGCGCTGAGCCGCACGAGCGACGATGCCCCGCTGTTCGCCGTCACCGACCCCAACGGTGACACGAGCGATGCCGAACCGTTGGAGGACTACCCCGGGCTCGACGACGTCGACCCGTCGCTTGGAGTGATTGGCGTGTCGAACGCGGACGGGACGAAGACCGAGACCCTCAGCACCGGTCGACTCGACGCCGGGACCTACTACATCCAGGTCTACGGCGCGAACGGCGCGACGAACGTGCAGCCCGCCGCGCTCCAGCTCAAGGTCCTCGAAGCCGACGCCCGCCCGGTGTGCGCGCCGATCACGATCGACACGTTCATGGGCACGGCGGCGGCCCGTCCCTCTCTTGTCGGCGCCGACACGCTGCTGCTGATCAACGAGCGCCGGCTCGAACAGCTCTACGGCGTCAGCGGCCGCACGACCGTGCGTACCGCCGCCGACCGCCTCGTCGCTGCGGCGGCGGCGGACCCGAGCCTCGGCATCACGCCGGTCGTCGTGCCGGTCGACGCGTACCCGGCGGTCCAGGCCGCGTACGACGCCTGGGACAGCGCCGGTGGATCGTGTGATCCCGATGCCGCAAACGCGGTGGTCGCGGCGATCAACGACGTGATCATCGATCCGGTGCGCGGTCAGCTCACCCACGTCGTCATCCTCGGCCCCGACGAGTTGATCCCCATGGCTCGTCTCGCCGACGAGACGCAGATCGCCAACGAGTACGACTTCCGTCACGAATTCGACGGAGACCTCACCGGCACGACGCCGAGCGGGCGCAACGCGTTCACCTCGGTGTTCTGGGAGAGCAGCATCCTGTCCGACGAGCCCTACGGCGACGCCGCCGCCCGCTCGCTGGGTGACCGCTACCTGTACGTCACCGACCTCGCACTCGGGCGGGTCGTGGAGACCCCCGACGAGATCGCCGACGCGCTCGACACCTACGTCGACTTCGACGGCAGGCTCGACATCGACACCGCCACGGTACTCGGCTACGACTTCCTCGCCGATGGCTCGGCGGCGATCGCCGACATCCTCCGCGACACGATCCCAGCCGTCGACGACGAACTCGCGCTCGGCCCGGATCCGTTGAGCTTGACGGGCGACGGCTGGACGGCGGAACAGGCCACGCAGAAATTGCGGGAAGCAGCGACGAATGCGCTCGTGTCGCTCAATGCGCACTTCGACCACTACCGCTCGCTTCCTGCGATCGGCGACAAGGTCGTCAGCTTCGACGACAACCTGATCGCGCAGGAGGTCCGCACGACGCTGGGCGCCGATGCGCTCGCCCAGTCGCTCGTGTTCTCGATGGGCTGCCACTCTGGGCTCTCCGTCAGCGACATCACCATCGGACGCACCAATGTCGATTGGGCGCAGACGATGGGTCAGCTGGGCTCGCTGTACGTCGGCAACACGGGGTTCGGCTACGGCGACACCGAGACGGTCGCCTACACCGAGCAGCTGATGGCGCTCTTTGCGACGCAGCTCACGACGCCGTTCGAGACCGGTGACGGCTCTACCACGGTGGGCCAAGCCCTCGCGTGGGCGAAGAACGATTACGTCGCGGGGCTCCAGACCTTCAGCGTCTACGACGAGAAGGCAGTGCAGGAGTCGACCTTCTACGGCCTGCCGTTCTACCGGGTCGGTCTCGAGACCCAGGCGCTCCCGGCGGCACCGACCAACGTGGCCACCCCGGATGCGACCGGCACTCCGTCGCTGCGCGCGCCTCCCTCGAACCGACGAACGACGAGAACTCGAGCGACCGTGGCGTGTACTTCTCGAACACCGGCGCCGACGGCGAGGAACTGGTCATCGTGTCACCGGGCCGTCCGATCCAGCCGAAGACGTCCACCGACGTGTCCGTCGTGGATCCAGCCGACACCACCCAGCTGGCCGAAGTCGCTCACGGTGCCATCGTCCTCGACATGGCCTCGAGCTACCGATCCCTGCCCGATCCCGTCATCGCCACGCCGGTATTCGACGAAGAGCAGAGTCAGCCCGAACCGGCGCTCACGTCGGGCGTCTTCCCGACCAAGCCGCTGGACATCACCACCACCACGGGGGCGGCGGGTGAGCGCCAACAGCTCGTGTTGGCCACGGGCCAGTACCGCAATGACGAGGCCGTCCAGCGCCTCGACGGCGACATCGACGTCGTCGTCTACTACTCCGACCCCGTCATTACCGACTTCACGCCGCCCACGATTGGTGCCGTCGACTCCTCGATTTCGGATGGGGTGCTCACCGTCTCGCTGACCGCTGGGGACGCCCTGAGCGAGGTCGATCGGGTGTATCTGCTCGTGGCGGAGAACCCTGTTCCCGGCACCGAAGTCGTCGACTGGAGAGGGCTCGACCTCGCGCGTAGCCCGGGAACGAATCGCTGGACCGGTTCGCTGACTCTCGCTCCTGCGACGGTCAGTGTCGAGTTCATCGTGCAGGCGAAGGATCTCGCCGGAAATGTCGGCTACGCCACCAACAAGGCGCGGAACTTCGGCCAGGTCGGGGCACCGCCGCCGCCACCCCCGCCGCCGCCTCCGCCCGCCGAACTGCTGGTCACCGCGCCTATGCCGCCCACGTCGGGCTGGTTCGAGAACTCGGTGACGATAACGATCGAGAACGCTGCGACGCCGGCAACGGTGTCGGTCAACGGGGTCGCCCGACCGGGCAAGCTCGTCGCCGGAGATACTTTCACCATCTCTGCCGACGGTGTACAGAACTGGCAGGTGGTCACCGATGCCGGCCGGATCACGGCCGGGACCGTCCGCATCGACGCCGACGGAGCACCGCGGGTCGTCCTGGGCGTGCTCGCTGGGGCGGGGACGCCGTCGTACGCCACAGGTACACGCAGCGTTGACGTCATCTGCCGTGACACGAGCCTCGTCACCTGCGCACTCGACATCGACGGAGTGCCGGTCGCCAGCGGTGACCCGCTGCCGATCCAGCCCGGCTCGTACACGCTGAACTACACGGCGACCGACGTCCTCGGCAACGCCAAGTCCGGATCGGCGCCTTTCCAGATCGTGCAGGTCGCACCCCCATTGATCCGATCCGTCAGCGCCCCGACCGGCAACCAACTGATCACGTCGCCGGTCACCGTCAGCGCCACGTTCTCCGACGCATCCGTCCCACTGGATTCGTTCACCGCGACGATCAACTGGGGCGACGGCACTCCGACGGAGAACGTGGATCCGACGTCGCCGACGCCGCCGAACTTCGGGAGCCTCTCCGGTACCCACGAGTACGAGCGACCCGGATCGTATGAGGTCGTCGTCGCCGTGACCGACGCGGGTGGCCTCGTCGACACCGACGGAGCAACCGTCACGGTGATCGCGCCGTCCGGCGCTCCGGTGATCACGGATCTCGAGCGCGCCGACGACTCCGCAGCTGCTCGCGGCCGGAGTCACGATCGGGGCAACCTTCTCAGACGCGTCGGCACCGTACGACTCCTTCACGGCAATCGTCAACTGGGGCGACGGCACGACGTCACCGGCCGCGGTCACACCGCCTGCGTCTGCCACGGGGACGGGCTCGCTCGTCGCCAACAAGGTGTACGCCGAGACCGGGGTGTATCCGGTCACCGTCACCTTGACGGACGCCAACGGCGAATCGGACAGCGAGCTGTACGAGTTCGTGGTCGTCTACGACCCGACCACGAACGGGCGAGTCACCGGCTCGGGCGCGTACTGGTCCGGCGCCGAGGCAAGCCCGGCGACACCTCGTTGGGGCGCACCGGCGTTCTTCGGCTACGACGCCCGCTACAAGCAGAATGCAACGTTGCCCACCGGCGAGACCCAGCTGCGCCTGCTCGGCCAGTTCCTCTTCAAGTCGACACGGTACGACTACCTCATCGTGAACGACGCCATCGCCATCGCCGAGGGCGTCGGTACCACAGGAGGCGGCACGCAATACCGGTTCCGTGTGCAGGGCATCGACAATGGCGGGATCGACTTCTTCCAGATCACGATCTGGAACCCGACCACTGACGCCGTGCTGTACGACAACGGCGTGCTCTATGACGACGGTGACCTGGTGTTGCTCGGTGGCATCAAGGTGAAGGGTGGATGATCCCTCCTCCGGTGTCGATCCGGTGAGGCGTGCGCTGGTGATCGCGTGCGCTGTCGCACTGTTGGGGTGCACGTCCGGCGGCGAGAGCACAACGCTGGAGACGACCGTTCGCTCGATGCCCGAGGGAGAGGACCGGATCCTCCCCGAGGGCGACGAGCCAGTGGTACTCGGCCCGCTCGGCGAGACGGAGGCAAAGTTCGAGACCGACGACGGGCTCGTGCAGGTCGGCTCCGCCGAGGTTCCCGCCGCGGTGGCAGCGAGCTTTCCCCTGCCCGACGACATCGCAGTCCAGCTGTCGAGCCAGTCGGGCGACAACGCCGGCTTCAGCGGGGTCACCGAGCTCGGCTTCGACGAACTCGTGGCGTTCTACGACGCCGAGCTTCCGGCCGCCGGGTACGAGTCGAGTCGCTCTCAGTTTGTGGACGGAGTGGTCGCCGTGTACGACTTCGCCGGGCCTGACGGGTCTGGGCAGGTGGCGATCTCGTCTGCTCCCGGCGGCGGTCACAGCGTGCTGGTCACCTTCAGCTCCTGAGTGAGGAGACCACCGACGCGGAGTCGACGGCGAGGTCGCACTCGCCCAGCGGTGGTGCTCGTGTGACACCGAGCTCGGCGAGGATCGACGACGCCTCCGCCTCCAGGGGCGCGGTCTCCGATGCGCTGTCTCGACCCAGCACGACGATCAGTGCCCGCAGGCTCATCGCCCGTTCATATCCCCCGGAGAGCTTGCCTGCGAGGTCGGTCTCGAGCATCGATCGGGCATCGGTGGCCCGGCCATCGCGGAGCAGGACCATCGCCTGGCAACGTCGCACACGGGTGATCAACGGGTGTTCCGCGCCGAACCGTTCTTCGAGGGTCGTGCAGTCCTCGAGCGTTCCGCCGCCGGTGAGTACATCGAGTTCGAGCTGACGGGAGTCGAGGTCGTCGGCGAGCTCCTGGCCGAGCCCGCTCAATTCGCCCCGAGCGACGTCGAGTATGGTCGCAGCCTGATCGAGTCGCCCGAGGCGCATCATGGCGACGGCCGAGAACAGGTGCCCGGCACCGACACCTACGGCGTAGCCGATCGCCCGATAGTTCCTGATCGCACGATCGAAGAGCTCGAGCGCTTGCTCCCAGTGCCCCTGGTCGCTGAGAACCTCCGCACTGTTGAGCGCGGCGCCTGACAAGAGGACAGCGCTGCCGGCTCGTTCGGCTGCATCCATTGCTTCCAGGTAGCACTCGGCCGCGACCGTCCACTGCGATGCGTAGTACGCCTCCACCCCGAGGTTGATCAACGTGCGGGCCATACCGCTGTGATCACCGGTGCGGCGGTGTGCCTCGAGGGCTCGCGGACCAACCTCGTCGTCGTCGTCGACGACGAGGCCGACCAGCCCGAGGTGGATCCGCTCGAGCGCAAGCGCGGTGGACCGTTCGTCTCCTGCCTGCTCGGCGTCGACGAGTGCACTGCGGGCGAGCGAGACGCAGGCTTCGTCATCGCCCTGACGGGCCCGCACCGCTGCCTCCGCCAGAGCGACGTTGGCGCGTGCTGCGAGCCAGGACGGGTCTGTCGTGGTTGCCGGAACCTGCTTGTCGGCTCGCCGCAGCCAGCGGATCGCTCGCACGGAGGATCCTCTGCGTTCTTCGACTGCCCCGAGTTTGCGCATCAGCGAGACGTCGATCAGGGGGTCGAGGTTCCAACGCCGTGCGAGGCGGTACATGCGGTCGGCTTGGTCGACCTTTCCGAGCACGTAGTAGAGATCGCCGAGTTGCTCCGCCACGGTCGACCTTGCCGAAGCATCGACCGATCGGCAGTAGCGAGCGGACGCCATCGCCCGCTCGAGGGCAGCGGCCGCCTCAGCAGTGGCGTTCTGTGTCTCAGCGATCTCGGCTGCCGTCAGTGAGTACTGCCAGGCCTGTTCGTGCGCACGTGCGGCGGAGTAGTGCAGCGACAACAACGACGCCACCGCCGCAGTGTCGGGGGCCCGCTCTTCGATGATCTCTGCGGCAAGGCGATGGAGTTGCTTGCGCCGGGTGAACGGCAGCCCCTGATATGCCGTGTCGCGATACAACGCATGGTTGAATCCCCATCGCGACCCTGGCCGCGGTGCGATTGCGCCAGAATCCGCTGCGGCTGCCAGGGCTTCGCCGACATCGGTATCCCGATCGACAGCGTTGAGCAGGGCACCGAGGATCACTTCGTGGAACTGGTTGCCGAGCACCGACGCAACCCGGATCAGTCGCCTCGCCGACGGGTCCAATCGGTCGAACCGGGTGGCGATGATCTGCTCGATCGTGTCCGGCAGCTCGGCGTCGTCGCTCGTGGCATCCGAGAGTGCACGTGCCAACTCGACAGCGAACAACGGGTTCCCCTGCGCTCGTCGTGCGATGAGGTCGAGATCGCGATCCGCGAGCGGTCGCGTGCTCACATCGATCGCCAGTTCCTTGATTGCGTCGTCGTCGAGCGGCTCGAGGTGGAGGCTCGTGACCTGTGCGACTTCCGGAATCTCCCACGGACCCTCGGGGCGACGCGTGATGATGCCGGCCCAGGGTCGTTCCCGACTCGCCCGCACGAGGTGGTTCGTCAGGTCACCCGATGCGTCGTCGATCCAGTGGGCGTCCTCCACCACGAACAGGATCGGCCCCGTCAGTGTCGCGTCGAGGAAGTCGACGACGACTTCGTGAGTGCGTAGGCGACGGAACTCGGGGTCGATGGCGTCGACTTCGGGGGTTGACGCAACCTTGGCGCCGAACGGAAGTGCGAGCAATGGCAACATCGACAGCAGCTGAGGGGCGTACTCGGCGACGAGGTCGGTCAGGCGATTGCCTGTCAGCTCGGCGCTGGCGTCGATCGGGATACCCGAGCCGCCGCGCATCAACGGTCGGTACACGCTGTACGGAGAGGCGGCGCCATACGGCGTGCACGCTCCCTGATAAATGGTGAGGCCCTCAGCGATGCCCCACGCGGCATCGAGGAGTCTCGACTTGCCCACGCCGGCGAGGCCGACGAGTTCGATGACGCCGTCGAGCTCGCCGATTGCGTGCGTGAGGACCTCGAGTTCGTGTCGACGCCCAACGAGGCGGGTGCCGGCTGCGTCACGACGCACTTGCCCGGTGACGCCGCGTACCTTGGCCGCGGTGATCGGCTCGGTCTTGCCCTTCACGAGGAATGGTTCGAGCTCCTCGGACTCGAAGATCGCCCGCGTGTCGTTCACAGCGGATGCGACAGCAACGATGTCTCGATCCTGGGCCTTGCCCAGCATGCGCGCAGCGGTGTTCACGGGGTCGCCCATCAGCGTGTACGTCCGCCGGTGGGGGCTGCCGAGGAAACCTGCGAACACCCTGCCGGCCTGGATACCCTGGCGGATCACGAACGGTGACGACGACGCAGTAATGTCGAGCGAGGCCAGCAGTAGTGCGTCGGTAGTGTCACCGGGGCTCACCGGAGCACCGGCACACAGGACGAACTTGATGCCGTCGGGGGCGATGTCGGTGTGTAGCACCGTTACGCCGTAGGCATCGCACGCTGCGACCACGTCGTCGACGATGCTGCCGAGCGCTTCGGCCACACCCGCTGGTCCGAGCCGGTGGAGCTGTTCCGCCAATCCGACGACCATGACGAAGCCGACAGTGACCAGGCGGTGTTCGCCGCCGAGGCCGGCGAACGCTGCCAGCTGTTCGACGACAGCGGCAGGAACGTAGGGCGTGAGGTCTTCGTGCCCGAGATACCGCTCGCCGGGCCCGCTCGGTGTGTCGCCGGTCGAGCCCGTGACGACCCAGCCGCCGTGCTCCTCGCGCAGCTTCATGTCGGCGGGGAGGTGCTCGGCGATCAGTGGGTCGACGAGCGTGTCTCCCTTGGCGGCTTCGCCTTCGAGGCGGATCACTTCGGTGGCGCGCGGGCCGGTGATCAGCAGCTCGCGGTAGCCCGAGCCGACGAGGAACACGTCGAACGGACCGGCAGCGACACCGACCGTCATCGTGAGGTTGGCTCGCTTCGCCGCAGGTGACGAGTGCAGGGCGCGCTGCATGAGGAGGCCGGCGTCGGCAGCTCGGCGTTGGTGGTGCTCGCCGCGGAACAGGATCAGCAGGGCGTCGCCGCCGAACTTGATCACCTCGCCGCCGAAATTGTACGCCGAGTCGATCAACGCCGTGAAGCAGGTGTTGATCAGCGACGTGATCTCCTCAGCGCCGGCTTTGCCCTTGCCGGCGAGCTTCTCTGACAGCGCGGTGAAGCCGGAGATGTCGGCCGACAGCATCGATCCCTCGATGCTGTGCCACGAGGGGACCGGGCCGCGACCGAGCTCCACGGCGAGACGGGGGACGAACGCGGCCAGCGCGTCGTTGCCACTGCTCGGTTCGATCGGGGTTTCCACTGCGGTTTCCGCTCCTGGCACTATCGATGACAACGTAGCGCGATGGCCCGACGGCCGGAGCGGTGTCGGCCGGGCAGTGTCTGCGAGGATGGCGGCGATGTCCGCGAAGTCCCGTCGCCTCGTGTTGTCGGAGTTGATCGACCTCCCGGTGATGGAGGCGTCGGGTGTAGCTGTGCGACGGACAGAACGTGGTTCGGTTGTGCTGGTGATCGGCGACCGCAACGCAGAGCTCGGCGCGTGCCGGATCGGTGACGACGGCGCGCTGGGCGAGTGGACCATCCTTGACCTCGCCACCCTGCCCGGTTGGCCGCTCCCACCCGGTACCAGCCAGTTCGAGTCGATCGCCGCCGACGGCGGATCCCTCGTCGCACTGATGTGCGAGGACCCGCCCGCCGTTCTCGTCGCCGACACGGTCACTCGTGAGTTCCGCGCCCGGATCGAGCTCACGGCACCGGCGGGTTCGCTGCTCGATGGCCAGTGGGATGATGCGTCGTCGCGCGGCGAGGGCCTCGTGCTGCTGCGCGGTGGGCGGCTGCTGGTAGCCCAGGAGAAGCGACCTCGGGCACTGATCGAGTTCGGCCCGGCCGGCACCGAACCGCAGGGACTGTCGAGTCGCGACTTCCTCGGGCTCGACGAATCGTGGGATGCACCGATGGGCCACGTCGAGTTCGTACCGCTGTCGATGTGGAGGTTGCGGGACGCGGCCAAGCATGCGCTCGGTGACGTCAGCTCCATCGGCGCCGATCCTGACGGCAACCTGTGGCTCCTGAGCGACAAATCGCAACGCCTCGGTCGACTCGGACTCGAGCCTCCATTACGTCCCGGCGGCGACGAGATCCACGACCTCGACGAGACATGGGATCTCCCGGAGGAGGTCATCAAACCCGAGGGCATCGTCGCGCTCGGTGGCGGGCGGGTGCTCGTTGCCATGGACACCCGGTCGACGTCGGGCAACGGCATGATCGTCAGTCGCCCAGCCTGACCTCCGGCGGCGCAATCAGGTCGACAATCTCGATGTCGGTCTGGGAGAAGTCGTTGCCAACGCACAACAGAGGGGCACCCACATGATGTGCGAGCGCGTACGAGAAGCAGTCGCCGTAGTTGAGTCGGGCAGGGTGATTCCCCCGCCCGAATCGATCCCACGCTGCCGTGGCGAGTTCAGCCTGGACCGTGTCGACCGGCATGGTCACAACGTTTGCCGCATCCAGAATCGTGCGAGTTGCGCTCGCGCCGGCGGATCCGAATCGCGCGGCCGTGACGATGTGCAGTTTGACGAGTGTGGCCGCCGAGATCACCGGCCCATTGGCTGACCCGAGCGCAGCGCGAATTGCAAGGGCAGTCGGCTCATCGAGCGCAAGCGCCAGGATCGCGGACGAGTCGACGACGAGGTCGATTGCTGCCGGGCGACCGGGTGTCATGCGGGGAGGCCGTGTTCGTCGTAGCCGAGGATCTCGTCGTCGCTTCGATGGTCGATCACCGGGAGACTGCGGAGATGCTCGATGGCCTGCGTCAGCGGGTCACCTGCGTCGAGGCAGCGGATGCGGCGTTCGCGAAGAAGGCGCTGGCGCAGCGACTCGGTGATGGCATCGGTCAGTGACTCGCCGGTGAGTGCGGTGAGTTCACGCAGGAGGCGGTCGGCTTCGTCGTTCTTCACGTTGAAGGCCATGTCTAGAATCCTGCCCCAAGATCTAGAATGACCGGCTCATGAAGGCCGCACCGGTCTTTCCGGACCCGACCCCAACAGACCGCACCGGTCTTGCCGGACTCGACCGCACAGAGTCAGGGCGTGACGCCGTTGTCGGCGAGGAAGTCGAGCGTGCGGCCGAGGGCCATGGCGGCGGATCGTGCGTCGTAGGAGTCGCGGGCGTCACAGCTGAAGCCGTGTCCGGCGCCGAGGTACACGTTGACGGGAACGTCGGGGTGCGCGGCGGCGATGGCCTCGACCTGATCGAGCGGGATGCCGTGGTCGAGTTCGCCGAAGTGCAGCATCGTCGGCACCTGTCGGCTGTCGGTCGATCATCCCGTGGATCTGGCCGCCGTAGTAGCCGACCGCGGCGGTGATCGGCAGGTCGCAGGCTGCGATCCAGGCGATGCTGCCACCGAAGCAGTACCCGATCACGGCAACCGGTCCGGTTTCCGCCACGTGATCGACGGCGGCGGCCACGTCGAGCATGGCCGGGTCCCAGGCGATCGGCATCACGAGTTCGATTCCGCGCTGTTCGCCCTGCGTCGTCGTAGCCCAACTCCACGCCGCGCTCGCCGCGATCGAACAGCGCAGGTGCGATGGTCCGGTATCCGAACTCGGCGTAGCGGTCGACGACCGAGCGGATGTGGGCGTTGACGCCGAAGATCTCCTGCACGATCACGATCGACGCCGTAGCGCCATCGGGGTGCACTTCGTAGGCATCGAGTTCGTGTCCGTCGGCGGCGGTGAGTCTGATCATCCCGTGACGGTAGAACACCTGCCGCTCGCTCCTCCAGCGCTCCTCCAGGGTGTTTGCGTGACGGATTGGTTGGGACGGGCCAACCGAAGTGCAACGCAAACCGAATGGGGGCGGGGTAACCGGGCGGTGGCGGGGTATTCAGGCGCCGGGGAGGCCGTGCAGTCGGTGGTCGAGGATGATGGTGGCGGCGACGAGGTCGATGCCGTCGAGACGGAGGCGTTTGTGGCGGCTCGACCCGCCCGAGCGGATGCTGACTGCCGACGATCGGAGCCCGAACACCTCGGCGACGAATGCCACGAGCGCCTCGTTGGCGCGATCGTCGACGGCGTGGCGCAGCGACGCGGATCTTCACGGCGTCACCGTGGCGTCCGACGATCTCGGTGCGCCTGGCGCCGGGCTGCGCATGGACGCTCAACATCACTCCACCATCGGTCGCCGTCAACTCCGCGCGCTCGATCGCCATCGCTCAGACCGATCGCAGCGTTGCGGCTCGGCCGTCGGCGGTCTGGGCCTGGATGACGTAGAAGTCGGCCTCCCGGGCGAGGCGCTGCGCGGGGTGGGCGAGGTCCATCCCGCGTCCACCGGTCGCCGCGAGCAACGCGGTGGTCGCACGCTGGGCGAGGACGAGGCAGGCGGCACGGTGATCGCTTGCCGTTGCGATGTCGGCCTCGATGTTGCCGCTCGGGCGAGCGTCGACGAGTTCGTCATCGCGCCCCCAGATGGCATCGAGTTCACCGGCGAGCCGTTGGGCGGCGTCGGCCACGTGCTCGCCGTCGGCGAGATCGCGGTGGGCGACATCGTGGAGGAGTCGGATCGCCCGATCGGCGACGCCGAGGACCGCCGACTGGCCGACCGCCGCCCGAACGCGGTCGCCGGCGCGCCAGTGGGGCGCATGCTCGATCATGACGACATGCCGGCTCGGAATGGTGCACCCCTCGAACGAGAGGGCCACGGTACCTGTCGACGCGAACACGGGGAGGTGGAGCGCCGTCGCCTTCACTCCGGTCGGTGCCGACCCCGGAATCATCGTCCAGACGAGTTCGCCGGCCTCCGATTCGGCGGCGACGCAGAACCAGTCGGCGATGCCCCACGACGTGACCCACGGCGCGTGACCGTCGAGACGCCAGCGACCATCGGGGAGTGGCGTGGCCCTCACCGCGGGTGGGCCGGGCCGCCGGGCGTGAGCGAACGCAACACCGGCGATCAGCTCACCCGAGCACATCGAGGCCAGGAGATCGTCGACGAGGGAGTCGTTGCCGGACGCTCGTAGTGAACGCACCACGCCGAGGTGCTGGACCCAGACGAAGAAGGTCGCGCCGCATCCACTGCTGACCGCTGCGATCACCCGTCGTGCCGTGCGCGCATCGAGGTCGCTGCCGCCGTGCGTCGCAGGCCCGGCGATTCCGAACAGCCCGTCGTCGGCGAGGGCACGCAACCCGTGCTCCACCGGCACCGAGACCGCGGTCGACATCCTGAGCCCGAGGGAACAACACCGAGTCGGCCACGGCCCGTGCCCGATCCACGACGGCCGAGGCGTCCGGTGACATCTCGCCAGTGTCGCATCCGCAGCCCTGTCCACCCGCAGCCCTGTCCACCCGCAGGCGGTTTGCGTTGCACTTCGGTTGGGACGGTCCAACCGAAGCGCAACACAAACCGGGTTCTGGGGGACGGGACGGGACGGTACGGTCCGGGTCGATGGCGAACGAGCGTGTCTTCCCGGCAGGGTTCTTCGAACGCACCGACGAATCTCCCGACACCGTCTTCTACGGGCCCGACCGTTTCGTCACCCACATCGACGACGGCGCCATCGCCGCTGTCGGCGAGCTGTACGACGAACTGGCATTGACCGGTGACGTGCTCGACATCTGCTCGTCGTGGATCTCGCACTTGCGGACTGCGCCTCGTCGGTTGGTGGCGATGGGGATGAACGAGCGCGAGTTGCGCGCCAACGAGATGGCGACGAGCTGGATGATCCAGGATCTCAACATCGACCCGACCCTGCCGTTCGACGACGCGTCGTTCGATGCGGTCACCTGCTGCGTGTCGGTCGACTACCTCACGCGGCCACTCGAGGTGTTCGCCGAGGTCGCCCGAGTGTTGCGCCCCGGTGGTCCGTTCGCAGTGACGTTCTCGAACCGGTGCTTTCCCACGAAGGCGATTCGTGGCTGGCTGCTCACCGACGACGAGGGTCACTGCGCGATCGTCGACACCTACTTCGATCTGACCGCCGGCTTCGACCCCGCAGTCGTGCAGCTGCGCAATCCGGCAAGCCGCTCCGACCCGCTCTACGCCGTCGTGGCCCGTCGCTCGGCCTGATGAGCGCGGTCTCTGCGGATCTGGTCGCACCCCCTGAGACGTATTCCGCAAAGAAAGGTGTCGGGACGCCGCCTGGACCAGCCCACCCCTACGCCACCGGGGTTCGCCGCGCGCGGGCGCGGTGCAAACGTGGTGAGCCCGGCGAAGCGGGCGGCGACGTCGACGCTGACCGACACCGCGAGTTCGATGAACCGCTCGGCTGCCGGCGACAGGGTGTGGCCGCTGCGCCAGGCGATCGAGATCTCCCGGCCCGGGAACGCAGGGTCGAGCGGATGCAGGCTGATGCGTGGGTCCTCGGGCTCGATGCACAGCAGAGGGAGCACCGCCACCCCCATGCCGGCGCGCACCATGGCCGCGACGGTGCCGTTGTCGTTCGTGCGGAACACGTAGCTCGGCTCGACGCCGTTCGAGCGCAATCCGGCTTCGTTGATCAGCTGGCACGAATTCTGGTGTTGGCCGACCAGCGGCTGGTCGATCAGCGCACTGATCGCCACGGGGCCCTCGGGGAACTGGCCGGGTCGGGCGAGGAGCCGGAACGGGTCGTTGAGCAGGTGTCGGGTGTCGAAGCTCGCGGCCACGTCGCCGACGACGAAGCTGAGGTCGAGTTCGCCTGCGGCGAGTTGCTCGTGGAGTACGTCGTCGTAGTCGCTCTCGACAGCGACGATCTCCAGGTTCGGCAGTTCCTTGCGCATGGTGCCGATCAACGATGGCAACACGGTGTTGGAGACGCTCTGGAAGGTGCCGACGCGCAGGCGCCCGGCGTCGCCCGTGCGGAACTGGTCGAGGTCGTCGCTGATGCGGTCGAGTTGGGCGAGCAGTACGCGGCTGTGTTCGAGCAGGAGTGCGCCGAGCGGAGTGAGTTCGACGGGTCGTGGCCCGCCCGGACGGTCGAAGACCTGGTCGCCGATGACCCGTTCGAGTGAGGCGATCTGTTGGCTGACCGCCGACTGTGTGTAGCCGAGACGCTCCGCCGCACGGCCGAACGTGCCCTCGGTGGCGACTGCATCGAACGCCACCAGCAGGCGCATGTCGAGGTCACGCAAGCCGGTCATGAAACATCAGCATAACTGATCATCATGACCGACAAAGCATCGCTAGTGATTGACATCAGCCGCTCGTAGGTTGAAGTGCATGGAAGCCACCTCGACCCGCCAACTGCTCGACCGGTTCGCCGACGCCATCGAGGCGAACGGGATCGCTGCGGTGCCCTCCGAACTGATGATCGCACTCGTCGACGTGGCACGCTCCGTCGATGCCAGCCCGGTTGCCGTTGCGGTGCTCGTTGATCCGACCGAGCCCGACGTCGTGCGCGAACGCGCCTTCTGCAGGGTTGCGATCCAGGTGATCGGCCGTTCGGATCGCATCGATTCGGATGCGGATTCGCTCGCGATCAGCGGCGTTCCGCAGCCCGCCTGACAGGCGACACGAACGTTGCGGGTACCGTCCGGACATGACGTTCACCAATGAATCGACCACCGACGACGTCCTCGACGGCATCGACCTGACGGGCCGGCGCTTCGTGATCACGGGTGCCGCGAGCGGCCTCGGCGAGGAGTCGACCCGGGCCCTCGCTGCGCACGGCGCATCGGTGCTGATGCTGGCCCGCGATCCGGCCAAGAACGACGAGGCCGCTGACCGCGTCCGCGCCGACGTTCCCGACGCCGACCTCTCGCTCGATGTCGTCGACCTCGCCGATCTCGCGAGCATTCGATCGTTCGCTGCCCGATTCCTCGACGGCGGCGAGGCGATCGACGTCCTGATCAACAACGCCGGTGTGATGGCATGTCCACTCGGGCGCACCGCCGACGGATTCGAGATGCAGTTCGGCACGAACCATCTCGGTCACTTCGAGCTGACGCGCCTCCTGGCGCCGGCGGTGATCGCGGGGGATCAGCCACGCATCGTCAACCTGTCGTCGGCGGCGCACGGCATCTCCGACGTCGATCTCGACGATCCCAACTTCGAGCACACCGACTACGACGCGTGGATCTCCTACGGCCGGTCGAAGTCGGCGAACGCGCTGCACGCGTTGGCGTTGGCCCGCCGCCTCGTGGACGACGGCGTGCTCGCGTTCTCGGTGCATCCCGGCGGAATCATGACCAACCTCGGCCGGCACCTGAACGACGATCTGATGCAGCAGATGCTCGATCGCGCCAAGGAGCGCTCCGCCAAGTCGGGCGAGTCGGGCGGCATGCAGTTCAAGAGCATCCCGCAGGGCGCGGCGACCCAGGTGTGGGCGGCGACGTCGTCCGATGTGGTCGGCCACAGTGGGGCGTACCTGGCCGACTGTGGGCTCGGCGTGCTCGGAGGCAATGTCGGGCGCAACGGCTTCGAGGCGCACATCACCGACGAGTCACGCGCCGAGGCGCTCTGGACGCTCAGCGAGCAGCTCGTCGACGCCTGACACGCCGCGACCGACCGGGCATCCGCAGGTTTCGGCGGATCTGGTCGCGACAGTCGACACCAATTCCGCCGAGAGGTGCACGGTTCGCACCTGGAGGGCTGGAGTGGCCGCGGTGTCGTACGCTGCCGGGCCGTGAGTGAGCACGACGAGCGACAGGCCCGGCGCGAGTGGTTCGAGCAGTCGTGCATCACGCTGCACGAGCGCTTCGGCCCGCTGCAGGAGGGGGAACCGGCGTCGTACATTCCCGAACTCGCGTCGGTCGATCCCGACCGGTTCGCCATCGCCGCCGTGACCATCGATGGTGAGCGCATCGGGGTCGGCGACGTCGACCACGAGTTCACGATCCAGTCGATCTCCAAGTTGCTGATGTACGGCTTGGCCATCGAGACCCACGGACGCGACAGGGTGCTCGAGCGCGTCGGTGTGGCGCCGACCGGGGAGCCATTCAACGCGATCGTGCTCGACGACGACGCGAATCGTGCGCCGAACCCGATGGTCAATGCCGGCGCCATTGCCATCACCGATCTCGTGGTGGGCGCCGACGTCGAGGAACGCGTCGAACACGTGCGCTCGATGTACGAGCGGTACCTTGGTCGTCGCCCGGAGATCGATCGAGCGGTGTGGGCGTCGGAGCGAACCACCGGCAACCGGAACAGAGCGATCGCGTACCTGATGCTGAGTCGAGGGATCATCGAGGACCGTGTCGAGGAGACGCTCGATCTCTACTTCGCGCAGTGCTCGGTACTCGTCACCGCGACCGACCTGGCGCTCATCGGCGCGACGATTGCCAACCACGGCGTGCATCCCGACACGGGCGAGCAGGTGGTGCCGCGTGAGGTCACCCGCGACATGCTCACCGTGGCGTTGACCTGTGGGATGTACGACTACGCGGGTGAGTGGGCGTTCTCGGTCGGGATCCCCGCCAAGAGCGGCGTGGGTGGTGGAATTCTCGGGATGCTGCCCGGTGTGGGCGGTGCGGCCACGTTCTCCCCGCGGCTCGACGAGATCGGCAACAGCGTGCGTGGGCTGCGGGTCTTCGAGGAGTTGTCGCGCAACTTCGATCTGCACATGTTCGACCCCGATCGACCCTGGAGCCGATGACCGCCTGTTCAGTGGCGCGAACCAGGGCAGGGTGATGGTGCGGCTGTAGCTCGGACGAGTGGGGCCACCTGGGTGGCGTACAGCTCGATGCTGCGCATCAGCGTCTCGTGGGGGAGGGTTCCGGCGGAGTACTTCATGTCGAAACGCGAGGCGCCGAGCGTGTCGACTGTCCGGACGATCTTGCGGGCCACGGTCTCGGGTGAGCCGACGTGGAGCGCTCCGTCCGGGCCGGCGGCGTGGTCGAACTCGGCTCGGGTGGATGGTGGCCAGCCTCGCTCGGCGCCGATGCGGTCGCGCATCGGCTTCCAGTGTGGCCACAGCTCGTCGAGCGCCTGCTCGTCGGTGTCGGCCACATGGCCGGGCGAGTGGACGCCGATCGGTAGCTGCGGCTGTTCGAACTGGTCGAGCGCACGGTGGTAGAGGTCGACGAACGGCTTGAAGCGGGCGGGGTCGCCGCCGATGATGGCGAGCATGAGCGGCAACCCGTGGCGGGCCGCCCGCACGACCGACTCGGGGCTGCCGCCGACGCCCACCCAGGTGGTGAGTGAGCCTCGCTCGGTTCGTGGGTACACCTGCAGTCCTGGCACCGGTGGGCGTGTGGTGCCGCTCCAGGTGACGGGCTCCTCGCGCAGCAGGTGGGTGAACAGGTCGAGCTTCTCCTCGAACAGTTCCTCGTAGTTGTCGAGGGGATGACCGAAGAGCGGGAACGACTCGGTGAACGAGCCTCGTCCGAGGATGACTTCGGCCCGGCCGTTGGACACGGCGTCGACGGTGGCAAAGCGTTGGTAGACGCGGATCGGGTCGTCGGAGCTCAGGACGGTGACAGCGGAGCCGAGGCGGATGCGTTCGGTGCGAGCTGCGATCGCGGCGAGCACGGTCTCGGGCGACGACACAGCGAAGTCGTCGCGATGGTGTTCGCCGACGCCGAAGAAGTCGAGCCCCAGTCGATCGGCGAGCACGGCCTCGTCGACGATGTTGCGGATCACCTGGGCATCGGTCAACTGGTTGCCGTCGGCGTCGATCGTGACGTCGCCGAACGTGTCGAGCCCGAGTTCCACCTGGCGGCGCACTGGATCACCGACGGAGGATGGAGTTATTTGCGGTCACAACAATCGCAACGACGAAGAGGGTCGGGGCATTCCGTCTGCGTGGCATCGAGCCGCCTATGAACGCCATCCCGAGCCGATCGACGAGTTCTGGGCCGACGCCGCTGTCTGGGGCGACGAGTGACTCGGGGCGAGATCTGGCTCGCCCAGGTCGGCCGCAAGGTGCGCCCGGTGCTGGTGGTGGCGTGATCCGAAGTGATCGAGGTGCGGTCGCTCGTCACGGTCGCCGAGGTCACCACATCGCGCCGCGGCCATGGCACCGAGGTGGAGTTCGATCACGCTGCGGTCGGTCTCGAACGCGAGTCGGTCGTCAACTGCGATGGGTTGCACACGATCGCTCAATCGTCGTTGACGTCACAGGTCGGGACACTCGATGGCGATGCAATGCAACGGGTCTGTCGCGCGATTTCGCACGCCGTCGGCTGCTGGCCGGTCGATGTGGATCAGGTGCTGACGAGCTTGTCCAACGTCAGCTCCGGTTCGCCGTCGAACCGGTATGCAACGAGTGGGCCGCCCGTGCCGGCGCTGTAGTCGACGCACAGCGCACGCGGGTTGGTCACAGCCAGCGGGGCTTCGAACCAGTAGTGACCGAAGATGACCGGCACGTCGCTGTCGTTGCGCCGCAGCAGCCGCTCGGGTATCGGCTCGTCGGGCAGACCGTCGACGACCTTTCCGTCGCGATCGACGACGGTCTGGTCGAGCGGCAGGAGATGGCTCCACTTCGTCGCTGACTCGTCCCACCACTTCAGCCGCACGTTGGTTCGCGTGTGCCTGCCCTTGTCGCGAAACTTCAAGCCGTCGGGAATCCTGACCTCGGGACCCTTGATCAATGTCTCGATCGAGGCGTATGCCTGGTGGGCCGGTTGCTGGCGTCGACGACCAGGTCATCGGTGAGGGTGTTCGTTGCGGATACGTGCCGGCGCATGACTGCGAGGTCGGGTTCCGACCAGCACGCGTGGATCACCCGCAGCCCGTCGAGTTCGAGCCACAGGGGAATGGTCTTGAACCAGTCGATGAGCTCTCGATGGAGTGGCGAATCCAGCCCGACGGCGCCGATGAACGCGGCGTGCTGCCTTCGGTTCTTCGGGTTGCGTCGGCGCAGGTGTTCGCCACCGTCGCTCCGCGTGGCGTAGGCAACGGCATTGAACTCGTGGTTGCCGAGGGCGACTCGGGCCGTGCCTGTGTCGACCATCCGCCGCACGATGTCGACGGTTTCGAGTTGTTGCGGGCCCCGGTCGATCAGGTCGCCGACGAAGATCGCCTGGCGATCGGGGTGTCGCCACGCCCCGGAGCGCTCGGCGTAACCCATCTGGCGCAGGAGGGCAGTGAGCGCGTCGGCGTGCCCGTGCACGTCGCCGATCACGTCGTAGCTGGTCATTGCTGGATACTGCCTGGTCAGCTGATGGCGCGGGCGGCGGGGACGGTTTCGGTGAGGTAGGCCTCGAGGGCGTCGGTGTTCACGGGCAGGCGCAGCGCGATGTTCACCAGGTCGGCGCCGGCCGCCCGGTACTCGGCGATCCGATCGAGAGCCTGGTCGGGGGTGCCGGTGAGTGCGCCGGCCGTCAACCGTTCGGTCAGTTCGGGGCCCCATTGTGTGCGGATCCGATCGAGTTCGGCGTCGGCCTCAGCGGTGGTGGCGCCGATGTGGAAGGCAAGGTTGATCGACCGCTCGAGTGTTGCCGGGTCGCGGCCGATCGCCTCGCAGGCACGGTCGATGCGGTCGTTGAGCATGCGGAACTCGGCGGGGCCGACGTAGGGGACGTTCCAGCCAGAACAGAACCGTGCCGCGTTCTGTGGTGTCCGCGTCGGTCCGTTTCCGCCGGTCCACAGGGGGATCGGTCCGTCGTACGGTCCGGGGACGCACGTGACGGCGTCGGTGCGGTAGTGATCGCCCGTGAAGGTCGTGGGGACCGTGGCGGTGAGCATCGAACTGATGATCTCGAGGCCCTCGGTCAACATGTCGAAGCGCGTCGAGATGTCCGGGAAGTCGTAGCCGTGGGCGCGGAACTCCGGTGCGTGCCAGCCGGCGCCGAAGCCCGGCTCGAACCGACCCTGCGCGATGTGGTCGATCGCCACGCAGGCCTTGGCGAGCAGCGCCGGATTCCGATACGGCACGCAGAACATCAGGCATCCGAGCCGGGCCGTGGTGGTCACCGAGGCCAAGGCGCCCAGCGTGGCGATTGCCTCGAAGTGGGGTGTGGTGCCACCGGCGGGTGGCGCCTCGTAGAGGTGGTCCCACACCGAGATCCAATCGACGGTGCCGTCGAGGCGCTGCCAGAGCGCGATGAGTTCTTCCATCGTGGCGTTCTGCTGGCCGACGTGTACCCCGAGCGCGAGTGGACTCGTCATCGCGTCATCTTGCCCTCCGGCTCGTCGAATCGTCGACCGGGAGCTGCCGGGGAGTCATGCGAAACTCGGGGCGATGAGCGAGGTCCGGTGTCGCGTGGTCGTGTCGGGGCGTGTGCAGGGCGTGTTCTTCCGCGACAGCTGTCGGTCGGAGGCGCAGCGGCTCGGTGTCCGAGGTTGGGTCCGCAACCGGCCTGACCGCACCGTGGAGGTGGTCGCCGAGGGTCCGCGCGACCGGGTCGATCAGTTCCTGGACTGGTGTCGCCAGGGCCCGCCGCGAGCGCAGGTGACCGGGATCGTCGTGACCGACGAGGTCCTCGCAGCCGAGCGTGGCTTCCGCATCATCTACTGATCAGGCCCTCCGCCCCCTCACCCCCGGGGCCCCCGGTTTGCGTGACAGAACGATTGGGCCGGCCCAACGGAACTGCAACGCAAACCGTTTGTGGCGGTGCCGGTGCCCCCCGGTCAGGTGCGTGCTTCTTCGGCGGCGCCGCGGACCTTGTCGACGAGGTTGGCCGGCAGCGGCTGATAGCCGTGATGCTCGACCTCGAACGAGCCGCTGCCGCCACTGAGTGAGCGCAGGTCGATGGCGTAGCGGATGACCTCCGCGGTGGGCACCAGCGCGTGGATGGTCGTGACGCCGGACTCGTCGGTCTCGGTGCCCAGCACGTGCGCGCGTCGGGAGTTGAGGTCGCCGAGCGTGTCGCCGTGGTGGACGACCGGCACGTGCACGTGGACCTCGCTGATCGGTTCGAGCACGTCGATGCCGACCTGGGCGACGGCCTCGCGCAGCGCGAGCGATCCGGCCATCTTGTAGCTCATCTCCGAGGAGTCGACGGCGTGGTGCTTGCCGCCGGTGCACACGGCGCGGACGTCGACGATCGGGAAGCCGTCGCGTCCGCCTCGCGCCATGGCTTCTTCGACGCCGGCGCCGACCGCGGGCACGAGGTTCTTCGGGATCACGCCGCCGGTCACCTCGCTGCTGAACTCGAAACCGGAACCGGCCGGGAGCGGTTCGAACCGCACGGTGGCCACACCGAATTGGCCGTGGCCGCCACTCTGCTTCTTGTACCTGCCCTCCACCTCGACCGGTGCGGCGAGGGTGGCGCGGTACGCAACGCGAACGTCGTCGACGTCGAGTTGTACACCGGCGCGCTCGATGCGTGACAGCGCGACGCGTACGTGCGTCTCGCCGCCACCGCTGAGCACGGTCTGGCCGGTCGAGTCGTCGTGGTGAACGGCGAGGGTGGGGTCCTCGATGACGAGTCGGTGCAGCGTGGTGGCCAGCCGATCCTCGTCGGACTGCTTGGCCGCCGCGATCGCCATGCCGAACACCGGACGGGGCAGCGCCGGCAGCACCGCGGTGACCGGCGTGCCGTCGGGGGCGAGCGTGTCGCCGGTGCGGGTGTCGGTGAGCTTGGTCACCGCGACGATGTCGCCGGCGCCGACGGTGTCGACGTGGGCCTGCGTGCCACCCGTCAGCGAGATCAGGTTGTGCAGCCGCTCCTTCGTGCCCGAGCGTGAGTTGACGAGGACGTCGTCGACGCGGATCGTGCCGGAGAGAACCTTCATGATCGAGATCTGGCCGAGGAATTCGTCGATCGTCGTCTTGAACACGAGCACGAGGGGCGGCCCGTCCGGGTCGGGCGAGATGTCGACCGTGCCACCGGCTGCCTCCACGACGGTCGGGCCGCGATCGCCGGGCGCCGGGCCGACGCGGCAGATGAAGTCGGCGAGCTGGTCGGCCCCGATCGGGGTGGTGGCCGATCCGCACAGTACGGGGAAGGCGAGGGCGCGGTCGACGGCGTCGTGGAGGAGGTGTTCGAGTTCCTCGGGCGACGGTTCGGTGCCCGACAGATACTGCTCGAGGAGTGCGTCGTCGAGTTCGATCACGTCCTCGACCAGGTGTTCGTGTTCGGCGCGTTCGGTCTCGGCGAGGTCGGTGGGCACGTCGACGGGCTCTGCGTGGCCGGAGTCGTACACGAAGGCGCGATGGGTGAGCAGGTCGGCGATCCCGTGGAAGCTCGATTCCTCGCCGATGGGGAGCTCGGTGGGATCGGCGTGCGAGCCGAACACCTCGCGGACCTGCGCGAGGGTGCGGTCGAACGACGATCGCTCCCGGTCGAGCTTGTTGACGAACACGAGCCGGGGGATGCCCAGCTCGGTGGCGTGGCGCCACAGCACGATGTCCTGTGACTGCACGCCGGCGACACCGTCGATCACGAAGACGGCCAGGTCGGCTGCGGCGAGGCCGAGGAGGGCCTCGCCCCGGAAGTCGGCGTAGCCGGGAGTGTCGATGAGGTTGATGCGGTGGTCGTTCCAGTCGAACGACGCAACCGACAGTGCGATCGACTGTTGGCGATCGCGTTCTTCGGGATCGTGGTCCATCACCGTCGACCCCCGCTCGACCGTTCCCGGCCGGGCGATCACTCCGGCCCGGAAGAGCAACGCCTCGGCGAGGCTCGTCTTGCCGCCGGCGTTGTGGCCGACGAGCACCACATTCCTGATTCGTTCCGTGGACCGCATGGGCCCAGTTTCCACCCCTGCCGGCGTCACGTCGCAACGGACCAACGGCCCGATCCGTGTCAGTAGTCCGGGATGAGAACGTGCGCTGCGACCACGCCGAGCGAATCGAGCGTCGTCATCGCCGCAGAACGGTCAGCATCGTCTCGGCCCGACAACCTCGAGCGTTCCAGCAGCGCGAGCGCAAGTTCGTAGGCTGCGCCGGCGTCAGACGCGACGACTGCTGCTTTCGACAGCGTCGAAAAGGCGTCCTCGTCGTCGCCGACGGCGGCCTGCGCAACCCCACGAAATCTGAGCAGCTTCGATGTCAACGCACCGTCCTGGCCTTCGCCGGTCGTTACTCCGGAGTCGTCGGTCGCCCGGAGCACAGCTTCCCACCGGCCGGCGAACAGATCGGCCTCGACGCGGTGGGCGTTGATCTCGGCGACCCACGTGTCGGCTCCGAGGCTGGTGAGAGCGGCCACCGATTGATCGATGAGCTCCAAGGCTCGGGCATCGGCACGGGATCGAACGGCAAGACGGCCGAGGGCGCCGTTCGCGACCGCCACACCGAGCGTGAAAGCGCCGGCTCGCCACGTTCGGCGCGCACTGACCAGCATCTCCTCGGCGAGTTCCAGCTTGCCTTGGTCCTGGAGTACTTCGGCAGCGTTGTACCGCGACATCGCCAAGCCGGTCACGTCGCCGCACCGTTGCTGCGCTTCGCTGGACCTCTCTGCGAGTTCGAGTGCTTCATCCCACCGACCTTCGTATCGAGCGTCGACCGACAGGTTGCCGAGTGTCCGCGCAACACCAGCGAGATCGTCGAGCTCTTCGAATATCGGGAGCGACCGTCCGCGGTACCGAGCAGCGTCGGGGCTCCCGAGGTCGGTGAGAGCCACATCGAGAAGGTAGTAGGCGTGGGCCTCGGCGCGTCGGTTTCCCGCAACCACGGCGTTGTCGAGTGCCCGCTCGGCCCAGGTGATGCACGACCGGAGTCGTCCCTGATGCATCTTCACGCCGGCGATTGCCACGAAGAGCTCTGCCCGTTGCGAGGATGCGTCGGGTTCGGGTAGCGAGTCGGCGAGCGATCGACCCTTGCGGAACCAGGTGAGCGCAGAGCGGTAGCGAGCGGTTCGTTCGCGCAGCAATCCCTCTTTCCGGGCGAGCCGGGTCAGCGTGTCGACGTCGTCGGTGGCGATCCGGCGCGCCATCCGGTAGCCGGCTGCCGCCTTGTCGTATCGGGCGGCTAGTTCGGCGACGTCACCGAGGGCTTCGGCGACGTCGATGAGTTCTTCCTGGCCGACGTCGCCGGACCGTCTGGCGTTGTCGAGGGCGCGTTCGAAGAAGGACGCTGCTTCCGGGTTGGCGCCATTGAGACGTGCTCGGTCGCCGGCAAGGCGACTGTAGCGATAGGCCTTCGACGTGGTGTTGGCGTAGTCGAAATGGAGGGCCATCAGGCTGAGGCGGAGCGCATCGGGTGTGCCCGGTTGCTCCTCGAGGTGGGAGGCGAAGCGGTGATGGACGACGCGGCGTCGTGCATACGGCAGCCCTTCGTAGGCCACCTCACGGAGCAGGCTGTGGCTGAACCGGACGTCCCCTTGCTCGTCGACGAGGAACTCACTGAGGCGATGCCACGCTCTCTGGTCCATGATCTCAGGCACGAGGTCGGACAGCACCGTCGAGGCCAGGTCCGGGGGGAATCGATCGCCGAGCACCGCGACGTGGCGGAGGATCCGCCGGTCGCCTGCGGCCAGTCGGTCCAGTCGTGATGCGATGATCCCTTCGAGCGTGGACGGGAGGGTGGCCTGTTCGCCCTGCCTCCATCCGCGCTCTCACCAGTTCGAGCAGGAAGAGCGGGTTGCCGCCGGCGCGCTCGACGAGCTCCGACAACTCGTCGGATGGGATCGGTGCGTGCTCGCACAACTGGTGGGCGAGCGCGAGGAGTTCGTCCTGATCGAGGGGGTGGAGCTCGAGTGAGGTGACGGGAAAGCCGCGACCGCCATGGAGTCCACTGGCCTGTTCGCGCCGCGAGATCAGCACCATCCAGGGTCGACGATCGATGTTCGTGAGTGCGTGCGTGAAGAGGTCGGCCGACGAGTCGTCCATGAACCCGGCGTCTTCGAAGATGATGATCGCCGGTTGGTCGATCATCAGCGTGAGGAGCCGCGCGACGACGTCGTTGAGCAGCCGGTTCCTGAACTCGGGTGCCAGCTGCGCCATCTCGGGTGTCATGGGGACGTCGGCATCGATCGGCAGGGCGAGCAGAGGGAGATAGGGCTCGAACTGTGGCTCGACCTCGGCGATGCGCCGGCGGAGATGTCGTCCGGCCTCGGACCGATCCGCTGTCTGGTCGATGCCGAGCACGGACCGCAGCACGAGCCGTGCGGCGAAGAACGGTCGGCTCGACTGGTAGGGCTCGGAGGTGACCCGGATGACCCGGGTTGTCGGGATGGGTGGTGATGAATTCGCGCAGGAGGCGTGTCTTGCCGGTGCCGGGTCCGCCGATGATCTCCACGACGCAACCCGAACCGTTCACCATCGATTCGTGCGCGTCATGAAGTTGCTCGAGTTCGCTGGTTCGTCCGAGGAAGCCGACGTCGTCGTCGACTTCGGTCTCCGTCGACAGGTGGCGGTCGAGCAGCCGACCGATCGAGAACGCGGACTGCGCGTGGCGTTTGCCCTTGACGAAGAACGGTTCGAGCGCCACCTGTTCGAACCGGAGTCCGGCGTGTTCGACGAGTGCCTTGCTGGCGATGAGTTCGCCGGGCTTGGCCTTGCCCATGAGGCGGGCAGCGAGGTTCACGGCGTCGCCGATCACGGTGTACACGCGGCGATCCGGTGATCCGACGTCGCCCGCGAAGACGTGGCCCGCGTGGACTCCTGCTCGCACCGGGAGTTCGAAGCTCTGGTCGAGGATGTCGCGCAACGTCGCGAGGATGCGCCCTTCGCCGTCCTCGGTTGCTTCGGGGGCACCGGCGGTGATGATCAGCTTCGCCCCGTTCGGCGCGATGTCGCTGGCGAGCACGCAGGCACCGTGGGTGGCGGCAGCGGCTGCTGCGGCATCGACGATGGTGGTGAGTTGGTCGACGGTCCACTCGGCCCCACGCGTGTCGAGCGCCTGGTCGACGTCGAGCACCTGGAAGAACGCGACGCTCACGAAGCGGTGCTCGGCGTCGAGGTCATCGGCGTCGATTCGTGCCCGGATCGCAGGTGGAACGAACGCATCGAGGTCGACGTCGGCGATCGCAGGTGCGGGTTCGATCGGGCCGTCCGGAGGGAGCTTGCGGGCGAGGAACCCCTCTGCCTTCGCCTCTCCGATGCAACCAGGCGGGAGGTACGCCGCGGTCTGTGGGCTGATCAGCACGTCCCCGGCGTCGGCAGCGGTCTCCATCGCGGTGACGGTCGTGGCGGCCGCGCCCACGAGCATCAGCTCACGTTGGTGCGTCCCGGCGATGGCGAACTGGAAGTCGCCGCTGTGCACGCCCTGTGACACCTTCAGTCGCACTTGGCCGGCGTCGGTGTGGATCGGTCCCCGATCCTTGAGGGCGGCGCGCATGCCGAGGGCGGCGCGCACTGCTCGTTCGGCGTGGCGTTCACCTGGGAATGCAAGCAACAACGCATCACCACCATAAGAGATCAAGTCACCACCCTCCGTGAGGGCTATAGACAACAATTCGGTGAATGTCGAGTTGAGGATGAGTGTCAATTCCTCGGCCCCGGCTTTGCCCAGTCCGGCGAGGCGTTCGGACAGTTTCGTGAATCCCGAGACGTCTGCGAAGAGCACGCTTCCGGACATGATCCAGTACCTGTGGGGGTGGGGCTGGCGAAGTGTCGCCGGGAGGTAGTGGACGTAACTCGAGTTCATCAGGTGACCTGACTGCAAAGTGTTGAGAATTCACATCCAGATTACGTCATCGGCATTGACACCGATCGCCCCGGTCGGGAATGATCAATACTTCGTTGATCAGGTAGTGAGGCGGCAATCAGATGGGTACCACCCGACGGTTCGGAGTGACAGCGTTCGTCATCGCCATGGTGGCGACGACGGCGGTCGTCGCGTCACCGGCAACTACGGCTCTGGCCACCTTCTCCGAACTCGGACCGAAGTGCGCCGACTCCGGGTTGCTCGGCGTGCAGATCAACGGAGCCGCACCGCTGGGGACGTACAACCTCACCGGACTGCCGGGTCAAACGGTCAAGATCACCAAGACGACCGGCAAGGTGTTCGATTGGACATCGACGTTCGGCCTCGAGCGTGTGATCGTCCAGAGCATTGCGGGCTCGAAGACCTACACCTACGTCGATGGCAAGAGCGGCACCGGGCTGAAGGCGCCGACGCTCTTCGGATCCAACACGACCATAGCCAGCGTCCGGTTCTGCTACGACGGTCGTGACACACCGACGACATCTGCGAGCACCAACACGGTCGAGGGAGCGCGCGGCGTCGCCGTCAGCGACATCCCGCTGGCGTCGTTGCCGGCGTCGTTGCTCAACCGGGTTGCCGGCGCCGATCTCGTCAACGATGCGGGCACCGGGCTGCGGTTCTCCGGGACGAGCCTGCGCTTCTCCGGCACCGGGCTGCGCTTCTCGGGCACCGGGCTGCGCTTCTCCGGGACGGGCCTCCGATTCTCGCCGACACCTGAGGTCGCCGGTACCGGCCTGCGATACTCCGGCACAAGCCTGCGGTTCTCCGGCACCAGCCTGCGGTTCTCCGGCACCGGTCTGCGGTTCTCCGGTACCGGTCTGCGATTCAGCGGCGACGGCGTCGGCGCGCTGGTGAACATTCGGTCGGCGGGTACGGGTCTGCGCTTCTCCGGGACGGGTCTGCGCTTCTCCGGCACCGGTTTGCGCTTCAGTGAGCTCCCGGCCTGGGACGTGCCACTGAGCGAGTTGCAGCCTCCGGCGGGCTTCACCTGGGACGACGTGTTCGTCGCGGTCGGCCAATACCAGGGCTTCCCACCACAGAACGTCACCTTCGGCCAGTTGCTCGACGCGTTGAACCGGGAGTTCACCAACCCGGCACCGCCGGTCATCGCCGCACTCGCATCGATGAGCTTGTTGGATCTCGATCCCACCGGAAATGTGCTGCGCAACGTCAGCCTCGTCGGCCTCCTGCTCGGCAACACCCGCCTCGTCGACATTCCGCTCCCGGCAGGGCAGACCTGGTGCGCGATCATCGACCCGGAGTTCGCCGGGTGCACCGATGCCGACATCGGTGACGCCACCGTCCTGGCGCTGAACCTCGCCGGCCTGCGCAGCGACAACCTGCCGCTCGACCGTCTCCCGCTCGCCGGGATCACGCTCCATCCCGACTCGGTGCTGGCCGACCTGCTCACAGATGGCGCCGGCAACGATCTCTTCGTCCCGGCTCAGGCCGGCGACACGTTGGCGTCGTATCTCGTGCGTGGCATCGACGCCCTCAACGTCCCGTGGGAACAGCTCGATCTCAGCGCCGGCTTCGACGTGCGCCAGTACGCGTTCGGCGCCCCGGTCAGCTTCGCCAGCAGCTGGAGTCAGGTCGGCGCCGGCGCCACCGACGTCGTGGCGACCGTCCCGAGCGGCTTCGTCCTCGCCACGGGAAGTCCCACGTGCACCACCACTGCGGGGACCTGCACCGTCGCGCAGACCGGTACCGGCCCGGTCACGTTCCGTGTGACGACCTCGGGGAGCACCAGCTTCCAGACGGTCGGCCTGCAACTCACCTATCGCCCGAAGGGCTTGGTCGGCGCCGGCGCGCCGACGTCGGGGTCGTTCTCGGTCAAGGCCGGCACGGCCGCGGCCAAGCCGTTCCCGATCACCGTGACCGATCCGTGGGCAGGTCAGAGCCCGCCACCGGTCAAGCCCGACGTGCTGTACTTCGCGAACGCTGCGAGCGGCGCGATCGACTCCTACGACGTCGACGTGACCGGGAAAGCACCGGGCAGCCACGTGGCGGTCCGTCTGTCGAACCTCACCAACGACGCCGACCTCGTGCTCTACCGCTCGGCCGGCACCGGCCTGCGGTTCTCCGGCACGGGGATGCGGTTCTCCGGCACCGGCCTGCGGTTCTCCGGCACCGGCCTGCGGTTCTCCGGGGGTGACGGCGACGAGGGCGTGACCAACAGCGAGTCCGAAACCCTCGAGGACGTGCCGATCGATCAGTCGAAGCTGGTCGAGGACGTGTCTGCGACCCGTGGCCCGACCCCCGAGGTCGCCGAAGGGTTCACCGCGCTCGACACCAGCAAGTTCCGGGTGCAGGTCAGCGGGTTCAACCGGGCGAGCACCGACTACGTGATGCGCATCGCCGTCACCGAGTTCTCCGATCCGTGCCCCGCGAGTACGGTCCCACCGACCACCAACGTGAGCTTCAGCGGCACGGGCGACACGATCGTCGTCTACCCCAAGGGCCGGTTCTCCACCAACGATCAGGCAACGATCGACGCCGCACTCGCACGGCTCCAGACGTTCTGGTCGACGCGTGGTGGGATCCAGGTGGCGACGGTGTCGACCTCCGGGTCCGACTGGACCACCCAACAGGGAAGTTGCTCGGTGTCGATCGCGAACGCCGTCGCCGAGAGCGTGGCCAGCGCGATCCAGGCCCAGGCCGCGACCCGAAACGTCAGTCACGTGATGCTGATCGGTGGCGACGACAAGCTGCCCATGTACCGCACCCCCGACACGACGTTGATCGCCAACGAGGCGAACTACGCGTCGACCGTCGGCGGACAGAACGCCCTGACGGCAGCACTCTCGACCCAGAATCTCCTCACCGACGACATCTACGCCGACAGTGACCCGTGGCCGTTCCTCAACCGGCTCTACTTCACCCCCGACCGTGCCGTCGGCCGCCTCGTCGAGAGCGCAGCCGACATCGCCGGCCAGATCAACCGCTTCGTCGACGCAGGGGGCAAGATCAACGTCGAGCGTGCGTACACCGCCGGCTACGACTTCCTGTCCGACGCCGCCCTCCAGATCAACGAAAACCTGGCCGGCGTCACCGCCAACCGCCAGACCCTGATCAGCGACGTCCCGAACGGACCCGCCGACTGGACCGCCGCGCAGCTCCGCACCGGACTCGCAGCGGGTGACAGCGGCGCCAACCTCAAGGTGGCATCGATCAACGCGCACATGGACCAGGGCCTCCTGCTGTCCGCGGCCGGCGATGCCCAGGGCGCGAACCCGTCGGCCTCCGAAGTCGTCAAGCCGGAGGTCGTGATCCCGTCCGGTGTGAACGGAGCGGTCATGTTCACCGCCGGGTGTCATGCCGGCCTGAACCAGCCGTACGCCGCGCGACTCGCACCGATTCGTGGTCAAAGTCGCTCGCCGGTGGTGCGGCGGCGTTCTATCTCGCCAACACCGGCTACGGCTACGGCCTCGACCAACCGGTCATCGGGTACTCCGAGGAGTTGCTCGCCAACTTCTCCGATCTGTTGGAACTCAACGGCTCGACCGTCGGCCAGGCGGCTGCCTACGCGAAACAGCAGTACTTCTCGAGTCAGATCGAGATCGATCCGTACGACGAGAAGTCGCAGATGCAGCTGACGGTCTACGGCGTGCCGATGTACTCGCTGACCGGCACCTCGCCGACGGTGCCGCCGGCCGCCTCGGCGGTGCAGCAGACGACGATCGATCCGCTCACCGGGCTCGACAGCGCCTCGATCGGGACGACCGTGACGTTTGCGTCGAAGGCAGGCGCTGACGGCACGAGCTACTACGCCATCAACCAGGCAACGCTCACCAACGGCAGCGCCAGCACAGTGGCCGAAGGTGGTCTGGAGGCCTCCGACGGCAATCCCCTCCAGCCGAAGTTCACCGCTGACGTCACGGCCCCGGCCGGCTCCGGGCTCATCGCCCGGGGTGCCGTCATCGAGTCGCTCATCAGTAGCGAAGTGAACCTCGACGATCCGACCATCGCTCGCGCCGTGGTCGACAACACTGTCACCGAGACGCCGCCTGACACGGGTGTGCTGATCTTCCCGACGGCGTTCGCCACCGTGCACACCGAGCAGACACCGAACGGACCGCGCGGCAAGCTCGTCGTCGTCCCCGCCCAGTACAACTCGAGTGACGACAACGAGCAGTTGCTGATCGATTCGTTCGACGTCCGTACCTACTACGCCCCCAGCGACACGCGCGATGTCGTGCGTCCGCAGTTCAAGGACGTCAGTGCCAGCGGCGTGCCGGGCGCACTTCCGAACACGACCGATCTGCTGCTCCGAGCCTCGGTGACCGATCCCGGTACACCGGACGGCAGTGGCGGCAATGTGTTCAGCACGGGCGTCAAGCGAGTGCTGATCCAGTACTTCGACGGCCGCAACTGGATTCCCGTCGAGATGTTCCCGGCCAACGCGGCTCGAACCGAATGGAGCGGTGGCCTTCCCGGCGTCGGAGCCGGCGGCGTGTTCTTCGTCCAGGCTGTCGATGGTGCCGGCAACGTGTCGGCCACGGCCAACAAGGGCCAGAACTACGTGTCCGGCGGCCAGGCTGCTGAGGCGGTGGCATTCGTCACCGGCCCCGAAGGCGACAACGGATGGTTCCTCGGGACCGCCAACGTCGAACTCAAGGGCGCATCGGTGGGTGTGAACACCCATACCGTGCAGATCAACGGTGCGGCCCCGGTCACGTACACCGCCCCGATCCCGCTCGATACGCAGGGGTCGAACACCGTGGTGATCACCGGTCCAGGAGCGACGCCGATTCAGCTGGTCGTGCCGGTCGACACGCAGAAGCCGATCGTGGATCTCGAGACTCCGATCGCCGTGCTGTCGGTGGATGACACGTTCGGTTCGCCGGTCGTCAAGACGTGCACGGACCCGGAACCGGGTTCCGGACTTCGCGATCTCGACCTTGCGACTGCGTCCAACTGCGCGGTGACCACGACTGACTACAACCTGACGGTCACCGACCCCTCGGGCGGGCCAGCTCAAGTGATCGGTCCGTTCGAGCTGGCCACGGTGCGCGGGCAGGACTTCGCCGGCAACGAGGACACCGAGAGCCAGAGCGCCGTCATCTTGTCGGGTGTCGAGGGCACCTCCGGCTCCGGCTACTACACGACGCCGGTGATCCTCGGCGTTCTCGGAGATGCTGCTCTCGACGCGACGATCAAGGTCGGCAACGCGCCGGCAGTCGCCTATGAGACGCCGATCAAGATCGCTGCGACGGCCGATGTCGTCGTCACGATCGGCGACGACGAGTTCAGGTTCCCGGTCAACGTCGACAAGACGAAGCCGACGGCGAGTGCCGTGGTGCCGTCGGATCCGCTGCAGATCGGCGACGTCGTGACCGTGCCCTGCGCATTCGGTGACGAGATCGGCGGGTCCGGTCTGGATTCGGTGACGTGTGGTTCGACGGTCGGGACGAACGAGACCGCGCTCTCGCTCACGCTCGACACGTCAGCGCTCGTCGTCGACAAGGAGATCCTCGTCTCGGCCACCGACAAGGCCGGCAACAGCACGACCGTGCGGTACACCTACTCGGTCACGGATCAGCAGGCGCCGACGGTGTCGTTCGATCCGCTCCCGGCCGGCCCGTACTTCATCGGCGAGGTCGTGCCGGTGACGTGCCGCTTCGCCGACGCTGGTGGCTCCGGTCTCGCAGCGGTGAGGTGTGGCTCGGAGAACCGAACCGGCGCGACGGAGATCTCGACCTCGTTCGTCGTCGCATCGCTCGGCCCCGATCAGGAGTTCACGGCGTCGGCGACGGACGGCGCCGGGACGGAGACGATCGCCAGTGTGAAGTACACGGCAACGGATCAGGCGAAGCCGACCGCCACCGTCGACCCGATCCCTGCCGGTCCGTACCGGGTCGGAGAGACCGTGCCGGTGACGTGCACGTTCAGCGATACCGGCGGTTCCGGTCTGACGTCGGTGACGTGTGGTGGCACGACGTCACCTGCCACCGGGAACCTGCAGACCGTCACGGTCAACGTCGACACGTCGACGCTCGGCGTCGATCAGGTCTTCAATGCGTCGGCGACCGACGCCGCCGGTAACGACATCATCGAAACCTTCAACTATTCGGTCACGGATCAGGCGAAGCCGACGGTGAGCGCCGAGCTTCCTCCTGGTCCCTACACGAAGGATCAGGTCGTGCCGGTGACGTGTACGTTCACCGACACGGGTGGTTCCGGATTGAAGTCGGTGACGTGTGGTGGCGCGCCGATCACCGTGTCGGGGAGCCCGTCTTCGTTCACGGTGACCAGGAATGTCAACACGTCGACGCTCGACTCCGATCAGCAGTTCACGGTGTCGGCAACCGATGGCGCGAACAACAACACGACCGAGACGAGGGACTACTCGGTGACGGATCAGGCGAAGCCGACGGCGACGGCGGTGTTGCCGGCGGGTCCGTTCACGAAGGATCAGGTCGTGCCGGTGACGTGTACGTTCACCGACACGGGTGGTTCCGGTCTCAAGTCGGTGACGTGTGGTGGCGAGACTGATCTGGTCACGGGCGACGAGGCGTCGCTCACCGTCTACCTGGACACCTCGACGGCCGGCGCCGATCTGACGTTCGTCGTCTCGGCGACGGACAACGCCGGGAACGTGTCGAGTGCCCAGTCGTACACCTACACGGTGGTCGATCCGCTCTGCGATCCGCAGGGCGACGCAGCACAGGCGAAGGGTGACATCATCCGGTGCGCGGCGAAGGTCAACGCCGATGGAACGGCCACGATCTCCATCACCGTGGCCGGAACGATCTCCAACGATGGGACCCAGTATCGACTGCAGTTGGCGACGTCGCCGAACGCGTCGGGAACCCAGGTGAAGTGGTCGGCGGGCAAGATCACGGGAACGCCCTTGAAGTCGGCGGGAATCAGGCCGGGAGACCCGAAGACGCTCGACTTCGTCATCGACCTCGCCAAAGTCGGGTGTGCCCGGGGCACTACGTTGTACTGGCGTGCCGAGGTGCAGAACGGCACGAAGGACCCCGGGGTCGGATTCCTGGACAGGGCTCCGAACAGCGGGTACTTCACGCTGCCGACCTGATCGGCTGGTATCTCGGATCCATGTGGACGATCGGCGAGGTACGGGTCACGGAGATCGCGGAGCTGACGACGACGTCGGCTGCCCATTGGCTGTTGCCCGACGCGACCGCCGATCGGATCCAGGAGATCGGGTGGATGGTCCCGCACTATGCGACGCCGGAGGGCAAGGTCCACATGACGATCCGGGCGCTGGTCGTCGAGAGCGAGGGGCGGCGCATCCTGGTCGACACGTGCCTCGGCAACGACAAGCAGCGGCCGGTCGAGTCGTGGAGCATGCGCTCGGGTCCGTTCCTCGACGACCTGACCGCTGCCGGCTTCCCGCCGGAGTCGATCGACACGGTGCTGTGCACCCATCTCCATGTCGACCACGTTGGATGGAACACCCGTCTGGTCGACGGGGCGTGGGTTCCGACGTTTCGGAACGCCCGCTACCTCTTCGCCGACGTCGAATGGGAGCACTGGCAACGCGACGATTCGGGGATGGATCAGGTGCTGCGCGCCGATTCGATCCAGCCGGTGATCGATGCCGATCTGGTCGATCTGGTTGCCACCGATGCGCAGCTGACCTCGCACGTGTCGCTGACGCCGACACCCGGGCACACGCCCGGCCACGTCAGCGTGGTGATCGAGAGCGCGGGTCGAGCGGGCCGTCATCACCGGCGATCTCTCGCACATGGTCTGCCAGGCAGCGCATCCGGAGTGGGGAAGCCCGTTCGACACCGAGCCCGGCGGGCCGAAGCCACGCGCCGTGCCTTCTTCCGTGAGCGCGCCGACACCGACGAGTTGGTGCTCGGAACACACTGGGAGCCGTGCGCCGGCTACGTCAGATCCGACGGTGACGTGTGGCGCGTCGAGCCGGCCGGCTGACGTCGCGACGCCTCACGACGGCGACGTCGAGCGGCGTAGAGGCTGTCGATCAGTGCCCGGTTCCTGGTGCTCTGCCATCGCGGGATGACGTGGTTCATCACGTACCCGAAGGCGATGCCGGTGTCGGGGTCGGCGAAACCCAGCGCGCCGCCGGTGCCGAAGTGGCCGAAGCTGTGCGGATTCGTTCCGAGCGGCCGGCGTGCTGTCGTGGGTACGAACCCCAGACCGAACACGACGTCCTCGCCGAGGATCGGACACATGCCGCTCGACTGCGGCCGGGTGGCGAGCGTCAGCAGGTCGCGGCGACAGGAGTCGATCGGCTTGCAGGAGCGCCGAGTAGAACGTCGCCAACCCGTGGGCGGTGCCGTGCCCGTTGGTCGACGGAACCTGACCCGACCGCCATCGCGCCGTGTTCACCAGTCCGATCGACGAGTAGCCGGGTGGATTGAAGTGGGCGAGCACGTTCATCAGTGCGTCGCCGTCGAGCGCCGACGTGTCGATGGCGGTCGGATCGACGTGGCTGCTCGGCGCCCAGATCACGTCGGCGCAACGCGGGTGGTGATCGTCCGGCACGCCGATCCAGACGTCGGCGTCGATCTCGTCGGCGACTCGGCGCAGTGCGGTTCCGGGCATCTCGCCAGTTGCCCTGCGGATGATCTCGCCCGTGAGATGGCCGTACGTGTTCGTGTGGTAGGCGTGGCGTGTGTCGATCGGCCACCATGTCTCCGTCGCCGCCAGGGCATCGGCCATCACGGGCCAGTCGAAGAGGTCGTCATCGGTCAGGCGTTGCCGAATCGCGGGAACCCCTGCTCGATGACACAGGGCGTGGCGCACGGTCACGTCGTGTTTCCCGCCGGCTGCGAACTCGGGCCAGATGTCGGCGACGCGCGTGTCGAGCGTGATGATGCCCCGGTCGACCAACTGCAGCACGAGCGTCGCCACGATCGCCTTGCCGACGGAGTAGAAGTTCACGAGCGTGTCGTGCGTCCACGGGCGGGTCCGGCCTTCGTCCGCCCATCCTGCGCACACGTCGACGACCACCTCGCCGTCACGGATGACGCAGAGCGCCGCACCGACCTCGCCGCGCTCGACGAAGTTCTGGCGGAAGGCGTCGCGAACAGCGATGAAATCGTCGTCGCACCGGCCGGAGATCGTCGGCTCGAATGCCATCATGCGGTCGGTGTCATCAGCTGACCTGACGTACCCCGGGGGTTGCGGCCTGTACTTCCCACGAGCTGATCGGCACGACCGGTGACGTCTCGTCGAACTGGTCCGCCACGGCACGGTAGGTCGCGAGCCATCGGTCGGGGGTCACCTCGCACACGGTGTACCCGCGTTGGGCGTCGAACCACTTCAGGTGCGGATTGGCGCTCAACGCGCCGGTGACCAGGCCTTCGACCGTCTCGTCGTCGTCGAAGAACGACGACGAGATGCTCGAAGCCATGAACTCGGTACCGACGACGGGCAGTGCGGGGTCGAAGGGGTCGGAACGCAGCTCGGCGACGGCGGCGGAGTGGAAGTCCCCGGTGAGCACGATGAGGTTGTCGGCAGCCGTGCCGACCGCGTCGAGCACGATCTGACGCTCGCCGGCGTAACCGTCCCACGTGTCGACCACGACCACCGGCGGTGCGGCACCGACAACTGCGTTGCCACCGAACATGAACACCTGTTGTGCGAGCACGTCCCACACCGCGGTCGACGCCTCCACACCGTCGATCAGCCACGTGCGCTGCGTGGCTCCGAGCATCGTGTGGTCGGGGTCGGTGGCCAGTTCCTCGTCACGCACCTGCACGGCGTCACCGAGTTGGGCGACGAAGGGTTCACCACGCTGTTGATCCGATCGGTACTGGCGGGTGTCGAGCACGTGGAACCGCAGGAGGTCGCCGTGGGCGAACGTCCGGTAGATGTCGTAGTCGGGCCCGTCGGGAGCGTCGAGGCGCACGGGCATGTGTTCGTACCACGCCTGGTACGCAGCGGCGCGACGTGTCCGGAAGGTCTCCGGATCGTCGTCCTGCTCGGAGACGTCGCCGGCGTAGTCGTTGTCGACCTCGTGATCGTCCCATGTCACGATCCACGGGACGAGTGCGTGCGCCGCCTGCAGGAGCGGATCGCTGTGGTAGAGCGCGTACCGCTCGCGGTACTGATCGAGCGATTCGCACTCGAAGTCCTGCCCGGTCGTCCGGCCGCGTTCGTCGGCGTATCCGCCACTCGCGTACTCGTAGATGTAGTCGCCGAGGAACACGAAGGCGTCGATGTCCCCTTCTTCGACCAGGTCGCGGTACGCGGCGTACCGGCCCTGTTCCCAGTTCTGGCACGACGAGAAGGCGAACCGGAAGCGATCGGGCAGTGTCCCCGGTGCGGCGAAGGTGTGCGTCCGAGCGGGTGGAGTCGTGTACTCGCCGAGTCCGAAGCGGTAGTAGTACTCCTGGTCGGGGTCGAGGCCGGAGGCATCCACGTGCACCGAGTGTCCGAGGGCTGCGATCGCGAGCGCGGTGCCGTCGACGACGACCTCGGCGAAGTTCTCGTCGCGGGCGATCTCCCATGTCACCTCGATGTCGACGTCGGGCAGCGGTTCCGTCGGCTGCAGACGCGTCCAGAGGATCACCGAGTCGGGCAGTGGGTCACCCGACGCGACGCCCAGCGTGAAGGGATCGGACTGCATGGCGGGCGCCGTGCTGGTCGTGGTGTCCGGCAGCGTGGTGTCCGCCGGCGTGGTGTCCGGCGGCGTGGTCGTGTCGGTCGTGTCCGTCGCCGATGGTCCGCTCGACGGGCTCGAGCTCGACTCGCCACTGCTGCAGGCGGCCAGCGCCGCAGCGATCGTTCCGGCGAGGAACCCTCGACGGGTCAATCGAGGCCAGTTGTCGTTGCTCACGTTGTCTCCATTCGTTCGGCGTCGTTCAATCGATCGATCCTCGCTCGACGATCCATTCGGTCGGTTGACCCGTGACCGCTGCAATGTGGTCGAAGTCGGCGTCGTAGTGCAACAGGGTCAGTGACGCTGCCTCTGCCACCGCAGCAATCAAGAGGTCGGGCACCTTGCGACCCTTCATGCCCGCATCGGCGAGTCGACGCTGCACCTGTCGGGCCCGATCGAAGTGGTGATGGTGCACGTCCATCAGCCGGAATGTCCCGAGGGCACCGAGGAGACGGTCCCATTCGGCCCCATTGCTCGCCGAGAAGCCGATCTCGAGGTCGGTCATCGACGTGCGGGCAAGGCCGGAGCCGTCGAGCTCCGTGATGCGGTGGACGATCGACGTCGAGCGCAGCCTGGTCAGCACGCTCGTGTCGAGCAGGTACATCAGCGCCAAGCACCGGATCGGTCGTCGAGGTCGGCCGCCGCGAGCACCGACAGACTTGCGTCGAGTTCGGCTGCGCGTTGGGCTGCGGCGAGCCGGAGCGCCGTGTTCACCGTGTCCTTGATCGTCCGTGTTCCGAGATGCGTTCGTGCAGAATCCAGTGCTTCATCGTCGACGTCGATGAGCCGTTTGGTCATTCCTCGAGTGTATACGACGCATCGTTCGAGATATACGCTCGAATCGACCAGGCCGATGTCGAGCGAGTGCTCAACCGGCAGGGCGTTCGCGCCGATGGAGCATCATGAAGATGGGCGACGGCGAAGAACTGCTGACGATGCGCAACGACCAGGAGGTCGCCGGCGTCTCGGCGGAACGTGAGTACGTGCGACAGGTGTCGCAGCAGGAGCAGCGGATCGAGACGACCTGGCGCTGGCTGCATCGTGCCGATTGCGGATCACTCGCCTGAACGGCGGAGCACGAAGACGAACTCGAATGCATCGGGCGATGCGCTCGAACCATCGACGGCGAGAACCGCTTCGACGCGCAGCCCGGCGCCGGTCGCCAAGTCGCGGAAACCGGACTGCGTGTGCCAGTGCAGCACCCAGGGCCGTTCGATCTCCTGACGGTCATCGCCGTCGACCACCTCGTAGCGCAGCACGGTGGTCTGTCGCCGGGCCGCTTCGTCGCGTTCGGTCGCGGTGGCGGTCACCCGCAGGAGTCGACCGCGTTCGTCGATGTGCTCGCGTGCGACTCCGAGATGCTCGGCGCGAACCGGCTTCGGGACGAAGAGCGGGATCAGTGCGGCGCCATCCGGGTCGAGGTGGTGACGGATGCGTTCGAGCGCCCGAACCGCGGTGGCATCGTCGGCGATGAGGTTGAAGGTCGGCCCGGCCAGGAAGATCGATCGGTAGGTCCTGGCGAGGTCCATCTGCTCGATGGTCGAATGATGAACCGTGACGTCGACCCCACGTTCGGCAGCGGTTCGCCGCAACTTCGCCAGCATGTCGGCCGACGAGTCCAGGCCCTCCACGTCGAGCCCATCGGCCCGCAGCGACAGCAACGGGTCACCGTCGCCGCAGCCGAGCTCCAGCGCCGGCTCGCCCCAGGTGCGGATGAAGGTCGCGTACGTACGCGGATCGGGCACCGAGCCTTTGAGCGGGCCGTACACGTCGACGACGATGCCGGTGTAGAAGTCTGCGGGGTCGACGTCGTCCATACAGGGCAGTCTTGCCGCTGTGCTGACGGGTGGGCGACGGTGTTCTACCGTGAGCGGCGTGGATGACTCGGCGATGTGCGCTCTCTCGGACCGCTGGTGGAACGAGATCTGGCGCGACGGCAACATCGATGCCGTCGACGAACTCCTGACCGATCCGTTCGTGCGCCACACGAGCCTCGGCTCGATGGTGTCCCCGCGGCACGAGTACAAAGCGATGCTGGCCGAGATCCAGCGGACGCTGTGCCGGCCCGAGACCACCATCGACGAGCGCGTGGTCGCCGGCGACCGGGTGTGGACCCGCGCCACGAGTCGTGGTCTCAACCTGGAGACCAGCGAGACGACCGTCGTCACGTGGATGCTGGTCCAGCGGATCGCCGAGGGCCGGATCGCCGAACACTGGGTGCTCACGGTGCGCGGCGTCGACTGGACGGTGTGAACACACGTACACGATGTGTCTGACACATCGTGTACGTCACGCTCCGAGGGGGTCAACCGATCTGCAGCGGTCAACCGATCTCGACCGCAGCGACGCGACCACGATGGCGGTACCGGGCGGCGGCGAACAGCGCGATGGTGGTGAGCACGGCCACTCCCATCGCTGCCAGGGTGGTGCGCAGCGTCACGGCGTCGGCCAGCACACCCAGTGGAAGTGCCATCAGGCCGAACCCGCTGAACCCGAGGATGACCATGCTCTGCAGTCGGCCGTGGTACTCGAGCGCCGAGATCCGAAGCAGCAGCGTCTGTGTCGAGGTCTGGAACATCAGACCGCTCGCCCCGATGAACGCGAGCGCAACGAGCGCGAGTGGGTAGGAGTTGGCGACACCGAGCGCGATCAACGCAACACCGAACGCGGTGCCCGACAGGGCAATGGTGGCCCACGGGCGCAGCCCGCTCCCGCGGGAGGCGTTGATCAGCCCCGCGGCCACGGCTCCGAGGCCGGCGACGCCGGACATGATGCCGTAGCCGACGGCGCCCACATCGAAGCGGTCGTCGGCCAGTGTCGGCAGGAACGTGAGGTACGGAAATCCGACCATGACCACACCGACGGTCACCAGCGCGATCAACCCCACCTCATGATTGGAGCGGACGTACCGGACGGCGTCGAGGATCTCGCCGAACGGTGAACGGCTGAAGTCGGTTCGTCGGGGCACCTGGGGCAGCGCCACGATGAACATCGCTGCGACAGCGCTGGCGATCCCGCTCGCGATGAAGACACCTCCCACACCGAACCACGTCACCCCGATGAGCACACCGGCGAGTGCCGGAGCGAACACTCGCATCGCTTCCTGTGACATCTGGGTGAGGACGACGGCGTTCTGGAGCAGCGAGGACGGGACGACCTCGGAGATCAGCGAGATCCGGGCGGGGAGATAGAACGCGAAGGCCGCTGCCTGGACGCCGCCGGCGACGAGCAGCATCCAGTACGCGATGACGTCGGTGATCACTGCCGCTCCGATGAGCAGCGATGACACCATGAGCGTGAGCACGGCGAGCAGGAGCACGAGTCGCTTCGGGTACCGGTCGGCGGCGACGCCGCCGAGTGGGGTGGCGACCAGCATCGAGGCGCCGAAGACGAGCATCACGCCACCCAGCCCGGCGTTGCTCCCGGTCAGTTCGCGCGCCAGCCACCCGCGAGCCACAGCCTGGCCCATCACGCCGAAGATCACGATGGTCGCGCTGTAGAACAGCAGGCGGTACGAGGGCACGGACATCGCCGCCCAGGTGCCGGCGGCCTCTCGATTCACATGAGGAACGTACGCCACGCGAGGCGTTGGCTCGGCACGGTCAAGGCGCCAACGCGTCGTCGAAGGTCAGGCACTGCTCGGGGTCGCCGGATTCGAACCCCGACCTCGAACCAGTACCGCCGCTGCTCGGCGCTGCCGTGGGTGAAGCTCTCGGGGTCGACTTCCTGGCCGGCCGACTCCATGATCCGGTCGTCGCCGACCGCTTCGGCGGCCTGCAGCGCCTCGTCGATCTCGTCGGGGCGGTCGAACAGGTCGCGCTCGGCGACCGACGACGCCCATGCGCCGGCGAAGCAGTCGGCCTGGAGTTCGAGCGCCACGCTGAACTCGTTCGCCGACCCGGGGAACTGTTGCTGCATCGACCGCACGCGCTCGTTGATCCCGGTCACGTTCTGCACGTGGTGGCCGTATTCGTGGGCGACGATGTACTGCGCCGCCAGGTCGCCCGTGGCGCCGAACTGATCCTGCAGCTGCTGGAGGAAGTCGAGGTCGAAGTACACGAGCTGATCGGCCGGACAGTAGAACGGCCCGGTCTGCGCCGACGCGCGTCCGCATCCCGTTTGTGTCGCACCAGCGAAGAAGACGGTGTCGGTGCCGGGGAAGGCGCCCTGGAACGACTGCGGGTACTGGCCCTCCCAGTAGATCGACACGTCGTCGACGGCCCCGCAGACGACCTGTTCGATCTCGGTCTCGCACGCTGTCGCGCCGCCCGACGAATCACCGCCCGAAGGGTCGGCGAGGTCGGACGTCGTCGTGTCGCTCGAGCCGAGGAGCTGCGGCAGGATGATGACGGCCGCCAGGATGATGATCCCGATGAGGCCCCCGCCGGCGCCGAGACCCATCGGGATCCCCGTCCGGCCACCCCCGCCCAGCCCTCCGCCACCGAGCGGGAAACCCATCGCGCCGCCGCCACCGGACGAGCCGCGACGATCGCGCACCCGACTGGACCGGCTCGATCGGATCTTGGTCATGGCACCCAGTTTCCCATGTACACGACTGTCCAAACACCAGCGCCTGCCGCGACGGGCTGAAGGGCCCTGGACACCGTGTAGGCCGGGGCGCACGATAGCGACATGAGCGGACCCGTCACGCACGCCTGCCCGTACTGCGAGCTGATCTTCAGCTATCACAACGAGGTGAAGGATCACATCCTGCACGACCATCCCGAGCATGCCTCGGTGGTCGAGTCGATCGAACCCCACGAGTTGCCGCACGACTGATGGGCGATCGCCGATTGACCCACCCGGCCGGGAGCATCAGTCGACGAGGCGGAGGGCTTGGGCGGGACGGATTCGGCCGGCCTGACGTGCCGGGATCGCAGCGGTGAGCGCGGCGGCGCCGAGCGTCAGCGCCGACACCGTCAGGATGTCGCGCCACGGGACGGTCCAGGTGAACCCGGCCATGAACCCCGAGCCGTTGAGCACCAGCCCGTAGGTGCCGACGAGCAGCGATCGCAATGCCGATCAGCACGCCCTCTGCCGCCACGAACGTGGCCTCGAACAGGAACGACCGCATGACCGGGCGGGGCTCCACCCCGAGGGCTCGGAACACGCCGACATCACGTCGCCGTTCGCGCACCGATCGCACCATCACCACCCCCAACCCGGCGACACCGACGAGCAGGCCGACGCCGACGAACTGCTGCATCAACGTGAACATCCCGGTCGTCTGGGCGACCGTTGCGTCGACGAGTTCGATCACGGCGGTCGACTCGGCGCCCTTCGTGGCGAACGTCCGACCGATCTCGTCGGCGACTGCCTCGAGATCGTCCGCGCCGACGTAGAACCGCGACGCCACCGCCCGGTCGCCGAACAGCTGCTCGAAGCTCCCGGTGCCGAGGTACGTCCCGCTGATCAGGTAGTCGTCGACCGTGAGGGCAGCGATCGTGACATCGCGGACTGCACCGGTCGACGGGTCGGCGAGTGTGATCGTGTCGCCGACCCGGGGGACCCGGCTGCTCGGCCCGCCGGTGTTGAGCAGGAACTCGTCCGCGATCACCAGGTGCGGGTCGTCGAGCACGGCTTGCCAGGCGAGTTCGTCGTTGGCGTACTCGCCCCGGTCGCGCAGTGCCGGTGGCGTTGCGGCGAAGTCGGGGCCGAACCCGGTGACCGGCCACATCTGCGATGTCTCGCCGAATGTCGTTTCGGCGAACCCGTACTCGAGTGGGGCGACGGCCGTGACACCCTCGACCGACTCGAGTTCCTCCACCGCGATCGGGTCGCTCGGGTTGGAGTTGACGAGGATCCCGTAGCCGCCCGACAGGTCAGCTGCAATGTCGTCGACCTGCTGGCGGAACATCAGCGAGATGAACGCCAGGTACACGATCGTCAGGATCACGATGGCGAACATGGCGAGTGTCATCGCCGTGCGGAACGCCTTCGCCACCGGGTACGCCAGGCCGATCCGTACGGGCAGCGACCCCCCGAAACGCTCGGACAGCCAGACGCCGAGTGCCTTGTGGTGCACCATCAGCATCGCCACCGCGGCGGCACACATCGTGGTGCCCTGGAGCAGGAAGATCGTGATCTCGGTGGTGATGTCGAGCCAGCCGATGACGGGTACGACCATCGTCGCCCACGCGATGACGAGGATCGACACCCAGGTGACCGTCGTCCGCATGCCCATTCGCCCGACGGTCAGCGCGCCGATCCCGACCGCGATCAGCATCGGCCCGGCCGCGAGGGTGTAACTGTCGCGCCCGGCGATCGCCCACGACGTGAGCGCGATCCCCGACGCGAGTGCAGCGAGACCGATCGCCCGGTGGCGGGGCCGGCGGGAGCGCGAGGTCGTCACGGGGAGGTCGCGGATCGCGGCGATCACGTTGAGGCGGCTGATCCGGGTGCTCGTGAGCACGATGGTGATGACCGCGATGACGAACCCGATCGCGAACCCCTGGGCGACGGTGCTCCATTTCCATGCGAACGTGAGGTCGAGTGCGTAGAGGTCGTTGTCGGCCTGCAGCGCCTGGTCGGCCCGCCAGGCGATGACCCGGCCGAGCCAGATGCCGACCAGCGCACCGGCGGCGGCCGAGACGAGCGCATACAGCCACCCCTCCGTGGCGAACCCCAGCACCAGCGAGCGCCGACGCATGCCGAGCGCACGAAGCATCCCGAGCTGCGAGCGTCGCTCGTCGGCGAGCATCACGAAGATGTTGACGAGCAGGAGGATGCCGGCGGCGACGGCGAACATCCCCATGGTGAAGTAGAGCTGTGAGAGCTGGTCGGCGGTGGCGTCGGCCTGGTCGATCACGTCGCGCTTGACGGGCTGCACGGTGCCGGCGTCGCCGACCGCGGCACCGATCACCTCGGTCGCGGTGTCGGTCAGGTCGGCGGCGCCCTCGACGCCGCCGACGTTCGAGTACGCGATCGTCACCTGGGGTGGCTCGACGCTGTCGGGCAGCGTGACACCGGCGAGCCCGGCGGCGAGCGAACCCGGCGCCACGAACACGTTGTACGACTGCTGGCGCCCGTCGATCGGCCAGTAGCCGGCCACACCCGCACGGTCGAGGATCCGGTCGACCTCGACCTCGACCGGCACGCCGTACACGTGGACGGTGATCGTGTCGCCGACGGTCGTGTCGGTGCTGAGGGCGAGATCGGAGGTGATCGCGGCCTTCCCGGGCTCCGGCGTGGCTCCCGTGATGCCGGTGATCGACGGGTCGCCACCGAACGCTGCGGCCTCGGCGAAGTCGACCTCGACGAGCTGCGCGCGAGGTTGGGTCCGCTCGCCGACGACCGCCACCGGGGTGGTGACGATCGGGAGGACACCGTCGAGCACTCCGTCGGCGCCCGGGATCGAGTCGAGGGTGCCAGCGCGCTCGATGATCCCGTTGCCCGCGTCGAACCCCGACACGGTGACGACCTCGTCGATCGGGCCGAGCTGTTCGTAGGCGCCGGCGCGGATCGAGCGGTCGATCGTGTCGCCGACGATCAGTGAACCGGTGATGATGGCGGTGCCGAGCATCGACCCGAGGACGATCAACGCGGACTCGGTGAGCCGTCGCACGGGATAGCGCAGCGCGAGACGGCGAGTGATCGGGTGGACGGCGAGGGCGATGAGGAAGGGGAGGCTCAACAGCCCGACGACGGCGAGCGACGAGAGCACGATGTCACCCGCTCAGGTTCTCGCCGAGACCGTCGCTCGGCGTTCCTCGGCGAGCAGGTGTCCGTCGCCGTCGGTGATGGTGCGGTCGTCGCCGATGCGGCCGTCGACCATGCGCACGAGGCGCTCGGCCGACGCGCCGATGTCGGGGTCGTGGGTGACGAGCACGAGCGTGAGGCCGTCGTCGTGCAACTCGCGAAGCAACGACATCACGGCGCCGGCGGTCTCGGTGTCGAGCGCGCCGGTCGGCTCATCGGCCCACACGAGGCGGGGTGTGCTCGCCAGTGCCCGGGCGATCGCGACGCGCTGCTGCTCACCGCCCGACAGCTCCATCGGCCGGTGCGAGATGCGCTTGCCGAGCCCGACGCGCTCGAGTGTCTCGATGGCTCGCTTGCGGGCCTCCTTCGGTGATCGACCGGCGAGCAGCAATGGGAGTTCGACGTTCTCGGCTGCGTCGAACACCGGGATCAGGTTGAACGCCTGGAAGATGAACCCCATGGTGGCAGCTCGCTGCCGGGTCCGTTCCAGGTCGGACATCTCGTGCAGCACGCGGCCGTCGAACACCACGCGCCCGCCGTCGATGTCGTCGAGGCCCGACAGGCAGTTGAGCAGGGTGGTCTTCCCCGACCCCGACGGCCCCATGATCGCCACGAACTCGCCGTCGCGGACGTCGATGTCGAGGTGGTCGAGGGCGACGACTTCCGCAGCACTGGTGCGGTACACCTTGTGCACCGCCTGTGCGGACAGGATCGGTTCCACTCGACGATCGCGCGCGCACCTGGGGTCCGTGGGATAGGGCAGAACGTCCCGGTCGTTCGGCTCGAAACCTCCTTGCGTTCCGAACGGTCCGCGCGCCAGGGTGCTCCCGATGCCCGAGAACCGTTTCGTCGGCGAGGTCGCTCGCACCTACGACCAGATGTCGGCCGGCATGTTCGCGCCCGACGTGCTCGACCCCGCGGTCGACTGCCTGGAGTCGTTGGCGCAGGGCGGACGGGTGCTCGAGTTCGCCGTCGGTACCGGCCGGGTGGCGCTGGCGCTCTCAGCCCGAGGTGTCGACGTGTCCGGCATCGAGCTGTCGGCCGACATGCTCGGCGAGCTACGACGAGCGCCCGGCGGCGCCGACATCACGGCCGTCGAGGGTGACATGGCCACGACGCTGGTGGACGGTGAGTTCTCGCTCGTGTACCTCGTGTTCAACACGATCACGAACCTGACGACCCAGGACGAGCAGGTCGCCTGCTTCCAGAACGCCGCCCGCCATCTCGGGCCCGGCGGTCGCTTCGTCATCGAGAACGGGGTGCCCGCGCTGCGCCGCCTGCCGCCCGGGGGCGTCGGCGTGCCGTTCACCGTCGACGACGACTACGTCGGCATCGACGACTTCATCGACCGTACCCACCTCCAGATCTCCCGGTCACGGCACTTCCACCGCACCGCCGACGGCACGTTTCGCGAGTTCACCGCGCCGTTCCGGTACGTCTGGCCCTCCGAGCTCGATCTGATGGCGCGACTCGCCGGTCTGACGCTCGAACACCGCTGGGCCGGCTGGGACCGTTCGCCGTTCACGGGCGACAGTCCGTCACACGTGAGCGTCTGGCGCCGCCCGCCGTTCTGACGAGTCACTCGTCGGTTCCTTCGCAGTCGAGTGATTGCTCGATCACCCTCGCCGACGACGTCGTGAAGGAGCCGTGATTGATCGGTCGGATGCCGTGAAGAATCCGCTAACGGCGTCGACGGTCACCACACAACGGTGTATGACGGTGATGTGGACTCAACCGACGTGGATCCAGGGTTCTCGCCACCGAGTGCCCGAACGCGGCCGAAGAACTCGCTCACTGATCCGAGCCTGATGCTCGTCCTCGGGCCACTCGCAGCATTCCTGCTCGCCGGTGCGCTCGTGTCGTCACGCGACAGCATCGGCACTACGAACGTGGCCTTGCTGATCGTGCTGGTCGTCGTCGTCGCAGCGACGGCTGACCGCGCTGCGGGTGTCGTCACCGCACTGGTGGCGGCACTCTCGTACAACTTCTTCCACACCGAGCCGTATCGATCGCTGCGCATCAACGACGGAGGCGACATCCTGACGGTGTGCTTGTTGATCGTGATCGGGCTCGTCGTCAGCGAGATCAGCGCCCGGGCTCGCACGGCGATCAAGGCCTCGACCCGGCACGGTGACGCCGAGCGGGCACTCGAACGCTCGGCCGAGCTCCTCGCCGGCGGAGCGAGCGTGACCGAGATGTGGGACGCGATTCGACACGACCTGATCCGGTTGATGCGCGTGGCCGACTGCCGGTTCGAGAACGCGTCGGGTCCGCCAGGGTCCATCACCGAGCTGCCACTCGTGTCGCGCTCGGGAACACTCGATGCGCGGCGTCGAATCTGGGTTGATTCAGGGTTTCAGCTTCCCGACTCCGGCGCCGCCATTCCGGTCTCCTTCGCCGGCGTCGTGCTGGGCCAGATCGTGTTGATCCCCCGAGCCGGCTCGGGTTCGGTCAAGGACGAGCGACGTCTCGCCGTGGCGTTGGCTGATCAGTTCGCGATCGCCCTCGCGGTCGCCCGTCACTCCACCGACTTCTGAGCGGACCGCGCGGTCGGCCGACGAGCGTCCGATGTCCGCACGCTTCGAATGGGCGGCAGTGTGACGTTCGCAGGTGGAGGTCCGGTTGGAGTCGTTGCGGGGCGAGGCGGTCGGGGAAGATGACAGCCATGTCGATTGCCATCACCGAAGACCATCGCTCGCTCGCCGAGACGGTGCGCAGTTTCGCCGAGAAGCGCAACCTGCGCGGCGCCGCCCGGGAGCGACTCGAGTCGCCCGACGACACGTTGCCGGCGTTCTGGTCCGAGCTCGCGGAGCTCGGCTGGCTCGGGCTGCACCTGCCCGAAGACGTGGGCGGATCCGGCTACGGGATCGACGAGCTGGTCGTCGTGGTCGAGGAGCTTGCGCGTGCGGTCGCGCCCGGGCCGTTCGTGCCGACCGTCGTCGCCAGTGCGGTGATCGCCGCCGCGGGCGACGACGCCCTGCGGTCGCGGCTCCTGCCCGGACTCGCCGACGGCTCGACCGTCGGTGCGGTCGCGCTGGGCGGTTCGGTGACGGTGTCCGACGGTGTCGGCCTCCGGCGACGCCGGTGTGGTGCTCGGCGCCGGGTCCGCGTCGCTGATCCTCGTGCCGGTCGGCGACGACGTGGCAGTCGTCACGGTCGGCGACGGCGTCGCGATCGAGTCGCCGCCCAGTCTCGACCCGACCCGACGCAGCGCGCGGGTGACCCTCGACGGCGCGCCCGTCACGGTGATGACGGGTGCCCGTCGCGTGCTGGTCGATCTGGCCCGCGTCGTCCTGTCGGCCGACGCGGTCGGCGTCGCCCGGGAATGCACGCACATGGGCGCCGACTACTCGAAGGAGCGCATCCAGTTCGGTCGTCCGATCGCGATGTACCAGGCGGTGAAGCACCACTGCGCCAACATGGCCGTCGCCACGGAACTCGCCACCAGCGCCGTGTGGGACGCCGCCAGGGCGGCGGCGACCGGCGGCGATCAGCTCACCTATGCGGCGGCGGTTGCTGCCACGTTGGCGGCACCCGCTGCCGATCTGTGCGCCAACCTGAACACCCAGGTGCACGGCGGCATCGCCATCACGTGGGAGCACGACGCACACCTCTACATGCGTCGTGCCACGACGCTGCTCCACTACCTCGCTGCCGCGGAGGCCGCCGAGGAACTCACCGATCTGACCCGCCGGGGCGTCGCTCGCGAGAAGGCCGTCGAGTTGCCGCCCGAGGCCGAAGCGATCCGCGACGAGGTCCGCGCGTTCGCGCAGAGCATCAAGGACCTGCCGTCCGACGAGCAGCGCACGCGCCTCATCGAGACCGGCTACGTGATGCCGCACTGGCCCAAGCCGTACGGGCGGGCTGCCGGTGCGGTCGAGCAGCTCGTGGTCGAGCAGGAGTTCGCCGATGCCGGCGTCTCCCGTCCGAGCTACGGGATCACGGCGTGGAACATCCTCACCATCATCCAGTACGCCACCCAGGACCAGATCGACCGGTGGGTGCGGCCGGCGCTGAACCAGGACGTGATCTGGTGTCAGCTCTTCAGTGAGCCCGATGCCGGCTCCGACGCGGCCGGCGTCAAGACCAAGGCCACGCGCGTCGACGGCGGCTGGCTCGTGAACGGCCAGAAGGTGTGGACGAGTGGCGCGCACGTCGCCGGGATGGGGTTCGCCACGGTGCGCACGAATCCCGACGTGCCCAAGCACGACGGCATCACGATGATGGCGATCGACATGCACGCCGAAGGCGTCGAGGTTCGCCCGCTGAAGATGACCTCCGGCAACTCCGAGTTCAACGAGGTCTTCTTCAACGACGTGCTGGTGCCCGACGACGACGTGGTCGGGCCGGTCGACGGCGGCTGGACCGTGGCGCGGGCGACGCTCGGCAACGAGAGCGTCAGCATCGGTGGCGGCCAGGGAGGCATGACGATGCCGGGCGCGGCGTTGATCGCCCCGTTCGACGCCCACCCCGAACGTCTCGACGGCGGCGCGGCGCGAGTTGGTCGTTACATCGCCGAACACCAGTCGATGGGGCTGCTCAACCTGCGCAGCGCGAACCGTGCGGTTGCGGGCGGCGAGCCCGGCCCGGAAGGCGCGATGACCAAGCTGGTGCTGTCGGAGATCGGCCACGAGGCGGCGGCGATCATGACCGAGCTGAACGGACCCGATGCGATCTTCATGGACGGCCCGGGCGGGCTGAGCAACCTGCTCGTGCTCATGCACCGCGGCATGTCGATCGCCGGCGGCACGTCGGAGATCAAGCGCAACCAGATCGGTGAGCGAATTCTCGGTCTGCCCCGCGATCCACTCCTCAAGTAGGGCGTCGCCAACGAAGGGCGTCGATCGGGACGTGACGGATGGCTCGTCGCCCCGCGCACGGCTTTTCGTCATCTGTTCGTAACATTGGGGTCTTCGACCACCAGGCCAAGCCAGGCATTGCCTGCGCCCGAGCGCTGTGCGGACCCGTTGTCGGTCTGCCCCGCCAAGGAGTGTCATGACCCCCCAATCCTCAGCCCGCGGCGTCCACGCGCCCCGGACCCTCGTTCGCCGATCTGCAGCGTTCCTCGTTGCGGTGGTCTTCGTCGGAGGTGGGCCGCTCGTCGCACAGGCGCTCACCGAGGAGCCGGCCCCCGGGCCGGTCCCCGCCGTCGGCGCATCGCAAGCAATCACCGCACGGGCGTTCGCGGCATCCGCCCCGCGCCCGAACCCGGCGATTCCGGATCTCGGCGCGAACCTCGCCGCGACGCCCGCACCCGTCGTCGCCCCGTCGCCCGCACCGGTCGTCGAGGAAGCGCCGGTACCCGCACCGTTACCCGACGTCGGGCCGCCCGGCCCGTCGGCGAGCCAGTGGGCCGCCATGCGTGAGTGCGAGTCGGGCGGCGACTACGCGATCACGAGTCGGTCCGGGAAGTACCGCGGCGCGTACCAGTTCGATCGTTCGACGTGGAACTCGGTCGCCGAGCGCCACGCGCCGGCGCTCGTCGGCGTCGACCCGGCGCAGGCCTCGCCCGCCGATCAGGACGCACTGGCCCTCGCCCTGTACAGCGAGCGCGGCGCCCGCCCGTGGCCGCACTGCGGCCGTCACCTGGGCTGACGCCACACCAGTCTCGCCACAGCCGTCGGTCATGATGGGCTGATGGCGGAACGACTCCTCACCCCTTCGAAGATCACGGCGTGGCTCGACTGCGCGCACTTCCTCACGTTGCAGCACGAGGTGGAGGCCGGTACCCGCACGGTCGAGCACAGCCCGTTCGGCGAGATGGCCCAGATGCTCCTCGACAAGGGGCTCGAGCACGAGCGGGCGGTGCTCGACCGCTACCGGGCCGAGGGGCTGTCGGTCTTCGAGGTGCCCGAGCGTGTGAACGGCGAGTCGTTCCAGCAGTGGGTCGACCGGGTCGGCGACGTGCTGGCCGAGGGTCACGACGTGGTGTTCCAGATGCCGTTCGTGCACGAGGGGATCCGTGGCATCGCCGACTTCCTGCGCCGGGTCGACCGACGACCGCGACGACGGCGAGCGACGTTCAGCTACGAGCCGATCGACGCCAAGCTCGCCCGCAACGCAGGCCAAGCCGGGCCACGTGCTGCAGCTGTGCTTCTACGCCGAGGCGATCGAGGCGAGCACCGGCGTGCTGCCCGAGTGGGTGCACATCGAGCTGGGGTCGGGCCGGTCCGAGGCTGTCCGGGTCGCCGATGTGCTGCCGTACTGGCGTCGCCTGCGTGGCCAGCTGGCGAAGCTCCTGACCGAAGGCGTCGAGGCCGACACCCGGCCCAAGCCGTGCGATCACTGCCAGTTCTGCGAGTTCGAGTTGGTGTGCGAGGCCGCCTGGCGTGCCGCCGATTCGCTCGTCCACGTGGCCGGAGTCCGCGCCGCCGATCGCCTCACGCTCCAGCAGGATCGCGTGACGACGATCGCCGCGCTGGCCGAACTCGACCGCGAGGTCGCCGGCATCGACCCCGCCCGTCGAGTGACGCTCGTGCGCCAGGCCCGGCTCCAGGTGCAGGCCCGCAACGCTCCCGACGACAAGCCACCGTTCGAGCTGCTCGCCGCACCGTCCGACGCCGACCATGCCCCGCTGGTCGACGACCTCGATGCGCCCGACCCGATCGGGTTCGCCGCGTTGCCGGCACCCGACGACGGCGACGTGTTCCTCGACTTCGAGGGTCATCCGTTCTGGCATGCCGACGCCGAGCTGTTCTTCCTGTTCGGCCTCATCGAGCGGTCGCCCGCGGGCGAGTGGGAGTTCACGGCGTTCTGGGCACACGACAAGGCCGAGGAAGCAGTGGCGACGAAGGCGCTCGTCGATCATCTCGCCGCTCGCCGCGCGCAGTTCCCCGACATGCACGTGTACCACTACAACCACACCGAGCGGTCGTCGCTCGAGCGGTTGGTGAAGGAGCACGGCGTCGCCGAACTCGCGCTCGAACAGCTGATCACCACCGGGCTGTTCGTCGACCTCCTGCCGATCGTGACGGGGGGCGATGCAGGTCGGCGTCGAGGGCTACGGCCTCAAGCACGTCGAGCGGCTCACCGACTACGAGCGCGGCCACGAGATCGACCGGGGTTCCGGCGCCGTCGTGGAGTACGAGCGGTGGATGGCGTCGCACGACCAGGCCGGCCTCGATCGGATCGCGGCGTACAACGAGGACGACGTGCGCGCCACCCGGGCGCTGCGCGACTGGCTGGTCGACGCAACGTCCCGCCGGCGTGCCGTGGCGGGCGGCGGTGCTCGGGCAGGAAGAACCGGATGCCGCGCTCGACGAGCGCATCGAGGCGCTCCATGCGTTCGGCCCGGGCACGGTCGAGCACCTGATGGGCGACCTGCTCGGCTACTGGCGCCGCGAGCGCCAGGTGGTCAACGCCGACGCGTATCGCCTGTCGATCGCGCCGCGAGGCCGATCAGTTCGAGTCGCTGTCGGCGATCACCCGGTTGACGTTCCGGGGCTTCGAGCCGCAGGTGCTGAAGAACGGCAAGCCGGCGAAGTGGCCGTGGGCGCGTTTCACGTTCCCGCCGCAGCCGATCGACGTCGACATCACGACGGGTTCGGAGTTGATCGTCGCAGTCAACGAGCGGGAGTGGGTGTTCTTCAAGGTCGCAACGATCGACACCGAGCGGGGCACGTTGGCGGTGACGTGGGACGGTGCCGCGGCGGACGAGGGTGTGTATCCGCCGTCGCTCGTCCACTACAAGTGGTTCAAGGAGGGTGCCAAGTTGACGGCGCTGCAGGTGCTGGCCGACGAGATGCTGGCGGGTCGCGCCGATCGGGTCGGCCACGCGATGCTGCGTCGCGATCTCCCCGTGTTCGCGCCGGGTCGCGGGCCCGACGGTGGGGTGTTCGTCGGTGACGTCGATGCGATCTGCGGGTGGGCGACGGGGCTCGAGCGCAGCTACGTGCCGATCCAGGGGCCGCCGGGCACGGGCAAGACGTTCACCGGTGCGCACATGATCCGCACGCTCGTGAACGCGGGCATGCGGGTGGGTGTGACGGCGATGAGCCATGCGGCGATCGACAACCTGATGCAGGCGGTGGTCGATCGGTTCGAGGCCGACGGCGACTCGGAGAACCTGCGGGCGGTCCGCAAGGCGAAGGACGGCTCCGTCGCCGGTGTGCGCTACCTCGACGACAACCGCAACGTGGCAGAGGGTGACTTCAACGTGATCGCCGGCACGACGTGGCTGTTCGCGAGCCAGGCGATGCGCGACAACCCGGTCGACGTGCTGGTGGTCGACGAGGCGGGCCAACTCGGCCTGGCCGACACGGTGGCGGCGACGATCTCGGCGACGAACGTGATCCTGCTCGGCGACCCGCAGCAGTTGCCGCAGGTGTCGCAGGCGAGCCATCCCGGTGGTGCGGGTGCGAGTGCGTTGGAACATCTGCTGGCCGGCGAGCTGACGGTGCCGCCCGATCGTGGGGTGCTGCTGGAGGAGACGTGGCGGATGCATCCCGACGTGTGCTCGTTCATCTCCGAGGTGATGTACGGCGGCAAGCTGCGCAGCCACTCGACCGTGCGTCGGGCAGTCGGCGGCCGGGCAGACGGGCCTGCGCTGGCTGCGAGCCGTGCACAAGGGATGCTCGACCGAGTCACCCGAGGAGGCGGCGATCGTCGTGGCGACGGTGGAGGAGTTGCTCGGCCAACCGTGGACCGATCAGCACGGCGTGACCCGTCCGCTGACGGTCGCCGACTTCATGGTGGTCGCCCCGTACAACGATCAGCGCCGCTGCGTCGAGGCGGCGTTGCGGGCGAACCCGGCGACGCGGGGCGTGGAGGTCGGCACGGTCGACAAGTTCCAGGGCCGGGAGGCCGCGGTGGTGTTGTTCTCGATGGCGACGTCGTCGTCGGAGTTCATGCCCCGCACCGCCGACTTCCTGTTCTCCAAGAACCGGCTCAACGTGGCGATCAGCCGGGCGCGGTGCCTGGCCTACCTGGTGTGCACCGACGAGCTGCTCGACACGCGGGCGCGCGACGTCGAGGAGATGGCGCTGATCTCAGCGCTGTGTTCGTTCGTCGAGCGGGCCGACCGGCTCAGGCTTCGACTTCGAAGCCGGTGAACATCCCGCTGCTGTAGTGCCCTGGGAGGTTGCACACCAGCTGGTAGGTGCCGGCGTCGAGTGTCACGTTGAGCGTCTCGGTCGTTTCTGCGGCGAACTCACCGATCTCGTCGATCACTTCGATCCCGTCGGCGTCCTCCGGGAAGTGGTCACCGTCGAGCGGGATCTCACCCGGCGCGATGTCGGTCTTGACGATCAGGAACTCGTGTCCGATCGTGCCCTCGTTTTCGATGGTGAACGACACAGCGCCGGCCGGTGCCGACGCGGCATCGACCGACACCGACCACTCTTTCACCGATCCGGAGATCTCGGTGCTCTCCGTGGCCGCCTCTCCGTCAGTGTCACCGGCGTCGTCCTCGTCGGAGCTGCATGCGCTGGCCCCCACGGACATCGCCAACAGTGCGGACACGACAACGACTCGATGTCGAATGTTCATGATCTTTCGCCCCCTTGATATGGCAGACGACCCCCGTCGCCTGCTGGAGTCGATCATAATCTTTGTCACAGCAACTGCAAGTTTGATTTGGTGCGTGTTCGACGGCTGTCCCGTCAGCACCCGACGACGCTGAGACCCATCGCCCGTGCCGTCCGCGCCTGACGGACGTCGAAGGTGAGCACGACCGTGGACGCACCGGCTCGAGTGTGACTACATCGGCGATCGCAGGCGCTGTTCGGGTGCGTCGAGGTGGCGTGCCAGGGCGTCGGTGTCGAGGTCGTCGAGCGTGATCGCGTGGCGCAGCGCGGTGGCTCGCAGTGTTCGGCAGCGACGGTCGATGTCGCCGTCGGCATCGTTGGCCCAGCTGTCGATGGCGCGCTCCACCTCGGGCGGCGGTGTATTCGTCGGGGAAGACGGGTGGGCGCACGCCGACGGGCAACATGATCGTGCCGTCGGATCGGATGGTGTGGGTTCGTCCGTGGATGTCGCGCCGGGTGCGCCATCGTTTTCGGTGTTTCAGCCGGTTGTGGCCGCCGCACTCGACGCCGGCGTTTTCCTGATCGGTTCGACCGTTGTCCGACCACTCGGTGGAGTGGTCGACTTGGCAGACGTCGGCGGGCAGGCCGCAGCCGAGGTGGTCGCACTGCACCGCCAGGAGCTTGGCGGCCTGTCGCGCTGCGCCGGTGAACACCCGGGATTTTCGGCCGAGGTTGATCGGAAGGTTGTCGGCGCCGAGCACGACGCGGCGGATGTGGCCGGCGAGCGCCGCTCGCAGGACGGTGTGCGGGTCGAGGATCTGGCCGGTGGAGGTTTCGCAGCGTCGTGTACCGATCGAGTCGGGGTCGGCGACCAGCTCGGCGAGCAGTCCGTCGGGTGATGCGAGCCCGGTGAACGGGTCGACCTGCTCACCGGCGAGCGTGGTGTCGGGGGCGAGGCCTGCGCCGGCGAGCAGCCGTCCCCAGGTGCGGTGATCCATCAGGAGGTTGACCAGCAGCTCGGTCGCCGGCGCCGGTCGGCCGGCTTTGTGGTTGGCGAGCGCGCCGCGCATGATCGCCACGAAGGCGTCGTAGCCGCGTTGGGCGGCGGTGCGCGGGAGCGGGTGTTCGTCGGCACGGTTGCCGTGTTCGGCGCGACGTGCGGCGACGTCGGCGTCGAATTCGAGCTCGCAGAAGTGACGGAAGATCGCCTCGAGCTCGACGTTGACGAGTGGGTCGCCGCCGCCACCGTCGAGGCACAGCGATCCGTTCAGGTTGACGACGTGGACGCGACGGTTCTTGATCGATTCGCCGAGGTCGCGGTGGGCGCCGTCGGCGTCGGCGAGCGTCACGAAGCGCTTCACGCAGGTACGGAACTCACGGAAGCTGAGGCGCTCGGCCTGGTCGAGCAGCATCGGGGCGAACTCGCGCAGCAGGTCGCGGACCCTGCGGTTGGTGTGGGCGATGGCGAGCTCGTTGGCTTGCGGGGCGCCGATGCGGCCCTCGTGGAGTGCGTCGGCCAGCCCGGGGACGTCGGCGGCGACGGCGGTGAGGCGACCGATTCGGGCCGCTTCGGCGTCGGACCAGTTGCACGTGGCTCGCAGGTAGGCCGTCAGTGAGCGGTGCCCGTCGTCGAGGTACGACCGGCGCCGGTCGACCTCGCCGACGGTGAGTGCGAGTTCGGCCTCGATCCGGCGGCGTTCCAGTTCGAGGGTGCGGACGCGCTCGTCGACATCGGAGTCGCTCCACTCCATGAGCTGCTCCACCAGCCCTCCGATCGACACGTTCGCCATACCGCACATCATGACGAGGGGGTGTAACGCAGTTGCGGGGACCGGCATCCGACACCGCGGCGCTGCGTGAGCGGATGCTGCGATCAGCGCAGCGATCCGAGCACGTCGTCCTCGGTGCGCGATGCGGGTGGTTCTCCGGTGAGCGCCATCTGGGTGGCGATCTCCTGGAGGGCTCGATTGGCGGGGGTCGGGACACTGTGGAGTCGGCCGAGCATGACGATCTCGCCGGTCAGGTAGTCGGTCTCGATCGTCCCGGTCGCGCGCTGCAGGCTCTGCCACGTCGATCCTCCGGCACGGTGGCGTTCGTCGCCGACCGGTTGGATCTTCAGTGCGTCACCGCGCCGGGCCAGATCCTCCTCGACGCTGACCACTGCGATTCCGGCAGCGGCGAGCACCGCCTCGCCCTCGGCCTGCACCATCTCGGCGAGGCGTCCCCGAGTTGCCTGTCTGCCGCACACCGCCTCGATCGCGTTGTTGAGGTTCATCAGCAGCTTGCGGTACTTCCAGCTCATGATGTCGTTGCGCGGGATCGAGCCGAAGGTCGCCGCTTCGAGTGTGGCGGCGAGTTGCACGCACAGGTCGTCGACGCCGTGCGGGTAGCGGCCGACGTCGAGGAGTCCGGAGCTCGGAGCGGTCCACACGCGAACGACGCCCGGGGCCAGGTGGTCGGCGGGCAGCATCACGCACATGCCGTACACGTTCGGGAACAGCCGCAGCGCCTGACGCTCGTTGTCGACGCCGTTCTGCATGCACACGATCGGCTGGTCGATGACGCCGGCCGCCCGGAGGTCGTGCAACACGCCGGCGGTGTCGTGGCTCTTGACGCCGAGCATGACGACGTCGTCGTCGACGAAGTCGATCTCGCCGACCGACGTGGCGACGGGCAGTTCGACGATCCTGGTGCCTCTGGGCGACTCGTAGCGAAGCCCCGTCTCCTGCATCACGCGAGCGTGCTCGCCGCGGGCGACGGCGACGACCGGCGTGCCTGCGAGCGCGAGGTTGGCGGCGACGACCCCGCCGACCGCCCCGGCACCCACGACGATGATCCGCATGGAGCGAGGCTAAGGCATCGTCGGCTGCGTCCTGACCACCGGCGATTCGGGCCGGCCGGGCGAGGGTCAGGTGTCGCCGTCGGGCATCCAGAAGGTGAACATCCGGCGGGGGGTGATCCGTGCATACGAGGCGTCGCCGTCGAGCATCTCCGCCCACTCCTCGCCGTAGCGCGGCGTGTAGATGTCGAGCACGGTCTGCTTGAACTCGGCGTGTTCGGGCGCGTGGATGTCGATCAGCTCGGCGTCGCCGTGCACCGTGACCGCCATCGACTCGTCGGGAAGATGCGTGGCGCTCACCGCCGGGCGCTCGCGCAGGTGGCGGAAGCGCAGCGACTCCGGTGACGACCCGAAGTGGAATCGTCCGCGATAGAAGATGCCGTCGACCGGGCCGTTGATCGGGCGGCCGTCGCGGGTCGAGGTGGCCAGCACCAGCAGTCGCATGCCGGTGAGCCGCTCCGCGAGTTGGACCGCGTCGAGTCGCCGGTCCGGGCCGGCGATGTCGCGTAGGTGCGGTCCGGCCGCCTCGAAGCTGCGGTCGAGGACGGCCTGCAACTCGGCCAGGTCGTCGGGACGTTCGTGCATCGTGTTCTCCCTTGCTCTACACCGTAGACTCGCTACTCTACGGTGTAGAGATGGCTCCTTCAACCTCCCCCCGACCGACTCCGCTCAGCGTCGAGCGGATCGTCGACGCCGCGTGCCTGATCGTCGAACGCGACGGACTCGCCGGTCTCTCGATGCGCAAGCTCGGCGCCGAGCTCGCCGTCGATCCGATGGCCGTGTACCACCACATCGCCGACAAGCGCCAGTTGCTGGCGCTCGTCACGGCGCGCACGATCGGCACGATGTCGCCGCCCGATCCGGCGGCGTCGTGGGACAGCCGCGTGCGGCAGTGGGCGATGAGCTACTGGGAACTGGTCGCCAACCATCGGGAGCTGACGCTCGCCGGCCTGGCCGACCCCGAGATCGCCGCCGGCGGATTGCCGTCGACCGCGCCGCTCGTTGCGGCGATCGCCGACAGCGGCCTGCAGGCGGGCCTGGTCGAGCCGAACGCCTTCATCGTCGTCGACGCCGTCCACGGCGCCGCGCTGAGCGCCGGATCGTCCGACCTCCAGCATCGCCACGACCTCGCCACCCTCCGAGCCGCCTTCGAAGTCGGGTTGGACACGATCATCGCCGGCATCGCGGCCCGCGCCCAGCATCCGATCTGACCGGGAGCGAGGCAGATCCCACGATGACGATGGGACGGAATGCCATTGACGGCAGAGGCGCCGAGTGCTTCGCTCGCGCGTAGACACCCCGTGACGTCGGGAGGCGCGATGGGTACACGTGATCGTGGAAGTCGGATCCGAGGAGCTTGGTTCGTCATTGCCCCGCTCGTCGCTGCCGCGTTGCTGGCAGCATGCGGTTCCTCCGACGATGCGTCGACACGTCCAACGGATTCCACGGGTGACGGATCGGGGGCCGATGCCCCGGTCGTGACCGATCCATCGCCCAGCTCGATGTGTCCGGAGGGATCGGCACCGCAGGTCGTGGCGTACGAGTACGACGGCGACGGGGTCCGGTGGGTGTCGTGCTCCGCCGACACCGCCTATCGGAGTCTGCTCCCGGTCAGCGATGGTGTCGTCTACGTCGCGGCCTTCGACGCGGGCGCTGCCGTGGATGTGGTCGCACTCGACGCGGTGACCGGCGAGCCGATCGAGGACGCGCCGCCACCACCTCCCCAGCGAGGCGTGGTCGAGGGCCAGCCCTACACCGGCCAGCCGACGCGCGTCGAACTCGACGACATCGTCGTCATCGGGGGCCAGGACGACCCGGTCCGGGCGGTCTCGACCGATGGCACCGAGTTGTGGTCCCAGCTCGGGGTGTGGACGTACGACGACGTGTGGGCGATCGACGACGGCGCCGTGTTCGCCTTCGAACGCGAGGCCTCACGGTTGGTGGCCTACGAGGTCGAGACGGGCGACGTGCGGTGGGCCCAGGAGGGTGATCCGTACCGTGAGGGGTTGTGGCCGCACCATGCAGTCGATGGGCGCCTGTACACGTTGTGGTCGAATCTGCAGGTCTGGTCGACGGCGGACGGAGCACTGGTGTGGCGCACCGGTTACCCGGTCGAGGAGATGGAGGCTTCCGGTCTGCGGATGAGCGGTGTCGACACCGACGGCACGAGTGTGTTCGTGTCGTTCGCGACGCAAGCCTCCGGCGGCGACTGACGACGACGATGACCGACTCGAACTTCGCCGTACACGTCGGCAGCGATCGGCGCATGCGTCGATCGGTAGGTTCGACGGATGGCCGACGACCAGACGTTCCACGACGACATCGAGGGCTATGCCGGCCGGCTCAGCTACCGGGCAGGTGAGACCGTCACGTTGCACGTGTCGGCGCACCGCCCGCGATTCGATGTCGTCGTCGAGCGGTGGGGCGCCACCCGGGTGCCGATGTGGGAGGCGACCGACGTGCCCGGCCGGTTCGTCGAGCCGCCACCCGACGCCGACTCGGCCGGATGTCGCTGGCCGACCACGATCGAGATCCCGGTCGGTGACGACTGGCAACCCGGCTTCCATCTGGTCACGCTCACCGCACATGGTGCACCCGCCGGGCGCGACGTCGCTCATGCCTGCTTCGTCGTCCGGCGCCGCCCCGACGACCGCGCGCAGGCCCGGGCGTTGCTCGTGCTCGACACGAACACCTGGCACGCCTACAACACGTGGGGCGGCCGCAGCCTCTACACCGGCGCCACGGCGGTGTCGCACGCCCGACCCTTCGGCCGCGGGATGCTGTGGAGACCCGAGGTCGAACGCGACGACCGCAAGGCGCGTCCCGTCCGCTGGGGTGAGGAACCCGACGTCGACGGATCGATCTTCCAGCGCTATCGAACCGAACACGCCTATCCGGCGGCGATCGGGTCGGCGGGGTGGTTCACCCACGCCCGCCGTTTCGTGGAGTGGGCCGAGGGCGCGGGCCACAGCTTCGACTACGCCGTGTCGTCCGATCTCGACCGTGATGTGAACGGCGATCCCGACGCGCTCGCTGGGTACGAACTGGTGCTCAGCGTGGGGCACGACGAGTACTGGTCGGCCGGCCAGCGCCGCGCCGTCGAGGACCACGTCCGGCGCGGTGGGAACTTCGCCAGCTTCTCGGGCAACACGATGTTCTGGCAGGTCCGCCTCGAGGACCGTGGACCGCCCGAGGTCGGGCGGGCCCGGGAATCGCCATGGTGTGTCACAAGTACGCCGCCCACCTCGACGATCCGGTCGTTGCGGCCGGCGACCCGACCGGGACGACCGGCATGTGGGCCGACCCGCTCGTGGGGCGACCGGAGTGGGAACTGCTCGGAGCCGGCTCGGCCTTCGGGCTGTACCACCGCTTCGGCAAGGCGACCCCGCGCGGCGTCGGCGGCTTCGTCGTGTACCGCGACGACCACTGGATGCTGGAGGGCACCGGCCTCGGCTACGGCGATGTCCTCGGTGTCGCCGACGGCGTCGTCGGCTACGAGACGCTCGGCTGCCCGCTCACGTTCGACGACCTGCAGCTCCCCATCGCGCGGGCGCACCCCGGATTGCCCGCCGACATCGAGATCGTCGCGTTCACGCCGTCGAGCAATCTGGTGGTCGGTGAATACCCGGCGTCGATCTCGGCGCTCAGCGACCAGGGCGACGCCGAGTTCATCGCCACCCGCCTGTACGGCGACGCCGGCGACACCAACCTGGCCCGCGTCCGCCACGGGAACGCGGTGATGCTGACGTGTCGTCCGTTCGGACCCGACGGTGGGGAGGTGGTCACGGTCGGCAGCACCGACTGGGTGTTCGGCCTGGCGTCCGATCCCGCGGTGATGCAGGTGACGGCCAACGTCCTCGGTCACCTCGCCACGTGAGTGGCGCGTAGGCTGCCTGGCTGGTGATCATCGAGACAGATCCGTCAGCATCGTGGTCGATCCACACCGGCATGCCGGCGCCCGCATGAACGGGACGGGTTCCTATGTCGTCGGGCTCGACAACGGCGGTACGGCGAACAAGTTCACGGTCATGGATCGCGATGGGAGCTTCCTGATCGACCGTCTGGTCGAGTTGCCGAGTCGTGTCACCGAAGGTCCGGCCGCCGCGATCAGCGCGCTGCGCGACGCCTTCGAGGCGGCGATCGAGTTGGCCGGCATCGATCGACGGGAGGTGCTCGGGGTCGGCTTCGACACGCCGGGGCCGGCGACTGCGGACGGGGTGATCTCGTCGCGTGGCGGCACCAACTTCGGGCATGGCGAGTGGAGGGGCTACGACTTCCGTACCGCACTCGAGGACGAGCTCGGCCTGCCGGTCGTCTACAACAACGACGCCAATGCCGCCGCGCTGTACGCCCATCACCGGCACTTCGGAGCGATCGGCGGAGAGCGGTCGTCGATCTCGGCGATCGTCGGGACCGGTCTCGGCGGCGGCCTGATCGAGAGCGGACGCATCGTCAAGGGTGCGGCCGGGATGGCGGGCGAACTCGGACACGTCCACATCCCGATGGACGGTCTGCTCGGCGAGGGGCAACCGACACCGACGTGCAACTGCGGTTTCGTCGGTGACGCGGAGAGCGTGGCGTCGCTCACCGGGATCCACAAGAACCTCCTGCCCTACTGGTTGACGCGGTACCCGGATCACGAACTGGCCGGCGTCGAGCCGCTCGATGCCGCCAAGCAGGTGCGGGGCTTCGGTGAGCGCGGCGACGAGATGGCCCTCCACATCTTCGAGCAGCAGGCAATGGCGCTCGGGCGTCTGTTCACGATCGGTGCCAACTTCACCGATCCCGACGTGTACCTCCTCGGCGGTGGCGTGATCGAGGCCGAACCGTCGTTCCGCGACTGGTTCCTCGAACGGGTCGAGGTGCACACGGTGCTGCGCGACGAGCAGCGTGCTGTCGCGTCGTTCGCTCTCGTGGCGCATCTCGACATGGCCGGCGCCCGCGGCTCCGCGATCGCTGCGTTGAGCCTGTTGGGCCATCGCTGAACACTCGTCAAATCCCCGGGTCAGGGGCCCTGCGCCGAGGGCTAGTGTCATGGCAACCGCTACCAGTGAGTCGCGAGGAGCACGTCGATGGCCAAGGGGCTGCCGTCGGGAACGGTCACCTTCCTGTTCACCGACATCGAAGGGAGCACCGGGATCGTGCGCGAGCTGGGCGAGCGCTACAGCGATCTGCTCGGTCACCATCACCGTCTCCTCCGTGAGGTCTGGCGACGACACCGCGGTGTCGAGGTGTCGACCGAGGGAGATGCGTTCTTCGTCGCCTTCGCCAACGCGTCGGACGCGGTGGCGGCGACGATCGACGCGCAGCGGGCGCTGGCCCACGCGGACTGGCCGACCAAGCACCCGGTCCGGGTGCGGATGGGTCTGCACGCCGGCTATGCCCGGCCGGTCGACGACGACTACCGGGCGCTGGCCGTGCACCAGGCTGCCCGGGTGGTCAGTGCGGCGAACGGCGGGCAGATCTTCGCCACGACGGAGGTGATGGCACTGTGCGACGGCACGCCACCGGATCTCGTGGTGACCGACCTCGGGCGGTACCGGGTGCGCGACTTCGACGAGCCGATTCCTCTGTATCGCCTGTCGGCCGTAGATCTCGACGGCGACAGCCGGCCGCCGCGCGTCCGACCCGCCGACAGCCACAATCTGGTTCGGCCCGTCACGTCGATGGTCAACCGTGTCACCGAGCAGGCGGAGCTCGCCGCGTTGTCGCAGCCGGGCGCGCTCGTCACGATCCTCGGGCCGGGCGGCGCGGGGAAGACGCGGCTGTCGATCGAGGTGGGCCTGCAGGTCGTCGAGCACTGGCCCGACGGGGTGTGGTTCGTCGACCTCGCGCCGCTCTCCGAGGGAGAGGTCGTGCCGATGGCGATTGCCGGAGCGGTCGGTGCGCCCTCGGTGCCGGGTAACAGTGCGATCTCCGACGTCGTGGCCCACCTCGCCGAGCGATCGGCGCTCCTGGTGCTCGACAACTGCGAGCATCTGGTCGAGCCGATCTGCCGGCTCGTCGGCGAACTGCTCGAGCGCTGCTCGCGTCTGGGTGTGCTCGCCACGAGCCGTGTCCCGCTCGGTCTGATCGGCGAGAAGCTGTACCGGCTCGATCCGCTGGGTGCCGATGGCGTCGAGTCCGATGCCGTTCGGCTGTTCGTCGAGCGCAGCGGCCTCGACGGTGACGTCGACCTGAGCGACGTGGTCGGTTTGTGCCGGGCCGTCGACGGCCTGCCGCTGGCGATCGAGCTCGCCGCGACGCGGTCGCACCTCCTGACACCCGCCGAGATGACCGAACGGATGCGCAACGCGGTGGCCGTCGTGTCGACCCGCGATCCGACCCTGCCCGAACGCCAGCGGAGTCTCGATCGGCTGCTCGACTGGAGTCTCGATCTGCTCAGTCCGGACGAGTTGCGGGCGCTCTCCCGCCTTGCCGTGCTTGCCGACGGGTTCGACCTGTCGCTCGCCGAGGCCGTCGCGGGCGACGAGACCGTGCCGGTCGCGATGGTGCCCGAGCTGGTGTGGTCGCTCATCGACTGGTCGCTGGTCGTGCGCGAGGTGGCCGCCGGGAGCTCCCGCTTCTCACTGCTGTCGACGGTGCGGTCGTACGTGCTCGAGCGGGCCGACGAGGACGACACGTCGGCCACCCGGCGTCGGCTCGCCGATGTGCTGCTCGACCGCCTCGGCCCCCGACGGTCCTCGTCGCGAGAGTGGTGCACCCAGTTCGAGATCGACGTCGAGAACGTGCGGGCGGTCGTCGCGCATCCGGATATTTCCGATCCGGTCGCACGGTCGCTGGCGTGGTCGATCGGCCAGTACCACGACGTGACGGCGTCGTACCGCTCCGGCATCGACGAGCTCGCCCGGTGCATTGCGCAACGTCCGAGCCCCGGGCCCGATCTCGTCGCCCTGCTCACGCTCCAGGCCGACATCCATCTCCGCTTGGGGGAGGTCGCCGAGGCCGGGCGCATCGTCGATCGGGCTGCCGCGCTGGCCGATGAGGTCGGTGTGCCCGACTGGGACGACATGTGTGTCGTGCGAACCCAGGGTGAGGTGGCCCTGCGCTCGGGCGATCCGGCCGGGGCGGCTCGTCTCGCGGAGGAGGCGCTGCTCGGCGGGTCCGCAACGCCGCGGGGCGAGGCGCGGATGTGGAACCTTGCAGCCCTGGCGCACGCCAGGCTGGGCGACATCCACGCGGCGGCGCAGGCACTCGATCACGGATTGGCGGCGGAGGAGGCCGCGGGTCTCGAGACGTTCATGGCCGCTACGCACGGGAACTCGGCTGAGGTGTTGATGGAACTCGGTGACCCTGAGGGGGCGGCACGGCACCAACTCGCCGCCCTCGAGCTGGCCCGATCGATGGGGCAGGTCGACCTGGTCGCCTTCTCACAGATGATGGCGGCGCGCTTCGCGCTGGAGGACGGCGCGGCCGCTGATGCGGTTCGGCTGCAGTTGGCTGCCGATGTGATGCTCGCGCGGGAGGGTGTGTCGTTGTACGCCGGTGACGAGGAGCAGCGGTTGGCGCTCCTCGACACTGCTCGTCGAGTGCTGGGCGACGCCGGTTTCGAGCAGGCGCGCATGGACGGGGTATCGAGCCCGACCGAGCACGTCGCTGACCAGACCGAGGCGATCCTGCGGGACCGCGCCGCACGGTCGTCGACAACAGGCCTTCGAGAAACAGGACTTCGAGAAGCAGGCAAACGAGAAGTAGGAGGGTGACCATGACCATCGACGATCCCGGCACGCCGGGGATCCCGTACCGCAACCGGATCGCGATCCTGCCGGGCGACCCGCCGGTCGCGTATCGGCCGGGCCGAGTGCTCCTCGACGAGGTTGCGTTCGGCGCGTTGGAGGCGGACGAAGGGTTCGTCGTCGATGAGTACGAGGTCGAACCTGTCTTCTCCGCAACCGACGACCACGACGGGTTGATCGGCGAGCTCCCTCCGTTCGGTCAGTGGTTTCGAGTCAGCGGCGTCCCGGATGCAGCGACGCTGGTCGACCGGCTCGCTGCCGACGGGCTCGACGCTCAGCTCGACGTCGTCTACTTCGCCAACGACGCTGACTGTTGTGGCTGTCCTCCGCACCCGGCACTGGCGGCGCAGCTCGCGGAGGACGGTTGGGGTGCGAATCCGTGGCGGGCGAACCCCTGGCGGGCAAATCCCTGGCGGGCGAACTCGTGGAGCGCGAATCCGTGGCGGGCCAATGCCGAGGAGCTGAACGTCGTGGCAACCGGCAGGCCGCCGACGAGTTCGGTGATGCCGGCGCCGTTCCGGATGTTGCCGCCCCGCCCTGCCGCGACGTCGAGGGGCGTGGTGATCGGCGTGCTCGACAGCGGACTGGCCGGCGGTTGGGACAACAAAGATGGCTACCGGCCCGCTCTGCTCGGCGCCGACCCCCCGTCGATGGCGCGGATCTCGGGTCCGCCCGACGTGCCGTCGCAGTCGATGGGCAGTCGCCCCGCCGACAACTACCTCGATCCGGTCGCCGGACACGGCACCTTCATCGCCGGGATCATCGAGCAGCTCACGCCGGGATGTGAGATCCGGGTCGAGCGCGTCTTCGAGCCGCAGGGTGATGTCGGCACCTTCGAGCTCGCGTTCCAGCTGTGGTACCTGATGGAGACCGTCAAACCGCAGATCGTCAACTTCTCCTTCGGCGGGACCGGGCGGGGCGTGTTGTTCGAACTTCTGATCGACTACTACCAGGAGTTCTACGACGTGGTCTTCGTGGCGGCGGCGGGCAACGAGGGGTCGTGCGTCGAGCAGTACCCAGCGGCGCTCGCGTCGGTGATCGGCGTGGCGGGGCTCGGCCCGACCGGGCCGGCCGAGTGGTCGAACTACGGTCCGTGGGTCGACGCGTGTGCGCCGGGCACGGACATCGTCAGTTCGTTCTTCGCCAAGTTCGATGGCGACCTGCCCCGGATCAACGGGATCGACGCCGACGACTTCGACCAGTGGGCGACGTGGAGCGGCACGTCATTTGCCGCGCCCGTGGTGGTTGCCGCTCTGGCGCGCGAGATGGTGACGACCGGATGCTCGGCGGCGGAGGCGGTCGAGCGGGTTGTGCGTGCGCCGCACCTCGCTCGGCTCCCCAACATGGGCACCATCGTCAACTACTGACCCCACTGACCGCACCACGTTTGTGTTGCTTTCCGGTGGACCGACCCACCCGAACTGCGACACAAACCGTCGTGCGGGGGTGTCGGAGGCAGGTCGTTCCGTGCGATGGTGGGGGCATGAGCGACGCCCCTTCACTCGAGGTTCATCCGATCCATCTGGGCCTCGGCGCGACGGCCGTCGTCGAGGCCGAGTTCACCGGCGGACCGGACTGGTACGCGAGGTACGGCCAACGGCACGACGCCACTGACGGAGTGGAGGGTCGGCTGGTGTCGATGCACACGTTCACCGGCTCGTGGGATTCGTGGGAGATGCACCCGGTCGGCGCCGAGGTGGTGCTGTGCACGGCCGGGACGATGACCCTGCACCAGGAGCACTCCGACGGCACGACCGCCACGGTCACGTTGCAGGCGGGCGAGTACGCCATCAACCCGCCGGGCACGTGGCACACCGCTGACATCGACGGCGAAGCCACCGGCGTCTTCATCACTGCCGGCATGGGTACCCAACACCGCCCGAGGTGACGGGCGGTCATGGCGTGGACGATGAATTCGAACCGCGACGTACCTGATCGAGCGAGCTCGTCAGCGTCGGCAGCAAATGTGCCGTCGTCGGTCACGGTGTAGGTGCCGGGCGTCAGGGTGAGTGCTTCGACGGTCGCCCGGGCTGCAGCGTTGATGTGGATCCGTGGCGGTGGGGGAGGGTCTGTCGGGTGGTAGGTGCCTTCGCCGTACCACTGTCCGTACCGCAGGACGACCCCGCCCGCCTCACGGGTGCGGTGTTCGAGGTGCACGACCGAGGGCGCCCGCACTCCGTCGGTCAGCCAGGCGATGCTCTGGGTGACGATCCGAGCCGCACCCGTGGCGAGCGCGGCGGCGAGGAGGTTGTCGGTGCCTTCTTCACGGATGCGGGCGTTGGCGGATCGGCCGTTGGCGATCTCGGCGGGATCGTCGGGAAGATCGGTCAGCTGATGGACGACGATGTCGGGGTGCGCAGCGTCCATGGCGCTGAGGACACCGTGGCGGTCGAAGATGTCGCACAGCACCGGTTCGGCTCCGAGGTCCGTGAGTGCGTCGAGCTTGGCTGATGTCCGGGTCATCGCGACCACCTCGTGGCCGGCGGCGACGAGGAGGGGGATCAACCGCATGCCCATTACGCCGCTCCCACCGGCGACGAACACTTTCACTCCGACTCCTCGCCGCCGGGCCCATTGGGCGGCACGAGCGGACGCCCGGCTCGGTGCAGTTCACGCGATTCGTGGAAGTGGCGCACAGCAGCAGAGTACGCGGCGCCGCGAGGCCAGCTCGTCCGGGCCGCTCAGCCGGCGGTCGGGGACGCTTGTGCCTCATCGGCGATGATGGCTTCGTGAAGCGGGTGTCGGTCGTGGGGAACGCAGGCTCGGGTAAGTCCCGCCTCGCCGGACGCCTTGCCGAGATCCTCGGCGTCCCGCACGTCGAACTCGACTCGATCCATCACCTGGCCGGCTGGGAGCCGATCGCCCCTGAGAAGTTCGTCGCTCTGGTGGAGGAGGTCACGGCCACCGAGAGCTGGGTGATCGACGGGAATTACCGACCGGTGGTGGTCGACGGCCCCGTTTGGCAGCGGGCGGACACGATCGTGTGGCTCGACCTGCCGCGTCGCACGGTCATGGTTCAGGTGACGCGTCGAACGCTCCGCCGGGTCATCCGCCGCGAAGAGTTGTGGAACGGCAATCGCGAGCCGTTGAGGAACCTGTACGCGTGGGACCCCGACAAGTCGATCATCCGTTGGGCGTGGACGCAGCACGCGAAGTATCGAGAGCGCTTCGGCTCGGCGATGACGTCGTCAGCACTCGACCACGTCCGCTTCGTCCGGTTACGGAGCCACGACGAGATCGAAGGTTGGCTGGCGAGCCTCCGGTCCGAGGAGCATTGAACCACCGACGCTTCAGGTCAACGAGTTGGCGTGTCGCACCTGGCGAATGGGGAGCATTTACCGTGGGGTCATGGCCGCCAACCGAACACGCCAGGCGAGAGCCGCGAAGAGGCGCAAGCGGCGCTTGGAACGCGTCGAGAACGATCTCTCCACCGATCAGTGGACAGCCCTGAAGACGGCGTGGGGCGGCTGCGCCTACTGCGGCGAGTCGACGTCGCCGATGCAGCGCGACTGCGTGCTGGCAGTGTCGCGCGGCGGTCGATACACGCTTGCCAACGTCGTGCCCGCATGCGGGTCGTGCAATTCGAGCAAGTGCAATGACGAAGTCACCGGTTGGCTTCGCCGCAAGCGGCTCGACGAGCGCTCCTTTCTCCTTCGACACCTCGAGATCAGCGGTGAGCTCACACAGCGATTTCGCACCGGATCCGTCCACGAGAACGAGCCCGCGACGAATGCGACAGACGAGCCAACTGCCTGAGCCCGCGGTCGGTGGCAGTTTGGAGAGGTTGGGTCGGCATCGTTGGACAGTGTGTTCCACTGAGCGCCGTTGTCGCCGCGCTCAGATGACCAGACGTCTGTAGGTCGGTTCACGTCACTTCATCTGCGATTGTGCGCCTGACCGCGTACCGCTAGCGGCGCCAGAAGAGGTGATGGGTAACGCCGCTCGGGCTGGGGATCGTTTCGAGATGGAAACGGTCGAGCAGCTCATCGGGGGAGTCCCAGAGCTTGCCGCCGCGGCCGAGCTCGACTGGGGCGACGGCGACGTGCATGGTGTCGACGAGGTCGGCGTCGAGGAACGCACGGACGGTGGACACGCCACCGCCGAGTCGCACGTCCTTGCCGTCGGCAGCAACCTTGGCTTGCCGGAGGGCTTCGGCCGGTTCGGCGTCGATGAAGTGGAAGGTGGTGTCCGACAGCGAGAAGGTGGGTCGGAGGTGATGGGTCAGCACGAACACCGGCGTGTGGAACGGTGGCGTGTCTCCCCACCATCCCTGCCACTCGAGGTCCTGCCACCGACCCTTCTGGGGGCCGAACTTGCCGCGTCCCATGATCTCGGCGCCGATGTTGTTGGTGAAGTCGCGAGTGAAGTAGTCGTCGAGGCCGCGGGTGCCGCCAGGGTCGGTGCGGTTGGGCCAGCTCGCCGTGGCGCCCGCCCAGGAGGCCAGCACCGCTGGGTCGGCGTGGCCGAAGGGCCGCTCGATGCTTTGGCCCTCGCCGGTGCCGTACCCGTCCGTCGAGAGCATGAAGTTCTGCACCCGCAGGAGCTGCTCGGGCGGGCGGCTCATGCTGCACCCACCGGGACTGCAACACCGAGGCCGGCGTAGTGGGCGCGGGCAACAGCGAAGGCATCCCGGTCGGCGGTGCGTTCGAGCACGCCGTCGTGGCGTGTGGTGAGGTGGTCGGTCACCGTGATTGCTCCTTCGGGGGGATCGGACGGGCGGGGCGCTCGAGGTGGCGTTCGAGGGAGTCCAGGCGGTGGCCGGCATCGCGCAGCACCTTGAGATGCCGGGACACGCCGGGCTGGCGCATGCCGACGGAGTACACGAGTTCCGTCACCGAACATTCACCGATCCGCATTATTGCCCGCGTCATCGCCCGTCAGGTCCTCCACGTTCAAGTCGATACCCAAGCGGACGGCGACCTCCCCGATCGAATCGAGCACCGCGTCGAGGTCGACCCCGACCGGCACGGTCAACTGGACGGTGATCTCGAACCCTCTGCCACCAGCCTTGCCTGGCAAGTCGGTGACCGTGCCAAGACGCGAGATGCTGATTCCGGCCTCGCTGATCGCTGTGGAGATCTCATGGACAACGCCCGGGCGGTCATCACCGGTGAGTCGCAGGCGCACTTCATCGGCATCGGGCGCAGCGACGGGTTCCTCGACCTGCTGAGCCGTCACGTGCAGACCCTGGTCACGCAGGACCAAGAGGTTGGTGAGCAGTTCGTCGACCTGGTCTTCGCCGACCTCCACCACCACGACGCCAGCGAAGGTTCCAGCGATCTCTGCCAACTCGCTGCGCTTCCAGTTGCCTTCGTGGAAGCGAACCACGTCGGCCAGTGACGCGACAACACCTGCCCGGTCGCGTCCGATGATGGTCAACACCAATTCGATCATCCCGTCACTATGGCACGCAGCACAGAATCGCGAACCAGGACACTCACGAGTGCGGCAGAGATTGCGCCGAAGGGCAGGGCTCGAGGGCACTGGTCGTGCCAGTCTCGCGACGATGGAGCCAATGGAGTTACTCGACGGACATCGGGTTGCAGCGTCCGTCTACGAGAGGGTCTGCTCGTGCCTTGCCAGCTTCGGACCGTTCGAGGTTCGAACCTCGAAGAGCCAGGTCGCGTTCCGGCGCAAGCACGGCTTCGCCTCTTTGTGGCTCCCCGGCCAGTACCTGAGGCACCCCGACCCCACGCTTTCACGTTCATATCAACCATGATCGAGCCTGGGAGCCGGTCGCTGACCCACTCGGTAATGCCGGCCTCGTTGATCCGCAGGCAGACGTCGCGTGGGGTGAGCGGCACCGATGTCCGCGACGCCGGCGACACGGGTCAGTCGGACGATTCCGCAGCGGCAGCGAGGTTGGCGAGCGTCTGCTCCATTGTTGACCCGTTGTGGGCTGCCCGGTCGGACACGCCGGTCGCCTTCGCGGCGATCGGCTTGAAGAATCCCCGTCGCAGATCGGTCCAGCTCTCGGTGACCGTGCATCCACTCTCCGTCGGCGTGATGTCGTACGCCCACAGAGCGACCGGGAGGCCCATCGCCGTCACGCGGAACGAGAACCGGCGACCCGGCTCTGCGTCGACGACCTTCGCGACGGTCTTCCACGACTTGCCACCATGTCGATTCGAGCCGCGAAACGCGGCGCCAGGAGTGGGTCCGGTCGCGCCCTTGATCCAGGCGCCACCCTCGTTCTCCGGTGACCACTCCGCCATGCGAGGAAGGTCAGACACCATCTCCCACACCGCGTCGGCGGAGGCCGCCACGTCGCGGCTGACCGACACGTCTGCGCTCATGACGTAAAGGTACACCTCTGCACCGTGGACGATTTGCTCTGGGCGCCCGTGCGCGACCTACTGCCGGCTTGGTGACGGGATTACGTGGCGCAGGACTCGGGCCGCGGTGCAGCGCGGCCGTTCCCTTCCCGATGGGATTCTGAGCGCACGAAGTGTGGTGTGCGGGCAGTGGCAGAATGGCCGTGATGTCGGTTCCCTCCATTCGGTTCCGACCCCTTGCTGAAAGCGACCTGCCAACCCTCGTGGAGTGGTTCGCAGAACCCGAGATCGCGAGGTGGTGGAACCAGCCCGCCGAGATCGACAGCGTCCGCGCGAAGTACCTCCCACGCATCGAGGAGCGCGAGCCGACCCGGATGTGGATCGCCGAGATCGACGATGAAGCCGGCGGACTTCTCCAGAGCTACCTGCAAGTCGATTACACCGAACACGACGAATGTGTCGGTATCGCCGAGGCGGTCGGCATCGACTACCTCGTTGCCGGCCTGCATAGAGGCCGAGGTCGGGGCCGGCTTGTTCTTCACGCCTTCGCGGACTGGACGCTGGCGCACTACCCCGACGCGTCGAACTGCGTCGCAACGCCTGCCCAAGCGAACGAGGCGTCATGGCGTGCGCTGGAACACGCTGGCTTCGCCAGGGTCGGCGAGTGCCAGCCACCAGACGAACCGCTCGCGTATGTGTACGTTCGGGGACGCGAGGACGGCTCGACTCCAAGCGAGATGTGATCCCGTTCGGCCGACGCCTTCGTTCAACTTGGCGTGCATCGATCGTGCTCGGCCGCCTCACACTCCCCGTCTAATAATGAGCCGGTGACCGGAAGCGTCCGATAGAGAACCGGCATCTGAGACGTTGATGGACCGTCGATCGGGGCCGACGCGAGCGCCCTGAACCGACCGCACGCCATCCCTCTATCGGACGCGGGGCGTGGCGTGAGTATGCGGTGCTGGATACCGATCGTTGTGGACGTAGTCGATCCTGTCTCATGGACGGGTTGTCGATGGGTGCTTACGGCCTCACCGACCGGCGTTGTTTGGCGCGCAAGGTTGGTTTCACCGGCCGCCGCAGGGTGGTCGCAACTCTGTCGATGCCTCGTATCGAGGTTGTCCTGAAGCTCGATCCCGACGGACCTGCGAGTCGAATGGGTCAGGACGGGGAGGGGAGGTTCGTTTGTCGCGGCGTTCAAGCCATGAGCGCGTCGTACGTCGCGGCCAGAAGAAGTTGGCGGCGCACATCGCCATCACCGTCAACCATGCGGTTCCTGACGTAGCTGAAGCGCATCCGGGCATCGAGGTCGATGATTGCCTGCGAGCCGCCCCACCCACCCCAGCCAAATTCGCGGAGGTACGGCCCCGCTCCCGGGAACAGGCCGAATCCCATGCCGAACATCTGCTCCGAACCCAGGTTCAAGTCGAGTCTCTCGCACTGCACGTCCAGAATCCGAGAGTGAGGATCCAGGGGTAAGCCCGGGCGCCGGTTTCGAGGCCACCCGGTTGCCGGCGTCGTCCACCGCCTGTCGCACCGCATCGCCGGCGCGAAGTCGGTCACCCTTTCGGGTCGACGGGGCACCCAGCTGAGACCCTCTTACGGACGTGCTTCGATGATCAGGTTCATCGGGGTTTCGGTGGCAAGGCGGAACTGGGTGTAGCCGGCTTGCTCGAACACGTTGCGCAAGCGGGCTTCGCCGGCTTGTGCTCCCAGTCCGAGCCCGACGTCCTGCGACAGCGAGTTCGGGACGCAGATCCCGGCTGAGGCCATGTAGAGCAGCGGGGCCATCGGGTTGTCGGTCATGTTGCGTGAATGGTCGTCCAGCGCGAACGGCTCCACGAGGAGCACGACGCCGCGGTCGGCGAGATGTTCGCGTGCATGACGAGCTGCGGACACCGGATCGCCCATGTCGTGCAGGCAATCGAAGAAGCAGATCAGATCGTAGGTGCCGTCGTACTCGGTCGCCCTGGCAACCTGGAACGACGTGCGATCGGTGAACCCGGCATCTTCGACCCGCTGTCGCGCCGTTTCGATCGACGGCGCATGAAAGTCGATCCCGACAAACGTCGCCTCCGGGAACGCTTCGGCCATCGCGACGATCGACGCACCGTGGCCGCATCCCACGTCGGCCACACGGGCACCAGCGGTCAGGCGCTCGGCCACTCCGTCGAGTGCCGGGATCCACTCGCTTGCGAGATGTGCCCGATACCCCGTACGGAAGAACCATTCGGTCCCAGAGAACAGGCACGGATGGTGATCACCCCACGACATCGCCCCAGTCCCCCGGAACGCCGCCTTCATCTTGTCGAAGTCGATGAACAGCGAACCGAACGCGTTCATCGCGCGGGCGACGAACACGGGCGACTCATCATCGGCAAGTGCCATTGCATGTTCCGCTGGCAGCATGTAGGTGTCGGCGGCCTCGTCGTAGTCCAACATCCCACCGGCGGCCTGACTGTCAAGCCACTCCCGCACGAGTCGTTCATGGCATTCGCTCTGGACGGCGAGCCCATGAGCCGACATCGCGCCGCGTTCCGCGAGTATTCGGTAGAAACCCAGCTCGTCGCCGAGCCAGATTCCGAGACACAGGGCGGCTCCGGTCATGTGTCCGACGAGTTGCCCCATGAACTCCTCGACACGCGTCTCATCAATCGTCTGCGCGCTCATCACCCCTCCTGGCCGTTCACACCGGACACCACGAGTAGGTGGCATCTCAAACGATGCGAACCCCGCGTCCACGGTCGCGCCATGACCCCTGCGTGTCAACCCCCCGTCGACGCGCCGTCGGTATCCCACCCGCATGAGCCGCGTGTCCCAGGCTGTTGGTACGACCCGATCTCAATGACGGATCCCAACTTGGGCAAGCGCTCGGCCGAAGTTACCGACCGCCTCCATCGGTGACCCGCGAGACCGGTTCGAGCACTCGGTAATCGCAGAGTCAAGCACGACGGGTCGCGCCGCCCCATGCGAAGTCGGTCACCTCCTCGACGCCAACCCCCACCACATAATCGTCGACCGGAAGCGTTGATCGGTTGAGGACGGGCTCTTGAGACGTTCGCGCTGACGTCGATCCGTGACACTCGGCGTCCGCTGGACCGTCCGCACGAGATTCCCCTATCGGACACAATGTGGCCTGCGATTATGCAGTTCGTGTTGCCCAGGGTGTGAAGGGGAACTTGGCCCTACACCCCGGGGGATTCAAGGCGCACCATGGAATCGGAACCCCAGAACCAACGAGGGGTCTCTAAGCCTTCTTGAAGGATGTGATCATGATGCGTGAGTTCTTTAGACCACTATCACTGATTCTCTTACTCGTCGGCCTGTTAGTCCTGCCCGCGTCACCCGCAGGCGCAGCCCGATATGAGCCGGGCGATATGTTGAGTCTCTCGGGAGAAGTCACAGCGACCGTCACGCTCCACGACGTCGTCTTCTATTCTCCCGTCGGCGCTTACCTTCCGAGGTACGTGACGGTGCAGGGTCGGGCATTCGTCACCGACAACGACACCGGCATCCCAGTTGGGATGATGCGAGTTGACTGGCGGTACGACACCTACTTGAGCACCGATCGGAATCCCTATGCCCGTGTCGGTCCTTTCACCAGCGTGAGGACTGGCTTCCAACGGATCTACCCCGGACCCGTGACATCCGAAGCGATCCTCGGTCCGGCAAGGGGCCAGTTCAAGGACATGCTGTACGGGCCGCAGACCCCTACCTCGACGATGACCCTGACAATGCAGCCCCCTGCTGCATCCAGCGCAGGTGGTCTGTTCACCTTCACCGGGGTGCCTGCTCATATTGACTTCGAAATCAACTTCTAGGCAGCGCCTCACCGCCCCCAACAAGATGGTCCGTTGGGGGCGGTTTCGCGTCCCGGCTCGGATCGGATCTGCTCGAGAAACTCCGAGCATCACGTCTTGGCGCCAGCCCGAACCAGCGCACGGCTCAGATTTGCACTGACCCAGTTGGTTGGCCATCTGTTCCTCGTGGACCGACGATGACCACCGGAGTTCTGCGACGTCCGTGTCAACAGTAGCGAGCACGAGCGGATTGGGTTTGAACGGGTCACCTTCCGGACCTGAGCCCCAGGTACCTGCCTGGGAATCACGGACCGAAACCGCTCGCAAAGGGCGCACTGCCGGCAAACCGTTGGACCTCGCGGCCCGATCCACCCACCGCACAATCACTCGTCGAGAGGCGTCCGGTTGGGGACCGGCATCTGAGACGCCTCGCTTTGGATCACCGACACGCCCGACGGCATCCGATAATGCTCACGCCGTAATCCGCGCAAACACGAGACGCGACCGCCGCAACGCGGCCCCGATGCGGCGCCACGTAATCGCGTCACAAAGCCGGCTTGATGGGGCAGCTGCTCTACGGCTTGCGGGCGGTTGCCAGAAGGTGCGGGCCGAGCCCGAGGAGCTCGGTCACAGGTTCGTGGGCTCGCAGGGTTCCCAGGAGGAGCTGGCGTTCGTCCGGGTCGTCGAGTCGTTGATCGAGATCGGACAAGACGAAGGAGATCCCTTCGAGTGCGACGCACGACTCGAGGTCGAGGCCTGAACTCTGTATCTCCTCGCACAGCTGGTCCGGTGTGTGGGCGTACCCGTTGAAGCCGTTGTCGTGGATGGGCCGGGTCTCGCCGGTCGCCTCCATCTCATCGACCATCGCGACGATCGTCGGGTACTTCAGATGGATCCGCTCGACCAGCATGCCGTGAAGGCGTGCGGCCCAGCGTGAGATCGCTGCGACATGGACGACGCCCTGGCTCCGTACAACCCTGCGGGCTTCGTTCAGTGCCCTGAACCGGTCGGCGGAGTCCTCGAGGTGATAGAGCGGGCCGAGCAGGAGGACCGCATCGACGCTGTCGTCGGGCAGATCCAGCGCCCGCGCATCGCCGACCGCGGCGTCGACGCGCTGCGCGTGACGGGACCTGACCTGTTCGACATGCCCTGCCACAAGGTCGCGATGAATCACCGTGTAGCCGGCGTCCACCAACCAGTCGGTGTACCGACCCGGCCCACCCCCGATGTCAGCCACGACCGCGGGGGATGCGGGGAGGCTCCGAGAGACCACCTCGACGGTGCGGAGGAACTCGACTCGACCTACATCAGCCGACAACCGGTCCCGTTCCTCGTCTCGGGCGTAGTACGCCTGCAGATCGCCGTCAGCCATGTCGCATTATGGACGCCGTTGCGGTCGTCGTCCACGAGGTTCCGAGCTTGCGGACAACCGGTAACGGACGTCTGGTCCCTTCCCCAAGTGTGCCCGGTGCTGAGATCCCGACGGCTCGTATCGCAAGTGGGAGCGGCATATCGGCCAGAGCAGCGCGCTGCAGTACCACGAGAACATCACCTTCCGTGGCGACGGTATGCCGTGAATGAGCAGCTACATGTCGTGTCGGTGCTGTGTCTGGCGCGCCCAGCGCAGCGTGAGGGCCAGTGTGGCAATCGCGTAGAGGACGGGAAGCACCACGATCCAGCCGAATGCGACGATCGCCTCGAGCGGGTGTTGTACATCAATTGGTACGACCGCGTTTCCCAGCACGCGGCATTCGAACGCCGGCGTCCAGAGCTTCCGGGAAATTTGGTATGCGCCGTAGCCGAGGCGATTGTCGGTATCGGCGAGGCAGATCGATTCGGCTCGGTTGGAAAGGCCCTTGAGACCGACAACCCAGACGGCGAGGCCGACGAGCGCAGAGCTGACCACGATCGCGGCGGCGGTCAACCATCGCACGATCATCGCCGGAGGCTAGCCAGCCGCGGCTCTCCGCCCTCACGCATTCGGACGCTCACCGACGGGGTCGGGGACATCCTGTCGGGATTGCTGCGCAGCGTCCTCCTCGACGGATTTGGTGGGCGGGACAGGGACCGGTGGCCGAGTAAGGACGAGGGCGGGTAGGTCTGCACGCGAGCGTCGTGTCGGTAGCCTGGCGATGCTGCACGGAACTCTGCTCCCCGGGTAGAGGCCTGAGCTTGGCAGGCGGTTCGTAGCTAGTGAGATGCTTCCAACTGTTGCGTTTCTGCCTGGGCGATGTCCGATCGGGCCGTGCTGGCGTGCGCTCAGCCGAGCGGTTCCGCGGGTGGGTGGTGGACGGAGATTGATGGTTGACATGACACAACTCGAGAGCGCGATCTGGCGGATTGCTGACGGCCGCGGCAAGGACGAGGACTTGGCGTTGTTGCGGGACGGCGGAGCGGCGTCGTTGTCGTTGCTCGCTCGCCTGATCGGGGAGGCTGAGGATGGCCTCGCCTCGGCGCGTGATCTTGCCGGTGACGAACGTGGACACGTCGTCGCCGATTTCACCGACACCGTTGAGAGTTTGTGGACGACGGCCGATCTCCTGCGACCTGCGAAAGCCGCCGAAGTCGAACGACCGCCGGATGAAGTGGTCCTGCAGGCGTCGTGGTCGGCAGGCGCCATCGTCGTTTGGGCAGGTGGTCGGGGCGCGGTGCCGGCGTCGAACGACGAGTTGGCAACTCGCTTGGAGTCGTGTGGCGGTCCGGCCCAGGGTTGGTCGGTCGCCCCTGGCGTTCGGTTGGGGGGCGGCGTCTCGGCGGAGGCCTTGTCGATCCAGGTGAAGGACGCGTTGGGATGGCTGATCGCGGTCAGCGCCGATCGGGACGGGAACGGTCTCGGGCCCAGCCTGCGTTGGCTGGCACGGGTGGCCCTGGAGGGTGTTCGTGTGGTGGCCCGTGGTGCGATCGTGCCTCGCCTCGAGATGGGCTCGCAGGCGAACGGCCGGTCCGTCGAGGCGCGGGTGCAATGGGTTCCGGCATTGACAGATTCGGCGATCGTCGCCTCCCTGGCCTCTGCGATGCCCGGCGCGGTCGCGGCGCTGTCTGGAGAGACTGGCGCGGCGACGACTCGTGGAGTCATCGGCGCAGTGGTGGAGGCAATCGTGTCCGAGGGTCTTGAGCGGCTCGACCTGCCTGCTCAACCGCCGCGTGCGTCCTCCCCCGCCGACCTGGCCGACACGATGGTCGCCCGGATGGACGGCGCTGCGTTCCCGGCCGACCGCGAGTTGGCCAAGCACACGTCGAGGCGGCTCGACCTGTGGTCGCGGTCGGTGACCGATCCGGGTCGGAGCCAACTGGTGGTTCGCCTGGACCCGCCGGGAGCACGGGGAGTGTGGTTGCTCTCGGTTCAGGCACACGCCGGCCGGTCCGAGCTGGTCCCGATCGCCACTGCGCTCCGATCGGACGGCGGCCGCACGGCGACGATCGAGTGGGCTCGCCTCCAGCGGATGCTGCCAGCGCTCGACCGATCCAAGTCGTCGACATCTGGTCAGGTTGCGATGGGCCAAGAGGAGGCCTGGGACTTCCTGAGCCGCCTCGGGCCGATGCTGAGTTCGATCGGTTTCGACGTGCGGGCGCCCGAGCTGTCTCGTCGCGCAGCGAGGCCGGCGCTGCACATGTTCACGGAGGCCAGGCCGGGGTCGACCGTCGGCGTCAACCAGTTGAGCAGCGTCTCGTGGAGCGTCGTGTTCGACGACGTCGAACTGAGCGTTACGGAGATCGCCCGCCTCGCCCGGCAGGCGCGGCCAATGGTGGAATCACACGGCCGGTGGGTGGCAATCGATCGGCTCGATCTGGAACGGGCAGCTGCTGCGCTGGCCGAACGCGAATCGGTCACGGAGTTGACCGGCGCCGAGATCCTTCGCCAGAGCGTTGGTCTCGATGGATCGGTTCACGGCGTCGGGGTCGTCGTGCACGGCGACAGTTGGGCCAAGCAGCTCGTCAACCGTGCCCACGAGGCGGAGATTTCGCTCGACGTCGCCCCCGACGGCTTCGTCGGGACACTGCGGGCCTATCAGGCAGACGCGCTGGCGTGGATCGACTTTCTCGCCGTCAACGAACTCGGCGGATGTCTCGCGCTCGACATGGGTTTGGGGAAGACGCCGACCGTGCTCGCCCACCTCGCCCGCACCGCCGGCCGGGGTCCATCGTTGGTCATCGCTCCGGCCGCGGTGGTCGGCAACTGGGCGGCTGAGGCCGGTCAGTTCGCACCAGACCTGCGTGTGCTCGTGCATCATGGAGCGGCGCGTGCCACCGACTCGCAGATGGAGAAGGAGATCGCCGACGCGGACGTCGTGATCACGACCTACGCCACGGCGGTTCGCGACGTCGACGCGTTGGCCGATGTGGAGTGGACGACGATGGTGCTCGACGAGGCGCAGGCGATCAAGAACCCGACGAGTGAGACGGCTCAGGCGTTGCGCCGAATTCCCGCCCACACACGACTGGCGTTGACCGGCACGCCGATCGAGAACGGGGTCGGCGATCTGTGGGCGATTCTCGATTTCACCAACCCGGGTCTCGTCGGGCCGCGAGCGCAGTTCGTCGCACAGCTCGGCAGCGACGCCGAGACGGGATTGCGTGCGCTCAACGGGCTGTTGCTGTTCCGGCGCACGAAGAGCGAGCCCGAGGTTGCCGCCGAGCTCCCGGACAAGATCGACGAACTCGACCACTGCACGATGACAACCGAGCAGATCGGGCTCTATCAAGCGGTGCTCGACGACCTCCTCGCGAAGGCCACCGATCCGCTGGCGCCGACGAGCAAGGGAGCCGTGCTCGCCGCGATCACGGCGCTCAAGCAGATCTGCAACCATCCCGCTGCGTACCTCGCCGATGACCAGCCACTGACCGGGCGGTCCGGCAAGCTCACTCGCCTCGAGGAGATCGTCGAGTCGGTGTTCGCTGCCGGCGAGCGGGTGCTCATCTTCACGCACTTCGCGTCCTGGGGGCGTCGGCTCGCCGCGCACCTCAGCGAGATCACCGGCGTCTCCATCGCTTGCTACGACGGAGACCTCACCAGGTCGGCCCGGGACCGGATGGTGACCGAGTTCCAGAACGGCCAGGGCCCGGGGGCGATGGTGCTCTCTCTGAAAGCGGGCGGAACGGGTCTGAACCTCACGGCAGCCAACCACGTGATTCTGTACGACCGTTGGTGGAACCCCGCCGTCGAGGATCAGGCGCGCGACCGGGCGTGGCGGATCGGGCAGACGCGCACGGTCATCTCGCACCGGCTCGTGTGCCCGGGCACGATCGACGAACGCGTGGAGGAGATCGTGCAGGGCAAACGACACGTGGCCGGGCTGGTCCTGCCGAAATCGAGTTCGATCGCCGACCTCAACCCCGATCAGATCGCCCGCGCGTTCGGCCTGCGGCCCGACGAGATGCTCACCGAGGACGAACCATGAACCGCAAGCCAGCTCAACGCTCCGGCACCCAGCGCCGACGCCCACCGGCCAAGCGGACTCCCACCGACATCTGGCGGGACGCGGGACCACTCCCCGACGTTGAACCCGTCATTCCGTCGAACGACCCGACGGCTCTGGTTCGCTCGCTGGGTGAGCCCCCACTGGCAGACGCTGAAGCCGTTCTGATCCAGTACGCGACCGTCATTGAGCGCAGCGCGAGCATCGCCGCGGCCCTCGCGCTCAGTGCGGGTGTGCTCGCCAGCGACGACCTCCCGCCGCTGATGCCCTGATCGGCGACGGCGTGTGGTGCGCCGTCAGCGACGGTACGACCAGTCGGTCGGGGCGAACACGGACCCGGCGATCGGGGACACGAGAATTTTTCGGTCTCACGCAATCCGTGGTTGTCGATCGTCAGCGTTGGACCACTCAGGAGGTATGGAACGGATACAGCCTGAAGCCGTTCATGGGGAAGTGTGGGAGCTGCGTATAGAAGCCGGTCGCTGCGTCCTCGCTGAGCAGATCGATGCGTTCACCACCGGCGATCCGGAGGGCTGCTTCGATCATGCTGCGAGCGACACCTCGGCGTCGATGCGCGGCGTCGACGGCAAGATTCGCGAGGTAGGCCTGCAGTTCGCCGTCGCTGAACAGCTCGGCGAACCCAACGACTGCCTGGTCCTCGAGGGCTACGACAGTGGTGACGCCTGGGGCGGTGAGGATGCGTTGAGCGCGTTCGGGATCTGCGGGGAACGACGGCCAGTTCTCGGCGATGCACAGTCGGAGGACCCCGGCGAGGTGATCGGCCGTGAATAGTTGGACCTCCACGCACGTCAGTGTGACAGTTCGAACGGTCGACAGTGACGGAGGGTGGCGTCAGGTCACCGATTTGACGTGTCGCACCCGGCGGTAGGTGACGCTTCGCGCTGGTCCGCGACTCGGCTCGCTACGCCGACTCAGCGCTCTGTCGACGGAACGCTGAGATCGCATGCTCCACCGCCTCGCGGTCAGTGAGATTGCCGCGCGACACCACGCTGCGAGTCGCCGTCGAGGTGTCCGGCATCATGGGCATGATGAAGTTCGGTCTGTTCGGTATCAACAACGGCGCGCTCGCCGACCCGGACTCGTCCGTTCGAGCTGCGCAGGCGGCCGAGGCTGTCGGGTTCGACTCGGTGTGGACCGGCGAGCACGTGGTGCTCCCCGACCCTCAGGAGCCGCCGTCGCCGGCGCCTCCGCATGTGCCGATGCTGGACCCGGCGGTGGCACTCGCCTACGTCGCAGCCCACACGTCGACGATCGCGCTCGCCACGGGGATCATCATCCTTCCGCAGCGCAACCCGCTCGTGCTGGCCAAGGAACTTGCGAGCGTCGACGTGGTGTCGAAGGGCCGGCTGTGGTTCGGCTATGCGGCGGGATACCTGCATCAGGAGTTCGCCGCGTTGGGCATCCCGTTCGACGACCGTGGTGCGCGTTGCGACGAGTACCTCGACGCGATGCTCGAGCTGTGGGACAGCGAGTCACCCACATTCGCCGGCGAGACCGTTCGTTTCAGCGGGATCGATGCCCACCCACGGCCAGTGCAACGGCCGCACCCCCGGTTGATCGTCGGCGGCCAGAGTCCACCGGCGTTCAGGCGAGCCGTGCACCGCGCCAACGGGTGGTACGGGTTCGCCATGCCACCCGACGCCGTGGCGAAGTGCATCGACGGCCTCGAGCGGGCAGCCGTCGAGACCGACCGCGCTCCGGAGCTCGGCGAACTGGAGTTCACGGTCACCCCACCGCCCGGGCCGGTCGACGCTGACACGGTCGACAAGTACCGACAACTCGGCGTGGCGCGCCTGGTCATGCTGCCGCGAGCCCGCGACGTCGAGAGCATCATCCAGTTCGTCACCGACACGGCGGAGGCCCATCAGGGATGAGCTGCTGGTCGAGATCGCCGATCCGGCAGCCACCATCACGTTGATCCGGAATCGCATCCGCCACCCGCCACCCTGCGTTCGGTGGGCGCGACGCGTCAGGTGATGGTCACCCCGATGATCCACACGACCGCGGCCAGGAGAGTCGAGGTCAGCTCGAGAAGCATCGAAACACCCACGGCGCGCAAGGCTGCCTTGGTCGACGGCCACGCCGTCCGTGCACCGACCCGCTGGACCTCCGACGCGTAAACGCCAACGACGAAGCCGATGAACACTCCCACGACAGGGACGACAAAGAACCCGACGATGGCCACCAACCCACCGACGACCAGCGAGCGGTTGGGAACCCCGTCGGAGCGCAACCGTCGGCCGGGGATCGTGTACTTGACAATCTGGCCGGCGCCTATCAATGCGGTCGCCACGCCCACGACGGCCCAACCGGTGGCGGTCCCAACGGTGAAGCCCCACACCACGATGGCCGACCAGGCGAGCAACGCGCCAGGCAGCAGGGGCACCACGACGCCCACCAGCCCGACGGCGATGCCGACGGCGACGAGCACCTCGACACCGGTCATCTTCAACAGACTTCCAGACCGCTGAACCGACGCTGTCATTCCCCGTCGACAAGCAGACAGAAGGGGCGACCCGCAGGATCGAGCAGGATGCCGTCAGGTCACGGCTTCAAACGGAGTGGGCGAACGTCGTCATCGTCCCGGGGCTCGACCTGTCGTGAAGACGTGAGCGTGGGCGTGTCCGACGCCCCGCGTAGCGCAACGTGTCCGCCGATCTGGCGTTCAGGGACGCATCGACTGACCGCGAGCCGCAAGTGCTTCGGTCAGAAGGCGCAGGGCTCGGGGACCGAAGCCGTGGAGGGCCAGGAGTTCGGCCTCGGTCCGATCGGCGACGTCTTCGAGGCGCGTGGTGCCGATGGCGGCGAGTGCGCGGGTCGCCGGTGCACCGATCTTCGGAAGGTCGACATCTGACACCAGACCATCATCGCGTCGCCACTCTTGTGCCCGCAGACACACCCGGCGTTCGGTGACGCAGCCTGTGCGCCGTTGAACGGTGGCCCTGGCGGCGTCGATCTGTGGCGGGACGTCCCGTACTGTGATGTGATGATCAGGGATGACGTGAAGGCGCTCGTTGCAGGCAAGAACTTCGCAACAATCTCGACGCTTCTGCCGAGCGGGCAGATCCAGTCCCACGTCGTGTGGGTCGACTGCGACGACGACCACATCGTGATCAACACCGAGATCGGGCTGCGCAAGTTCAAGAACGTCCAAGCCGATCCGCGAGTCACCGTCACCATCTGGGACAGGAAGAACCCGTACTTCTTCGCCGAGGTTCGGGGCCGGGTGGTTCAGACCGTCACCGGTCCTGAGGCACGGGCGAACATCGACTCGCTGGCCCAGAAGTACCTCGACGCTGACTACCCCGAGGAGTTGATCCACTCCGAACGAGTGATCCTCAAGATCGCCCCGGACAGCCAAATCGTGTTCGCCAGCGGGATGCACGACATCAGGCGTTAGGCCGATCGGCCGGCCGCAACCCGGCGTTTGGGACATCTGCGATCTTCAGCCCCGGTGGGGATTGTGAAACCGACGGCTCGCCGGCTCGGTCAGCTCAATCGAGGTCGATTTCGACGGTGACCGGAACGTGGTCGCTCCGGGTGGCGCCAGGTGTGACCCATCCGTCGAAGGGAGCGATGTCGACCGAACGAATCGCGGAGACGAGGTCAGTCGGGACGAAGAGGATGTCGATGTGGAACGGATCGTCCTGCTTGAACCGGTGAAAGTAGGTCGGCTGTTCGGCGCCAAATCCGACTTTGTGAAAGGCGTGGTACGCAGAGACGTACCCGAGGTCACCAAGGCGTTCCGTGATGCCGTGTCTGCGATCGGTCTGGCCGCCGGGGGAAAGGTTGAAGTCTCCTGCGACCACGCACGGCTGAGACCGCATCAATCCCTCGAAGGCATCCAAGGTCCTGTGGATCTCAGCAGAGTAGGAAGGCTTCGGCCCCTGCGGGCATGACCAGAGCCCGACCACGCCGATTCCATTGACCAACTCGGCGGCCAGACTGAACCTGCCGGGCGCGGTCCCCTCGCTCGGTGCGACGCGTCTCATGCCGACACCCCATGAAGCTACGGCGACGCCGCGATTCGCAAGTTCGCCTTCCCACAGCCATGCTGGACCGTTGGCGGTGAGCGTCGGCGCGGGCGGCTGCTCGGAGACCTCGCACAGCACGGCAACATCGGGTTGCGTTGGTAGACGCAGCAGCTTGGCTCCGGTATTGCCGGCGCACAGGTTCCACGTCACGAATCGCATCGGATGATCGTGCCACGCCGTCGCGTCAAAGGATCGGTCTCACCAGTCCACCGGTTGCCCTCCGCCTTGACCCGGCGTTCGGGGGCAGTGCTTCACCAGGGCTGGGCGGCGAGCAGTACTGCGGCGAGGGGTTCCAGCGTGGTCTCGAGTTCGTCGAGCTCGTGGGGCGAGAGGACGTCGTATGGGGGCGCCGCGAGGTCGTCGGTGAGCGCTTCGACACGCTGTTTGACAGCTCGTCCTCGTTCGCTCAGCCAACGGTCATCACCGATCAACCCGCGGTTGCGCATCCCGTCGATCACGGCGGCGAGCTGCGTCGCCGGGAGGTGGTGGATCCGTCCGAATTTCTCGGCGGGCATGCCCATGTCGAGGGCGAGCAAGACGTGCGCCTCGAGGCGGCCGACACCTTCGATCATGAGGGCGGCGACGTGTCCGTCGCCACGGTGCTCGCGTAGGAGCGACGCGGCATGGAACAGCCGGGCGACGACGTCATCGGGGATGGGGATCGCACGCAGAGCGGCGTACATCGGCCGCCCTTCGGAGGGTGCGCTGGTCGCCGCTTTGGTCAACAGCTCGGTGGCGTGCGCGAAGCCGGGAGTATCCACGTGGTCGCCGAGGACGCGTCGCAACGCTTGTGCGCAGCCCGCCTGGCGTGCGGCGATCGCCGCTTCGGGGGTGGTGGTGTTCCACACGGTCGGAACGTGTCGACCCACTTCGCCGGGAGCGAAGTTGTAGAAGAGTGCGTCGACCACTTCGGCAGTGGCGAGGCCCAGAGGCGCCGCCCGTCCGGCGAAGTAGGTGTCCCAGTAGTTGGTGAAGCCGAGTGCGAACATCGCTTCGGTGGGTTCGTCGGCCCAGTAGGGGATGACGCCGATCGGCTCGACCAGCTCGAACATCCGACGTGCCATCGAGCTCATCGTGAACTTCTCCTGCAGAAACTGGCGCCCCTCGGCGGACACTCGCGACCATTCGAATGGTTGCATCATCGCACCCGGACAGATGACGCAACCGCAGGGCCGGCTGGGCATGACGCAGTGCCGGCGTTCGGGGCACTCATACCGCACCACTCGTTCGCAACTTGACCCGCCCGCACCCCGGCGCGAACGTAGAGATGGGTGGGCGAGGAAGGAGGCCGACGGTGTCGGGCCTGGCCATCATCACCGAAGCGTGCATCGGCGTGAAGGATCGGGCGTGCGTCGATGTGTGTCCTGTCCAGTGCATCTACGAGTTCGATCCGGCGACGAACACGCTGTTCTCCGAGGAAGAGGCAGGAAGCGGCGAGGTTGCCAACTCTCACACGCCGAACCCTGATGCGGTCGCGATCTTCGCCGACACGATCCTCTACGTGAACCTCGACGAGTGCACATCGTGCACCGCCTGCTATCAGCCCGACGTTTGTCCGGTCGGTGCGATCTACTCCGAAGAGGTCGTGCCGGACGGTTCCCGACACGCGAAGTACAACTCCGATGATCCGAACAAGGGTCACGATCACTCGTTCTTCATTCAGCACAGCCGTGAAGTCTTCGCCGACTGATCCACCAGCGGAGCAGCGGCGCAGATCGACATCGAAGCGGCGATCTGAGACAGACTTCGGCGATGACGCGAGACACTGCCTCCGGACCTATTCGGTTCTCAGCGACACTTCAGCAGGCCGCAGGGAAGAAGGCGACTGGGATCGTGGTCCCTGCTTCGGTGGTCGAGCAGTTGGGCGCAGGCAAGAAACCATCGCTACGCGTCACGCTCAACGGGTACGAGTATCGCACCACGGCTGGGGTGATGAATGGTCAGTCGATGATCCCGGTGAGTGCAGCAGTCCGGGATGCGGCCGGAGTGACTGCCGGAGATCAAATCGACGTCGGGCTCGTTGTCGACTCGACGCCACGCACCGTTGACGTCCCGGCCGACCTGGCGACGGCGTTCGTGGCGAATCCTGCTGCCAAGGCGTTCTTCGAGACCCTGTCGAACAGTCTTCAGCGCTACCACGTCGACAGCATCAATGGGGCGAAGTCGGTCGATACCCGTCAGCGGCGAGTCGACAAGGCCATCAGCTTGTTCCTCGCCGGCAAACCACGCTAAAGCAGCTCGCCCGATCAACTCCTAGCCGGCGTTCGGGGGCAGTCGGACTCACGCGGGTGGCGGTCCGAGCAGGTCCCATCTGTTGCCTGAAGGGTCGAGGAACACGGCAACGCGGCCATAGGACTCGTCACGTGGCTCGGTGTCGAACTCGACCCCGTGGTCGAGCATCCGTCGTCGGGCTGCCTCGAAGTCATCCACACGAAGGAACAATCCGACTCGGCCTGCGTACTGGCGGCCGATCGCATCGGCCTGCTCGTCGCCGTCGGCCTTCGCCAGGAGAAGCCCGGTTTGCGCCGCCGGCGGTCGCACCACGACCCAGCGCTTGGAGCGTCCGTCGTTGGTGGCCACCGGAGAGTCGTCGATGAGGTCGAACCCCAGGGCGACGACGAAGAACCGAATGGCGACGTCGTAGTTGTCGACGATCAGCGCCGTGTGCTCGATGTGCATCCGTCGACCGTACGTGGTGAACGCGGCTCGAAGTCGGGAGCGCTCATCCATCAGCCGGCGTTCTGTGACACTTGGGTTGCCGATCCTCACGGGCCGCTTTCGACGCAGCGCGACGGGAGCAATCTCGCGATCGGCGGGAAGCGGATTGAGAGTGCGTAAGGGCGATTCCGTTTCTTGCTCGGCGACGTCGTTCTGAACATGACTGGGGATCAGTTCGCCGCGCTCCAGGCGACGTCAGGCACCCACGACAGACACGAATCGCGGCTGGTGTAGCTTTCCAGCGGTCCGCGCTCGTGGCCCCCAATCAGGGAGGGTGAAATGCCAAAGTTGATCGCAACCCACGAAGTGGACGACGTCGCTCATTGGCTCGCATCTCCGAAACGTGCCGAGGTCTTCGGATCCGCGGTCACCAACATCAGGACCTATGTGGACCCACAGAACCCCAACCGGGTGGGCCTGAGCATGGACGTTTCGGACATGGACGCCTTTCAGGCTGTCATGGAGAGCGACGAAGGCGCCGCAGCGATGCAGCACGATGGTGTGCGTCCAGACACCCTGGTGATCCTCATCGAGAGCTGAGACGAGCTTCTCCGTGTCGTGTTGCTCGAGGACGAACTCGACGAGATGTCAAGTGAGTGCGGGAGAGCACGCAGGAACGATTGATCTCGTGCGTCGGAGCGGACGGGCGGAGCTCGCTCGGCGGAGCGAGCGACAGTCTCAATTCTCGCCTCAGCGAGCTTGTCGATGTTGACCATCCGCCAGCGGAGTTCGCTCCGGATTGGATCAACAACCGGCAGCAAGTCGTCGCAGCGATCCGGCGATTGGGGGGCACCGCCGCCAACCCATCACCACCCGTAGAGAACACGAATCCGTCGAACGACTCGACCGCCTTGCGCAACAACTGGTCATGACGAGCGAGCGCCACGCGCATCACATCGGGATGCTCATCCCACAAACGCGTGGACCCCTCGATGTCGGTGAACAGGAACGTCACCGTTCCCGACGGCACCCCGTCCCCACCCTCCGAAGGCCCCATCGAGCCAGTATCACAGACCCGACGACAACCAAACTGCGCCGACCATGCCCCTGCCATAGGTGCCGTTGGGGGACAGGTTCCGAGATCCAGACCGTGGTCCGCGAGGGGTGTCCGGATGGGGAAATGGCATTCGAACGATCTCGTGGTCGTCGATGCCTCGAATGGCGTTTCGTGATCCCGTCTCAGATGCCGGTTCTCAACCGGACAGTTCGTTCGGCAAGAGGCCACGGTGTATCGAGCGTGATGATGAGCGGGGTCGAGAACGTTCCGACCCGACTTGCTTCGTCGGCCTTGCGGCGCTCGTGAGATGGATCTCGCTGAGCGAAGTATGCCCACAGGCGTTGACGGCTGTGATCGGGTGACCATGTCGATGCTGGGCAGCTCCCCAACGCCGATCGACGCCGGCTTGTGCGAGTACAGCACGCGCGGGCACTCCTCACTGCTGGGCGAGTGCGGCCCGGAGTTCGCCGTCGGGGTTGCGGTACGGCGCACCCATGCCGTCGATGACGACACGGCGCAGGACGCCGTGATCGATGGCGAATGGCGACTCGTATGCGTCGGTGACCGAGCTGCCGCGCTGGTAGCCGACGCTGAAGCCCTCCACGCCGAACGAGATCGGCACTGTCCGATCGACGTGTCCGCTGCCCACCGGCACGTCGCCGTAGAACAGTTCGACGTGGCCCTGGAACCGACCCGTTGCGGTGAACACGACACGCGCCGTCGTCTCGACGCCCTGGGGCAACGGTGTCGATGCCGCCACGACGCTCGACGAGGCGCCCAGCATGTTGTGGACGTAGTGGAGCCGACGGTGCTGGATGTACACGGAATAGCCACCCTGGTGGCCCCCGTGGGCAACGACGACGCCGTCGGGGTCGGTGTCACCGGTGAGGTCGAGTTCGGCCAGCAGATGCCAACTGCGGTTGCGGAGATTCGGTGCCACCACCTCCGGTAGCGCACTGATTCCCGCGTGGTAGACGTAGCGCTCGCGGCGGAAACGCCGGTCGTTGCCGCCACCACCGGGCAGGTTGAGCGGGAGCACCTGGAACCGTTCGGCTTCGCGCCACCACAGATCGATCATCTCGGCGAGCTTGTCCGGTTCTGCCTCGGCGAGGTCGTCGATCTCGGACGGGTCCTCGGCAACGTGGTAGAGCTCCCAGTCGTCCTGGTCGAAGGGCGCACGAGCGTCGCGACCGTCGCCGTAGTCGACGTTGGCAAGCGGGTGGAAGGCCACGACTTTCCAGCCATCGTGATACAGCGCACGCGATCCCATCATCTCGTAGTACTGGGTGACGTGGGGCGCCGGGACGCCGGCGTCGACGAACGTCGGTGCGAACGAGATGCCCTCGATCGGACTCTGGGCGACGCCGCCGATGTGGTCCGGTGGCGTGATGCCGATCTCGGCCAACAACGTCGGCACGACGTCGATCGCATGCAGGTACTGGTGGCGTATCTCCCCGGGACGCCCCAGCCGCTGGGGCCAGTGGACGATCAGCGGATCGGTGACTCCGCCTTCGTGGGTCTCCCGCTTCCAGCGCTTGAACGGCGTGTTGCCTGCCCATGCCCAACCCCACGGGTAGTGGTTGTAGGCCCGTGGCGTACCGAGGTCGTCGATGCGGGCCAGATTCTCCTCCAAGCTCTCGGGCTCGAAGTTGAAGAAGTAGAGCTCGTTGAACGAACCCTGGGGGCCACCCTCCGCGCTGGCGCCGTTGTCGCTCATGATCATCACGACGGTGTTCTCCAGCTCGCCGAGCGATTCGATGAAGTCGACCACGCGCCCGATGCAGTGATCAGTGTGTTCGAGCATGCCGGCGTACACCTCCATCATCCGGGAGTAGAGACGTCGCTCGTCGGCGGAGCAGTCGTCCCAGCCGGGCACCCAAGACGGCCGCTCACTGAGACGTGTCCCGCTGGGGAGCAGGCCGCTCGCAGTTTGGCGTTCGAAGACCTGCTCCCTCCAGGCGTCCCAGCCCTGGTCGAAGCGGCCGCGATACCGCTCGATGAACTCGGCGGGCGCCTGGTGCGGGGCGTGGGCCGCGCCCGGAGCGAAGTAGCAGAAGAACGGTCGATCCGACACTGCACGGAGATCCTTGATGTACCGGATCGCCATGTCGGCGAGATCGTCGGTGAGGTGATAGCGCTCCTCCGGGGTCGCCGGTGGATCGACCTGGTGGTTGTCGTGATAGAGGTCGGGGTGGAACTGGTCGGTCTCGCCACCCAGGAACCCGTAGAAGCGCTCGAACCCTCGACCGAGCGGCCAACGATCCTTTCGTCCGCCGGCGCTCATGTCGGTGGCCGGCGTGAGGTGCCACTTGCCGAGCGCGAAGGTGGCGTAGCCGTTGTCGCGCAGGATCTCGGACAGGAACCCGTTCTCGTGCGGGATCGTCGCGTTGTAGCCGGGGAAGCCGACGGCCTGTTCCACAATGCGCGCCATGCCGTTGGTGTGGTGGTTGCGCCCGGTGAGCAGGCAGGCACGCGTCGGCGAGCACAGCGCGGTGGTGTGGAAGCTGCTGTAGCGCAGGCCGTCACCGGCGAGGCGGTCGAACGTCGGGGTCGCGATGTCGCTGCCGTAACAGCCGAACTGCGCGAAGCCGACGTCGTCCAGCAGCACCAGCAAGACGTTGGGCGCACCCTCGGGCGCGCGTTCGACGTCGGGCCACCACGGCGTCGACTCCTCCATCGTGCGGCCGATGGTGCCGCCGAACTCCTGATTCATGGCGTGGCGCCCTTTCCGTTGCGGTGGAAACCGACTTTGCTAGCGAATTTCCTCGATGTAGCGAGTGCGCAGCTGATGCTTCTTGAGCTTGCCACTCGCCTCGCGTGGGAGCGCTCGATCGATGTCGATCGACGCTGGAACCTTGAACGGTGCCAGCCGGGCCCGAGCGAACTCGGTGAGCTCGGCGACATCGATCTGCACGCCGTCAGCGGGCTGCACGACGGCCTTGATCTCCTGGCCCCACTCGGGATGCGGGAGGCCGAACACGGCGGCGTCAGTGACGTCGGGATGCTGGGTGAGCACCGCCTCGATCTCCGCCGGATAGATGTTGGTGCCGCCGACGATGATGAGATCGACGCGTCGGTCCGACAGGAACAGGTAGCCGTCCTCGTCGAGCCATCCGACGTCGCCGACGGTGAAGCGTCCGTCGGACCGCACCATCGCTGCACTCTTCGCCGGATCACCGTGGTACGAGGGCGTGCCGTCGATGCGCTTGGCGTGGATCATGCCGATCTCTCCGGCGGGAAGGTCGTTGCCGTCGTCGTCGAGGATCGACAATTCGAGCACGGCCGTCGCTTTGCCGACCGTGCCGGGCCGGGCGAGCCACTCCTCGGACGTTGCAATGACGGGTCCGACACCTTCCGATGAGCCGTAGAGCTCGACGATCACCGGACCGAACCATTCGATCATCTGACGCTTGGCCCACTCGGGACAGGGAGCCGCCGTGTGGAGCACCCACTGCAACGACGACACGTCGAACCGACTGCGGGTCTCCGGCTCGAGCTTGAGGAGCCGGATGAACTGTGTGGGCACCATCGGCACCCCTGCCACCCGGTGCTGCTCGATCAGCGCCAGCATCCGGACCGGATCCCAACGATCGACGATGATCAACGGGTTGCCGAGTGCCATCGAAGCCATCACCACCGCGCCGCCGAGGGCGTGGTAGGCCGGCGTGACCAGCATCATCTGTTCGCCGCGGGGCATGTGCGTCATCGCGCCCCACTGGGCGAACGGGCGGGCGAGGTCGCTGGCCTCGACCGACATCCCCGATCGGATGACGCCCTTCGATCGCCCCGTCGTGCCGCCGGTGTACTGCAGGGCTGCCCCGGCACTGCACTCGGCGAGTGGTTCGGGAGACTGCTCGCCCAACCACGTCTCGTAGTCTGAGCCGAGGACGATGACCCGGTCGATCCCGACGTCGGAGGCGGCCTCCCGGCCGACCGCCTCGTCTTCGGGCCCCACGACGAGCAGCTTCGACGCGGAGTCGGTCAACAGTTCGGCAATCTCCACGGCGGTGAGGTGATAGTTCAGCGGCACATACCGCGAGCCGGCGCGTGCATTGCCGAGCGCGAGTTCGGCCCATTCCAAACGGTTGCGAGCCAGAACTGCCCAGGCGTCGTGTTCGGCGACACCCTCGTTCCGCAGTCCTCGAGCGAAGCGTCGAGCGCGCTCTTCGAGCACGGCCCACGACACGGAACCGTCCTCCGTCCAGACGGCCACGGAGTCGGGTTCCTGCTCCGTACGCGGCAGCACGAACAGCGGCTGTACCGTCGGATGACCTTCGGATCGGTCCGTCGCAGTCACGTTGCCCGCAGACCTGGGAACACCACATGAATGTTGCGAGGGCCACGCACCTGGCCGCCCGTCCAGGTGGCCTGACCGTGCGGATCGAGCTCCATTTGGTGTGTCATCGCTGGACAAGAGATTAGCTATATGGCTAATATCGTGTCAATGGCTTTGGCGAACGAAACCAGCACCGCCGTGCAGCATCGCGCCGGCACTGGACGAGAAGCGATTGTCGGGGCCGCCAAACGCTTGCTGCCCAATCGCGCGCCCAGCACGATCGCCGGACGCGACCTTGCGGCCGAGGCACACGTGAACTACGGACTCATCCACTACTACTTCGGTGGCAAAGACGCAGCGCTGCTCGCCGGACTCCGTGCGCTGAGCGACGACTTCGTCACCGCCCACGGCGACGTCACATCGATGCCGTTGCTCACTGGCAGCGATCCCTACCTCAAGGCGCTCGTGCGCTGGCACCTCTACGACTCCGACGCCGTCGAGGTCGACGGCGACTTCCCTCTCGCTGCCGCTTTGGTTGCAGCAATCGCCACACGGATGGACTCCGGTGGCGACGAGGCGCACGCCGAGGCCCAAGCCCGAGCAATCGCCATGACCTCACTGCAACTGTGCTTCGCTGTGTTCGGACCCGTGCTCCTCGAAGCGACCGGCGTACGCCGTCACGAACGCAAAACCGTCGAGGCCGCCCTCGCCACCTTGTACGACTCGATCGCGCTGAAGGACAAGGACCAGCCGCCCAACAAGCAACGAGCAATTCGGCAATCGGCGCGGTTGCAACAGACGAGCTGACTCCTTCGCGACGATGGCACGCTCAGGCGCGGTTGGCTCCAACGATGGCCACGCCAATGACGGCCGGAAAAGTTCCGGGGTTCCGCCAACGGTGGCGCGTGCCGTTCTGCACCACGGTGTCACCAGGAGAGAGTGTGACCTCGGCCCCATCATCGAGCTCGAGAACAACCTGGCCCGACAGCACGATCTCAAAGTCGGTGGTGTCGGTGGTGTGCATCCCGGGATCGTCGACCTCCATGTGTGCCATCATCCCGGGGAGCTTGGTCTCGACCTCTGCCATCGCTCCCTCCATGTCGTCGGGATAGCCCGCTTCTTGCTCGGGGGGAATCGTGAACAGGCCAAATCTGAAGCCACCAACCGCAGGGAAGTATGCGGGTGCGTTCGGTGTTGCGCCGGCGTCGGGATAGGTCTGAGGCCCGTCGGATCCCCACAGTCGGTGGAACTCCGCACCGGGCATCGCAGCGAGTGTGATGGGAGCGACCAACCCGTCGCTTGCGAAGACGGCTTTGCCGTTGTTGTCGTGACCGGTGACGACAAGTCGGACGTCCATGATGCTGCTCGCTTCCGTGGGTGGTCTCAATGAATCGGGCACCCAGTTGTACTACGTCCACGCGGCAGCCAAGGACAGACTGCGTCCGGACAGCGGTCCTCAACCGGACATCGAGTTCGGTGGTGCGACCGTGAGGGACGAGATCGCGGACTCGTTGAACGGGGTCGGCGATTGGCGAGTGTTCGGCTGCGTCGGTCAGGTCGGCGGCGCTCGTCCGGTCAGGTCGAGACTGGTACGCCTGCTCGCCAGACCTGAGCGATTCGTGTAACGGCAACCGGATCGGTACGGGGATCGCCGTCGACGGCGATCATGTCCGCGTCGGCGCCGGCAGTGAGCCGGCCCTTGCCAGGCAGTCCGAGCGCATCTGCTCCACCGGATGTCATCGCCGCGAGCGCCTCGACCGGTGTCATGCCGATGGAGATCAGGTCATGGATGGCTTGCGGTGCGACGTCGTGCGGCTTGGCGGTACCGATGCCCGCATCGGTCCCCACGACGATCTTGCCACCAAGCTCGCGTACAACGGCCTGAGCCGCCCGGACCTTGGGTCCAACCGCCAGAATCCTCGGCGGCGGAGGTGGAGCATCGGCACAACGTCCGAACGTTGCCGACAACGCAATGCCCGAACGAGCGAGCCGTTCGAGCAGCTCCGGGTCGGGCCTGGGATTCATGTCCTCGTTCACAAAGGTGCAATGTTCAATCGTGTCGACGCCGGCGTCAACTGAATCCGAGATGCCCTGCTCACCATGACAATGCGCCGCCACCGGCAGCCCCAGCCGGTGCGCTTCCTCGACCAGCACGCGCAGATCCTCGGCGTTGAACTGCGACCGCCACATCGGCATGGCCGGCGTCAAGGCGCCTCCCGTTGCCATGACCTTCACAACGTCACACCCACGCTCAGCGCGCTCACGAACCGCGGCGAGCAAAGCGTTGCGATCCTCGCACTCTCCGCCGAGGTACCAGCAATGTCCGTCGACCGTGGTGATCGGTGGCCCTGAACACAAGATGGTCGGCAGATCGATGTCACCACGAAGGCCGAGCGTGACGAAATTGCGATCACCTAAATCGCGTACCGTCGTCACGCCACCCACGAGCGCCCGCCGCGCCTGCGTCCAGGCGCGTTCTAAGAGTTCCTCGTCCGTGCGTCCCGACACCTGTTCTTCGAGAGTGCCGACGCCGTCGAACACCAGATGCTGATGGCAATCGACCAGCCCCGGCAACAACGTCACATCACCCAGATCCACAGTGGTCGGCTCGGCGACGTCTGCCCCCACGGCCACGACCACACCACCAGCGATGACAACGCGTGCGGGTTGGATGAACGTGTGACCATCGAACAGTCGCTGCGCCTCCACCACCGCACGCGATGACGCAACGGACGAGTGAAGGTCAGCGGCCATGTCGAACTCTTTCACAATCCGGTGAGCCGAATTTCTACGCCAGACCCGACCGGCCAGAACCCGTCCCGCGGGACTCGCACCCACTCCCGCCAGGTCAGCCGCGGGTCGCCATCCACCACTCGGTAGCAACGCCTCCACGTGACGCCGGCCCGCCTCGTCATCGAGCCTTGTTGATGGCAGTCCAGACGCGTTCGGCGGTGCACGGCATGTCGATGTGTCCTTCAGTTCCCGGGCATGGCGAGTGCCCGGCTCTTGGGTCCAGCGTCTCCATGATGCTGACCAACGTCCCACCGCGTAGTACTCGACGTGTCGGGCCGCACAAGGTCACCTTGACCACCGGTACAGACGATCCGGTGCCCGTTCTTCGTTGTCACGACCGTCCGTCGATTCGACCAACACGAATCCGTGTCGCTCATAGAACCGATGTGAGCCGACGTTCGTCTCGAACGTCCACAGATCCAGTCCCACCGGTGACCGCACCTTTGCTCGTCCAAGCAGCGCACTTCCGAGCCCCCGACGCTGACGCGACGGGTCCACGTAGAGCTGAGTGACCCATCCTGCATCGAGAGCGAGCAACCCGCCAATGCACCCATCCACCTCCGCCACCCACACTTCCTGCGCCCGCAGCACCTCTTCGACGAGCCACCGACACACGTCGTCGTCGGAATGCACTGGCGCAGGGATCGCGGTCAGCGCTGCCCGCCGGGCGCCGAGCCACACCGAGGCGACCTGCAGCCCCTCATCGAACCTCGCACGACGAACCAGCGGATTAACCGAGCATCTCGAAGTCTGCACCGCCCAGCGTGCTCCACCAAGAGATCATGAGCGGGACAGCACCCGATCATCTTCCATGTCAGGCACCATTGGACGCTCGGTTGCGTCGCAACTGGACGCTGTCGGGTCGACGGTGCATCCCGGTGCCGTTGTCGGTGGTCAGCCAGAGGGCCCGCCAGCCGGCGTTCGGTGGCTGGCGCTGACAGCGGTCTCGTGGCACTCGAACCGGCCGGGTTCGTTCCGGATCCACTGGAGGCGAAGCCGGAACCTGCCCGCCGAGGATCAGGCCACTCGTGTTACGAGCGAGCGGTGGCCGGTTCCGGGTACGAAGAGGTCGCCGGCCGCCGACAGCTTCTTGATGTACTCGGCATCGCCATTGCTGGCGGCCGCCGACGCGTCGATCGCGGCCGCGTCGGCCCCGATCCCGATCCACGTCAACTGACCGAAGACGCCGTACTCCTGCATCATCAAGCTGACGGGCATGCCGGTCACGGAGGTCACGTGCTGGGCGACGTCGATCCCCCAGCCAACCGCCTCTGCGTACTGACCGTTGGCGATCACGGCGTTCGTGACGACTGCCATCGAACCGACGGGTGGCGGATCACCGAGGTCGCCGTGGAGCGGCGTTGCCAGCGAATCCTGCGGTGGCCCCACCAAGAAGTCTGCGCCGGCGGCAAGCTTCGCCTCGTAGTCGGCATCACCGTCGAGGGGAGCCGCCTTCGCCATGAGATCGGCAATGCCCTCGACCCGCATCGTGAACGCGAACGCTCCGATCGGCGCCCCGAAACCAGCGGCCCAGAGTGCGACCTCGGTCCCCATCTTGGCGGAGACGGTGGCAGCCATCTCGGCCGCCCAGGCACCGGCCTCGGACTCCGGTCCGGCCGTCATCAGCTGACGTGTGAAAAGTTGCATGATGTTCCCCATCTCTTCTTGCTGCAATCCGTCGACGAACGGATCCCCATCGGTGCGTCGGGATCGAGACACCGGAATTCACAATCGCGCGATGTCTGGATTCCGTCAAGAGCATCTGCCATGTTCCATGACGAATGTCGTTCGCCGCAGTAGCGCGTACTTCGCCATCTGCGCGCGACCGGCCTGCGCTCTGGCTCCCACAGATTCCGGACCAAACGTTCCGACCCAGCGCATCATCGCCTGCGAAAGTGGCGGCGACTCCCGTCAACGGACCGACCTTGACTTTCGCGCTGTGAACGAGTCGTATTGCTCTCATCACAAATGGAGGGGGACGGTCCATTGAAAGCAACACGATTGCGCGGTTCATCGCCGCGTTCACGAGTACTGATCGGCTCATTGATCGCGGTGTCGGTCGTCGTGATGGCCGCGTGCGGCGACGACGAGGACTCGGCGGACACCACAGCTGCACCTGCGGTCACCGAAACTCCAGCAGCAACTGTTGCGCCAGCGGCGACGGAGGCAGCGGGTGGCGTGAACGAGGAGTTGTGCGCTCTGGCAAGCGAGATGGCGACGCAGGAGGATTTCCCGTCAGAGGAGCAGCTCACCCAATACAAGGAGCTCGCGCCAGACGAGATCCACGACGCGGTGGACACGGCCGCAGGGGCGTTGATTCCCGCGGCGGGTGACACTGTCGCGTTCTTCAACGCGTATGCCCAGGACGATGTGACTGCGGCGACCGAGGACATCAATGATTGGGAAACCGAGAACTGCGGCATCGATCACAGCGAGGACACCGGCCCAGGCCAGGCAGAGGGAGTGAGCTTCGAGATCGAGGACGATGCCACGCGAGTGAACGTCACCGCCGAGGATTTTGAGTTCGTCCTCCCGACCGACACCTTGACCGCCGGCAGGACATCGCTCGTTCTGACCAACGAGGGCCAGGAGGCTCATTTCATGAGCATCGTGAAGTTCGCGGAGGGAGCGACCCTCGACGAGTTCATGAGCTCGGATGGCGAGGGGGGCGAGGCGTTCTGGGACAGCGGCCTGGCCGCTGCCGGCGGTGACGACGAAGAGGCTCTGACCATCGAACTCGAGCCAGGTAACTACGCGATGATGTGCTGGGTCGCAGGGGCTGACGGCACGCCACACGCGATGCTCGGCATGACGAAGGAGTTCACCGTCAGCTGATCGCCCCAAAAGCCGGGACGCCCCGTCGACGGCGCGCCGCGATTGCACGTATACCAAGACCCGTTCGAGCGACGAGCACCCACGCGTTCACCGGCAGTTCTTCCGATCACGCCCGCAGCACCATCACCTTGCGTGCCGTCACACTTTCACGTCCATAACCGCCATCATCGAGCGCTCGGTAGGCGTCCGACTGGGGGGACGCCCGCCGGACGAATCGCTGGTTCGTAGCCCGACGGGAGGTTCGGCGAGATCCGTCTCACATGACGGGCGGTTTTCGGACGCTCGCCGATTGATCAGGGCGACCGGGTGCGGCACGGTTCTTGGATGGATGAAACATTGATTGGATACGCCCGATGCTCGACTGACGAGCAAGACCTCACCGCTCAGCGCCAAGCGCTTCACGCGCTCGGCGTTTCGCCTGATCGCGTCTACATCGACCACGGCATCAGCGGCACCAAACGCGAGCGCCCCGGCCTCGATCGAGCACTGGCCGCGGTACGAACCGGCGACACGCTCGTGGTCCCGAAGCTCGACCGGCTTGCTCGATCTGTTCCCGATGCTCGAGACATCGGTGACACTCTCGCCAAACGCGGTGTGTCACTGTCGCTCAGCGGTCAGATCTACGACCCCGACGATCCGATGGGGAAGTTGTTCTTCAACATCCTCGCCACGTTTGCCGAGTTCGAGGTGGACCTGATCCGGATGCGCACCCGTGTGGGGATGGCCGTCGCCAGCGCTCAGGGCAAGTTGAAGGGCCGTCAGCCGAAGCTGTCTGCAGGGTCTCAGCTCAGACCCCCGAGATCCTCTGCCGGACGCTTCAAGTGTCCGGGGACAACCGCTGGCTGGCGCCCGTTCACCGCGTTTCGCCGGCGGTGGGACATGGCTGTAGCGGGTGAGCGTTCGGGTTGAGATGACTTGGTCAACTCCAGGGATTGATGACGTCGAGTTCGTCGAAACGCTGAAAGTCCTTGAGGTCTCGAGTCACGACGGTCATGTCGTGGACCAAGGCCGTCGCGCCGATGAGAGCATCGCGGAACGGTGCGGGATCCGGTACATGTAAGCCAGCCGCGCGACGCGCGACGCGCTCGTCCACTGGAAGCACTCGACTCCTGAACGCTGCGGCGACGCTCTGGTCCAGCCATGCACGAAGCACGGCTCCCTGCGCAGGATCTGAACGCTCCATGAGCAACACTCCGTGCTCGAGTTCGTGGATCGTGATCGCCGAGATGAACAGCTCCGCCGACGGGACTTGCTCGGCCCACGACGCGACCCCGGGGTTCGCCTTGCCGCTTCGCACCTTGCGGAGTTCGGACACGATGTTCGTGTCGAGTACGAACATCACTCGAACGCTGCCGGCCGCGCCACGTCGCTGTTCCTTGGCGCCACGAATTCGATGTCCGCGACTCCTGCCGGCTCGGCGAGCAGGTCGAGTGCTCGGTGTGGTCCGACGAGTTCCTCATAGTCGTCGAAGGTCAACAGCACGTGCGCCGGTCGGCCCCGGTCGGTGATGTAGACCGGGCCGTTCTCGGCAGCCTTCTTGGCGCCGCTGGTGTCTTGATTGAATTGTCGGCTGCTCATCTGCGTCGTCATCACACCTCCATGTAGTTACATCTCTACAATAGTCGTGAGGTTCGGGAGCGGCAACCCGCCGACATGTCTCGGCAGCCGCCGATCAGAACGCCAGAAGCGAGCATCCCAGACATAGCGCTCAGAGGGTCCGTCATGTTCGTCGGATGTCTCAGATACCGGTCCTCAACCGGACGGTTCCAGGCGCTGGGTCAACTCGCGTGGGATCGACGCTGCGGTCACGGTCGGTGAGCACGTCAAGAAATCCGGACAGGGCACACGCAGACAGATTCTCGCTTCAGCGGGAGCAGGACCGGCACGCAGTGACGGTTCAAGAAGGTCCGCCGCGATCCCGATACCCACCATGGTCGACATCGAGTCGACTGGCGACTGGGCGGAGCAGCGTGGCAGCAGCATCACATGAACTCGAGGCGGTCCGGATTGGAGCACGTCAGCGCGCCTCGCACGTGGCGACGTGGCAGGTTCCAGATCGTGTTGCGCTGAGCGTCGCCGCACTCGGCACGTTGTCGGTCGCGGTCGCAGTGGTCGTTGCCGTCATCAGAACCGACATCCACAGCGCGCCGCCGGACGCCGACTGGCAGGTGCTTGCGTTCCTCGCGGTCGGGCTTCTCGTCGGTGAGACGAGTCGCCGGTGTTGGATCCGATCCGGTCCGAGCACCTACGTCACCCCCGTCTATCTCTTTTCATTCGCTCTGTTGCTGGTCGGCTCGTCGACCGGGGCGTTGTGGGCGTCGATGCTCGGCACCGTTGCTCATGCGCTCGTCGTTCGTGCCACTCCGGTCACGACGCTGATGCGGTTGTCCAAGGTCGCACTGACTGTGGGATCCGCGTCGTCGGTGTCAATGTGGCTCGACGCGACCTGGTCGATGGACAACGTCGCCGGGGTCTCGTGGCGCTGGGTGGTCGGCGCAACGTTGATCGGAGCGACGATCCTCATGGTCGACGGCATCGTCACGGCGATCGACGAAGCCGCACGCTCACGAGTCGCGCTCGCGACCGGCCTGGCGCACGGCATCGGCGCGTGGGTGACTGCCGAGGGTGCACTGCTGTCACTCGCACCGATCTGGATCGTCGGCGTCGAGTTCAGCCGAGCGCTCGCGCCCCTCCTTGCGATCACGACGGTACTCGTCTTCCAGTCGACGAGACAGGCCTTCGAACGAGCCTACGAGGCGCGTCATGATGCGCTGACGGGTCTGGCGAACCGTCGGGCCTTCGCCGAACGCGTCGACATGGTCGTCGGCGGTGCGGGAGGATCGACATCGGCGATGGTGATGCTGATCGACCTCGATCGGTTCAAGGAGGTCAACGACGAACTGGGACATGACGTCGGCGACGCAGTGCTCTCGACGTTCGCCCGGCGACTCGCCGACAGCCTGCCGCCTACAGCCGTGGCTGCCAGGCTGGCCGGGGACGAGTTCGCCGTGCTCCAACCGCTGCGAACGAGTGCAGAGGGCAGTGCCGAGGTCGAGAGTCTGGTCACTGCACTGAGTGCCGAGCTCGCGCAGCCGCTCTGGGTCCGCGGCTTCCCCATCCGCGTTGCCGTGAGCGTCGGCGTGGCGTTCGCGCCGCGGCACGGTCGGTCGGCGTCGGATCTGCTGCGGGCGGCCGACATCGCGATGTACCGTGCGAAACGGCTCGCCACGAAGGTCGAGCGGTACGACGACTGTATTCGCGTGCAGCGGCGCGGTCACGTCGAGCTGCTGAGCGATATCGACGCCGCGCTGGCCGAGGGCCAGTTCACGGTGTACTTCCAGCCGCAGGTGCGCATGGACACGGGCGCGGCCGACACGGTTGAGGCGCTCATTCGTTGGGATCACCCTGTGTACGGCAGGATCCAGCCGAACGACTTCATCGGACTCGTCGAGCAGACCGAGCTGATCGGGCGTGTCACCGAGATGGTGCTGCGGACCTCGACACAGGGCTTGCGGATGTCCGGAATCGACGACGTGAAGCTGGCCGTCAACGTGTCGCGGCGAAGCCTGCAGGATCGGAGCTTCTCAGCGCTCGTACTCGGGGTGCTCGCTGACGTCGGGTTCCCACCTTCGCGCTTGGAAGTCGAGGTGACCGAGCGGGCGCTGGGGGCCAATCCGGAGCACTCGTGGTTCACGGTTGATCGGCTCCGTGAGGCCGGCGTCTCGGTCGCCATCGATGACTTCGGTACCGGGTATTCGTCGTTCGAGACGCTGCGCCAACTCCCGGTCGACCGCGTCAAGGTCGATGCGGTGTTCGTCGGCGGGCTGCTCTCGAACCAGGCCGATCGGGTGATCGTCGAGAGCGTCGTCGACCTCGCCCATCGTCTGGGTTTCGACGTGGTCGCCGAAGGGCTCGAGACGCGTGAGACCTGGGACGCACTCGCCGCCCTCGGCTGCGACTTCGCTCAGGGATTCGGAATTGCACAACCGATGCCGTTGGCCGACCTGCGGGCCTGGCTCACGAGGCGGGCTGCGGCAACGGCGGGTCCACTTCCGGCTCCCGTGAGTCATCCGATGCCGGCGCCTCGTCTCGTACCGCTCCCACCGGCCTGAGCGGCCGAGAGAGCCGTCGCGGCGGCGACGTCGAGATCAGTGGCGTTTCACGCCGCCGAACTTCATGCGGGTGTCGTTCATCGCTACCTCGAATGGCACTTGACAATCTCGTCTCAGATGCCTGTCCTCAACCGGACGCAGTCACGATTCGGCAGCCTTCCGCCGATCGCAGCATCCCGGACTGCGGCGCAGCCGCAGTTGGAGCCAAGCCGAGCGCATCGCGCCGAGGCAACACTCGGCCGGCTCGACCGTCGAGAGATTGGATGAGCACACGATCCGCGAAGGGGCAGGGTGAGGAGGTCCCCGAGAAACCGATCGACCCTGCTACCTGGTTACTGGTGGACCCATATGTCGAGCATGGACTCGGCGAACTCGAACGGGTCGGGGCCCTTGCGGTTGCAGGTCACTGCCGCAGCGGCGTGTTGGTCGGGGAGGATCACGAGGGCGGAGCCGAACTCCAACCATTCGCCGTTGTGACGGAGCTGGTCACCGTCACGGACAATGCCCGCGCCGTACAGTAGGCCGTCGCCTCGGTCGACCGCACCTTCACTGCGAGCAGCGAGTACGGAAGGCCCGCCGAGCGTCGGATCCCAGTACTGGCTGGCCCATCGAACGAGATCCGATGGGGTCGCCTGGATTGCGCCGTCACCGACTTGTTCCCAGCCCGAGAATTGCGCCTCCCACCGGTCACCGACGGCCCGGTACGACACCGCCTTCCCAGCGACGTCACCGACCGGGTCCATCACCATGTCCAACTCGAGCGGCCCGAACACACGCTCGGCCAGGAACGTCGGAAGCGATTCTCCTGAGATCGCCTCGGCGATCTCTGCCAGCAGCACATAGTTGGAGTTCGAGTACGACCAGACGCTTCCCGGTTCGAATTCGAGGTCGCTCACAGCCCGCACCGCCTCGACGGCGTCGGCCTGCGTGGTGCGGTCACTCATCGCGTAACCGTCCCCGAGCAGCATGTCGATGTAGTCAGGAATGCCGCTGGTGTGGTGAATCAGGTCGCTGATCTTGACCTCATCGGCCCACGGCGGCATCCCGTCCAGCACCTCGGACACAGTCATGTGGCGATCAATCAAGCCGTCCGCCTCTAACAGGAGAATGGCCGTCGCTGTGAACTGCTTCGAGACCGAACCGATGTCGAAGCGCGTCGACGGCGAGATCGCACGACCGGCATCGACGTCGGCGAGCCCGAACCCTTCAGCCCACCTCACGACCCCGTCCTGAGACAAAGCGGCCGAGCACCCCGGACTCGTCGACGCGAGATGGGCGAGCACGCCGCGTAGTTGCTCCTCAACAGTGCCGTCGCCGATCGTTGTCGTCGCGGGACCGCTGTTCAGCGGCGGCGAGATCAGAACCCTCGAACTCTCAGTAGCCGGATCGTCCTGCGCACACGCGTTGATCGGAATCACCAAGGCCGCAACGAACAGCACTTGTGCCGCACGTCGGCGAAGGAACCGCACCGACGAAGCTGACCGACTCTGATCCATTTTCCGATTCATCGTGCCTCCCGAACTTCATGCATAAATCCGGGTGGTTCATGCGTGTTTGTTCTTATGTGGACCGGTGGGTTGTTCGAGGTGGCGGTGATGTCGATCGAGCCGACGTCGTTGACATCGGGGTTCGAGGATGTGTATCGCCGAGCCGCCCGATAACTGCCACACAGAATGACGCCCCACCGGTCGGACCACCCACTCGGGTGCGGCCCAAGCCGAGCACCCGATATTCACGTCGCCATTCCAGTGGCCCGACGAGACGGACGGAGCACTGATCGATCCAGGCAGTTCTGCGCTCTTGCGCTCACCGCAGCGACAACACGACGTTCGGTCATCGCTCGATGATCATCGACGCGAGTATGGCCTCGAGCTCGGCAAGGTCCGACGCGGAAGTGGCCGGCATGTGCGAGGCGTCGATCACGAGCGCGCTTCGATCGACATCGACCATGTACACGACGTCGATCTGGCCGGGACTGTGATGGGCATTGGCGTCACCGGTGGCACTCAACCCCATCCAGCTCCTGAACTGGCCTTGGTCGCAGGTGGCGAGATCGAGCTCGACCGGGACGGAGAGTTCGACCTGAAGAGCCGACTCTCCCCCCAACTCGACTTGGGTCAGCTCGGAGGCGTTGCGCCCGACTTGATTGGCGAGTCCCCCGTGAAGTGGTTTGGCTATCGTCGACCCAGAAGTGGCCTCGTGGAAGTTCTCGTGTACTTGATCATCGCCAAGGTCGAGTTCACTTACCGAGCTTTCTTGCCAGTTGCACGGGTCGTCGTAGACGCTCGACACCCCGGTCCACACACTGAAGGCCATCTCATCAAGCTGATCGAGGCGCTTGTGGACGAGCCCATCGCTAATCGCCCATCCATTCGGCAACGTGACGATGAGCCGCCTGTAATCGGAAGTTGCCCCACGCTGCTTTGCCACGCTGTACGTTCCGGGTGGGACGGGACCGTTCGTCGGGAGAGCGGGCACCGACGAGGGCGGGACCGTGTCGTGAAGCGCTACGGTCGCGGTTGATTGGTCTACCGTCGACGTTGAATTCGGTGGAGCCGTGTCCGGCTCGGCGTCTTCCTCGGTCCGATCACTCATTGACGACGTGACGGATGATTCTGTGATCGCAATTTCTGACGCCGAGTCAGTGTCATGGCTACACGAGGATGCAAACACCAGGCTGACCACCGCCGCCGCGACAGCTCGGCATCGACTCATTGCACCCTCCCGGACACAGATTGCCCGGTATGTTCGCCTGACGCAAGCGTCGATCTCCGCCCAGAGACCGCTCGGTATCGGCACGAATAATCACAATGACGTCATCTCCGACTGTGACCGAGTTCAGGCCCGTCTGCGGCGCCACACTTTCACAGGCATATTCGCCGTAGTCGAGCGCTCGGTGAGTGTCCGATAGGGGGACGTTCAGCGGACGGTCCCGAGGGCATGTGCGCGATGATGCGTCCCGAGTAGGGCCATCTCAGATGGCTGGTACGGACGTGTGCTCATTGAAGGCGGGCCTTTCGTTACATACTCGACAGCTCCCCTGGGCCGGCGGTCGGTGACACTTGGTCCGGTGGAAGGTTGGCTACTCGGTACTGACACTGGACAACCCAATCGAGATCGGTCAGGCTCGCTTCTGTCGGAGTGTGCCAGACGCGGAGGGAATCATGTCCGTTGACGTTGTCATCAACTTCCAAGCCCTACCTGGCTGCGCCACCGAGTTGCGTGCACTTCTTTCGCAAGGACGCGACATCAGTCGAGCGGCGGACGGTTGCGAGTCCTTCGAGCTGTATCAACGCGATGACGACGAACACAGGTTCATGTTTCTGGAGCGATGGACCTCGATCGATGCGCATCACGAGAACATGGCGAACAACATCGTCGCAAGCGGTCACCTTGCCCGGATCATTCCGCTCATTGTCGGTCCACCCGACAACGGAGTCATTCGACTGGTCGACTGATCTCGATCGATTCTGATCCCACACGGGCGCACCTGGCCTCGGCCTGGTTGCGACTGAGATCACACCGTCGGGCTACCAGGCGTACGCCTCGGGCGCGGTGCCGCCGGGGCCGGGGAAGATGGCGTCGATCGCTGTCAGCGTGTCGGGAGCGAGCGTGATCTCGAGGGAGCGCAGCGAGGCGCCGTCGAGCTGGCCAATCGTGCGCGGGCCGATGATCGGGCAGGTGACGCCGTCCTGGGCGAGGAGCCACGCCAACGCCACCGCTGCAGGCTCCTCACCGAGATCAGCGCACAGCTTCTCCCACTGCTCCAGCTGCGGGCGCAGCTTGTCGATCCGCTTCAGCGACTGTGGGGACTGGCGACGAGCGCGGTCGGAGTCGCCGAGCACGCCGCCGAGCAGCCCGCCCGACAGCGGGCTCCACGGGATCACGCCGACGCCGTACTCGCGACATGCCGGGAGCACCTCGAGTTCGACGGTGCGCACCAGGAGGTTGTAGTGGCTCTGCTCGCTGACGAGGCCGAGCGTGTTCCGGCGGGCGGCGGCCTCGTTCGCTCGGGCGATGTGCCAGCCGGCGAAGTTGCTGCTGCCGACATAGGTGATCTTGCCCTGCTGGATCAGCGTGTCCATCGCCTGCCACACCTCCTCCCACGGCGCCGTCCGGTCGATGTGGTGCATCTGGTAGAGGTCGATGTGGTCGGTCTGCATCCGCCGAAGGCTGTCCTCACAGGCCATCCGGATGTGACGCGCCGACAGCCGGCCGTCGTTCGGCCACTCGGACATCGCTCCGAAGAGCTTCGTCGCCAGGACGATCTTGTCCCGCCGGCCGCCGCCCTGGGCGAACCAGCGTCCGATGATCGACTCGGTGGCGCCGGCGCCCTGGTCGCCGCCGTAGCGGTTCGCGGTGTCGAAGAAGTTGATCCCGAGCTCGACCGCGCGATCCATGATCGCGAACGACTCGTCCTCGGGCGTCTGCGGCCCGAAGTTCATCGTGCCGAGACACAGCTCGCTGACCTGGAGAGCGGTTCGGCCCAGTCGTCGATAACGCATGGGCCCAGCCTCGCAGACCCACGTGCCTGCGCCGCCCCCTTCTCGTGAACTCGTGCGCGAATAGTTCGCGCACGAGTTCACGGGAACGGAGCTCGGGACCGTTGCCTGCCGTACCATCGCACCGTGTCCGACACCGCACGACGGCCTGATGGCGTCGGTCCCCGTGTGGTGCTTCGATGGCTTCTCGGCGGCGCCCTGATCGTTGCCGGAATCGGGCACCTCAGCACCCAACGCACGGAGTTCCGGGCACAGGTCCCCGGCTGGTTCCCGATCGACGAGGACGTCGTCGTGATCGCCTCGGGAATTGTCGAGATCGCACTCGGAGTGGCCCTCATCGCGCTCCCGCGTCACCGGGTCATCGTCGGCACGGTCGTGGCTACGTTCTTCGTCGTCATCTTCCCGGGCAACGTCGCCCAGTGGACCGAGGGCGTCGACGCATTCGGGCTCGACACCGACGCGAAGCGGTTCGCCCGACTCTTCTTCCAACCCGTCCTGGTGATCTGGGCGCTCGGCGCAACAGGGGCGTGGCGGGCGATACGAGCGGGCACCTGGCCGACGACGCCCGACGCCACCGATGGGTGAGGTCGGCGGCGAGATGAGGCTCGGGTTTGCCGAGCTCGTCGCGCAGATTGCCGACGATGCTCGAGGCCGCGGTCGCTACGTATTCGGCCTTGCCGGGCCGCCGGGGAGTGGGAAGTCGACCGTCGCCGGACGCCTGGCCGAGGCACTCGGTGCCGTCGTGGTGCCGATGGACGGCTTTCATCTCGACAACATGGAGCTCGATCGGTTGGGGTTGTCGGCGGTCAAGGGCGCCCCCGAGACGTTCGACGCAGACGGCTTCGTGCGGCTCGTCGAGCAGCTGCAACACGCCGATCGTCCGGTCTCGGCCCCATCGTTCGATCGTGTCGCCGACCGCGCGATCGACGGTGCGATCACGGTCGGCCCGGACGACCGGATCGTCATCGTGGAAGGGAACTACCTGCTCCTCGAACACCCACCGTGGGGAGCACTCCGGAACCTGTTCGACCTGACCGGCTACATCGACGTCGACTCCAGCACGAGGGTCGACCGGCTCGTCGCCCGCCATGTTCGTCACGGTCGATCACTCGACGAGGCTCGCGAGTTCGTCCGCATGTCGGACGAAGCGAATGCCGCGATCGTCGCCGCGACTCGACCACGCGCCGACGTGGTGATCGACCCGTCGCTTCCCTGACGGCGGCGACACGGCTACGAGGTGGCCACGGAATGATCTCTGCCGCGTCGACGAACCTTTGCGGAAGAGGTCTCAGGTGCTGCGACACATTCCGCTCGGAACCCCTCCGTTGACGTTCGGGCGCGGCGGGGCGTCGGCGAGTTCGACAACCTGCGAGCGGGCCGCCTCGCCGCCCTCGACGACTGAGCAGTCCGCTCGTCGACGAGCCGCACTGATCCGAGGAACGCCGTCAAGGTCGAGACCGGGCGTACCGATGCATGACTGTGCTGGTTCATGACGACATGTCGACCGTAGGAGTGCTCGAGCGACCGCTCGAGTCGTCCTACGTACTCCGCAACGAAGTCGGCGTCCTGCTCGCGGCGGTCGCAGCCGTGCACCGCGACGGCATGCTGACCGAAGCCGAGTACGAGACCAAGCGTCGGCGACTCCTGGCTCGACTCTGACGCAACCGACGGTCGCCACCGGCCCCGGCACCAGCTGACGTCGTACGCTCCGTCCATGCCGTCGCTCGATGACTTCCCTCGACACCCGCTGACATTCGGGCCGTCACCGATCCATCCGCTGCCGCGCCTCAGCGCCCACCTCGGCGGGAAGGTCGAGATCTGGGCCAAGCGGGAAGACTGCAACTCGGGGATCGCCTTCGGTGGCAACAAGGTGCGCAAGCTCGAGTACCTGATCCCCGACGCGCTCGCACAGGGCTGCGACACCCTCGTTTCGATCGGCGGGGTGCAGTCCAACCACACCCGTGCCGTCACCGGCGTCGCCGCTCACCTCGGGTTGAAGGCGGTCACGGTGCAGGAGCACTGGGTCGACTGGCCCGATGTCGTGTACGACCGCGTCGGCAACATCCAGCTGTCACGGATGATGGGCGGCGACGTCCGGCTCGACCCGGCCGGCTTCGACATCGGCATCCGCGACTCGTGGCAACGGGCGCTCGACTCGGTCGTCGAAGCGGGTGGCACGCCGTACCCGATCCCCGCCGGTGCGTCCGACCATCCGCTCGGCGGGCTCGGCTTCGCCAACTGGGCCCGCGAGGTCGCCGACCAGGAAGCCGAGCACGACATCTTCTTCGACCACGTGCTCGTCTGCACGGTCACCGGCTCGACCCACGCCGGAATGATCGCCGGGTTCGCCCTCGAAGACCGCGCCGACCGTCACGTCATCGGCATCGACGCCTCGGCGACGCTCGACAAGACCATCGACCAGGTCACCCGCATCGCCCGTGACACCGCGGCGATGATCGGCGTCGACCGCGACCTGCGTCCCGACGAGATCACGATCGTCGACGGCTACCACGCCGGCATCTACGGCATCCCCGACGAGCAGACCATCGACGCCATTCGCACGACCGCCCGACTCGAGGGGATGATCACCGACCCCGTGTACGAAGGCAAGTCGATGGCGGGGCTGATCGGGATGATCCGATCCGGTGAGATTCCCGCCGGATCGCGAGTCCTGTACGCCCACCTCGGCGGCCAGCTCTGCCTGTCTGCGTACGCCGGCGTGATCTGAGAGGTGAGCCGCAGCGCTCAGCGGGCGACGCGAGTGACCATCACCTCGACGTGGTCAGGGGAGTCGCCAGTGAGGACGCGGTGCGCATCGGCCGAGGTCCACCACATCACGCCGTCCACCTCGATCGTGGCTCGTACGGCGTAGGTACGGCGCTCGTCGACGATCGACGGGTCGATGCCAACTCGACCTCGATCGGCACGTTTCCGGGCTCGTCGACCCGCTCGCCAGCTCCTCGGCCGTGCGTCGGCGCGAGACATCGGCCGTCACCCGTCGTGGCGGACCGTGACCGACGCGCGGCGACGACGTCCGCGACCCGCGAGACAATGGTGCCATGACCGGGTGGAACACCGACGGTGGCATCAACGAGATTCCGTTGCCGGCAGCGGCGCGAGGCAGGCTGTGGCTGTGCGGGAAGCACGCCATCGGTCCTGATCCCGAAGGATTGATGGAGCGGGTGGGTGCCGACGTCGTCGTCTGCCTCAACGAGGAGCACGAACTCGCCGAGCGCTACCCGCACTACGTGGCCTGGCTGCGCGGGCAGCCGCCCGACCGGGTGCTCTGGTATCCGATCCCTGACCTCCACGCGCCCGGGCTGGCGCAGTTCGCGCCGGTGCTGACCGACCTGGTCGACCGCGTCGTGGCCGGCAAGCGGGTGATCGTGCACTGCGCTGCCGGGGTGGGCAGGGCCGGGACCACGGCGGTGGCCGTGCTGGTGTCGCTGGCGGTTCCGCTCGACGAAGCGCTCGAACACGTTCGCCGTCACCGTCCGATGGCCGGACCCGAGGTCGGTACGCAACTCGACCTGGTCCGTGATCTGGCAGAGTTGGCGACGTGACCGATGCGCACCTGCCCCGCACGCTGCCGAACGACGCGACGGCGCACACGCGAGCGGTCACCACACGACCGATCCCGCCATTCGACCCGGCCGACTTCGATCGTGCTCAGCGAGGGCTGATCGCCCAGCACGACACCGGCGTGATCGAAGGCCCGATGTGGCCCGCCTGGGACATCAACCGGTGGTCGTTCATCGAGCAGGATTCGCCCAACCCCGACACGGTGCACCCCAGCCTGTGGCGCCAGGCGCAACTCAACGTGATCCACGGTCTGTTCGAGGTGGCGCCCGGCTGCTGGCAGGCGAGGGGCTACGACATCAGCAACATCACCTTCATCGAAGGACGCGAGGGGTGGGTGATCGTCGATCCGCTCACCAACACCGCCACCGCCGAGGCGTGCCTCGAGCTCGCCAACCGCCACCTCGGCGAACGGCCCGTCACCGCGGTGATCTACACCCACAGCCACCTCGACCACTTCGGCGGCGTGCTCGGCGTCACCAGCCAGGACGACGTCGACGCCGGCCGCTGCCAGGTCATCGCCCCCGAGCACTTCCTGCGCGAAACCGTCGCCGAGAACCTGCTCGCCGGCATGGCGATGAACCGGCGGGCGCTCTACCAGTTCGGCCCGCTGCTGCCGCCGGGACCCCGGGGCCACGTCGACTCCGGGCTCGGCAAGTGCGTGCCGCTCGGCGTGCCGGGCCTCATCGTGCCGACGGTCGACATCACCCGCACCGGCGAGGAGCTGGTCGTCGACGGCGTGCGCATCGTGTTCCAGATGACGCCCGAGACCGAGGCGCCGGCCGAGATGAACTTCTTCTTCCCCGACCACAAGTGGCTGTGCATGGCCGAGAACTGCTCGCACAACATGCACAACCTGATCCCGATCCGCGGCGCACAGGTGCGCGACTCGCTGTCGTGGAGCACCTACATCGACGACGCCATCGAGCTGTTCGCGAACGACACCGACCTCATGTTCGCCTCGCACCACTGGCCCCGCTGGGGCAACGACGACGTACGCGGTTTCCTCGCCCGCCAGCGCGACCTGTACCGCTGGATCCACGACCAGACGCTGCGCCTCGCGAACCACGGCCACGTCGCCACCGAGATCGCCGAGATGCTCACCCCGCCCGCCGACCACTACGAGGAGAGCCACACCGTTGGCTACTACGGCGCGATGGTGCACAACGTCAAGGCGGTGTACCAGCGCTACCTCAGCTGGTACGACGGCAACCCGTGCCACCTCAACCCGCACCCGCCGGTCGAGGTGGGGACGCGCTACGTCGAGCTCGCCGGCGGCGCCGATGCACTGCTCGCCTCGGCTCAGGTGGCGTTCGACCGTGGTGACTACCGGTGGGTCGCCGAGCTGGTGAACCACCTCGTGTTCGCCGACGCCACCAACACCGCGGCCCGGACGCTGCTCGCCGACGCCTACGAACAGCTCGGCTACCAGAGCGAGTCGGCGACGTTCCGCAACGCCTACCTCATGGGCGCCCAGGAGCTTCGCCACGGGCATCCGCCCCGCCACCCCGCCGGGAACCGGGGACTCGTGCGGGCGCTGCCGATCGACCAGCTGCTGGCGACCGTCGCGATGCGGTTGAACGCCGACGAACTCGGCGGCGTCGACCTGGCGATCAACCTCGTCGTCAGCGACCTCGACGAGCGCTGGTTCGTCGGGCTGTCGCACCGGGCGCTGCGGTACCGCATCGACAAGCAGGTCGACGACCCGGATGCGACCGTCACCACCACCCGAGAGGTACTGACGACGGTGGTCGCGGGGGAGCGCACACTCGACGACGCCATCGACTCGGGCGACCTCACCGTCGACGGCGATGCCGGTGCCCTGCGCACCATCGTCGACCACCTCGACGTCTTCCTCGGCGGCTTCCCCATCGTCGAACCCTGATCAACGTGCAAGAGCAAGAGGAGTGATGTCCCATGACAGTGCAGAGTTCGGTGACCGCAAGTGCCGACGACGTGTTCGACTCGATCAAAGGGACCCGAGACTCGCTGTCGGTGTCGCGGGCCTACGGCGACGCCTACGTACTCGACGGCGTGACGGTGATCCCGGTCGCCCGCGTGTCCGGCGGGGCCGGCGGCGGTGGCGGCGAGGGGACCGACGACGAGAAGTCAGGTGGCGGGTTCGGCACCGGATTCGGTCTCCACGTCAACCCGATCGGGGTGTACGAGGTTCGCGACGGCCGGGTCGTGTGGAAGCCATCGGTCGACGCCAACCGGCTCCTGCGGGGCGGCCAGGTGCTCGGCGGCATCATCGCCGTCTGCATCACGCTCGTCCTGCTCGCCCGTCCCGCTCCCGCTGACACCAGCACTACGGTGGTGCGAGTGCGCCGCCTGCTTGCGTTGTTGATCGCAGTGGGTGGGATCGGCGCATGTGGGAGCGACGCGATGACTTCAGCCGGCTCGGACACGCAACCCACTCGACCGCCGACGACCGAACCGGCGGCGACGAGCGAACCGCTTCCGACGGCTCGGTCAGGAACTGGTCGGCCGGTGGGCCCACTACGACGTCGTGGCCTACGAGGACGACGTCCTCAAGACGCTGATCATCAGCTACGGGTTCAACGACTTCACCGAGGTCGACGGGCAGATCGTCGACCAGTCGTCGTTCTGCTTCTCCGAACAGCGCACCGACCAGCCGATCCGCACGTCGCTGTCCGACACCGCCACGCAGGCGATCACGCCGCCGCCGGTCGCGCTCGAGATCGATGTCGTCGACGGCGTGCTCCGGGTCAGGCGACCGGCGACGCCGACGCCGGTGGGCATCCGGCTCGACGATCCGTTCAACGAGTCGCTCCCCACCGATCCGAACGATCCGCGCATCGTCGACGACGACGGCGACGGCAAGCCGGGCCTCACCGTCACGATCGAGGTCACCCCCGACCTCATCGGCGAGCTCTACATCGCCCGCCGCGAGATCTTCGCCTTCGAGGCCTTCCTCACCGAGCCCGACGTCTTGACCGGCGTGGTCACCGACAACTCCGAACAGCTGGTCATCGGTGCGAGCGACCCGGTCTTCGAGATGTCGCCCGCCAACTGGGGCCAGTATCCCGACCTCGCCAAGAGCCCGATCATCCTGAAACGCGTCGACGCCGACTGGGACTGCGAACGCCTCGCAGCCGAACGCGACACCCTGTTCCCGCCGACGCCCGAGGTCGACTGGTGAGTGGGCGTCGTCCGCAAGACGCGTCGGCCAAACACGTGGCTGGCGAGGAACCGCCGGTGACACCGGAGCAGCAGCGGTCGATCGCTCATGCACGAGGGCGGATCTGCAAGTTGCGCCAGTGCGAGGTCTGCGCGCCGCTTCGTGAGAGTCGACGTCTGAAGAAGGCCGAACGAAAGATTCGAGCACGAGCGCAGGCGAAGCCACCGCCTGCTCCTGCGGTAGTGCAGCGACCCGATGATCCCGGTGAGTCGCTGCGTCGACAGGTCGAGCGACATCGAGCCGGATTGCCGTGCGGGTCCGAGAGCTGCCCGAGTCACGTGTGCGTTGACGGTTTCGCGCAGGAGCGCGCCCGGCGGCACCGGGCTCGCAGGCCGTGTCGGTCGACCACCTGCGACAATCCGATCTGCGTGGCCAAACGGTCGGGCACCTGACGACAAGGTATGACGAAGAGGTGTCCCGTGGAGCGATCACGGTTCGTGCGGAGCGGCCGGACGACTTCGAGGCGATCGACGAGGTCGTGTCCGCAGCGTTCCTCGCCGAGTTCGGTACGACGACAGAAGTCGAACTGATCCGAGCGATGCGTGAGCGCCGGGAACTCGTCCCTGAACTGACGCTGGTGGCCGAAGATCATGAGCGCGTTGTCGGTCACATCGCGTTCAGCGAAGTCACCCTCGACGGCCACGCCGTGCGCGGCCTCGGGCTCGCGCCCGTCGCGGTCGCCCCGAACCTCCAGAAGTCCGGCATCGGATCCCTGCTGATAACGACCGCACTGGAGCGGGCTGAACACGACGGCTGGTGCTTCGTGGTCGTGCTCGGCCATCCGGCGTACTATCCGAAGTTCGGTTTTGCGCCGGCAGCGGCGTTCGGCCTCACCGGGGACTACGGAGATCACGATGGATGGATGGTGCGATCCCTCGCGGGCGCGCCCGTTCCGTCAGGACACGTCCGATTCTGCTCCTCGTTCGACGACTGACTCGGCATCGGCGGCGTCGACGCTGATGTTGACGTCGATGCCGGCTGTGGCCCGCGGGTCGAGCGTGTAGTAGGCGAGCGCAAGTGCGCCACCGAAGGCATGGGTGATTCCTTTGGCGCTGAGCGTGTCGTCGAGGATGATGACCTTGTCGACGAGCGAGGGCTCAACGTCGTTCACACAACTCCTCGAATGTCGGCGCGCCCAATTCGCGCCGCGGTTGCGGCGGGAGGGCATCCACCAGATGCAGCAGGTCGACGAGGAGCACGCCGCGTTCGGTCACCGTCGTCGGTCGAGCGACCGAGTCGACCGGATGCAACCACCTCTCACCCATGACATCAGAGTAGTCACGTACTTCGCGACGACACGATGGATGGGCCTGGTGTCAGTCGAGGCTGAACCCGTGGTCGCGGAGGTAGCGGGCGAGTTGCGCACGTTCGGGCTGCGACACCATCGCGGCCTTCGCAACCGACCAGTGGGCACCCTTCGGTTGGGCCTCGTGACGGCGGCGGTCGTAGTCGGCGATCTGCACGGGTGCATCACGATCGTCGTAACGGTTCTGGTGAATGGTCACCGACTGCGGGAGTCGTGGCGAGATCGGCTCCAGACGCTCCGGCCAGCCCACGCACATCCCGGCGAGTGGGAACACGTGGTCGGGGAGGCCGAGGATCGTCGACACCTCGTCGATGTGGTTGCGGACCACACTGATCGGGCACGTGCCCAGCCCGACCGACTCGGCCGCCCAGACGAACGTCGAGAGGTGCATCGCGGCATCTGCGGCGGCATTGAGGAAGGCATCGAGGTGATCGTTGGCGAACGTCACACCGGCGTCGGCTGCGACGCGACGGATCCGACGACTGTCGCCACAGAACACGAGGAATCGCGATGCGTCCGCGATCCACGGCATCGAGGGGATCAGGCCTTCAATGGCTGCCCGGCCGGCCGGGTCGTCGACCACGATCACCGAGCACTGCTGCAGGTCGCTCTTCGACGGCGTGCTGAACGTCGCCGCGAGGAGTACATCGAGGAGAGCGTCGTCGACTGGGCGATCGGTGAACCGCCTACAGGTACGGTGCTCGAGCATCACCTCGATTGTCCGGGTGTCGGCCCCGTCGGGCGCGTCGACGAGCGGGGCGCTCGCAGGCGCGGTCGTGAAGCGCGCCGCTCGGAGCGCGGTCACGCGAACATCGAGCGGACTCATCGAAGCCAGGTTCAGATGTCGGTGCCGGCGAGCGGATCGGCCAGCTCCGGTACGGGCGGGATCCCACCGCGGCCTGCGAGTTCAGGCGTGACGCCACGCCCGAAGTGCTCGGGCAGCGGGCGACCGTCGTCGAGGCTGATCCACAGTCGGAGCAGGTGTCGCTTGCGTTCGGGCTCGGGCCAATCGTCGTAATCGGTGCGCGAATGCAGCATGGAGTAGTTGCAGAGGAACTGGATGTCGCCGGGGCGGAAATCCATCTGCAGAGCGACGCCGTCCTCGGTCGAGATGGTGTCGATCAGATCCAGGAACTCCGTTTCGTCGTCGGTCCGTCGCGGCACCGCGTCATGGCGCTGCGCCGAATCGAGGAACCCGCGGATGTAGCGAACCGAGAGCAGCCCGTCGTGCCAGCAGGCGAGCGGCGACGTGAAGTACGGCGCTTCGCCCGGCCGTTCCTCGTTGCGCCGGTCGTAGTACCAGTCCTCGAACCACAGGTGGGCGAGGTCGGGACGGCGAATGAGCGTCTCGTTGAACACCGTGGTCGACGACACGACCGAGCTGAGCCCTCCCGACTTCGACGGCTGCAGGCACAGCAGCCCGACGGTGTCGGAGCTGTCGGTGTGGTACGGCAGGCGTACCCGCGTCTGGTAGCCGCGTGTGCCGGGATCGCGAATGTCGAGGCCTTCGTCGGTCACGTGTCCGAGCAGGTGGCCGCGTGAGTTCTGCGACACCGGCACCCCCAGGTGCAGCCCGATCCCCCAGTAGGCGACTGCCGCGTCGTGCTGCGACATCTCGGCCACCGGCAGGCCCCGCAACAGCCAGAAGCCCCGACCGCGATCGAGTTCGACCGCGAGTGTCTGCAAGCGTGCGCCGAGAGTCGGCAGGACGAAGTCGTCGCGTTGCATCTCGAGCAGGGTGATGCCTCGCTGAGCGATGGAAGCGACCGCAGCGAGCAACTCGGTGATCTCGGCCGGCGTCAGCTGTTCGACCCAGTCGCTGCGGTGTTGCAGATCGCGGCCGTACCACGCTGCGGGCGAGTCGACCAAGGTCCGGAGTGTTCCGGTCGTCACGGTGTCGGCCATCAAGTCGTCGTTCATGAGTGGGGCTCCTCGTTGCTGCGTGTGGGAAATGTGACGGGCACCGATCGAGGCCCGCGTACCTGACCGCCGGCCCAGGTGACGGCGCCGGGATCTTCGAGTTCGAACTCGGGAATTGCTGCCATCCATTCCTCGAGTGCCACGCGGAGTTCCATCCGTGCGAGGTTGGATCCGGCGCAGCGATGGATGCCGACACCGAACGCGAGGTGGCGGTTCTCGGCCCGATCGATCACGAACCGGTCGGCGTCCGCGAAGTGAGTCTCGTCCCGGTTGGCAGCGGGGAAGCTCAGCAGCACTCGGTCGCCTGAGCTGATCGGACAGCCGGCGACCTCGGTGTCGGTCGTCGCGGTGCGGGCCATCGTGACCGGTGCGTAGAAGCGGAGGAGTTCTTCGATCGCCTGTGGCCACACGCCGGGGTCGTCGACCATCCGCCGCCGGTCGTCGGGGTGCGACGCGAGGTGGAACAGCGACGAGCCGATGGCGCTCCAGGTGGTGTCGACGCCGGCGACGAGCAGGAGTGCTGCCTCTCCGACGATCAGCGCCTCGTCGATCGGCTCGCCCTCGTGTTCGGCGCGCACCAACTGGCTGATGAGATCGGTGCCGGGGTTCGCGCGACGCTCGGCGATCTCCGCGTGGAGGAACTGGGCCAGCTCCATCATGGCGGTGCGGCGGCGCTCGACGTCGTTGGCGAACTCGAGGATCGATCGGACCCAGCCGACGAACCGGTCACTGTGTTCCTCGGGGATGCCGAGCAGCGCCCCGATCACCCTGACCGGCAGCTGCTGGGCGTAGTCGACGGCCGCATCGGCGCGGCCGGTTTCGATGAACGACGCGATGAGCGACCGGCAGAGTTCGCGGGTGCCCGGCTCGTACGATTTCACCGACTGCGGCGACATCGCCGGAAGCAGGAGCCGTCGGGTCCAGCTGTGCAGGGGTGGATCGGCGTCGATCGGTGGGTTCCCCTGGGTCAGCGTCTCGGTTCGGTTCGGTATCTCGATGACGCTGACACCCTGTGACGAGCTGAACGTCTCGACGTCGCGCGCCACCGCGACGACGTCGTCGTACCGGGTCGGGAGCCACGAGCCGCCGTGGTCGTCCGAACGCGCCACCGGGCACGTCGAGCGGAACCGACGCCACGTGCTCGCCGGGTCGGCGATGTAGGTCGGGTCGAACAGGTCGTAGTCGTGGCGTCCGGGAGCAGTCGGCATGAGATTGGCATTGTAAAGTGCCAAACTGGCACCGTCAAGTGCCAGTAGGTCGTGCAGCTGCTACGGTGCCGGGCATGTCGACCACGGAGGCGTCTGCCACGAAGACCGACTTCGTACGATCGCAGGCCATCGCGGCCACGCGGTCGCTGCTCGCCGCCCACGGTCTGTCGCTCACGATGGACCAGATCGCCGACGGGTCGAGCATCAGCCGCCGCTCGCTCTTTCGGTACTTCGAGTCACGTGATGCGCTCGTGCGGGCGGCCCTCGAGGCGGCCATCACCGACTACGAGGCTCGCCTGACGTCGGTGGCCGCCACCGATGGTGTGCTCGACGAGTGGTTGACGAGGGTCATCGAGCACGCCCATCGCAGCCACCTCGCCGCCGGTCTCGCCATCTGGCAGCTCACCAGTACGTCCGACGAACAACTCGGACCCGAACTTCGCGAGGTGAACAGCCGTCGCCGAATCATGCGGCGCCGGGCCACCCAACAGCTGACCGATCAGGCCTGGGCTGCAGCCGGCGGCACGGGCGTCCCACCGGTCGTGGTCAGCGAAGCGCTGGCGATGGCCGTGTCGAGCTACACGACCCAATCGCTCGTGGTCGACCTCGGCCAGTCGATCGAGGAGGTCGCCCGGCTCAGTGCATTGATCATTGCCGCAGTGATCGAGTCGAGCCTGCGGTCGTGACCTGAGTCCCCGAAATGTGCGCCCAGATGTGCACTGGGCGCACATCTCGGCGCATTTTCGGGGTGAGGGACGCCTCTGCGCTCGGGGTGAGGGACGCCGAGTTCGCCATGGTCGCCGCGCTCCCCGAGCAGCGGCTGGTCAGCGATGGACATGTTGGGCGAGCTCGAACCGGTCGGTGACGTCGAGCCGGCGGTGCGTCAGATGCTGGATTCTCGCTGCGCCGGGCACGCGACGGTGTTCCTGCTCGAACGCGGGCTCGCGACGCCGGAGGAGCTCGGTTCGTTCCTCGACGTCGGGCCGCTCGTCGACCTGCTCGCCACCGTCCTCGACGCACCCGACGCGTTGTCGGAGCTGTTCGCCCGGTCGTACGCGATGGCCGACGACGATCTCCTCGAGGAGCTGTGGCGCCATGACCAACCCGAGACCATCGAGATCCTCGATGCGCTCGGCAAGCACCTGCCCGACAAGCAGCTCGCCAAGGCCGCCCGTAAGGCCGCGCTCAAACACCGCAGTTGGATGGCCAACCGTCAGCGGTGACTGCTCGAGACGGCAACGGGTAAAGGTTCTCCCAAAGCTCGAAACTTCCTCAAGTTCGAGATGGATCGAGCCGATATGGCCGCATGGGACGCCGCCCGCACACCGCATTCGATGCGGCGCGCGCGGGGCAACGAGATGCGCTCGCCGATCTCTGGCGGACGCATCAGGCGCCGCTGCTGCGCTACCTCCGGGCTCGTCGCATGGCGTCGCCGGAGGACGTGGCGTCGCAGGTCTGGATCGACGTCGCCCGTTCGATCGAGCGGTTCGAAGGCGGCGCCGACGACTTCCGGCGCTGGCTGTTCACCATCGCCCACCGTCGCAGCGTCGACGAGGTGCGACGAGCCGTACGCCAGACCGACACACCCGCTGCACGCGTCGAGCATGCCGTCGGCGCCGACATCGAACACGACCGCATGGACGCACTCGACCGAGCCATCGCCATGGTGTCGTCGCTGCCCGGCGATCAGGCAGAAGCCGTGATGCTGCGAGTGGTGAACGACCTGGCGGTCGCCGACGTGGCTGCCGTGATGGGCATTTCGGAGGGCAACGTGCGGGTGCTGGTGCATCGAGGGGTGTTGCGTCTACGTCGCAGACTTTCTGTAACAGACGACTCGCTGCTGGCGATGAAGAGGGTGTCATGAGCGATTTCGACGACCTCGACAGCCTGCTCGGCCCGTTGCGCGAACCTGCGACACCGGCCGAACTGGCATCGGAGCGCGCGATGATCGATCTCATGACGACGTCTCATCGCCACGCAAAGGGGAACATCATGTTCAGTTCACGACGCGCACGTGTCGCCACGCTCATCGCCGCTGGTGTCATCGGATTCGGTGGCGTCGCTGCCGCGGGTGGTGGCGGGCTCGATCTCGACAACCTGGCGCCGCAGGAGGTCGAAGAGGTCGAGGTCGAAGAGGTCGACGAGGTCGAGGTCGAGAGTCGAGGTCGAAGAGGTCGAGGAGATCACCACCACGACAGCCGCTGCCGCGGTCGAAGAGTCGGATGACGACACGTTCACCGACGAGATCGCCAAGGCCACGCTCGCTGTCGTCGCCGAGGCGATCGAGGTCGAAGAGTCCGATGACAACCCGGAGACCGATTTCGACGAGGACGACTGCGCTCGAGGGCAACCATGGCAAGACCGTCAGCGCGGTTGCCCACGGTGACGATCTCGACATCGACGACGACACCGACGCCGACGATGCCGAAGTTCGTGACGCGGCGCACTCGACTGCGGCAAGACCGACGAGGTCGATGGTGCCGACGAGGACGCCGACGAGGTCGAGGATGCCGACGAGGTCGAGGACGCCGACGACGCCGACGAGGAGTCCGACGAGGCCGAGGACGCCGATGACTCCGACGACGACGAGGGTGACGACTCGGACGATGATGAGGCCGCACGCGGGTCCAAGGGCGACCGCGGCAACAACGGCAACGGCAACGATGGGAATCGCGGCAAGTCGGGCAACGACGACTGACCGACCGTGCGAGCGTCTCACGCGTGATACAGTCCTCGGATGGCTGATGTGACGATCCGAGATCTGCGCAACCACGGTGGTGAGGTCATCGATCGGGTGCAGGCCGGCGAACGCGTCACGATCACGAGATCGGGTCGTCGGGTGGCCGAACTGCGAGGGTTGCCACGTACCGGATCCGACGCTGCGACACTGCTCGAGCGTTGGCGACAGCTGCCCCATGTCGATCCGGTCGGCCTGCGTCGAGACGTCGATGAGATCGTCGATCAGTCGCTGTGACCACCGAGCCACGCGGTGTCATCGACACCAACGTCGTGATCCTGCTCCCGCAGCTCACCGACCCATCGGTGCTGCCTGAGGAACCCACGATCACGACCGTCACGCTCGCCGAGTTGTCCGTCGGTCCGCTCGTGGCTGCCACCAGCAGCGAGCGTGCGGCGAGGCAGGCGCACCTGCAACAGGCCGAGTCCGACTTCGTTCCGCTTGTATTCGACGACGCTGCGGCTCGGGCGTTCGGCGCGTCGCCGCCGATCTACGCGCCTCGGGTCGCAAGCCAACCGCTCGCGCGTTCGATGCGCTGATCGCCGCCACGGCGATCGCCAACGGACTTCCGCTGTACACCACGAACCCGTCCGATTTCGCGGCCATCAGTGGCCTCGATGTGCGGACCGTGCCGCATCCGAGCGCCACCGTGAGCGGATCGCCACCGGAGTAGCTCCGCTCGGTTCGGGCGGGTACGAAGACCCTTCCCGGATCGGTCTGCCGGCCGTACGTTCGACACGTGGGGCGACGTCGCAACCTTGCAGCAGTGATGGCGGTAGGGGCGGCGGCGCTGACGACGTACGACCTTCGCCAGCGGCGTCATACGATCCTGCGCAACTTCCCGCTCCTCGGTCATGCCCGCTACTTCCTCGAGGAGGTCGGGCCCGAGCTGCGCCAGTACATCGTCACCAGCAACACCGAGGAACGCCCGTTCAACCGCGAGCAGCGACGCTGGATCTACGCGTCGTCGAAGAAGGAGAACAACTACTTCGCGTTCGGTACGAGCAGAGACCTGGAGACCTCGCCGAACTACTTCATCATCAAGCACGCACCGTTCCCGCTTCGTTCGCCGCTCCCCGGTGAACCCGACTACGACGACCAGTACCGGATCCCGGTCGCCAAGGTGATGGGAGCAGCGCGCGGCCGGGCCAAGGCGTTCCGTCCGGCGTCGGTGATCAACGTGTCGGCGATGAGCTTCGGGGCGCTGTCGTCGAATGCGATCTCGGCGCTGAACCAGGGAGCGACGATTGCGGGCTGCCTCCACAACACCGGGGAGGGTGGGATCTCCCCGTATCACCAGCAGGGCGGCGAGCTGATCTGGCAGCTCGGGAGCGGGTACTTCGGCGCCCGCGACGCCGACGGTCACTTCGACCTCGCGCGAGTCGTCGAGACCGTCGCCGCCAACCCGGTTCGAGCGATCGAGATCAAGCTCAGCCAGGGCGCCAAGCCCGGCCTCGGCGGCGTGTTGCCCGCCGCGAAGATCACCGAGGAGATCAGCGCGATCCGCGGTGTGCCGCAGGACCGTGACTGCATCAGCCCCGCCGCGCATCCCGAGTTCCACGACGTCGACTCGCTGCTCGACTTCGTGGAACGCATCGCCGATGCAACCGGTCTGCCGGTGGGCATCAAGTCGGCGATCGGGGAGTCGTCACTGTGGTCGGAACTCGCCGAGGCGATGGTGTCGGGCGAACGCGGCGTCGACTTCATCACGATCGACGGTGGCGAAGGTGGCACCGGCGCCGGCCCGCTCGTGTTCACCGACCAGGTGGCCCTTCCGTTCAAGGTCGGCTTCAGCCGCGTCTACAAGGAGTTCGCCAAACGGGGTCTCACCGACCGGGTCGTGTTCATCGGCTCGGGCAAGCTCGGGTTCCCCCACGAATCGACACTGGCGTTCGGGCTCGGCTGCGACATGATCAACGTCGCGCGTGAAGCGATGATGGCCATCGGCTGCATCCAGGCCCAGCGGTGCCACACCGGCAAGTGCCCCACCGGTGTCGCCACGCAGAACCCATGGCTCGTCCACGGCCTCGACCCCGAACTCAAAGCCGCCCGCCTCGCCAACTACGTCATCACGCTGCGCAAGGACCTGCTGTCGCTCAGCCGGGCCTGTGGCGTGACCCACCCGGCACTCATCTCCCTCGATCACGTCGACGTGCTCGACGACCGCTTCGGTGCGACATCGGCCCGCGAAGTCTTCGGCTACCAACCCGGCTGGGGAGTCCCGGCGTTGCCGTCGGAGAACAGCTCGTCTCCGAGCGCCCGTTGACGCCACCGTGCGCGGGGACCGATCGCGACGCAGTACGGTCGCGTCGCCGTCCAATTTCGACGGCCGGACCTTGGGGGGCCACGATGACCGACAGCGCAGAGCACGACGACTGGAATCCGCCGGGACCAGGACCGTGGAGGCAAGACCGAGCGCACCTTCCGGCCGCGGTGACGCCACTCCTGCAGGAGATGTACCCGGCCGGTTTCGCGGCGGGGTTCGCCGCGGCGTTCGAGCCCTTCGGTGTCCTGCTCGACACGATGCGGCTGGAGTACGTCCACGGTTTCTCGTACGTGCAACCGGTTCCGTTCGACGCTCCCGGGCCGGACGGCCCCAAGTCGCCCGAGCAGCTCGGTGCGGAGATCGGGCGACGAACCGAGCTGGCGGGCCGCGCGTTCGAGGAACGCATCTGGCGTGAGGGGCTCCGGGTCTGGGACGAGGAGCGCAAGCCCGCGTCGATCGCGCGCCATCAGGAGCTCGCCGCGGTCGACCTGGGTGCACTCGACACCGAGGGTCTGCGCCGCCACCTGCACGAGTGCGTCGCCCACCTCGGCGCGATGTGGCAGCAGCATCACACCTTCAACGCCATGGCGATGCTGCCGGTGGGTGACTTCATCCTCCACGCCGTTCGGTGGACCGGCAAGCAACCCGTGCCGATGTTCGCGGTGTTCGACGGCTGGTCACCGGTGTCGGGGATCGTGCCACCCGAGCTGGTGCCGGCGATCGGTGCGCTGGAGGCCGACCCTGACGCACGGGCGCTCCTCACCAGCGACGCCCCGGCCGAGGATCGTCTGGCCGAACTCTGCGAACGGATCCCCGAAGTCGCCAACTACATGCAGGCGGCCGGATTCCGGCTCGCCGCCGGATTCGATCTGACCAACCCGACCATCGGTGAACGTCCCGACGTCGTTCTCGACCGGATCCGAGCCGGGCTCGATCACGATCGTGAAGCCGCGGGGATACGTGCCGACGCCATGGCTGCGGAGCTACGCGAGGCCGTTCCGGCCGACGAGCAGGAACTCTTCGACGACCTGCTCGCAGAGGCGCGACTGGTCTACCGGCTGCGAGACGAGCGGGGCCTCTACAGCGACAGCGCTGCCGTGGGCCTGCTGCGGCTCGCGCTCATCGAACTCGGCCGTCGGCTGTTCGAGGCCGGTCGGATCAATTTCATGTACGACACCCTCGATCTCACGAGCGCCGACATCGACGCGCTGCTCGACGGGTCACCGACGCCGACGGCCGACGAACTGTCGGCACGCGTGGCCACGCGCAAGAGCGTGAGCGCCGAGGGTGCTCCCGGGCTGCTCGGCCCGCCACCGCCACCTCCGCCGCCCGTCGATCAGCTTCCACCACCGCTCGCCCGGGTCATGTCGGCGCTCGGGTTCTACATCGAGGGAGTGTTGGGCGACATCGAGACACCGATGGGCGACGCCGACATGATCGTCGGCGTCGGTGGGAGCGGCGGGGTGTACGAGGGACCGGCCTGCGTGGTGCGGAACTTCGACGACCTGCTCACCCTGGTCGAGGGCGACGTCCTCGTCACCTCGGCGACCGGTGAGTCGTTCAACGCGTTTCTCGCGATGGTCGGCGCCATCGTCACCGACCACGGCAGCTTCGCCTCCCACGCCGCGATCATGGGCAGGGAGATGGGCGTCCCCGCCGTCGTCGGAACGGTCAACGCAACAGCGCGCGTCGAGCGCGGGAATGCTCGTTCGTGTCGACGGTGACGCAGGAACGGTGACGATCATCGGTGCGCAATGAGGCACCGCTGACCGGTCAGTGAACGCCGGCGAGCAACTCCTTGACGACCTGTGAACTCTCCTGTTCGAGGGCCGTACAGCGAGCAAGCACCTCACACGTGGCCGGGTCGTCGATCGCCTCGGCCATCTGCACCCACGCCTGCGCTCCTTGGAGTTCGGCTTCGGACTGCAGGTAGAGCTGCTCCATCACGTCGTAGGGCGCGAACACCTCGTAGTACAACTCGACTGCCGCGGGGAGTGCTCGGTCGACGGCTGCTCGATCGTCGGGCGAGATCGGGAACAGGTCGGCGACGAGATCGGCGATCTCGTCCTCTCTGGCCGCACAGCCCAGCAGTGCGTCAGCGTGCTCGGGCGCAGCTTCGGCCCACGTCCGGTACCGGGCCGCAGCCGACCGCTCGAGCCCGGACAGGAACGCCGGTCGAGCGGAGTCGGCAACGCTGCTGATGTGCGAGCGCAACAGCGCTCCGAATTGTGGAACCTCGGGCCAGCTGGGCATCAGACCAGTCTTGCATCGGAGGCCGCGTAGCGACGCAGGATGCGACGACCGAGGGTGGTCTTGTGGACCTCGTCGGCGCCGTCGTAGATGCGAGCGGCACGCTCGTGGCGATACCAGTACGCCAGGATCGTGTCGTCGGTGACGCCGAGGGCGCCGTGCACCTGGATCGCCGTGTCGACCGCCTTCAACATCGTGTTCGCCACCGAGAACTTGATCGCGGAGATCTCGTCGCGCGCCGCCTTCGGGCCGTGCTGGTCGATCACCCACGCTGCGTGCAACGTCTGCAGGCGTGCGCCGCGAATCTCGGCGTCGAGCTCGGCCACCCAGTGCTGGATCACCTGACGGTCGGCGAGGGTGTCGCCGTCGGGGGTGATCACACGGGCGTTGGCGCGTTCGCACATCATGTCGAAGGCCCGGCTGGCAATGCCGAGCCAGCGCATGCAGTGGTGGATCCGCCCGGGGCCGAGGCGCTCCTGGGCGATCACGAACCCGCCGCCTTCGGAGCCGAGCAGGTTCGATTGCGGCACCCGGCACGACTGGTAGATCACCTCGCCATGGCTCGCGTGCCCCGAACCGGCATGGCCCATCACGCTCACGTTGCGCACGAGGTTGAAGCCGGGCGTGTCGGTGGGAACGATGATCATGCTCGTCCGCGCGTACGGCGGGGCGTCGGGATCGGTGACGGCCATCACGATCGCGAACGTCGCTCCGTCGGCCGACGAGGTGAACCATTTCTGGCCGTTGATCACGTAGTCGTCACCGTCTTTGACCGCGGTGGTCTCCAACAGCAGGGGGTTCGACCCGGCCGTCTCCGGCTCGGTCATCGAGAAGCAGCTCCGGATCGACCCCTCGACCAAGGGGCGCAGGAACCGCTCGCGTTGCTCGTCGGTGGCGTGGAGGTGGAGGATCTCGATGTTGCCCGCGTCGGGCGCCTGCGATCCGAACACCGTGTGCCCGAGTGGTGAGCGCCCGAGCGCCTCGCTCAGCAGGCCGTGATCGACCATCGACAATCCGAGCCCGCCGAACTCCTCTGGATGGTTCGGCGCCCACAACCCCATCTGGCGGACCTTGGTCTGGGCGGCAACCACCAACTCCTGAACCGTCTCGGGCGACCCGTGCAGCATCTCACCCTCGATCGGCACGAGCTCGTCGTCGACGAACTCACGGACCATCGTCAAGATGGTCTCCATCTGTTCCGACACCTCGAAATCCATGGCAACACCTCCTCGGACCGACCGTACTGATCGGCCTTGGTGGGCGTCAGGGCCGATAGACCCGGCTCATACCGACAGCAGATGGAGGAAGATTCGATGATGAGGCGTACGTCGGTCAGCGTTCTCGCGGCGTGGCTCGTGTGTCTCGTCGGCTGTTCGAGTGAGGACGCGGTCACCGACGAGCTGGTGTCGTCGACACCTCCCGTCGAGACGACCGAATCCGCTCCTTCGACGACGCCGATCCAGGCATCGACCACCTCGACCTCTTCCACCACGACGGAGCTGTTGCCGACATCCACCCCGTACGTCGTGCCGGTGGCCGACGTCGACGCCGCCGGTTGGGGATCGACACACTCGGGATACCCGGCGACGGACATCTTCGCCGCCTGCGGTGACGAGATCGTCTCGCCGGTCAACGGCTCCGTGCTGGAGGTGCGCACCGTCGACAGCTGGGATCCAGCGGTCGACAACCCGGCCACCCGCGGCGGAAGGTCCGTCGCTCTGCTCGGCGACGACGGCGTGCGCTACTACGTGGCGCATCTGGACGTGATCGATCCGACAGTGGTGGTCGGTGCCCGCGTGGGCGTCGGCCAGTACCTGGGCACGGTGGGTGAAACCGGGCGCACGTCCGCCTGTCATGTCCACTTCTCGATCTCGCCACCGTGTCCCGGAAAGGAGTGGTCGGTTCGCAGGGGTGTGGTGTGGCCGTACCCGTATCTCGATGCGTGGCGTGTCGGCGAGCAGCTGAGCCCGGCGAACGAGGTGGCACAGTGGGTTGCGGCCAATCCCGATGCGTGCGCAGTCGCGATGGCAGATCCGAACGCGCGCGACGCATGACATCGCACGCCGGTGCCGGCGGTCTCAGCGGACGAACACGGCCACGATGCCGCCGACGATCAGGCCGGTGCCGAGGCCGGCCGTCACATCGAGCGGATTGTGGGCGCCGACGAACACCCGACCGAACATCACGAGCAGGGTGAGTGCGAGAGGAACCCACCACCAACCGACCGGTAGCGCCGGCGCGACGACCGTCGCGATCGCGGCGACGAGGATGACGTGACCCGACGGGAAACTGGCGCCCGAACGGGGCACGTCGGCGCCGCGCAGGATGGCGCCGACCTCACTCGTGCCGGGTCGCTGGCGGACGGCGAGGTGGTCGGCCATCTTCCGCCGGACGAGCTTCTCGGTGCCGAGCTTGCTGAACGTCGCGATCACGACCCCGGCCGCCACCCACCAGTCGCCGACCGCCCAGGCAACGGCGAGCCCCACCAGCGTTCCGACCACGAGGTTGCCCAGCTGCATCGGCAACCACAGCGGCCAGTACAGCCAGTTCGGCAAACCGTTCACTGCGTGGAACACGCGGGCCTCATTGTCGCTGATCGCCGGACGACGAGCTTCGTTGATCGACGGCGCGAGGATCGCAAGGCCCACAGCCGCGACGATGAGCCACCACAGGTTCACGACGCGAGTCGTCGACGCAGGTCGTCGAGCAGGCCCGGGTGTTGTTTCAACGCCGTGCGCGTCGCGCCGCTCAGAGCCCACGGCTGGAGCCGGGCCACGGCACGGGTCAACGTGTCGTGATCGACGGTCGCCAAGGCCGGCACGACTGCGCGTTCGGCGCCGACGTAGACGCTCGACGAACAGACGAGCTCGGCGACATCGTTGGCGAGCAACAGCTCGGAGGCGGCCATCTCGCTGAACCCGAAGTCGATGATCCACACCGCTCCGTCGGCGCCGAGGAACACGTTCGCGAGGCGCAGGTCACGATGGGCGATCCCGTGTCGGCGCAGGTCGGCGATTGCCTGCCAGATGGCGAGGAGCACCTCGTCGGTGACGTCGTTCGGGTCGAGTTGGTCGAGTGACTTGCCGGCCACTGCGTCGTACGCGAGCACGAACGAGTTCGGCTCGGCCGACGCAAGTGTCCGCAGACGCGGTGTACGGATGCCGAGGTCGCGGGCGGCGAGCGCGAGCAGTGCCTCGTGCTCGATGGCGCGGCGCAGCGACGAGAACGGTCGTTCGTCGCCGAGGTCGCGGCGCTGCAACTTGCGGTAGATCCGGAACATGAGGTCGGCGCTGCGTTCGTCCTGACCGAGAACCTTCACGAACAGTCGATCGCCGCCCGGCATGACGGCGAAGTACGGCGTCGATCCGCGTGCATCGACACTCGCCGGTGTGATCTCGTCGACCGGGAGACCGACTGCGGCGAGCCCGGCGGCGATCGACTCGGCGTCGGCGCGTCGTGCCGGCGCACCGATCGCCACGAGCGCAGCGGCTCCCGCGAACCATCCGAGGAGTGCTGCCTGGACCGAACCGAACGACATCTCCGACGTGAAGGTCCGCACCATTGCCAGCCCGATCACGGCAGCCCAACCGGCGCGACGCCAGCGTCGGTTCAGCCAGGGTGCACCGCCGGTCAGTGCCGCCGCGAGCACCCCGATACCGATTGCCGTCGGGAACCAGCCGGATGTGAGGAACCCCAGATCGGTGTCGGGTGTCGCCACGATCGAGCCCTCGTCGACGTCGGCGAGGTTGGCGAGCAGCGCCACGAGGACCGCAGCGATCGACGCCGCCGAGTGCCATGGCGATCGGCGCGGCCCACCGAGCCCGAACCGCCGTCCACAGCAACCCGCCCACGAGCACCGCAATGGTGAGGAGGCGCGTGCCGGCGATCAGCAGGGTCAGGAGCCAGTCGGGGAGCGCGTCGATGCCGCCGAGGAAGTCGGAGGCGAACACCACGACGCTGTCACCGAACAACCATGCAACGACGAAGATGGCGACCACCGCAACGCCCGCCACGATCAGCCGGAGGAAGTCGGCGGGAGATCGGACCCGTTCGCCCTCGTCGTTCGGGTTCATCGCTATTCGCCGGTGAACGCCGGCGGTCGCTTCTCGACGAACGCCGCGGCCGCCTCACGATGGTCCGCGGTCGACATCGATCGGATCATGTTCGGTGCCTCGGCGTCGAGTGCGGTGGCCAGGTCGGCCACGAGCGCCCGATTGAGGTTCTCCTTCATCAGGCGCATGGCAATCGGTGGGCCCGCAGCGATCCGTCGGCACCACTCGAGCGCCTGTGTCTCGAAGTCGTCGTCGGCGAGCACCGCGTTGACCATGCCCAGCGCCAGTGCTTCGCGAGCCGTGAGCCGAGGCGAGGTGAGGTACAGCTCCTTGGCCTTCGCCGTGCCGACGAGCTGTGTCAGGAACCACGAACCGCCGAAGTCACCCGACGCGCCGACATTGGCGAACGCCGTCACGATCAGTGCTCGTTCGGCGGCCACACGAAGGTCGGCGGCGAGGGCAATCGAGAGCCCGGCGCCGGCCGCCGCGCCCGGGAGGACGGCGACGACGGGTTTCGGGAACTCGTGCAGGGCGAGCGACACGGCGCGTTGCGACCGACGAAGACGAGCGACCTGATCCTCGACGCCACCCTCGCGTCCTGGCCGTTGCGTGCCGGTCCGGTGCGCTTCGTTCATTCCCTTGACGTCGCCACCCGCGCAGAAGGCGCCGCCCGCGCCGGTGATCACCAGCACGCGTACGTCGGGGTCGACTGCCAATGCCGGCAGCGCTCGTTCGAACCCGGCGTACATCGGGTCGGACAACGCGTTCCGGCGATCCGGACGGTTGAACGTGATGATGCCGAGATGCCCGTCGACCTCGGCGAGGAGGTCGTCGGTGCCGGTGTCGATCGCTCGCGTCATTCAGGCGACGGAGCAGGACATGTCGGCCCCGCAACACATCGGCGACTTGATCTTGCCGTGCCCGTTCGGGCACTTCGAGACCTGGACCGACGAACCGTCATCGCGCTGGATGGTGTCGTTCACGAGGGGAGCGTCGCACTCGCCGCAGGTTGCGTTCACGGACATTCCACAGGTGGGGCATGCATAGGTGGCCATGGCGAGATGGTAGGCGAACGCGACCTCGGGTCGGCGACTGGGCCTGTCGCGCCCGATCGAGAACGTCCTACACGGATGTCCAGGCGCCATTGTCGACGCTGGACCTGACGGCGGCGTCGACGAACTCCACACCTCTCAGTCCGTCGAGCGCAGTGGGGAAGTGCAGCGCCATCGGATCGGGATCGCAGCCTGATCGTCGTGCCGCGATCGCCTCTGCAGCGTCGGAATACACGTTGGCGAATCCCTCGTGGAAGCCCTCCGGGTGACCGGCGACGATCCGACTCGCCCGAGCTGCGAGCGGCAATGTGCCTGGGCCGTTGGGTGTGCGGATTTCCACGGGCGATCCGGCGGGCCGGAAGATCAGCTGTGTCGGCAACTCCTGCATCCACTCGACGGTGCCGCGGGTGCCTGACACTCGAATGCGGAGACAGTTCTCCACGCCGGTGGCGGCCTGCGTCACCCAGAACGAGCCGCGTGCGCCGTTGTCGAACCGCAGCAGGGCACCGGCATAGTCGTCGACGAGGCGGTTGGCGACGATGTGCCCGATGTCGGCAGCGACCTGGTCGACCTCCCTGCCGGTGACGAACCGGACGAGGTTGTGAGCATGGGTCCCGATGTCGCCGAGGACGAGCGACGGCCCGCCCAGCACGGGGTCGTAACGCCAGGGCAACGCTCCGTCGGGATCGGGATCACGTTCGCCGGCCTTGCCTCCTTGGACGTATTCGACCTGCACCAACTGGATCTCGCCGAGCTGGCCGTCGGCCACCATGGCGCGGGCCTGGCGGACCATCGGATAGCCGGTGTAGTTGTGCGTGAGGCAGAACACGAGACCGGTCGCTTCGACCGTGGAGACGACATCGCGTGCGTCGGCAAGCGTGTTGGTGACGGGCTTGTCGCAGATCACGTCGAAGCCGTGTCGCAGCGCACTCACCGCGTAGCGATGGTGGCTGTCGTTCGGGGTCATGATGGCGACGACGTCGACGCCGTCGGGTCGTGCCTGCTCCCCGACGAAGAGCTCGTCGGCAGTGCGGTACGCACGGTCGGCAGGGATGCCGATCGCGAGTGCCGACGATCGCGACCGTTCCGTGTCGGACGACAAGGCGCCCGCAACCAGTTCGTAGCGGTCGTCGAGTCGGGCTGCGGTCCGGTGCATCGCCCCGATGAAACTGCCCGGACCACCCCCGATGACGGCCAGTCGGAGGCGACGTCCCAGCATGTCGATGACCGGATTCGTGTCCACCGTGCTGCTCCTTGTCCTCGCTGCAGGTCCGAGAGTACTCACGGCCCTGGCCGACCTCGTGAACGCCGGCCCGAAGCGACTCAGCCGATCACGGCGCCGCTGAGTTCGTGGATCCCTGGAAGACTCCACGCGTGACCTACGACGACATCGCCGCCATCTTCCTCGCGCCGCTCGCCGAGCCGATCGCCGAACCGGTGCTCGCCGCGACTCCGGCACGGCGTCTTCGTGATGCGGTGGAGCCGATCGCCACGCAGGGCTGGTGGTCTCGGCCGGCGGGCGAGGGGCTGACGGCGCTCGGGGTGGACTTCTTCCCCGGGTACGTCTGGGGCCGTGCCGCGGCACTCGGCACACCGACGGCGGCGGTGGTTGCCGCGACGTTCGGTGTCTTCGAGCCCGGAATGATCGCTGCCGCCTACGAAGCCGGTCTCGCCAGTGCAACGCGCGACGACATCCTGGCGGCGCGATCCGCCGGCGGCGCCGCGAGTGTCGATGCGATCGCAGGTGCCGACGAGTGCGCCGCGATCGCTGATCCGCTGCTGAGGGCGTTGGACGGCCTCGACGGGCTCGGCCGACCGCTGTTCAGCGCGCTGCGTTCCCTGCCTGTGCCGTCATCGCCGGGCGGTCGGCTGTGGCGGGCAGCCGAACTCGTGCGTGAGCATCGGGGTGACGGTCACCTCGCTGCGCTCGTAGCAGCAGGGCTCGATGCGGTGGAGGCCAACGTGCTCACCGAGCGGTGGCTCGGCTTCGGGCTGGGCGAGTACAGCGCGACGCGCGGGTTCGGGACGGAGCGCGTTGGCGGCCGGCGTGAGCCGCCTGCAGGCGCGTGGCTGGATGCAGGGCGACGATCTCACCGACTCGGGTCGCGCTGCTCGCGTGGCGATCGAAGCAACAACCGACGAAAGCCAACAGGCGCTCATCCAGGCCTGCGGCGATGCTCTCGATCAGATCATCGGGCTGGCCACCGACATCTCGGCCCGGCTGGTGGACGCCCGCTCGTTCCCTGCCGATCCCCGCAAGCGAGCTGGTGGCTGAGGCGAAATCGGAACACGACGCCGTCAACGGGCGATCTGGCCGCTCGCAGTATCGTCGCGTCACCGACAAGTGAGATGGGGGCAGCGACGTGGAGATTCAGGGACTGAAGGCGATCATCATCGGGGGAGCTTCGGGCTTCGCACGCGCCACGGCCGAACGCATCGCAGCCGGAGGAGGATCCGTGGCGATCCTCGACCGCGAACAGTCAGCGGGCGCGGAGGTCGCCGAGCAGCTCGGCGGCACGTGGCACCCGACGAATGTGCTCGACTTCGAGGGGATCGGAGTGGTGATCGACGAGGCGGTCGAGGCGCTCGGTGGACTGCACGTCGCGTTGAACACCGCTGGTGGCGGGAAGGCGGGTCGCACGCTCGGGCGCAGTGGTCCGTTCGATCTGGACGACTTCCGTGCGGTGATCGATCTGAACCTGATCGCCACGTTCAACACCAACCGCCTCTGCGCCGCCCACATGGCCGACGGTGAACCCAACGACGATGGTGAACGCGGCGTGTTGATCAACACGGCGTCGATTGCGGCATTCGAGGGCCAGATCGGCCAGGTCGCGTACACCGCAGCCAAGGCCGGAATCGCCGGCATGACCCTCACCATGGCCCGCGACCTCGGCTCGCTCGGCATCAGGGTGAACACCATCGCCCCCAGCCTGTTCGCGACGGGACTCACCGCGGGCGTCACCGAGGAGCGGGGTGCGAGCCTCACCAAGGACGCCGCGTTTCCGAAGCGACTCGGGCGGCCCGACGAGTTCGCCCGGCTCGCCGTCGCGATCATCGAGAACCCGATGCTCAACGGCGACACGATCCGCCTCGACGCCGGCACGCGCTTCGCACCGAAGTGAACGGTCCCGTTGCGCAGCGACTCGATTTCGTCGATCCCTGAAAGACTCCCGACTGACCTACGACATCGCCGCCATGTTCCTCGCTCCGTCAACGACACCCCGCATCACCTCCCCGAACGTCAGCCACCCAGGCAGTGTGCCCACGGCGGATGGGTCTCAACCGCCCTGCGCGGAATCGGCACGACCGATCACGAGTGCTCCTCCTCAGCTTGCGATCTCCCAGATCTGACCGCTGGGGTCACGGAAGCTCGCAGTGCGGGGCCCCCACGGGCGGTCCATCGGTCCGTTGAGGAGATCGACGCCGCGTTCTTCGAGCGTGGCGCACCACGTGTCGACATCGTCGACGTGCACGGTGAGCACCGAACGGACTCCGGTGTCGACACTCGCGATGGGCGCCGGGTCGACGAGTTCGGGCGCGGCTTCGATCCGCAGCAGATTGATCAGTGTCTCGCCGAATCGGAACACGGTCGAGTCGTCGTCGCCGTGAACCGGTTCCATCTTGAAGACGTCGCGGTAGAAGCGGACCGTGCCCTGCAAGTCGTCGGTGACCAACGTGATCACTGCAATCGTCGTCGGCCATCCGGCTGTGTTCGTCGTCATGGTCGGACCGTAGTGGACCCCTCGGACGCGGGTGCCGCAGGCGGCTCGTCGGCCGGTGACCCGGGGTCCGCCGGCGTGGCCGGCGCGGGGTCGGCGGGTGTGGCCGGCCCGGCGAGGTGCTCGAGCGCCCGTAGCAGCTCGAACGGCAGCGGGAAGATGATCGTCGAGTTGCGCTCTGCGGCGATCTCGCTGAGCGTCGAGAGCGTGCGCAGCTGCAGGGCGATGGGGTGGCGCTCCATCTCGCCGGCCGCGCTGGCGAGGGTCTCCGCCGCTTCGAACTCGCCCTGGGCGTGGATCTTCTTCGCCCGCCGTTCCCGCTCCGACTCCGCCTCACGTGCCATGACCCGCTTCATCTGCTCGGGGAGCTCGACGTCCTTGATCTCCACCATCGTGACCTCGACGCCCCACGGCTCGGTGGCCGAGTCGATGAGGGTGCGCAGCCGGCTGCCGATGGTCTCGCGCTCGCGCAGCAGGGAGTCGAGGTCCACCTGGCGCAGGACGGTGAGCAGGGTGACCTGGCTCACCTGGGCGGTGGCGAACTGGAAGTCCTGCACCGTCATGACCGCCCGGATCGGATCCCGCACCACGTAGTACGTCACGCCGTTGACTCGCACGGTCACGTTGTCCTTGGTCACGAGCTCCTGCACCGGGATCTCGAGGGCAACCGTTCGCAGACTCACTCGGACGATTCGGTCGATCACCGGGATCACGACGATCAGCCCGGGGCCTTTTGCGCCCTTGAGGTGGCCGAGGCGGAAGAACACAGCCCGCTCGTACTCGGTCACCACCTTGAGAGAGCTGACGACGAGCAGCACCAGGACCACCAGCACACCGGCCACGATCAGCCATGCCATGACGACCACCTCCTGCGAGACCCATGCTGGCACCCGCCCAGGAGGTTTCCCCAGAGGCCAAAGCCACGTGATCACGCGGTCGAGCGCTCCCCTCTCACCCGGTCGCGCTGATGGTGACCTCGGCGCTGTGCAGATCGACGGCGGCGGTGATCGTCGAGGTGGGCGACGACCAGCGCACCGCGAAGATCTGATCGTCGGAGTCGAGGAGTTCGAAGTCGCCGTCGAAGGCCGGTTCCGTCGACCGCCACCGCAGCAACTCGACGAGTCGCCGCACGACGGGACGGTCGAGGGCCTCGTGCACCTCGGCGGGCGAGTAGTGATGGCGATTGACGTCACGGCCGACGCCGGTCGCCGCGAGCAGTTCCATGTCGTTCGTGCCGGCGAGGAGACCGACGTAGTAGATCTGTGGAGTTCCCGGCAGGAGGAGCTGGATCGTCCGCGCCGCCAGGTAGCGGTCGTCGTCGCGTCCGAGCGCGTCGTAGAAGGTGCAGTTGACCTGGTAGAGATCGAGGTTCGAGGCGGCAGCGCCGGTGGCGGCCCGGCTGGTGCCGCCGGAGTGCTGGTGGATCGACTCGACGAGGTCGTGGATCTGCTCGGGCGTGAGCAACCCGGCCCGGTTCGGATCGCGGGCGTCGACGCCGACGTCGACGATCCCGATGCCGTCGTGGGTGTCGAGCACGTTGATCGCATTCGTCGGGCGCATCGCCACCCAACGCTTCAAGTTGGTCGCATCGTGTCGATACAGGGCGTCGAGGGTCAGTGGGGGCAGGGCGAAGTCGTAGACGAGGTCGACGCGTCGGGCGATCTCGAGTTGGTCGAGGTGGTGGCCGTGGATCTCCACGAGCACCTTCATGTTGCGGTCGTGGCAGGCAGCCGTCAGCCGGTCGATGAAGGCGAACGTCTCGGGCAGCATGAAGCACGACGTGCCGGCACGTTTGATCGCGTAGCCCACCGCATCGAGTCGCACGAGGGTGATCCCGCCACGGTGGAACTGGTCGAGGATGCCGATGAGGTAGGCCCAGCCGAGTTCGTCCTCGACGTCGATGTCGATCTGGCTGTCGGTGAACGTCGTCCACACCAGCCGGGTGGTGCCGTCGGCGAAGGTGAAGGAGGTGAACGGTGACGTCGGCCGCGGACGGTAGATCGCCTCCATCTGTGTGGCGGTCGGCGTGTCCCCGAAGACCCGCTCGGGGGTCAGGAACATCCGGGCGTGCTGCGAGGCGTCGCCCGCCGCGAGCCAGTCGACGAACGCCGCCGAGTGAGCCGACACGTGGTTCACGATCAGATCGGCCATGACGTCGCGGTCGGCGGCGAGGGCGCCGACATCGTCCCACGATCCGATGCGGGGGTCGACGGCGGTGTGGTCGATCGGGTCGAACCCGGCGTCGGCGCCGTCGATCGGGACGAAGAAGGGCAGGATGTGGACGCCGCCGAACACCCCGCTCAGCTCACCGTCGAGCAGATGGCGAAGTCCGGCGAGGTCACCGGCCAGGCGGTCGGCGTAGGTGATCAGCTGCGCAGCGGTGGACCGGTTCACGCAACCGACGATATGCGCATGGGCTTCGGCCGATCGGCCCGCACCGGGTCAGGTGGTGCTGGTCGCCTCGATCGAAGCTTCGAACGGTCGGCCGCTGGAGTCGGTGATCGCGGTGATTCCCGCGATGTCGCCGAGCTGGTCGACGAGTCGAGCCGATCCCTTCCAGCCCCGTTTGGCCTCGATGACCAGCGTCGACCCGTCGAGCCGAACCTGCCTGAGCTGATACGACTTCGCCAACCGGTCGTCGCTGGTGATCGCCCACAGCACCCTGCCCATCAACACGAGGCGGGACGGGTCGATGCGGCGCTGCGAGCTCAGCTCGTTCCAGAACGACCGGCCCCACCGCAAGATCGAGTGCCGGTGTGACCAGGCGAGCGCAATCATCGCCGTTCGGGTGAAGGGAGTGGCCAGGCCACGCAGGAGACGGAACATGCCGTGATGCTTCCCGCGATCCGGCGATTTCAAACGAACACGTCGTGCGGATGTCCACGTACGACGCGATCCGAGGTCGGAGCGCTCACCTCGCTGTGGTGACTGTGGAGGGAGGGTGAACTCGCATCGAGCGTCGGGCGTGCGGGTCAGCCGACGATCGAGGGTCACGTCCGGGCCACTGGTCGATGTGTGAGCAGTCGACGCTCGAGTCGATTCGGACGCGCCGGGCTCGTAGGGTCGGTCGTGGTGGACGACCCCGACGCGATCTGGAAACCTGGGTACGACGGCCCGCCGCCGATCCTCGGATCTGCTCGTGAGCAAGCCAACGAGCAATCGCCGGGGCGAACGGATCGAACCGAGCCCGATGAGCGAGCTCCAGTCGATGCGTTCGGGGAATCGCACGGGCGGGTCGTGGGTGTGGCAGCGCGCAGTCAGCGCTCGCGAGGTTGGCGTTTCGGCGTCGGCGTTGGCGTCGTCCTCGGTCTGGTGCTCATCGCCGGGGTCGTCGTGCTCGATCCGCCGGACGCCCGCGACAAATCGACCCCGGACGACGCACCCGACGTGTCTGCGGCCGATCGACTCGCGGAGGAGGCCGCTTCCGTTGAACCGTCCAGGCCCGTGATCGGACGTCCGGACCCGGGGGTCTTCGGCGGTCCTGCAGCGCGCCGCCTTCCGGGCGGTGCCGCGACACTCTGGTCGGTTGACATCCCATCCAACGGCGATCACTGGGTTGACGTGATCGGGCGCGACCTCGTCATCGCAGCGATCGCAGAGCCCATCGGGACACCCGTCGACGCGACTGTGCCCGCCCCGCCGGTCACGATGCTCGTAGCTCTCGATGCTCCCACCGGGAAGCAGCGTTGGGCGTTGGGGCTCACCGCCCACCCGCGGGACGTGACGGTCATCGGAGCGGTCGACGACGTGCTCGTTCTCGAACAGCGGGGCGTGATGGGGCCGACCGTCACCGGTGTCGACGTCGTGACCGGCGAGACGCGCTGGATGGCCGACGCCGCGCCGAACGACGGCCATGTCGGCCTGATCGGTACCCCGTTCATCGCCAGATTGCCATCCTCATCGGACGGGTTCGTCTCGCTGATCGACGCGGCGTCGGGTCGTGAAGTCGGCACGATTCTCAGCGATTCCGTGGCGACGGGTCGACCGGGCGGCTGGTCCACTGATCGACGAGGAACGTGGTACGTGGTCGACGATGGCGCGGTCGTCGCGTACGACCTGAAGGCTGAACTCGGTGAGGCCACGGCCATCGGCCCGGTGGATGACGTCTCGATGCCGCCCATCGTCGTCGACAATCGGCTCGCCATCGTCGACGACGCCGGCTCGATGACGGTGCAGGGAGAAGGCGGGCTCAGTCCCGTCACCGTGTCAGCGGAGGTACCAGAGCCGATTCGCTCGCTGACGCCGGTGTCCGATGCGAACTTCGTCGTGACAGCGCCCGGTTCGATCGCCGGCGTCTCCGTCGAGGGCGACACCGTGAACGTCACGTGGTCGCGCAACGAGGGCGCGGTTGTGGATGACCATCCGGTCGAGGGTGGGACGCTCCTTCAGGTGGCGACGAGTGGCGGCGCCGGGATGCAACTCGTCGACGGCCTGACCGGTGAGACGGTCGAGACTCTCACGATGATTCCCGGTGCTCTGCACGCTCTGGTCGTCGCCGGTGACGGATTCGTGGCGCTGCGAACCTCCGACTTCGGTGCGAGGCTCGCCGGAATCGACCTCGACGGAACCGAGCGGTGGTCGATCGCCGGCTCGATGCCGGTCGTCGTGGGCGACCGCATCGTTGTCCGAGCAACGTCGAACAACGTGGTCGACGAGAACTCTGCCCAATCCTCGCGACAGCTGCGCATCACGGCCTATGGAGACGCCGAGTGAACGGACACCCCGATTCGAGGTCGGCCGGCGAACACGGGACCTTTCGGCCCTTCCGGCGGCGGCAACACGGCGCGACCGTTGAGTCATGAACGGAATCGACACACAACTTCGCGTGATCGACGAGGTCGATCTCAACGACGACGACCTCGCGAAATGGTCCGCCACGTCCAGCTCGTCCGACTTCGTGTCGATCTACCTGCCGACCCACCGTGCCGGCAAGGAGGTCACGCAGGACCCGGTGCTCTACCGCCGGCTCGTCGCGAATGCGGCAGGCGAGGTCGACGCGGGCGAACGCATCGCTACTGCCGCCCGTCTGGTCGACGACCGGGACTTCTGGGCACACAGATCAGTCGGCCTCGCGGTGCTCGCGGGTCCCGAGGGCACGACGGCGATCCGGCTGTCGGAGCCGACCGGAGAACTCGCGGTCGTCAGCGATCGCTTCCACCTCAAGCCGCTGGTGGCCGCTCTGGCCCGGCGTGTCGAGTTCGACGTCCTCGCGATCAGTCGGCACAGCGTGCGGTTCGTGGACGTGACCGGATCGAGGGCCGTCGAGGTCGAGATCCCCGGGATGCCGACGAGCATGCCGGAGGCGCTGCGCTGGGACGACCGCGAGCCCCAGGTCCGGAGCCATTCCTCTGCTCGGGTCGGGCGTGGCCAGGTCTCCGCCACGCTTCACGGCCAGGGCAGCACCAGCGACGCCCGAGATGTCGACCTCGATCGCTACCTGCACATGGTCGACCATGCGGTCGCCGACCACCGTTCCGGCTCGACACGTCCGCTCGTCCTCGCTGGCGTCGATGACATCGTGGGCGTCTATCGCAAACTCACGCGCTGTGCGCACGTGCTCGACGATCACGTCGCCGGGAACCCCGACCAACTTCGAGCCGCGGAACTCGCCGATCGGGCACGGCCATTCGTCCCGCCGTCGGCCGCGGAAACGGAGCGGGCCGCACGTGAGTCGTTCCTGGGCGGCGCTGCCGCGACGGTTCGCACCGTCGAACAGGCCGTGATCGCCGCTGCCGCCGGCCAGGTCGCATCGATCTTCGTCCCCGCCGACCGCGAGTACTGGGGCCGTTACCGCTCTGGGCATCATCTGCTCGAGGAGCGCGAGACCCGGGCACCCGGCGACCATGATCTCGCCGATGTGGCGGCGATCGAGGTGTTACGGCACGGAGGCCTGGCCTTCGTCGTTGCGGCGAGCGACATCCCTGGCGGCGGTACCGCTGCAGCGACGCTGCGCTACTGACGAGTGACGATCAGTGCGCGATCGGTCCCGGATGCCGGGACGGATTCCGCTCTGATCGTGCGACGCACGGCCACTCGCGGCCTCGGACGACCTACCATCGGGAGTGATGTCGGTGCGTGAACTCGTGGTGCTGGGCACGGCGAGCCAGGCGCCCACCCGGCATCGAAACCACAACGGCTATCTGTTGCGCTGGGACGGTGAGGCGATCCTGTTCGATCCCGGTGAGGGTACGCAACGGCAGTTCACCCTGGCCGGGGTGTCGGCGGCCTCGGTGGACCGGATCTGCATCACGCACTTCCACGGTGACCACTGCCTCGGCCTGCCCGGCATGATCATGCGACTGTCGCTCGACGCCGGCAGCCTGCCAGTCCCTGTGCACTACCCCGCCAGCGGACAGTCGCACTTCGAGCGCCTCCGTTTCGCCACCGCCGGCCAGGAACACGTGCCGGTCGACGGCTGCCCGGTGACGGCTCCGGGAGTGATCCACCAGGACGATCTCGTGACGATCCGCGCCGTGGAACTGTCGCACCGGGTGGACGCCGTCGGCTACCGGGTGGAGGAGCCGGACCGGCGTCACATGATCGTCGACCGGCTCGATTCGCTGGGCATTCGGGGCCCGTCGATCGGCCGGCTCCAGGAGCACGGTTCGATCGAACACGACGGCCGGACGGTGAACCTGGAGGAGGTGAGCGAGCATCGCCGGGGGCAGGTGTTCGCGTTCGTGATGGACACCCGGTGGTGCCCCGGTGCACTGCAGCTCGCCGACGGCGCCGACCTGCTGGTGTGCGAGTCGACCTTCCTCGACGTCGACGCCGACATGGCCGAGGAGTACGGGCATCTCACGGCGCGGCAGGCCGGTCGACTCGCACGCGAAGCCGGCGTGCGACGACTGGTGTTGACCCACTTCTCGCGGCGTTACGCCGACGAGCAGGTCTTCGCCGACGAGGCCCGCAGCGAGTTCGACGGCGACGTCGTGCTCGCCGAGGACCTGATGCGCATCCCCGTCCCGCCACGAACCTGACGGCTCCCATCGCCTCGACCGTCCACCACGAGCGCGGCCCGAGACGATCATCAGACCTCGTGCGCCGACCGACGTTCGTCAGCGGTGTCGTCAGCGGGCGTCGTTGATGCGTGCGACGAGCCGGCCCTTCACCAGGCCGCGGGCGAGGCGATCCAGGCCGTCGGGGATGTCGTCGAAGGCGATCTCGGTGTAGCGCGGCGCCAGCTGTCCGCTGGCGAAGAGCTCGTACACGCCGGCGACGTCATCGCTGGTCCCACCCCTGGAACCGACGAGCTCGCACTCTTTCATGATGAGGTCCCTCGTCGAGATCGTCGCCTCGAGCTTGCCCATGCCGACCTGCACCACGCGGCCTCCGAAGCGCACCGTCTCGATGGCCTCGGCGGTGGTGGTGCCGAATCCGGCGAAGTCGATGATCACGTCGAGCTGCTTGTCAGCGAAGTCGCGGATCGATCGGGCGATGCCGGTGAGGCCGAGTTCGTCGGCGAGATCCCACACCTCTTCGTTGAGCTCGGCCGCGTAGACCTCCGCGCCGGCCAGCACGCCGACACGCGCACCGATCTGTCCGAGACCGCCGAGCCCGATGATCCCGAGCCTCGTTCCTGCCACCACGCGGCCCTTGGCCATGACCGCGTGGTGTGAGGTCATTCCTGCGTCGGTGCCGGCGGCCCCGAGAGCGAATGGCACGTTGTCGGGTATCGCCACGAGCGTGATCTGGTCGACCAGGATCTTGTCGGCGAATCCGCCGTCGTAGCCATAGCCGGGCGCACCCACCTTGGTCGTCGGGCACACCCCGACGCGAGCCCCGACCGACCAATCGGTGACGCCCTCTCCCACCTCGACGACGACCCCGGCGACCTCGTGACCCATCGTGACGGGCCTTCGGGGCAGGAACGGCAGCCACCCCTCGTCCTCGAGCACCCCGACGTCGGAATGGCAGAGCCCGGCCGACACCACGTCGAGCACGACCTGCCCCGGCCCGGCGACCGGCACGGGAACGTCGGCGAGCACCAGCGGCTCGTGGGTGTTCGTGAACTGCCATGCGCGCATGCGACGCTTCTTCCTCCTCGCCACCCGACGAACCTCGCGGGCGGCGCACGACGGTCGTCTCGACCGTTGTCGAGTCGTTCCCGACGCGGCAGTGTGTCACCCCGGCACGCGCCGGACATTGCTGTCCGGACACCGGCAAGTCGGAGCGCGTGGGTCACCGGCAGTCCGTTGCGACCGCCAGAGCGGCGCAGACCTCCCGCATCCGGGAGTCGCTGAGGCGACCGAGCCGTTCGACGAGCAGGCCGACCGAGACCGATTCGATCGAGTCGAGGTTGACCGCGGTCTCGCGTGGCACGGGGTCGTCGCCGGGCTCGAGCACCACCTCGCTCGCCAGCCCGCGGATGGTGGTCGTGCACGGCGCGACGAGCACCCGGCGCAGCCTCGGGATGGCGGCATCACGCGACAGCACCACGACCGGTCGGCGACCGATCTCGGGTGGCTCGCACCACCAGAGTTCACCGCGACGAGGCAGATCGGTCATCGGCCGGCGGCGTCGCGGAACGACGCCAGATCGCCCCACTCGTCCGGCTCGTCGAGTGGATGCTCGGCGTACGCGGCCGTGTAGGCGGCGTCGATCTCGGCGGCGCGGTCGCGTGCGAGCAGTGTCGCCAACGCCTCGTCGATGAGTTCTGCGTCGTTGGCCGTGGCCCGAGCGCGTCGAGCGGTGTCCAGGAGGTCCTTGTCGACCGTGGTGCTGATCCGTGCCCGAGCCATGCCACAAGCATGCCACGTTCGTAGCATTGCGGCAACGGGGCGTCTCGCATCAACGGGGCGTGCTGCGCAACCCCGTGTCACCCTCGGGTTGCACGGATCCCTCAGTCCCCCTCGTAGAAGATCGACAGCGCGATGCCGTCGGGGTCGGAGAAGTTCAGGATCGCACCGATCGGGATGTCGATGCGGCCCGAGTGTTCGATGCCGACGACGTCCAGCCGCTGCGCCCAGGCATCGACGTCGGCCCGAGTCGGCACCGAGAACGCTGCGTGGTCGAGCCCGGTCCGATCGGGTCGGAACCCCGCTCCGTCGTTGCTGCGGTGCTCGACCAGGCCGAGCATCTGTGTGGTGCCCCGCAAGCGGTACACCCTCGCCCGGCGCTCATCCCCGGGCTCGTCGATGACCGGATCGAGGTCGAACAACCGCTCGTACCACGAGGTGCTCGCGTCGAAATCGCGGACGGTGAGCGCGAGGTGGTGGAACCCGGTCACCGCGCCGTCGGACACCTCGGCAACGTAGCAGCCGCTGCGCGTGAGGTCGCCTCGAAGACGACTACGCCACGTTCTCCAAGCGAGGTGAACGAGGCGACCACGACCTGTGGGGCCAACACCTCAAGAACCTCCTCGACCGCCTCGGCAAGTCAGCGGAGTCGCTCGTCGACTGGGAGTTCTTCACCATCGACGGCAAGGACATCTGCCGCATCAGCATCGAGCCCAGCGACCACCCCGTCTACGAGACCAAAGGCGACGAGCGTCGGTTCTGGTGGCGCACTCCCGTGAGCACCGAACGGATCGACAACGAGGACGAGCGCGACCGAATCATCGCCCGCCGCTGGGGTGGCTGAGTCGCTGGGTCGGCCGCCACGATCGTCGGTCGCCCGCAACTCTGTGACATCGCATCTCTATGGTGAACGGGACCGGCTCCCCCATGAGCGTTGTCGAAAGGACGCATCATGGAAGCAATCCCCGAAGGTTTCGTCTCCATCCAGATCCACATGCCTCCGGAAGTACTGGATGACCTCCGCGCTGCGGCTCGCTGTGCCGGCATGTCAATCGAGGACTGGCTGATCCGGCTCCTGGCCCGAGGCGTCGCCAAGGACCTGACAGGTCGTCGGGTATGACCCGGTTATACTTCACGAGCGTGAAGACCGCCGTGTCGATTCCCGACCCCATCTTCGAGGCCGCCGACCGGCTCGCCCGGCGGCGGCGGATTTCGCGCTCGGAGCTGTACGCCCAGGCCCTGACGCGGCTGATCGACGACGACGAGTCCAGCCGCGTCACCGAGCGGCTCGACGGCGTGTACGTCGACGGGCCGTCCGAGCTCGACACCGGCCTCGCCGCACTCCAGGCCCTCGCCATCGACGAGGACTGGTGATCGCGCGCGGCGAGGTCTGGTGGGCCGAGCTTGCCGCACCCACCGGATCGGGGCCCGGCAAACGTCGCCCAGTCGTCGTGGTGTCGGCGGACTCGTTCAACCTCAGCCGGATCGGCACCGTTGTCGCAGTGGCGATCAGTAGCAACCTCGATCTCGTCGCTGCGCCGGGCAACGTCGCCGTGCCGGCGAGTCGATCAGGGTTGCCGAAGGACTCGGTCGTCAACGTCTCCCAGATCGTCACCCTCGACAAGCGGCAACTCGGCGAGCGCGTCGGAGTGCTCGATCACGACACGCTCGATCAGATCGAGGCCGGCCTCCGACTGGTGCTCGATCTGATCGCCTGATCCCCCTCGAGGGAACGGATCTGTGCTCGTCTCAGAGCGACCGGTGCATGCCGAGCAGGTGGATCGTCGGGTCGAGGACCCAGTCACGGTCGGGGACGAATTCGAAGCCGAGCCGGCGGTACAGGCGATGCGCCGCGTGCATCCAGGTCCCGGTGTAGATGAACACCGCTGAGCTCCCGATCCGGGTGGCGTCGTCGAGGCAGTGGCGGGTGAGCGCCTGACCGATGCCTCGCCCCTGTGCCGCGGTGTCGACGGCGAGCATCCGGAAGCTGCTCTCGCCGGGCAGCAGCCCTTCGGCGTGCGGGCTCGACGCGTCGGCGACGAAGGTGACGCACCCCGCCGGCGTCTGGCCGCTGAACGCCCCGAGCACGACACCATCGCGGACCCGTGCCGCCACGTCGACGAGTTCCGCCTCGTAATCGGGCTCGCGCGGCATGTCGGGCAACGCCAGGTAGCTGTCGAGCACGATCTGGCCGAACGCGTCGAGGTCGTCGTCCTCGGTGAGGGTGCGGATGTGGAATCCCGGCATCGCCACAGTCTGACCGGATGTCGTGGGGCAGGAGTGTTCAGCAGTCGGCGAGTGCGGCGAGGGCGGTGCAGATCCGGCTGCGCGCATCGTCGAGACGTCCGATGCGCCGCGTGAGCATCGCCACGGGCTGCGGGCCGAGGTTGTCGAACGATGCGGCGCACTCGACATCGAGACCCTCGTCGGTGCCGAGGGCTATCTCGGTGGGGATGGATCGAATCGTCCGGGTCACCGGTGCGACGATCACCCGGTTGAGGTGTACGGCAGCGGCGTCGCGACTGACGATCAGCACCGGCCGACGCTTGTCCTCGGCTTCCGCCCACCAGATGTCGCCCTGACGCGGGTTCACCACGGCTCGTCGGCGATCATCGCTCGGGCGTTCGCCTCGGCGCTGGCGAGTTCCTCGGGGGTTTCGGGAACCCGCTCGTAGCCCGCGATGATCTCGTCACCGATTGCCTCTCGTCGTCGCTCGTCGACGAGTCGGAGAATGCCGGCGCGCACCACGTCGGAGCGCGACGCGAACTCGCCATCGTCGACGAGCGCGTCGATGGCTGCCGCCGTCTCGTCGTCGATGCGGGTCACCAGCTGCGGCACGACGTAAGCATAGCGACGTGCAATGCATATCGGGATGCATGATGATTGCTGGGTTGCGATGTCGACGGTGCGGCTGCGCTCATTCGACTCGCGCCCGGGCGGTCGACCTCGATCTTCGTCAGGTCGCCGGCGAGCGTCGTGATTTCGACGATGTGCGGAGGTGGGTGATTTGCAGATCGTCGTTCGAGGTCGGCGACGCACTCGACATCCAGGTGCCCACCGACCCGATTCCGACGGAGCGCCAAGCGATTCGAGGTCGGCGCACCCGCCTGCGGGCCCTACGATGGCCAACCGCAATCCGGCGCAGACGGTTCAACGGGGTTTTCTCCCGCGAATCGCGCCGGTCCCGCCTCTCTAGCTCAATGGTAGAGCAGTGGACTTTTAATCCATTGGTTCAGGGTTCGAGCCCCTGGGGAGGCACTCACCGGACCCCAACTGAGGGCGGGCCTTCGAGCTGGACGTAGTGGCCGAGTTCGACGAAGCCCATGTCCCGGTACACCGGCGCGCCGAGGCTCGGACGCCTGCAACACCGCGTGATCGCATCCTCGTCTGCGGCCCTCCTCGATGGCAGCCCAGGTCGCGGCGGCGCCGAATCCGCGGCGCCGGTGCTCCGGGGGAGTTGCCACGTTGTAGATCCCGGCCGTTGTTCCGGTCGCACTCACGAGCGCGACGGAAACCGGCTCGCCGTCGACCGAACCCATCACGATGCCGATGTCGGGTTCGGCGATCGTCTGCATGGTCACGAGTCGGTGCGCCAGCTCGTTGGGTACCTCGTAGCCGCGTGCCATGACGTCGAGACACACGTCGAGCCGGTCCTGACCGGTCACCAGCTCACTGTCGAACCCGCCGAGTCGGACCGGTTCGGAAGGGATCGCCGTCAATCCCATGCAGGGTGGGCCGCCGGCATCGCGCAGGCCGCACGCCGACCCGAGTCCACGAGCATGTCGTCGACGCCTTCTCGAACCCACAACAGCCACGGCACCTGCTGCTCGCTCATGAATGCGATCGCGTCGAGGATGACCACGTCCGGGTCGGCGACCGGGCCGGTCGCATAGACCCCGTTGAAGAGCGCTTCCTCGATGCCGGAGGCGACGAACGGGCAGTCGCTGGGCCCTCCGACGGCGCCCCCCGCAGCGCGTCCCATCGTCACCCAGGTCCGTGCCAGGTTGGCATCGGCCAGTCGACCCAGCTCGCCGAGATCCTCGACCATCACACCCCCGTCACGACAACGACAGCATGCGACCGTAGCACCGGTCAGCGCTGGGTCGAACTGCTCCCGCCGGGGTCTCAGTGGGAGGTGAACTCGCCTGGACCCACGACGGCCTCGCCACGTTCGACCGCCACGACGATTCGTTCAGCGACCACGCTCGGCGCGAGCCCGTCGGCCATCTTCGGAGCGGTACCGGCGAGTGGACGGGTGGCCAGGCCGGTCTCGGTGTGCGGCGGTCGGACGTCGATCACCTGCACCTTGACGCGGCGGAACTCGCGTCGCACCGCATCCATCGCTGCTGCCGCTGCGGCCTTCGACGCCGAGTAGGCGGCCATGCCGGGCATCGGCGACTCGGCGACGACGCCCGAGATGTTGACGAAGAAGCCCTGCGACTCACGAAGCGCAGGGGCCACCCGCTTCGCCAACCACATCGGGCCGAGCGCATTGGTGAGGAACAGTTCCTCCATCACCACGTCGTCGGTGTCGACGAGGTCGCCGAACGCGACGATCCCGGCCGCCACGATCACGCCGTCGAGGCGGCCGTGGGCACTCAGGCAGTACTCGGCCAGCGCCTCGCCGGCAGTGCTGTCGCGCAGGTCGACCTCCACGTCGATTCCGCCACTCCGACCGGCGCGCACGACCGTGGTGCCTCGCGTCTCGAGCGCTGCGACGATCTCGCGGCCGAGCCCGCCGGTTGCGCCGACCACGGCGATGATGCTTCCTGCGAGTTGACGATCGGCCATCGGCCGACGCTAGATCCCGAACGAAGCGCTCTGCACTGCTGTGATCGAAGCATCGTCGCCGGTGATTTCGACTCGGCTGTGGGCCTGGCGTCCGTACACGAACATGACCAGTTCGCCGACCGGTCCGCTCACGGTGACCGACGGTTCGGCCTGCTTGGCAACGATCGTCGGGCGCCCGTCATCGGGAGCGAGCACGATGCCGACCGGTGACGACTTCACGAGCCGCTTGGCCATCTTCGACAGCATCGAGTGCAGCGTGTCGGCGAGCGCGACGTCGAGGTCGCGGGGCTCCCAGGCGTCGATGAGCCGACGGACGTCTTCGTGGTGCACGAAGAACGCCACCGTGTCGGCCAGCTTGTCGATCGCTGCGATCTTCGTCGGCGACCACATCGGCGGGCCGGAGCGCACCGTGTCGATCAGGTCGTCCCACTCGGAGGCGGCCACCCCTGCCTGCACCTTGGCGGTGTACCCGGCCGCCTTCGACACGATGATGCCGATCGCCGCGTCGGGGACGGCGCCGGCACCACGAGGTGCGCCGCCAGGTCACGGGTGGTCCAGTCGCCGCAGAGCGTGTGTGCATCGGGGCCGACCTCGGCGAAGAGTTCACAGAGCGCGGCCCGCTCGGTTTGGGCGGGGTTGATTGCCATTGGCGTACCGTACCGCCATGACGAAGTAGCACCTGCTGGTCGACCGCGAGCGATCATCACGACGATCACGTTGAACCGTCCCGAGAAGCGCAACGCCTTGGCGTTCGACGTGATGGTCGAGCTCACCGAGGCGTTCCGCGAGGTCGGGTCAGCGACACGCTCGGCGTGATCCTGGCCGCCAACGGCCCGGTGTTCTCGGCCGGCCACAACTTCGGCGACATGGCCGACGCCGACCTCGAGCGATCGCCCAGCGGCTGTTCGACGTGTGCACCGAGATGATGGACACCATCCAGGCGATCCCGCAGCCGGTGGTCGCCCGGGTGCACGCGCTCGCCACCGCGGCCGGTTGCCAGCTGGTCGCATCGTGCGACCTGGCGATCGCCGCCGAGACGGCGGCGTTCGCCATCCCCGGCGGCAAGGGCGGGCTGTTCTGCCACACGCCGCTCGTCGCGGTTGCCCGCAACGTCGGCCGCAAGCGGGCGCTGGAGATGGCGATGACC